>NZ_JBIVNB010000002.1:37501-164591 GCF_044753345.1 Kitasatospora sp. NPDC088391
TGGGCTGTGGGGGGGGGTGGGGCTCCCCCCCCTGGGGTGGGGGGGGGGGGGGGGGGGGGGGGGGGGCGCGGGGCCCCCCCCCCCCCCCCCCACTGCCGTGTGTACGGGGCCGGTCAGCCCTCGCGGCCCGGCGGCAGCGACAGCACCGAGCGGTGCCGCCCGCCCGCGGTGCCGCCCGCCGCGGGCGGCACCGGGCCGAGGTAGCCGGACGCCACCCAGCCCTGCCCGTTCCCGTTCGCCGGGCCGGGCCGGAACGGCGCGGCGCCCGGCCCGGCGTACGACTCGAACGCCGGGTGCGCCCCGGGGGCCTCGCGCCGCTCGGCCTCGCGGGGCTGCGGGTCGCGGACCGCGAAGCCGGTGAACCGCATGCCCTCCTCGCCGGAGCGGTCGCCCGGCAGCGCGCGGAACAGGCGCCGGTACTCGGAGTACAGCGTGTCGTAGATCGGCGTGGGCGACACCGGGTGCTCCGCGTCGTACGACGGGCGCATGCTCGGGATCGACCGGCCGGCACCGGCGCCGAACGGGCCGGTGGGGGCGGAGGGACGGCCGGGGGAGGCGAGGTCGTAGCTGTACACGTAGGAGCCAACGAGCGAGACCGGTTCGGGATGCGGGGGCGCCGCCCCCGGTGCTATCCCGGCGGGCGCCTCCCGCTCCTGGTCAGCGGCCGTTCCGGCGGCCGCCGCCGGGCCGCCGCCGGGCGTCCCGTCGGCGGCCGGGTCGTTCACGGGGTCGGTCATCGGCCCGGCCCGCTCAGGTGCCGGCCAGCGGCAGCATGCCGGCCGCGAGCAGGCCGCCGGCGGCGGCCCGGTCCATGGCCAGGCGCAGCAGGTCCTCGCGGGGCTGGCGGCCGATGGTGCCGGCCGGCACCGCGTACATGATCACCTCGGACTTGCGGGCCGCCGCGGCCCGCCACCCCGGGGTGACCTGGAGCGGCTGGTGGGCCTGCCACCAGGCGGCCGAGCCGCCGGTCGCGGAGGGCTGCAGGATCGCGTGCAACTGGCCCATCGCCATCAGCACCGACCAGCCGGCCCGCGGCCGGACCGGCGCCAGGTTGACGTCCGTCACCAGCTGGAAGCCGTGCTCGGTCAGCAGCGAGAGGAACTCGTCCTGGCCGATCTCGCCGCCCGGGCGGCCGACCGGGCCGGTCGGCTCGACCACCAGCGCGGCGTGCTGGGTGTCGCCGCACAGCACGATGCCGCAGGTCACGCCGAGCACCGCGGGCTGCGGCTGGCCGGGCGGGGGCGTCGGCGAGGCCGTGATCGGCTCCGGGACGGCCACCCGCACCACCGGCTCGGGCGCGAGCGGCGCGGGCACCGGCACGGCGGCGGGCGCCGGGGCGGCCTGCCCGATCGACTCGACGGCGCCGCGCAGCTGCTGCTCGTCCACCGGCACGACCTGGGACGGGACGCAGCGGGCGTGCGCGAACGCCAGCACGGCGGTCTCGTCGCCGACGAACAGCACCGTGCTGGTGGGCTCGCGCAGCGAGTCACCCGGTTGTCGGCAGGAGGTGCAGTCGTACGAGTCGGGGGCGTGGGCGCCCGCCAGCAGGCTCTCGGCCTCGTCGTCGCCGATCTCGGCGCGTACGTCCTCGCTCACCTCAAGCATGCGCGGCACAAAGACTCCTCGTTCGCCCTGACGTTCTGGGTGCACCGGATCGGGGACGGTCCGGGTGCGCGGCGCGGGGAGCGCCGACCGCCATTACCAACGGGAGGTTGTGGCTGGGGTCACGGGTCCGCGTCCGGACGACGGGTTTTGCGCGGCCGATGACTGCTCCGTGTGCCCGGACGGTCACATTCTGTCGATGCTGTGCCCGAGGTCACACCGGTGAAACTGTGACCGGGACCATATGTACAGAAGGTTTGATCTTGGTAAAAGCGGACAAATCGGGCATCGAGCCTCGAAATGCTTGATCAATACCGCCGGTAACGCCGCTTTGACCTGGAACGACCCGAAACTGTTTGGCACTCCGGGTGCCGAATCGTAGGTTTTTGGCCGGTGCAACGAGCACCTCCCGGGTTCACCCCCGACGTACGGACCCCGCCCCGGCTCACCCCGGACCGCGGACCGGACGCCACCGGCGCGACGGCAGCCAGCCGCCGCCGGGGATGCGGACAGGTGGCCGGGGCGACAGGCGGCACGTCCGACACGTGCACGGTCGCCCGACGGACTACGGCGAGCGAACACGGCCCCGCAGGGGCCTGGTTCCGCCTGCCCATCCCGGGAATGTCGAGAGGAATCTCATGATCTTCCGTAACGAGACCGCCGCTGCCACCACCACCCCCAAGCGCAACCGCGTCCGCGCGGCTGTCGTCGGCGGAGCCCTGCTCGCCGCCCCGGTGGCCGGCCTCGTCACGGCCAACACGGCTTCCGCCGCCGACGTCTCCACCTGGGACAAGGTCGCGCAGTGCGAGTCGACCGGCAACTGGTCGATCAACACCGGCAACGGCTTCTACGGCGGCCTGCAGTTCACCTCCTCCACCTGGGCCGCCTTCGGCGGCACCGCCTACGCCGCGCAGGCCAACCAGGCCACCAAGGCGCAGCAGATCGCCGTCGCCGAGAAGGTGCTCGCCTCCCAGGGCCCCGGCGCCTGGCCGGTGTGCTCGGTCAAGGCCGGCCTGACCAAGGGCGGCGCCGCCGCCCAGGTCGACACCTCGGCCCCGAGCAGCAGCAACTCCTCGAAGTCGACCTCCGGCTCGACCAACAACTCGAACTCCGCCGCGGGCTCGAACTCGGCGAAGTCGAACAACGCCGCCAAGGACAACAACGCCAAGGCCTCCCGCTCCGAGACCCGCGCCCAGGCCCCCAAGGCCGTCCAGGACGCCCCGAAGCAGGACACCAAGAGCGCCAAGAGCACCCAGTCCGCCCCGGCGGCCGGCAACACCGCCAAGTCCGGCAAGACCTACACCGTCAAGGCCGGGGACACCCTCTCCAGCATCGCCGGCGGCCTGGGTGTCGACTGGCACAACCTGTACAACGGCAACACCGGTGTCGTCGGCGGCAACCCGGACCTGATCTACCCGGGCCAGGTCCTCTCCGTCTGACCCACCCCCGGAAGCACCGCTTCCCCGGGACCGCCCACCGGTCCCACCCTGTCGGCGTGAAGCCGCCGCCCCGACCCGGGGCGGCGGCTTCCGCCGTTCCCGGCCGCCCCGTCGCCCGGGTGGGGGCGTTCGGCGGGTGGCCGCGCCGACGCGCTGCGTAGCGTCGAGGGATGCGGATACCCCTCCCCGGCCGGAGCCTGCTCGCCCTGGCCCTGCTGCTCCCCGCCGCCGGCACCCTCGCCCTCGCCCCGCAGCCCACCCCCGACACCGTCTGGGACCGCCTCGCCGACTGCGAGAGCGACGGCGACTGGCAGGCCGACACCGGCAACGGCTACTACGGCGGACTCCAGATCTGGCCGCCCACCTGGCGGGAGGCCGGCGGCCCGCGCTACGCCGACCGCCCCGACCGGGCCACCCGCCGCCAGCAGATCACCGTCGCCGAGGAGATCCTGCGCCGCCAGGGCTGGCGGGCCTGGGGCGGCTGCGCCCGCGAGATCGGCATGCTCAAGTAATCGGCATGCCCGAGCGGCGGCGGGGCGCGGCGAGGGCCGGGTGCTCACCAGGCCCGGCCCTCCGGCAGGTACGCCAGGCCCGGCGCGGACAGGTGCGGCACCCCGAACACCTCCGTGCCGTCCGCCGGCACCGCCCCCGGTCGGTCCGTGCGGAGGGTGAAGCGCAGCAGCTCCCACCGGTCCGGGTCGAGCGCCAGCAGCGCGGTGTGCACCCCGGGCTCCCGGGCCGCCTCGCGCAGCCGCTCCACCTCGCGCTCCACGTGGGCGGCCAGGCCGAGCGGGTCCGTGCCGACGGGGACGGCGCTCCGGGCGCGGACCGCGGACGCGGGCGCCGGGGCGTCCCGCTCGCCGGTGCGGGCCGGGCCGGCGAACTGGGCGAGCACCGTCCAGTGCCGCACCACGGGGCGGCCGAAGTCGCGGACGATGTTCTCGAACCCGCCGCCGCCGACCAGGAACCGGGCCAGCTCCCCGTCCGAGCGCCACACGTAGAACGGCGCGTACTCGTTCACCGGCGAGCCCGCCGTGCCGCGCTCGCGCAGCAGCCAGGCCTTGAAGCCGAGCCCCGCCCGGTCGTCCAGCAGCGGGGCGCCGGCCGCGATCCGGCGGCGGACGACGTCGAGGTCGTAGTCGGCGGGCAGGGTGATCGCGTACTGCTTCGCTTGCACGGGGGGCCTTTCGGGCGGTGGGGTTCCTACGGGTGCGGTTCCTGCGGGTGCGGGGGAGGGGCGAGCAGGGTGAGCAGGCCGGTGACCGCCTGGTCGAACGGGCCGGGGTCGCCGGCCGCGCGGGCCAGCACGTAGCCGCCCTGGAGCACCGCGACGACGGTGGCGGCCGTGGCGTCCGGGTCGAGGTGCGGCGGCAGGTCGCCGGCCGCCCGGCCCTCGGCGAGCACCTCGGCGAGGCGGCCGCGCAGTCGGCCGAGGGTCTCCTCGACGGGCGCGCGCAGCACCGGGTCGGCCATCACGTCCGGGTCCTGGGTGAGCCGCCCGACCGGGCAGCCGCGCAGCACCTCGCGCTCCCGGCGCAGGTACGCGGTGACCCGCTCGACGGCGGTGCCCGGCCCCGCGAGCAGGCCCTCGGCGACGGCCAGCAGCTCCTGCGCGGTGCGGGTGATCGCGGCGAGCGCCAGCTCGGGCTTGCCCGCGAAGTGGTGGTACATGCTGCCCTGCCCCGCCCCGGCGCGCTGCTGGATGGCGCGCGGGCTGGTGCCGGTGTAGCCGCGCTCCCAGAGGAGTTCGCGGGTGCTCTCGACCAGGCGGTCGGCGGTGCTGGGCGTGCTGGGCGTGCTGGGTGTGCTTGGCGTGCTGGGTGTGCTGGGGGGTGTCACGTCGAGCACTGTACATACCAGTAGGTACAGAGGAACAGTCCCGACGGGGCGTCAGTTCGGCTCAGGCCGCGGCGAGTTCCGCCCGGGCGGCCCGCACCCCCGGCCCGACCAGGCCCGGCAGCGCGGCCGCCGGGAAGCGGCGCAGCAGGGCCGCCTCCACCTGCTCCGCCGGGACGGGCTTGCCCAGCTCGGTCTCGAAGGCGCGCAGGTAGTCGCCCGTCCACCCGATCGGCTCGGGCCCGGCGGCGTCCGGGAGCCGGTGCCCCGGGACGGTGCGCAGCGGCTCCAGGGCGGCCATCTCGTCCAGCAGGCCGATCCAGGCGGTGCGTTCGGCCGGGCGCGGGGTGTCGGCCAGCCACAGGTGGACGTCCTGCCGCAGCAGCGGCCCGCCGAGCAGCGTCCGGCTGCGGTGCTCCCACAGGTAGTGGTGGTCGGGCAGGCCGAGTGAGGCCCCGCGCAGCTCCAGCCGGTGGTCCTCCAGTTCGACGGCGTCGCCCGGCAGCGGCTCCAACGCGACCAGCCGGGTGGGGAGTTCGGCCCCCAGGCCGGCCCAGCCGGCCCGGACGGCGGCGTGCTCGCGCCCGATCCGGGCCAGGACCGGGGCGGGCGCCAGGAACCGGGCCTCCGGGAACGCGTCGCGCAGCACCTCGGCGGCGAGCCAGGAGTCGGCGGCGTGGTCCGCGACCAGGACCGCCGCGAGCCGGCGCCCCGACCGCCCGACCTCGCGCACCAGTCGCCGCCCGTCCGACAGCCGCAACCCCGTGCCCACCAGCACGGCCCGGTACTGCCCGAGCACCAGCACCACGGCCTTGTGCAGCGAGGCCGCGGGCAGGTCCACCACGCGGAACTCCAGCGGATGCATCACGCCTCCTCGACGCGCCGTTCCGGACGGCAGCTCCTTCCCAGGGTCCGCCGCGAGGGCGTGCCGCGCATGTGGGGGATGGCAGCATGGCGGGGTGCGAGGTGGTGGGGTGTTCGTCGGGGAGTTGTTCGGGCGTGGGCGGGAGGAGCCGGTGCCCGGGGTGGTGCTGGTGCCCGGGTGGTTGGGGGCGGGGGAGCAGCGGGAGCTGGTGGCGGCGTGCCGGGAGTGGGCGCGGCCGCCGGCCGGGATGCGGGTGGTGCGGCTGCCCTCCGGCGGGGTGATGTCGGCGCGGACGGTGTGCCTGGGCTGGCACTGGTACCCGTACGGCTACGCGCGGACGGTGGTGGACGGGGACGGTGCGCCGGTGAAGCCGTTCCCGCCACTGCTGGACGCGCTGGCCCGGCGGGCGGTGCGGGAGGCGTACGGCGCGGACGGCGGCGGGGTCGCGGGCGCGGCCGGGTACGCGCCGGACGTCGCGCTGGTCAACCACTACCCGCACGGCGCACGGATGGGCCTGCACCAGGACCGGGAGGAGCGGGTCGACGCCCCGGTGGTGTCGCTGTCGCTGGGCGACGCGTGCGTGTTCCGGCTGGGCGGCGCGGAGCACCGGACCGGCCCGTGGACGGACCTGGAGCTGCGCAGCGGCGACCTGCTGGTGTTCGGCGGCGAGGCCCGCTTCGCGTACCACGGCGTGCCGCGGACGCTGCCCGGCACCGCGGACCCGGAACTCGGCCTGACGGGGCGGCTGAACATCACGGTGCGGCAGTCCGGGATGGCCTGAGGCGGGCGGCGCCCGCTCAGCCGCGGTCGGCGTCCTCCAGGGCCCGCAGGCGGGTCGCGGCCGCCGGGGCCTCGGCGGCTCCGAGGCGCCGGTAGAGGGCCACGGCCCGGCGGAGGGCGGTGAGGGCGGTGGCGTGGTCGCCGGTCCGGGCGGCGCAGCGGGCGGTGCCTTCGAGGGCCCGGGCCTCGTCCAGGGGGCTGTGGGCCCGGCGGGCCAGGTCCAGGGCCCGGCGGTAGAGGGCCGCTGCCTCGTCGGCCCCGGTGGTGTCGGCGGTCAGCGCGCCCGTGCTGGTGAGCACCTCGGCCTCGCCCTGGCGGTCGCCGACCTCGCGGAAGAAGGCCAGGGCCTGCGCGAACAGGTCGGCGGCGGCCGCGGTGTCCCCCGTGGCGTGCCGGACCCGGCCCAGGTCGTGGGTGGCGTTGGCCGCGCCGTAGCGCTGGCCGACCTTCCGGAAGATCTCCAGGGACCGGTCCAGCAGGTCGGCGGCGGCCGCGGTGTCCCCGGTCGCGAGCCGGACCCGGCCCAGGTCCTTGAGGGCGTACGCCTCGCCGTCGCGCTTGCCCAGGTCGAGGTAGATCTCCAGGGCCCGCTCCAGCGCGGCGGCCGCGGCGGTCGCGTCCCCCGTCGTGAGCCGGACCCGGCCCAGGTTCCACAGGGCGTTCGCCTCGCCGTGGCGGTTGCCCAGCTGCCGCATGATCGTCAGGGCCTGTTCCTGGAGGCTCCCCGCGGCGGAGTAGTCCCCGGTGGCCTGCCGGACCCGGCTCAGGTCCCACAGGGTGTTCGCCTCGCCGTGGTGGTTGCCCAGGCCCCGGTAGGTTTCGAGCGCCCGCTCCAGCAGGGCCACCGCCTCCGGGTAGTCCCCGGTCGCGTGCCGGACCCGGCCGATGCTCCACCGGGAGCCCGCCTCGCCGAGGCGGTCGCCGAGGTCCTGGTGGACGACCAGGGCGCGTTCGTGCAGCTCGGAGGCCGTCCGGAACTCCCCGAGCACGTACCGGACCCGGCCCAGGTCCTCCAGCGCGCCCGCCTCGCCGAACCGGTCGCCGAGGTCCTGGTAGAGGGCCAGGGAGCGTTCGTGCAGGTCGGCGGCGGTCCGGAACTCCCCGAGCGCGTGCCGGACCCGGCCCAGGTCCTCCAAGGCACCCGCCTCGCCCGGCCGGTCGCCGTGCGCGCGGGCCGTGTCGGCCGCGGTGCCGTGCAGGGCGGCGGCCTGGTGCCACGGCCCCTCCTGCTGGAGGAAGGCCGCGAGGGCGCCGGAGAGGTCGATCAGGTGCCGGGGGCGGGCCCCGGCGACGGCCGCCAGCAGGTTGTTCCGCTCGCTCCGCATCCAGGCCAGGGCCTTGGCCCGGTCCGGGAGCACGGGCGCGACGGCGGGTGCCGGGGCGGGGCGGGGCGCGCCGGGGCGGCTGTGGTGCGCGAGGTGGCGGTCGGCGTCGTCGGCGGTGTGCCGGTAGTAGTCCAGCAGCCGCTCCAGCGCGGCGGCGCGCTCGGCCTCCTCGGTGTGCTCCGCTTCCTCGAGGCGGTCCGCGCGGTCCAGGGTGCGGGCGTACAGGCCGACGAGGTCGTGGAACCGGTAGCGGCCCGGGACGTGTTGGGTGAGCAGGTTGTGGTCCAGCAGGGATTCCAGCAGGCGGTCGGCCGTCCGGTGGTCGGTGCCGGTCAGGTTGGCGGCGGCGAAGGCGTCGAAGTCCGGCCCGGGGACCAGGCCGAGGCGGCGGAAGAGGTGCTGCTCGGCCTCCGGCAGGGCGGCGTAGGAGGTGTCGAAGACGGCCGTCAGGTTGCGGCCCTCGTCCCGGAGCCGGTCGAGGCGGTCGTGTTCGTCGCGCAGCTCGTCGACGAGGTCCTCGATCCGCAGCGCGCGGCGGTGGCGCAGGCGGGCGGCGGAGATCCGGACGGCCAGCGGCACGTGGCCGCACAGGGCGGCCAGTTCGGCGATGGCCGGGTGGTCCTCCGGGACGCGTCCGGGGCCGGCGACCCGGTGCAGCAGCGCGGCCGCCTCGGCCGGGGCGAGGGTGTCCAGGGCGAGCGTGTGGGCGTCGTCCAGGCCGGTGAGGCGCTTGCGGCTGGTGACGATGACCAGGCTGCCGGGCGTGCCGGGCAGCAGCGGACGGACCTGCGCGGTGCTGACGGCGTTGTCCAGGACGATCAGCGTCCGGGTGCCGGCGAGGCGGTCGCGGTAGAACGCGGCGCGTTCGCCCAGGTCCTGGGGGATCAGCTGGGGCGGCACGCCGAGCGAACGCAGGAACCAGTCCAGCGCGTCCTCGGCGGCCAGGGCCGCCAGGCCGGGGGTGTGGCCGTGCAGGTCGATGAAGAGCTGCCCGTCGGGGAAGCTCCCGCGCAGGCGGTGCGCGGCGTGCACGGCCAGCGCGGACTTGCCGACCCCGCCCATCCCGTCGATCGCCGAGATCACCACCATCCCGGCGTCGCTGCCCGCGGGCGCCTCCCGGGCGAGGGCGAGCAGCCGGTCGAGCTCCTTGGCGCGGCCGGTGAACAGCCGGGTGTCGGCGGGGAGTTGGCAGCGCGAGGCCCCGGCGGCGCCGTTCGGCGGCTCGGCGGCGGTGGCTGCTGCGGTTCCGGCAGTGGCTGTTGCGGTGGCTGCGGCGGCGGTTCCCGCGGCGGGCGGGGTGTCCGCGGCGCCCTCGGCGGCGCCTTCCGCCGCGGACATCAGCCGGGTCCGGGCGGCCTCGTCCAGGCCGAGCGCCGCCGCGAGCCGGGTGACCGACGACAGGCGCGGCCGCCGTCGGCCGGCCTCCAGCATGCTGATCGCGTGCGCCGAGACCCCCGCCCGTTCGGCGAGTTCCTCCTGCGTCAATCCGGCCCGTCGACGCTGCTCCCGCAGCATCCCCCCGAAACCCCCGGCCACCGACGTCCCCCCTGCACCTGTTCCGCTGACGCTGACACGACAGTAGGGCCTGCCGTGATCAAGCGCCAGGAAAACGCAAAGGGTACGCAGTGGAGCGGCCCGCCCGCCGCGCCCAGGATGGTCTGCGTCCGAAGAACACCGCTCCAAGGAGCCCCAGGGAAGAAGAGCACATGCGCGCCAAGAACCGTCCGCTCCTCAGGAACAGCTTCGTCCGACTCCTGGTCCTGGCCATGTCCGCGGTCGGCCTGACCACCCTGTCGGCCGGCGCGAGCACCGCCGCGGTCCTCCCCCGGACGTGCCACGGCCCCGTCGTCATGCCCGGGGAGCACTACGTCTACATGGGCGGCTCGCCCGCGTTCGCCATCGAACTGGTCTACGACGACTGCAAGTACGCGACCGAGGCGGCGATCCTCAACCTGCGTTCCGTGCCCACCAGGTGGTGGCTCGCGGTCGACATCGCCGACCAGAACGGTCAGATCCTGCACGGCGACACCCGCGGGTACGGCACCGAGTACGCCGCCCAGACCGGCTACGTGTCGCTGAACTCGGGCAAGGTGTTCCAGGCCCGCGGCTGGCTCCGGCTGGAGAACGGCTGCAGCGTGTTCTTCGACTCCGACTGGCACAACTACAGCAACGGCGCCGACCAGGGCGGCGGCTGGAACACCAGCTGCTGACGGCGGGCCGACACCGGGGCCCGCACACGGGGGCGGGCCCATGGCCGGGCGGTGCGTGACGAGGGTCGTCACGCACCGCCCGGCCATGGGCGCTGCGCGTCGGCGAAAGGCCCGGGCCGGGCGGGCCCCCGCGGCGCCGGGGCGCCGCGCGGTGCGGCCCGGAGGCGGGCGTCCGAGCGGGCGAGGGGGAGTCGCCCGCGTGCCGGAGGGCGGGAATGCGGGGTCGGCGCGGAGACTTGTGCTGGACGAGGAAGGCGTCCGGCGGCACACCCCTGCCCGCCGGGCACCCGGAGAGGGAGCGATACATGGGAACCCCCGTCGACCAGCTCGTCGACCTGCTCGACCTGGAGCAGATCGAGCTGAACATCTTCCGCGGCCGCAGCCCGGAGGAGGCCCTGCAGCGGACCTTCGGCGGCCAGGTCGCGGGCCAGGCGATGGTGGCGGCGGGCCGCACGGTGGACGAGGACCGGCCGGTGCACTCGCTGCACTCGTACTTCCTGCGGCCCGGCGTCCCGGGGGTGCCGATCGTCTACCAGGTCGACCGGATCAGGGACGGGCGCTCCTTCACCACCCGCCGGGTGCTGGCCATCCAGGGCGGGCGGTCGATCTTCGCGCTGACCGCGGACTTCCACAAGCCCGAGCCGTCCGGCATCGAGCACCAGTTCCCGATGCCCGACGTCCCCGCCCCCGAGGACCTGCCGAGCGCGCTGGACGAGGTCGGCGCCCGGCTCGGCGAGCTGCCGCCGTTCATCAGCCGCCGCCAGCCCTTCGACATCCGCTACGTGGACCGGCTGAAGTGGACCCGCGAGGAGCTGAAGGGCGTCGAGGCCCGCAGTGGAGTGTGGCTGAAGACCAACGGCGCGCTGCCCGACGACCCGCTGATCCACGTCTGCGCGCTGACCTACGCCAGCGACATGACGCTGCTGGACGCCGTCCGCGCCCCCGTCGAACCCCTGTGGGGCGAACGGAACTTCGACCTCGCCTCGCTGGACCACGCGATGTGGTTCCACCGCCCGTTCCGGGCCGACGACTGGCTGCTGTACCGGCAGGAGTCGCCGATCGCGCACGGCGCGCGCGGCCTGGCCCGGGGCGAGATCTACGACCGCAGCGGGCAGTTGGTGGTCTCCGTGATGCAGGAGGGCCTGTTCCGCCCGCTCGCCCGCCCCTGAACCCGCCCCGCCGCGGCCGACCGGACGGCCGCAAGTCCCCTGCGAAACCGACGACTTGGAGGCAGTCAGATGACCGACACCGCAGCCGAGAGCTGGCAGCGCTGGACGGAGTCGCGGAACGCCGCGGTCGGCGCGCCGCACGGGCCGCTGGCCCTGACCGGCACCCACTGGCTGGAGCCGGAGCCCGCGAAACTCCCCGGGCTGCCCGGCCGTTGGTGGGCCGAGAACGGGACGGTCTGCGCCGAGCTGCGGCTCGGTGACGGCGTCCGGCTCGAACACGGTTCGGGGGAGCGGGAGTTGACCGGCCGGGTCGAGCTGCGGCCGGACACCGACCGGGAGCCCGGGATCGCCGTCCTGGACGACCTGCGGCTGGTGCCGATCGAGCGCGAGGGCGAACTCGCGCTGCGGGTCTTCGACCCCGCCGCCCCCGCCCGGGCCGCGTTCGCCGGGATCTCGGTCTACCCCTACGCGCCGGACTGGGCGGTGCCCGCCGTCTTCACCCCCTTCGAGACCGGCGGGCAGTCCGTGCTGGTGGAGAACGCGGACGGCCGGGCCCGCCCGCTCACCGTCACCGGGCGGATCGCGTTCACCCTGGCCGGGCAGCCGCACACGCTCACCGTCGGCGGCGAGGGCGGCCGGCTCAGCGGCGTCCTCGCCGACACCACCAGCGGCCGGGAGACCTACCGGTTCCGGTTCGTCACGCTGCCCGCCCCCGACGCCGAGGGCAACACCGTGCTCGACCTGAACCGGGCCTTCCTGCCGCCGTGCGCCTTCGCCGACCACTTCATCTGCCCGTTCCCGCCGCCCGGGAACCGGCTCACCGTCGCCGTCGAGGCGGGCGAACGGCAGGTGGTCACCGTCTGAACCGGTCCCGGGGCGATGCTTGGTCGGGGTCGGGGTCGGGGTCGGGGCCGGGGCCGGGGCCGGGGTCGGGGCCGGGGCCGAGCCGCGCGGTCGCGGATCGGTTTCTGGGAGCGCTCTCAGAACGGGGTGGCGGGCGCTAGGCTGATCGCCAGCGGAACTGCCGGCCGGGCAGCCGCGGACGCTGGAGAGGAGCCCACGGTGGCCGAAGCACGGGCGGAGCACCGCCCCGGGAACGGCACCGGCGCCGAACCGGGCGGACGGCCCACCCTGGAGTCGGTGGCCGAACGGGCCGGCGTGTCCCGGGCCACCGCCTCCCGGGTGGTCAACGGCGGGGCGGGCGTGCGGGCCGCGCTCCGCGAGAAGGTCCAGCAGGCCGTCGACGAACTCGGCTACGTGCCCAACCTGGCCGCCCGCACCCTGGTCACCCGCCGCAACCGGGCCATCGGCGTGGTCGTCGCCGAACCCGAGGCCCGGTTCTTCTCCGACCCGTTCTTCGCCCAGCACCTGCGCGGCATCAGCCGCGAACTGGCCGCCGCCGACAACCAGATGGTGCTGCTGCTCGCCGAGGACGAACAGGACCACGAGCGGATCGGCCGCTACCTGGCCGGCGGCCACGTCGACGGCGTCCTGCTGTTCTCGCTGCACCGCTCCGACCCCACCCCCGCCACCGCGCACCGCCTCGGCCTGCCCTTCGTGATCGGCGGCCGGCCCGGGTGGCCCGGCGCCGAGTCCGACCGCGACCTGGTCTACGTCGACAACGACAACCGCGGCGGCGCCAGGCTCGCCGTCCAGCACCTGCGCGCGATCGGCCGCCGCCGGATCGCCACCATCACCGGCCCGCTCGACCAGACCTCCTCGATCGACCGCCTCGACGGCTACCGCGACCTGCTGCCCGACGGCGACGGCGACCTGATCGCCGTCGGCGACTTCACCGCGGACGGCGGCGGCCGGGCGATGACCGAACTCCTGTCCCGCCGACCGGACTTGGACGCGGTGTTCGCGGCCTCCGACGCGATGGCCTCCGGCGCGATCCGGGTCCTGCGGGCGGCCGGGCGCCGCGTCCCCGAGGACGTCGCGGTGGTCGGCTTCGACGACGTCGAGTCCATCGCGGCCTGGACGGAGCCGCCGCTCACCACCGTCCGCCAGCAGATCGAGGAGATGGGCCGCCTGATGACCCGGCTCCTGCTGCGCCGCCTCAACGACCCCTCGGCGTCCGCGCCGTCGTCGGTGATCATTCCGACGGAGCTGGTCGTCCGCGCCTCCGCCTGACGCCGGGGAGCCGCCGGGGCCGGCCGGGTGGGGTGGGCTGCGCCTGGGGCGGGGATCGCCTGCGGCGGGCTGAGGGCGGAGACCGCCTGATGGCAGGGTGGGAGTTCGCCTGCGGCGGGCTGCGGCTGCGCCTGGGGTCGCCTGCGGCGGAATGGGTTGTGTCTGGGGGAGACCCGGCTGGGGTCGGGTGGTGCGGAAGTTGGCAGGGCGGGCCGTGGCTCGGGGCCTGCCTGCGGCGTGCTGGCGGGGCTGGTCGGGTGGGGTGGGCTGCGCCTGGGGCGGGCTGAGGGCGGAGACCGCCTGACGGCGGGGTGCGGGGCTGTGCCGGGTGGGAGTTCGCTTGCGGTGGGTCGGATGGGTTGCGCCTGTGGCGGGACGGGCTGCGCCCGGGGGAGGGGCCTGGCTGCGGTGGGGCGGGAGTTCGTCCGTGGTGGGTCGGGTGGGCCGGGGTGGGGTCAGGTCAGGGCTTCGGCGATCAGGTGGGCGGTGGTGGCGAGGAGGGGGTCGTCGGGGGTGGCGGTCGGGGTGGTGGGGTGGGTGGTGAGGACGGCGAGGGTGATCGGGGGGCGGTTCGGGGGCCAGGTGAGGCCGGCGTCGTTGGCGGTGCCGTGGGAGCCGGTGCCGGTCTTGTCGGCGAGGGTCCAGGAGGGCGGGAGGCCGGCCCGTAGGCGGTGGGCGCCCGTGGTGTTGCCGAGCAGCCAGTCGCGGAGCAGGTCCCGGTCGGGCGGGGCGAGGACGGGGCCGAGGAGCAGGCGGGCGTAGTCGCGGGCCAGGGCGTGCGGGGTGGTGGTGTCGGTGACGCGGTCCGGTTCGGCGGAGTTGAGGGCGGGCTCCCAGCGGTCCAGCCGGGTGACCGGGTCGCCGATCGAACGGCAGAAGCGGGTGACGGCGGTCGGACCGCCGAGTCGGCGCAGCAGCAGGTTCGCGGCCGCGTTGTCGCTGAACTCGATGGCGGCGGCGCAGAGTTCGGCCACCGTCAGGCCGCCGGCCAGGTTCTCCGGCCGGCCGGTGACCGGGCCGTAGCCGGAGTCGGTGACGTCGGCCGCGGTGTAGTGGACCCGCGCGGTGAGGTCGTCGCCGCCGCGGAGCACCGCGCCGACGGCGAGCGTCTTGAAGGTCGAGCACATCGGGAACAGTTCGTCCGCGCGGTAGCGGACCGTCGCCCCCGTGCCGCTGTCGTGGGCGAACACGCCCAGCCGGGCCCCGTGTTCGCGCTCCAGGGCGCGGAAGCGGCCGGTCAGGTCGGTGCGGGGGGAGGCGGCGGGGGGCACGACGAGGCCGAGGGCGGCCGCGGCGGGCCCGCCGAGCAGGAGGCGGCGTCGGAACTGCGGTTCCATCCGGGGTCCTTCCGTCGGGCGGCGCGTCGGGTCGTGCACTTCCGACGAGCATGCCCCGGCGCGGGGCGCGGGCCGGGTGGCGCGCGCCGATCCGTGCCGGGTGTTCGCGGAATCCGCACACCGGCTCCGCAAGCACGGAACGGCCGACCGCCGGGGCCCCTGTCGGTGGGCCCCGGCGGCGTTCGGGAGGGGGAGCGGGATCAGTCGAAGGGGAGGCGCAGGACGGACGCGCTGCCCTGGGACTGGGTTGCGCCGGTGCGGAGTTGGGCGGGGGCGCTGCCGAGGGCGGGCCAGACCTCGACCTTGACGGTGCCGTTGCTCAGGTTGGCGAGCGGGGCGCCGGTGCCGGCCTGCAGGCCGGCGGCGGTGGCGCTGTAGCGCTCCCAGCCGGGGACCGGGTCGGTGGCGAAGTAGCGGTAGGTCTCGGTCCGGTCGATCGTGCCGTCGCCGTTGAAGTCGTAGGAGACGCGGGCCTGTTGGGCGAGTGCGACGGTGGATCCGGCGTCCACGTACAGGTCGAAGTCGGTGGCGCCGCCGGGGCGGAGCGTGCCGGTGAGGTGGTCGAGGGTGAAGGTCAGCGGCTGGTAGGGCGCGCCGTCGTGGTTGGCGCCGCCGCCGGACGGGACGGTGCTGCTGGTCGCGCCGGTGCCGTAGGCCGCGGTGAGGGCGCCGCCGGGCTGCAGGTACAGCGTGCCGGCGCGGGTCTGCGGGGCGGTGGCGGACGGGGAGGGGGACGGGCTCGTCGACGGGCCGGTGGACGGGCTCGGGGAGGAGGAGGCGGACGGGGAGGGCGAGTTGGTGGTGCCGCCGGTGCCGCCGTCGGGCCTGGTGCCGCGTTCGGAGGCGGTGGAGCGGGCCGGGACGGTCAGGGTGTAGCCGTCGGAGAAGTGCACCGTCCGGGCGGTGGTGGTGAAGTTGTGCGCCACGTGGGTGCGGGTGGAGCCGTTGGCGAAGACCGCCGCGGTCGGGGTGTCGGCGGTGGTCGCCGGGTCCAGGGTGCCGAGTGCGGCGAGGTCGTAGATCCAGGCGTAGGTGTGGGCCCGGGACTCGCCCTCCTCGGGGGTGTAGCCGGCGTTGCCCGCGTCCCAGTCGGCCTTGGCGGCGGCCGGGTTCGTCAACGCCTCGGCCTCCCACAGGAGGTCGCGCCAGTCGGTGAACGCGCCCCCGTTGTTGGCCTTCAACTCGGCCAGGTTGGCGGCCAGATCGTCCTTGCGGCGCGCCAGGTAGAGCGAACCGGAGGTGACGGGAAGGAAGTTGATGCCGTGGATCATGCCGGGCGCGGCCGTCCACCAGGTGGAGTAGGCGGCGCCGGAGCCCCAGACCATGCCGACCGTGGCGTGCTGGAAGGCGGCCGGGAAGACCTGGTGGTCGGCGTCGAACCAGTACTGCTGAACGGCGTTGGCCTCGGTGGTGTACAGGTAGACGCCGAGGTCGCGCAGCGCGGTGTCGCCGGTGGCGGCGCCGTACAGCAGCAGGCCGGCGCTGAAGTTCAGCGACTCGGAGGAGGATTCCTCGTTGTTGCCGGCCGCGAAGGCGGCGTGGCCGGAGGCCCAGCCGTGGCCCTCGTACGGGTCGAAGTTGCGCAGCCACGGGAAGCGGCTGTCGGTGCGGTCGGTGTTGGCGGCGTCCTTGGCGAGCAGCTTGACCATGCCGCCCCACTGGGAGTCGGCGGCCCAGGCGGTGTCGTAGCGGGCGACGGTGGCCGCGGCCTGCACGAAGTAGCCGTAGTGGAAGTGGTGGTCGTTCAGTTCGGCGTCGGTGCCGTAGGACGCCGGGTAGCCGATCAGGGTCTTCCAGGTGAAGTCGTAGGCGAAGCCGGGCGAGCCGGTGCCGGAGAACCAGGTCTGCAGCTTGCCCTTCATCAGGCCGAGCATCTTGTCGCGCACCGCGGTGTCGCCCAACTGGTCAGCGACGGGCACGAGTTGGGCCAGGCGGCCGAGGGCCTTGCCGGTCCAGTAGGTGTCGGTGGCGGCGCTGAACGGGTCGCTCGCGTCGGCGACCTGGTGGAGGTAGCCGTCCAGTGCGGTGCGGTCGTAGGCGCCGACGTCGGGCAGCGAGGGCAGCACGCCGGTGACGGACTGCACGGTGGAGAACCCGCTGCCCTGGCGGACCTTCATGGTGCCGCGCGGCGAGGTGTAGGTCAGGGCGGTGAGCGGGTCCGGGGTGGCCTGCCACTGCTGGGGGTAGAGCGCGAGCAGGGTGCCCGTGCCGGTGCCCTCCTGGGCGGTGGTGGTGGCGGTGAAGGTGGTGGTGAGCTTCCCGGCGGCCTCGTCGTAGTTCCAGCCGACCTTGGTGTCGGTGACGAAGTTGTAGGCGTAGGAACGGAACCGGTCCAGGTCGGCGGTGGAGGGCAGCAGCGCGACCGAGTAGTAGTCCTTGCTGCCGAGGTTCGCCGTGACGGTGCTGCCGTTGACGCTCCAACTGGAGCCGGTGGGCGCGAACAGACCGTAGTTGTGGCCGGCCACGGTGATGCCGAGCACGCTGCCCTGGTTGCTGAACACGGTGGGCGCCGAGGCGGTGGTGACCTGCGCGGCGCCGCCGGTGGCGTGCGCGTACACGTACGGCAGGCCGTGGCCGATGGTGGCGCTGAAGGTGTGCGCGCCGTCCGCCCAGTACGGGGTGACGGTCCAGTCCGACCAGCCGTCCACCTTGGTGTCGGGGGAGTTCAGGCCGGCCACGCCCAGGGTGAGGTCCCGGGTGTGGGTGTAGTCGTACTGGCGGCCGTCGGAGGTGATGGTCGGCGTGGTCGGGTAGCCGACCTCCAGGCCCGCGGCCTGCGCCTTGAAGGTCATCGGGTGCGGGTACAGGTTCTCCGAGTACGGGTTGCCCGCGAAGCGCTGGTAGATCAGCGAGGACCACCAGTCGTTGGTGGGCGCGGCCTGTCCGGCCATCCGCGGCGTCACCTTCGGGGTGACCGGCGCGCCGTCGGAGTTGCTCGGGCCGACGGTGCCCGCCGGGCGGGCGTCGGTGTAGCCGCCGAGGCCGACCCGGACGGTGGCGGCGGAGGCGGTGCCCGCGCCGAGGGCGGCGGTGAGCGTGGCCGCGGCGGCCAGCGCCAGCGTGGTGAGCGCGGCCGTCGGGCCGCGGAGCGAGCGGAGCTTCATGATCGTGTGTCCACCTCGAGTGGGGGGCGGGCGGGGAGTATGAGAGCGCTCTCAGCCAGCGGACCGTACGGGCGGTCCTGAAGGGGTGTCAACTGCCGTGACACACACTGTTGCGTTCAGAAGTCGAAACCCCAGGTCGGGTCGATCGGGAGATTACGTTCAGGTTTCGAGGGCTTGACGGGCGAACTTCCGGTTGGGCACTCTCTCGGCATCGGTTGAGAGCGCTCTCAGATTCTGGGTGCTCTCCCGGACCGGCACCCGCTTCTCCACGACCTCTCCCACGCTCCCGCCCCGCCCTGGAGGCCATGCCATGCGTCCCGTCAGAGCCCGCCGTTCCACCGCCGCCCTCGGCAGCGCCGTCCTCGCCACCGCCCTGCTGGTCACCGCCTGCGGCAGCTCCGGCGGCACCGGGTCCACCGACTCGGCCGGCGGCAAGGTGACCCTCACGGTGGACCTGTTCGGCACCTTCGGGTTCAAGGAGGCCGGGCTGTACGACGAGTACATGAAGCTGCACCCGAACATCACCATCAAGCAGACCGACACCCAGGACGAGGGCCAGTACTGGCAGGCCCTGCAGACCAAGCTCGCGGGCGGCGGCGGCCTCGCCGACATCCAGGGCCTGGAGGTCGGCCGGGTGGCCAGCGTGGTGCAGAAGCAGTCCGACAAGTTCACCGACCTCAAGACGCTCGGCATCGGCGACGTCAACGACGGCCTGGTCGCCTGGAAGGCCGCCGCGATCAAGACCCCCGACGGCAAGGTGCTCGGCGCCGGCACCGACATCGGCCCGGAGGCGATCTGCTACCGGACCGACCTGTTCAAGGCCGCCGGCCTGCCCACCGACCGCACCGAACTCGCCGCCAAGTGGTCCAGCTGGCAGGGCTACCTCGACCTCGGCAAGCAGTACGCCGCCAAGGCCGAGGCGGGCAACGCCTGGACCGACAGCGCCGCCGGCATGTTCACCGCCGAGGTCGGCCAGCAGAAGGTCCGCTACGCCGACGAGGCCGGCAAGCCCGTCTACGACAGCAGCGACGCCGTGAAGACCGCCTGGGCCGACTCCACCAAGCTGGTCGCCGACGGCCTGTCCGCCAAGCTCGCCCAGTGGACCCCCGAGTGGAACAAGGCGTTCTCCACCGGCAAGTTCGCCACCCTGTCCTGCCCCGCCTGGATGATCGGCTACATCAAGGGCCAGGCCGGCGACACCGGTTCCGGCAAGTGGGACATCGCCGCCGGCCCCGGCAGGACCGGCAACTGGGGCGGCTCCTACCTGGCGGTGCCGCGCACCGCCAAGCACCCCAGGGAGGCCGCCGAGCTGATCAAGTGGCTGAACGCCAAGGAGCAGCAGGCCACCCTGTTCACCAAGCAGGGCTCCTTCCCGTCCTCCACCGGCGCGCAGGCGGCCATCAAGGACGTCAAGGACCCGTACTTCAACAACGCCCCGATCGGGCAGATCTTCAGCGAGTCCGCCAACGCGATGCCCGCGCAGGTGCTCGGCACCGACGACGGCGTGATCGGCAAGGCGTTCACCGACGCCCTCGGCGAGGTGGAGCGCACCAACACCGCCCCGGACGCCGCCTGGAAGCACGCCCTGGACAACGTCAAGAAGGCCAACGGCAACTGACGAGCCGTCACCTCCCGCGCACCGGCCCGCCGTTCGCCCGGCGGGCCGGGCCCCGTCGAAGGACCCGCCCATGGCCCTCAGCTCCACCGCCCGGCTGCCTGCCGGGCCCCCCGAGCCCGCCGCACCCGCGAAGCCGGCCGGCCGCGCCCGCCGCCGGCTCGCCCCCTACGGCTTCCTCACCCCGTTCTTCGTGCTGTTCGCCGCGTTCGGCCTGTTCCCGCTGATCTACACCGCCTGGGTGTCGCTGCACCGGGTCGAACTGCAGACCTCGGACCGGATGGACTGGCTCGGGCTGCAGAACTACACCCGGCTGCTCGACGACCCGTTCTTCTGGAACGCGCTGCGCAACACGTTCACCATCGGCGTGCTCTCCACGGTGCCCCAGCTGCTGATGGCCCTGGGCCTGGCCCACCTGCTCAACTACCGGCTCCGCGGCCGCACCTTCTTCCGGGTCGCGATGCTGATGCCGTACGCCACCTCGGTCGCCGCCGCCACCCTGGTCTTCGCCCAACTCTTCGGCCGCGACTACGGGTTGATCAACTGGGTGCTGAGCAGCCTGGGCGTCCACCCGGTCGACTGGCAGGCCGACACCTGGGCCTCCCAGCTCGGCGTCTCCGCCATCGTCACCTGGCGCTGGACCGGCTACAACGCGCTGATCTACCTGGCCGGCATGCAGTCCGTCCCCGCCGAGCTGTACGAGTCCGCGGCCGTCGACGGGGCCTCGCGCTGGCAGCAGTTCCGGCACGTCACCGTCCCCGGGCTGCGCCCCACCATCGTCTTCACCGTGGTCGTCTCCACCATCGGCGCCACCCAGCTGTTCGGCGAACCGCTGCTCTACGAGGGCAACTCCGGCGGCGGCATCTCGCACCAGTACCAGACCCTCGGCCTCTACCTGTACGAGCAGGGCTGGACCTTCTTCCACCTCGGCCGGGCCGCCGCCGTCGCCTGGGTGATGTTCCTGCTGATCGTCGTACTCGCCCTGCTCAACGCGGCGATCGCCGCCCGCCGCAACCGCACGGACCGGTGACCCGATGACCCACGTGATCGACAAGCCCCGTACGGCGCCGCGCGGTTCGGACCGCGAGGGGCGTCCGGCCCGCCGGGGCCGCTCCCCGCTGAGCGGCGGACCGCTCGCCTACGCGGTGCTGATCGGCGCCACCCTGATGTTCGTGTTCCCGTTCTACTGGACACTGGTCGCCGCCAGCCGCTCCAACGCCGAACTCAGCTCCCCCACACCCGCGTTGACGCCCGGGCCGAACCTGTTCCACAACTTCGGCGAGGCGCTGCAGCAGGCCGAGATCGGCACCGCGCTGCTCAACTCGCTGATCGTGGCGAGCGTGGTCACCGCCGGCGTGGTGCTCTCCTCCACCCTCGCCGGGTTCGCCTTCGCCAAGCTCCGCTTCCGCGGCCGCGGCGCGCTGCTCGCGCTCACCGTCGGCACCATGATGATCCCGCCGCAGCTCGGCGTCATCCCGCTGTTCATGGTGATCGTCAAGCTGGACCTGCAGAACAAGCTGCCCTCGGTGATCCTGCCCTCGCTGGTCTCCGCGTTCGGCGTGTTCTTCATGCGCCAGTACCTGGTGCAGGCCCTGCCCGACGAACTCGTCGAGGCCGGCCGGATGGACGGCGCCTCGCTGCTGCGGATCTTCCGCTCCATCGTGCTGCCCGTCGCCCGGCCCGGCATGGCCGTGCTCGGCATGCTCACCTTCATGGCCACCTGGAACGACTTCTTCTGGCCGATCGTCGCACTCAGCTCGCAGAACCCCACCGTGCAGGTCGCGCTCAAGTCGCTCGGCCAGGGCTACGTCCCGGACCAGTCCGTGGTGATGGCCGGCACCCTGCTCGGCACCCTGCCGGTGCTGGTGGTGTTCGCCCTGCTCGGCCGACAGATCGTCGGCGGCATCATGCAAGGCGCCGTCAAGGGCTGACTCACCCTCAAACTGTTTGGATGGAACGCGACATGACCGTCGACACGCTCGCCCAGGACGCCACCGCCACCGCCCCCGCCGGACCGGGCCCCGCCCGCCGCTTCCCGGCCGGGTTCCGCTGGGGCGCCGCCACCGCCGCCTACCAGATCGAGGGCGCCGCCGCCGAGGACGGCCGCACCCCGTCGATCTGGGACACCTTCAGCCGCCGCCCCGGCGCCGTCCGCAACGGCGACACCGGCGACATCGCCGCCGACCACTACCACCGGTACCGCGACGACGTCGCCCTGATGACCGAACTCGGCCTCGGCGCCTACCGGTTCTCGCTCTCCTGGCCGCGGGTCCGGCCCGGCGGCCGCGGCCCCGCCAACGAGGCCGGCCTCGACTTCTACGACCGCCTGGTCGACGAACTCCTCGCCGCCGGGATCGACCCCGTCGCCACCCTCTACCACTGGGACCTGCCCCAGGAACTGGAGGACGAGGGCGGCTGGACCAGCCGGGAGACCGCGTACCGCTTCGCCGAGTACGCGAGCACCGCCGGCCGCCGGCTCGGCGACCGGGTCGCCACCTGGACCACCCTCAACGAGCCCTGGTGCAGCGCCTTCCTCGGCTACGGCAACGGCGTCCACGCCCCCGGCCGCACCGACCACGCCGCCGCCCTCGCCGCCCACCACCACCTGCTGCTCGCCCACGGCCTCGGCACCGCCGCGCTGCGCGCCGAACTCCCCGCCGACGCGCAGGTCTCGCTCACCCTCAACCTGGCGGCCGTCCGCCCGCTCTCCACCGACCCCGCCGACCTGGACGCGGCCCGCCGGATCGACGGCCTGGCCAACCGGATCTTCCTCGACCCGGTCTTCCACGGCCGCTACCCCGAGGACGTCCTCGCCGACACCGCCGACGTCACCGACTGGTCCTTCGTCCGCGACGGCGACCTGGCCGAGATCTCCCGCCCGATCGACTCGCTCGGCATCAACTACTACACGCCGACCGTGGTCGCCGCCGAGGACGCCGCGGCGGCCGCCGCCGACGGGCCGCGCGGCGACGGCCACCAGGGCGGCAGCCCCTGGCCCGCCGACCACGGCATCCGCTTCCTGCCCGCCCCCGGCACCCGCACCGCCATGGGCTGGCCGGTCGACGCCGACGGCCTCTACGAACTCCTCACCCGGCTGCGCGACGACCTCCCCGGCGTCCCGCTGCTGGTCACCGAGAACGGCGCCGCCTACGAGGACTACACCGACCCCAGCGGCGCCGTCCACGACCCCGAGCGGATCGACTACCTGCACGGCCACCTCGGCGCCGTGCACCGCGCCATCGCCGACGGCGCCCCCGTCCAGGGCTACTTCCTCTGGTCGCTGCTCGACAACTACGAATGGGCGTACGGCTACAGCAAGCGCTTCGGCATCATCCACGTCGACTTCGCCAGCCAGCGCCGCACCCTCAAGGACAGCGCCCGCTGGTACGCCCGGGTGATCCGGGACGGGCAGCTGCCCGGCTGATCGGCTGCCCCGTCGATCGGCTGCCCTATTGATCGGCTGCCCCGTTGATCGGTTGATCGGCTGATCGGGGGAGCATCCCGGAAGGACCGTCCGCACCGCGCGGGCGGTCCTTCTGCTTGTTCGCGCAAGGTGTTGCTCGGGCGAGCAAACAGGTCTATCGTTTTGCTCAGGCAAGCAAGAGCTTGTTCGGGCGAGCAAGGACGGGCAAGGAGGTGCGCCGTGGGGCGGACGTTCACCGAGTCGGCGCGACGCCGGCAGATCGTGGCGGCGGCCATCGAGGTGATCGCCGACGCGGGCTACGCCAAGGCCACGTACGCGCGGATCGCCGAGCAGGCCGGGCTGAGCAGCACGGGGATGATCTCGTACCACTTCAAGGGCAAGGGCGACCTGCTGCGCGAGGTGGTCGCGGAGGTGATCCGGGTCGCGGAGGCGTACATGCTGCCGCGGATCGAGGCCCAGTCCGGCCCGCGCGAGCGGCAGCGGGTCTTCATCGCCTCGAACATCGAGCTGGCGGCGGTGCACCCGAAGGAGATGGCCGCGCTGCTGGAGGTGCTGAACCTCCAGGGCGACGACGCGCAGGACGAGTTCGCGGCGAGTCGGAAGGCCGTCATGGAGTTCCAGGAGCAGCGGGTCCGGGCCGCGCAGGAGTCCGGGGCGTTCGGCCCGTTCGACGCCCGGGTGCTGGTGACGGCCGTCCAGGGCGCGATCGACGCGCTGCTGGTGCGGGTGCTGCGCGAGCCGGAGCTGGACGCCGCGGCCTGCGGAAGGGAGTTGGCGGATCTGTTCGACCGGGCGGTGCGTCCGGCCGAGGTCTGCATGGAAGCGCATCGGACATGGGGTGAAGAGTCATGAGCGAGCAGCGGATCGAAGCGGGGGCGGCGGACATGGCGGGGGCGACGGGCGTGACGGGTACGGCGGGCGTGACGGGGGCCGGGGCGGCCGGGGGAGCGGCCGGCGGGCCGGGGGCGCTGCCGCGGGACGCGGACGGCAAGGTCGACTGGGCGGCGTACGCGGGGGACGGCGCGAGCGCGAAGGAGCGGGCGGCGCGCGGGAAGCGGCAGATGGCGCGGTCGCTGGTGTTCGAGCTGGGCGTGCCGCTGGCGGCCTACTACCTGCTGCTGGGCTTCGGGGCGGGCCAGTGGCTGGCGATCACGCTGAGCGGCCTGGCGGCGCTGCCGTGGGTGCTGTACGGCCTGGTCCGCAACCGCCGGCTGGACCCGATGCCGGTGTTCGCCCTGCTGATGATCGCGGTCGGCGGCCTGCTCTCGGCGGTCAGCGGCAGCCCCAGGGTGCTGCTGGTGCGTGACAGTTGGGTGTTCGGCCTGCTCGGCGCCTGGGTGCTGGGCAGCCTGCTGAGCCGTCGCCCGTTCATGCTGGGCGCGGCCCGCGGCGTGGTGGCGGCGAAGATCGGCCCGGCCGGTGCGGACGCCTGGGCGGGCCAGTGGGAGTACGACCCGGCGTTCCGCCGCCACCTGCGGCTGCTGACGCTGGTCTGGGGCGCCGGCTTCGCCCTGGACGCGCTGATCCGGGTGGCGTTCGCGCTGACCCTGCCGATCGGGGCCGTCCCGCTGGCGAACACGCTGCAGTGGCTGGCCGTGCTGGGCGCGCTGTTCGGCTTCCACTTCTGGTACGTCAAGCGCCACGACCTGGTGGTCTGACGCCCGGCGCCCGGCGGCGGGTGGGGAGCCGGCAGGAACAGGGAGCGGGGAAGCGGGGAACGGGGGAGCGGTAGGAGGGGAGCGGCGGTTCCGGCCGGTGGCCGGGGCCGCCGCACCGGCATGTCGGCATGTCGGCGGGCCGGGGCGGGAAAAGCCGGTGACGGTGGCGGGCGGGCGTGCCTAGACTCGGCACGCCGTAAGACGCCCGGGCCGGATGGCCGTCGGGCGCACCGTGACAGGGAGAGGGAGGGACCGGCCGTGCGTACTGCCGCCGTTGTCGTTCCCCCGTCGCGGTTCGAGGTGATCCTGGTGTCCTGGGCGGACCGGCGCCCGCTGCGCGGCCGGTGCCGGTAGAGGACCCGCGAGTTCTGCCCGATCCCCCTGTGAGTCCGGCCCGTCGACGGGTCGGCGCGCTGCGCCGCGCACCCGTGTGCGGTATGCGGCGTTTCATCTGCCGTGCCGTGCGGGTGAGTTGTCGGGGGACGGGCGTGCGGGCCCGTGGATCGCGCTGTCGATTCCTGGAACAAGACCCCGAAAGGCCCGGGCCATGCGCACCGACCTCGCCACCACCACGACCGCCGTCACTTCCGCCTCCGCTGCCGCAGCCGCAGCCGCAGCCGCCGCGATCGGCGCCGTCCGCAACCTGGGCATCCTGGCCCACGTGGACGCGGGCAAGACCACCGTCACCGAGCGCGTGCTGTTCCTGACCGGCGCGGTCCACAAGCGCGGTGAGGTCCACGACGGCACCACCGTCACGGACTTCGACCCGCAGGAGCGCGACCGCGGCATCACCATCTTCGCCGCCGCCGTCAGTTGCGAGTGGGACGGCCACCGGCTCAACCTGATCGACACGCCCGGCCACGTCGACTTCGCCGACGAGGTCGAGCGTTCGCTCCGGGTGCTGGACGGCGCGGTGGCCGTGTTCGACGCGGTCGCGGGCGTGGAGCCGCAGAGCGAGTCGGTGTGGCGGCAGGCGGACCGGCACGGCGTGCCGCGGATCGCGTTCGTCAACAAGATGGACCGGGCCGGCGCCGACCTGGACGCCGCCGTCGACTCGATCCGGGAGAAGCTCCACCCCGTCCCGCTGGCGGTGCAGCTGCCGATCGGCCGGGAGGGCGACTTCACCGGCGTGGTCGACCTGCTCGACCTGCGCGCGCTGACCTGGCCGGATGCCGCCGAACCGGCCCTGGCGGCCGTCCAAGTCGGCGACGTCCCGGAGGAGTTGGCGCCGGAGGCGGCCCGCCGCCGGGCCGCGCTGGTGGAGGCCGTGGCCGAACTGCACCCGGAGGCGCTGGACGAGTACTGCGCGACCGGGACGGTCGGCGGCGGCACGCTGCGCCGGGCGCTGCGGCAGCTCACCCGGGACGGGCAGGTCGTCGTGGTGCTGTGCGGCTCCGCGTACCGCAACCGAGGCGTGGAACCGCTGCTGGACGCGGTGACGGCGTACCTGCCGTCCCCGCTGGACGTCCCGCCGGTGCGCGGGGAGTCCGCCGACGGCGTGCAGGAACGCGCCGCCGATCCCGAACAGCCGTTCTCCGCCCTGGTGTTCAAGGTCACCGCGACCACCACCGGGCGGCTCGGCAGCCTGCGGATCTACTCCGGCACGCTGCGGAAGGGGGACACCGTGCTCGACGCGCGCACCGGCCGCAGCGAGCGGATCGCCCGCATCCTGCGGGTGCAGGCCGACCGGCACACCGAGACCGCGACCGCCGTGGCGGGCGACATCGTCGCGGTGGTCGGGGTGAAGGCGGCCCGGGCCGGCAGCACGCTGTGCGCCCCGCGGGCCCCGCTGGTGCTCGAACCGGCCGTCGCCGCCGACCCGGTGATGACGGTCGCGGTCGAGCCGCGCCGCTCGGTCGACACCGACCGGCTGGCGGTCGCGCTGGCCCGGATCGCCGAGGAGGACCCGTCCCTGGTGGTCGGGACCGACCCGGAGAGCGGGCAGCGGGTGCTGTCCGGGATGGGCGAACTCCACCTGGAGGTTGCGGTGGAGAAGCTCCGCCTGGCCGGCCTGGAGGTGGCGGTCGGCCGTCCCCGGGTCGCCTACCGGGAGACCCTCTCGGCGGTGGTGGCCGGCCTGGTGCTGCGGCACGTCAAGCAGGACGGCGGCTCCGGCCAGTTCGCGCACATCGTGGTCGACGTCGCCCCGCTCGGCGAACCCGGCACCGACGGCTTCGAGTTCCGCTCCACCGTCACCGGCGGGCGGGTCCCGCAGGAGTTCGTGCAGGCCGTCGAGGCGGGCTGCCGGGACGCCCTCGCGGACGGCCCGCTCGGCCACCCGGTCACCGGCGTCCGGGTCACCCTCACCGACGGGGCGACCCACGTGAAGGACTCCAGCGACCTGGCGTTCCGCACCGCCGGGCGGCTCGCCCTGCGCGAGGCGCTGCGGCGCGGCACCCCGGTGCTGCTGGAGCCCGTGGTCGAGGTCACCGCGACGGTGCCGCCGGACAGCGTCGGCGGCGTCCTCGGCGACCTGGCGGCCCGGCGCGGCCGGGTGCACGGCTCCGAGCCGCGCGGCGGCAGCGCCGTGCTGACGGCGACCGTGCCGCTGGCCGAACTCTTCGGCTACGCGGGCGCGTTGCGCGGCCGTACCCAGGGCCGGGGGACCTTCACCACCCGGCCCGCGGGATACGCGGCGGCGCCGCGGCAGCAGTAGGGGGTGACGCCCCCGTCCCGTCCCGCCTTTCCGGCCGGTCGGGGCGGGGGCGTTCCCCGTGCCTCGGTGGGGCTTGGCGTGGCGTGGCGTGGCGTGGTGGGGCGTGGTGGGGCCGGGGTCAGCGCAGCCAGCCGCGTTCGGCGGCGCGGGCCCCGGCCTGGAAGCGGCTGCGGGCGCCGAGCGCTTCCAGGGCTTCGGCGGTCAGGCGTCTGACGGTCCGTTCGGAGATGCCGAGCCGCCGGGCCGCGACCACGTCGGTGGCGCCCTGCTGGAGGATGCGCAGCAGCGTGTAGTGCTGCTCCGTCATGCCGTCGCGGTCGCGGCCGCGCGGGTGGCGGAGCGGCGCGGCGGCGTGCCAGAACTGCTCGAACAGGGCGCACAGCGCGCCGACCGGGCCGGGGCCGTGCAGCACGGTGGCGGTGTCGCCCCGGTCCGGGTCGAGCGGGAGGACGGCGCTGTGCCGGTCCACCACGACCATCCGCAGCGGCAGTACGGCCGTGGTGCGCACCTGCCCGCCGAGCCGCACCAGGCGGTGCGCGTGGTCGAGGGTCGGCCGGTGGCCGCGCACCGCGTCCAGGTACAGGGTGCGCACCTCGACGCCCCGGGCGAGCGCCTCCTCGTCCGGGGGCCGCTGCTCCGGGTCGGGGTCGGGGACGAACGCCAGGACCTGGACGCGGGCGGCGGCGGCGAGTTCGGCCAGCCGGCCGCGGACCGCGGCCGCCCCGATCAGCCGCTCCGTCCCGGTGCGCCCGACCACGTCCTCCGGCTCGGGGGCGCGGAGCCCGGACGGCACGTCAACCCCCGTTCGGTGCAAGGTGATCGTCCCCCGCCGAACCCGGACAGGTCACCGTGTGCATAGCCGCCGCTCCTCCACCCGCCCCGCCATTGTGGGTAGGTCTAGACCATTGGGGCATCCGGTGTCAAAGGGGTGTCCGGAGCGTCCGGGGCGTCCGGACCGGAGCGGCCCGGTCGGTGCGGGCAGTCAGCGATTCGGGGCCAGCCACCGCTCGGCCACCGCGAGGCTCTCGGGGTCGTAGTCCTCCCGGGCCGCCCGCAACAGGCGGGCGCGCAGCTCGCGGGGGAGCGAGTCCACGTCCTGCTGCTGCCGCGGACGGCTCCGCCAGGAGATCAAGTGCCTTACCGCGCCCAGCTCGTGGCGCCGCCCGGCGTCCGGCGAGAGCAGGGCGGCCACGATCCCGGCGATCGGCACCTCGCCCAGCAGCCGGCCCGGTGTCGCCTCGTGGGCGGCGAAACCCGAGTAACGGCCACTGCCCGCGCCGTACCAGGCCAGCACCTCCAGGACCCGGGCCACCGGATCGGGGGTGGCCGCCCGCAGGCGCTCTCGCAGTTCGGCGAGGAAGGCGTCCGACGGGACGCCGCCCGTGACGGACGGCTCCAGCAGGGGGCCGGTCAGGTCGGTGAGGGCGGCCGGGACGGCGGCCAGCCAGGACGCCTCTTCGGCGTTCTCGACCGCCCGCCGTTCGGCGTCCTGCTCGGCCAGCCGTAGCGGCTCGGAACAGCCGTGCCCCGCCAGCCAGCGCAGCAGCGCGTTCCCGTCGGCGAGCACGGCCTGGCCGTCCCACCCGGACCGGGCCAGGGTGCGCCCGTGGTGCAGCGCCACCTGCGCGAGCCGGTCACCGGCCGCGCCGAGGAACTCCAGCCGGACGTCCCCCAGGCACATGCACACCGAGCCCGACAGCTCCGACAGCGCCAACGCCGCGCGCAGGGAGTGGAGTTCGTCCTCCGCCCGCAGGTCGACCGTGACGGCCGCAGACGCCTCCGCCCGCCCCACCCCGGTCAGCCGGACGGCGACGGCGCCGCGCACGGCGGCGTCCAGGGCCAGGAGCCCGTTCGGGTCCGTCGGTCCGGGCATCTTCCGCTCCTTGTCGCGTCCTCCGCGTCCTCCGCGTCCTCCGCGGTCTCCGCTCGGTTCTTCGGCCTCTTCGGCCTCTTCGGGCCGCGTGTTCTCCGTCGATCCAAGCGGTGCCGTTCGTGGTTCGGCAAGCCGGACGGTGCGGGCGGCACGCCGGTCCGGACGCCGGGTGGTGTCCGGACCGGCGAGCGCCGAGGGATCAGGCGGTGAGGATGCCCGGGTCGGAGAGGGACGGGGCGCCGGTTTCGACGTGGCCGGCGAGGCGGCGGACGAAGTCGGCGGTCTGGTCGGAGGTGATGGTGAGGTCGTACCAGCGGCGGCAGGTGGAGAGGTCGGCGGTGAGGGTGACGGTGGCGCTGCGGGCGACCGTGACGGTGCGCGGGGGCCCCGCGTAGGCGTTGGTGACGGTGAGGACCGCGGTGGTGCCGGCCGGGTTGGTGAAGGTCAGGTCCAGGTTGCCGGTCGCGGCGTTGTGGCGGGCGGCGACCTCCGGCCCCGCGGTCTTGCCCGGGTTGCGGAAGCGGCGCAGGAAGCCGTTCGGCCCGAACACCGTGAGGTCGGTGACGCCCTTGGAGTACGTGGTGTTCCAGGTGTCGGCGACGGACTTCCCGGCCTCGGCGGTGTACGTCCACGGCCCGTCGGTGCGGTTCGCCGAGGTGATCAGGAACTGGGCGCCCGCCGTCGGCCCGCCGCCGCACGTCAGGGTGTACTTGCCGCCCGCCACGTCGGCCGAACCGTCCACGTACGGCGCGTACTTGAGCGGACGGGTCGGCTTCGCCCCGGCCTCCTGGCGCGGCATGACGCCGGTCGCGGGCGGGGTCGGCACGTAGTCGGGGTGCCGGTTGCCGTCGGCCGGCCGGTACGCCGCGGTGGACGGCAGCACGGCCGGGACGGTGTTCGAGGAGGTGAAGTCGAAGGCCGAGGTGAGGTCGCCGCAAATGGCCCGCCGCCAGGGCGAGATGTGCGGTTCGGCGACACCGAAGCGCTGCTCCATGAAGCGCAGGACCGAGGTGTGGTCGAAGGTCTCCGAGCAGGTGTAGCCGCCGGTGCTCCACGGCGACACCACGATCATCGGCACCCGCTGCCCGAGGCCGTACGGGCCGGCCGCGTAGCTGATGTTGCCCGCGAACAGGTCGGGGCCGGTGGCGACCGTGGACAAGCCCTGGCTCGCGGAGGACGGCGGGAACGGCGGCACCACGTGGTCGAAGAAGCCGTCGTTCTCGTCGTAGGTGATGAACAGCGCGGTGCGGGCCCACACGTCCGGGTCGGAGGTGAGCGCGTCCAGCACCTGCGAGACGTACCAGGCACCGTAGTTGGCAGGCCAGTTGGGGTGCTCGGTGTACGCCTCGGGCGCGACGATCCAGGAGATCTGCGGCAGCGTCCCGCCCTGTACGTCGGCCCGGAGGCGGTCGAACAGGCCCTCGCCGGCCTTGGCGTTCGTCCCGGTGCGGGCCTTCTCGTACAGCGCCGAACCGGGCTGCGCGTTGCGGTAGTTGTTGAAGTAGAGCAGCGAGTTGTCGCCGTAGTTGCCGCGGTAGGCGTCGCCGATCCAGCCCCAGGAGCCGGCCGCGTTCAGGCCGTCGCCGACGTCCTGGTAGATCTTCCAGGAGACGCCGGCGGCCTCCAGGCGCTCCGGGTAGGTGGTCCAGGAGTAGCCGGCCTCCTGGTTGCCGAGCACCGGCCCGCCGCCGGTGCCGTCGTTGCCGGTGTACCCCGTCCACATGTAGTAGCGGTTCGGGTCGGTGGAGCCGATGAACGAGCAGTGGTACGCGTCGCAGAGGGTGAACGCGTCGGCGAGCGCGTAGTGGAACGGGATGTCCTGCCGGGTCAGGTACGCCATCGTGGTGGCCGTCTTGGCGGGCACCCACTGGTCGTACTTGCCGTTGTTGAACGCCTTGTGGCTGCCGGCCCAGTCGTGGTTGAGGTCCTGTACGAACTGCATGCCGAGGTCGTTCACCTGCGGCCGGAACGGCAGGATCTCCTTCTTCGCGCTGTTCGTCTGGTACCAGACCGGCTTCCCGCTGGGCAGGGTCACCGGGCGCGGGTCGCCGAAGCCGCGGACGCCCTTCATCGCGCCGAAGTAGTGGTCGAAGGAGCGGTTCTCCTGCATCAGCACCACGATGTGCTGGACGTCCTGGATGGTGCCGGTGGTGCCCTGCGGGGCGATCGAGGCAGCCCGCGCGATGCTGGGCGCCAGGGCGGAGAACGCCACGCTCGCGCCGGCCAGTTGGAGGAAACGACGCCGGTTCGGATCGGCCATGGGTGAGTCGCCTCTGCGGGGTGAGGGGTGGGTGGGCGGTGCCCCTCAGGACAGCGTGCGCGGGGTACCGGCGGGCGGACCGCTCGTGACCGAGCGGCGTACGTCGAGCGAATGCCTTGAGTTGTTCGGACAAGTGTGAACAGCTCACCCGCATCTTGTACAGACAGCGTGATTCGCCTTTCCCGCAGGGCGGCTGACGGGCGCCCCGCCGTCCGCCCTACTGCCCACCGTCCGCCTTACTGCCCACCGGCCTCCGCGAGGGCCTCGGCGGTGATCCGCTCGAACTGGGCGCCCATCGCCTCGGCCAGCGCGTGCGCGCCGGACAGCGGGCGGACCATGACGGTGAACTCGTCGATCAGCCCGGCCTCGTTCACGTGCAGGAAGTCGCAGCCGTGCACCTCGCGCCCGCCGACCTTCGCCCGGAACACCAGCGCGTGGTCGGCCCCGTCCGCCCCGCCGATCTCCCGCTCGTACCGGAAGTCCTCGAACACCCGCAGCACCGCCCGCAGGATCGCGGCGGTGATCGGCCTGCCCGGGTACGGCTTGAACGCCACCGGGCTGTTGAACACCACGTCGTCGGCGAGCAGCGCGATCAGGGCCTGCTCGTCCCGGGCCTCGACCGCCTGGCGGAACGGGTGCATGACGGAGCTCCTTGAATAGTCACTTTGTTGAGTATGCCTACCGGCGAGTATCAGGTGGCTGCGGGCCGACTGTCCAGGGGTGGAGGCGCTCGCGCGCGTACTCGTCCTGTTGAGTACCGGTGCTAGCCTGGGTCGCATGGCACTGCGGAACGCGCTGATGGCGGCCCTGCTGGAGGGCGAGGCCTCCGGGTACGACCTCGCCAAGGGCTTCCACGCCTCGGTGGCGAACTTCTGGGCGGCGACGCCGCAGCAGCTGTACCGCGAACTCGACCGGCTGGCCGCCGACGGGCTGGTCGGCGCCCGCACCGTCCGGCAGGAGAAGCGCCCGGACAAGCGCCTGTTCTCCCTCACCGAGGCCGGCCGCGCCGCCGTCCGCGCCTACACCGCCGAACCCCCGTCCCGGCCCAGCACCATCCGCGACGAACTGCTGGTCAAGGTGCAGAGCGTGGACGCGGGGGACGCCACCGCCGTCCGCGCCGCGATCATCGAGCGGATGGAGTGGTCGCGCGGCAAGCTCGCCCGCTACGAGCGCCTGCGGCACCGCCTGCTGGACGGCCGCACCGAGGAGCAGCACCTCAACGAGGCCGAACGCGTCGGCCCCTACCTCACCCTGCTGCGCGGCATGGAGTTCGAGCGCGAGAACCTGCGCTGGGGCGAGTTCACCCTCGGCGTCCTCGACCGGCGGGCGGCACTGCGCTCCTGACGGCCGGTGCTCCCACGGTCGCCTCGTCACCCAGTTACCTGGTCACCGAGTTGACCGTGCGGCCCGGCTGCGGGCCCGGCGGGCCCGGACGGTGTCGGTGACGGCGCGGGCGATCTCCTCGGCGGGCTGGTGCTCCCAGAAGCGCAGGACCGTCCAGCCGGTGGTGGTGAGGTGCTCGGTGGTCTCGTGGTCGCGGGCGACGTTGCGGTCCAGCTTGGTGCGCCACCACTCGGCGTTGGACTTCGGGCTGGTGGCGTGCTCCGGGCAGCCGTGCCAGAAGCAGCCGTCGAGGAACACCGCGACCTGCGGCCCCGGAAACAGCACGTCGACCGTGCGGCGGGGCATCCCCGGGACGCGGGCGTTGACCCGGTAGCGCAGGCCGGCGGCGTACAGCAGGCGGCGGACCGCGAGTTCCTGGGCGGTGTCCCGCGAGGACTGGCGGCTCATCCGGGCGGCGACGGACGGCGAGGACGCGGTGGGCGACATGTCGCCAGTATCGGCCGGCCCGCCGACAGCCGGGCGGGGGAGCCCGGTGGGGGAGGGCCGGGCCGGGCTCAGGCCGCGGTGAGCGGGTGGACGGAGTTGGTGGAGGCGGTTGCCGCGGTGTGGGCGGTGACCAGGCGGCGCAGGGCGTGTTCGGTGGCGGGGTCGGCCGGGGTGAGGGTGTAGAGCAGGTGCGGACCGGTGCCGAGGATGTCGTAGTGCAGGTGCAGGACGCCGGCCTCGGCGTGGCGTACGCGCTTGTGTCCGGCCGATCGGTCGAGGACCGTGTGGTCGTTCCACCACAGGTCGAACTCGCCGCTCCGGTGGCGGAGTTCACCGACCAGGGCGGTGAGTCGGGCATCGTCGGGACGGCGTCCGGCGGCGGCCCGGAGGTGGCCCACGGTCTCGCGGGCGACCTGCTCCCAGTCGAGTTGGGCGGTGCGGGCGGCCGGGTCGAGGAAGATCATTCGGGCCAGGTTGCTGGCAATGCCGCTCCCCGCGTCGGTGCCCGTGCCGGGCGTCGGGGTGTCGGCGGCGCGGAACGACGGGCCGAACAGGGCCCGGGCGGCCGCGTTGTGGGCGAGCACGTCGAGCCGGTGGTCGGTCAGGTAGGCGGGCAGCAGCGGGATGCCGTCCAGCAGGCGGCGCAGCGAGTCGCGGGGCGCGGCAGTGGTGTCCGCGGGCGGGGCCGGGCTCTCCCGGCGGGCGATCAGGTGCAGGTGGCGGCGCTCGTCCGGGGTGAGGCGCAGTGCCTCGGCGACCGCGTCCAGGACGGCCGCGCCGGGGGTGCCGACCCGGCCCTGCTCCAGCCGGACGTACCATTCGACGCTCACGGCGGCGAGTTGGGCGACCTCCTGGCGGCGCAGCCCCGGAGTGCGGCGGCGCGGGCCGCGCGGCAGGCCGACCTGTTCGGGCTGCAGCCGGGTGCGCTTGGCCCGCAGGAAGGCGGCCAGCTCGGCCTGCGGGAGCGGCCGTCCGGTCCGCGGCAACGGCCGTCCGGCGGGGCCGGAGGCGGTTCCGGCGGAGGTGGTCGGGCTGCTGGGGGTGGCTGCTCCTGCTCCTGCTCCGGCGGTCATGCCCTTGATGATCGCCGCGGGGCGGCCGGTCCGTCCAGGGCTGATCCTGGTACGCCGGACACCACCATCGGGGCGGTCTCCCCGAGTCCCCTGCGGCAGAAGAGAGTTGGGGGCATCCGGTCCGGTTCCGCGCCGGGCCCGTACCGAGGAGGCCGCCCCGTGTCAGCTCCGTTCCGCGTTCCGTCGCGTCCGTTCCGCCGTCCGTCCGGGGCGGCCGCCGTGCTGGTGTCCGCCGCCACCGCCGTGCCGCTGGTCCTGTTCGGCGCGGCCGACTCGAACGCCCAAGTGGGCGGGAAGCGGGTCGAGTTCGGCTATTCGGCGGTGCGGTCGGGGATTCCCGCCGGGCTGCCCCGGTTCGCCGTCAGCAGCCCCGACCTGGTGAACGGCGCTTTCCCGCAGGCGAATTGGGCGAACTCCTTCGGCTGCGACGGCGGCAACCGGCCGCTGCGGCTGCAGTGGCACGGCGCTCCCGCCGCGACCCGGAGCTACGCCGTCACCATGTTCGACGTGGACGCCCCGACCGGTTCGGGCTTCTGGCACTGGCTGAACTGGGACCTGCCCGCGACCGCCACCCGGCTGGACGGGGCGCTGCCGCCCGGCGCGGTGGCGGGCACCGACGACGCCGGTGTGCCGGGCTACTTGGGCCCCTGCCCGCCGGTCGGCGACCGCCCGCACCGCTACCGGATCACCGTCTACGCGCTGGACGTGCCCTCGCTGGCGCTGCCCGCCGCCACACCGCCGGCCGTCACCGCGTTCAGCCTGGGCGGGCACATCCTGGGAACGGCGCAGACCACGGCGGTGGCCGCGCGCTGACCCGATCGCCTTGCGGTGGGGGGCAGTTGCGGACGGACGCGGCTCAGCTCGCCGGGGTCAGGCGCAGGCCGCCGTCGCTCTCCAGGACGGTGCCGGTGAGGTTGCGGTTGGTGGCGGCCAGGACGACGGCCTCCGCGACGTCCTCCGGCGCGGCGACCCGGCGGACCGGCAACTGCTGGGCGGCATGGGCGAAGTAGGCGTCCCGGGCGTCCTTCGGCATGCCGTCCCACCACGGGGTGTCGACCACACCGGGGGAGACCGCGTTGACCCGGCGCGGGGCGAGCTCCACCGCGAGCGGCCGGATCATCGCCTCCAACGCCCCGTTGACGGCGGCGAGTCCGGCCGTCCCGGGCATCGCCGAGCGGGCCGAGGTCGAGGTGACCAGGGTGATCGACCCGTCCTCGGACAGGTACGGCAGCGCAGCCTGGATGGTCGCCAACTGCCCCCAGAACTTGGCCTCGAAGGCCTCCCGCAGGACGCTGAGGTCGAGTTCGGCGAACGTCCCGGCCCCGCTGCCGCCGCTCAGGGCGACCACCAGCCAGTCCAAGGTGCCGATGGTGTCCAGGAGTTGGACGAGCTGCTGCCGGTCGGCGCCGTCCGCGCGGTGCCCGATCAGCTCCGGGTCGCTGCCCGCGAGCGCCGCGAGGCGCTCCTCGCCGCGCCCCACCACGTGCACCACCGCTCCGCGGTCGCGCAGTTGGCGCGCGGTGGCGAGTCCGATACCCGACGTTCCGCCGACCACCAGTGCGATGCGTTCGGTCATGGCTGTTCCCCCTTCGCTGCCCGGTCCCCTCGGCGTGCCGAGGGGACCGGTGCGGTGCGTCGCGGCCCGGCTATTTCGAACCGCGACGTCTCGTCTCGAATTAAGGTAGCGTGGCGACCGTGATCGAGCAAGCGACCCCCGGAGCGCCGGACATGCCTGAGGAAGCGTCAACTCCCGTGCCCGCACGGCCCGGACGCCGACGCAGCGAGGAGAGCCGACGGGCGATCCTGGCCGCCGCGTACGAGCTGCTCACCGAGACCGGCTACGCGAGGCTCACCGTCGAGGGCATCGCCGCCCGGGCCGGGACCGGCAAGCAGACCGTCTACCGCTGGTGGCCCGGCCGGGCGGACGTCCTGCTCGAAGCCGTCACCGTGCACGCCCGCCGGCACATCCCGCAGCCCGACACCGGTGACCACGCCGCCGACCTGCGGGCCTTCCTCGGCGCGACGTTCGCCGCGGCCACCCCGCCCACCGTCGAGGCACTGCGCGCACTGATGGCCGAGGCCCAGATCGACCCCGCGTTCGGCGAACGGTTCCGGGCGACCCTGCTCGCGCCGCGCCGCGAAGCACTCGGCGCCCTCGTCTCCCGCGCCCACGTCGCCGGGGCGCTCGCCGCCCACCTCACCCCCGACGACGCCGTCGACCTCGCGTTCGGGGCGCTCTGGTACCGGCTGCTGGCCACCCGCGAACCGCTCGACGACCGGCTCGCCGCGCTGCTCACCCGGACGCTGCTGCGCTGATCCGGGGCGGCCCCGTGCGGGCACCCCGCCGACGGGGCCGTCGAACGGGTGGACGAGCATGGCGGGGTGCCAGCCGAAACGCCCTTCCGACCGCCCGACTCCTCCGACCCCGCTCCGCCGGCGCCCGCCGCGCCGACCTCCGCACCGGCTCCCGCACCGGCTCCCGGGCCGATCGTCGGCCCGGCCTCCGGCCCGGTTTCCGTTCCGGCCTCCGTCCCGGCTCCCGCAGCGTCCGGGCTGCGGCGGCTGACCCGGGGCGCGTTCGCCGACCTGACACCGCTGCGGGAGAGCCCCGAGTACCGGCGGCTCTGGTTCGGGCAGTCGGTCTCCGCGATCGGCCAGCAGATGACCGCCCTCGCCGTCACCGTCCAGGTCTTCTCGCTGACCCGCTCCGCCTTCCTCACCGGCCTGGTCGGCATCTGCTCCCTGGTGCCGCTGGTCGTCTTCGGCCTGTACGGCGGCGTGATCGCCGACCGCGTCGACCGCCGCGTCCTCGGCCTGATCGGCTCCGGAGGCCTCGCCCTCACCTCCGCGCTGCTCGCAGCCCAGGCCCTGCTGCACCTCGACTCGGTCGTCCTGCTCTACGCAGCCGTCGCCCTCCAAGGCGGCTTCTTCGCCGTCAGCTCGCCCGCCCGGTCCGCGATGATCCCCCGCCTCGTCCCGCCCGGGCAGCTGCCCGCCGCCAACGCCCTCAACACCATCGGCATGAACCTCGGCCAGACCCTCGGCCCGATGCTCGGCGGCGTCGCCATCGCCGCGTACGGCTTCCAATCCGCCTACCTGGTCGACACCTTCGCCTTCACCGCCACCCTCTACGCGATGTGGCGGCTCCCCGCGATGCGCCCGCAGAGCACCTCCGGCAAGCGCGCCACCGTCCTCGACGGCCTGCGCTTCCTGCGCGAGCAGCCCAACCTGCGGACCTCCTTCCTCGCCGACCTCGCCGCCATGATCTTCGGCCTCCCGCGCGCCCTCTTCCCTGCCGTCGTCGTCCCCTTCTACGGCGGCGACACCGGCACCGTCGGCCTGCTGGTGGCCGCCCCCGCGATCGGCGCCCTGGCCGGCGGCCTCTTCTCCGGCTGGACCGGGCGCATCCACCGGCACGGCGCGGCGGTCCTGGTCTCCGTCGCCGCCTGGGGCCTGGCCATCGCCGCCTTCGGACTCGTCCGCAACCTGCCGCTCGGCCTGCTGCTGCTCGCGGTGGCCGGCTGCGCCGACACCGTCTCGATGATCTTCCGCAACACGATGATGCAGGTCGCCGCCCCCGACGAGATGCGCGGCCGCCTCCAGGGCATCTTCATCGTCGTGGTGGCCGGCGGCCCCCGCCTCGGCGACTTCGAGTCCGGCACCGTCGCCGCCCTCACCACCCCCACCGCCTCCATCCTCACCGGCGGCCTCGCCTGCGTCGCCGCCGTCCTCCTCCTCGCCGCCCGCCGCCCCGCCTTCCTCCGCTACGACGCCCGCCACCCCACCCCCTGACCCCCGCCCGCCACACCCCCGAAACCTGGCAGCGAGCACCCCCCCACGTGCTGTATTGTTTTCCACGTCGCCGAGAGATCGGGGGCAAGGTCAGAAAGCCGAGGAGCCCGCAGGGGCCACTGGGCAGACGACCACGGGACGTGGCGCAGCTTGGTAGCGCACTTGACTGGGGGTCAAGGGGTCGCAGGTTCAAATCCTGTCGTCCCGACAGAGATGTCGGAAAGCCGTTGTTCGGGAGAAATCCCGGGCGGCGGCTTTTTGTTGATGTGCGGACAGGTGTAGGGATCGCGGCAGCTGCACCGTTTGTAGATCGTTCCAGCGTCGTGCATGACGTCGTCCTTCCGGAGTTCCGGTGGACGTACAGTCCGGTGTGGACCTGCGGCAGTGCGAGTTGTGCCCTGCCGGTGCCCGCCACGCGTTCTTCTGCCACTTGGTCGGGTCACGTCCCGCATCGGGGACGCCGGAATACGCTGTGCCGTCATGGACTGGCTGGAGCGGGTGGCGAAGCTGAGACGGTGGACGGGTAACGGGGTCCGGGCGCCGCACAAACCGTTGCTGCTGCTGTATGCGCTGGGCGGTTATCAGCGTGATGCCGATGGTGAGTTGCGGTACAGCGCTGTCGAGGAGGAGTTGAAGCTGCTGCTGGAGGAGTACGGGCCGTCCCATTCGACCACCCCTGCGTATCCCTTCCACCACCTGGTCAGTGACGGGGTGTGGGAGGTCAGGACGGACCAGGGGCCGGGAAGCCCGGGTACCAGGGTGGGGGTGCTGCGTTCCAGCGGTGCGGCTGGGCGGCTCGCGCCGGAGTTGCGCGCGGCGTTGCGGAAGGAGCCGGCGCTGCTGGGGCGGCTGGCGCGGGTGCTGCTGGACTTCCACTTCCCGCCGTCGCTGCACACCGACTTGTGCGAGGCGGTCGGGTTCGACCTGGACCTGGCCGACACCGAGGGGGTGACCGGGGCGCTCCCGGGTGGGCGGGAGCGGGCGGCGCGGCGGCAGCGGGACCGGCGGATGCGTGAACTCGTGCTGACCGCCTACGAGTTCCAGTGCGCGTTCTGCGGCTACGACGGGATGCTGGGAACGAGTGCGGTCGGGTTGGAGGCGGCGCACGTGCGGTGGTGGTCCTTCGAAGGGCCTGACGAGGTCGACAACGGCCTGTGCCTGTGTTCCCTGCACCACAAGCTTTTCGACAAGGGCGTGCTGGGGTTGGGGGAGGGGCACCGGGTCCTGGTCTCCCGGCGCTTCGTCGGCCGCGGTGAGGCCAGTCGGCAGCAGGTGCTCGCCTTGGCCGGGCGGCCGGTCATCGGTCCGCAGCAGGGGGTCCTCCCGGTCGCGGACCGGCATCGGAAGTGGCATGCCGAGCAGGTCTTCCACGGCGAGCCCCGGGAATCCGCGAGCCCGCCGTCCGCCGTCTGACCGCGGCCGTCCGACCGTCTGCGTCGACTGCGCACGGTCGGTGGCCGGCTGTCAGCCGCGGCTGCCCTGTCCTGCCGCGATCCGTTCCGCCTGCTGCCCGGTGATCAGTTCGCGCAGTTTGGTGCGGGTCTCCGGGTCGGTGGAGTACACGACGGTGCCGATCATGCCGCGGGTGAGCAGCACCTTGTAGGTGTTGCGGATCAGGCGGTCGATGTCGGCGTCGGTGGTGGACTTGCGGAAGACGGGGTCCTTGGAGGCCGTCCGGTCGGTGGTCCAGTGGTCGGTGCGCCAGACGAGGTCGGGGCCGAGGATGACGCCGCTCCAGTCGTACTCGAAGCCCTGGGCGGTGTACACGCAGCCGACCTGGCCGAAGCCGGCCGGGTCGGTGGCCCACAGTGCGGCCGGTGGGGCGCCGGCGATCGAGCGGTCACCGTAGACGTTCCAGGGGCGGGCCCAGTCGCCGATGCGCACGTCGAGGGGGAGCGGGTCGCCCGGGGCGACCTTGGTGGTCCACTTCCAGCAGTACCCGGCCGACATGCGGGCGCCGTAGCCCTCCGCGTGCCGGGCTTCCAGGAACGCCTCCAACTCCTCGGGCGTGTCCACGACGTCCAGGGCGACCTTGCCGTCGGGCTCCCAGCTGACGGGTCCGCCGGGCTCCAGCCCCAGCAGGCGCACCACCCAGCGCAGGTAGGCGTCGCTGCCGCCGCAGCGGAACTGGCTGTCCAGCTCGACCACCTGGCACTCCAGGCCCTTGACCGCGGCGGCCGCCCGGATCTGCGCCACGGTGCCCATCTCGCCCGGCCGGACCACCTGGTGCTCGTCCAGCAGGAACACCGGCACCCGGGCGGCGTCGATCAGTTCCTCGATCTGCGGCTTGCCGGTGCGCTGGGCCGCCCGGGTGTAGCGGTTCGCCGAGGTCTCGCGGATCCGGTGGGCCTCGTCGCAGACCAGTACGTCGATCCCGTTGCGCTCGGCGGTCATGAAGCTGTTGAAGTACTTGAACAGTTCCTGCACCTGGCGCTTCCGCGCCCCGGCGACCCGGCGCATCGTGGTGGTGAACGAGCTGGACCCGGTCGCGTGGAAAGCGGTGATGCCGCGCCGGTACAGGTCGCCCAGCAGGGACAGCGCGATCACGCTCTTCCCGGTGCCCGGGCCGCCCGTGATCACGACCACCTGCTTGTGGTCGGACTGCTGCGCCCGGCGCACCGCCCGCAGCACCAGCTCGTAGGCGACCCGCTGCTCGTCCAGCAGGACGAACTGCTCGCGCTCGCGCACCTCGTCCGCGGCCACCGCCATCAACTGCCGGGACGGGGCGATCTTGCCCGCGAGCAGCAGATCCGCGGCTTGGGCGCCGGAAGCCGGCTTCAGCTTCGAACGCAGGTACTCGATGAATTCCCCGCGCCGCTCGGCGGTGAACAGCCGGCCGCGCTCGTCCTGCGGCACCTCGTAGAGCCCTTGGGCGCCGAACTCCGTCGCGTTGTGGAGGAAGGCCACGCCGGACACCCGCTCGGGGTGGTCGGCGAGCGCCCCGTTGAAGGAGACGAGGTAGTCGCAGTAGCCGCGGACCTGCTCGATCGGGTTCAGCACCGGCCGGGTGTACGCATCGACCCGGCACAGCAGCGGCTCGCCGTCCTCCGGGAGCGCGCTGCTCCACTGCTTGAGCTCGACCACCACGTACGACGGCTCGCCCGTGACCGGGTGGACGCCGGCGAGCACGGCGTCGGCCCGCTTGCTGTTCAGCGGGAGGGAGTACTCGAGGAGCACCTCGACCGCGCCGAGTCCGGCGTCCAGGAGGGCGTTGGTCAGTTCGGGGATGCTCATCTCCCAGGAGCGCACCTCGGACGGGCCGGGCTTGTGGCCGTGCCGGTGGACGAACTGGTCGACGAGGCGTACGAACAGTGATCCGGCCAGCCTCTCGGCGGCGACCGCGGACGCGGAGTCGCGGAACAGCAAGACATGCTCCCAGGCAGCACGAAGTGACTCGTGCGGGTGGGGGCATGTCCTGGGAGGGAAGCCCGGCGGGCCGCGCTGATGACTGGGCCAAACCTACAACGGAGCGCCTGAGCCGGTGTCCGAACATTGGGCTTCCGGTAAGGCGCGACGGGTTCCGTCGTCCTGTTCGACCGGCTGCCGGGTCCTCTCCCGCAGGGTGAGATCCGCCATGTGGGTGGGCAGTCGCAAGGCGGCGAGCCAGTTGGCAATCGCGGCGATGAGCTCCTGCAACGGCCTGGTCGGGGAAGACGGGCATTGCCTCGGACCAGGATGGTCGGGTCACCGAAAACTGGAACCGGCTGCGAACGAGCGGCGGGCCTTGGGTGCCCAAGCGGTCGGTTGGACTCCGGTCCCTCCGAGGAACGAGCCGACCGACTGCGCTGCGGCGTCTGCCAGGTTGGTGAGTGCCCGGCCGAGTTGCTTCGGCTCGGGGGAGAGGGAGTGGTCCCGCCGACGGTCAGGTGGATCGTGAAGAGGATGTCCGGGTGCCAGCGCTTGCCCCGGAGAAGGTGCGGGTGGCGGTCGGGTCGGTGTCGCCGGGGAAGGCGCGGCGGTCGGTGAGGGTGCCGCGCGGTTCGTACCAGTGGCCGGCGGCGTCGCGGGTGCGGCCGTAGCAGGTGTTCGGCTCCGGTGCGAGCTCGACGGACACCTCGGTGCCGGACCGCACCCGCCGGTCGAGCCGGGCCGGCATCGCGCCCTCGCCGGAGTCGAGGTGCAGCCGCCAGGGCGCGGTGGGTCGGCGGCGACCGCCTCGGAGTTGACGGCGGTGTCGAGCGGCGCGAAGCCGGGCCGGGAGCCCGGTCCGGGGATGGCGGTGGGGAAGTCGACGAACACGGTCTGTACAAGGGTTCCTCGGGGCGACCGCGGGGGACGGGCGGAGGTTCGACTCCGGATGGTGGCGCGGCCCGGTGATGCTCGGCCGGTCGGCGGGTGCGGTGGGTCAGGACCGCGGGTCGTGCCGGAGCAGTTCGCGCAGCCGGTCGCGGTCGGGTTTCTCGGTGCGCCCCCGGCGGGGGATCTCCGGGAGGCAGCGGATCCGGTCCGGGAGCGCCGCGTGGTCGATGGCGCGGGGGAGCGCGCGGTGCAGGGCGCGCAGCAGTTCGGCCTCCGGCAGGGTGCCGTCGGGGCGGACGGCCAGGACCACGGACTCGTCGGCGGTCTGCGGGTCGGGGACGCCGACGATCACGGCCTCGGCGACGCCGGGGAGGGCGGCGATCGCGGGTTCGTACAGGCCGGGGTAGAGGTTGAAGGAGCCTCGGATCAGCATGTCCTTGAGCCGGCCGATCAGCACGATCCGGCCCTGCTCGTCGATCCGGGCCCGGTCGCCGGTGCGCAGTTCGCCGAGGGGTCCCTCGCCGAGGTAGCCGACGGCCAGGTGCGGTCCGCGCAGCAGGAGTTCGCCGTCCTCGCCGAGCCGCGCGGTGACCCCGGGCAGCGGGAGACCGGCCAGGTCGCCGTCGGCGGCGGCGGCGAGTTTGGCGTCGGCGTCGGTGACGGCGATCGGCAGCATCTCGGTGGCGCCGTAGACGACGGCGATCCGCGCCGCCGGGAGAGCCGCCCGCAGGCGGTGCAGGACGGGCGGCGGGACGGGGGCGGCGCCGAGCAGCACGGTGCCGAGGCCGGCGGGGAGCGGTCCGGCGTCGAGCAGGCGGGCCAGCGCGGCGGGGGTGCCGAAGGTGTGGGTGGCGCGCCGGCGGCGCAGGTCGCGCAGGAAGCGGGCGGGTCGGACCGGGAGCGGGGCCACCGACCAGGTCGCGCCGGCGGCGAGGAACGCGAAGGCGATCATCAACTGCTCGGAGTGGACGGTGGCGTGCTCGGCGGCACCGGGCAGGCCGAGGCTCGCGGCGAGCAGGTCGCCGCCGGTCAGCAGCGTGCGCTGGCTGTGCACGACGGCGCGGGGGCGGGCGGTGGTGCCGGAGGTGAAGACCACCAGCGCCGGCCGGTCCGGGTCGGCGGGCGGCACCGGGTTGCTGCCCGTGAGCGACGCCGCGGCGAGCGAGTCCGCAGCGAGGGAGTCCGCGGGCAGGCCGGGCAGGCGCGGGCCGGTGTGGACCAGGCGCAGCGCCGGGTCGGCGAGCGCGGGCAGGTCGAGGCCGAAGCGGCGCAGCAGGGCGCGGCCCGGCCGCCGGGCGGCGAGCGCGGCGAGCCAGGACTCGGCGGCCGACCAGGCCGGCGGGGCGAGGCGTCGCCGACGAGGCGTCCGCGCGCGGCGTCGAGTTCGGGGCCCGCACCGGGGTCGGCGACCACGACGGCGGCACCCGCCGTCATGACGGCGAGCCCGAGGACGGCGGCGTCGCGCCCGGGGCGGACGGCGAACAGCACGGTGTCGCCGGGCCGCAGGCCGGCGGCGCGCAGTCCGCTCGCGGTGGCGGCGACCCGGCGGGCGAGCGCGCCGTAGGTGAGCGGGCCCCGGGTGTCGACCAGCGCGACGGCGTCGGGGGTGCGGCGGGCGTGTTCGGCGATCCGCCCGGTCAGCGTGGCTCCCGGCGGCGTCATCGGATGTCGACCTGTTCGGGCCGGTACCGGTGGTCCGCGTACCAGGCGAGGGTGTTGAGCAGGCCGAAGGCGCGCAGGCGGCGCACCGAGCCGTGCACGCGCATGCCGGGGACGGTGCCGTAGGCGGCGGTGAGGCGGCGGACCTGGTTGACCAGGGCGCGGTCCTCGTGGAGTTCCTCGATCGCGGTGCGGGGGAAGCCGCCGCTGCGGCGGTAGAGGTCGGCGGTGAGGGCCAGGTTGCAGCCGGGGCACATCAGGTAGGGGCCGAGGTACTGCGGGTCGCGGTTGCCGGGGCGGTAGCGGCCGAACCGGGCGGCGAGGGAGACGACCGCCGGAAGCAGCCGGGCCTCCCAGAACTTGAGCGGGAACTCGTCGGTGCGGGGCCGCAGTTGGCCGGTGACGAGGTCGAGTCCGCCGGCCAGGCCGCGGCGGGCGGCGGCCGTCCAGCCGGGGACGGGCAGGCAGTCGGCGTCGGTGCGGGCGAGGTAGCGGGCGCCGGCGGCGATGGCGTGGCGCATGCCGGTGTCGGCGGCCGCGCCGGTGCCCTTGCGGGCCTCGGTGACCAGGTGCAGCGGGAAGGGGCTGGTGCGGGCGAACTCCCGGACCACCTCGGCGGTCCGGTCGGTGGAGCCGTTGTCGACCACGACGCACTCGAAGTCGGTGTCGGTCTGCGCGGCGAGCGCGCGCAGGGTGCCCGGCAGCGAGCCCTCCTCGTTGTAGGCGGGTACCACCACCCACAGTTCGGTCATCGACGCCCCTCCACGTCCGCCCGGCCGCCCGGTCCGGTGATCATGCCACAGGCCCGCCCCGGCGCACGGTACGTTTCCCCGCACGGGCGGCGGGACCAGGAGCGCGGGGCGGGACCACGAGCACGGGGCGGCACGATGAGGACGGGGGCGGCACGATGAGCACGACGACGGCGGGGCGGCACGAGAGCAGGCTGCTGCGGGCCAGCCGGCCCGCGCTGTGGGCGCTGACCAGGGTGACGGTGTCGCGACCCTTCGGCGCGCTGCGGCGGGTGCCCGGGCTGGGCTGGGTGGCGGCCGACCCGGCGCTGATCCGGGCCGTGCTCAACGACCACGAGCACTTCACGCTGCTCGGCGAGGGCGGCGTCGGCCACCTGTGGGAGCAGGTCCTCGGACCGTACGTGACCCGCCTGTTCGACGGCCCGGGCCACGCGGACCTGCGCCGCCGGGCCCGCGACCTGTTCACCGAGGACAACTCCGCCGCCCTGGTCGAACGGGCCGCCGGACCGGTGTACGCGGACGTCACCGAGCGCCTGGCCGGGGGAGGGCGGGTCGACGTGGCGGCTGCCGCCCGGCTGGTCGTCGGACGGCTGATGGCCGACCTGCTGGGGCTCCGCATCCCGCCCGGCAGCCCGGACTCCGTGTACCTGGAGACCTTCGCCGCGGGCGAGCGCCTGGCCGCGCTGGCCCTCGACACGGCGGGGTCCACCGAGCTGCCGCCGGAGCGGATCGCGGCGGCGAAGCAGATCGTCGCCACCCTGACCGCCGACGTCCCCGACGCCTTCGAGCACGCCGGGCCGGACACCCTGCTCGGCCGCTGCCGCGCGTCCGGCATCACCCTGGAGGAGGCGTCCGGACTCGCCGCCCTGCTGCTCGTCGCGGGCACCGAGACCGCCGCCAGTGCGATGGCCCGCACCGTCGCCCTGCTCCACGACACCGGGGAGCAGGGCCGGTTGCGCGCCGATCCGGAGCTGCTGCGCGACGCCGTCCGCGAGGGACTGCGGGTCACCACCCCCGCCCCCGTGATCGGCCGCCATGTCGGCGCGGACGTCACCGTCGCCGGCCGGCGCCTGCTCCGCGACGAACGGATCCTGCTCGTCACGCACGCCGCCGACAACCGGGCCGGCGGCTTCGACCTGACCCGCCCCTACGACCCACGCTCCCGCCAGCTCTGGTTCGGCGCCGGGCGCCACCTCTGCCTCGGCGCGCCCGTCGCCCGCGCCGAGATCGCCCGGATGGTCGAGGCCGTCCACGCCCCCGGCCGCCCCTACCGGATCGTCTCGCGCACCTACGCCCGGAAGGTGATGATCCCCTCCTACGGCTCCCTGGTCGTGCAGCTCGACTGACGCCGGCCCCCCCGGGGTCAGGGGGTGGTGAGGAGCTGGGTGCGGGCCAGGTCGGTGTAGAGGGGGTCGGAGGCGAGCAGGGTGCGGTGGGTGCCGGCGGCTCTGATCCGGCCGTTGTCGAGGACGAGGATGCGGTCGGCCTCGGTGACGGTGGAGAGGCGGTGGGCGATCACCAGGACGGTGGTGGTGCGGGCGAGTTCGGCCACCACCTCGCGGAGCGCTTGTTCGTTGACGGCGTCCAGGTGGGAGGTGGCCTCGTCGAGCAGGAGCAGGCGGGGGCGGCGCAGCAGGGCGCGGGCGATGGCGACGCGTTGGCGCTGGCCGCCGGAGAGGGCGGCGCCGCGCTGTCCGAGCTGGGTGTCCAGGCCGTCCGGGAGGTGGTCGAGGCGGGTGGCGGCCAGGGCCCGGCGCAGTTCCGGTTCGGTGGCGTGCGGGGCGGCGGCCAGCAGGTTCTCCCGCAGGGTGCCGGCGAGTACGGGGGTGTCCTGCTCGACGTAGCCGATCGCGCCGCGCAGTTCGGCCAGCGGCCAGTCCCGCAGGTCGCGGCCGTCCAGGGTGATGCGGCCGGAGGTCGGCTCGTAGAAGCGTTCCAGCAGGGCGAAGACGGTGCTCTTGCCCGCGCCGGAGGGGCCGACCAGGGCGGTCAGGCCGCCGGGGGGAAGGTCGAGGCGGATGCCGTGCAGGGCGCCGGCGGTGCGTCCCGGGTAGCGGAAGGAGACGTCCCGCAGGGTCAGGGCGGCCGGGGCGGCGCCGGTGGGCACGGGTACCGGGCCGGTGGGCTCCACCGGGAGCGCCTCGATCTCGGCCATCCGCCGGGCGGCGGCCAGGCCGCGCTGCAACACGCCCGTGTGGTTGACCAGTTGCGGGACCTGCGGGCCGACGAAGACCAGGTAGAAGAGGAAGGCGATCAGCCCGGGGAGCGGCAGCTGCCCGGTGGCCACCCGGGCGCCGCCGACCCCGAGCACGGCCAGGAAGGCCAGCTGGACGGCCAGTTGGGCCGCCGCGTCGGCGACCGCCAGCAGGCCGGCGCCGCGTACGCCGCTGCGCCAGGCGCGGTCGGCCACCGCGGTCGCCTCGGCGGTCAGCTGCTCCTCCATCCCGTTGGCCTTCACCGTCCGGAAGGCGCCCAGGGCGCGGTCCAGGACGGAGCCGAGTTCGCCGACCAGGGCCTGCCCCTGCTGGGCCGTGCGCATGATCCGCGGCAGGGTGACGGCCGCGACCGCGCCGACCAGCGCCATCACGCCCACGGCGGTGCCGCACAGGGCCGGGTCGAGCAGCAGCATCGCCACCAGCCCGCCGAGCACCGTCAGCACCGAGGTGGCCGAGCCCACCAGGGCCTGGCCGGCGGCGACCCGCAGCAGTGAGCTGTCGGAGGTCAGCCGGGAGATCAGGTCGCCGTGGGGGAGCCGCTCGAACTCGGCCACCGGCAGCCGCAGCACCCTGGCCGTGAGCCGGGTCCGGGCCCGGCGGGCCACGCCCTCGGCGGTGCACTGCAGTTGGTAGTCGCCGAGGCCGCCGAGCAGCGCGCCGGTCAGCACCAGGGTGGCCAGGGCCGCGGCCGGGGCGGCGACGGACCGGCCGGCGGTGAGGGAGGCGATCAGGGACTCGGCCGCCACGGGCTGGAGCAGTCCGGCCAGGCCGCCGAGCACGGTCAGGGCGGCGCCGGCCGCCAACCGGGCGGCCTGCGGCCGGAGGTGACGGGCCAGCAGGCGCCAGGAGGACGGGACCGGGGAGGCGGCGGGGGAGGATGCGTGCGTGAGGGCGGTGGTCATCGGAGCCGCTCCGCGAGGGCGGTCAGGCCGCCGGTGGCGGCGGGTGCCGGGGCGGCGGCGCGCTGGGCCGCGCGGGCGGCGTCGAGCAGGGCGGTGGGCGTGACCGCCGCCAGCCCGTGCCGGAGGCGCTCGATCATGGCCGCCCCGCCCGCCAGCAGGGCGTCGTCGTCCAACGGGCGGGCCGGCGGCCGGTGTTCGCCGAGCAGGAGGTCCTGCAGGGCGCGGTACAGCTGTCGGCTGCCGACCTCGCGCACGGTCAGCGACAGGTGCGCGGAGAGCCCCTGGTCGCCGACCGCCGCGTGGGCGAACCCCCGGGGGATGTACAGGACTTCGTTCTCGCCGAGGGTCTCCTCCAGCAGCACCGGGCCGGGCTCGGCGACCTCGCCGGGCCCCCAGGAGCCGTCCGGCGGGCCGCCGTGCACGCGCCAGCGCTTGCGGCCCGCGACCTGGAGCAGCAGCACGTCCGCGTCGTCCCGGTGCACGTCGAGCCCCTGGGCGCCGGGCGGCGTCACGAAGTAGAACGCCTCGACGCGGCGGCCGAGTTCGGCCTGCAGGCGCTCGGTGAGCGCGCGGGTCGGCCGGTGCCAGTGCTCGGTGTTGCGGAGCACCAGCGTGGCGCCGTCCGCCAGCCGGGCCAGCAGCGCGGCGGGGTCGGCGAGGCCGTGCACCGGCTCGCCGCCGACCGTGGTGCTCCTGGTGTAGGCGGCCGCGGGCACGGTGGTGCCGGCCCTGGCCAGTTCCACGTACGGCGTGCGCAGCAGCCCGGAGTCCAGGGCCGCGTCCACGTCCGCCAGGGTCATCGGCGCGGCGGGCGGGTGCGCGGGGCGCAGCACGGCCGGGCGCCGGCGCCAGTGCTCGCGGTGGAACGCGGCCGGGTCGCCGACCCAGCGCGGGAGTTCGTCCCCGGTCATGGGTGCCTCTCTCTGTGGCGTGATCTCTGCGTGGCGTGGTCTCTGCGGTGGACGGGGGTGGGTCAGGCCAGGAGCAGGGCGCGGTCCCAGCGGGTGGCCGGGGCGGTGTCCGTGGCGAAGGTGTGCAGGGCCAGGGCCGCGCCCGCCGCGCCGGTCAGGAAGCCGGCCGGGTCGTCCGCCCAGTCGCCGCGCCGAGCGGGGGCGGCGAACCCGAACGGCCCCGCCTCCTCGTAGCGGTCGAGCAACTGCTCGGCGAGTCGCGGGAGTTCGGCCGCCAGCTGCGGGTCGCCGCTCTCCCGGGCCAGCCGCCAGGTGACCTGGAGCAGTCCGCCCCGGCCGTGGCAGAGGCCGGCGTCGGTCGGTCCGGCGTCCGGGCGGGCGAGGGCCTGGCGCAGCGCGGAGATCCCCGCCGCGCGCCAGTGCGGCACGTCGAGCGCGGTGCCGGCCAGGTGGAGGGCGCTGGCGATCCCCGGGGTGCCGTAGCACCAGGAGGCCCGGGGCGGCCGGGCGGCGGGGCGCTCCGCCGGGGTCTCGGACGGGGTCTCGGACAGGGTCTCCGGTCGGGTCTCCGGCGGGAGTTCCACCGACTCCGGCCACCAGATCCCCGCCGCGTCCTCGCGCCGCCGGGCGAGCAGCCAGTCGGCCAGGGTGCGGACGGCCTGCTGCTGGCCGGGCACCCGGACGCCCTGGCGCCAGGCGAGGGCGAGCAGGGCGAGCGGGCCGGGCACGCCGTGCGCGAGGCCGAGGTTGGCGTGCCCCCGCTCGGGCGCGGTGGGGTCGTAGGTGCGGACGTCCTGGGCGACCCACCAGCCGGGCAGCGGGCCGAGCGGCCGGGTCAGCGCGACCAGGGCGGTCAGCACCTGCTCCAGCGCGTCGTCGCCGCTCTCGCCGACCTCGCACAGTTCCAGCAGGTGGGCGCCCAGTCCGGTGAGGCCGGAGACCAGGTCGTAGCCCTCCATCCGGGTGCAGTCGGCCCCGTCGGCCATCCGCCGCAGTTCGCGGTCGGCCAGCCGGCCCGCCACCAGGGCGACCTGCCGGCCGAGGTGGGCCCGCGCGCCCCGGTGGTCGGCGGGGGTGAGCGCGGCCCGGTGCATCGCGTAGGAGAGCGCCGGGAGCGCGCCGTACAGGCCGATGGAGTCCGGGCCGCCAGGCGCGCGGCCGCCGCCCGCCGAACGGACCGCCCCGGCCAGCCAGGCGTGTGCCGGGGCGCGGTACCGCCCGTACCGGCGGGAGAGTTCGGCGTACAGCAGGACGGTGCCCGCGCAGCCGTCGGCGAGGCCGCCCCCGGTCCAGGTCTGTCCGGCGTCCCGGCGGCGCCGGGCCACCTCCTCGGGGTCGGCCAGCAGCCGGGCGGTGCCGGCCACCGCCCGGGCGGCGCGCTCCTGCAGACTCATGCCAGGGCCTTCCGGCGTTCGTGGTGGGCGTGGACGGCCTTGCGGGCGACGGACAGCGAGCGGTCCTCGGCGGCGCTGTCGATGCCGGTCAGGCGGTTGTGGTGCATGTGCAGCAGCGAGCCGAGCACGGTGTCGAGGCCGTCGGGCGCGCTGCCCAGCCGGGCCCGGTACTGCTCGACGGCGGCGGCGCGGCGCTCCCAGACCGCCAGCAGCTCGGGGCCACCGGGCAGGGTGCGCAGGTGGTGCCAGTGGCCGTCCGGGTCGATGACCAGCCGGGCCTCCTCGCGGACCGCGTTCGCCGTCCTGATCCGGCCGGTGGACGCGTAGTGCCGCAGGAAGTGCTCCGGCTCGCCGAACCGGTGCGCCAGGTCGACGTAGTTGGCGGCCGCCAGCACCGTCCGGTCGAGCCGGAGCCGGCCGCCGCGCAGCAGGTCGAGCTGCTCCAGGCAGGCCAGGCTGTCGGCTTCGAAGGCCCGCTCGGCCGCCGCCATCGCGGCCGTGCCGCCGTAGCGTTCGAGTTCGGGCTCGTAGGAGTCCAGCACCAGCCGCCCGCTCAGCCCGGCCCCGGCCAGTTCGCCCGCCCACCCGCCCAGGGCCGGCAGCAGCCGGGAGTTGAGGGCGGCCGGGGCGCCGTGGAAGCGCAGGCGCAGGTGCGGGTCGGGGTCGACGTAGCGGATGAAGAACCAGCGGCCCACCTCGGACGGCAGCCGGGACAGCAGGCCGGGCAGGTGCCGGGCGAGCACCTCGTCCTGCCGCTCCGGCGAGCAGTAGAGCTTGGCGAACAGCCAGTCGGAGCCGGGCGGGTGCACGGTGCGCGGGCGCGGCGCGGCGACCGCCGGGGCGTGCCGGGTGCCGGGCTCGCGCCGCAGCAGCGAGAAGGCGATCTCGTTGCTGCGCCCGTCGGGCGCCAGCCAGCCGGTGCCGCCGCGCGGCACCTCCTGGAGGAAGGAGTCGGGCTGCCGGGCCCACTCGTTGCGCAGCAGGGCGAGGTGGTGGCGGTCCTCCAGGTCCAGGGTGATCCGGTTGTCGCCGCTGACCGCCTGCACCTCGCGCGGCACCCGCCACCGCTCGCGCCAGCGGGCCAGCAGCGCGCACCACTGCCCGAAGTCCGTCGAGGCGTCGCGCAGCGCGGGCTCGGCGCACTGCCAGCGGGCCGGGGAGAGCACGGTGCGGCCGCGCCGGACCCGGGGCAGGAACGGCAGCGACCCGGCCGGTCCCCAGCGCCAGCGCGGCCAGGTCGGCAGGCCGCTGCGGGAGACCTCCTCCAGCAGGCGGGCCGCGTTGGGGGCGTGCAGGTCGGTGGCGATCATGCTGGGCAGGGTCACCACCACCTCGCGGCCCAGCCGCAGCGACCGCACGGCGAGCCGCTCCAGGTCGGCGACCACGACGAGGTCGTCCAGGCCCAGCGCGCCGGGCGCGCCGCGGTCGGCGTGGGCGCCCAGCGTGATGCCGTGCTCCAGCCAGCGCGGCACCCGGGCCACGTTCGCGGCCTTCGGGCGCGGCGTGCGGAAGGACAGCTGCGCCCGGACGGCCCGCGGATCGTCGGTGGGCAGCGCGCGGAGCAGCCGGCCGTACCGTTCGCCGGCGGCGCCCAGCAGGTGGCCGAAGCGTCCGGCCAGGGCGCCCGCGGTCGGGCCGGTGCCGACCACGACCAGCTCGAACTCGCCGCGGTCGAGCTCCTGCGGGGAGTCGGCCTGGAGCTGGGCCAGCAGGTCGAGGGAGGGCGGCGGGGTGCCGGTGCCGGACAGCCGGGCGAGCAGCTCGTCGTCCAGCTCGATCTCCTCGGCGCCGGTCATCGCGGCCTGCTGGGCCAGCGCGAGCAGCAGCCCGTCGCGCTCGTCGGCCGGTTCGGCGCCCGCCCGCGGCCGGCGGGGCCCGGCCGGTACCAGGTACCCGGCGGGCGGCCCGAGCCCGGTGTCCGGGTCGAGCAGTTCCAGCACCGGGACGGCGCGCTGCGTCCCGTAGCGCTCCAGGAAGTCCTGGTGGTACTCGCGCAGGTGCGCCGGGCCGGGCCGGCCGGCCGCGACCGACCACAGGGCCTGCGCCGCCCGCTCGACCTCCTCCCGGACGACGGCGGGCAGTTCGACGTCCGCGTCGAGGGCCATGTCGACCTGGAGCAGCCGGTCGGTCGGGTGCAGGCGGCGCATGCGGGCGGTCGCGGACCGCCAGAGCTGCCGGCCGGCGCCCAGCGGGGCCGCGGCGTACTCGGCCAACTCGCGCCGGAGCGCCCGCAGTTCGCCGCCGACCGGGCAGTGCTCGCGGTCGGGCAGCCGGTCGATCAGGTGGCCGAGCGGGTCGGCGGACTCCAGCGGCGGCCGCAGGTCGGTCAGCAGCAGCTGGGTGCGGACCAGCCCGCCGAGCAGCCGGTCGACCGCCCGCGGGTCCGCCCCGGGGTGGGCGGCACCCAGTCGTCGGTGCAACTCGCGGTACGGCAGCGGCAGTTCGGCCAGTTCCAGGGCCGATCGGACGGCGTCCGTGCACCGGACCGAGACCTCCTGGGGCAGCGCCCCGGCCTCGCCCCCGAGCAGCGGCGCGTACGCGAGCACCACCCGGTCGCCGCGCACCCGGCGCAGGTCGTTGGCGCTGACCAGCAGCCCGGCCAGCACCTCGGGGTCGGCCTCCAGACCGGCCGCCAGACCGGAGAGCCACTCGGTGTCCGGGCGGACGGCCTTGGTGTGCTGGTAGCCCCAGCGGACCTCGGCCGCGGGGCCGAAACCGGCCGGGGCGACGCCCGCCATCAGCCCGAACGGGGTGGCCCGGCCGGTCATCCGCAGCCGGTAGCGGGCGACCGCGCGCGCCGCGCGCCGCACCTGCTTGGCCGGGACCGGCTCCTGCGCCACAACCCGGTCCAGCACCCGGGCGAGCGAGGCGCTGGCCACGGCGACCGCCTCGTACAGCAGCGGATCGTGGGCGGCCGCGCGCAGCAGGTCGAGGTCGGTCGGCGACGTGCCGGTGGCCGTCCGCGCGGCGCCGGGCGCCGCCTGCGGGGGGCGGACCGCCGCGCGCAGCAGCGCGACCTCCGCGCAGGCGTAAGCCGGGGCGGCGGGGACAGCGGGGACAGCGGGGGGCGAGGACGGGCCGGTGGCGCCGGCCGTCCTGCCGGGTACGGGAGTCGACATGGCGGCCCCTCCTCCGGGTCACTCGTGCGGGGGGACGGCGCGGCGGGGCGGCCCCGGGGCCGCCCCGCCGACGTGCGTCCGACGGGTCAGATGCAGCAGCGCGAGTTTCGGGTCGACTCGCAGGAGAACGGCCAGGAGCTGCTCGCGCCGAGCTCGCCCGCGTCGATGGCGTCCTGGGTGGGGGCGGCGATCTCGAGAACGTCGAGCTCGAAGATGTCGTCCATGGGAATTCCTCCTTTTCCGCGGGGCGCGCACGGCTTGCCCGCCCCAGGTCGCCGGCGCTTCGCCGAAGTCCCGCTCCGTGCCGACGCCCTCAAGGTAGGAGGCGGTGATCTACCCCCGATCAACCCGCGATCCCGGCGGACGCCGGTCCGTTCGACGCCGGGTGGACGAATCCGTCGACGCACCGGAAATCGGGGCCGTTCGACCGGTAGGTGTACGAGCTGCCAGCCGCTAGCCTGAGCCGATCCAAGATCGCCGATGGCATTTCTGTGCGGAGAAATGGGGGAGAGGGTGGAGGACCTCACGTTCTCACTGCTGGGCCCGATCCGGGGCTACCGCGGCGCGGTGAGCCTGAAGCTGGGCAGTCCGCAGCAGCAGGCCATGCTGGCCGTGCTGCTGCTGCGGCCGGGCGGATCGGCCGGCGCGCCGGAGCTGATCAGTGCCCTGTGGGGCGAGGAGCCGCCGCCCGCGGCCACCACCACGATCCGCACCTACGCCTGGCGCTGGCGCAAGGTGCTCGAAGCGGACCGGGCGGCGCCCGAGGTGCTGCTCTCGCTGGGCGACGGGTACCGGCTGGTCCTCCCGTCGGACGCCCTCGACGTGCGCCAGGCCGAGCAGTTGGCGCACCGGGCCGAACTGGCCGCCGCCGCCGACCGGTGGGAGGAGGCCCGGGACCTGCTGGCCCAGGCGCTGCGCCTGTGGCAGGGCGAACCGCTGGCCGGGGTGCCCGGCCCGTACGCGGAACAGCAGCGGGCCCGGCTGGCCGAGGTGCGGCAGGGCCTGCTGGAGGAACGCATCCGGCTGGACCTGCGGCTCGGCCGGGGCGCCCGCTGCGTCCCCGAACTGACGGCCCTCACCGGCGAACACCCCCTGCAGGAACGGCCGTACGCGCTGCTGATGCGGGCGCTGTGCCAGGCGGGCCGCCAGGCGGACGCGCTCGGGGTGTTCCGGGCCGCGCGCGAGCTGCTGGCCGAGCAGCTCGGCGTCGACCCCGGGCCCGAACTCGCCGAGCTCCAGCGGCGCATCCTGGACGGGGACCCCGAGCTGGTCGCCACCCCGGCCGATCCGCCGCCCGCCGCCCCGGCCGGCCCGTCCACCCTCGCGGGCGGTGCGGCGGCCGCCGACGGCTCCGACCCGGCCGGCCCCGACCCGGTCGGCCGCGGGCTCCCCCGGCCCGCCCATCTCCCGCCGGACATCGCCGACTTCACCGGACGGCAGGACCTGGTCGAGGAACTCCGGGCCGCCCTCACCGCCCCCGACCGGGGCTCGCTCGCGCTGGCCTGCGTGGCGGGCATGGGCGGCGTCGGCAAGACCGTGCTGGCCCTGCACGCCGCGCACCTGGCCCGGCCCGCCTTCACCGACGGCCAGCTCTACGCCGACCTGCGCGGCAACGAGTGCGAACCGGCCGATCCCGGCGTCGTGCTGGCGACCTTCCTGGCCGCGCTCGGCGCCCCGCCGGAGAGCATCCCGGACGGACTCCCGGCGCGCTCCGCCCTGTTCCGCTCGATGGCGGCCGGCCGGCGCCTGCTGATCGTGCTGGACAACGCCCACGACAGCGCCCAGCTCCGGCCGCTGCTGCCGGGCGCCGCCGAGTGCGCCGTCCTGGTCACCAGCCGCACCAGGCTGGTGGGCCTGCCCGCCGTCCTCCAGCTGGACCTGAACGTCTTCACCCCGGCGGAGGCCACCGACCTGCTCGGCCGGGTGATCGGCCCCGGGCGGCTGGCCGCCGAGCGGGAGAGCGGCCTGGAACTCGTCGCCGCCTGCGGCTTCCTGCCGCTGGCCGTGCGGATCGTCGCGGCCCGGCTGGCGGCCCGCCCCGCCTGGACGGTGCGCAACCTCGCCGACCGGCTGGCCGACGAACGGCGCCGGATCGACGAACTGCGGATCGGCGACCTCGCGGTGGACGCCGTCTTCGCCCTCGGCTACGACCAGCTGACCCCCGAACAGGCCGACGCCCTGCGGCTGCTGTCCTGGGCCGACGGGCCGGACATCGGCCTCACTGTGGCGGCCGCGGTCCTGGCGCTGGACGTGCGGCGCGCGGAGGACCTGCTGGAGTCGCTGGTCGACGTGGCGATGCTCGAATCACCCGTGGCCGGCCGCTACCGCTACCACGACCTGCTCCGGGTCTTCGCGCAGCGCCGCTCCACCGCCCGGGACGCCGGGGAGTCCGCCCGCACCACCGGCCGGCTGCTCGGCGTCCTGCTCGCGGGGGCCTGCGCCGCGTTCGAGCTGGGCGTGCCGGGCGACCCGACGGCGGGCGCGCTCGGGCACACGGGCGGCGGGCACGCGGGTGGGCACGCGGGCGGGCTCGGGCACACGGACGGCGGGTACCCGGGCGGCGGGTCGGAGCCGGGCGGATCGGGGTCGGGCTCGGGCTCGGGCTCTGGTTCGGGTGAACCGGGTTCGGGCGGGCCGGAGTTCGGCAGTCTGCGGGAGGCCCGGAGCTGGGTGACCGCCGAGCTGCCGGGGGCGATCGCGCTGGCCGGCCGGCTGGCCGGGGCGGAGCCGGCCTGCGCCCCGGCGGACCTGAGCACGGTGATCGACCTGCTGATCGCGCTCAGCCCGTTCGGCCCGGACTGCCAGTACGGCCGCCTGGCCTCCACCGCCGGGGCCCTGGCCCGGGCCGCGGAGCGGGGCGGGGACCGCCGGGCCGAGGGCCGGGCCCGCTTCCTGAGCGGCACGGTCGCGCTCGGCGCCACCCGGCTGGCCGAGGCCAGGACCGAGGCCCGGCTCGCCGCCACGGCCTGCCGGGAGGTGGGCGACACCGTCATCCTGCGGCAGGCCCTCAACGACCTGGGCCTCATCGCGCACACGCTGCGCCGCTTCGACGAGGCGATCGACTGCTACGACGAGGCGATCGAACTGGCCCGCCGGCTCGGCCACCGCTCGGGCGAACTGGCCACCACGGTCAACGCCGCGATGTCCCGGCTGCGCGGCGGCCGCCCGGCGGAGGCGGCCCGGGCCTGCGAGGAGGTCCTCGCGGAGGTGCGGGTGCTGCGGGACACGGCCGGCACCGCCTACGCGCTGTACGTGCTCGGCCTGGCCCTGCACGACCTGGAGCGCTTCGAGGAGGCGGCGGTCCGGTTCACCGAGTGCCTGACCCTGGCCTCGGACGCGGGCCTGCGGGCCCGGCAGGCGCACGCCGGGTACCGGCTCGCGGACAGCCTGCGCGCCCAGGGCCACCCGCAACAGGCCGTCCACCGGGCCGAGCAGGCGCTGGCCATCTGCGAGGAGCTCGGTGCGGAACGCGACCGGGCCCTCGCCCTGGTGGTGCTCGGCCGGGCACTGGCCGACCTCGGCCGCACCGGGCCCGCCCGCCGGCACCTCCGGCAGGCGCACGCCCTGTTCGAGCGGCTGGCCCTGCCCAACGCGGCCGACACCGAGGCGCTCCTCGCCGAGCTTGCGCCGGAACCGGATTGAACGGGCCGCCCCTCCCCGGGCACTCGCCCGGGAGGGGCGGCCGTCCGGTGTCCTCCGGCGGGGTCAGTGGCAGGTGGTCCGGCCGGGCGGGACGACGCAGTCGGAGGTGGTGCTGTTCCACTCCAGCCCGGCGGTCCGCCCGTCGATCGCCCCGGTCGTCGTCGTTGCCGTCGTGGCGGCCGTCGCCGCGTCGACGACCTGGCCGGACCGGCTCGGCGCCGCCTCCGCCGCCGCGGCGGCCGGACCGGCCAGGGCGGCGGCCACCACGAGCGCCAGGACGGCACCGCGCAGGCGGGTGGAGCGAGCGGTGCGGTGCCAGGTCCGGTGCGTCATCAGGTGTCCCTCGGTCGGCCGGTCGTTGTGCCGCCAGCCTGGCAGGGGCCGATCGACGGAGGATCAACGCCCGAGCAGCGGCCTGTTCCGGCCCGGAATGGGGTGCCGGGGCGGGGATGGTCAAGTCTCGGTTCCGGTACGGAAGTTATGTTGACGAACCGGTCCGGCTGGGCAAGACTGGCTGGCGGTCGCGCCCGGGCGTGGCCGTGACAGGTACAGATCATTTAGGCGGTGGGCGGTCGCCGGATGTGCTGCCGGACCGCCGCTTCTCCCGGTCAGGAGGACTCTCCGTGGAAGCTCCTACCCTGCAAGCGCCGCCGAGCGGCACCCGTACCGCCGACGAGGAGTTCGACCTCGTGATCGGCGACCTGGAGCAGGACGTGCCGGTGAACCTGCCGAGTGCCACGACCTGCGGCCTGCACCTCTACTGCGTGCTGCAGTAGGCGTTCGCGTTCCGCGGCCGCTCGCCCGGCCGCTTCTCCCGCACCACCCTTCGAGGCGGGGACGGGTGCCGCCGGACCTGGTGGCGCCCGCTCCTCGCCGTGCCGTACCTACCGTCAGGGGACACCGATGGAGACTTCGACCGTGCAGCCGCCGCAGGGCGGACTCCTCGTCGCGGACGAGGAGTTCGACCTGGTGATCGGCGACCTGGAGCAGGACGTGCCGGAGCACCGGCCCACCAGGATGGACAGCGCCCCGCACGGGTCGTCCTGTCTGCGCGTCTACTGCTGCTTCTAGTGCCGGGGCGACGCCGCGCGGCGCCGGTCGGCCGCGCGGTGTCGGACACCGACCGTCCGGCTGGGGGCCGCATGGAACTGCGTGATCGTGGGGACGCCGCCCGGGGCGGCGAACTCCCCTACGGGACACGGCGCTTGCTGGCGGAGGTGGCCCGGGGCGGGGCCGGGCGGGCGTTTCCGCCGGTGGTCGGCCCCGGTCCGGAGGGGACGCTCGCCGTCGAGCGACTGCTCGGCGGCCCGGCCGACGCGCGGGCCCTGGCGGACGGGCTGGCGGACGCCCGCTGGGCGCCGCTGCGCCAGGCGCTGGAACGGATCGCGGAGTGGTCCGACCGGGTCGGCGCGCGGGCGGCCGGGGTCGCCCCGGGCGTGCTGGGGCCGGAGAACGCGGAACTGTTCGGGCCGCTGCTGACCGAGACCCTGGAGACCTGCCTGGACGGCCCGCCCGAGCGGGCCGCCGCCTCCGCCGACCGCCGGACCGGCCAGTACCTCGACTTCCTCACCCTGTTCCTGGAGCGGCTGGCCCGCGACCGCCCCGCCGGTCCGGTCACCGGCCCGGTCACCGGCCTGTGGGCGAACGGCGACGAGACCCACAACGGCGGTCGCCGGGTGCTGCGGGTCGAGTACGCCGACGGCACCCGGCTCGCGTACAAGCCGCGCCCGGCGACCGGCGAACGCCTCTTCCTGGCCACCGAGGACTCGGTGTTCGCGCTGCTCAACGCGCTGCCCCCGGCGTCCGGCCCGGTCCGGCTGCCGACGCTGCGGGTCCGGCCGGGCAGCGGCCCCGACCGGGACGACTACTCCTGGCAGGAGTGGATCGGGCCGCCGCCCGCCCGGGGCGTCCTGCGCGCCGAGGGCCGGTTCGCCCTGCGCGGCGCCGTCCTCGCCCCCGCCGCCGCGGCCCGCTACTGGCACCGCGCCGGATCGCTGGCCGCCGCCGCGTTCGCCTTCGGCATCGCCGACCTGATCGGCGGCAACGTGCTGATCGGCCAACGCCCCGAGGACGGCGAACCGCTGCCGTTCCCGGTCGACCTGGAAGCCTACTTCGCCGACCTGGAGCGGCTGTTCGAGACCGGGCTGCTCCACGACCCCGCCGTCTCCACCCAGCACCACGTCGGCCTGGAGCACACCGCCCGCTGGTGCGAACCGGACGGCCCCCCGCTCTGCTGGCGCCCGCGACCCGACGGCTCGCTCCGGCTGGAGCGGCGCACGCTGTCGCTCACCCGGACCGAGACCCGCACCGTGGTCGGCGACACCGCCGGCCGCACCGGCTACGGCCCCCACCTGCCGTCGATGCTGCGCGGCATGTTCGACGCCTGGACGCTGATCTGCCGTCACCGCGCCCGGATCGCGGACTTCCTCGGGGAGCGCGCCGCCGACCACGTGCTGCGGGTGATCGCCCGGCCGACCGCCGAGTACGCCGGTGGGAGCGAAGTTCCTTTCACCGAGTGCGAGTTGGAGCAGCTCGCCCACGGCGACGTCCCGTACTTCTTCCGCACCGCCGACGGCGGACCGCTGCTCGCCGTCCGGACGCCGCCCGGCCCCGGCCCGCACCCCGGCCCGCGCACCGGCCCGGCCGACGCCCCGGACTGGGGACCGGACCGCCCCTGGCCGCCGGTCGCCGCCGTCCGCGAGGGCCGCAGACTGGACCTCGCCCGGCTCGGCATCGCGCTGCGCGACGCCGTCGAGCACGTGCACGGCGACCTGGGCCCGGGGCGGGCCGGCGGCCGGCACGACCCCGGGCGCGGCGTGCGGATCGGGTGGCGCGGCCCGCGCGAGGGCGAGGTGTCCTTCGACTGGCCGGCGGCGGGCCGCCGGATCACCTACCACTGGGACGAGGCACGGCTGCGGCTGCGCATCGACGCGCTCGGCGCGGACGCCGAGCCCACGGGCGGCGTCGCCGAGCCGTCGGTGCGGGACGTCGACGGGGTCCGGGAACGCCTGTTGCGGTTGGACCGGATCGACGCCTCGCTGCGCGGTCCGTGGGCCGCCGGGGGTTTCACCGACACGGTGCTGGAGGCGAAGCTCGACCGGCTGACCGGCACCGGGACGGCCTGGCTGCGCGGCGTGGTCGCCGAGCACGGCTGGCCCGGCCGCGCGCTGGTCGGCGCGGAGGCCGCCGCGGCGGCGGTCGCGCTGCTCCAGCACCGCACCGGCGACCTCCCGTTCCGCCGCGCGTGCCTGGCCCTGGTCGAGGCCGCGGCCGCCCGCGGCGACACGCCCCGGCGGGACGTCGCCTACCTGACCGACGCGCTGCGCCGGGACGAGGGCCGCCCGCAGCTGTACGGCACGAAGTTCGAACGGGACGCGGGCGGCGGGCTGCGGCCGTGCCCGATCGAGGACCCGGACCGGGTGGACGAGCGCCGCGCGGCCGTCGGCCTCGGCCCGCTCGCCGACTACGCCGCCCTGCTGGCGGAGAAGTACCCGGCACCGGCGGACGGGGACGGGGACGACGGGGAAGGGGACGGGCCCGGAAGGGCGTCCGAGGGCGGAGGGGAACCGGCGTGAGCGCGACCGACTGGACCGAACTCCTCGGCCGGGCCTGGGGGAAGGAGCCGGCCCGGCTGGCGGCGGCCGCCCCGGCGGACCCGGCGCACCTGCACCGCACGGTGGTCGCCGCCTGCGGGCCGTTCCGGGCCGGGACGGTGTTCCGGACCCTGCCGCAGGTCCGCCTGCACACCCCGTACGGCTGGCTCGGCGCGCCGGGCCGGCTGCTGCCCGACGCCGCCGACCCGACCCCGGCCGCCTACCGGGACCGGCTGCGCGCCGAGCCGCCCGGCAGCGGGCCGGACGCCGGGTTCCTGCTGAGCGTCCGTCAGCCCCTGCACACCGACCCGGTGCTGTGGGCGGCCGTCCGGGACGCCCTCGCCGCGCTGTGGGAGCGGGTCGGCCTGCCGTGCCTGCCGGTCGAGGCCGAACTGACCGAGGGGGACGGCTTCACCCGGCTCCGGGGCCTGGCCGTGCCCTCCGAGCACGCGGTGCTGACCTGGGTGGCGGCCGGGGTCCTGGAAGTCGAACTCCCGGACCGGGACGGCGGGTCGCGCGTCCTGCGGGCCGGGGTCGGCGAGCTGCTGTACTGGCCGGAGGGCTCCCGCTGGCGCGAGCACCACCGCGACGGCTGCGTGACGCTGCGGATCTCCGTCCCGCGGGCGCGGCGCCTGGCCACCGGGGCGGTCAAGAACCTGCTGGCCGAGGGCGTCCGGGACCGCCTGGAGTACGACGGCGCGGTGCCCGGCATGCCCTACCCGCCGCCGGTCGGCACCCCGGCCGGGCCGCCCGCCGCGCTGCTCGCCGTCGGCGAGGCGGTCCGGGCGGCGGCCGACGGCCCGGAACTGCCCGCCGCGCTGCGCACCCGGTGGGCGGCCTGGTGCTCCTCGGCCGGGCTGGAGCCCGCGCCCGACCCCCGGCCCGGAGTCCCGCTCGGGCCCGGGCGGCGGCTGCGGGTGGTGCGTCCGCTGCTCCGGCTGCCGGACGGGCCCGGCCGCCGGATCTGGGCGGTGGACGGGCACGCCTTCCCGGTCGGCGGCGCGGCCGGTGAGCGGATCGCCCAACAGCTTTGGCCGGGACGGGAGTTGACGGTGGGTGAACTGTGCCGGGCGGTGGGCGCGGACGAGCGCAACACGGCCGTCCTCGCCCTGCTGGGCAAGCTGCACCGCCTGCGGGCGGTCGACCTGGCCGACCCGGCGGAACCGGGTGAGCCGGCCGATTCGATCGGCGGGGAAGGGCGGGCGGACGGATGACGACGGCACCCGGGAGCGACCTGGCCGTGGTCCGCGGGCCCCTGGACTGGGACGAGTTCACCGCACGCTACTGGGACCGGCGGCCGGTGCTGATCAAGGCGGTCGCCCCGGCGCCCTTCGAGCCCGGCGAGGTCTTCGCCGCCACCGCGCGCGGCACCCGCCCGCCCGGACCGTACCTGATGCCGCCGAACGCCCAGTTCGCGGTCGGGCGGTTCCAGCAGTCCGAGCCCGCCGACTGGTTCCCGCGCGCGGCGGACGGCGGCTTCGACGGCTACCGGCGGCGGCTGGACGCCGAGTTGGCGGGCTTCTCGCCGGAGATCCGGTACGCGCTGGTGGTGCACGCCTTCCACGCCTTCCATCCCGGGCAGTGGGAGCGCCAGCGGGCGTTCTTCGAACCGCTCTGGGAGCGCACGGGACTGCCGGTGTCGGGGGCGATCACCACGCTCTTCCACGGCAACTACGAGCACACCCCCGTCGGCGTCCACCGGGACCGCTTCGCCACCTTCCTGTTCGCCCTGGAGGGCCGCAAGCGGATGCGGTTCTGGCGGGACTGCCCGTGGACCGAGCCGGTCACCACCAAACTGGACTACCACCCGTACCTGGACGCCTCGTTCACCGCCGAACCGGAACCCGGCGACCTGCTGTACTGGCCCGCGCGCTACTACCACGTCGGCGAGAGCGTCGACGGCGGGTCGGCGACCAGCGTCAACGTCGGCGTGCCGCGCGAGGCGCACCGCGCGGTCCACGACGTCGACGACCTGCTGCTCGGCCGGACCCCCGATGCGATGGTCGACCCGGACGCCGCCCTGGCGCGACTGCCCGCCGCCACCGCCCCGCTGTCGGTCCCCGCACCGCCCGCGGACGGGGCGCTCCCCGAAGCACTGGAGCAGACCCTGGAGGTCTTCCGGGCCTACCGCGACCCCGGAACCGTCCGGGAGCGGGTCACCGCGCTCGCCCTCCGCAACTGGAGCGCGGCCGGACTGTGCCCCGTCCCCCCGCCGGCCGCGCCGCGGCCGCTCACCGACGACACGACGATCCGGTCCCGGGCCCGGATCCTGTACGAGCCGGTCGGCGCCACCCTGCTGTGCGCCGCCAACGGACACCTCCTGCGCAGCACCCTGACACCCCCTCAACTCACCGGGCTGATCACCGGATTGACCCGCCCCACCCCCGTCCGCGAACTGCTCTCCGCCCTGCCGCCCGCCGCCCACCCGGAGGCCCGCCGCCTGCTGGAGGCCCTGGAGACCTTCCGCGCCCTGACCCGGGAGCGGTAGCACCCGGAGCGGGCGGACGCCGCGGCCCTCGACCGGGGGCGGGCCGGGCCGGGCGGAGGCTCCGGTTCCGGGCGGGGGTGGGGGCGGGTGCCCCGGGTGTCGGGGGTGGCGGATACGTTGCTGCTCTGATCGGGAACGGCACGTGGGAGGCACCGTCGTGGGGTGGCTGGCAGCGGGCGACTACGAGGTCGCGCTGGAGGCGGACGGGAAGGTCGCGTGCAGGAACGCGGCCGGGCGGCGGTTGAAGGCGGTGCCGCCGAAGGTGAAGGACGACCCGGTGGTGGTGGGGCTGCGGCAGCTCGCCGAGTGGTTGGAGGCGCACGAGCGCCAGTGCCTGCTGGACGCGGAGCGCTGGATGGTCCGCTCGCTGCCGGTGCCGGCCGCGGTGCTCGCCGCGGTGTGGCCCGACGAGGCGTGGCGCTCGGTGCTGCGCGACCTGGTGGTGACGGGCGCGGACGGCGCGGTCGCCGGCTTCCTGCGCGACGCGGACCCGGAGCGCGGCCTCGGCCTGGTCGACCTGGACGGCGACACCGTCCGGCTGACCGACCCGGAGATCCGCCTCCCGCACCCGGTCCTGCTGGAGGACCTGGAGGAACTGCGGGAGTTCGCCGCCGAGTTGGGCGTCGAGCAGCGACTCGGCCAGCTGCACCGGGAGGTCTGGCACCGCCCCGCCGACACCGACCCGGAGGCCGTCCGGGTGGAGACCTTCGCCGGCGGCCGCTACAAGGAGCTGCGCGAACTGCTCGGCCGCTGCGCCCGCTCGGGCTACCGGGTGCGCGGCGGGTACGCGACCGTCCCGCTGGTCGAGGACGGCCGGACGCTGGAGGCCCGCCTCTGGGTGGGCGACTACTACGAGTACGACGAGTGCGAGACCGGGGCGCTCGGCTGGACGGCCGCGGACGGGCGGACGCTGCGGCTCGGCGAGGTGGGCCCGGTGGCCTGGTCCGAGGGCATGCGGATGGCCGCCGCGCTGTACGCCGGCCGCACGATCGAAGGGGAGGAGTCGGCATGAGCGGGCAGAACGCCACCGACACGCAGGAGCAGCAGGAGCAGGCCGAGCGGCTGCTGGATGCCGGGGCGGTGCTGCCGGTCGGCACCCTGGCCCCGGTCGAGGGCGCCGACAGCACCGCGGACGTGCTCACCGCCCGCGGCTACCGCCACCCGGCGCTGGACGGGCGCACCGTGGTCCGGCTGGTCCCCGGCGCGCTCGGCGCCGCCGAGGACCTCGCCGTGGAGTTCCTCGGCCTGGAGCCCGCCACCGCCCCGGTCGAGGTCGGCCAGGTCCGCCAGGAGGCGCTGGGCTTCCCCGCCTGGGCGCTGGTCCACGACCCGGCCAACGGGCACCACGCGCTGGCCGTGGTCAAGGAGATGGAGCGGCTGACCCGCCAGGTCAAGTCGAAGCCCGGCAACGCCAAGGACGGCTTCGACGAGCTGGCCGTCCGCCTCGGCCGGGCCGTCCCGCACTTCCTGCCCACGTACTGCGAGCAGGTCGGCCGGATCTTCCTGGAGCAGGGCAACCAGACCTACGCCGCCAGCTTCTTCGGCAAGGCCCGCGAGGCCGAGCGCACCTTCAGCCTGGCCGTCGACGAGGAGCGGCTGCGCGCCGTCTTCCTGGAGTTCGCGCTCGGCGGCGCGCTGACCGTCAAGGCGCTGCGCCAGTACGTGAAGGAGCTCGCCGCCCGCTCGGACGCGCTGACCGCCTGGCAGCGCTTCCGCCAGCTGTGCACCGAGCGCTCGGCGGCCGGCATGGCCCCGTACGCGGGCATCGCCGAGGACGCCCGGTCGCTGATCCGCGCCGCCGGGCTGGACCAGCGCGAGCAGGAGCGGGCGCTGATCGCCGAGCTGCTGTCCTCCTCGGCGGTCGGCCGCACCCCGTCCGCCGTCTGGAAGTCCTGGCGCGCCCCGCTGGTCGAGGCGGCCCGGCAGGACGCGGCCGTCCGGGCCCGGCTGCTGGAGGTCCTGCCCGACCCGTCCGGGGCGAAGGACAACGCCGCCGTCGACGAGGAGTGGCTGGGCATCCTGCGCGACAGCGGCGCCGAGGACCTGCTGACCGGCCCCCGGCCGGACGGCGCGGAGCCCGCCGCGCGCTGGCTGCAGCGCTGGACGGCGCACCTGAACCGGGGCTGGCGGGCCCGCGCCGCCTGCGTCCCCACGGTGGAGCTCGCCGCCCGGATGGTCGAGCGGCTGCGCGCCGACGCCGTCCCGGTGGAGCTCCAGCAGAACCACCCGACCGCGCTGGAGCTGCTCGACCTGCTGCTCGCCGCGGACGTCCCGGTCGCCGACCCACCGTCCGGCCTGTCCTTCCAGCTCGCCCCCTGGCTGGCCGAGGAGCGCCTCGGCCGCCGCGGCCTCGCCGCGGTCGCCGCCGACCCCCGGTTCCGCCCCGCCCTGCGGCAGGCCGTCGCCCCCGTCTGGGGCGGCTCCGACCCGCAGCGCCTCACCGTGCTGGGCGGCGAACTCCCGGCGCTGCACGAGCTGTTCGTCGAATGGGCGGACAACTGGGCCGAGGAGCTGGAGGCCACCCGCGGCCTGGCCGGCCTGCACCGCCTGCTGACCGGCCTCGGCAACTTCCGCCGCGCCATGGCGTTCGCCAACCCGGCCGCCGCCGCCCGGATCGCCGGCCTCGACGTCGCCGCCCGGCTCGGCCGCACGCTGCGCGCCGGCATCCTGGACGAACTCGGCTGGCCCGCCCTGGAAGAGGGCCTGCGCCGGCTCGGCCACGACGGCGGCGCCGGCGCCCCCGGCCGGGCCACCCTCAAGGACCTCCAGATCGAGAGCGCCTGGCCGAACCTGGTCCTGGTCCGGCACGACAAGGCCGTCGTGGTCGGCCCCGAGGGCGTCCTGCTGGAGCACGACCTGCGGGTCCCCGCCGGCCTGTCGCGCTGGCACCGCCCCCGGCTGCGGTACGTCGACGGCGAACTGCTGGTCGCCTGGATCGAGGAGAACGAGCAGCGCGCCTACTGGTCCGGCCGCCCGGACCGGCAGTTCACCCTCACCGGCGAGCGGATCGTCTCCGGCTACTACGGCGCGCACAGCCTCAACCCGCTCTCGCTGCCGCTGCCCGGCGGCGGCCGCGCCACCGGCGGCCGGGTGCTGCACGCCGGCGACACCGCGATGCCCGACGAGCTGGAGGTGTACGGCGACGGCACCGGCCACTGGGTCCTGCGCCACAGCAACGGCCGTCCCGCCCTCGCCGAGTACGACCCGCAGACCGGCCAGCGCGGCCGGACGTCCGTCCCGCCGCTGTTCGCCGCCGACGGCGGGACCGGCGCGCTGCGCCCCGAGCGCTCCCGACTGCTGCCGATGCAGCCCGGGTTGGAGCACACCCCGCTCGGCACCGACGGCACCGTGCTGGGCGGCGCGGTCCGCTCCGACGGCGACCGGACGGTGTTCCGCGGCGTCGACGGCCGCCGGGCCGAACTCTCCTGGACCGGCGTGCCCCGGCACGTCCCGGTCGGCCTGCTCGCCCTGCCCGGCGACCCCGCCCCCGTGCTCGCCCAGGCCGCCCGCGACCTCGACCTGATCGACCCGGACGGCGAAGGCCGCCCCGGCGACGTGCTGTCCGGCTTCACCCCCCTCGCCCCCGGCCGGCTGGACGCCGCCGGAACGGCCCTGGTCCCGCCGCTGGAGTTCTGGCACGCGCTGCGCCCCCGCGACGAGTCCGGCTCGAAGCTGCTGCGCGACCTGACGGACCGGCAGGCGTTCGAGCTGATCGACGCGGGCTGGCCGGTGGACGCCCCCGAGGTCGAGCAGCCGCGCCGCCCCGAACGGCTGCTGATCCAGGGCACCGTCCGGCAGCTCGCCCAGACCTCCGCCGCCACGGCCGTCCCGCTCACCGCGACCGCCGGGCTGCTGCCCGGCCTCACCGACCCGCGGCTGCTGGCCGGCGTCGCGGGCCTGGTCCGGATGGCCACCGAGACCGCGACCCAGGCCGCCCGCTTCGTCCCGCTGCCCGCGCCGAAGCCCGAGCCCGGGTCCGGGCCCGCCGCCGAACGACCCGCCGAGGCCCCCGCGTACCGGCCCGAGCACGGCCGGGACGGCGAGCTGGGCGAGGCGCTCAAGGACGCCTACGGCGACGTCGACGGCTTCCGGACCTGGAACCACCCCACCGACCGCTGGCACGTGCTCGGCAACCTGCGGACGGTCGCCGACCTGCTGGCCGCCGGAACGCCCGAGCAGCCCGCCGCAACGGCCGAGCAGCCCGCCGACTGGACCTCCGGGTCGGTGCCGCTCGCGCCCCCCGGCCGGCACGACGACGAGGGCCTGCGGCTGAAGCTGCTCGGCGGCGGCGACCACTACGGCTGGGCGCCGCTGCTCGGCCGCACCGCCGCCCTGGCGCTCGCCGCGGCCTCGCCGCTCACCGACGACAAGGCCCGCGCCTCGCTGCTGCTGATGCTGGCCGAACTCACCTCCGGCCCGTTCGCCGACCGCGGCCCGACGTTCCGTCAGGTCACCCTCGGCGAGCAGGGCGACCGGCGCGGATCGACCGCCCGGATCGGCCAGGTGCTGCGCCGCGGCGGGCGCACCGTGGTGGTGCTGGCCTGCCGCCGCTACGGCGAGGAACTGCAGTGGGAGGCCCTCGACCACGACCCGTCCGGCGCGTTCGGCCCCGTCGGGCACTTCACCGTCGTCCAGGAGCGCCGGGTCCGCGACGAACTGCCCGCCGCCTGGGCCGCCCGGTTCGCCGAACTGCTGCGCGAGCGCGGCCCGGTCGGGTGGCGGCCCGAACAGGCCGCCGCCTTCGACGCCGCCACCGGCATCGGCCTGGCCCGCGCCACCCTGCTGCTCGCCGCGCCCCCCGGCCGGCTGCGCCGCTACGGCGACCCGGTCCCCGCCGACCGGCTCGCCGCGTACGGCCTGAAGAACGCCCAGGTCGACCCGGCCCGGCGCTGGCTGCACGGGATCGGCACCGCCGACCTGGACGCCGTGCTGGCCGCGCTGCTGCCCGCCGACCCCGCCGACCTGTGGACCACCGGCCTCGACGCGGACGCCGCCGCCGCGTGCTGGACCGCCCGCCGCGGCCGCCTGGTCACCCTCCCCGACGAGGCCCAGGCCACCGTCAACGGCAGCAGCATCTCCGCGATCGAGGACCTGCTGAACCCGGCCGCCACCCCCTGGCTGGCCCGCACCACCGTGCAGCGGGTCCGCACCACCGGCTCCGGGCTCGAACTCGCCGCCGACGACCCGCGGGCCCTGCCCAACGCCCGCACCCTGTCCGGCGCCGTCCAGGCGCTGCGCTGGCTGGCCCACCACCTGCCGTACGGCTCGGAGCTGCGCCCGCTGCTGCCCGGCGCGCTGGCGGCGGTCCGGGCCCGGATCGCCGACCCCGGCCTGCTGCTCGACCTCGGCTCCTACTCCAGCGTCCGCGAGCGCACCCTCCCCGACGTGCTGCGCGCCCACTTCGGCCTGCCGGAGCAGGGCGCCGCGCGCAGTGAACAGCTCGTGGAGTGCGGCGAGGCGGTCGTGCTCGCCCCGCACCCGTACGGCGAACGGGCCTACCTGCGCCCGGCCGCGCTCACCGGCCCCGCGGACCCGCTGCTCGACCTGCTGGACGGCTTGACCGTCCGGCACTACGGCGGCGACGACCTGGACGCGCTCCGCGCCCTGCTCGGCGACGACCTGAACGGCCTGGTGGCGCACGGCAGTTCGGCCGACGAGCCGGCGGGCTGGCCGCAGGACCCGCAGCGCAGCGCCCCCGAGCTGGTCGCCGAGGTGGCCGCCGCCACCGGCCTCGGCCCGGACGCCGCCGCGCTGTACCTGCAGCTGCTCGCGCTGCCCGACCCGACCGACCGCAACACCGTCCGCTGGACCGGCTGGAAGCCCGCCCGGACCAAGCGGGCCCGGGCCGAACTCGCCGCCACCGACCTGGTGCTGGAGGCCAAGCGGTCCCGGGCCGGCCGCAGCCTCTTCCTGCCCGGCGGCTGGCAGGAGGCCAAGGCCCCCGGCCTGCCCGTGGAGGTCTGGAAGGCCGGCCTGTACGAGATCCCGGCCGGCCGGGTGGTCCTGCCGCCGGTCGCCGCCCCCGAACTGTTCGCCCGCGCCTGGCGCCGGACCACCGGCGGCGACCGCCCCGGCTACGAGCAGCTCGTCACCCACACCCGGGGGAGGAAGCGCAGTTGAGCCCCCGAATCACCCACTTGACGTCTCCGTGGAACAGTGAGGACCAGGCATGAGCACCGCCCCCGCGCCCGACCGGCAGATCGTGCCGCCGGAGGACAGGCACGCGGCCGAGCTGGAGTTCCTGGCCGCCCACGACAGCGGCCCGCGCCCGCCCGGCTGGCGGCTCACCCCGCGCGCCGTGGTCACCTTCGTGCTCGGCAGCGACGGCGAGAAGCTCAAGCACGGCCGGAAGTCGATGGCCGTGGAGCGCAAGTTCGTCGGCGAACGCGCCCTGGTCGAACGCTGCGTGGTCACGCTGGCCGGCGAGCGCGGCCTGCTGCTGGTCGGCGAACCCGGCACCGCCAAGTCGATGCTCTCCGAACTGCTCGCCGCCGCCGTCTGCGGCACCAGCGCGCTCACCGTCCAGGGCACCGCCGGCACCACCGAGGACCAGCTCAAGTACGGCTGGAACTACGCCCTGCTGCTCGCCAAGGGCCCCAGCCGGGAGGCCCTGGTCCCCTCGCCGGTGCTCACCGCGATGACCACCGGCGCGGTCGCCCGGGTCGAGGAGGTCACCCGCTGCCTGCCCGAGGTCCAGGACGCCCTGGTCTCGCTGCTCTCCGAGCGCCGGATCGCCGTCCCCGAACTCGCCGGCACCCCCGACGCCCAGCAGCACGCCGCCCCCGGCTTCACCCTGATCGCCACCGCCAACCTGCGCGACAAGGGCGTCTCCGAGATGTCCGCCGCCCTCAAGCGGCGCTTCAACTTCGAGACGGTCGGCCCGATCGGCGACCTGGCCGCCGAGATCGACCTGGTCCGCCGCCAGTCCACCGCCGCCGTCGCCCGCGCGGGCGCCCCCTACGCCGTCGACGACACCGTGCTGGAGGCCCTGGTCACCGCCTTCCGCGACCTGCGCACCGGCCGCTCCGTCGAAGGCTGGGACGTCGAACGCCCGTCCACCGTGATGAGCACCGCCGAGGCCGTCTCGGTCGCCACCGCGCTCGGCGTCACCGCCGCCTACCTGGACACCGACGGCGACGTCCTCGGCCGCCTCCCCGGCCAACTCGTCGGCGTGGTCCGCAAGGACGACCCCGCCGACGCGGCCCGGCTGCTCGGCTACTGGGACGGCGCGGTCCGCCGCCGCGCCGAGCAGGGCTCCACCACCTGGCGCACCCTCTGGGACCTGCGCCCGGAACTGGGGGACTGACACCACCGTGCACGCTCCCGCTCCCGCCGAGCAGATGGACGCGCTGGCCGGCTCCGGCACCGACCGGCCCGGCCCGTACCTGATCGGCGTCCGCCACCACGCGCCGTCGATCACCGCCGTGCTGCCCGCCCTGCTCGCCGCGGCCCGGCCGGACGTCCTGCTGGTCGAACTCCCCGCCGAGTTCCAGCCCTGGCTGGACCTGCTCGCCGACCCCGCCACCCACGCCCCGGTCGCCCTCGCCGCCGCCACCGGCGAGGAGGGCGCCGCCCCCGCGTTCTACCCCTTCGCGGACTTCTCCCCGGAACTCGCCGCCCTGCGCTGGGCCGCGGCCCACGGCGTCCCCGCCGTCGCCTGCGACCTGCCGCTCGGCGAGCGCGGCGGGGACGGCCGCGACGGCGGCGGGAGCGGCGGGGCGGGCCTCGCGGAAGCACTGCGCCGCCGACTGACGGGCCGCCCCGACGAGGACCTGTGGGACCGCCTGGTCGAGGCCCCCGCCCCCGGCTGCACCCCCGAGGCCGTCCGCCGCGCCGCCCTCCTGGTCGGCTGGGCGCTGCGCCACGACACGGCGGCCGTCGACCCGTACGACCTCCGCCGCGAAGCCTGGATGCGCGCCCGCATCCGGGACGCCGCCGCCGGCGGCCGCCGCGTCACCGCCGTCATCGGCGCCTTCCACGCCCCGGCGCTGCTGCCGGACGCCGAAGAAGCGGCCGGTGCGGTCCCCGGTGCAACCGGCTTGCCGGACAAGGGAGTCGAGGACCGATCGGCCGGCGGGGCCGTCGTCTCGCTGATCCCGTACACCTACCCCCTGCTCGACGCGCGCTCCGGATACCCCGCCGGTATCCGGGACCCCGAGTGGCAGCACGCCGTGCTCGCCGCCGGGGGCGACCCGGAGCGGCTCGCCGAGGAGACGACCCGGGCCGCGGTGCGGATCTGCGAGGCGCTGCGCGGACAGGGACATCCGGCCGGGCCCGCCGACGGACGGGAGATCGTCCGGCTGGCCGGCGACCTGGCCCGGCTGCGCGGACTGCCCGCGCCCGGCCGCGGCGAACTGATCGAGGCCGTGCAGACGGTCCTCGCCCAGGGCGAGCCGCTGGGCCGGGGCCGGGCCGTCGCCCGCGCCCTGGAACAGGTCCTGGTCGGCACCCGGACCGGCCGGCCCACCCCTGCTGCGCCGCGCACCGGCCTCGGACCCGCCGTCGAGGCGCAACTCGCCGGACTCGGCCTGCCCGGCCCCGCCGACACCGCCGAAACGACCCCCCGGGACCTGCGGCTCGACCCGCTCCGCACCCCCCTCGACGCCCGCCGCGACCTGCTGCTGCGCCGCCTGGAAGTGTGCGGCGTCCCCTACGGCGAGCCGGTGGCCGTCACCGGGGCCGGCGGCACCGAGGCGCTCGGCGCGCGCTGGCGGGTCCGCTGGACGCCCGCCACCGCCGCCATGCTGACCGTCGCCGGCCTGCGCGGCGTGACACCCGCCCAGGCCGCCGAAGGCACCCTCCGGGAACGGCTGCGCCGCGAGGAGGCGGACGGCGGCCCGACCGCCCGGCAGATCCTCGACGGCCTGGCCGCCGCCGCGGACTGCGCGCTCCCCGGCCTCGCCCGGACCAGGCTCGACCAGCTCGCCGAACAGCTGCCCGGGAACGCGACCCTCCCCGAACTCCTCGACGGACTCGCCCTGCTGGACCGGCTGACCACCGACCGGCCGACCGGCGGCGAGGAGACCGCCGCGCTGCGCGGCCCGGCCGCCGGGGCGATCGGACCGCTCACCGCCGCCGCCGTCCGCGGACTGGAGGGCCTGACCGGCTCCGACGACCCCGCCGACGCCCGCGCCCTGGTCGAGTTCGCCCGCCGGGCCGACCCCGACGGCGGACTCCGGCTCGGCAGCACGCTGCGCCGCCTCGCCGACGAGGGCGCACCGCTGATCCGCGGCGCGGCCGGGGCGGCCCGGGTCCTGCTCGGCCACCAGCCGCCCCGGGAACTCGGCGCACGCGTCGCCTCCTGGGTCGACACGGCCGGCTCCCCGGCGGGCCGCACCGCGCTCGGCCGGGCCCTCACCGGCCTGCTCACCGCCACCGAAGGACTGCTCGGCGCGGCCCCGGCAGCCCTCGACCCCCTGCTGACCCGGATCGCCGAACTCCCCGACGACGCCTTCCTGTCCCGCCTCCCCGCCCTGCGCGGCGGCTTCGACACCCTCAGCCCCGCCGCCCGCGACCGCCTCCTCGCCGTCATCGAGGAACGCCTCGGCACCCACGTCGACACCCTCCCCACCGACCTCGCCCCCACCACCCTCGCCACCTGGGCCGAAGCCGACCTCGCCGCCCGCCACGCCCTGACGACCCGCGGCCTGCTGCCGCAGGGCGGGGTCGATTCGGGCCTGGCGGCCCGTCGGACCCCGGAAGGGGAGGAGCAATCGGGCCTGGCGGCCCGTGGGGCTTCGAGGGAGAACGGCTTGCTGCCGCAGGCCCCGGAAGGGGAGAGGGAGTCGGGCCCGGCGGCCCGTGGGGCTTCGGGGAAGGACGGTTCGCTGCCGCAGGCCGGTGCCGACCCGGCGGAGCGGGGCTCGCTGCCGCAGACGCCGGAGAGCGGAACGGAGCCGGGCCTGACGGCCCGTCGGACCCCGGGGGAGGACGGCTCGCTGCCGCAGGCCGGGGCCGACCCCGTGGAGCGGGGCTCGTCGGGGCGGGCTGCGGGAGCGGACGGCCTGGCGGGTCGTCAGCTTCCTTCCGGGGGTGTGCTTCTGCCCAACGGTCTTGCTCCGGAGGAGCGTTGGCGGTTGGTGTTGGGGCGGCCCGGGGCCGGGCGGGGTGGGCGGGCCGGGCGGTTGGCGGCGGCGTTGGACGAGTTGTACGGGGCGGGCCGGGGCGAGGGTTCCGGGCCGGGGTTGGACGGCGGGGGGCGGGGCGGGCGGGAGGCGCCGTTCCCCGGGGTGCGGGAGTGGTCGGAGGAGTTGGCGGCGCTGTTCGGGCCGGGCGTGCGGGAGGAGGTGCTGGCCGCGGCCGTCGCGCACGGCCGCACCGACGTCCTGCAGGCCGTCGACCCGGAGGCGGTCCGCCCGTCCGTCGACCTGCTGCGCACCGTGCTGCAGCACGCCGGCGGCCTGCCGGAGTCGCGGGTGGCGGCGCTGCGTCCGCTGGTGAAGCGCCTGGTGGACGAGTTGGCCAAGGAGTTGGCGACGACGCTGCGGCCCGCGCTGACCGGGGTGACGCTGCCCCGGCCGAGCCGCCGTCCGGGCGGGCGGCTCGACCTGGACCGCACCATCCGGGCCAATCTGGCCACCGCCCGTCCGGGGCCGGACGGTTCGACGCTGATCGTGCCGGAGCGGCCGGTGTTCCGGACCAGGGCGGCCAAGGCCAACGACTGGCGGCTGGTCCTGGTGGTCGACGTCTCCGGCTCGATGGAGGCGTCCACCGTCTGGGCGGCGCTGACGGCGTCGGTCCTGGCCGGGGTGCCGTCGCTGACCACGCACTTCGTCGCGTTCTCCACCGAGGTGGTGGACCTCAGCGGGCAGGTCGAGGACCCGCTGGGCCTGCTGCTGGAGGTCCGGGTCGGCGGCGGCACGCACATCGCGGCCGGTCTGCGGTACGCCCGCGAGCTGGTCACCGTGCCGTCCCGGACCATGGTGGTGGTGGTCAGCGACTTCGAGGAGGGCTACCCGCTGGGCGGGCTGCTCACCGAGACCCGGTCGCTGGCCGGGGAGGGCTGCCGGCTGCTGGGCTGCGCCGCGCTCGACGACACCGGCAAGCCCCGCTACTCGAAGGCGGTCGCCGAACAACTCGTGGCGGCGGGCATGCCGGTGGCGGCCCTCAGCCCGCTGGAACTGGCCCGCTGGGTGGGGGAGAAGATCGCATGACGGACCGTCGGGAACCCGCCGCCGCGCGCTGGCCGGCCGTGGCGCCGGAGGTGGTCGCCGAGGTGGTGTCGGCGCTCTCGGAGCGGCTGCGCAAGCGGCTCGACGGCGCGGCCGCGAAACTCGCCGACCGGGAGCCGGTCCGGGCGGGCGACGAGTGGCGGGTCCGGATCGACGAGGAGACGGAGCTGGTGCTGCACGCCCCCGCCGGGGTGGTCCGCACCGCCGGGGACGTCCGCTGCGGCTGCCTGCTCGCCCCCGGCTGCCTGCACCGCGCCGCCGCCGTCACCTTCGCCCCGCTCGCCGAGGACACCGCCCCGGAACCCGGGCAGCCCGAGCGGCCGGAACCGTCCGGGCGGCGGGAGGAGACCGGGCCGGAGCCGGTGGCGGAGCCGCTCACCGAGGCCGAACTCGCGGCCGTGCACCGGCTCCGGCTGACCGCCGCCCACGCGCTGGCGGCCGGGATCGGCGGGGCGGGCAGCGTCCTGCAGGCGGAGCTGCTGCGCACCGCCCACCGGGCCCGGCTGCTCGGCCTGCACCGGCCCGCCGCGCTCGCCACGACCGTGGTCACCCGGCTGCGGGCCGCCCGCTCCGGCGCGCCCGGGCACCGGCTCGCCGACCTGGTCGCCGCGCACCGCGAACTCCTCGACGCCGTCACGGCCGGCCCCGCCGACCCGGACACCCTGCGCGGCACCGCCCGGCAGAGCTACCGGGAGGCGGGCTCGCTGCGGCTGTACGGGCTGTTCGCCGAACCGGTGGTGACGGCCACCCACGCGGGCGTCACGGTCTGGACGGTGGACGCGGACGGGGCGCTCGCCACCGTCTCCGACGTCCTGCCGCACGCCGACCCGGCGGAGGCCGCACAGCTCGCCCGGGCCGCGGCGGGCCGGCCGGTGCGGCTGGGGGACGCCTCGCTCGCGCACCGCGAACTGGCCCGGGCCGGGCTGGTCGTGCAGGGCGCGACCCGGACGGTCTCGGGGCGGCTGGGCGCGGGCGCGAAGGTCCGGGCGGCGGGCGCGTCCGGGGCGGACTGGTCCGCTGAGCCGGTCGCCCGGTTGTGGGCGGAGCCCGTCGGGGCCCAGGTCGAACGGGCGCTGCGGGCCGACCGGACCCCGGCCGAACTGCGGCCCGCCGGGGCGGAGTTGCTGTTCCTGGACGTCACCGTGCTCGGCCCGGGCACGGTGCCCGGGGTCGCGGCCCCGCAGCTGCTCGCCGACTGCGCGGGCCGGACGGTGGCGCTGCTCCCGGCGCTGGACCACCCGCGGCTGGCGTACGGCGCGAACCTGGCGCTGCTGGCCGGGGCGCCGGGCCTGCGGCTGCGGGTCGTCGGCCGGCTGGAGCGGGCCGCGCACCCGAGGCTTCGGCTGCTGGCGGCCGCGCCGGGGCCGGAGTCGGGGCTCGCGCTGCGCCCCGAGTACCGGGAGCGGATCAGCCTCGGCCTGGAGCAGCTCCAGCAGGCCGACCTGCCTCCGGCCGGCGGCCCGGTCCCCGTACCGGCGGGGCTGCCGCCGCAGCCCCCGCTGCACCTGCTGTCCCGGCCGCTCGAACAGGCCGTCACCACCGGCCGCGACGGCCTGGCGGCCCGCCTCGCCGCGGGCGCCACCGAGGGCCCCCGCCTCCGCGCGGTCGGCTTCGCCACCGCCGAGCACCTGCTCGCCGCCCTCCGCGCGGCCGCCGCCGACCAGGAGCGCGACGTCTTCGGCCGCCTCCGCACCGACGACCGCCTCGCCTACGCCACCGCCTGGTCGACCGCCGCCACCTACGCCGAGGAGCTCGCCACCGCCCTGTGCGCGGCCGCCTGGCACCGGGAGGAGGAGGGCGTCTAGACCCGGGTGGCGGGGTCGAGGGCGGCGGTCGTTGAAGACGCAGGAGATGTCGAAGCCGGGGCCGAGGTGCTGGGACGTCCGGTCGACCAGGGCGGTGAACCGGCGCGGGTCGTAGTAGCCGTACTTGTTGGAGTTCAGGGCGCCGCGCCGGGCGGCGGCGATCGCCTCGTCGACGGTGCCGCCGGTCACCTCCAGGGCGCAGAGGCCGAGTTGGGAGAGCATGCAGACGACGTCGGCCAGGCCGGGGCGGAAGCGGTTGCCGACCATCGGGCGGACCACCACCGGGTCGGCGCCGGTGTGCCGGGCGAGGGCGCTCGCGTAGAGGGCGAGCAGGACGTTGGAGGTGCTGGCGCGGGTGCGGGCGGCGAGGGCCGCGGCGGCGGGGCGCAGGGCGCGGGTGCGCAGTTCGGCCGTCCAGTAGCGCGGTCCGGGGGCGCCGGTGGGGGCGGGCGCGGGGCGCGGCGGGAGGGCGGCGAGCAGTTTCTCGTGGTGGCGCAGCGCGCGGGCGTCCTGGAGCTGCCCGGCGGGCGAGTGCTGCCAGGCGGCCTGTTCCAGCGGCTGCGGGCCGACGGGGGGTTCGGCGGGGCGGGCGGCGGCCTCGCGGAGCATCACCCGGGCGCCGCCGCCGTCCGTCACCAGGTGGCAGATCAGCGCGACCAGGTGGGTGGGCGCGCCGTGCTGCCGGACCACGGCCATCCGGACCGGCCAGTCCTCGGTGAGGGACAGCGGCGCGTGCCGGTGGTGCGCCTCGACGGCGGCGGCGAACGCGGCGGGGTCGGCGTCCGCGGGGGCGTCGTGGACGTGCAGGACGGCCTCGCCCGCGCCGTGCACGACCTGGACGGGCTCGGGGCCGGTGTCGAACCGCAGCCTGGTCCGCATCGACGGGTAGCGGGACATCAACCAGCGCAGTTCCTCGGCGAGTTCGGCGAGGGTGGTGCCGGCGTCCAGCGGTTTGGTGCCGCCGAGCGGCATCCAGGAGCGGTGCCGCGCCATCGCCTCCCAGATCGACCACTGGCCCCAGGTCAGCGGCCCGCTGCCGCCGCCGGGGCTGGCGAAGGGGACAGCGTGGGGGACGGCCGACTCCGCGGCGGAGAGCGGGAGTCCGGGGCCGGGGCCCTCGCCGGGCAGCAGGTCGGGGCGGGCCGGATCCGCGTCGCCGGGGTGCATCGCCGGTGCCTCCAGGGGTCGGGTGCGGGGCGGTCGGACCAGCGCCCGCCCGCCCCGCCCCGGCAGGGGCTGTCCGAGGGCTGGAACCCTTGGGGAGAAAGGTGGTTGACGTACCGTCAGGGGGCGGCCAGGGCGGCGGAGGCGTTGCGGAGGGTGGCGGCGCGGCGCTGCTGCTCGGCGTCGAGGGCGGCGCGGTTCTCGTCGATCAGGCGCTGCTGGACGACGGTCTCGACCTCGGACCAGATCCGCAGCAGGTCGACCTGCCGTTTGCAGGCGACGTCGGCGAGGCGCTGCCCGGCGGGCCAGCCGAAGGTGTCGGTCCGCTGTCCGGCGGGGGCCGCGGCGGGGTGGCCGTGCTCGCCCATGCAGGCCGACCAGGCGGTGAACGCGGCCTTGACCCGGGGGTCGTCGAGCGAGGCGAGGTAGGAGCGCCGGTCCAGGTCGCCGACGACGGCGGCGGGCCGGGTGTAGTCGCCGCCGTTCGCGGACAGCCGGTCGGCGGCCTGCCGGGCGCAGCCGCCGGCCCCGTCGCCGGGCCGTCCGGCCTGGGCGTCGTGCGCGGCGGCGGAGAGCGTGAGGCCGCCGGGGTCGCCGCGGTGGCCGGTCTGGTAGTAGCCGAAGTCCTCGCGGGTCAGGGCGGCGGCCTGTTCGGTGTCCTCGCCGTAGCGCATCGCGTTGGCGGGCAGGGCGGGCGGCGGCAGCGGCCGCAGGTACGGGGCCGGCGGGTAGTCGTACCCCTTGGCGGCCATGCAGGCGTGGTCGAGCACGTTGAACCCGGCGGTGAGGACGCCCACCTGGTCGCCGGTCTCGGCGTAGGCGTCCAGCGGCAGCGGGATCGCCGTGAACAGTCCGGCGGGCGGGGCGGTCGCCGTCACCGGCGCCGCCGCGGGCCCGGGAGTTCCGCCGTCCGGGGCCCCGGAGGCGCAGCCGCCGAGCACGGCGGCCAGGACCGCCGCGGCACCGCACGCGAGGATTCGCCGCACGGGAGTTCCTTTCCGTTCCGGGGCGGGCCGGCCGCGGGAGGCGAACTCCCGCGGCCGACCCGCCGATTGGGCGGTGACCGGTGCTGGATCAGATGTAGAGCGAGCCGACGCCCTGGAACTGCAGGTTGGCCGAGTACGGGCCGGGGCCGTAGTACTGGTAGCCCCCGCCGCCGTTGGTGTCGTAGCAGAGCTTGACCGTCCACGGGTAGTTGTTCTCGGCGGTCCCCGCGAAGGCGTACACGTTGTTCCCGGACGGGTACCGGTCGCCGCGGGTGTCGGCGGTGCTCGCGGTGAACATCCGGCAGCCGCCGCCGTAGTTGGCGTACTCCCACACCTCGACGCCGCGCGCCGACGAGCAGTTGACGGTGGCGGCGCCGGCCGGGGCGGCCAGCGCCAGGCCGCCGGTGAGGGCGGCGGCGGAGACCGCGAGTGCGGTGAGCTTCCTGCGCAGGTGGGTCATGCTGTTCTCCCCGTGGTCGAAGCGGCGTCGTCGCGGGCCGGGTGCCCGGCGACCGGCGCGCCGCCCATCCTGGGAGCGGCACCGGGGCGGGTCAACGGATCGCCGGGGAGCCTGGCAGCATGCTGCCGGGAACGGGCGGGAGGCTTCCGAACTCCCTTGCCGGGACGTTGGATCGACCGGATCGCGGGGGTGCGTTCAGACGGACAGGAGGGCCCGCAGGGTGTCGGCGTAGGAGTCGTGGAGCGCGGTGAACAGCTCCAGGCTGCGGGCCCAGTGCGCGCGGGCCTCGTCCTCGCGGCCGAGCGCCCGCAGGATCTGGGCCAGCGTGTCCAGCGAACGGGCCTGGCCGTGCTGGTCGTTGGTCGCGGTGCGGATCTCCAGGGCCTCGCCGGCGTAGCCGATCGCCCGCTCGTGCGCCCCGAGCAGCAGGCAGGTCGCGGCGGCGGTGTTCAGCGCCCCGCCCTGGGCGTAGGTGTTGCCGAGCCCGCGGAAGACCGCCAGCGAGCGCAGGCACTCCTCCAGCGCCTCCTCCGGGCGCTCCAGGTCCTGCAGGATGCGCACCAGGTTGAGCCTGGTCACGCCCTCGCTGTAGGTGTCGCCGAGTTCGACGAAGGACTCCAGGGTCAGCAACTGGTTCCGGTAGGCGTCCTCCAGGCGGCCGAGCTTGCGGTAGGCCACGCCGAGGTTGCCGAGGGCGGTGGCGACGGCCGTCCGGTCGCCGAGCCGGCGGTGGATCTCCAGTGCGGCCAGGCAGTGCTCCTCCATGTCGGCGAAGCGGTGCAGGTCGTGCGCCAGGACGCCCAGGTGGTTGAGCATCACGGCCTCGCCCGACAGGTCCCCGGCGGCCCGGGCGGCGGCCAGCCCGAGCCGGCCGGTCTCCGCCCAGTCGTCCCAGTGCTTGCGGAGGTTGAAGAACGCCCACAGGGACTTGGCGAGCCGCCAGGCGAGCGAGTGCAGCCCGGCCCCGGCGGCCTGCCGGACGGCGGCGACCAGGTTGGCGCGCTCCGCCTCGTACCAGCGCAGCGCCGTCTCGGCGGACGGGCCCAGCTCCGGGGCCAGCCCGGGCGCGGCGAACGGCTCGACGGGCGGGAGCTGGGCGTCCGGGTTCAGCATCCGGCTCGCCGCGGCCGCCGCCGCCAGGTACCAGGACACCAGGCGGCGCACGGCCGCGTCCCGCTCCGCCGCGGGCTCGTCCTGCTCGGCCCGCTCGGCGGCGAACAGGTGCAGCAGGTCGTGCAGCGCGTAGCCGTCGGACGGGGCGGCGCCCAGCAGGTGCAGCGAGCCGAGCTGCCCGAGCAGGGCCTCGGCCCGGCGCGGCGGCAGGTCGCACAGCGCGGCGGTCGCGAGCGGGCCGACGGTGGGGCCGCTCCACAGGCCGAGCAGCCGGAACACCCGGGCCTGGTCGGCGTCCAGCAGGTGGTGGCCCGCGCCGAAGCCGGCCCGGACGGCCTGGTCCTCGATCTGCAGCTCGTCGAGCCGGCGGTGCTGGTCGGCCAGCAGGTCGGCGAGGGCGCGCAGCCGCATCGCCGGGGCGGCGATCAGCCGGCCCGCGACGATCCGGATCGCCAGCGGCAGGCCCGCGCAGGAGCGCAGCACCTCCTCGGCGGCCGCCGGGTCGGCCCGCAGCCGCTCCTCGCCGACCAGCCGGCCGAGCAGCTCCCGGGCCTCCGCCGGGTCCAGCACGTCCAGGGCGACCCGGTGGGTGCTCTCCAGGCTGGGCAGCCGGCTGCGGCTGGTCACCAGGACGGCGTGCGGCCCGGCCCCCGGGACCAGGGCGCGCACCTGGGCGGCGTCCCGCGCGTCGTCCAGCACGACCAGCACCCGGCGGGTCGCCAGCAGGCTGCGGAACAGCGCCGCCTTGCTGTCCTCGCCCTCGGGGACGGCCTCGTGCCGCACGCCCAGCGCGACCAGGAAGCGGGTCAGCACCTCGCCGGTGCGCAGCGGGGTCGGCGAGGTGCCGCGCAGGTTCACGAACAGCTGGCCGTCCGGGTACCGCCCGCGGACCTCGTGCGCCAGGTGCAGCGCCAGCGAGGTCTTGCCGACACCGCCCGCGCCGGTCATCGCGGAGATCACCACGGTGCCGCCGTCGCCGAGCGCCCCCTCTGCGGCGAACAGGCTCCGCAGGCCCCGCAGTTCGGCCGACCGGCCGGTGAAGTGGGCCGGTACGCGCGGGAGTTCGGCGGGCACCGGGACGGCGGACGGCGCCGGTCCGGGGTCGGGCGCGGTGGCGGCGGGCCGCCGGGTCCGGCGGCGGTCCTCGGCGTCCTGCAGGGCGCGCCAGGTCTGCCGCCAGGCGGCCGCCCGCCGGTCCGGCACCCCGCAGGCCGCGAGCAGCGCCGTCACCACCTCCAGCCGGGGCAGCCCCGGCCGGTCCGGGCGGAGCGCGTCGGCGAGGGTGCTGCGGGCCAGGCCGCTGCGCCGGGCCAGCTCCTGGAAGGAGGGATTGCCCGCCCAGGTCTTCAGCGAGCGCAGCAGGGCGATGAACTCGGCGGCGTCCCGGGCCCGTTCGGGCGACGGCGCGGCCTCCCGGCCCGGCTCCGGCACCCCGTCCGCGCGGGCCTGTCCGGCCACCGCCCCCACCTCCCGGTCGTCCCACGGCACTCCTGCGCGCAGGCTACCCGACCGTCCGGGATCGTCCGGGGTCGTCCGGAGAACCCGCCGGGCGGCCCGCCGACCGGAAGACTTCCCGGTGCAGCGAGGACGGCCCCCGGGTCCACGGGGGACACGGGGGACGCGGTACGGGGGTGTGGTGCCCCGCCGCACCGGGGGCCGCCTCCTGCGCCGACCCGTCGCCCCGGCAGCGGCGCCGGGCCGCACGCGGACACTCTCCGAGGGGGCGGACCGTCATGCGCAGCGCGGGCAGCACCGGAGCGGACCCCGGGTCCGCGGCCGGACCGAACGTCCTGGAACGCCGACTGCTCGCCCTGCTCGCCGAGGGCCTGACCGACGCGGCGGTCGCCCGGCGGCTCAGCGTCTCCGTCCGCACCGAACGCCGGATGGTCGCCGAACTCATGCACCGCCTGGGCGCGCACAGCCGCTTCGACGCCGGCGTCCGCGCGGCCCGCCGCCGCTGGATCTGACCGGCCGTCAGGCGAAGGCCGTCGGCAGCAGCACCGCCCAGAGCACGGCCGGCCCGCACAGCAGCAGACCCCCCGCCCCGGGGACGGTGGCCGCCACCCTCACCGACGCCGGCTGACGGCCCGGCCGGGGCCGTGCGGCTCCTGCACCTCTTGCGGCTTTTCCCGCCCCGTGCGCGCAATGCGCCGGGGTGCGGCAATTAGCCACGCGTTCCGTCGACAGAGAACCCCCGCGCTTGATTTTCGCTTGACCCACTCATAAAGCAGATTGCTATGCTCGCGCGCCATTTCTGACTGCCAGTCAGGCAGTTCGGGCCGAACAGTGGGGGGATATTCCCAATGTCGCAATTGACCCGCAGTGGTCTGAGATCTGCTGCTCCACCGGGATTCCGAAGAATGGCCGCCGTCACGGCGGCCGGACTCCTGGCCTCGCTTCTCGCGCCGATCTCGGTGGCGGCCGCGGCGGGGCCGGACTGGTCGCGGAAGTGGTCGCCGCCGAACACGCCGTTGGCGAAGACGGCGTCGGTGGACGGCAAGGATGCGGCGCTGCTGGGAGCGGTGAAGCCGGCGCATCCGGTGCCGCCGGTGTGGCAGCCGGCGAAGCCGGTGGCGGTGCCGAAGGGGCACGCGGACGTCAGGCTGTCGAAGGCCCCTGCGGGGAGGAGCGGTTCCGCGGGTGAGGCGGCGCGGGCGGCGGGTCTGCCGGTGGCGTTGGCGCCGTTGGTGGGTTCGGCGGTGGCGGAGCAGTCGGTGGGGGTCGACGTGGTCGATCCGAAGGCGGCCGGTGCGGTGGGGATTCCGGGCCCGGTGGTGGCGCTGTCGCGGGCGGCCGGGGCGTCGGGGGAGGGTCCGGTGCGGGTCTCGCTCGACCTGGCGAAGCTCGCCCCGGCCTATGGCGCGGACTGGGCTTCGCGGGTGCGCCTGGTGGCGCTGCCGGCGTGTGCGCTGACGACGCCGCAGGACGCGGAGTGCCGCAAGCAGACTCCGGTGGAGTCGCAACTCGACCGCGCATCGGGGCAGTTGACGGCCGATGTGGTGCTGCCCGGTGGTGACGGCGCGGCCCGGACGCAGATTCAGGGTGTGGGCGCGGCCTCCGCGCAGCAGGGCGTGGTGCTGGCGGCCGTGTCCGGCGCGTCCAGCGGTGCGGGAACGTTCTCCGCGACTTCGTTGAACATCTCCCAGGCGTGGAGCGCCGGCACCTCCTCCGGTGCGTTCGCCTACTCGTACCCGATCGAGACGCCCGCGGCGCTCGGCGGTGGGGCCCCGCAGGTCTCGCTGGCCTACGACTCGGCGGCGGTGGACGGGAAGACCTCGTCGACGAACGCGCAGGCGTCCTGGATCGGTGACGGCTGGGAGTACGGTTCGGGTTTCGTCGAGCGGACCTACCGGCCGTGCTCCAAGGCCGGGATCACCAACTCCGGTGACGAGTGCTGGGCGGGCGCCAACCTCGTGCTGGCGCTGGGCGGCCACTCCGGCGAACTGGTGCCCGACGACGCCTCCTGCCAGAGCGGCGCGGCCGCGACCATGGAGCAGTCGGCCTGCACCTGGCGGATCAAGGGTGACGACGGCAGCAAGGTGCAGTTCCTGACCGGCGCCACCAACGGCACCTGGAACGGCTCCTACATCAAGGTCACCGACACCTCGGGCACGGTCTACTACTTCGGCCTGAACCACCTGCCCGACGCGTCCGGCAACCCCTCGACCAAGGGCCCGGACTCGGGTTCGGCGTGGACGGTGCCGGTGTACTCCCCGAACGCCGGGGACCCCTGCTACGACGCGGCGAAGGGCAAGGCGTCGTGGTGCCAGACGGGTTGGCGCTGGAACCTCGACTACGTGGTCGACCCGCACGGCAACCTGACCACCTACACCTACACCCCGGAGACGAACTCCTACTCCCGGGGCGGGGCGCAGAACAACGGCTCCGGGACGCTCACGCCGTACACGCGCGGTGGCGTCCTCCAGTCGATCGGGTACGGGCAGCTGCTGTCGGACCAGATCGCGGCGAACGGTTCCTACAGCCCGGCGGCGAAGGTCGTCTTCGCCTCGGGCGAGCGCTGCGTGACGTCGATCCTGGCGTGCGACCCGGTCAACCGGACCTCGGCGCACGCGGGCGACTGGCCGGACGTGCCACTGGACCAGCAGTGCGCGAGCACCGGCGCGTGCACCGTCTACGGGCCGACGTTCTGGTCCACGAAGTGGCTCAACTCGATCACCACGCAGGTCCGTTACAACGGCGCCTACCAGGACGTGGACTCCTACGCGCTGTCGCACCGCTTCGTGAACGTGCAGAACGCGACCGAGAACACCCAGGTGCCGTGGCTGGCGAGCGTGCAGCACACCGGCAAGGACACCCAGGCGTCGTCCACCCCGGTGACGCTGCCGCCGGTGTCGTTCACCGAGATGCTGCTGCCCAACCGGGTCGACGGCACCAACCTGGTGCCGTCGCGCCCGGCGTACAACCGGCCGCGCATCCAGCTGATCACCACCGAGACCGGCTCCACCATCGGCGTCGACTACTACCCGGCCGACTGCTCCCGGGTCAACAACTCGATGCCGGCCTCGGCCGACACGAACACCCGCTCCTGCTACAACGTCAAGTGGCACACCCCCAACGAGGCGCAGGGCGCCGACCCGGTCGACGACTGGTTCCAGCGCTACCCCGCCAAGACCGTCACGGTGACGCCCGGCACCCCCGGCTCCGCGCCGATGACCACCGCCTACACGTACGGCAGCGCGGCCTGGCACCGCAACGACTCGCCTTTCGTCGAGGCGAAGGACCGCACCTGGAACCAGTTCCGGGGCTATGCCACCGTCACGGCGGTGGCGGGCAACGGCAACGACGGGCCGAAGGCGCAGAGCACCGCCACCTACCACCAGGGCATGGACGGCGACGTCAAGGCCGACGGGACGGCCCGCAGCGTCAGCATCGCGGGGCCGATGAGCGGTCAGGTCACCGACTCCGACTGGCTCTCCGGCCAGGTGCTGGAGACCGACGCCTGGACGCAGGCCGGCGGCAGCCTGGTCGGCTACACGGTGAACACCAGCAGCGGACCGGTGGTCACGGCCACCCACGCCCGTACCGGTCTGCCGGACCTGAAGGCGCAGTACAACGCGACCGGCGCGGTCTCCGTCACCAAGTCGCTCAAGGCGGACGGGACGTGGCGCACCAGCAGTTCCACCTCCACCACCGATCCGGCGCACTCCAACCGCCCGCTCACCGTGCTGTCGCAGGCGGACGGCACCCCCGACCAGTGCTCGCGGCCGGCCTACGCGACCGGTCCCGACCCGCAGGTCGTCGCGCTGGTGTCGGAGTCGCTGACCGTCAGCGGCGCGAACGCCTGCACGGCCGTGCCCACCGCGCAGAACGTCCTCGGCTGGACCCGGACCCGCTACGACGGCCGGACCGACGTGGGCACGGCCGCCGCGAAGGCGGACGTGACCGCGCAGGAGACCCTGGACCGGTTCGACGGCACCACCCCGGTGTTCAGCACCGAGTCGGTGCGGACCCATGACGCGTACGGCCGGGTCCTGACCAGCACCAACCCGACCATCAAGGACCAGGCGCACCCGGGCGGCGCCACCGTCACCACCACCTACACGGCCCGCCAGGCCGGCGAACTGCCGTACCAGGTGACCGTCAACAGCCCGGCCCCGGCGGGGGCGGCCGACGCGGCGGCGGGCCGCACCAAGGTGACCACCCTGGACACCGCCCGCAGCCTGCCGACCGCCGGCACCGACCTGAACAACCTCACCACCGCCTTCGGCTACGACGCCCTCGGCCGCACCGTCGCCCTCTGGTCGCCGGGCCGTCCCACCACGGCCGTTCCGAACGTCGCCTACGCGTACGCGGTACCGGGCGTGGTGAACGGCCAGGTCGTCCCGCCGAGCACCAGCACCACCACCCTGGTCGGTGTCGGCACCAACGGCGTGTACACCGCCGTGACGTCCACCGCGATCATGGACGGCACCGGCCGGACGATCCAGACCCAGTCCCCGCCCGCCCTGTCGGCGTACTCCGGGCGGCTGCTGACCGACACCGCCTACGACTCGCAGGGCCGGGTGATCCGCTCCAACAACACCTGGTACAACAGCGCCGCCCGCCCGGGCACCGTGCTCTACCAGGAGAGCAACACCCAGAAGATCCCCAACCAGACCCACACCGTCTACGACGGCCGTTCCCGCCCGGTGACCACCGAGTTCGTGGCCTACGGCACCGTCCAGACCACCAGCACGGCCTCCTACCCGGGCGTGGACCGCACCGACATCACCCCGCCCAAGGGCACCACGCCCACGAGCACCGTCACCGACGCGCGCGGCCGCACCGTCCAGCTCTGGGAATACCGGACGCCGACCGCGACCGGCAACCCGGCGGACGCGGACGTCACCAGCTACACCTTCAACCCCGGCGGCCAGCCCGCGACCCGCACGGACGCGGCGGGCAACACCTGGTCGTACGGCTACGACGTCCGGGGCCGCCAGACCTCCACCACCGACCCCGACACCGGCACCAGTTCCGTCTCCTACGACAGCGCGGGGCGGGTCGCCTCGGTCACGGACGCCCGCGGGCGCTCCGTGTCCACCAGCTACGACCTGCTGGGCCGTCCCACCGCCAGTTACGACGGCCTGTCGGCGGACCCGGCCAAACAGTTGACCGCCCGCACCTACGACACCGTCATGAAGGGCCAGGCCACGGGCGCGACCCGGTACGTGGGCGGGGCCTCGGGCACGGCCTACACCAGCCAGGTCAACGCCTACGACTCCGGCTACCGGCGGACCAGCATCTCCACCACGGTCCCCGGATCGGAGATCGGCGCCACCAGCCCGCTCGTCTACACCTACCAGGCGGTCTACGACCAGGTCACCGGCCTGCTGCTGCGCGACAACCGGCCGCAGCTGGACACCATGGCCGCGGAGCGGCTCGACTACACCTACGACACGTACGGGCTGCCGATCGGCTACGGCGCGTTCGGCGGTTCGACGTACGACCTGTCCAACGACTACGACGCCTACGGCCGTCCGATCCGCACCACGGTCAACCCGTGGGGCACCCAGATCGTCCTGACCAACGTCTACGACGAGCCGACGGGCCGTCAGCTCTCCCAGTTCGTCGACAAGCAGACCGCGTCGACGGGCGCGGTGCAGCAGACCACCTACGCCTACGACGCCTCGGGCCGGGTCACCGGCATCCGCAGCATCCCGGACAACACGCCGTCGGCGACCGACCTGCAGTGCTTCTCCTACGACTACCTCAGCCGCCTCACCACCGCGTGGACGGACAAGGGCGCCCTCACCATGGCCCCGAACCCGGCGGTCGGCGGGCAGGGCGCCTGCGCCAACACCTCGCCCACCAGCGGCGCGACGGCCCCGGCGACCAACACCGTCGGCGGCAGCGTCCCCTACTGGCAGGACTACACCTACGACCTGACCGGCAACCGCAAGAGCCTCACCGTCCACGACCCGTCCGGTGACACCGCCAAGGACACCGTCACCACCCAGACCTTCACCCCCGCCGGCACGGTCAACAACGGCAACGGCGCGGGCGGCCCGCACGCGCTGATCTCCGCGACCGCTGTCACGGGCGCGAGCAGCACGCAGACCGCCACCGGCTACGACGCGGCGGGCAACACCGTCTCCAGCACCGGCGCGGCCACCGGCACCACCACCTACCAGTGGACCGCCGACAACAGGATCGACCGCGTTGCCCCGCCGGTGCAGATCCAGGGCATCGGCGGCAACTGCCTTTATCTACAGGGTAGTTCGAGTTCGGACGGCACTCCGGCGGAGATCTCCGCGTGCGGCGCGAGCGGTGCGCAGAAGTTCTCCACCACCGCCAACCTGCTGAAGGCGCTGGACAAGTGCCTCGCCGCCACCGGCAGCACTCCCGGCTCGGCGGTCAAGCTCCAGTCCTGCGACGGCAGTTCGGCGCAGAAGTGGACCCCGCAGCCGAACGGCACGATCACCAACGGCGCGAGCGGCCTCTGCCTGGCCGTCCCCGGTGACGTCACCACCTCCGGCACCGACACCGTGGTCGCCACCTGCGGCACCACCACGATCCCGGCCGGCCAGAAGTGGACCGTCCCCGACAACGCCACCGGCTACGTCTACGACGCCGACGGCGGTCAGTTCATCCGGCACAACCCCGGAAAGACCACCATCACCCTCGGAGGCGACGAACTCGCCTACGACACGGCCGCCAGGACCAAGACCGCGACCCGCTACTACCAGATGCCCGGCGGCCTCACCCTGGTCCGCCAGGGCACCACCAACACCTGGCAGATCGGCGACCACCACGGCAGCGGCAACCTGGCCCTCGACGGCACCACGCTCGCCGAGACCCGCCGCCCCGCCGACCCGTTCGGCAACCCGCGCGGCACCCAACCCGCCACCTGGGCCGGCTCGCACGGCTTCGTCGGCGGCACCAAGGACGACACCACCGGCCTCACCAACCTCGGCGCCCGCCAGTACGCCCCCCGCACCGGACGCTTCATCAGCCCCGACCCGCTGCTCAACACCGGCAACCCCCAGCAGTGGAACGGCTACGCCTACAGCGGCAACGATCCCGTCAACCAGAGCGACCCCAGCGGCCTGATGGCCTGCCGGACGCCCGACGAGTGCGACGGCGGAACCCAGGTCGGGATGAACTTCCCCTCCCTGATGGGGCTCTCGACCACGGCGACCGCCACCAACAACCACGACGCCGACGGCACCGGCTTCCAGAAGCGCGGCACCAAGAGCAACGGCGACTGCTGCCGGGTGCAGAAGGTGCTGGTCTACCCGAAGGTCGCCATCCCGGAGGACTGGGCCGACGGGCCGGCGTTCATCGCCGCGCTCTACAGCCGGATGCGCAACTTCTGCAACGGCGACTACGGCAAGCTCAGCTGCCCGTTCACCAACCCGGACTACCCGGTCAGTGACTACCAGCTGAAGTACACCGTCATGGGCGCCTGCATGGACATCGGCAAGGGCAAGTGCCCGAAGGAGCTCACCGACTTCCAGGCCCTGGTCCAGGCCGGGGTCGAGGAGGGCCTGGCCTTCGGCAACGACGGCGGCCACGGCAGCGCCCGCTTCCAGGGTGGCAGGAGCACCCCCGAAGGAATCGTCAAGGGAACCGGCGGGCGGGTCTGGACCGAGGGCAACGCGAAGAATGCCTGGGACTCGCGGCCGACCAGCTGCAGGAACAGCTTCCCGCCGGGCACGGCCGTCCTGCTCTCCGACGGGACGACCAAGCCGATCGAACTGATCGTGCCCGGTGATTCGGTGCTGGCGGCCGACCCGGAGACCGGGGTGACGGCGGGGGAGCCGGTCGTCCGGCTGATCCACACGCCGGACGACCGGGACTTCACGGTGCTCACGGTCCGCGGCACCGATTCCGCGACCGCGGAACTGGTGTCGACGTCCAATCACCCCTACTGGGACGAGACCACCCAGGAGTGGACCCTCGCGGCCGACCTCCGGCCGGGCGACGACCTGCGCACCACATCCGGCACCGTCCGGGTGGAATCGCTCCGGTCCTACCGCTCGGCGCCCACTTCGGCCTACAACCTCACCGTTGCAGAACTTCATACGTATTATGTGCTCGCCGGAAGCGCGCCGGTCCTCGTGCACAATGACGGTGGCTACACGACACCGGGAAACAATTCCTACGTCACGGTCGACGAGGCGCTCGATGCGGGCTTGAAGTGGCTCGGCGAAGGCTACACGGAACCCGTTCCCGGTAGCGGTCGTTACGTTTCGAAGGACGGAACCCGCATTTTCAGGATGGGCGAGAGTGATATCACGGGGAGGCACGGTGGTGGGCCGCACACGAATTTCGAGCGCATGGAAATAAACCCGAATACCGGGAGGATGCAGGTTGTCCAGAATGATCATGTCTACTTCAAGGGAGGTGCGTGCTGATGGCTGAGGTGAGCCTCGAAGTGCCGACGTACGGTCCGGACCGGCGGTTGACCTTCGCCTGGGACGACGGGTTCCAGATCCTCGTCGACCGGGCGCAATCCGAAGTCACCATCAGGGCGAACGCCGCCGGTCTGATCTCGCTCGCGCGGCACTGCCTCACCCTTGCCCAGGACGCGGTCCCGCCCGGGAGCCATATTCACCTCACGGACTCGGTCGAACTCGAAGCCGGATCCGGTGATCTGGTGATCGACAAGTCGGCCGGCTGACACCGGTCGGACTGTGCTGGGACTGTCCGACGGACAGCAGGGCCCCGCCGGGACGGTTCCGGCGGGGCCCTTTCCCGCTTCGGCGGCGACGGTCGACCGCGGCTCCGGAAAAGTCCCGGCCCCTGGTCCCGGAGGCTGCAGTGCGCCGTCCGTCAGGGGCGCCTGGTGGCCAGCAGGGTGGCGAGGTCGGGGGCGAGGCGGACCTCGGTGGTGAGGAGGGAGGGGTGGGCGTACCAGTGGGTGCGGGCGGTGTCGGGGCGGTCGGCGTGGGTGGGGGGCCAGGCGGTCAGGGGGGTGAGGTCGTCGACGACCAGGGTGCCGCCGGGGGTGAGGAGGAGTTCGGGGTCGGCGGGGGCGGTCTGCTTGCCGTTGCCGCCGCCGTCCAGGACCAGCAGGTCGAAGGGGCCGTGCCCGTGCAGGAGGGTCCAGTCGCCGTGCACGATCTCCAGGTCGGGGACGTCGGCGAAGAGTTCGCGGACCGGCCCGACCAGCCGGGCCTCGCGTTCGACGCTGACGATCCGCGTCCCGGGCCGGCGGCCGGCCAGCAGCCAGGCCAGGCCGACGCCGCAGCCGGTGCCGGTCTCGCCGACGGCCCCGGTGGCGCCCGCGGCGAGCGCCTGCAGCAGCCGCCCCTGCTCGGGGCGGCAGGACTTCTCGAAGCCCGCCCGCCGGGCCAGCGCCACGGCCCGGGCGACCGGTTCGGGCAGCCGGTCGGTGTCGGTGTAGCTGTCGGTTCCTCGGACGGACACGGGCGACCTCGCTGTCGTGGACGGGGGAGAAGGAGTCGTCCGTAGTATGTGACATGGTTCGGGTCGGTGGAGGGGGAACGCCGATGGCGGGCGGTCCGGTCCGCCCGCCACCGACGGCCCGTCAGCGAATGCCCGCCGGGGCGAGCGCGTCCAGGGCCTGGAGGATCTCCTCGACGCTCTGCTTGGCGTCGCCGAACAGCATCGAGCTGTTCTCGCGGAAGAACAGCGGGTTCTGCACGCCCGCGTAGCCGGAGGCCATCGAGCGCTTGAAGACGACCACCTGCTCGGCCTCCCAGACCTTCAGCACCGGCATGCCGGCGATCGGGCTGGCCGGGTCGTCCAGCGCGGCCGGGTTGACGGTGTCGTTGGCGCCGATCACCAGGACCACCGAGGTGTTCGCGAAGTCCTCGTTGATCTCGTCCATCTCCAGCACCACGTCGTACGGCACCTTGGCCTCCGCCAGCAGCACGTTCATGTGCCCGGGCAGCCGCCCGGCCACCGGGTGGACGCCGAAGCGGACCTCGACGCCGCGCTCGCGCAGCCGCCGGGTCAGGTCGGCGACCGGGTGCTGGGCCTGGGCCACGGCCATGCCGTAGCCCGGGGTGATGATCACCGACTTGGCGTCGGCCAGCAGTTCGGCGGCCTCCCGGGCCCGGATCTCGCGGTGCTCGCCGTGCTCCTGCTCGCCGCCGCTCGGCGCCTCGATGCCGAAGCCGCCCGCGATGACCGAGACGAAGGACCGGTTCATCGCCCGGCACATCACGTACGACAGGTACGCGCCGGAGGAGCCGACCAGCGCGCCGGTGACGATCAGCAGGTTGTTGTCGAGCAGGAACCCGGCCGCGGCGGCGGCCCAGCCCGAGTAGCTGTTCAGCATCGAGACCACCACCGGCATGTCGCCGCCGCCGATCGAGGCCACCAGGTGCCAGCCGAGCAGCAGCGCCAGCACGGTGACGGCGACCACCAGGCCCAGGTTCGGGCTGACGGTGAACCAGGCGGTGAGGGCGGCGAAGCCGCCCAGCGCGCCCAGGTTGAGCGCGTTCTTGCCCGGCAGCACCAGCGGCCGGGAGGCGATCCGGGCGGACAGCTTCAGGAAGGCCACGATCGAGCCGGTGAAGGTCACCGCGCCGATGAAGATGCCGATGAACACCTCGGCGTGGTGGATCGTCAGCAGGTCGGCGGCGACGGCGGTCTGCGCGGCGCCGTGCCGCTCCACCTCCAGGTAGCTGTTCCAGCCGACCAGGACGGCCGCCAGGCCGACGAAGCTGTGCAGGACGGCGATCAGCTCCGGCATCCCGGTCATCTCGACCCGGCGGGCCCGCCACAGCCCGATCCCGGCGCCGATCGCCGTCGCCAGCAGGATCAGCGCGACCGCGCCGGCGTCGATGCTGCGGGAGGCCACCACGACGGTGGCGGTCAGCGCCAGCGCCATCCCGGCGATGCCGTAGGCGACGCCCGCCCGGGAGGTGCGGTGCTGGGAGAGCCCGGCCAGGCTGAGGATGAACAGCAGGGCGGCGACCAGGTCCGCGGCGTGCGCGGCGGTGAGGGAAGTCATCGGGGCTCAGCCTTTCGAGAACATGCTCAGCATGCGGCGGGTGACGGCGAAGCCGCCGAAGATGTTCACGCTGGTCAGCAGGATCGCGACGAAGGACAGCACGGTGACGAGGGTGCTCTCGTGGCCGATCTGCAGCAGGGCGCCGATCACCACGATCCCGGAGATCGCGTTGGTGACCGACATCAGCGGGGTGTGCAGCGCGTGGTGGACCTTGCCGATCACGTAGTACCCGATCACCACGGCGAGCGCGAACACCGTGAAGTTCTCCGCCAGTTGGGCCGGGGCGAAGGCCACCAGCAGGAACAGCGCCAGCATGCCGAGCCCGATCAGGCCGAACCGGACGGGCGGGGTGAGCCGGGACGGCTCCGGCGCGGCCGGGCGCGCGGCGGGCGCGGCCGGGGCGGCGGCGGGGGCCGCGGAGACCGCGACCGGCGGGGGCGGCCAGGTGACGCCGCCGTCCCGGACCACGGTGACGGCGCGCTGCACCACGTCCTCGAAGTCCAGCGTCAACTGCCCGTCCTCGCCCGGGGTGAGCAGCTTCAGCAGGTTGACCAGGTTGGTGCCGAACAGCTGGGACGCCTGTGCGGCCAGCCGGGACGCCAGGTCGGTGTAGCCGATGATCGTCACGCCGTTGTCGGTGACCACGGTGCGGCCCGCCACCGTCCCGGCCACGTTGCCGCCCTGGGCGGCCGCCATGTCGACGACCACGCTGCCGGGCTTCATCGCCGCCACGTCCTCGGCGGTGAGCAGCCTCGGCGCCGGGCGGCCCGGGATCAGCGCGGTGGTGATCACGATGTCCACGTCCGCGGCCTGGGCCCGGTACAGCGCGGCGGCGGCCCGGTCGTAGTCGGCCGAGGTGGCCTTGGCGTAGCCGTCGGTGCTCGCCTCCTGGGCCGCCTCCACCGGCAGGTACTCGCCGCCCAGCGACTTGACCTGGTCGGCCACTTCGGGACGCGGGTCGGTGGCCCGGACGATCGCGCCCAGGCTGGAGGCCGCGCCGATCGCGGCCAGCCCGGCCACGCCCGCGCCCGCCACCAGCACCTTCGCCGGCGGGACCTTGCCGGCCGCGGTGACCTGCCCGGTGAAGAACCGGCCGAAGGCGTGCGCCGCCTCGATCACCGCCCGGTACCCGGCGATGTTCGCCATCGAGCTGAGCACGTCCATCGACTGGGCCCGGGAGATCCGCGGCACCGCGTCCAGCGACAGCGCCGTCAGCGGGCGCTCCGCCAGCAGCGCCAGCAGCTCCGGCCGCTGGGCGGGCGCCAGCAGGCCGATCACGGTGGCGCCGTCCCGCAGCCGGGCGACCTCGGCGGCCGTCGGCGCCTCCACCTTCAGCACCACGTCGGCCGACCAGGCGTTGCCGAGCTCCGCGCCCGCCGCGGTGTAGGCCGCGTCGTCGAAGCCGGACGCCGCGCCCGCCCCCGGCTCGACGAGCACCTCGTACCCGAGGGCCAGCAGGCCGCGCACGCTCGACGGCGTGGCGGACACCCGGGTCTCCCCGGGCGCGGACTCGGCGACCACGCCGACCCGTTGGGGCGGGCGCGGCGAGGAGTCGTATCCAGACATCGCTCGTTCTCTCTCGTCGAAGGGATGGTGCGGGTCACATTCCGCGTACCGGGGAGAGCAACCCCTCTGACCGCAGGAACCTAGACTCCCCACCCCCTTCGGCAGAACGGGGCGGGCCGTGAAATGTGTCACCACACCGCGGCCCGCCCCGGCGGGCGCCCGCCCCGCCGCCCCCGCCGGCCGCCGGAGTCTGCCGGGGAGGCCGCCGGAGGTCGCGGGAGGTCGAGGGGGAGGCCGGCGGGCGGAATTCCGGAGGAATTCCCGGCGAATGCAATTTTCCTCGTGTGCGGAATGTTTCGGCGAAGCGCCACGCGGGTCGCGGGGACAATTCCGAATTCGCCGACCCGATCGGGCCGGGTCGATCCGGTCGGAGCCGGACATCTGGCCCGATGGACCGATTTGGGCGCAAGAGGAGGCTAAGGGGAGGTTATTGACGCCCCGTCGGATCTCGGTGTGACGCATATCACTGTCGATCATTTCGGTTCGGTCGGCGCAATTCGGATGACCGGTGGCGGAATCCCGCTTGCCGAGACCGGGTGAACCCGGGACCGTGGCGTCGGCTTCCGTGCGGAGTGCGCCGGAGGCCGGAACGATCCTGGGGGAAGAACTGATGAGCAGAAGAAGACCCGGCGGCCTGCCCGTGCGGGCGCTGACCGCGGCGGTGGTGCTCGCGGTGCTCGGCACGCCGGTGGTCCCGGCCGCCGCGGCGGCCGGCGGCACCCTCCCGACGCCGGCCGAGATCGCGGCGGCCACCGCGGAGCGGATGAAGGAGCGCCCGCCCGGCGACGACACCGACCGGGCGCTCGCCGAGGCGAAGGCGACCGGGAAGCCGGTGCCGGTGGCATCGCTGACCACCGAGTTCAGCGAGACGGTGGCCACGCCCGAGGGCCACCTGGCGCTGACCGGGCACCCGGACCAGCAGCGGGTCAAGCGCGACGGCGCCTGGCGGGCGCTGGACGCCACCCTGACGGCCAATCAGGACGGCACCTTCTCACCGAAGGCGGCGGCCTCCGGGCTGGTGCTCTCCAAGGGCGGCGACGGCCCGCTGGCGACGATGACCAGCTCGGACGGCAAGAAGCTGGGCCTGACCGCCCCGTTCCGGCTCACCACCCCGGTCCTCGACGGCGACAGCGTCACCTACCCGTCGGTCGCGCCCGACACCGACCTGAAGGTCACCGCGACCGCGACCGGCGGCCTCACCACCGTCCTGGTGCTGCACACCAAGGCCGCCGCCGCCTCCCCGGCGCTGCGCAACCTGCACTTCGGCACCGTCACCGACGGCGTCACCGTGGAGGCCGACGCGGGCGGCAACCTCGCCGCCAAGGGCGCCGACGGCAAGGCCCGCTGGACCGCGCCGACCCCGCAGATGTGGGACAGCGCCGCGGCCGCGCCGGCGAAGGCCCCGAAGGCCCAGGGCGCGGCCGCCGAAACGGCCGAGGCCGCCCCGCAGTCCGGCCACGAGCGCAGCGACGCCGCCGGCCCCGGCCGCACCGCGAAGGTCGCCGCCATGCCGGTCAAGGCCGGCAAGGACGGCATCGACCTGACGCCCGACCAGGACCTGATCGCCAACGGCACCGCGCCGTTCTACGTCGACCCGGCCTGGCTGCCGTGGAGCCAGAGCAACAACGCCTGGACCTGGGTCCAGTCCGCGTACCCGACCACCCCGAACTGGAACCGCTCCGGCAGCGCCGACGGCGACCACCCGGGCGTCGGCGTCTGCGGCTACTACCCCAACGGCGGCTCCTGCAGCCCGTCCAGCAAGTACCGCTCGTTCTTCCAGTACGACATCAACCCGATCTACGGCGCCGTGGTCCACTACGCGACGCTGAACTTCCAGGAGTACGTCTCCGCGGACTGGTCCTGCGGCACCACCTACCCGCTCGACCTGTACCTGACCGGTGCGATCTACGACGGCACCAACTGGAACAACCAGCCCGGCCAGGTCGGCGGCTCGCTCGGCCAGCAGACCGTCGGCGGCTCCGGCCACACCGGCTGCTACAACAACGTGCCGTTCAACTACACCATCACCGGCACCCTCCAGCAGTACACCAACAACCGGCAGTTGACCTTCGGCCTGTACGGCAACGAGAGCAACCAGAACGCCTTCAAGCGGTTCGACTACCACCCCTCGCTGTACATCGAGTACGACCGCGCGCCCAACACCCCGACCAACCCCGGGGTCTGGCCGCGGCCGCAGATCGCGAGCACCGGCACCACCACCCAGTCCTGCGGCGACGGCAACTCCAACAACTGGGGCTGGCTCGGCGCGGGCACCAACCAGAACGGCGCGGTCTGGCTGAACGCCACCGTCTCCAGCCCGACCCAGGGCCAGCTCTGGTCCTGGGACCACATCTGGGACTACCAGCTCTCCGGCGTCCCCGACGTCGCCTCCGGCTACTCCGACCTGGTCGGCAACGGCGGCACCACCAGCTTCTCCGTGCCCGGCAGTGCCATCCTCGACGGCCACTCGTACGGCTACGGCATCATGGCCAGCGACCAGCTCCCCGGCGTGCCCTGGTCCGCTTCGACCCCGACCTGCTTCTTCAAGGTCGACCTGACCCCGCCGACGGTCTCCTTCCCCGGCACCGTCGCCGACCCGAGCAAGCAGTTCCCGCCGTCCGGCAACGGCCAGACCCCGCTGATCTACGCGGGCCAGAACGGCGCCGTCCCGATCGTCCTGAACGACCCCAACCCGTCCGGCCTGAACACCTCCGGCCTGGCCTGCCTGCGCTGGAGCTGGGACCCGCAGCTCGCCGACGCCGCCTGGCAGTGCGGCGCGAACCGGCCCACCACCGAGATCCCGGTGAAGCCCGGCCGCTGGGGCACCAACATCCTGTACGTGCAGGCCGAGGACAACGCCGGCAACATCTCGCCGGTCAACTCCTACTCCTTCTACGTGCCGTGGAACCCGAACAGCCCGGCCCCGGTGTTCGGCGACGTCACCGGTGACGCCAAGCCCGACATCGTGGCCGCCGACCCCAAGGGCGACCTGCGCGACTACAGCATGCCCGGCAACGGCCTGACCGCCCCGCTGGCCGCCCCCGCCGCGAAGTCCCCCGGCGGCGACTCCTGGGCGAACTACGCCGTCACCCACCGCGGCAGCCTCAGCGGCGGCAAGAACGTCGACGACCTGATCGTCCACAAGACCGGCGACGCGGCGCTCTACTACTACAAGAACCCCGGCAACACCGGCGTCTCCGGCGTCTTCGACACCAAGAGCACGCTGGCCAAGCCCGCCTGCGTCAGCACCGTCACCGACTGCACCGGCTACCGCACCGGCGACTGGACCACGGTCCAGCAGATCTCCGCCAGCGGCGACCCCGGCACCACCAACCTCGACCCGAGCAAGAAGTTCCTCAACCGGACCGGCCTGTTCACCATCGAGAACGAGCCCGGCGGCGACGGCGCGCTCTGGTTCTACCCGACCGTCGGCGACGCCGTGTTCGGCTCGCCGACCAAGCTCTCCGCCACCGGCTGGAAGGGCTGGGAGCTGCTGTCGCCCGGCGACTGGGCCGGCCAGGGCCGGCCCGGCCTCTGGGCCCGCAACCGCTCCAACGGCGACCTGCGCGGCTACACCTTCACCACCGGCACCATCAGCGTCGACGACGGCTTCGGCGGCAGCGTCCCGGTGACCACGCTCGCCGCGCTCGACAAGAACACCTTGATCGGCAACGTCTCCTCCGCGCCCGCCGGCGGCTGGCCGACGCTCGGCTCGAACGGCGACCTCACCGGCATCGGCTCGCCCACCCTGTGGGGCCTGGACGCCAACGGCATCGTGAAGATCTGGACCGGCAAGTCCAGTGCCACCGCGCCGTACTACACCTGGGTGGAGGGCCCCACCGCCGTGGGCAGCACCTACGGCAAGGCCGACCAGATCAAGCTGGCGGGCACCCCGACCGCCTGCATCGACGTCGACCACGCCAACCCGGCGCCCGGCACCGCCGTCCAGCTCTGGACCTGCAACACCGGGGCCGCCCAGACCTGGTCCTTCCAGGCCGACGGCTCGCTCCGCGCGGTCGGCGGCTGCCTGGACGCCATCGGCGGCGGCACCACCAACGGCACCCTGCTGGAGATCTGGCCCTGCGCCACCGGCGCCTACAACCAGATCTTCCTGCCGCGCGCCGACGGCAGCCTCTACAACCCGGGCTCCGGCCGCTGCGTCGACCTGCCCAACAACGCCGTCTCCGACGGCGCCCGGCTGGAGCTGTTCGACTGCAACGGGACCGCGGCCCAGAAGTGGGTGCTGCCGGTGCGCAGCAGCTGACCCGGCACCACGCACCGACGGAGCGCCGGCCCGCCATCCCCTCCCGGGGTGGTGGGCCGGCGCTCCGGCGTTGTCGGGCGTTGTCGGGCGTTGTCGGGCGTTGTCGGGTGCCGCCGGTTTCGCCGGGAGCAGAGCGCCGCGCCCTTCCCCCGCCGCGCGGAGTGCCTAGGCTGGGACCATGACCTCTCCCGCGCCGGACCACGCCCGCGTCATCCCGCTGCGCCCGCCCGGCGCCCCGCACCGCGCCCCGACCGCCGTCCCGGCCGGGCCGGCGGCCCCGGCCCCGCGCGAACCGCTCTGGCGGGACCTGGTCGGCGGCGTGCTGCGGCGCGAACGCCTCGCCCAGGAACGGACCCTGAAGGACGTCGCGGAGCAGGCCCGGATCTCGGTGCCGTACCTGTCGGAGCTGGAGCGCGGCCGCAAGGAAGCCTCCTCCGAGGTGCTCGCGGCCGCCGCCCGGGCCCTCGGCCTCGGCCTCGGCGACGTGCTCCGGCTGGTCCAGGACGACCTGGAGCGCCCCGTGCTGCGCGCCCGCCCGGTCCGGACCTCGTCCGTCGTCCGGACCTCGTCCGTCGCGCCGCGGGCCGCCGCGTCCCGGGCCGCCGCGCCGTACGACGGGCTCTGCCTGGCGGCCTGAGCCGGACCCCCGTCCCGGCCCCGGCCGCCCCCGTCCGACGGCGGGTCAGGCCGCGGCCGGGACCTGACGGTGGCTCACCACGTGGTCGGCCAGGCCGTAGGCGACGGCCTCGGCCGCGTCCAGCACCTTGTCCCGGTCCAGGTCCGCGCGGAGCCTGGCCGGGTCGTGGCCGGTGTGCCGGGACAGCACCTCCTCGACCTGGTGGCGGATGCGGGCGATCTCCTTGGCGGCCAGGCTCAGGTCGGAGACCGTGCCCTGCCGCCCGCTGCTGGCGGGCTGGCCCAGCAGCACCCGGGCGTGCCGGAGCACGAACCGGCGCCCCGGGTCGCCGCCCGCCAGCAGCACCGCCGCCGTGGACGCGGCCTGGCCGACGCAGAAGGTCGAGATCGGCGACTGCACGAAGGTCATCGTGTCGTAGATGGCCATCAGCGAAGTGAACGACCCACCGGGCGAGTTGAGGTAGATCGAGATCTCCTCGCCCGGGTTCGCGGACTCCAGGTGCAGCAGCTGGGCGATCACCGTGTTGGCGACGCCGTCGTCGATCTCGGTGCCGAGGAAGACGATCCGCTCGTTCAGCAGCCGGCTGAACACGTCGTAGGTCCGCTCGCCGTGCGCCGTCCGCTCGATCACGTAGGGAATCGGGTAGGAGGCCATGTCACAGCCCCACGCGGGGACGCGAGGCCGCCGGGCGGATGTCGGCCAGCGACTCCACCACGTGGTCCACCATCCCGTAGTCCCGGGCCTGTTCGGCCGTGAACCAGCGGTCCCGGTCGCCGTCCCGGGCGATGGTCTCCTCGCTCTGCCCGGTGTGCGCGGCGGTGATCCGCTCGATCGCCCGCTTGGTGTACAGCAGGTTCTCCGCCTGGATCTCGATGTCGGCGGCGGAACCGCCGATGCCCGCCGACGGCTGGTGCATCATGATCCGCGCGTTCGGCAGCGCGTACCGCTTGCCCGGCGTGCCGACCGTCAGCAGGAACTGGCCCATGCTGGCCGCGAACCCCATCGCCAGCGTCGCCACGTCGTTCGGGATCAGCCGCATCGTGTCGTAGATCGCCAGCCCGGCCGTCACCGACCCGCCCGGGCTGTTGATGTACAGGCCGATGTCGGTGCGCGGGTCCTCGGCGGAGAGCAGCAGCAGCTGCGCGCACACCCGGTTCGCCGACACCTCGTCGACCTGGGTGCCGAGCATCACGATCCGCTGGGCGAGCAGCTGCGCCGCCAGGTGGTCGTCGAACCGGCTCGGCGGGGTGTCACCGTCCTCGGCGTGCGGACGGCGGGGGGCGAGTGGACTCATCGGGAACTCCCTGTCGGACGGGGGCGGTCGGCCGTGAAGGCCCTCCCCTCCACCCTCGGCCCCGGACGGCCCGCCGGGGAGCCCGGTCTGCCCGGGGCAGATTCGCCGACGGCAGAGCGACCGCCCGCGACGGCGGCCCGGCCGGGTCCGCGGGCCGTCCGCCACCGGTTGAACGTTGGACGAGGGCACAGCCGTTCTCGTCCACGGAGACGGTGGTGATGACCGGCGGCGGTGCTGGCATCCTGGTGGGCATGACGGGGGAGCAGGAGATGCGCGCACTGATCGGGAGCTGGCTGGCGGCGGAGGAGGCGGCGGAGCCGACCGGGGCCCGCGCGGACGAGGGCGGCTCCGGGCTGCCGGTGCCGCCCGCGACCGGCACCGAGGTCGCCGCGGCGGCCCGCCGGCTGGCCCGGCGCGAGTCCGACGGCACGCCCGCCGCCGCGCCGCCCGAACTGCTCGCGCTGGCCGAGGCGCTGGTGGTCGACGAGCACCCGTCCGCCCCGTACTGGACGGCCGCGGAACGGGCCGAGGCGGTGCACTGGGTCGCGCTGCTGGTCCACCGCTTCGGCGAGGACGGCGTGCAGGAGCTGGTGGCCGAGCTGTCGCGCTGAGGAACGCCCGGCGCGCCCGGCGGGTCGGACGGCGCGACGACCGGCGCGGCGGAGGGTGCGACGACCGGCGCGTCCGGGGGCCCGGGCTGCTCGGGGACGCGGTGCTCGGCGGCGCAGAGCCGGACCAGGTCGGACAGCCGGTAGCGGCCCGGGCTGTCCTCGACCAGCAGGTGGTGGGCCGCCAGCACGTCCAGGGCCCGGCGGGCCCCGGCCGGGTCGCAGCGCAGCAGCGCCGCGGCGTCCCCGGCGCCCGCCTCGGGCACCGCCCGGACGGCCAGCAGGCACAGCAGTTCGGCGGCCCGGGCCGGAAGCCGACGCACCGTCAGGGCGATCCGCTCGCGCACCCCGACCGCGCCCCGGGTCTCCAGGGCCCGCAGCCGGGTCCGCTCGTCGGCCAGCTCCGGGACCAGGTCGGCGATCGCCCAGCCGGGCTGCGCGGCCAGCCGGGCGGCGGCGATCCGCAGCGCCAGCGGCAGGCCCTCGCAGAGCGCGGCCACCCGGGCCGCCGCCGCCGGTTCGGCCCGCACCCGGGCCGGGGTCAGCAGGTGCTCCAGCAGCCCGAGCGCGTCCGGGCCCGGCAGCGGGCCGAGCCGCAGCAGCGCCGCGCCCTCGGTCACCACCAGGTCCTCCAGCGCGCCGCGGCCGGTCACCACCGCCGCGCAGCCCGGCCCGGCCGGCAGCAGGTCGGCGAGGCCGTCCGCGTCCCGGGCGTCGTCCAGCACCACCAGCAGGCGGCGGTCCCGGCTGAGCGCGCGGAACAGCGCGGCCCGGGCGGGCAGTCCGTCCGGCAGTTCGGCGGCCGGCACGCCCAGCGCCCCGAGGAAGCGGGCCAGCACCTCGGCCGGCGCGGTGCGCGGCCCCGGGCCGAAGCCGTTCAGGTCGGCGAACAGCCGCCCGTCCGGGAAGAGTCCGGCGGCCTCGTGCGCCCAGCGCAGCGCCGTGGCGGTCTTGCCGACGCCCGCCGGGCCGACCAGTACCGCGAGCCGCCCGCCGCCGGGCTCGGCGCAGGCCGTGTGCAGCCTGCGGTGCTCCGCCGCGCGGCCGACCAACCCCGGTGTGCTGCGGGGGAGTTGGTCCGGGACCTGGAGCGGGGCCGGGGTCGGGGCCCGGGGCGGGGGCGGCGGCGGGGCGGGGACCGCGGCGAGCGCGTCGTCCACCGCGGACTGCAGGGCGCGACCCGGTGGCACGCCCAGCTCCTCGGTCAGCAGGCGGCGGGCCCGGTGGTAGGCGGCGACGGCGTCGGCGAACCGGCCGGCCTGGTGCAGGCAGCGGACCAGCAGCGCGGCCACCGGCTCGTACAGCCCGTCCGCGGCGGCGGCGTGGTCGAGTTCGGGGACGGCGTCGGCCCCCCGGCCGAGCCGGAGCAGCCGCTCGGCCCACTCCTCCAGGGCGCGGGTGCGGTGCCGCTCCAGCCGGTCGGCGGCCAGCCGCCGCAGGTCGGTGTCCGGCAGGTTGGTGAGCGCGGCCGGGCCGTGCCACAGGTCCAGCGCCGCGCGCAGCAGGGCGGCGGCGGCCTCGTCGCCGCCCTGGGCGGCCGACTCGGCGGCGGGGTCGGTGGCCCGCGCGGCGAGCCGGTCGAAGAGCAGCGCGTCGACCCGGTCGGCCGGGCCGTCGAGCCGGTAGCCGGGCGCCCGGGTCAGCAGGGTGAAGCGCGACCCGGCGAGCTGCTTGCGCAGTGCGGCGACGTGTCCCTGCAGGGCGGCCCGGGCCTGGGCGGGCGGCGTCTCGCCCCAGAGCAGCGCGAACAGCCGGTCCACCGGGACGACCCGGCCGAGTTCGAGCGCCAGCAGGGCCAGGACGGCGCACCGCTTGGCGCCGGCCGGTGCGGTGACGGTGCCGTTCGCGGCCCTCAGCTCGACCGGGCCCAGAAGTCGAATGAACACGGATTCCCCAGGTAGAAGGGCGGTCGTCCCAGCTTTCCCCGCACGTCCCGCGCGGCAGTCTGCCACACGAATTCGACGTGCCCGATCCGTTGCGGGAGGTCGGTGCGCCAACGAACGACCCTTGTCCTGCTGGTTGTTCCAGGACGCCCCCGGACGGTGGCACCTCTCGTCCAGTCTGCGTTCCACCAGAATTCGCCGACGGTGCGTCAGGTGTTCGAAGACCCGTCGCCCCGCCCCGGCGGCCGTCGGCTGAACCCCGGGTGTCCGGCGGGCCGTCGAGCAGGGTGCGGGGCGGGCCGTCCGCCCGGGCGGACCTCGGGGAGGACATCCTTGCTGCGGATGAGCGGAGCATGGCGGATCACGGTGGCGGGCACGGACGCCGACCACGAGCGGCGCGCGGTCGCCCGCACCCCCCACGGCACCTGGGTGCTGCCCGGCCGGACCGGCGCGGTGCTGGAGGTGCCGGCCGCCGCCGAGTGGCACCTGGTGCCCGAACGCCTCGCCCCCGGCTCGGGATGGGTGCCCGCCCCCTGGCAGGACGCGGGATCGGGCACCGTCCGCAGCGGCGGCCTGACCCTGCGCCTGCAGCGCCTCGACACCCCGGCCGCCCCGGCCGCCCCGCCGCCCCCGGCCGCCGGGCCGCTGCTCCGGACCTCCGCCGGGCCGGGCGGCGCCGGGACCGCCGGGACCGGCTGGGCGGCCGGGGCGGCCGGTCCGGCGTGGGGACGGGGCGGCGGGGCACCGGAGGAGGGCCGGTCGGGCGTGTCGGGCCCGGTGCCGGTCCGGAGCGTCGGCGCCGGGCCGGCGCCGGTGCCCGGCGGACGCCGGGAGGAGCGCCGGGAGGAGGAGACGGTGGCCCCCGCGACGGGGTACCTGCCGCCGCCGATCCCCGAGGGGTGGGAGGAGGTGCCCGTCCCCGACTGGATGCTCGGCCCGGGCGAGGTCCGGGCGATCCGCCCCAAAAACCCCGGCGTGCTCAACGGGCGGCTGTCCGCCCAGCGCCTCCAGGCCCGGCCCGTCCGGCAGGACACCGAACGGGAGGCAGTCCTCGACACCCCGGCCGTCCTCGACGCCCCGGCGCGCGGGCGGCGGCCCGCCCCGGCGTACGACGGGGACGCCGACACCGCGCCCGCCCCCGAGCCGCGGGCGACGCCCGCGCTCTGGGACGCCGAGGACGACGCGCCGGAGACCACCGGCGGCTGGCCGGGCCGGGACGCGCCCGCCCTGCGCCGCACCGCCAACAGCGGCCCCGCGGAACGCGCCCTCCGCCCGGCCGGCCCGCCGGAGGCGACCCGCCCGGCCGCGGCGGACACCGCCGCTCCGGCCGTCCACCGCGCCGAGCACGGCTACCCGCAGGGCTGACCCGTACGGCCCGCCGGGCCGGGGCGGTTCCGGGTGCTGTCCGGGACCGCCCCGGCCGGCGGGGGTCAGGCGGGGAGGAGTTCGACGCCGGGGGTGAGGTGGAAGCGTTCGGGGTGCTCGATCGTCCGGCGGTCGGCCGGGCCGAGCCGGTCCCGGCGGTCCAGCCAGGAGCGCAGGCGGGTCAGGGTGTTGCGGTCGCGGGTGGCCGGATCGGCGTCCGCGGGCCCGCCGGACTCGCGCAGCAGCACCCGGGCCGGGCTGCCCGTCGCCTCGCCGGACAGCGCCGCGAGGACGGTGAACACGCTGCCCGGGGGGAAGGTGACCCGGGCCTCGTCCGGACCGGCGGAGAACGCGGCGGTGCGCCGACCGGTGACCGACCAGATCACGAACTCCAGCCGGGTGCCCGGCAGTTCGACCGAGGAGGCGGTCAGGCCGGTGACCGGTGCGGGCTCCGTCAGCTGCTCGCCGACCCGGTACAGCGCCAGCAGGTCCTCCGGGTCGGGCCCGGGCGGGGCGCCCAGCAGGACCGCGCCGTGGTGGCTCGGCAGCCGGCGCAGCCCCGAGCCCAGGCACCGCAGGTACGGGGCGAGCAGCGGATCGCCGGACCGGGCCGCTGCGACCAGCTCGTCCCGGTCGACCGGTACGCCCGCGTCGGTGTGGTGCAGCAGGACGGCGGCCAGGTCCGGCTTGATGTCGTCCTTGGCGGTCGACCGGACGCCCGGCAGCCGGGTCGAGACCTGGTCCACCCGCCCCGCGCACCGGTGGTAGTGCTCGCCGAGCAGCGCCCGGACGGCGTCCCGCTCCGCCGGGGTGCTGACGGTCGCGGCGGCGGGCGCGGGCAGGTCCGCGGGCCGGAGCAGCCGCAGCCGGGCGGGGGCGACCGGGGCCGGGCCGGTGTCCGAACCGGTGTCCGGAGCGGCGTCCGGGTCGGGCGAGGGCTCCGACGGCTCGTCGGGCCAGGGGGCGGGCTCGGTCTCCGGCGTCGGATAGGGCCGGGGCGCGAGGTCGGGGTCGTCGTCGTCCGGTTCCGGGGTCGGGTACGGCCGGGGTGCGAGGTCCGGGTCGTCGTCCGGTTCGGGCGTCGGGTAGGGCCGGGGTGCGAGGTCGGGGTCGTCGGCCCAGGAGGGCGCGTCGGGGCGGGGGTCCGACGGTGCGTCGGCCCACGGGGGAGTGGACGGGTACGGCTCGGGGGCGGCGGCGGTCGCCGTGACGGCGGGTGCGGCCGGGCCGCCGAGGTCGGGGCCGCTGGAGGTCGCGGTCCGGGTGGGCGGGCCGATGGGGGCGACGCCGTCGGGGCCCGACAAGGCGTCAGGTGCCGACACCGGGGCCTCGATCGCCCCGGGGCCCGGGTCCGTCCCGGGGCCGGGCACGGCGGCCGGGTGCGGGTGCGGGTGGAGGGTGGGCGGGGGAGCGGGGCGGTAGTGGTGGCGGGGCGGGGGCGGGGCGACGGTGCCGTACGAGACGGGGGCGGGCTGGGGCGGCGCGCCGACGGGCTGTTCGGGGCCGAGCCAGTCGAGGTCGTGGGTGCGGGCGACGAACCGGGCGACGCTGGCGGCGGCGGGGTCGAGCAGGCCGTGGACGAGCAGGCCGAAGCCGTGCACGCCGGCGGCGGGCAGGCGGTCGAGCAGGCAGCCGAGCTCCTCGAACACGTCGGGGGCGACCGGGCGGTCGCGTTCACCGACGATCAGCAGCGGGCGGGCGGTCTCGGGGCGGCGGAACCGGGGGGTGACCACGTGCGGCGGTTCGGGGCGCAGCCACAGGCCGGCGGGGACGGCCTCCAGGGCCCAGTAGGGGAAGGCGGTGAAGACGGCGGGCCGTTCGGTGCGCCAGTCGGCGCCGCCGTTGTGCCAGGCGGCGGGGGAGACGGCGTCGCCGGGGACGGCGGCCAGGCGGAGCAGGAACGGCTCCCAGCGGGGGTGGCCGTGGGCGTCGAGGATGCGGGAGGTGGGGCCGGTGGAGCCGAGCACGGGGACGCCGACCGCGGCGTGCACGGGCCGGTCGAGCCGGGTGGTCAGGGCGGCGGTGAGCGCGGCGAGTTCGTCGGGGGCGGCCCAGGGGGCGCTGACCAGGATGCGGTCGGGGTCGACGGGCAGCGCGGTCGCGGCGGCGACGAAGTCCTCGGGGAGCAGTACGGGCGCGGCGGGGGTGCCGACCACCAGGACGGTGCCGCCGGGCGGCCCGGCGGCCAGGGCGAGGCCGGGGAGCGGGCCGGGCGGCGGGGCGGCGGCGTGGGTGAGCCAGTAGCCGGCGGGCAGGCGGCGGACCCGGACGGTCGGCGGGACGGCGGGGGCCGGTGCGGGCGCGGGGACGGCGGAGGGGGCGCGGGCGGCCCGGCGGGCCCGGCGGGGTTCGGCGCCGGGGGCGCAGTACCACCAGGAGGCGGCTTCGACGGCGCCGTCGGGGGCGAGGACGTCGAGGTCGCCGTCGGCGGTGATCTCGACCAGGCCGTCGGGGGCGATGACGGGCAGTCCGGCCCGGGCGGCGACCACCTCGGCGGGGCGGCGGCCGTTGGGGGCGAGCGCGGCCAGGCCGGAGGCGGCGAGCACCAGGACGCCGGCGCCGCGGGCCCGGGCCAGCTCGCCCAGCTCGCCCATCCGGTCGCGCAGCACGGGGGCGGCGTCGTCGGCGGCGGCCACCACGACCAGGCTGTCGGGGACGGGCCGGAGCGCGCCGAGGGCGGCCCAGAGCTCGTCGTACCCGGCGGAGGCCGGGGCGATCACGATGTGCGGTCCCAGTTCGCGCAGCTCGGACCGGCGGGCCACGGCGGCGGGCCGGGGCGCGGCGGGGGCCGGGTCGGTCCCGGCGGGCAGCGCGGCCGCCGCGGTGGCCCGCCGGCGGCCGAACCGTCGGTGGGGCGGGGCGGGCTGCGGGGCGCCGCCGGTGGCGGAGCCGGAACGGGAGAGGCTCATCGCCGGGTTCTACGGCCGAGGACCGCCCGGGGGTTCACCGGCGGGCCGCCGCCCGGGCCGGGAACGGCGGCGGGAGCGGTGCCGGGAGCGGTGCCGGAGCGGCCCTGACGGGGCGTCACCGGGCGCCCGCCCCGGTGGTGGTGGCGGGGTCGGGGTCGTCCTCGGACTCCGGGGGCGGCAGCAGGGCGGTCTGGAGTTGCACGGTGCGGCGCCGGGTGACGTGCAGGGCGCGGCCGGGCGGGAACTGGCGGGGCTTGACGCTGCCGAACAGGGTGCCCTCGCTGGGCGGGCAGGAGAGCAGCGTGACGGGGGTGTTGATCTCCTGGAGGCGGCGCAGCAGCGGGTCGTTGTAGGCGCGGCCGATGCCGTTGGCGGAACGGGCGACGATCAGGTGCAGGCCGAGTTCGGCGCCCTGGGCGAGGAAGTCCAGGACGGGGGCGAACGGGTGGGCGCCGCCGGGCTGGGCGGGCACCAGGTCGTAGTCGTCGACCAGGACGAACAGTTCGGGGCCGGTCCACCAGTCGCGCAGCCGCAGCCGGGCGGGGCTGATCTCCTCGCCGGGCAGGCGGGCGGTCATCGCCCGGGCGGCGCCGGTGACGACCTGCTTGAGGACGTCGACGGCGACGGCGTAGCCGAGGCGGTACTCCTCGGGGACGCTCTCGTAGAGGCCGCGCCGGAAGTCGACCAGCATGATCCGGGCCTCGGCGGGCGTGTACGCGGTGGTGACGGCGTCGACGACCAGGCGCAGCAGGTTGGTCTTGCCGCTCTCGCTGTCGCCGACGACCAGCAGGTGCGGGGACTCCTCGAAGTCGTGCCAGAGCGGCGAGATCGCGGTGTCCTCCAGGCCGAGGGCGACCCGCAGCCGGCCCTCGGGGGCGGGGAGTTCGGCGGCGTCGAGCAGCACCGGGAGCATCCGGACCTGGGGGGCGCGCGGGCCGTCCCAGTGGTCGTCGACGGCGTCGACCAGGTCGGCGACGCCGTCGCTGAGGCTGTCGCTGTCGCCGAGGCCGTCGATCCGGGGCAGCGCGGTGAGGAAGTGCATCCGATCGGGGGTGAGGCCGCGGCCGGGGACGCGCGGGACGCCCTGGGCGGCCCGCATGTTGATGGCGGAGTCGGTGGGGTCGCCGAGCCGGAGCTCGAAGCGGGTGCCGAGCTGGTCGCGCAGGCCGCTGGCGAAGTCGGTCCAGCGGGCGGCCGAACCGATCAGGTGGACGCCGTAGTTGAGGCCGCGCCCGGCGATCACGGCGAGCGCGGGCACGCAGTCGGAGAACTCCTCGCGGACGGTGTTCCAGCCGTCCACGACCAGGAAGACGTCGCCGTGCCGCTCCTCGGCGAGCGCCGGGTCGCCGGCCGCGCGGCGGCGCCGGTAGGTGGTCGCGGAGTCGATGTTCAGCCGGGCGAACAGCAGTTCGCGGTGCGCGATGACGGCGGCGACCTCGGCGATGGTGCGCCGGACCCGCTCGGGCTCGTGCCGGCCGGCGATGCCGCCGACGTGCGGGAGGCCGCGCAGGCCGGAGAGCGTGCCGCCGCCGAAGTCGAGGCCGTAGAACTGCACCTCGCGCGGCGAGTGGGTGAGGGCCAGGCCCGCCACCAGGGTCCGCACCAGGGTGCTCTTGCCGCTCTGCGGGCCGCCGGCGATGCCGACGTGGCCGCCGGCCCCGGACAGGTCGGCGGTGAGCAGGTCGCGCTGCTGCTGGAACGGCTTGTCGACGACGCCGACGGGCACCGTGAGGCCGCCGACCGGCGGGCGGCCGTCGGGGGCGAGGCCGTGCGCGGGCGTCGGGGTGAGCGGCGGCAGCAGCTCGTCCAGGGTGGGCGGGGTCTCCAGCGGCGGCAGCCAGACCCGGTGCGCGGGCGGTCCGGCGTCGCGCATCCGGTCGGCGGCCAGCTCCAGCAGGGTCTCGGTCGGCTCGTCCTCGACCTCGGCCGCCGGGGCCGGGAGTTCGGCCTCGGCGGGGCGCGGCACCACGTACTCGGTGCCGTAGGCGACGACCTGCCCGGCCGCGACGGCCTGCCGGTCGGCGCCGCGCCGGCGGCGGTACGGGCCGGAGACGTAGGCGGCCTTGAACCGGGTCAGGGTGGCGGTGTCGCTGCGCAGGATGCCGTTGCCGGGCTGCGAGGGCAGCTGGTAGGCGTCGGGGACGCCGAGCACGCCGCGGCTCTCCATCGCGGAGAAGGTGCGCAGGCCGATCCGGTACGACAGGTGCGACTCCAGGGCGTGCATCCGGCCCTCGTCCAGGCGCTGCGAGGCCAGCAGCAGGTGCACGCCCAGCGAGCGGCCGAGCCGGCCGATCATGATGAACAGGTCCATGAAGTCGCGGTGCGCGGACAGCAGTTCGCTGAACTCGTCGACCACCACGAACAGCGTGGGCAGCGGGTCCAGCGGGGTGCCGGCGGCCCGGGCGGTCTCGTAGTCCAGCAGCGAGCTGTAGTTGCCGGCCGCCCGCAGCAGCTCCTGACGGCGGTTCAGCTCGCCGTGCAGGGCGTCGCGCATCCGGTCGACCAGCGCGGCCTCGTCGGCCAGGTTGGTGATCACCGCGGAGGTGTGCGGCAGGTCGTCCAGGCCGAGGAAGGTCGCGCCGCCCTTGAAGTCGACCAGGACGAAGTTCAGCGTCTCCGAGGAGTGGGTCAGCGCCAGCGCCAGCACCAGGGTCCGCAGCAGCTCGGACTTGCCGGAGCCGGTGGCGCCGATCAGCATGCCGTGCGGGCCCATGCCGCCCTGCGCGGACTCCTTCAGGTCCAGGTCGACCGGGGTGCCGTCGGAGCCGAGGCCGATCGGCACCCGCAGCCGGCGCCCGCCCGTCCCGGCCGCCCAGCGGGCCGCGACGTCGTGCCGGTACAGGTCGTTGATGTCCAGCAGCGCCGTCAGGTCGAAGTCGGTGGCGAGCGGTTCGGCGGTGTCCCGGGCGTCGCCCAGCCGGTAGGGGGCGAGCACGGCGGCGAAGCGCCGGGCCGCGGGCGGCGCGAGCGCGTCGGGGCGGCCGAGCGCGGTCGCCCCGTCCTGCCGGTTGCGGTCGGCGGCGACCAGTTCCAGCAGCGGCTCCGCGGCCCCGTCGCCCCCGGTCAGCCGCAGCCGCAGCCGGTGCGGGGCGTGCTTCCACTCCAGCGCCCCCGCCAGGTCCAGCAGCACCGCGTTGCGGTACCCGGCGAGCGCGGCCCGGCTGCCCGCGGGCAGCTTGACGCCGTCCAGCACGATCACGGTGAACGGCTCGTCGCGGCCCGGCTGGGTGTCCGGCTCGTACGGCGGCCGGTCGGTGAACTCGGGGCCGAGCAGCTGCTCCAGCTCCAGCAGCGAGTCGGCGACCAGCCGGACCGGCCCCGCGCCGTCGCTCTCGGTCGGGTGCAGGGCGTGCGGCAGCCACTTCAGCCAGGACCAGTCCGCGCGCAGGCCGGGGGCGACCACGGCGGCGATCCGCAGCTCGTCGGGGGCGTGGAAGAACGCCAGCTGGGCCAGCATCGCGCGGACCAGCGCCCGCGCCGGGCCCGGGTCGGCGGGCTCCGCCTCCGGCACCGCCGCGCCCTCCGCGGACGGCTCGGCGGCGGGCCGCTCGCAGCGCAGCAGCACGTGCGCGTAGCCGCGCACGTGCACCGCGACCGGCTGCGCGTCGATGGTGCCGTAGGCGTGGATGAAGCGCCGCAGCGCGTGCGCGCACAGCGGCTCCAGGTCCTCCACCGGCTGGGTGGACAGCGGGGCCAGCCGCACCGCCAGGCGCTGCGGGCCCGCCCCGATCCGGACGTCGCCGAAGTCCGGGTGGGAGGCGCGGCGCTCCCACAGCCGGGAGGAGCGCACCATGGTGGCCAGCGCCCCGGGCGCCGGGTGCCGCCAGGCCAGTGCCTTGCGCTGGCCGCCGATGTGGCGGCGGACCTGGCGGCGCATCTGGGCCAGGTAGCGCAGGTAGTCGCGGCGCTCGGCGCGCAGCTGGCGCTTGCGGTCGCCCGCACCCCGGATCAGCTGGGTCACCAGCATGCCGACCGCCGACAGGCCCATCATGCCCATCGCCACGTAGGTGAGCGGCCCGCCCCCGGACTGCGGGTTCAGGAAGATCATCACCATCGACAGCGAGCTGAGCGCCATCGGCGCCATCGCGATCATGTTGGACATGCCGCTCTGCTGCTCCGGCAGCACCGGCGGCTCCTGCAACTGGAGCTCCCCGTCCGGCATCGCCGGCCCGGGACGCCGGGGCGGACGGTCGACCAGGACCACGCTCAACGGGGGCTCTCCTCTCACCGGGCCCGCCCACCGGCCGGGCCCACCCAGGCGTACGGGCCGCGGGCCCCGGACGGTTCAGCCGGGCCCGGTGAACCGTCCGGGGCCCGCCGTCCGTACTGGTCCCACGGGAGGCCGGGCGGTCCGGACTCCGCGGGAGGGCACGAACAGGTGAGCGGTGGCACGGCGGCCCAAGGACTCGTCCGACTGAGGTTCCGGGCGCCCGACGCGGCGTTCGAACTCGCGGTGCCCGGCGACGTGGTCCTCGCCGACCTGCTCCCGGCGGTGCTCGGCCACGCCGGGCCCGCCGCCGAGGAGAGCGGCGGCGACCACGGCGGCTGGGTGCTCCAGCGGGCCGGCGGGGCGCCGCTCGACGAGGAGCGCACCCTGGAGGCGCTGGGCCTGCACGACGGCGAGGAACTGTTCCTCCGCCCCGGCCTCGGCGAACTCCCCGAGGTGCACTTCGACGACCTGGTCGACGGCGTCCGCACCGGCACCACCGCCCGCGGCGACTCCTGGCGCCCCGCCACCACCCACCGCTTCGCGCTCGCCCTGACCCTGGCCGCGCTCGCCTGCGGCCTGCTGCTGCTCGCCCGGCCCGGCCCGGCCGCCCCGCGCTGCGCCGCCGCCGCGGCCGCCGCCGTGCTGCTGCTCGCCGGGTCCGCCGCCGTGGCCCGGCTGGTCGGCGACCGCGCCGCGGGCCTCGCCCTGGCGGTCGCCGGCATCGCGCACGCCGCCGCGGCCGCCGCCCTGGTCCCCGGCGTCACCGGCACCGCCCGGCTGCTGGCCGGCGGCTCCGCGGGGGCCGGCGCGACCGTGCTGGCAGTCGCCCTGGTCGGCGCCGGACCGGTGTTCGCCGGGCTGCTGGTGGTCGCCGTCGCCTCCGGCGTCGCGGGCGCCGTCGCCGCCTCCGGCGCCCCCGTCACGCACGCCGCCGCCGTCACCGCCGCCTTCGCGGTGCTGCTCGGCGCGTTCGTGCCCGGCCTGTCGTTCAAGCTCGCCGGGCTGCGGCTGCCCGCGCTGCCCCGCAACGCCGACGAGCTCCAGGAGGAGATCGAGCCGTTCCCGGCCGAGCAGGTGCTCTCCCGCAGCCTGGTCGCCGACGGCTACCTGGCCGGGTTCCTGCTCGCCGTCGGCACCGTCTGCGCCGCCGCCCTGACCCTGCTCGCCACCTCGCGCGGCGGCGGCTGGGGCGTGCCCGCGACCGCCGCCGACCTGTCGGTGCTGCTGCTCCTGCACGCCCGCGACATCGGCGGCGTCCGGCACCGCCTGGCCCTGCTGCTGCCTGGCGCGCTCGGCCTGGCCCTGCTCGCCCTGCACGTCGGCCGGGACACCGACCCGGCCGGGCGGCTGGTGCTGTTCGCGGCCCTGCTGGCCGTCGCCACCGTCCTCGCCGTGGTCGCCCGCACCGTGCCCGGCCGCCGGCTGCTCCCGTACTGGGGCCGGGCCGGCGACCTGCTGCACTCGCTGACCGCGCTCGCCCTGCTGCCGCTGGCGCTCCAGGTGCTCGGCTTCTACGCGCGGATGCGCGGCCTGGCGGGCTGACGCCCCGTCAGCAGCCGTCCCCGTCAGCAGCCGTCCCCGACCGGCCGTCCCCGACCGGTCGTCCCCCAGGAACCGAGGAGGAGCAGCGCATGCAGTCCCGACGCGACCAGGTGCAGGCCCACCTCTTCGTGATGGGCCGGGTCGCCGCGGGCGTGCTCCGGGCCGAGCCCGACGCCCCCGACACGCCCGTCGGCCGCACCAACCGGGGCGCCGCCACCGGCCTGGTGCTGGCCCTGCTGATCGGCGCCGGGGCCGGGGTCTACGGCCTGGTCAAGCCGGGCGGCGCGACCGGCTGGAAGCAGCCCGGCACCCTGGTGGTGGCCAAGGAGAGCGGCGCCCGCTACCTGTACGCCGACGGCCTGCTGCACCCCGTGCTGAACGAGGCCAGCGCCCGGCTGCTGGCCGGCGACCGGCTCCGGGTCGAGCAGGTCTCCGAGCACTCGCTGGCCGGGGCCGGCCGCGGCGTCCCGGTCGGCATCGTCGGCGCCCCCGACGGCCTGCCCGCCGCCGACGCGGTCGGCGGCGCCGACTGGCAGGTGTGCAGCGTCCGCGCCGCCGGGACCGCCACCGCCGCCCCGCTGCTGTCCGTCGGCGTCGGCCTGCGGCAGGCCGGCCGGGACGCGGGCGAGCGCGGCGTCCTCGCCACCGCCCCCGACGGCGGCCTGCACCTGCTCTGGCACGGCCGCCGCTTCGCCGTCGACCCCGCCGCCGTGCACGCCCTCGGCTGGGCCGCCGCCACACCGGTGCCGGTCACCGCCGCCTTCCTCACCGCCTTCCCTCCCGGCCCCGACCTGCGGGCCCCCGAGGTGCCCGGCCGGGGCGGCACCGGGCCGGTGCTGTCCGGGCAGCCCACCCGGGTCGGCCAGCTCTTCGCCGGGCTCGGCGAGGAGCGCTGGCTGCTCACCGAGCAGGGCCTCGCCCCGCTGACGGCCACCCAGCTCGCCCTGCTGCTCGGCGACCCGCGCACCCAGCGCGACGCCTACGGCGGCGGCCGGGTCGCCGCCGCCTCCGTCGGCGCCGCCGACCTGGCCGCGCACTCCGCGCCCGCCGCGAAGGCCGCCGACCCGGCCGGGCTGCCCGCCCGCCCCCCGGAGCTGCTGGCGCCCGCCGCCGACCGGGCGCTGTGCGCGGCGCTGCGCCCCGGCGAGGACGGCGAACTCGCGCTCGCCGTCCCGGACTCCGCCACCGTCCTGGGCCTGCCCCCGGCGATCCAGCCGGGCGTGCTGCCGTCCTGCACGCCCGCCGACCGGATCGCGGTCCGGCCCGGCGGCGGCGCCCTGGTGCGGGCGCTGGCCGGTGGCGGCTACGGCAGCACGCTGTACCTGGTCACCGACACCGGCGTGAAGTACCCGCTGGCCTCGCCGGCGGTCGCCGAGCAGCTCGGCTACGGCAAGGCCGCGCCGCCCGGGGTGCCGTCCCGCCTGCTGTCGCTGCTGCCGACCGGACCCAGCCTCGACCCGGGCCCGCTGGCGGGCGGCGTGGTCCAGCCGCCGGCGGCGGCGGAGGGCCGCTGCGCGAAGTGACCGGCGGTGAACCGCCCGGCGGCGGCGGGCCGTTCACCCTGGCGGGCCGGGTTCCGGCGCGGCCCCGCGACACGTCCAGCCGCCCGCCCGGGCCGGCGCCACGCGAGGAGGGACAGCGTTGAGCACGCCGACGTTCAAGAACACCGATGCCGCCATCGACAAGGTGGTGGCCTGGGTCGAGGGCCAGTACACCGCGATGGAGCAGACCCGCATGCACATCGACGGCATCACCGACGCCGTCCGGGACAGCTTCCAGGGCGCGGCCAGCACCGTCTTCCAGGACAAGATGCGCGAGTGGGGCGAGGAGTACGCGAAGGTCACCGCCGCGTACCGGGAGTTCGAGGCCAGCCTGAACGCCGGCAAGAGCCAGCTCTCCAACGCGGGCGACCACAGCCTGAAGCTCGCCATGGGCATCGGCAACGGCGGTGGCGGCAGCACCCTGCCCGGCTACATCGAGGGCGTGCTGAACCCGTAGCAGTCCCGGCCCGGCGACGGGCCGCTGATCCACCGTCGGACCGGCCGCCGCGACGGGCGGCGGCCGAGCACCTCGAACGAAAGGGCCGGACCATGAGCGGCGACATGGAGCTCCACTACGCCAACCTCGACAAGGCGATCGAAGACCTGGGCACCAGCTTCCGGCACATGGTCGAGCAGAACGAGCAGACCATGCAGCAGTTGAAGCAGCACCTGGGCGTCGAGCTGATCGGCCAGTTCTCCGGCGCGGCCGACGAGTTCTCCCGCAAGCTCAGCGACGCGGACACCAACATGGGCGTCAAGATCGGCGAGGCCCAGGGCAAGCTCGGCGAGATGCGCGACACCATCCGCGACGCCGACATGCTGGCCAGCACCCACTTCGACCACGCCAAGGGCTGATCGCGGTGGCGAAGAAGGACGAAGAGGACGAGCACGGCGGCGGCAAGGTCAAGGTCACCGAGAGCTACCTGAAGAACTTCGCCGACACCAAGCTCCCGGAGCTGATCGCCGCGCTGGACAAGTCGCCCGAGCGCACGAAGATCAAGCTGTTCGTCGGTGACAAGTCGACGGTCTCGCACCTGCTGGCCGGCAGCTCGGTCGACGGCAACACCGCGCCGGGCGACCTGGTCGGCGCGCTGTCCACCTACGCCGGGCAGCTCGACACCTACATCGGGACGCTGGCGACCCAGGTCCTCCGCCTCCAGGGCGACCTGCGGCACGCCGACTGGGCGCTCAGCGACGGCCACGACGGGGCGCTCAGCGCGGCCCAGCTGATGTGGCTGATCGACGACGTCCTCAAGGGCGGGGGCACCGGCGGGGGCACCGGCCACCCCTGACCCGCCGTCAGTACGGGGACCGGCTCCGGCGCGGGGCCGGTCCGCCCGTCCGTCCGCCGCGCCGTCACAGCAGCAGGGAGAGCACGCCGTGAACCAGTGGGAAGACCTCCTGTCGTTGGTCGCGCCGGCGGTGTACGCCACCCGGGACACCCGCACCGCCGTCGTCGACCCGAAGGAGGAGTGGATCGCCGGCCACAAGGTCGAGATCACCAACCGGATCAAGGAGAGCGGCGGGGACAACGAAGTCTGGTTCTCCTGGAACTTCATGTACTCCTACACCATGACGACCTACGACGGGAACTCCATCCCGTCGTACACCAACATGGCCAATACCGGGAGCGTGGTGGTCAGCCTGACCACCAAGGACGACTTCATCGGGCCGTCCACCGCCTACGGCAAGTTCCTGCAGGACGGGCAGCGGGTGATCAACTCGCTGCTGAGCTCCAACTACAACAACGACCGGGCCAGTCCGGCGACCTTCCTCGACGCCTGCTACATGCTGATGGACGTCAAGGCCGTCCTGGAGAAGTGGATCCCGATCGCCAAGGGGTGGGCCACGGACGTCGGCAGCCCCGGCAGCGACTGGCAGGGCAGCGCCGCCGGCTCGTTCTCCGCCGTGCTGACCGGCTACTACCGGGAGATGCAGACCCTCTACGACAAGCTGTCCGAGGTGGACCTGGTCACCGCGCTGTTCAACAACGGCATGGAGCTCGCCAGGGCGATGCTGCAACTGGCCCCCGCCTGGGACACCTGGAAGGCGCTCAAGGAGTCCTCGCCGCAGCAGTCCCTGAACAAGGCCCTGTACGAGGGGCTGACCGGTGCCCGGGTGCACCTCGCCTACGGCACCGCCAACAACGACCACGACTTCTGGGAGAACCAGGGCAAGAAGCCGCCGGCCGGCGTCGACGGCGACCCCAGCTCCGCGTCCTCCTTCACCCTGACGTTCACCGGGGCGAAGTTCGGCGACCCCAAGACGGACGACTTCTGGCTCAAGGTCAAGGAGCGGGCCAAGGCGATCTGGATGGAGGACCTGCGGACCCTCGACGAGGCCGCCAAGAACGCCCTGACCGGCGTCGAGACCAGCTACCACACCACGAGCGGTCTGATGGCCCTCCACAGCATCGGGGACGCGATCCTGAAACTGCCGTTCAGCGCTCCGCCCGCCCCGCCCGGCATCGACGACCCGGGCAAGGGCGGCCCCGGCGGTGACGGCACCGGCGGGAACGGCAAGTTCGACATCAACAGCCTCGGCGGCGGCAGCGGCGGAGGCGGTGGCGGCACCGGCGGTGGAACCGGCGGCGGCAAGTTCGACCTCGGCGGCGGCCCCGGCGGTGGCGGGACCGGCGGCATCGGCGGGATCGGCGGCAACAAGGGCACCACCGGGGGCGGCGGCACCGACCTGATCGGCGGCGGCATCGGTGGGATCGGCGGCATCGGCACCGGCGGCAGCTCCACCGACAACAAGCCCGTCACGGTGCCCGCCGGCTCCCGGATCACCGACGACGGCCGGATCGTCGACGCCAACGGCAAGCCCGTGCTCGACGCCAACGGCAACCCGATGGTGGCCGGCAAGGACTACACCATCGGCCCCGACGGCGTCGTCCGCGACGGCAAGGGCAACCCGATCCCGCAGTACCGGCAGCTGCTCGCCGACAAGTACTCGGGCAGCGGCGGCGGCAGCGACCTGCTGACGCCCAGTCACTTCGGCACCGGCGGCTTCTCCTACAGCACCGGCGGCCCCGGCCTCGGCGCGGGCGGCTCCGGCGTCGGCGGGATCAGCGGCATGCCGAGCATCTTCGGCACCGGCGGCGGCATCGGCAGCAAGGCCCTGGCGGGCGGCGCCGACCCGGTCACCGTCAAGGCCGCCGCCGACCAGGCCAACGCCGAGCGGATGGCCGCCGAGAAGGCGGCCAGGGCCGCCGCCCAGGAGCAGGCGCTGCTGACCGGTCGGCAGACCCCCACCAGCTCCGGCGGCATGCCGATGATGCCCGGCGGCGGCATGGGCTCCCCCGGCGGCCAGGGCGAGAAGGACCGCCGCCGCACCACCTGGCTCGCCGAGGACGAGGAGGTCTGGGGCACCGACACCGGCGCCGTGCACGGCGTCATCGGCCGCTGACCCCTCCCGTTCCACCCCTCCCGTTCCACCCCCCGCCGGGGCGCGACCCGCGCCCCGGCGGCCCGCACCCACCGGAAGGACCCGCATGAGCACCCCGTTCGCCGAGCAGGTGGCCCTGGCGATGGAGGAGATGCGCAGCGAACTGGCCAAGGCCGAGGCGCTGCAGCAGGAGCTGAACGAGCTCACCGCCTCCGCGACCACCAAGGACCGGTCCGTCACCGTCAAGGTCGGCCCGCAGGGCCAGGTGCTGTCGATCACCTTCCACACCGAGGCGTACCGCTCGATGGCGCCCGCCGAACTCGGCAAGCAGCTCACCGACCTGCTCAACCAGGCCCGGGCCACCGTCGGCGAACAGGTCTCCCAGCGGATCGGCGCGTTCGACGACCTCGGCGAGACCCTGCGGCTGTCGATGACCGGCGGCACCGAACTCGACGAGATCCTCGCCCCGCTGTACGCGATGCGCCCCGGCCAGGACCAGGCCGACCGGCAGCGCCGCTCCGGCCGCCAGGAGGAGTTCGATGGCTGAGCCGCACATCACCGGCAAGACCTCGAACCTGAAGGTCACCTTCGCCGAGTTCTACGAACTCCGCGACCTGATCGGCAAGGTGAAGGGCGACGTCGACCTGATCAACAGCCTGAACCTCAAGGTCGGCGGCGACGACGAGATCGGCAAGCAGTACCACTCCAAGGTCGACGAGGGCACCTCGATCCTCACCGAACTGGTCAACAAGATCGAGACCACCATGGGCGACGCCGGCGCCAACGGCGAGGCCCTCGCCGGAACCCTGGACAAGGCCGACGACGACACCGTCCTCACCATGAACAACTTCTGACGGCAGGACGGTCCACGTGTCCCACTCCTCGATCGAGGTCAGCCCCTCGACGGCAGCCTTCTTCTCCGCGATCACCGGCATGCCCTGGCCGAAGATCAACGAGGGCGAGCTGCGCGACATCCGGGACGCGTACGAGCGGCTGTCGAAGGAACTGCCCGAACTGCGCGAGCTGATCGCCAAGGTGGCGGCCACCTGCCGCCGGCAGTTCGAGGGCGCCGCCGCCCAGGCGTTCGCCCGCCAGATGAACTACTTCATCGGCGTCGGCGGCGACAACGACTACGTCACCGCCGCCGCCGAGGCGTCGAAGAAGCTCGCCGACTGCGCGGGCGACGTCGCCAACGCCGTCGAGTACACCAAGTGGATGGCGATCGCCCAGCTGGTGCAGCTGCTGGTCGAGATCGCGCTGGCCATCTTCTGGGCGCCGTTCAGCTTCGGGGCCAGCCTCTCCGGGCTGGTGCTGCGCAAGCTGCTCACCAAGGCCGCGCTGACCGCGCTGATGAAGTACCTGATGAAGACCATCCTGATGCACACCTTCGCCGGCATCGTCGGCGGCCTGCTGATGGACGGCATCATCCAGAACGTCCAGATCGGCCAGGGCAACCGCAAGGAGATCGACAAGGAGTACACCAAGCAGGCCGTGCTGTTCGGCGTCATCGGCGGCCTGCTCGGCGGCCCGCTGGAACTGCTCGGCCTCGGCCTCGGCAAGCTGCTGGGCAGGCTCCTCGGCAAGAGCGGCGGCCGGCTGCTCGCCGACCAGCTCAGCAACTACCTGGTGCACGGCGACCTGCAGGGCCTCAAGGGCCTGCTGAAGGCCGCCGCCGAGGCCGCCGAGGCGAGCGGGAAGAAGGGCCCGCTCGGGGCGATCGGCAAGAACGTGCTGAAGGCGTCCGAGGAGGAGCTCCTCAAGATGACCTTCACCAAGAAGGAGGCCAAGGCCTTCGCCCGCGAGCTCGGCAGCCTGATGGAGGCCGCGACCGAGCAGCTCCAGCACGGCTTCGGGAAGTCCGGCGCGGGCACCCTGTCGGAGATCTTCGTCAACGAGATGGAGACGGTCTTCGGCAAGCACCTCGGCAGCGGCCTGGCCGAGGGGGAGGCCCGGGCGATCGGGCGCGAGTTCGGCGAGGCCTTCGTCAAGCACTGGGGGGCGACCACCGGCGAGCGGGTCGGCGGGGCCGAGATGAAGGAAGGGCTCGCCCACGTCCTGGAGAACCGGGGCCTGAGCGGCCGGCACGTCACCATGCTCAGCGAGCACCTGCCCGGACTCGCCGGGAACATGTCCCCCGGCAACCTGGGCTACCGCCTCGGCGGCTACCTCGGCGGCTACCTGCAGAGCGGCGTGCAGAACGTCCTCACCGAGGGCTTCTACAACCTGATCTTCGGCGAGGACCACGAGTTCAGCGTCTCGGCCGGCAGCTTCCTCGGCGGCATGCTCACCGGCGTCATGGGCCACGTCATGCACCTCGGCACCGAGCCCCTGATGAAGCGCTACGTCCACTGGGTGGAGACCACCCAGCACCAGGCGATCGCGGACGGGGCCTCCGACTACTTCCCGCTGTACCACCCGATCAGCTTCGCCGCCCTCGCCAGCCTCGCCTCCGGCAAGGTCGTGCCCTTCCCGGTGCCCCGGGTCGGCCACCGCAGCGACGTCGGCTTCGACCCGAGCGTGCTGCACAAGGGCGACCTGGAGGACCTGGCCGACGCGATCGGCCACGCCGCCGGCAAGAAGTTCGACTCCCCGCCGGCCGACCCCGAGGTCGCCGAGCTGATGCAGACCCTGCTGCGCTACGCCGACTTCACCACCGAGGAGAACAGCGAGCACACCGGCCTGGCCGCGCTGCGCTTCCTCGGCGACATCAACGACACCGGCCTGCACGCCCCGCCGCCCACCCCCCGCCCGACCCGCACCAGCGGCGGCGACCGGCCCGCGCCGACGCACCCCGCCGCCGACACCCCCACGCCGACCCGCACCCAGTCCCAGGGCCACCAGGACGTCACCCCCGCGCCGACCCCGCCCCGTCGCACCGCCGACAACACCGCGCCCGGCGACGGGAGTTCGCCCACCACGCCGGCGAACACCGCGACCGCGACCACCGGCGGCCCGGGCCGGCCGGCCCCCGTCCCGACCAGTTCCGCGGCCGGGCACCCGACGACCGCGCCCGCCGGGACCGGCCACCTGCCGCCCGCCACCGGGCAGCACGCCACCGCCACCGCACCCCTCGCCCCCGCCCCCCTCGCCCCCGTCCCGACCAGCTCCGCGGCCGGGCACCTCCCGGCCGGCTCCGAGGCCCCCCGCCCGACCGGCGGACCGGACGGGAACCCGCCGCACGACACCGCCGCCCCGCCGCTCGCCCCGCCGCCCCCGCCCCCCGTGCCACCGATGCCGCCGCACCGGCCCGACCCGGTCGCCGACGGGCAGCGGAGCCCGCAGCGGGACACCGCCCCCGGGGCCACCACCCACCTGGCGGACGACCTGCGTCCCGCCCCGCTGCCGCCCGCCGGGCCGCTGCCGCCCGCGCTCCGCCGCGAGCGCTGGGAGCTGCCCGACCTGACGCCCGAGCAGCGCGCCCAGCGGATCGCCAACCTGTCCACCGCGGACCGCCGCCTGCTGGCCCGCGACCACGGCTTCGTCGAAGCCCTCCGCGACACCCTGTCGACCACCGAGTTCGCCCGCACCGCAGCCCAGTTGATGGTGCACGTCGACCCGCGCGCGGACCGGCCCGCCAGCGCCCGGCAGGAGGCGCAGCGGCAGATCGCCCGACTGCTGCACGACCACGCCACCATCGAGCGGATGCTGAAGAACGGCGCCGACGTGGTCGTCGTCCCCAAGGACGTCCGGATGACCGACGTCCCCGACCTGCGGGACCTGCGCGGCACCCGCACCGACTCCGGCGGCGGCCGCGGCTACGACGAGGTCCGCGGTGCCGGCGGCCGGCACTCCGCCGTCACCGAGGAGAACCTGCTCGGCGAGCACACCCCCGTCGGCCCCGCCCCGCACTACCCCGACGGCTACTCCACCACCACCCACGAGTTCGGCCACACCCTGCACGAGTACGGCCTGGACGCCGCCGACCGGAAGCTGGTCACCGACGTGTTCCGGGACAAGCGGGCCCGGGCCGACGCCTGGGAGGAGTTCCGGCCCGGCTGGGAGGAACACCGTCGCCAGTGGCAGGACTTCACCGCCCGGCGGGCCGAGTTCGAACGCACCCGCAGGCCCGGCGACGAGGCCGCCGCCGCGCAGTGGAAGGAGGCCGCCGCCGGCTGGGAGCAGGTCCACACCGCCTGGGAGCAGGCCCACCGCGAACACGCCGCCCGCGCCCCCCGCTGGTCCGACGGCCCCTACGCGGACGCCGGCGGCCGCCGCAACTACGGCGCCCGCGACGAGCAGGAGTACTTCGCCCAGGTCACCAACGCCTACCTCGGCACCAACCACGGCCTCGACCCGCACACCCTGCAGCCGCGCAACAACGGCGCCGACTGGGTCCGCAAGCACGAGCCCAAGCTGCTGCCGCTGCTGGAGAAGCTCTACGGCCGCAAGCCCGCCGAACCCGACGGCGGCCCCGCCAACCCGGTGCGCCGCACCACCGCCGAGAACGAACTGTACGAAGGGCTGAGGGAGTTCACCGACCTGGTGGAGAACGGCCCCGCCCCCGACACCGGTGCGCCGAAGCCCCCCGCCGCCCGCCCCGAGGACGGCACCCCCGAGGACAGCACCCCCGAGGACGGCACCCCCGAGGACGGCACCCCCGAGGACGGCACCCCCGAGGACGAGCGGCCCGCCCCCGCGAAGCCGGGCCCCCCGGCCGCCCCGCCGGTCGCCACCCCGCCCACCTCGCCCCTGCCGCAGACCCCCGGCGCCGAATCCCCGCCGCACACCCCCGACTTCGGGTCGCTGCCGCACACCCCCGACCTGGACTCGCTGCCGCAGACCCCCGGCGTCGAATCCCCGCCGCACACCCCCGGCTTCGACTTCGGGCCGCACCAGCCCGGCGCCGAGCCCGCGCCGCTGCTCCAGATCGACCACTCCGGCCTCTGGCACCGCGCCGAGCACCCCGACGGCACCCCCGCCGGCGTGCTCCGCCCGCGCCACGAGGACGGCCCCGGCCGGCCCCGCCCCGTCACCGGGCCCAACGGCGTGGTCCGGGTGCACGACTGGACGACCGTGCCCGGCGTCCGCCCCGATTCGCCGCTCGCCCTGTTCGCCTCCAACTGGCGCCGCCCCGCGCACGAGCCCGGCCACACCTACTACCCCGAGCACTGGGACGCCGCCGAGGTGCACGTCCAGGTCCGGGCCGCCGAACTCGTGCCGCTGCGCCGGGTCGACCTGCCCGACGGCGGGACCTACTGGGTCGGCGAGTCCGCGGGCGTCCGGATCGAGGGCATCCGCACCCCCGACGGCACCCTGCTGCACCGCCCCACCCCCGACCAGCCGCCGCAGCCCCACCCGTACGGCGAGGGCGACCCGCAGCCGCAGCGCCGCGGCTACCTGCTGCCCGGCTACCCGCCCGCCGGGGCGCCGCACGAGACCACCTGGGTGCGCGAGACCGAGGACCACTACGAGCACTGGCCGATCGACCTCGACGAGACCGCCGGCCGCGACCTGCCCACGAGCTGGACGCCCGAGCAGATCCGCTACGCGGTCGGCCGGGTCCTCGCCGACGCCGACACCGCGGGCCTGGTCGACCACGGCGCCGAGGACGTCACCGTCGTCGGGGAGTTCGCCGGCGTCCGGATCGAAGTCACCCTGGACTACGGCGACATCACCGACTACCGGGGCGTGCCGGTGCGGGTCGTGCCGGAGACCGACCCGCTGCACCTGATGGTCAGCCCGGCGCGGGACGGGCAGGGCTTCGACGTCCACCGCAACGACCTGCCGGACGGCGACCGGGAGACCCTGATCACCGTCCGGGTGGCCCTCGACACCTCGCAGTTGCGGACCGTGCCCGACCGCGACACCCGGCTGGAACAGCTCCGGCAGAACGCCCGCGACGGCATCGACAGCATCTACAACCGGGGCCAGCGGCTGCCCGACGGCGACCTGCTGCGGGTCCGGGTGCAGTTCGTCCGCCCCGACCAGGACCACCACATCGAGGTCACCGTCCACCCCGAGGAGATGCGGGAGGACATGTACAACTGGAGCCTGGAGACCACCCCCACCACCGTCGCGCACGAGATCGGCCACCAGCTCGGCCTGCCCGACGAGTACCGGGAGAGCGTCCGCCGGCCGCGCCCCGTGTACCTGGACGGCCTGATGGGCGGTGCCATGCGCGAGGCCAACGGCCGGATCGACATCGACATCGACAACCCGCACGGCAAGCACCTCACCGAGAACGAGCAGGCGTACCTCCAGCCGCGCAACCTCCGCCAGCTCGGCAACGCCATCGACCGGGCCCGGCACCTCGCCCGGCAGGACGACGCCGACACCCCGCCGCACGACCCGGTCCCCGACCCGCGCACCGACGGCGACCTGCCCACCCGCGCCAACTTCCGCCTGACGGTCCGCCAGGAGATGCTGCGCGGCAGCGAGGACGGCGGCGGCCACCTGCTGCCCCCGCAGGGCTCCGCCCGGCACCGGCCCGTCCCCGTCCCCGGCAGCGAGCACCCCAACGGCACCTACCGGGCGCACGTCCGCCGGACCACCGGCCCGCTCGGCGACCACACCGAACTGCCGCGCCGCGCCGCCGAGGACACCACGACCCCCCGCGAGCACGACACCCGGGCCATGTTCCCCCCGCACTGGACCGAGGACCACGCCGTCTACGCCGCCGAACAGGCGTACCTGGACGCCCGCCGCAACGGCGGCGTCCGCCCGTCCGGCCTCGGCCACCAGTGGTCCGGCGTGTACGGCGGCGTCCGGATCGAGGGCGAACTGCGCGGCGACGAGTTCGTCTCCTTCCGCCCCTCCGACGACCAGAGCGGCCTCACCCCCGCCCCCCACCTGCCCGACCTCGGCACCCTGCGCCCCTTCGACCAGCGGGTCGACGACCTCACCCGGTACGGCGACCGGCACACCCTCGACGGGGTCCACCAGCGGGTCGACCCCGCCGTGGCCCGCCGCCGCGGCATCCGGATCGGCGACCCCGTCCACACCCACGACAACGGCGTCCACCGGGCCCCCGTCCGCTTCCTCGACCCGAACGTCCGGCCCGGCTCGCCGGAGGCCCGGCGGCCGAGCAACTGGCACCGCCGGGCCGACCGCCCCGACCAGGCCTTCTACCCCGACCACTGGAACACCGCCCGGATCGAGGAGGCCGTCCAGGAGGCCCACCGCAACGCCACGGCCGAACTCCTCCCCGACGGCCGCACCGTCCGCTGGACCGGCACCGCGCACCTCCCCGGCGAGCACCTGCCGATCCGGATCGAGGGACTCACCCGCGACGGCCGCCACCTCGCCCACCGCCCCGCCGACCAGCAGCCCCACCGCGACTGGCGGGCCGACGCGGTCGCCGAGGTGTCCCAGCCCCGCACCGTCGTCCTCCCCGGCACCGGCCTGCGGGTGACGGTCCGTCACGTCCGCTTCGAGAGCGGCCAGACCGGCGTCGAGATCACCGCCCCCGTCCACCTCGCCCCCGAGCACACCACCCCGCAGCAGCGCGAAGAGTTCCTGGCGGGCTTCCAGCAGTACGCCGACGACCACTTCGCGGGCCTGCCCGGCGGCCGCGACGGACTCGTCCGGCTCCGCCTCACCGCCGTCGACGACCCCGCCGCCGCGCACGCCACCCTCGACCTCTCCACCGCCACGCACGCCGACTTCCCCGACCTCGTCCCGCACCTGCACCAGCAGGCCGGCGGCGACCTCCCCGCCCACCTGCGCACCCTCGGCGGCACACCCCCCGCCGAGGGCTGGTTCCGGCTCCCCTCCCGGCACCCCGACCCGCAGCCCCTGCAGGAGCCCGTCACCCCCGGCACCGGCCACCGCCCCACCAGCGACACCGACCTCTCCCGCGCCGCCACTCAGGACTTCCACCCCGAGGCCCGGCGCCGCGGCTCCTCCCGGCCCCGCGGCTGGACCGACGCCGACCTCCGCCTCGCCGCCCACCAGGTCCGCACCAGCAGCACCGGCACCGTCCACCCCGACCGCCCCCGCACCACCGTCCACCAGGGCGAGTACGACGGCCACCGCTTCGAGGTCCACGTCCGCGACGGCCTCATCCGCAGCTACCGCCACCTCCCCGACACCACCGTCCAGCCGCACGACGCCGTCCAGCCCCACGACGTCGAGATGGCCGAACCGCACCACGACGTCGACATGGCCGAACCCCCGCAGCACGACGTCGAGATGACCGGCCCCCCCAACACGTCCCGCAAGCCGGGCGAGGAGAAGCCGGAACTCCCCGGACCCACCCCGGCCGGACGCTGGGCGAACGCCGAGAACAACGGCCTCTGCCTGCTCGACTCGCTCGTCCTCTCCCTGCCCCACCTCCAGGGCCCGGGCGGCCGCGTCGCCGCCGTCGAGCGCATCCGCGCCCGGATCGAGGAGTACTACAGCAGCCGCCCCGCCTCCGAGTACCCCAGCGACGTCGGCAACGCCTACCACCGCCAGGCCGACCGCCGGACGCCGATCCCGGTGGAGAGGCTCCGCGAACACGTCCCCGCCGAGTTCTCCGTCAGCACCCAGGACCTCCACCCCGAGGACCTCCGGAGCCAGCTCGCCGAACGCTTCTTCAACCTGGACGTCCCGCTCTCGTCGAGCGAACGCGACTCCCTGCTGCACACCATCCGCAACTGGCGGACGGAATGGGGCGGCGACACCGGCGAGATGCTGCTCCCCGCCGCCGCCCACGCCCTCAACCTGAACATCCGGGTGATCAGGCACGACGGATCGCCCTACCCGCCGATCGGCCCCGAGAACGGCCACCCCGTCACCGTCTACTACAACGGGCACAACCACTACGACGGCACCGTGCCGCTCGCCGAACACAGCCTGCTCGACATCCTCACCACGCACGCCCCCACCCAGGTCACGTCCGCCCTCGACACGGCCGGCGCGGCCCTCCGTCCCGCCGGACGGCGGCCCGACCTCGTCGACGTCGCCCAGCACTACCTGGACCAGACCCGTCCCGGGGACCTGCCCCAGGACATCCGGTCCCGGACCCGGACCGCGATCGAGTCCGAGAACAACACCCTGCTGCTCAACACCCTGCGCCGGGACGTCTCCTCCTGGGCCGACCACACCCCCCAGAACCGCGAGGCGCTCCCCGCCGTCCTCGCCCACGCGCTCGGCCTGCGCCTGCGGGTCCGCCACGAGGGCGCCGAGAACGAGGCCGTCGAACACCTGGGCCCCGAGCACGGCACCCCCATGGACCTGGTCCGCCGCACCGACGGCACCTACGAGCTCCTCCCCCCGCGCGACCTCGACGCCGAACGCCAGAGGGCCCAGGAGCAGGCCCGGCAGGCCTACCAGGACCAGGCGCGCCAGAAGGAGGCGGAGCGCCTGAAGGACGACGAGAAGAAACTGGCCGAGCAGGAAGAGGCCGACCGCTGGGCCGAGGAGGAGGCCCGGCAGGAGGAGGCCATTCGGAAGGAGGCGGAGCGCCTGAAGGACGACCTCCGGGAACCCACCGCAGAGGAGATCGCCCGCCACCGCGCCGCCCAACGCGAATGGGAACGCCGGATGGCCGAGGAGGCCGACCAGCGCCGCGCCGCGGACGCCGAGCACTGGGCCAGGGAGGACGCCCGGCAGGAGAAGGCCCGCCGGGAGGAGGACGAGCGCCTGAAGAAGGACCGCGAGAGGGAGATCGAGCAGGAGAACTGGGAGGAAGCCGAACGGCTGGCCCAGGAGATGAGCTTCCGGGACGAGGCGGACCGTCGCCTGACCGAGTGGAAGCAGGAAGCCGAGCGCGCGCGCCTCCGGCCGCAGGACGACGAGCACGCACAGGAGTTGAAGGAGAAGGCTGCCCGGGAGGCTCAGGAGGAGGCGGACCGGAAGGCGAAGGAGAAGGCTGCCCGGGAGGCTCAGGAGGAGGCGGACCGGAAGGCGAAGGAGAAGGCTGCCCGGGAGGCTCAGGAGG
>NZ_JBIVNB010000002.1:164688-514906 GCF_044753345.1 Kitasatospora sp. NPDC088391
AGGAGGCCGATCGGAAGGCGAAGGAGAAGGCTGCCCGGGAGGCTCAGGAGGAGGCCGATCGGAAGGCGAAGGAGAAGGCTGCCCGGGAGGCTCAGGAGGAGGCCGATCGGAAGGCGAAGGAGAAGGCTGCCCGGGAGGCTCAGGAGGAGGCCGATCGGAAGGCGAAGGAGAAGGCTGCCCGGGAGGCTCAGGAGGAGGCGGACCGGAAGGCCAAGGAAGAAGCGCAGAAAGCGAAGGACGCCAAGGCGGCCAAGGAGGAGGCCTCCAAGCTCCGGGTCGCGGAGATGGAGAGGCGGCCGATCCGGGGCACGGACCTGGTGATCGAGCTGACGGCAGGTCAGTCCGCGGTGCGGGACCGCGTGAAGGCGGTGCTGGAGCGGGTCTCGCCGGGGGACGAGGTGGCGATCAAGGCGTTCGCGGACGCGTACTTCGGGCCCACGGCGTTGCGGCCGATGGTGGCCGCGCTGTCCCAGGGCAAGGTCTGGGAGGCGCCGTTCAGCAGCAACAGGTGGTCGGGGAAGATCCTGCTGGGCGGCAAGGTCACCGGGCGGGAGTGGACCGGTCTGCGGGCGATCGAGTTCGAGAACGGCGTCGACCAGCGGACCAGCACCGGCACCCGGTCGGACGGCAGTTGGCAGACGAGCGTGGGCCTGCAGTCGAAGCAGTCCGACAGCGTCGCCGACGTCACCGACATGCTGGGTTACTTCTACGACAACGGCCACAGCGACGTGGAGTTGGAGATCGGCGGGCCGGTGGCCCGTTCGAAGGGCACGGTCGACGCCGACCTGTCCCTGACCCACCTCGAACTGAACCTGGAATTCGGGCAGTTGAAGCACGGCGGGTCCGTCGTGGAGGTGACCGGCCCGAAGCCGACCGAGCAGGCCGGCGGCCCGGGGCCGAAGGCGGAGGAGGACCACACCGCGCCAGTGAGGGTGACGGTGCGGACCGCTGTCCCGTACCACCCGCCGGTGGCGCCCGGGGACAAGCTGATCGCGCCGGAACGCCTGCTGAACGGCCGGATCGGCGGTCAGGACATCGTCCAGGAGCTGCGCCCGCTGGAGTCCACGGAGGCCCACCGCCCCGGCAGGGAGGCGGTGGAGGAGATGCTCGACCAGGTGGAGCAGCGGCTGAAGCAGGCGGTGGCCGACGCCGCCGCGAGGCCCGGGCCCGCCGGGGACCACGAGATGACGGACCTCGGCGGCAACCGGCCGCCGCGGGACGACGGGGCCGAGCAGGTTCTCGCGAACTGGCCGCAGCTGCGCGAGCAGATCCGTTCCCAGGTGGGCTTCGAGCGCCTGGAGCGGAGCCTGCGGAGCATGACGGCGGACGAGCCGATCAGGGTCGAGATCGAGGTGGGCCCGCTCCACCGGCGGCGGACCGTCTCGGTGGACATCACGGCGAAGGTCGAGCAGCCGGACCACATCGGGTCGGTCAAGGCTCCCGAGTTCAACATCGGCACCACCGTGCAGCAGGTCCACAGCACGGCGAAGAGCACCGGGCACGCGCTCCAGGGCTCCCTGGTGCCGTCGATCAAGAGCAAGGCGGTCTCGGACAACGCGAACGCGAACATCCGGGTCGGCCTGGAGCACGTCACGATCGAGGGGTCCAGCGAGACCTCGCAGCTGAGCAGCAAGTCGAAGACGGACGGGGCGCTGTTCGACGCCGACGTCCGGTACGACCTGACCTTCGACAACGGTCACACGGTTGCGACGGGGCCGGTGGCCAAGGTCCGGCTCCTGGTCGACCAGGCCGACACCACGGCGCCCCCGAAGGAGGGGGCGGAGGCCGCGGCCCCGCCGAAGAAGCCGCTGCCGCCGCAGGAGCCGTCGTACGACGTGTGGAAGGACGGCCTCCGGGAGGACGTGGTGGTCCGGGACGTGGGGAACGTCGCCGACCTGCGCACGAAGCTGAAGAGCCTGGGCACGGGGACCCACGCCGCGTTCTGGAAGGAGCACGGCGAGGAGGTGCTGTCCCGGGCCGGCCAGTCCAACCTGGCTCCCCGGCTGGTCGGGATGACCCGCGGCGAGCCGCTGACGCTGTTCGACAACGGCAAGCACGTCGTCACCGCGGTCGCCAAGGTCAAGGAACTCGTCTACCGGCGGCACGACGCCGCGGCGGAACTGAACCAGGTGAACGAGAACACCGGGTTCAGCGCCGACCGGCGGCTGCTCTCCACCACCGGCGCGGTCCAGGGCCAGCTCGGCGGGGCGTTCCACCCGAACAGCCCCAAGCCCGACGGCGACCTGGTCGCCTCGGGCGGCAAGCTGTACCGCGACCGCTTCGCCTGGCGGGCCCGGGACGCCGACCGGATGTACGCCAACGGCAAGTACGGGGCGCCGCAGGCGATCTTCGGCGCCGACCTGACGGTCGAGTTCCACATCAAGGTCAAGGGCGAGGCGGGGGAGCCCCTCACAGCCGACCTGCACGCCGAGTTCGGCCTGGACACCCGGAACACCGAGGACACCAAGGTGCTGCCGGGCGAGGACGGTAAGGTCCGGCTCACCCCGCCCGAGCCGAAGGAGCAGCCCCCCCACGGGAAGGGCCGCAAGGAGGGCGAGGACGGCAACGAGCACAAGGAGAACGACGGGAACGAGGAGCACAAGGAGGGCGACGGGAGCAAGGAGCAGAAGGAGGGCGGGGACGGCGCGAAGCCGAAGAGTCCGCCGCCGCCCTACCTGGCGCCGACCCGGATGCGCGACCAGCGCGAGCTGAACGCCTCCTACGTGGTGCACAGCCTGTCCGGCGCCGACAAGGTGGCGGCCGTGGTGAAGCAGAAACTGGCGGACAAGCACGGCACGCTCACCGTCGAGCAGAAGCGCCGGGTCGAGAACTCCTTCACCGAGACCGGGTTGAAGACCCGGCTGGCCGAGCTGACCCTCGGCGGCAGCATCACCAAGAAGATCTCGGGCAAGTCCTGGACGGCCGAGGTCACCGTCACGGCCGAGCTGGGGAGCAGCACGCACCACTCGTCGCTGGCCAAGTACGAGTTCGAGTCCGGCGCCCTCAGTTCCAAGGGGCAGGGCTACGCGCACGACGAGCTCCACCGGCTCACCGCCGGCGCGGTCGGCAAGTACAAGAACAAGCTGTTCGACGTGACGCTGGGCTACATCTGGCGCCGGGACCGTGCCCAGGGCAACGTCGCGGACACCATCGGTTCGGTCTCCAACCGCGGCAAGCACTCCGAGCCCGCCGAGCTCTTCGAGACCGGGGTCACGTACCGGATCGACATCAAGCACACCGTCAAGCACACCGGCCTGGAGCTGTTCCACCGCGCCGACCACGAGACGGTGCGGGCCGACGCCCGGGTCGCGGTGCCGCGGCGCGACGCCGAGAAGGTGCCGGCCCCGGTCGAGCCGCCGCAGGAGCAGCCGCACCGCCTGGACCGCGACCGGCTCGACTCGTCGGCGATCGTCACCGACGTGCACCGGTACCGGACGCCCGAGCAGAAGCGGGCCGACGCCGCGGCCCGGCAGCAGCGGGACGCCGCGGAGGGGGAAGCGCCCGTCGGGCCGCCGCAGCCGTCCCTGGGCCGGTCGGTCCTCGACCAGATCACGTCGTGGCCGCAGGAGGAGCGCAGGACCGTCCGGGTCCCCGGGCAGGGCATCGCCTGGGAGGGCGAGCGGAACCGGTCCCTGCCCAAGGTGCACGACGGCGTGCTGCCGGAGCAGGACGCGGCGGGGACCGGCTCCCGGTTCCGGAAGAACCCGTTCCAGTGGAGTTGGAAGGAGTTCGCCCTGACGCCGGAGGGCCGGACGGGGCACAACCCGCTCAAGTGGGACTGGGAGGGCCTGGTCCGGCAGGACGGTGTGGTGCGGAAGGTGGTGCCGGTCGGCGATCCCCGCCACGTCCTGGTGGTGGAGAAGAACCCGCTCCGGTGGGGCTGGAAGGAGTTCGCCCTGACGCCGGAGGGCCGGACGGGGCACAACCCGCTCAAGTGGGACTGGGAGGGACTGGTCCGGAAGTCGGAGCGCGACCCGGGCGGCAACCCGTTCCGGTCGGACTGGAAGGGACTGGACCGGAAGCTGGAGGCCGCGCTCACCCCGGAGAAGCTCCAGGCCCGGCTGAAGGCCATGACGGCGGGCGACCCGATCGTGGTCCGGCACGGGCGCAGCACCGTGCGGATCACCGCTGTGGTCCGCAACGACCTGCGGGACCTCGGCCACACCGGTGACACCGAGTTCAACGCCAGCACCCAGGTGCAGCACGGCTACACCAACACCGACGGCGTCACCGCCTACGGCGAGGGCAGCGGCCACTCCGTCACCGTCGGCGCCGTCGGCTACGTCGTGCTGCCGTCCGGCGTCACGATGAACGTCGGCGGCTCGTTCAACGGCGCCCGGGGCACCGACCGGATCGACACCGTGGCCGACGGCTTCACGGCCGGTTCCGGGACCAAGGCGAAGGTGGCCGGCCGGGCCTTCGAGGGCGTCGCCCGACTGCAGATGGAGTTCACCCGGAAGCCGTGGGTGGGCGCGAGTGTCTTCCGGCGGCGCACCGCGGACATCGGCTTCGAGACCATCGTCGAGACCACCGAGACCTCCACCCCGCAGCGGGAGGCGACCCCGGCGCCCGAGAAGCCGGTGCCCGGCCGGATCCACCTGCCGCCGGCGCGGATCGAGAAGCACGGTCTGCGCGACACCGACGTGCTGCGCTGGCTCGGCGACGTCGGCGGCCTGCACGACCTGGTGCGCCAGGGGGCCGAGCAGTACTTCGGTTCCCGCACCTGGGAGCGGGTCAGGCCGACGGTCGAGAACGTCGTCTCGCACAGCTACTTCTCCGCGCTGCTGCACTCCGCGAGCCAGGGCGTGCCGGTCTCCACCGGCAAGCCGCCCTCGCACTGGGACCTCGGCAAGGGGCTGGGCATGGAGGTGAAGGTGGAGGTCGTCGACCTGGAGCACCAGGGCAACCACCAGAAGGCCGTGCTGAGCCCGGCCAACAACGGCTCCGCCGGCACCGAGCACAGCGAGCTGAAGGTCCGTCAGTGGGGCTTGCAGGCCCAGGTCGGCGCCAAGCTCGGCGACGACCTCACCCCCTACAACCCCACCGGCACGCTCGGCCTGCAGCACCAGTGGCGCAACGGCGGCAGCCTCGGCGACTCCGGCGGCGGGATCGCCAACGGCAAGTACGAGATCCCGATGGGCCGGTTCAAGGGGGCGGCCAAGGTCACGGTGACCTTCTTCGACGGCTCCGCGCCGACGCCCCAGGACGGCGGCGGCGCGAGCGGCCCGGCCAAGGCCCCGCTGGCCGGTACGCTCCCGTTCACGGTGGACATCCCGCTGGAGGAGGTCAGTGTCGTCCAGGTCGCCGAGGCCGACCTGCCGCTCCTGGACGGCCTCCACCGGGCCCTGGCCGACGGCACCGCGGACTGGCCGACCCGGTTCGCCCCCCGCACCGAGGAGGAACTGCACCAGCAGGTCACCGCCGTCGGACTGAGCCGCACCCTGTTCGGCGAGGACTCCGGGCACGTCGAGGACGGGACGGGGCCCGCCCTCGACGCGAGCGACCTCGGGGCGCTGCGCACCGCCCACGCGCTGGTCGGGCTCGCCGGCGGCACCGCGGAAGGGGCGACGGCCCTGGTCCGCCGGCTGTTCGGGCTGCCGGAGGGCACCGGGCCGACCGCCGGTCAGCTGGCCGACCTGGTGCTCGCCGTGGAGCGGCTGTCCCGCGGCGGCCGCGTCACGGTGGACGGGCTCACCCGGCTGCTCCGCTCCGAGGAGCAGAGGATCGTCGACGCCCTGACGGGCGGTTCCCCCCACGGGTGAACCGCCGGGCCGGTCCGGCCCGTAGCTAGGGAGTGGGAGCGTCCGCAGTCCGGTCGGCGGGGCGGTCCCGTCGACAGGACCGCATGGGGAGCCGAGGAGTTCTGGTGGGTACGAGCACGGGTGGAAACGGTTCTCAGGCCGGCGCCGGGGGAGTCCAACTGCCTTCGGTCGCCTGGGAGATCGAGGAGGGCTCCGGCGGGGCCGCCGGGTCCGGCGCGCCCTCGTACGGGCAGGTGGAGCCCGCCGCGGCCCAGCCGGCCGCGTCCGCGCCGAAGTACGGCCGGGTGCTGCCCGACCCCAACGCGGTGCGCCGGCCGGCCGCGCCGCCCGCCGCCGAACCGCAGCCCGCGGCGGCCCGGCCCGGGCCCGCCGCCGAGGCCCAGGCGGAGGCGGAGGGCGACGACCGGCGGGCCCCGCGGCCGCCCCGCACCCCGGCCGGGGTGTTCCCGTTCCTGTCGCCCGAGCAGGAGCCCGCCACCGCCCCGATGCCCGACCCGACCGCGGGGGGCTTCGACGGCGACGACCCGGACGGGGCCGACGGGGAGGAGGAGCCGGAGCGCCGCCGTTCGAGGAAGCCGATGGTGCTCGCCGCCGTCACCGCCGGCGTGCTGCTGCTCGGCCTGCCGTTCGTCCTCACCGACAGCGGCCCGAAGACCACCAACACCTCGGCCGGCCAGGCCGACCAGCCGCCCGCCGGCGGCCCCGAACTGGGCGACCTGCTGCCCACCCCGGGCCCGAACGACCCGACCGCCGTCCCGGCGCCGGTCGACGCCGCGCTGCTCCCGGGCGGCTCGGCCGCGCCGACCTCCACCGACCCCGCCGCCGCGGGCACCGCCGGCGGCACCGGCACCGGCGGCAGCACCGGTGGAACCACCGGCGGCGGCTCCGCCGCGGGCGGCGGGACGGGCGGCACCGGCGGCGGCACGGGCGGCGGCTCGACCTCCGGCGGCTCCGGCACCGGCGGCACCTCCGGCGGCTCCGGCACCACGGGCGGAACCACCACCGGCGGCGGCGCCCCGGTCGTCCCCGCGCCGAACAAGACCACCGCCCCGGCCGCGCCGAGCTTCAGCGCCGTCGCCGGGACCGGCTGCACCAACGCGGGCACCGGCTACGACCAGAACGGCTGGTACACCGAGGGCAGCACCGGCTGGACCAGCAGCAGCACCGGCGGCTACGCCGGTTCGGGCTGCAGCGGCAAGTACGTGTCGCTGCCGATGTCCGGCAACGCGAGCAAGGACGCCGGCAAGTCCGTGCTGTGGGCGTTCACCACCAACCCGGTCCCCTCCGGCACCTGCAGGATCTCGGTGTACATCCCGAACAACGGCGACGTGAAGGCCGTCGGCGGCAAGCCCGCCTACTACACCGTGCAGCGGTACTTCACCACCGGCGAGGGCACCATCAGCGCGTTCACCATCGACCAGACCGCCAACCGCGGCAAGTGGGTCAACGCCGGGACCTTCCCCGCCACCAACGGGAAGATCGCCGTGATGCTGCACGACCGCGGCATCGACTTCGGCTCCGGCGCCGAACAGGCCCACCACGCGGCCTCCGCCGTCCGCGCCGACTGCTCCTGACACCTCGTCAGCCCGCCCCGCCCCCCGCCAGGAAGAGGAGACTCCCCGCCATGTCGCGCCACGTGCTGACGGTCTGCCCGGAACAGCGGGACGGCCGCTACCGCACGATCGGCGAGGCACTGGCGGAGGCCCGCAGCGGCGCGGTGATCTCGGTCCGGCCCGGCCGGTACGAGGAGAACCTGGTGATCAACAAGCTGGTCACCATCACCGCCGCCGAGGCCCGCGGCACCGTCCGGATCACCGCCCGGCGCGGCTGCGTGGTCCAGGTCACCGCCGAGGCGGTGCAGTTCACCGGCCTGATCCTGCAAGGACAGGACGAGGAACTGCCCGCCGTCGACGTGCCGCGCGGCCAGGCCGCCTTCCAGGACTGCGAGATCGTCGGCAGCTCCTGGACGGCCCTGCTCACCCGCGGCGACGGCTCGCTGGCGATGCGCGGCTGCCGGGTCACCAACCCGGCCGGCGCCGGCCTGGTGGAGACCTCCACCGGCAACAGCGTCATCGAGGACTGCGTCGTCGAACACCTCGGCAGCTCCGCCGTGGTGATCGGCGAACGCGCCGACCCGCTGCTGCGCAACTGCGTGCTGCGCGACGCCCGCGGCAACGGCATCTGCGCCAACGGCGACGCCCGCGGCACCTTCGAGGGCTGCGAGATCTCCGTCACCGACAAGCCCGGCATCGCGCTGGAGGAGAACAGCACCACCCGGCTGCTGCGCACCGACGTCCGCGACACCACCATCGGCGTCTACATCAGCTCCACCGCCCGGGTCGTGCTGGAGGACTGCACCGTCACCGGCACCTCCGGCCACGGCATCGCGCTCGCCGCCGGCACCGACCCCGAACTGCGCCGCTGCCGCACCGTCCGCACCGCCGGCCACGGCATCCACGTCACCGGCCGCTCCCGCGGCACCTTCGAGGACTGCGAGGTCGCCGCCGCCCAGGGCACCGGCATCTGGATCGGCGAGTCCTCCGGCCCCACCCTGTCCCGCACCGTGGTCCGCGACTGCGGCGGCGACGGCCTCGAACTGACCGGCGACAGCGCCCCCGACCTGGACCGGCTGGAGGTCCGCGACGCCGCCGGCACCGGCGTGCTGATCACCGAGGGCGCCAACCCGCGGCTGCGCCGCGCCGCCGTGCACCGCGCCAAGGGCGACGGCGTCGCCTCGCTGCGGGACGGCCGCGGCCAGCTGGAGAAGTGCGAGGTGCTGGACGCCGGCCGCTCCGGCATCCGGGTCGCCGACGGCGCCGACACCCGGATCGGCGACACCGTCGTCCGCGGCGCCACCGGCTCCGGCGTGCTGCTCGGCCGGGTCGGCACCGCCCAGCTGCGGGACTGCGAGATCACCGGCTCCGGCGAGGACGGCATCACCGCCGAGGACGGCGCCGACCTGACCTGCACCCGGGTACGGGCTACCGGCAACCGCCGCCACGGCCTCCGGATCGGCAGCGGCGCCCGCGCCGTCCTGGCCAAGGTCACCGCCGCCGAGAACACCGGCGACGGCGTCCGCACCGACTCCGTCGAGGCGGTCCGGCTCACCGGCTGCACGCTCTCCCGCAACAAGGGCTCCGGCCTGCGGCAGACCGCCGCCAGTGAGCGGCTCGCCCTGGAGGAGCTGGTCAGCGAGGAGAACGGCCTGCCCGACGCGCACGGCACCGCCGCCGCCACCACCCAGACCTCCGTCCCGGCCGCCCCTTCGGCCGGGGCGGACCCCGCCCCCGGCGGCCCGGCCGCCACCCCCGCCGACCCGGCCCCGGCCGCCGCGTCCGCCGCCCCGCCCGGGCCGCTGGAGGTGCTGGAGTCGCTGGTCGGCCTGGCCGGCGTCAAGGAGCAGGTCGCCACCCTGGTCAACCTCAACAAGCTGGCCCGGCGCCGCGAACTCGCCGGCATGCCCGCCCTCCCGATGAGCCGCCACCTGGTCTTCGCCGGCCCGCCCGGCACCGGCAAGACCACCGTCGCCCGGCTCTACGGCAGCATCCTCGCCGAACTCGGCGTGCTGGCCGGCGGACAGCTCGTCGAGACCTCGCGCGCCGACCTGGTCGCCTCCATCATCGGCGGCACCGCGCTGAAGACCACCGAGGTGTTCCGCTCCGCGCTCGGCGGCGTCCTGTTCATCGACGAGGCGTACACCCTCTCGGCCGGCTCCGGCGGCAGCGGCCCCGACTTCGGCCGGGAGGCGATCGACACCCTGGTCAAGCTGATGGAGGACCACCGCGAGGAGATCGTCGTCATCGTGGCCGGCTACTCCACCGAGATGACCGACTTCCTGGCCTCCAACCCCGGCCTCGCCTCCCGGTTCAGCCGCACCGTCGAATTCGCCAACTACTCCGACGAGGAACTCGTCACCATCGTCGAACGCGCCGCCGCGAGCCACGGCTACACCCTCGCCGACGGCACCCGGGACGCCCTGTGCACCCTGTTCGAACGGCTGCCCAAGGGCGAGGACTTCGGCAACGGCCGGGCCGCCCGCAAGGTCTTCGAGGAGATGGTCGACCGGCAGGCCACCCGCCTCGCCGCCCACCCCGAGATCACCGACGAGGACCTGGCCCGGCTCCTCGCCGAGGACGTCACCCCCGCCGGGCCCGACCCCGCCGCCCGCAAGGACGGCACCGAACTGCTCGCCGAACTCCGCGCCATGGTCGGCCTCCCCGCCGCCAAGGAGCAGGTCGAGGACCTGGTCGACCTGCTCCGGCAGACCCGCCGCCGCGAGGAGGCCGGCCTGCCCACCGCGAAGATCGGCCACCACCTGGTCTTCGCCGGCCCGCCCGGCACCGGCAAGACCACCGTCGCCCGGCTCTACGGCCAACTCCTCGCCGAACTCGGCGTCCTGCCCACCGGCCAGCTGATCGAGACCGCCCGCGCCGACCTGGTCGGCCGCTACATCGGCCACACCGCCCAGCTCACCAAGGAAGCCTTCGACCGGGCCCGCGGCGGCGTCCTGTTCATCGACGAGGCGTACACCCTCACCCCGCGCAACGGCGGCGGCGGCAACGACTTCGGCCAGGAGGCCGTCGACACCCTGATGAAGCTGATGGAGGACCACCGCGACGAGGTCGTGGTCATCGTGGCCGGCTACGAGGACGAGATGCAGCACTTCCTCTCCTCCAACCCCGGCCTCGCCTCCCGCTTCTCCCGGCAGATCGAGTTCGGCCACTACACCGACGACGAACTCGTCACCATCGTCGGCCGCCACGCCGAGAAGGCCGGCTACACCTGCTCCCCGGAGACCGTCGCCGCCCTCGCCCGGCACTTCGCCGGCGTCCCCCGCGACCGCACCTTCGGCAACGGCCGCTACGCCCGCCAGACCCTCGAAGGCATGATCACCCGCCAGGCCCGCCGCCTCGGCCGCCTCGACTTCGCCGACGTCTCCGAACTCAGCCTCCTCCTCCCGCAGGACCTCGCCACCTCCACCGGCACCCCGGCATGACCCCGCACCCCGGCACGACCCCGCCCCGGACCCGGCACGGCCTCCGGCCGCAGGACGCGGGGCCGCTCGGGCGGCGGGCGTCGGCGGCGGCGCTCGGGTGCGCGGTGGTGTACGTGCTGGCGCTGCTCGGGCCGGGCGGGACGGCGGCCGCGGACACGCCCTCGCCGTCGCCGACGGATCTGCCGACGGTCCGTCAGACCCTGCCGGACGTCCAGGAGAACGGCTGCCGCAAGGCGTCCACGAAGAGCGTCGACGGGCTCCCGTGGGCGCAGGTCTACCTGCACCCCGAGGCGGTCTGGCCGCTCGGGCGGGGCAAGGGCGTGACCGTCGCCGTGCTCGCCTCCGGCGTGGACTCCGCCGCGGGCGGCGCGGCCGGCCCGCTCGCCGGACGGCTCCGGCTCGGGCCCCGGGTGTACGGGCAGGGCGACTCCGGACGGGACTGCGTCGGCCACGGCACGCTGCTCGCCGGACTGGTCGCGGCCCGCGCCGCGAGCGACGGCGGACCGGCCGGCGTCGCACCCGAGGCCACCGTGCTCGCCGTCGCCGTCACCGACGACGCCGGCACCACCACCCCCGACCTGCTCGCCCAGGGCATCCGGGCCGCCGCCGACAACGGGGCCCGGATCGCACTGGTCGGCGTACCGGCGGCCGGCTCCAGCCAGCAGCTCGCCGACGCCGTCGGCTACGCCACCGCCAAGGGCGTCCTGCTGGTCGCGCCCACCGCCCCCGACGACGCCCAGGCCAAGGGCGCCGTGTACCCGGCCGCCCTGCCCGGCGTCCTCGCGGTGGCCGGCGTCGGCCCCGACGGCGCCGCGATCAACGCCGCCCCCGCCCGGGTCGACCTCGCCGCCCCCGGCACCCAGCTCCGCGCCCCCGGCCCCGGCGGCGGCCAGTTCACCACCGACGGGGCGAGCGGCGCCGCCGCGCTCACCGCCGGGACGGCCGCCCTGCTGCTCTCCCGGGAACCCGCCCTCACCCCCGACCGGCTCGCCGCCCGCCTGAAGGCCACCGCCTACCGGCCCGGCACCGCCGTCCCCGACCCGCTGCTCGGCTGGGGCACCGTCGACCCCGTCGCGGCGCTCTCCGCCCCGACCGCCGCCGCCCCGACCGCGGCCGCGCTCCCCGCCCCGCAGGTGGTCGTCCCGCCCGCCCCCGACCCGACCCCGGTCCGCCGCGCCACCGCGCTGGCCTGGTCCGCCGCGGCCCTCGCCGTCGTCGTCGCCCTCGGCGCGGCCGCGGCCCGGGTCCACCGCCGCCGCACCGGCGACACCGCCCGGCACCCGGCCCGGCACCCCGCCTGACGCCCCGTCGGCCCCGCCCGGGCGGCCGCATTGGCGCGACGTTGGCGCGACGTTGGGACAGCCCGCGAAGGTGGGCGGCAGAAGGTGGTGGGCCAGGCGGGGCGGCTTGCCCAATGCCGACGATTGTTGTGAAGGGCTCTACCGCCGTGGCCATCGACGCTACTGCTCATCTGAAGGACACCCACCCGACCACCGGGCCGACCGACGGAGCGACAGCCGCACGACCGGACACCACCAGGGGGACCGCACCCACCGCGGGCACCCCCGGCGCGGCCTGCGCGCCGCGACGTCCCACCCTCGACCAGCAGACCCTGGCCGAGCTGTACCGCCTGCACGGCGGCTACCTGATGCGCGCCATGCTGCGCGCCACCAGCGGCGACCGGGGCAAGGCCGAGGACATCGTCCAGGAGACCCTGCTGCGGGCCTGGCAGAACCCGGACGCGATCCGTCGCGGCCCCGAGCACAGCCGCCCCTGGCTGTTCACCGTGGCCCGCCGGATCGCCATCGACCACTTCCGGATGCAGTCCGCCCGCCCCCAGGAGGTCGCGGGCGAGACCCCCGAGGGCCACGGCGGCGCCCACGACCCCTACGACGAACTGCTGGACGCCCGGGACATGGCCGTCGCACTCGCCGAACTCCCCTCCCACCACCGCGACGTCCTGGTCGAGCTGCACATGAAGGGCCGCTCCGTGGTCGAAGCCGCCGCCGCCCTCGGCATCCCCGTCGGCACCGTCAAGTCCCGCAGCTTCTACGCGGTCCGGGCCCTCCGCCCGATCCTCGAAGCCCGCGGCCTGGCCACCGCGGACCGCTGACGCCCCGGGTGCCGCCTCCCCCCGGCCCGGATCACGCCCCCGCGGGCAGGGTCCGGGCCGGGGAGTCGGCGGGCGGCGGCGGGACGACCCGCCAACTGCCGCAATCGGGGTCCTCGGCGATCTCGGAGAAGAACTCCGGCATCCTCGCGTCCGCCGCCATGAGGAACTCGCTCGACGCCCGCGCCTCCCGTCCGATCGCCGCGCTGCGGGCCGCTGCCCGACCGTCGACAGTAGGCTGCCCCGACCCGGTCCTCCCGGGACGCCGGGTCAGCGGCGGTTGCCCGGGCGGGTGGTGCGGCCGGTGGTGCGGCCGGTGGGGCGGGTGCGCGGGGCGGGCATCCGGCGCAGGCCGGCCGCGGCGTGGCGGAGGCGGTGGCGGGCGCCGTCCGTCCCCGGCCGGGAGGCGAGCGCGGTGTCGACCGTCCGCTCGACCTCCTCGATCAGGTCGGCCCACTGCCCGGTGCTGCGCTGCCGCCACGGCGGCTCGCGCCGAATCCGCTCGAACTCGGCCCGGGCCAGGGCGAGTTGCAGGTGCGCCCGGGGCGCGGCGAGCGCCGAGGCGGGGCGCGGACGCCCCGGCCCGAGGGTCAGCGCGGCCTGCTCGACCGCCCCCGCCAGCCGGCGGGCCAGCACCAGCTGCCGGGTCCGGCCGCCGAACAGCTCGCAGGCCAGCACCGAGGCCAGGCAGCCGATCGCGCAGTTCGCCAGGATCGGGCCGAGCAGCGGCAGCGCCGGGTCACCGGCCAGCTCGGTGGCCATCAGCACCACCGTCGCCAGCGCCGAGGTCTGGTACAGGTAGCCCGTCCCGGCCAGCGCCGGGATCAGCCCGGCCGCCACCGCCAGCACCCCCACCAGCGCCCACGCCGAACCGGTGGACGCCAGCACCAGCCCGCTCGCCAGCGCCGCCAGCGCCGTCCCGGCGAATCGTTCCAGCGCCCGCCCGGTGACCGGCCCGACGTCCGGACGGCAGACGAAGGTCACGTTCAGCACCGCCCAGTACGGGTGCGGCAGGTGCAGCCGGGCCGCCGCCGCCCCGGCCAGCAGCAGGGCCAGGCCGACCCGCAGCCCGGCCAGCCAGGAGCCCGGGTCCGCCAGCACCGGCCGCACCACCGGCCACTGCCGCACCGCCCGTCGGCGCAGCCGCTCCGCCACCGTCGCGCGCGGCCGGGACGTCCCCGGGGCGACCGCCGCCCGCGCGGCCCGCACCATCCGCGCCTCGAACGCGCACCCCGCCACCGGCCAGGCCGGCCCGGCCCCCCGCCCGCCCGTGCGCCCTTCGGTGAGCGCGGCCGCCTCGGCGCGCAGCCGGACCGGCAGCGCCGGGTCGACCGGCAGCCCGTGCGACCCGGCCGCCGAGGCCAGCTCGGACAGCACCAGCAGGCCCGGCAGGTGGCGTCCCAGCAGCGTGCTGCCGCCGACCGCGACGGTGCGCCGGGCCCGCTCCACCGCCTCGTGCAGCGCCCGCCGCCGGTCCGCGCCCGCCGGGCCGACCGCCTCCAGCGCCTCCGCACAACCCGTCAGGCACTGTGCCAGCAGCGCCCGTTCGGGACGGTCGCCGCGCAGCGGCCGACCGGCCAGCGCCAGCCCGACCACCGCCAGCGCACCGCCCAGCAGCAGCGCCGGACCGTGCCAGAGCGGACCCGGCAGCGGCACGTCGAGCACCAGTTCGGCGTCCATCAGCAGGATCATCCCGGCCAGCGAGCCCTCCGGCCCGAGGCAGGACAGCACGCCCGCGACCACCCCCAGCGCGGGCAGCACCCACCCCTCCAGCGGCCCGCCGTGCGCCGCCAGCATGGCGAACGCCCCGACCATTCCCAGCAGTTGAGGCACCGCCATGGTGACCGCCCGGTGCCGGTACCCGGCCGCCACGTCGGTCAGCACCGCGGAGAGCGCCCCGAGGGCGACCATCACCCCCTCCAGCGGACGGCCGACCAGCAGCCCGCCGCCGACCGGCCCGCCGATCGCCAGCAGCGACCGCCAGGCCGCGGTCGGAACGGTCGGCGGCCGCTTGGGCGCACAGGTCTGCCGCACCCACGGGAGCAGCGCGGGGGGCCCGGGCGGGCGGGGTCCGGACGGGCGGTGGCCGGACGGGCGGGGTCCGTGTCGAAGTGTTGCCATGCGGCCCATGCAAGAGGAGCCCGCGCCGCCCCCGGCCCGGCGACGCCCCCGCTCTGCGCCGCCTGGCCGTGCGATTTCGCGCACGCGGGCGAGACCCCGTGACCTCCCGGTGTCCCCCGGATGCGCGCCCGGGGGGTGCCGGTGGGTCAGGAACGGAACAGGAACGGGTCAGGAGCGGATCGGAAGCGGATTCAGAACAGGCCGTGCCACATCTGCTCCACCACGACGTTCCACCAGGTCGAGTCCTTGTGGAAGGCGCGCGGGTCGATCGCCGCCAACTCCTGCTGCAGCGCCGCCACCGCCGCGCCGGCCGCGAACGGGTCGAGGCCCGGCAGCGCGGCCCGCGCCGTCACCAGGGCGTCCAGGCCGCGCAGGAAGGAGGCCACCGAGTCGCTGACGTAGCGGCCGCTGCCGGTGCGCGGGTGCACGGCCCAGACCGAGCCCGCGTCCCGCTCGTCGCCGCCGCACTGCACGGCGACCACGCACAGGCCGTCCGACCCGATCCGGGTCCACCCCGCCAGCACGTCCAGCAGCTGCGGCTCCAACTCCGTCCCAGTGGCGGTCAGATGGGTGCGCAGGTCGGCGAACAGGCCGCCCGGCGGCGGGCCGTCCGGCCGGTCGGCGGCGAAGAACAGCGTGACGGCGGCGGGCAGTCCGGCCCAGGTCAGGGTGGTCCGGGCGGCCGCCGGCAGGGCGCTGGCGGCGATGTCGTCGGCGTCGTACCGGACCACCTCGCCCAGCACCTCGGCGATCCGCCGGCCGAGCGCCACGTCCCGCACCGGCTCCGCCGCCGCGACCTCGCCGGGCTGCGGCGCCGGAACCCGGCGCGGCCGCGGCGGGGGCTGCTGCCCGGCCAGCCGGGCCGTCCGCCCGGCGTGCTCGACCAGCGCCGCGACGCCCTCGGCACGCTCCTCCGCGAAGATCCCGTAGGTGTGCGAGCAGGAGAACTCCGCGTTCGGGAACGCCCGTTCGACCAGCGCCGCGGTGTACCCGCCCGGCAGGGTGGCCGGCCGCAGGTCGGTGTGCAGCGCCACCACGTTGCCCGCCGGGACGCCGATCCGCGCCAGCTCCGCCGCCACCTGGTACTCCACCGGCGGCAGCCCCGGCCCCGCGTGGCGGTAGAGCATCGCCTCCTCCCCGCTCGCCGGGTCCACGTAGGTGGCCACCGCCGTGTTGCCCGGCCCCGTGGCGGGCGGGTCCGCACGGTGCGCCCGCTCGGCGTGCCGCGCCTCGTACCCCGCGATCACCTCGTCCACCGGCACCGACGGCCAGACGCTCAGCTCCCCGCTCTCCCGGTCCACCACCCCGCAGGCGTCACCGAGATCCGCCGGCGGCCGCCGCTCGCCCGTCACCGGGTCGCGCTCCAGCGGCGCCGGCGCGGCCCACACCGCCCAGCCCAGGCCGAACTCCCGGTACCGCACCTCCCGGTGCCCCCCGTCGGCCGCGCTGCCGTTCAGCCAGCGTTCGGCCGTGGCGAGGGCCTGTTCCTGGGTGATCACTGCTGCTCCTCTGCTCCTCCGTGACAGTGAAATCCCGGCCGAGGGTACCCTCCGCCCCCGTCCGCCGGTCCGCCGCCCGGGGTACGGGCGGTGGCGAACTGTCTTGGCCGGATGAGTAGGATCATTTGACTGGTCGTTTAATGTAGCGACTTATCTGTCCCTGCCCGTACTGTCCTTGCCTTCCGCGCCTTCTGTGCTGTCCGTGTTGTCTGTGCCCCCGGTCGCCGGTACCGGTCCTGATCCCTCCGGCCCCGGTGGTCCCGTCAGTTGGGGGAACTGACTCGTGTCGATGATGCTGCCCGACGGACTCGAATGGGTCCTGGAGATGCTCGGCTTCGACTGGCCCAAGGCCGACGAGGACAAGCTCCGCGAATGCGCCCAGGTCTGGCGCGACTTCGCCGACCAGGTCGACGAGATCAACTACCAGGCCCTGTCCGCCGCCTCCAGCGTCCGCTCCGCCAACCTCGGCGACGACATCGACGCCTTCGGCAAGGCCTTCGACAAGTTCACCACCGGCGGCGACGGCTACCTCGCCGACGCCGCCCAGGCCGCCCGCCTGATCGCGACGGCCTTCGACGCCGCCGCCATGATCGTGGTCGCCTGCAAGATCGCCGTCATCGCCCAACTCGTCATCCTGGCCGCCGAGATCATCGCCGCCCAGGCCGCCGCCCCGTTCACCTTCGGCCTCTCCGAAGTCGGCGCGCTCGGCGCCACCCAGGCCACCAAGATGATCGTCCGGCGGCTCCTCAAGGAACTCCGCGACGCGCTGATCGAAGCCATCATGGAGACCCTCAAGGACCCGATCGTCTCCGCCGTCCAGGGCATGATCAGCGACCTGATCGCCCAGACCGTCAACCAGGGCTTCGGCGCCCAGGACGGCTACGACCTCGGCCGCACCGCCAAGCGCGGCATCGAGGACGGCGTCGACGCCGCCAAGAACTGGCAGGACACCTTCACCGAGAGCCTCCGCGACGGCGTCGGCTCCCGCGCCGGCGGAGCGGTCCGCCACCGCGCCGACAGCGCGGCGGGCCACGGGGACGGCAACGAGAGCGGCAACTCCGGGAACTCCGGCGACTCCGGCACCGGCGAGAACGGCAACGGGAACGGGAACGGGAACGGCAACGGGAACGGCAACGGCAACGGGAGCGGGAGCGGGAACCGCACCGGCGGCAACGAGGGCAGCACGCCGAACGGCGGTGACAACAGCGGTGGCGGACGGACCGCCCCCACCCCCTCGCCGACCACCCCCGGCGGCACCAACACCCCCACCTCGCACCCCACGTCACCGACCTCGCCCACCTCCTCGACCGGCGACAACAGCACCACCCGCCCCGACAGCGCCCCGCGCCCCGCGCCCGCCCCCACGGCCGACCACCGCTCCACCGACCAGTCCGACCCCTTCGGCACCCGCCTCACCCCGGACACGACCCCGGCCCCGAGCCCGGCCCCGACCCCGAGCCCGTCCCCGTCCCCGAGCCCGGCTCCGCACGCGCAGACCGACAGCACCCCGGCCCCGGACTCCCGTCCGCACGGTGACGCTCCGTCGGGTCAGGCACCGACCCCCGACTCGCGCCCGGCGCCCCACGGCGACGGTCCGGCTCCGCACGCGCAGACCGACAATGGCCCGACGCCGGATGCGCGTCCGCAGGGGCAGGTGCCGACTCCCGACTCCCGTCCGGCTCCGCACGCGCAGCCCGACGGCACGCCGAACCCCACGCCCCACGGTGACGGCCCGGCCCCGCAGGTGCGGAACGACGGTGCCCCGGCGCCGGATGCGCGGCCGCAGGGCGACGGTCCGTCGGGTCGCACGCCGACTTCCGACTCCCGTCCGGCCGACGGCACTCCGACGCCCGGTCCGGGTGCCCACCCGCAAGGTGGCGCGGCACCGAACCCGGCGCCCCACGGTGACGGTCCGGCTCCGCACGCGCAGCCCGACGGCACGCCTAACCCGGCACCCCACAGTGATGGCTCGGCCCCGCACGCGCAGCCCGACAGCGCCCCGACGCCGGATTCGCGTCCGCAGGGCGGCGCGGTGCCGAACCCGGCCCCGCACCCGGTGGGTGCCGACCCGCGGGGGGACGGGCACGAGGCCGCCGCCCCCGGTCCCCGGCCGGAGGCCGAGTCGCGGGGGCCGGGCCGCCCGGCCGACGAGGCGTCGGGTGTCGCGCCCGGCGGGGGCCCTCGTCCTGCCCCGAGCGCGCCGACCGGCCCGGAGCACACCCGTCCGGCCGCCGTACCGCAGCACGAGACGCCGGGGGCACAGACGCCGCCGGTCCCGGGGGTGCCGCACGTGCCCGGCCCGGCGGCCGACCCGTCCCGCCAGAACGCCGAGCACGAGGCTCCGCGGGCCAACGTCCAGACCGCCTCGACCGCCGTCGCGGACGCGCCGCCGACCCGCGCACCGCACGCGGACGTCCCGCCGCAGGGCACGCCCCAGCCGAACCCGACCACCGGACCCGTGGCCACCGGTCCGACCGGCATGCCGCCCGTCAACCCGACCGCGGGGCCCACGAGTTCGGCCACCCCGAGGAGCGACCGGCCCACCGGCGCCACGCCGCCGGCTGCCACTCCCACCCACCGGCCGCCCACGGACGCGCCCCGCCCCGACCGCCCGGTCACCCTGGGCCAGCAGCCCACCACCGGCCGCCCGGACCCCCGCACCGCCCCGTGGGGCCGCCAGCCCGCGACCCCCGCCCACCCGGACTCCGCCCGGCGGCCCGACTCCGGTCCGGCACACCCGCGTTCGGATGCCCCGTCGCGCCCGGACGGTGCCGACCGCACGCCGACCCCGCGTCCGGACTCCACGCAACGCCCCGGCACCGTCCCGGCGCAGCCCCGTCCGGCGGACCACACGCCGACGGCCCCGACCCGCGACAACCCGACGCATCCGGACCCGCGCTCGACGGACCCCCGTACCGCCGATCCCCGTGCCACCGACCCGCGTCACCCGGACTCCCGTCCCACCGACTCGGCTCCCGCCGCTCCCGCCACCCACCCGTCCGATTCCCCTGCGCCCACCCACCGTCCCGACGAGACCCCGGCGCACGACCCGTCGCGGCCGGCCACGGCCGACCGTCCGTACGGGGAGCCGGGCGGGCTGGTCGAGCCGGGGGCCCACGACCGGCAGCGGGTGGAGGACTCGGTGCCGCGCGACGCCGACGGGCGGCCGCAGCGGCACCCGGACCCGGAGAGCGACTGGCCGCGGGCGGTCAACGGCGACCCGAACGAGCCGGGGCGGCGCAACAACTGCGTGGACGTCGCGCTGGCGACCGTCGACACCTACTCGGGGCACCCCACCCCGGCGGCGGCCCGGACGCCCGACCACGACGCGGACGGCAACCCGTCCGACCGGGGCGAGCGCAACGGCCGCGACCGGATCGAGAACGCGCTGGGCGCGAAGTTCTCCGACCTGGGCGACGGACCGGCGGCCTACCGCCGCCTGGAGGACACCCTCCGGCGCAGCGGCCACGGCTCGCAGGCGGTGATCATCACCCGCGACGCCGACGGCCGGGCGCACGCCTGGAACGCGGTCAACCACAACGGGAAGATCACCTACATCGACGCCCAGACCGGGCGCCGCTCCGACCAGCCCCTGCACAGCGGCGACCACGGCGTCTTCGCCGTCCCGCTCGGCCCGGACCGCAACCCGGTCACGCCCGACCACCACGCCGACCCGTCCCACGACACCGACCCGTCCCACGACCGCCGCGCCCCGGCCGAGGCGGCCGGCGACAGTACGCATCCGGACCCGAACGCGCCGGACGGTCAACCCGACGCCGACCGGCTGAGGGTGCAGCGCCCCGACTTCATGGGCGACCCGCCGGACATCTACGGCCGACCCGGTCTCACCAAGGACCAGATCGAGCAGATCCAGGTCTACCGCGCCAACGAGGAGGCGGGGTACCGGGAGAAGTACTACGACAAGAACGGCCGCCGGCTGCTGCTCGCCACAAAGGACGAGAGCGGGCAGACGCCGCCGCAACTCATGCAGTTGAAACCGGACGCGCCATGGATCAGGGCCAAGGACGCCCCGGAGCCGCCCGAGCCGCACTACCTCGACCCGGACTACGTCCCGATGGGACGGGAGACCGTCACCAGCGATGAGCGGCGAGGCGAACTCGACGGATTCGCGAAGAGGCGCCACGACGCCATCGATGTGGACAATAAAACCAGGAAGTGGCGGGACGAATCCGGCCTGCCCGAAGCCCAGACGGCCTACAAGAAGACCCATACCGCGATGGGAGAGGCCACCGAGGCATTCGGGGAAGCGGCGGCCAGGCATCATTACATCGCCGAGAAATACGAGGGCTTCACCGATGAGCCGCTGCTCGGTCCGGCGAACGGAAACGACCAGTTCGACCAGGTGTGGACGAATGACGATGGCCGGGTCGTCGTTGTCGAAGCCAAGAGCAGCACCGACACCAAGCTCGGCTCGCGGATAGTCGAGGCGAACGGCGAGCGCAACATTGTTTCGCAGGGGAGCAGGGAGTATTTCAATGACATCATCAGGGAGATGACCGAGCGCGGCGAAACCAAACTTGTGACGAAAATTATTACGGCGCTTCACACGGGAAATCTGGAGTACATCGTTGTGAAGGGCGAGAAGAATAGCGGAAGCTATACTGGCCTGCAGTACCGGCGGTTTGACATCAGTAAGGGGACTCTTCCGTGACCGTGACTGTTGCCCGTCACATCGAACCCGAGCCCAACAGTCAGGCCATCGCCAAGGATCTGGCCGAGCAGGTGGGGACGTTCGTCGACCTCCTGGAGGGGTCGGCGGAGATCATCGACATCCTGTTCGACAATGCTCGGCTGTCGATGAACATGCACTGCCGGGTCGATCCGGAGGCGGCGCGCCTGGAGACGTGGGAGGCCACGGTGACGGCGTTGCAGGTGGGTTCGGCGCTGTTCGCGGTGACGGCGGCGGAGGAGGGGACGGTCGACTGCTTCATCAACGGTCGGATGCGGTCGATCCCGGCGATGGGCCCACGGACGTACGCCGGTGCTCGTAACTGGCTCGATGCGTTCTATCTGGCGATGGTCTGCCGTGACCAGGAGCGGGCGCGGAAGTTGTGCGAGATCCCGGTTGAGCGACTTCGGGTTCGGGAGGGGGTGTACGAGTTCCTCTACGCCTGGATCGACGCCCTGCAGAGCTACTGGCTGCAACGGCCGGACCTGCTGGACAAGTTGGAGATCGCTTTCGAAGCGTCCTATCCGGATGCCGCCGACCCGGCGGCCTCCGAGGCAATCAACCTGCTGTTCTATCCGCCGTTGCACCTCTTCTACCAGGTACTGCGCAAGCGCGAGGAGGAGTTCGGGCCTGCCTTGGTCGAGGCGCTCGAATTCCACAAGAGGTTCTGGACGGAAACGGAGAAGCGGGCGACTGACACCAGAGGGGCGATCGCGCTCGGCCCACTTGCTATGGCCTGTCACGCCTTCGACGGCAAGTTCCCGCTCGGCGTGGAGTCGCCGTACCTCCCGAAGTACCTGCTCAACCACGAGTGGCTGGGCGAGTTCCCGACGTGACGGCCGTGACGCCCCGTCAGTCCGGCGGTGCCCGATGACCGTCCGCATTGCCCGGCACGAGGTGCGGGGCGACCACTCCGAACGTTCCCTGGAGCCTTTGGAGGCGATCGTCGCGGAGCTGGTCGCGGGGATGCCGGACTCCGAGGACGACCGGGCCGAGGTGCTCGACTACGCGCTCGGGCTGGCGAAGCGGCGCTGCCTGCTCGACCCGGACGCCGGGACGAATCCGACCTGGCACGCCTGGGTGCTGCCGACCCAGATCGGGGCGGCGCTGTTCGAGTCCGCGACGGCGGAGTCCGGCCCGGTGCGCTGCCGGGTCGGGACGAACGGCGAGGTGCTGGAGCTGCCGGCCACCGGGCCGCAGGACTACCTGAACCCGCTGACCTGGCTGAACGCGTTCTACCTCGCGGTGATCTGCCGCGAGGAGGAGCGGATCGGCCAGCTCATGGCGGTACCGGCCGAGTTCCTGCGCGCCTCGGGCGCCGAGATGGACGAGTACGTCTACCGGTGGATCGAGGCGCTGCGGCTGACCTGGGACGGCGGGCAGGGGGTGTGGGACACGCTGGTCGCCGCGATCGAGGGGACGGCGCCGGAGCACGCCCGGGTGGCGAGCAAGGAAGTGATGCTCAAGCTGCTCTACCCGCCGCTGGAGCTGTTCCAGCTCTACCTGCGCCGGGAGACCGAGGAGTTCAACAAGTCCCTGGCCACCGCGCTCACTTGGCACCAGGAGTACTGGACGGCCAACGAGGCCCGGACCCAGAGCCCCGAGGGCTTCGTTGCCCTGGCCCCGCTCGCGATGGCCGTGCTCGCGCACGGTGCGGGCATGGCCATCGAGGTCGAGTCCGAGTACCTCCCGGAGTGCCTGCTCGACGGCGCCTGGGTCGGCGAGTTCCCGACCCGCTGACCCGGGCCGGCCCCACCTGCAAAGGCCACTGTATGACCGTGACCGTAGCCCGTCACCTCGCCGCCGGCCCCGACACCGCGACCATCGCGCGTGATCTGGCCGAGCAGGTGGGGACGTTCGTCGACCTCCTGGAGGGGTCGGCGGAGATCATCGACATCCTGTTCGACCATGCTCGGCTGTCGATGAACATGCACTGCCGGGTCGATCCGGAGGCGGCGCGCCCGGAGACGTGGGAGGCCACGGTGACGGCGTTGCAGGTGGGTTCGGCGCTGTTCGCGGTGACGGCGGTGGAGGAGGGGACGGTCGACTGCTTCATCAACGGTCGGATGCGGTCGATCCCGGCGATGGGCCCACGGACGTACGCCGGTGCTCGTAACTGGCTCGATGCGTTCTATCTGGCGATGATCTGCCGTGACCAGGAGCGGGCGCGGAAGTTGTGCGAGATCCCGGTTGAGCGACTTCGGGTCCGGGAGGGGGTGTACGAGTTCCTCTACGCCTGGATCGACGCCCTGCAGAGCTACTGGCTGCAACGGCCGGACCTGCTGGACAAGTTGGAGATCGCTTTCGAAGCGTCCCATTCGGAGGCCGCCGACCCGGCGGCCTTCGAGGCGATCAACCTGCTGTTCTGTCCGCCCCTGCACCTCTTCCACCAGGTGCTGCGCAAGCGCGAGGAGGAGTTCGGGCCCGCTCTGGCCGAGGCGCTCGAATTCCACAAGAGGTTCTGGACGGAGACGGAGAAGCGAGCGGCCGACAGCAGAGGGGCGGTCGCGCTCGGCCCGCTCGCGGTGGCCTGCCACGCCTTCGACGGCAAGTTCCCGCTCGACGTCGAGTCGCCGTACCTCCCGAAGTACCTGCTCGACCACGCCTGGAAGAACGGAATGTGATGAACGAGCAGATTGCGCGGCACGAGGTGCTGGGCGTTCCCACCGAAGCGTCCCTCGCGGGGCGGGCCGCCGTTGTCGCGGAACTGGTGGCGGGGATGCCGGACTCCGAGGACGACCGGGCCGACGCCCTGGACTACGCGTTGGACCTGGCGAAGCGGCGCTGCCAGCTCGACTTCAAGGCCAACCTGTACGAGACCTGGGACTCCTGGGTGTTGGCGATGCAGATCGGGGCGGCGCTGTTCGAGTCCGCGACGGCGGAGTCCGGCCCGGTGGACTGTCGGGTCGGCACCGACGGTGAGGTGCTGGAACTGCCGGCCACGGGGCCGCAGGAGTACTTGGATCCCGTGCTGTGGCTGAACGCGTTCTACCTCGCGGTGATCTGCCGCGAGAAGGAGCGAATCCGTCAACTCCTGTCAGTGCCGGTCGAGTTCCTCCGGGCGTCCGGCGCCGAGATCGACGAGTACGTGTACAAGTGGATCGAGACCCTGCAACTGGCCTGGGAGCATCGGCCCGAGGCATGGGACACGCTGGTCGCCGCGATCGAGGGGACGGCGCCGGAGCACGCCCGGGTGGCGAGCAGGGAAGTGATGCTCAAGCTGCTCCACCCGCCGCTGGAGCTGTTCCGGCTCTACCTGCACCGGGAGACCGAGGAGTTCAACAAGTCCCTGGCCACCGCGCTGACCTGGCACAAGGAATACTGGATGGGGAACGAGGCCCGGGCGCTGAAGTCGGAGGGGCTGGTGGCACTCGCCCCGCTGGCGATGGCCTGCCTGGCCTTCGACGCCGACATGCCGATCGACGTCGACTCCGAGTACTTGCCGATCTACCTGCTCAAGGGTGCCTGGGTCGGCGAGTTCCCGACCCGGTGACCAAGGACGTGAAGCGGACAAGGAACCGGAGGGCACACCTGTGAAGGCTCCTTCATGACCATGGACATGGCCCGGCATCTGGTGGCTCGGTCTGATGCCGAGGAGTTGGCCGACCGGTTGAGCGGCCGGGTGGCGCGGCGGGTCGACAAGCTCGAAGCTTCGGCGGATCTGATCGATCTGGCGTTCAGCAGTGCGCTTTCGGCGTGGTGGAACCACTGCTTGGCTGATCCGGAGGCGGGGCGGTTGGAGACGTGGCAGGCCACGGTGGCGGCGTTGCAGGTGGGTTCGGCGTTGTTCGCGGTGACGGGGGTGGAGGAGGGGACGGTCGACTGTTTCATCGACGGTCGGATGCGGTCGGTTCCGGCGATGGGGCGGCGGACGTATGCCAATGCGGACACCTGGTTGAGTACGCTCTACTTGGCGATGGTCTGCCGGGACCAGGAGCGGATCAAGCGGTTGTGCGAGATCCCGTTGGAGCGGTTGCGGGTGCAGGAGGGGGTGTACGACGAGTTCCTGTACGCCTGGATCGACGTGCTGCAGACGTACTGGCTGCGTCGTCCGGATCTGCTGGACAAGTTGGAGGTCGCGTTCGCGGCCTCGGACCCGTCGGCCCCGCACATTGCCCCGCCCGAGGTGGTCGACTACCTGCTGTACCCGCCGCTGCACCTGTTCTACCTGTTGCTGCGCAAGCGGGAGGACGAGTTCGGGCCGTCCCTGGTCAAGGCGTTGGAGTTCCACAAGTCGTACTGGACCTCGAACGAGGCCTGGTCGTCGAACACTTCCGCCGCGGTCGCGCTCGGCCCGCTCGCGGTGGCCTGCCACGCCTTCGACGGCAAGTTCCCGCTCGACGTCGAGTCGCCCTACCTCCCGAAGCGCCTGCTCGACGGCGCCCGGGTCGGCGAGTTCCCGACCCGGTGAGTGGGAGAGAGTCCTGCCGGTGCGGTCGGTCGACCGCGCGTGGCCAGGCGGGCGGTCGGGGACGTACGATCGCTGTTCGACCGGGGACGGGCGGCGGTAGCGGCAGTCGGGTCCGAGGTCGGATGCAAGGTCAGGTCGGTTGGTGCGGCACGGTCATGGTGCCGTAGCGGGACGGGGGAGTCCGGATGTCACAGCAGATCGTCGTCGACGAGGCCAACCTGCGCGCGGAGGGCCGGAGCCTGGAGTCGGTGGCCGCCGCGTTCCAGCGGGTCGCCGATCAGGCGAAGTCGCGGTTGGAGGGGCTGGAGGGCGGCAGCGAGCCGCCGTGGGGCGACGACGACCTGGGCGAGAAGTTCGGCATCGTGTACGAGGGCCTGCGGGACGGCATGCAGGAGTCGATGGACTCGCTGGCGCAGCGCCTCGGCGAGGTCGGCCAGAAGTTGCAGATCATGGCGGAGAACCACGCGGCGAACGAGGCCGACACGGTCGGCCGGATCGACGCGGTGGGTTCGCGGGCCGACAGCCTGGGCGGCGAGATCCGGACGATGCGCAGGCCCGGCCGCTGAGCGGGGCGGTCGCAGGCACGCACCGGGGCCCGCCTCCTGGCGACAGGGGGCGGGCCCCGGCGTGACGGGGGGTCAGAGCGTCCGGCCGAGGAAGTCGCGGATCAGGGCGGCGATCTCGGGGCCGTGCGTCTCGAGGGCGAAGTGGCCGGCGTCCAGCAGGTGGATCTCGGCGTCGGGCAGGTCGCGGGCGAAGGCGGTGGCGCCGGCGGGGCCGAAGATCTCGTCGTGGCGGCCCCAGGCGACCAGGGTCGGCGGGCGGTGGGTGCGGAAGTACTCCTGGAACGCGGGGTACCCGTCGAGGTTGAACTGGTAGTCCCAGAACAGCTGGAGCTGGATCTCCCGGTTGCCGGGGCGGTCGAGCCCGGCCTGGTCGAGGGTCCAGGTGTCGGGGGAGACCAGGTCGAGGCGGTCGGCGGGGACGCCGTGGGTGTACTGCCAGCGGGTGGCCCCGGCGGTGAGCAGTTCCCGGACGGCGGGCTCGTGGGCGGCCCGGTCGGCGGCGTGCGCGAACAGCACGTCCCAGAACGGGGTGAAGCCCTCCAGGTAGGCGTTGCCGCTCTGCGAGATCAGCGCGGTGACCCGCTCGGGGTGCCGGGAGGCGATCCGCAGGCCGATCGGCGCGCCGTAGTCCTGGAGGTACAGCGCGAACCGGTCGACGCCGAGGGTGTCGAGCAGGGCCAGGGTGTGGTCGGTGAGGTTCTCGAAGCTGTACGCGAACTCCTCGACGGGCGGGGTCGCGGAGCGGCCGAAGCCGAGGTGGTCGGGCGCGATCAGGTGGTAGGAGTCGGCGAGGTCGCGCAGCAGGTTGCGGAACATCGAGGAGCTGCTCGGGAAGCCGTGCAGCAGGACCAGGGTGGGGTTGGCCGGGTCGCCGGCCTCCCGGTAGAAGACGGGCAGGCCCTTGACCTCGACGGTGCGGTGCCGGACCTCGGCGGGCGCGGAGCCGGTGCTGGACACGGAGCCGGTGCTGGACACGGAGCCGGTGCTGGACACGGTGCCGGTGTTCTCCTTCGGGTTCGGGGCGGCCCCGGACGGCGCGGCGGCCGCCGGTGCGCCGGACCGGATCGCGGTGGCGACGCCGGGGGTGAGGCGGAGCAGGCGGCCGGCCAGGTCGGGGGCGGCGAAGGCCGCGTCGATCCGGGCCGGGTCCTCGGCGAGGTGCGCCCAGGACTCGTAGTGGACGGGGACGACGGTGCGGGCCCCGAGGGTGCGGGCGAGCGCGGCGCCCTCCGCGGCGCTCATCGAGAACGCCGGCTCGCCGGTGCCCGGGAAGTGCGCGTCGCCGAGGTGCAGGAAGGCGATGTCGAGGTCGAAGCGGGCGCCGACGGCGTCCAGCGCCTCGTGGCGGACGGTGTCGCCGGAGACGTACAGCGCGCCGCCCTCGTACTCGACCACGAAGCCGGTGACCGGCCCGGTGACGGCCTCGGTGCCGGCGGGGCCGTGCCGGGCGGGGACGGCGGTGACCGTGACGGTGGTGCGGCCCGCGGTGATCCGGTGGTTCTCCCAGGGGGCGAGGCCGCGGACCGGGCCGGAGGAGTGCTCGGCGGCGAGGCGTCCGGCGGCCTCGGGCGTGGTGAGCACCGTCCGGGCCCGGGCCAGTACGGTGCGGCCGGTCGGGTCGAGGTTGTCGCTGTGCTGGTCGTGCGAGAGCAGCACCAGGTCGACGGGCGGCAGCCGGTCGGCCGGCAGGGCCGGTCCGGCCAGTCGGCGCAGCGGCCGGGCCGCGGGGTAGTCGGCGGGGCCGGGGTCGAGCGCCGGGTCGGTGAGGACGGTCAGGTCGCCGATCCGCAGCAGCAGGGTGGCGGTGCCGAGGTGGGTGGCGGTGACGGGGATGGTCATGGCGGACCCTCCGGGAGGTGGGCGGGCGGGCGCGGGGCGGCGGGCCGTCCTCAGCGGGCGTCGATCTTGTCCTGCAGGGCGGTGAGCAGGCCGCGGAGCAGTCCGACGGTGGTCTCGTCGGTCAGGTTGCCGTCGGCGTCGAAGCGCTCGTGGGACCGGAAGACGATCACCTCGGGCTTGACCACCACGTCGCTCTCGGTCCACACGAACACCTGGCGCAGGGCGAGTTGGGCCCGGACGCTGCCGAAGTTGGTGGGGGCGGCGCCGAGGATCGCGGTGGGCTTGCGGTGCAGCGGCAGGCCCTCGGTGCGGGTCCAGTCGGTGCTCAGCCAGTCCAGCGCGTTCTTCAGCACGCCGGGGATCGAGTAGTTGAACTCGGGGGTGGCGATCAGCAGGCCGTCGGCCTCGGCGACCCGGCGGCGCAGGTCCTCGACGACGGCGGGGCGCAGCTCCGGGGTGTCCAGGTCGTAGTCGTACGGGGGGATGTCGCGCAGGCCCTCGTAGATCTCTATCTGCTGGTCGACGGGGGTGAACTTCTGCGCGGCGTGCAGGAGTCGGGTGTTGTGCGAGTCGGCGCGGAGCGAGCCGGAGATGGCGAAGATCTTGGAGCCGGTCATGGTGGTCCCCCTGGGGCGAGTGGTGCGGCGGTTGTTCCGACGCCGAGAAAACTAAACGATTCGGTTCAGTCTTGTCAACGGAACGGTTCAGTCTTGACAGTGAACTGGTCCGTCTAGTTCAGTAGAGCCATGACCACCGCACCCGCCGCCACCGCGGCCACCACCCCTGCCACCACCACTGCCACTGCCACCGACGCTGCCGCCACCGCCCCCGGCGCCGCCCCCGAGCGCACCGTCACCCGCACCGTCAGCCCGTTCCACACCTACGAGGGCGCCGGATTCCCGGTCCGCCGGCCCTTCCCGACCGAGCAACTGCCCTTCCTCGACCCGTTCCTGATGGTCGACCAGGTCGGGCCGGTCGAGCTGGCGCCGGGCGAGGCCAAGGGCGCGCCGCCGCACCCGCACCGCGGCTTCGAGACGATCCAGTACGTGATCGCCGGCGACATCGCCAACGCCGACTCGCGCGGCCACCGGGCCGTGGTCCGGGCCGGCGGGGTGCAGTGGCTGACGGCGGGCTCCGGGATCGTCCACGAGGCGCTGCCCACCGAGGAGTTCCTCGCCGCCGGCGGCCTCCAGCACATGCTGCAGATCTGGGTGAACCTCCCCGCCCGGCACAAGTGGACCGCCCCGCGCAGCCAGAACGCCGAGGCCGGCGACCTGCCCGAGGCCGTCACCGCCGACGGCGCCCGGATCACCGTCATCGCCGGCTCCACCCACGGCGCCACCGGCCCGTTCGAGACCCTGACCCCGGTCCTGGTCGCCCACGCCCGGCTGGACGCCGGCGGCCGCGCCGAGTTCACCGCGCCCACCCACCACAACGCCGCCGTCTACGTCCTCACCGGCCGCGCCACCGTCGGCGGCACCGAACTGCCGGACGGGCACCTCGCGGTGCTCGCCGACGGCGAGCGCTTCACCGTCCGGGCCGAGAACGGGCCCGCCGAGGTGCTGGTGCTGACCGGCGAGCCGATCGGCGAACCGGTCGCCCGCAGCGGCCCGTTCGTGATGAACACCGCCGCCGAACTCCGGCAGGCCCAGCAGGACTTCGCCCGCGGCGCGATGGGCGTCATGCCGCAGTGAGCCCCCGCCCCGCCCGTCCCGCACGCCCTCTGTGAAGTCCCGCGAAATCCCGTGAGATCCCGCGAAATCCCGTGAACGGAAGTGCTTCCACCGTGAACGCCCACCAGCTCCTCGCCCCCCGTTCCGCCGCCCCCGCCCTCCGGACCGCCGCCCTTCCCGCCCCGACCACCCTCCCCGCCGTGCTGCTCGCCGGGACGGCCGCGGCTGGCATCTCCGGGCCGGGCCTGGCGCTGCCCGCCGTCGCCGAGGTCCTGCACGTCCCGGTCGGGACGGCCGCCTGGCTGCTGACCGGGTACGGGATCGGGCTGGTGGTCGGCACGCCGCTGATGTCGGCGCTCGCCCGGCGCGGCGGGCCGGAGCGGATGGTCCGGCTCGGCGCCGTCCTGGTGGCGCTCGGCGCGGCCGTCCTGCTGGCGGCCCCGCCGCTGCTGCCGGTGCTGCTCGCGGGGCGCGCGGTGGAGGCGGTCGGCGCGGCCGGGCTGACCCTCGCGGCGTTCCGGATCGCTGGCCGGGACCGCAGCGGCCGGGCCGCCGGACGGGTCGCGGTCGGCAACGCGGCGGGCGGCATCGTCGGGCTGTCCGTCGGCGCGCTGGCCGCCCAGGCGCTCGACTGGCGGGCCGCGACGGTGCTGCCGCTGCTCGGACTCGCGGTCGTCCCGGCGGCGCTGCGGGCGGCCCGGTCCGGCGCGGCGGGCCCGGCCGCGCCCGGGCGGGTGCTGCCGCTCGACCTGCTCCGGGTGCCGGCCTTCCGGCGGGCCGCCGCGCTGATGCTGCTGCTCGCCACCGTCAACTTCGCGCTGGTGTACGGCGTCCCGCGCCGGGTCGCCGGGCTCACCGGCTGGGCGCCGCTGCCCACCGCGCTGGCCGTCTCCGGCGCCGCGCTGACCGGCGCGCTGCTCGCCACCCGGGTGGTCCGGCCCGGGCAGCGTCCCGCGGTGCTGGCCGCCGCCTCGCTGGCGGCCGCCGCGGTCGCGGCCCTCGCGCCCTGGGCGGCGCCGGTCGCGGCGGGCTCGCTGGTCAGCGCGCTGGTCACGGCGGGCGGGCAGGGGCGGCTGACGGCGCTCGCCGCCGACGCGGTGCCCGCCGAGCGGCGCGGCGCGGCGATCGGCCTGTTCAACCTGGCCTTCCCGCTGGGAGTGGCGGCCGGGCCGGTGCTCGCGTCCGTTGTCGACCGAACTGTTCAGTTCATACACTGACGGGGCGATCGACCCGATCCGTCCCCCTCCCGGGACGGCACCGCCCGCCCACCCACCGCGAAGGGACCGCACCATGCCCGCCGAGACCACCCCCGATCCGCTCGACGAGTACGGCATCCCGACCATCCCGGACCCGTCCGAGGCCAGCACCCGCAAGCGCCGCGCCATCATCGACGCGGCCCTCGCCGAATTCCTCGCCGAGGGCTACTCGGCCGCCTCGATGGACGCCATCACCAAGCGCTCCGGCGTCTCCAAGGCCACCGTCTACAAGCACGTCGGCAGCAAGGAGCGCCTCTTCCTCGCCGTCGTCGGCGGCGTCCTCCCCACCACCTACGCCGACCTCCCCCCGGCCGCCGCCACCGTCGCCGCCGCCCCCGACCTGCGCACCGGCTTGATCCGCCACACCGCGGCGCTGGCCCGCATCCTGCTCAGCCCCGGCATCATGTCGCTGCGCCGCCTGGTCATCGGCGAGATCGACCGCTTCCCGCAACTCGGCGGCCTCTGGTACCGCGTCACCTACGACATGAACAACCGCCCCCTGATCGACCTCCTCACCGACCTCACCGCCCGCGGCGCCCTCGACGTCCCCGACCCCGGCCTCGCCGTCCAGCAACTCGTCGCCACCACCGTCGGCATCCCCCAACTCGTCCACACCTTCGCCCCCACCACCCCCCTCGACCTCCCCGCCCTCGACGCCCAGATCACCGCCGGCGTCGACCTCTTCCTCGCCCGCTACACCCCGAAGCCCACCTGACCGGAAACTGAACACCCGATCAACAATTTGAGGGATCTGCTCCGGTAAAACCGGTTGATGGCGGTCGGAAACTTCTGAACACTTGTTCAAAGTTGCCGAGCAGCACCGACCGCTGAAGGAGAACCCCCATGAGTTCCGTGAGCGCCCTGACCCCCCAGGTCCGTCGCTGGTCCGCGCTGGCGGCGGGGGAGCGGCGGGGGCTGCTGGAGCGGGGCGGGGCGGTGGGCGGGGAGTTGCGGGGGGCGATCCGGGAGTTGGTGGAGGACGTCCGGGTGCGGGGGGACGCGGCGGTGCTGGACGCGACCCGGCGGTTCGACGGGGTGGAGCTGACGGCGGGGCGGCTGCGGGTCGGGGCGGAGGAGTTCGCGCGGGCGCGGGCCGGGCTGCCGGAGGAGCTGGTGGTGGCGGTGCGGGCCTCGATCGGGCAGGTGCGGGCGTTCAACGAGGCGGTGCTGGCGCGCGGGGAGTGGCGGCGCGCGGCGGACGGGGTGGAGACCGGCGAGATCGTCCGCCCGATCGACTCGGTCGGCCTGTTCGTGCCGTCCGGCAAGGGCTCGTTCCCCTCGGTGCTGATCCAGACCGGCACGCCCGCCGTGGTCGCGGGCGTCGAGCGGATCGCCGTCCTGGTGCCCCCCGCCCCCGGCGGCGACGGCCGGGTCGACCCGGCGGTGCTGGTGGTCGCCGAGGAGCTGGGCATCAGCGAGGTCTACCGGTGCAACGGCCCCGCGGGCGTGGCCGCGCTGGCCTGCGGGACGGCGACGGTCCCGGCCGTCGGCAGGATCGTCGGCCCGGGCAGTCCCGCCGTCGCCGCCGCCCAGGCCGAGGCGCAGCGCCTCGGCTGCGTCGCCGAACCGGGCTTCGGCCCGAGCGACGCCCTGATCCTCGCGGACTCCTCCGCCGACCCCCGGCTGCTCGCCGTCGACCTGGTCAACGAGGCCGAGCACGGCCCCGACTCCTCCGCCGTCCTGGTCGGCACCGACCCGCGGGTGCTGGCCGAGGCCGCCGCGCACGTCGCCGAGCAGCTCGCCGCGCTGCCCGCCCCGCGCGCCGGATACGCGGCCGCGTCGATCCTCCGCAACGGCGGCGTCCTGCTCGCCGCCGACCGCGCCGAGGCGCTGGAGATCGCCAACGCCTACGCCCCCGAGCACCTCCAACTCGCCGTCGCCGAACCGGAGTCCTGGCTGCCCGGGGTCCGCCACGCGGGCACCGTCCTGCTCGGCCAGTGGACCACCATGGCCGCCTCCAACTTCGCCATCGGCACCCCCGCCACCCTCCCCACCTCCGGCTACGCCCGCCGGGTCAGCGGCGTCACCGCCGCCACCTACCTGACCAGGATCGCCGTCGCCCGCCTCGACGAGGCCGCCTTCCGCCGCCTCGCCCCGATCGTCACCGCCTTCGCCGCCCACGAGGACTTCCCGGCGCACGCCGCCACCGTCACCGCCCGCGAACGCGCCTGACGCGCCCGCGACCTGACGTCCCGTCGCCCGGCCCGCTTCGCCCGGCCCGCTTCGTTGCCCCCGCCGTTGCCCGCCCGCCTCCGGCCCGTCCCGTGGCACCGCCTCCCCGGGCCGGGCCCCGCCGCACCCGTCCCCGCCGTCCCTGCCGTCCCTGCCGTCCTGCCGTCCTGCCGTCGGCCGTCCCCGGCGCTTCGCCCGCTCCCGCCGGTGGGCGATGATGGCCGGGTGACCGCCCGCCGTGACTCCGCCAAGCGCCGTACCGAACTCGTCGAGGCCGCCGAGCGCGCCCTGCTGCGCAGCGGGCTGTCCGCGCTGACGGTGCGGGCGGTGGCGGGCGAGGCGGGTGTCTCGCCCGGGTCGGTGCTGTACCACTACGCGAACACCGACGACCTGGTCTACGAACTGCACCGGACCCTGGTCGACCGCTACGTCGCGGCCCGGCTGCGCGCCGTCTCCCGGATCGCCGGCCCGGCGGAGCGCCTGGCCCGGGCCTTCCGCTCCGGGCTGCCCGCCGGGCCGGACGACGCGAGCTGCCGACTGCTCTACGAACTGCACGGCCTGGCGGCCCGCAGCCGGGTGCACGCCGCGCTGATGTCCTCGCTCTGGGACCGCGAAGTGCTGCTCTACGAGACGATCCTGGAGGCCGGCGCGGCGTCCGGCGCCTTCACGCTCCGCCGCGAGCCGCACGACCTCGCGCAGGCCCTGCTGGCGATGGAGGACGGCCTCGGGCTGCACCTGGTCAGCCACAACTCCGCCGTCCCGGTCGAGCACGCCCTGCGCCTGCTCACCGCCTTCGCGGCCGACCAGCTCTCCTGCGACCTCCCCGACCCGGCGGCCGGGCCCTGAGCACCCGGACGGCCCGTCAGGCAGTCAGGCCGTCAGGTGGGCGAACACCACGGTGTTGGAGTCGTAGCCGGTGCGCCGGTCGTAGTGGCCGCCGCAGGTGATCACCCGGAGTTCGGCCCGCCCGGTGGGGGCGTACACCTCGGCGGGGAAGGCGGACTTGGGGTAGGAGCGGACGGCGTCGACGGTGAAGGTCGCGGTGCGGCGGTCCTGCCGGGTGACGCTGATGGTCAGGCCGGGACGCAGCAGGCCCAGCCGGTAGAGGACGCCGGGGCCGTGCCGGTCGTCGACGTGGCCGACCACCACGGCGGTGCCGTCCGCGCCGGGGGCGGGCGCGTCCCGGTACCAGCCGACCAGGTCGGGGCGGCCCACCGGCGGGGTGCCGAGGGCGCCGTGCCCGTCCAGGCCGAGCGGCACGAACGAGGCGTCGACCGCGATCGACGGGATGCGCAGCCGGCGCGGTTCGGACGGGGCGAGCGCCCGGGCGGCGGGGGCGGCGGACGGGGCGGCCGCGGTGGTCGGGCCCGCGGTCGCGGCCGGCGGCAGCGGCGGCGGGGCCGGGGGCCGGGCGGTCGTCAGGCCGTCCCGGACCAGCCAGGCCCCGCACAGCAGCGCGACGGCCGCGGCGCCGACCCGGAGCGGGCCGGCGCCGCGGGAGCGCCTGCGGCGTGCGGGGAACGTCAACGCCGCGAACGGTTGCGGGTGCGGCGCACCACCAGCCAGGCCGCCCCGGCGATCAGCGCCGCGCCGACGGCGACCTCGGCCGGGTTCGCCCCGTGCGAGGCACCGCCCGCGCCCGCCGCGACCCCGCCCTGCGGCGTCCGCCCGGGAGCGGAGGGGGAGGAGGAAGCGGAGGGAGGGGTGGAGGTGGACGGGGAGGCGGACGGCGACGGGTTGCCGCCGCTCACGGGGGACGGCGAGCCGCTGGGCGCGGGGCAGTCGACCATGAAGGTCTTCTGCTTGGCGTCGCCGTTCTCGCCGGTGAAGTTCCAGAACAGCTTGTAGTGGCCGTTCGGCAGGGACTGGTCGACGGTGCGGGCGTGGCCGGTGGGCAGGGGGAGCGTGCCGCTCAGCACCTGGGCGTTGCCGGTCGGCGGCTGCTGGTCGATGTGCCAGGACACGGACTGCCCGGCGTCGAAGTTGAAGCCGTCCAGGTAGAACGTGCAGACCTTCGGGTCGTCGTTCTGGCTGTCCACGCCCGTGGCGCTGTCGTGGACCTTCACGTCGCCGTTGTCACCGGGCGCGGCGTGCGCCGCACCGGTCAGGAAGGCCAGCGGCAGGACGACACCGGCCAGCACGCCGGCCGGGCGGAGACGGTGGGGGGTCATGGGCGCTCCGGGGAGGGGGGAAGAGCCGGCACCGCGCCGACCACCCCACCGAGAGTCCTCGCGTCCTCCTGACGGCCCATCACAACACTCCGGTCAGATAAAACGTTTCCCCCGAACGGCTCACCGTCCGCGGCGCGGCCGCAGGCGTTCGCCGCGGGCCAGCCGGCGCAGTTTCGCGAAGCGGGTGAAGCGGTCGCGGGCGGCGACGGAGGCGCGGTCGAGTTCCTCCATCAGCCGGCGGCCGCGGTGCTCCAGGTCGAGTTCGTCGAGGATGCGGTCGATCTCGGCGAGCAGCGCGCCGTGCAGCTGCCAGTCCTCGGGGTGCTCCCGGACCCGGTGCAGCAGCAGTCGGGCGACGTTCTCGCGGCAGGACCAGGCGGCGGCGAGTTCGGCGGCGAGCCGCTGCTCGGCCTCCTCGGCGTTGCGGCTGACCTGGGTGGTGACCAGCACCGCGAAGCTGACCAGCGCGCTGCCGACGTGGCCGAGCAGTTCCTCCAGGGCGACCGCGACGTCCCCGGCGAAGAGCTGCTCGCCGGGGGCGCGGCGCTTGGCGAGGTCGGTGAGCGAGCGGGCGATGACCCGGATCACGACCACGCAGATCTCCAGGGTGTCCAGGCCGGTGCGCAGCACGAGCCGGGACAGCAGGCCCTCGCTGATCCGCGGGTTGAGCCGCAGGCTGTCCTCGGCCTGCCGGAGGGCCGCGTCGACCTGGGCGATGGCCTGGTCGAGCCGCCGGGCCTCGTGCAGCCGCTCGGCGGCCCGTTCGACGGGGACGGGGCGGCCGACCTGCTCGGCGAGGTCGAGCAGCAGCTGCCGGGCCCGGCGGGCCAGGTCCTCGATCGACTCGCCGGCGGTGTCGACCCAGACGGGGGCGGCGAACACCAGGTTGAACAGCAGGCCGACGGCGGCGCCGATCAGGGTCTCCAGGACCCGGTCCCAGGCCTGCGAGGTGACCTGGGAGACGCCGAGGATCAGCATCGCGCTGATCGCGACCTCCTGGACGAACTCGTCGACCCGGACGAACCGTCCGATCACCAGCGAGGCCAGGATGATCAGCCCGAGGCTCCACCAGGACAGGCCGACCACGGTGGAGAAGCCGATCGCGATCAGCACGCCGACGACCACCGAGTTGACCCGCCGGACACTGGTGGTGAGCGTCGAGTACACCGTGACCTGGACGACCAGCAGCGCGGTCAGCGGGGCGGTCAGCGGCACCGGCTCGCTGCTCAGCCAGGTCGCCACCACGTACGCGAGGGTCGCCGCGACCGTGGCCCGCACCGTCTGCACGGTGAACGGGTCCCTGGCTCCGCGGCGCACCGCCGCCGCCACCGCATCCGGAACAAATCGCATGCGGCCCTTCTTTCCATGCCGGGGCCGTTCACACCGCCGCCGACCCGCGGCGTTGACCCGAACGGCGCTACTCCTCGGTGGGGCCGAGGTCCGGGTGGGGGAGCAGCCGGGCGGTGCGGTGGGACGGGGCGGCGTGCAGCTCCAGGACGGTGAGTTCGTTCGACCCGGGGCGCAGGACCGGGCCGGGCACGTACAGCGAGCCCTGCGGGCCGCGGGACCAGTGGCGGCCGAGCGGGAAGCCGTTGACCCAGGCGTTGCCCTTGGTCCAGCCGGGCAGGTGCAGGAAGGTGTCGGCGGGCTCGTCGACCTGGAAGGCGCCGCGGTGGAAGACCGGGCCGGGGACGGGGCCCGCGGTGCCGGTGAAGGACAGTTCGGAGAGGTCGTCCAGGGGCAGCGGCAGGCTGCTCCACCCGGTCAGTTCGGCGCCGTTGAGGAGCACCGGCCCGTGCAGGCCCTTGCGGTCGTGCAGGCCCTCGCCGTAGTTGACCCGGCCCTGGTTCTCCACCAGCAGCCGCAGCACGGCGCCGGCCCGGGGGACGTGGAAGGCGATCGCCCGCTCGTGCCGCTCGCGTTCCAGCACGCCCACGGGCTGGCCGTCGACGAACACCTGGGCGCGGTCGGCGACGGCGCCGGCCTCCAGCAGGGCGGGGCCGGCGGCGGGCAGCACCGCCTTGTAGAGGACGAAGCCGAAGTCCTGGCCGAGCTCCTCCATGGTGAGCGGGCGCAGCGCGGGGACGGGCGTGCCGAGCAGCGGCAGGTCGGCGAGCAGCGGGGCGCTCTCGGCGAGGTGGACGGTGGTCGCGGGCAGCTTGCGGGCGGCAGCGGGGGCCGGTCCGGCGGGCGGCGGCCCGTACTTGGCCAGCACGTCGCGGAAGGCGTGGTACTTCGCGGTGGGGTCGCCGGCCTCGTCGAGCGGGGCGTCGTAGTCGTAGCTGCCGACGGTGGGCCGGTAGGTGTGCTTGTCGTTGGCGCCGTTGGTGAAGCCGAAGTTGCTGCCGCCGTGGAACATGTACAGGTTGACGGAGGCGCCGGTGGCGAGCAGCTCGTCCAGGGCGCGGGCGGCGTCGTCGGCGTCGCGCACCACGTGCCGGCCGCCCCAGCGGTCGAACCAGCCGATCCAGAACTCGGCGCACAGCTTCGGCTGCCCGGGCCGCAGTTCGTCCAGTGCGGCGAGGCCCTGGCGGGCGCGGCTGCCGAAGTTGACGGTGGCCAGGGTGCCGGGCAGGGCGCCGCGGGCGAGGTCGCCGGGCTGGTCGCAGGTGAACAGCGGGACGTCGACGCCGTGGCGGCGCAGCAGGTCGGCGAGGTGCGCCAGGTGGGTGGTGTCGTCGTCGTAGGCGCCGAACTCGTTCTCGACCTGGACGGCGAGGACCGGGCCGCCGCGGGTGGCGAGCCGGTCGGCGACCCGGGGGAGCAGTTCGCCGAACCAGCCCTCGACGGCGCGCAGGTAGCCGGGGTGGTTGCTGCGCAGCCGGACGCCGGGTTCGGCGAGCAGCCAGGACGGCAGGCCGCCGCCCTCCCACTCGGCGCAGATGTACGGGCCGGGCCGGAGCAGGACGTGCAGGCCCTCGGCGGCGGCGAGGTCGAGGAAGGCCGGCAGGTCGAGTCCGCCGTCGAAGCGGAACTCGCCGGGCCGGGGCTGGTGGAGGTTCCACGGGACGTACGTCTCGACGGTGTTGAGGCCCAGCAGGCGGGCCTTGCGCAGGCGGTCGGCCCAGTGGCCGGGGTGGACCCGGAAGTAGTGCAGGCCGCCGGAGAGGATGCGGAACGGGGCGCCGTCGAGGGTGAACTCGCCGCCGTCGGTGTCGAGGACGGGCATGGGGTTGCTGCTCCTGGGGGTGCTGGGGGACGGGGCCGGCGCCCGCCCGGGGCGGGCGCCGGCCGGGGAGTCACGGCGTGGTGACCTTGAAGCCCTGCTGGTTGCCGTAGTCGGCGATCCGCTTCTGCCAGGCGGTCAGGCCGGCGTTCAGGTCGCCGCCCATGGCCTGGCCGACGGTGTCCTTGAAGACCGAGTTGGCGTACACCTGGAAGGGCAGGTACTGCCAGCCGGTGCCGACGGTCGCGGAGGAGTCGGCGAAGACCCGGTTGGCCTGCTGGCCGCCGAGCGCGTCCAGCGGCTTGTCCAGGAAGGCCCGGTCGGTGAGCAGCTCGGTGGTGGCGGGGAAGAGGCCGTTGGCGTTGAGCGAGCGGACGGCCTCCGGGTCGGAGTTCAGCCAGATCGCGAACGCCGCGGCGGCGGCCTGGTGCTTGCTGGAGGTGGGGACGGCGACGGCCGAACCGCCGTTCTCCGCCGAGACCTTGTCGGCGGCCGACCACTGCGGCATCGGCGCGGCCCGCCAGTCCTTGGCGGTGTCGGGGATGGTGGAGGCGATGTTGCCGGGGGCCCAGGCACCGGTCATCCACATCGCGTACCGGCCGGAGCCCATGCCCTGCCACCACTCGTTGGTCCAGCCGGGCGTCGGGTCGACGAGCTTGCGCTGCAGCAGCGAGGACCACAGGTCGGCGACCTTCTTGCTGCCCGGGTCCTGGAGGCCGACGGCGACGCCGGTGGCGTCCTTCTGCTGGAAGGGCCGGCCGCCGGCCTGCCAGACCAGGCTGTCCAGGCCGCCCGCGTCCCCGGGGTCGATCGAGGTGATGAAGCGGTTCGGGTCGGACGCCTTGATCTTCACCGCGACGTCCTCGAACTCGGCCCAGGTGGTGGGGGGCTTCAGGCCGAGCTGGTCGAAGAGCTTCTGGTTGTAGAACATCGCCATCGGGCCGGTGTCCTGCGGGACGGCCCAGACGCCGCCGTTCAGCGCGACCTGCGACCAGGCGGACGGGGTGAACTTCGGCTCCAGGCCGGCGGCCCCGTACTGCTTGAGGTCCACCAGCCGCTTGGAGAGCGCGAACTCGGGCAGCGCGAAGTACTCGACCTGGGCGATGTCCGGGCCGCCGCTGCTGGCCTTGATCGCGGTCTGCATCTTGGTGTACTCGGTCGCGGACTGGCCGGCGTTGACCACGTCGACCTTGATCTTCGGGTACTTCTGCTCGAACAGCGCGACGGTCCTGTCGATGTTCGGCGCCCAGGTCCAGAAGGTCAGCGTGGTGGGGGTGTCCAGCGCCGCGGCGGGGTCGGTGACCGCGGGGGCGGCGGGCCCGGAGGAGCCGCAGGCGGTCAGGCCGAGCAGCAGGGCCGCGGCCGGGACGAGGGCCGCGAGTCTGCGGCGGCGGGAGGGTGCGGGAGACATGGCGGTTCCTTGCGGGGGAGGGGAGGGGCGGAGAAGGGGGTGCCGTCATTCCTTGACGGAGCCGGCGGACAGGCCGGACTGCCAGTAGCGCTGCAGGAAGAGGAAGGCGACCACCAGCGGGACGATCGCCAGCAGGCTGCCGGTGACGACCAGCGGGTAGAAGTCGGTGGTGGTGGCGCCGCTGCCGGCCGCGCCGGTGGCCATCGCGTTCCACTGGTTCAGGCCGACGGTCAGCGGGAACCACTTCGGGTCGCTGAGCACGATCAGCGGCAGGAAGTAGTTGTTCCAGGTCGCGACCAGGGCGAACAGCAGGACGGTGACGAAGCCGGGGGCGAGCAGCCGCAGCGACACGGTGAAGAAGGTGCGCAGTTCGCCGGCGCCGTCGATCCGGGCGGCCTCCAGCATCGAGTCCGGCACCGCCTCGGCGGCGTACACCCGCATCAGGTAGACGCCGAACGGGCTGACCAGCGAGGGCAGCAGCACCGCCCACGGGGTGTCGACGATCCCGGCCTTGCTGAACAGCAGGTAGGTGGGGACGGCCAGCGCGGTGCCGGGGACGGCGATCGCGCCGAGCACGGTCGCGGCCAGCGCGGTGCGGCCGCGGAAGCGGTACTTGGCCAGGCCGTACCCGGCGGCGGTGGCGATGAACGCGGCGCCGCCGGCGCCGACCACCGCGTACAGCAGGGTGTTGCCGAACCAGCGCAGGTAGATGCCGTCGTCGTAGCTCAGCACGTGGCCGATGTTGCCGAACAGGTGGAAGCCGTCGCCGAACCAGAGGCCGAAGCTGTTCATCAGCGAGGAGGTGTCCTTGGTGGCGGCCATGAACAGCCACACCAGCGGGAGCAGCGCGTAGCCGAGCATCAGGGCCATCGCCAGGGTGAGCGCGTTGCCGGCCCGGCCGCGGCGGGGCCGCCGCTTCGTGGTGGTGGTGCTGCTGCTGCTCATGCGCCCTGTCCCTTCCGCATCGACCGGAGCTGGACGGCGTAGGCGATCACGGCGGTGACGCCGCCGAGGACCACGGCGACGGCTGCCGAGTAGTTGAACTGCTGGCCGTTGAAGGCCAGGTTGTAGGCGTACATGTTGGGCGTGTAGCTGGTGGAGATCACGTTCGGCGCCAGCGACTGCAGCACGTTGGGCTCGTTGAACAGCTGGAAGGTGCCGATGATCGAGAACACCGTGGCCAGCACCAGGGCCGGGCGGACCGCGGGCAGCTTGATGCTCCACGCCTTGCGGAACTCGCCGGCCCCGTCCAGCGCCGCGGCCTCGTACAGCTCGGTCGGCACGGTGCGCAGCGCGGCGTACAGGATCAGCATGTTGTAGCCGGTGTACTGCCAGGTCACCACGTTGCCGATGGACGCCAGCATCCAGTCGGGGCCGAGCAGGTCGGGCAGCTTCGTGCCGAAGAGGTCGCCGAGCTGGCCGGCCAGGCCGAACCGGTCGCCGTACAGGTAGCCCCACATCAGCGAGGCGACCACGGCGGGCACCGCGTACGGGACGAAGACGCCGATCCGGAACAGGCCGGGGCGGCGCAGCCGGCCGCTGTCGACGGCGAGCGCCGCCAGCAGGGCCAGGCCCAGCATCACCGGGACCTGCACCAGCAGGAACAGCAGCACCCGCCACAGGCCGGCCCGGAACAGCTCGTCGCCCAGCGCCCGCCGGTAGTTGTCCAGCCCGACGAAGACCGTGCCGCCGATCAGCCGGTCCTGGAACAGGCTCAGGTAGGCGGCGTAGCCGAGCGGCGCGGCGACCCCGATCACGAACACCACCAGGAACGGTGCGAAGAACGCGAAGCCCCAGCCGCCGTGCCGGGCGCCGCGCGGGCGGCGGGGCCGGCGGACGGCGGGGGCGGAGCGGGACCGGACGGTACTGGAGGCGGTGCTCTGCGACGTGCTCACGGGAAGTGCCCTTCGGCGGATGTTTACGCCAACATGGTGTTGGCGACGAGTGTTGACCCGGTGTTGCCGGGGCGTCAAGCCGTTGTTGCGCCGCGATGCAGCTTCGTGATCGGGCGGGGGCCCGCCCGGCCCGAAGAAGCAGCAGCTCAGGGCGGTCGGGGCGGGGGTGGGGGTGCCGCCGGGCGATTCGGGGCGCAGGTCACGACCCGGTATCGGCGGGGCGACCGGCTTGACTCCGGTACGGCTTTGCTCCTCTCATTGTTGCATCACGTTTAATCGTGTTCGGTTGTCTGTTGACTTCAGTGCGCAGTTTCGCGCCGGTCCGGACTCCTGCGCCAAGGAGCGTCCCCATGCCTCGCACCGCCCCCTCCCCTTCCCGCACCGCCTCGGCCGCGGCCCTGCTGCTCGCCCTGGGCCTGGCCGCCACCGCCTGCTCGACCGGACAGCAGTCCGCCTCCGGCGACGGCGGCGTCGCCAAGGTCGACGGGAAGATCTCGATCACCTACCTGCAGAAGCAGGGCGACCAGGAGTACTTCGTCGGCGAGGCGGCCGGCGCCAAGGCCGAGGCCGCCGAGCTCGGCGTCGACCTGAAGGTCGTCAACCTGGGCAACGACGCCAACAAGACCGTCAGCGAGGCGCAGTCCGCGCTCGCCCAGAAGTCCAACGGCCTGATCGTCGTCGTCCCCGACCCCGCCGTCGGCCCGCAGGTCGTCCAGGCCGCCCGGGACGCCAAGGTCGCACTGCTCACCTCCGACGACCAGATCTGCGCCAACGGCCCCGACCCGTCCGCCTGCGCCAAGGACCAGCTGGTACCGCGGATCGGCTTCTCCGGCCAGCAGATGGGCGCCGAGGTCGGCAAGCGCGCCGCCGAGGAGTACGGGAAGGCGGGCTGGAGCGCCGCCGACACCCGGGTGCTGGCCGCCTGGAAGCAGGACGTCACGGTCTGCGGCGACCGGGTCAAGGCCGCGCAGGCCGCCTTCGACACCGCCGTCCCCGGCGTGAAGACCGTCGACGTCGCCACCGACAACACCCCCACCGGCGCCCAGGACAAGGTCGCCGCCACCGTCACCGCCAACCCCGGCGTCAAGCACTGGGTGGTGTGGGGCTGCAACGACGAGAACGTCCAGGGCGGCGTCACCGCGCTGGCCAACGCCGGCTTCAAGGCCGACGACGTGATCGGCGTCGGCCTCGGCGCCTACCTGGCCTGCAAGGACTGGAAGAGCGGACAGCCCAGCGGCATGAAGGCCGCGCTGTTCATCAACGGCAAGGACGTCGGCGCGCTCGCCGTCCGGACCATGTACGACAGGCTCAAGAACGGCAAGGACTTCCCCGCCGAGGCGTTCGCGCCGACCCGGATGGTGGACGCCTCGAACTGGCAGGCAGCCGGCGTCACCTGCGGCTGACCCGCCCGCCGGCCCCGACCGCCCCCACCGGGGCCGGCACCCTCCCCGCCCTCTCGCGCGCCCTCGCGCCCCGCGCCGTCCCCGTCCCGCGCCACCCGCCCGTACGCCCCGAGGTGACCCGCCATGACCACCCCACCCGACCACTCCCCGCCCCCGCCCGGCACGGCCGGTGTCGTCGCCGTCAGCAAGCGCTTCGGCGCGGTGCGGGCCCTCGGCGGCGTCACCCTGGACTTCCCCGCCGGGCGGGTCACCGCGCTGATGGGCGAGAACGGGGCGGGCAAGTCCACCCTGCTGAAGATCCTCACCGGCGACCACCGGCCCACCGAGGGCCACCTGCACCTGGACGGCCGCCGCCTCGACCTGCGCTCCCCGGCCGACGCCCGGGCCGCCGGCATCCGGATCATCCCGCAGGAACCCGAGATCGTCCCGCACGTCACCGTCGCCGAGAACGTCTACGCGGGCTCGCTGCCGCGCCGCTCGCTGCGCCGCCTGGACCGGGCCGAACTGCGCCGCCGCACCCTGGCCGACCTGGAGCGCCTCGGCTTCGCGGGCGTCCTCGACCCCGACCTGCTCGGCTCGCAACTCACCCCGGCACAGCGCCAGTTGGTGGAGATCCTGCGGGCGCTGACCGGCCCGGCGAAGCTCGTCGCGTTCGACGAGCCGACCTCCTCGCTCTCCGAGCAGGAGGTGGAGGCGTTGTTCGCGCTGATCGGCCGGCTGCGCGCCGACGGCGTCGCCGTCGTCTACGTCTCGCACCGGATGCAGGAGATCTTCCGGCTCGCCGACCGGATCGCGGTGCTCCGCGACGGCGAACTCGCGGGCGTCCAGGACGCCGCCACCACGGACGAGGGCGAACTCGTCCGCCTGATGGTCGGCCGCGACCTGACCGCGATGTTCACCCGCGAACGCCTCGCCCCCGGCCGGGTCGTCCTCGACGTGCAGAACCTGACCACCGACCACGTGCACGGCATCGACCTGCGGGTACGGGCCGGCGAGGTGGTCGGCCTGGCCGGACTGATCGGCGCCGGACGCTCCGAACTCGCCCTCGCGCTGGCCGGCGACCTGCCGATCCGCTCCGGCACCGCCACCCTCGACGGCACGCCGCTGACCGGCGGCGGCCCGCGGGCCGCGATCCGCGCCGGACTCGGCCTGGCCCCCGAGGAGCGCAAGGCCCAGGCGCTGTTCCTGCACCGCTCGATCCGCGACAACACCTCCGTCGCCGTACTGGAGCGCCTGCGCCGCTTCCGCTTCGTCCGGCGCGGCGCCGAGAAGCAGCTGGCGCAGGAGTACACCGACCGGCTGCGGGTGCGCACCCCCTCGATCGAGCACGAGGTGCGCAAGCTCTCCGGCGGCAACCAGCAGAAGGTGGTGCTCGCCCGCTGGCTGGCCCGCAGGCCGAAGGTGCTGATCCTGGACGAGCCGACCCGCGGCATCGACGTCGGCGCCAAGGCCGAGATCTACCGGATCGTCGCCGACCTCGCCGAACAGGGCGTCGCCCTGCTGGTCATCTCCTCCGAACTGCCCGAACTGCTCGGCCTGTCCGACCGGATCGTGGTCATGCAGGGCGGCCGGACCACCGGCGAGCTCGACCGCGCCGACGCCACCGAGGAGGCCGTGCTGCACCTCGCCATGGCCGACGACCTCACGCCCCGCCCCTCTTCCCCCGGAGCCACCTCATGACCGCCCTGACCAGCCCCCCGGCCCGGCCCGAGGCCGCCCGCGGCCCCGCCCGCCCCGCCGTCCTCGCCCGGCTCGGCGCCCAGCACCTCAGCCTGATCGGCGCCCTGGTCGTCGTGCTGGCCGTGTTCGGGACGCTCAACGGCAACTACCTCAGCCTCACCAACCTCCAGGTGATCGCCGAGGCCGCCACCATCACCGGCCTGCTGGCCGTCGTGCAGACCGTCGTCATCGTCTGCGGCGGCCTCGACATCTCGGTCGGCTCGCAGGCCGGCGTCGCCTCCGTGGTCTCCGCGATGGCCTTCACCGCGGCCGGCTCCGACGCCTACGCCGGGATCGCCGCCGCCGTCGGCACCGGCCTGCTGATCGGCCTGCTCAACGGCGCGGTCATCGTGCACGGCCGGGTCAACCCCACCATCGCCACCCTGGCCGGACTGGCCGCCTACAAGGGCCTGGCCCAGCTGGTCTCCGACGGCCGCGCCCAGGGCTACGTGCTCAACGACCCGGTGTTCGTCTTCCTCGGCCGCGGCAGGATCGCCGGACTGCCCGTCATGGTGTGGCTGCTGGTCCTGGTCGCGCTCGCCGTGCACGTGCTGCTGTCCCGCACCGACCTCGGCCGCAACGTCTACGCGATCGGCGGCAACGACACCGCCGCCCGCCTCGCCGGCATCAACATCAACAAGTACCTGATCGCCGTCTACGGCCTGATCGGCGTGGTCGCCGCCCTCGCCGGCGTGCTGCTCACCGCCCGCACCGGCTCCGGCCAGCCCACCTCCGGCAGCGAGGGCCTGGAGCTCAAGGCGATCACCGCCGCCGCGCTCGGCGGCTGCGCGCTCAAGGGCGGCAAGGGCGGCGTCGGCGGCACCCTGCTGGCCGTCGCCCTGCTCGGCGCCCTGGAGAACGGCCTCACCGTCCAGGGCATCAACTCCTTCTGGCAGAACGTCGCCCAGGGCGCGCTGCTGGTCGTCGCGGTCGTCGTCCAGCAGCGCCGCAGCGGCGAACGCGCGGTCGGCCTGCCCGCCTGACCCCGCCGTCACGCTTCCGTCCCCCGCCACCGGGCCCAGGTGGGTCGCCCCACGGGCGTGGCGGCCCGGCCCGGTGCCGGGGGACGGAACGGCGGGCCGGTCGTCGAGGGTCGGCCGCCCCGCCCGGCACCACCGCCCCGGCTGCTCCCGGCAGCCGGGGCGGTGGTCGTCGCCGTCCCCGCCCCCGGTAGCATGTTTACGCAGACATGGAGGAGGAGCGGATGGCACAGGACACGGGCACCGACGGCACCGCCCGCGGCAGGTCGCGGCCCCCGTCCCAGGCCGACGTCGCGGCCCTCGCCGGGGTCTCCTCGCAGACCGTCTCCCGGGTCGCCAACAACCGCAGCAACGTCGAACCGGAGACCCGCGACCGGGTGCTGTCGGCGATGCGGGTCCTCGGCTACCAGCGCAACAGCGCCGCCCGGGCGCTCACCCTCGGCCGCTTCCACGTCCTCGGCGTGGTCACCTTCGACGTCACCGCCCAGGGCAACGCCCGCACCCTGGCCGCGATCTCCCGGGCCGCCCAGCGGGCCGGCTACTCGCTGAACGTGGTCTGCGTGGAGGACCGCACCGAACTCGCCGTCCAGCAGGCCGTCCGCCAGCTCACCGAACAGGCCGTCGACGGCCTGGTGGTGATCGAGGCGCAGATCCTCGACCGGCCCGGCTTCTCCGTCAACTCCGGCGTCCCCGTGGTCGTCGCCGACGGCGACCCGGAGCACCGCTTCCCCTCCGTCGACACCGACCAGGCCGCCGGTGCCACCGCCGCCACCCGCCACCTGCTCGACCTCGGGCACCGCACCGTCTGGCACCTCGGCGGCCCGCAGGACTCCTACGCCGCCCGCCGCCGCGCCACCGCCTGGCACGCCGCCCTGAAGGCCGCCGGCGCCCCCGTCCCCCCGCTCCGGTACGGCGACTGGACGGCCGAGGACGGCTACCGGATCGGCCGCGAACTGGCCGCCCGCCCCGACGTCACCGCGGTCTTCGCCGCCAACGACCACCTGGCCCTCGGCCTGGTCCGGGCCCTGCACGAGGCCGGCCGCCGGGTCCCCGAGGACGTCAGCGTGGTCGGCTTCGACGACCTGCCCGAGGCCGCCTACTACCTGCCCCCGTTGACCACCGTCCGGCAGGACTTCGCGGAGGTCGGCCGCCAGTGCGTGGCCCGGCTGCTCGACCGGATCGACGCCCCCGGCGGCACCGACGACCCGCCGGTCGTGGTCACCCCCGCGCTCGTGGTCCGCGCCAGCACCGCGCCCCCGCCCGCCGGCTGACGCACCCTCGGGAAGCACGGCGGCGGGCACCACCCCCGAAGGTGGTGCCCGCCGCCGTGCCGTCGGGGCCGCCGGGCCGGTCAGCCGACCAGCAGCTGCTGACCCGGCGCGGCCGTGCAGGGCCGCTGCACCAGCGCCGCCCCGTCGGCCGTCGAGCCGCCCGCCACGTCCAGGCACTCGCCGCTGTGCCGGGCCAGCAGCGTCACGTACCCGGAGCCGGTGTCGCGCACCGACCACTGCTGGTTCGCCCCGCCGTTGCACGGGTACTGCACCACCGGCGCGCCGTCCGCCGTCGACAGGCCCGCCACGTCCAGGCACTGCCCGGTGGAGCGCACCACCACGTTCACCTGCCCCGGGCCGCCGCCCGGCCGCAGCGTCCACTGCTGGTCGGTGGCGTTCCCGCAGGTGTGCTGCACCACGGCGGCGCCCGCCGCGGTCGACCCGCCGGCCACCTCCGCGCAGCGCCCGCTCAGCCGGACCTTCAGCGACCGGTACGCGTCGGCCGCCGCGGAGCGCACTGCCCAGGACTGGTTGTCGCCGGTGGTGGGCTGCCACACCCCGACGGGCGCCCCGTCCGCGGTGGACTGGCCGGTGACGTCCAGCAGCAGGCCGCTGGCCCGGTTCACCAGCGTGTCGTGGCCGTCCCCGGTGGTGGACAGCAGCCACTGCTGCTGGGTCGAGCCGCCCGCCGCGGCGAAGCCCAGCACGCCGCCGGTGACGCTCAGCGCCTTGCCGCTGCGGACGTTGGTGATCCGGTACGCCGCGGTGGAGTCGTACGTGCCGGTGAGTCGGGTGAAGTTCCACTGCTGGGTGGTGTCGGTGGGGCTGACGGCCCGTTGGACGACGGCGGTGCCGGACGCGGTCAGCGCCAGGCCGCTGCGGTCGTTCACCAGCCGGCGCACCTGGCCGGTGGGGACGGTCGCGGCGGCCGCGGCGGTGCCGGTCGCGCCGGGCAGCACGAAGGTGGTGACCGAGCCCGGGCCGACCGTGACGGTCAGGGTCTTGGCGGCGGTGGCCGCCAGGTCGGGGTCGCGCACCAGGTTCTTGCCCGCGTCGGTGGTCCAGCGCTGCACCGGCACCGCGGGGTCCACGCTCTGGAAGCCCGCCAGGTCCAGCGTCAGGGTCTGCGCCGCGCCGGTGGAGTTGGTGTACACCGCGACCGCGCCGGTCCCGTTCGGCCGCAGCGCGGCCAGCGTGTCGGTCGAGTCGGTGGCGATCACCCGGGCGCCGGGCCGCACGAAACGGCTGTAGTTGGCCATCGCCCAGTACTTCTTGTTCAGCCGCAGCGGCTCGTTCGCCGGGTCGGTGGAGTTCAGGTCGACCTGGATCAGACCCCAGTTGGAGTTCTCGTGCGCGGGCGTCATGTTGGCGTAGTCCTCGACCGCCTGCCACATCACCCAGGCGGAGGGCTCCAACTCCCGGACGTCGTCGGTGATCCGGTGCGCGAAGTCCAGGGCCGGCGACATGTCGGTGAAGCTCTGCGGGACGGACCCGCCGAGGTCGACCTCGGACATCCAGGCGGGCAGCCCGGCGCCCTTGGCCAGGTCGCGGACCCCGGCGCGCCCGCCGGTGGAGTAGGTGTGCGTGTTGAGCTTCCCGGCGGCGGCCCGGGCGGTCGCCGGCCAGGCCGACCAGTCGGCCCGGAACAGGTCCGGGTTCGTCTCGTCCATCGCCGCGACCGGGGTGCCCAGCCCGGCCGCGTCCAGCGCGCCGCGCACACTGCCGGCCAGGTGGGCCTGCGAGGCGGCGTCCCAGTGCGAGCCCTCCTGCGGGCCGCCCGCGTGCCAGTACGAGGTGCCGGGCTCGTTCATCGGCGACAGCGAGCCGAAGGTGACGCCGGTGGCGGCCTGCACCCGCTGCAGCGACCCGGCCAGGTAGGCGGCGAACCGGTCGTACTGGTCGGCGCGCAGGTTGTCCTGCGAGCCGTCGACGGCGCCGGACACCAGCCCGCTGTCGGTCATGAAGTACGGGGCGGAGTTGGAGAACGCCTCGAAGGTGTCCGCGCCGCGGGCCTTCGCCGCGGTCAGCCACCAGCGCTGGGCGGCGTCGGCCTGCGGGTTCCAGTCGGCCGGGTCGTTCGGGTCCCACCAGTCCGGCTGCTCGGTCCAGCCGGCGGTGCTGCCGCCGGGCGGGCCGTACGCGGCGGGCCGGTTCCAGTACCCGGGCACGGCCGCGCCCGGGCGCAGGTAAGGCGCGGTCTCCGGGCTGTCGCCGCCGCCGATGTTGTAGCGGGCCACGGTGAAGCCCAGGCCGTCCGGCCCGTACAGGGCGTCGGCGAGCGCGTTGCGCTCGCTGTCCGGCCAGTTGCCGGTGGCGTTGGCGAACCAGGCCAGCGCGGTGCCCCAGCCCTGGAACGGCTGCTGCTGGTAGCTGGGGTCGAGGCGGACGGTGACGTGCGCGGGGGTGTCCGCCGCGGCGGGCGCGGCGGTCGGCAGCGCGGCGGCGAGCGCGGCCAGCGAGGCCAGGGCGGCCAGCGCGGTGCTGCGGCGGCGGCGGGGCGGTGCGGGACGGGGCACGGGTGTTCTCCTCCGGGGTGGCGGACACGGGAACGGCGGACACGGGAACGCACGGGAACGGCGGACACGGGAACGCACGGGAACAGCGGACACGGGAACGGCACGCCCCTCGCCGGGCGAGGACGGAGGGGCGTGCCGGGTCGGGGGCGGTGCGGGGTCAGAGCCAGGCCGGTCCGCGCCGCCACAGCTGGTTGGTGCCGCCGTTGCAGGTCCACTGCTCCAGCGCGGTGCCGTCGGCGGTGGACTGGTTGGTGACGTCCAGGCACTTGCCGCTGCGCCGGTCGACCAGGCGGACGTTGCCGCTGCCGTCGGTCTTCACCGTCCACTGCTGGGAGGTGGCGGTGGAGCAGGTGTTCTGCACCACGGCGGCCCCGTCGGCGGTGGAACTCCCGGCGATGTCCAGGCACTTGCCGCTGTGCCGGGCCATCAGCTGGACGTAGCCGCCGCTCAGCGGCTTGAACCAGAAGTTCTGGTTGGCGCCCCAGCCGCAGGACCACTGGAGGGCCTGCGCGCCCGCGGCGAAGGAGTAGCCGCCGACGTCCGCGCACTTGCCGCTCTGCTGCCCCTTGAGGTTCTCCCAGGTGGCGGCCATCGGGGCGACGGTGCCGGCCGCGGCGTCGACGGTGATCTGCGGCGAGTCGCCCATGGTCATGCTGGTGGCGGTGGGGAAGGTCAGCGGCAGCCAGACGTACTGGGAGTCGTTGACGGTGCCGCCCATCGAGTTGCCCCAGCGGTCGCCCATGTACAGGTAGCTGGTGCCGGAGGTGCCCTGGACGGGCAGCACGTACGCGGTCTGGCTGCCGTAGGTCACGCCGTCGCCGATGTTCTGCAGGCCGCTCCAGCTGCCGGTGACGCTGGTCGCGGTGCCGTACATCTGCTGGTTCGGGGCCCAGCCGGTGGCGCCGGAGGTGAGCAGGAAGTACACGCCGTTGCGCTTGAACAGCGCGGGCGCCTCCCGGGAGGAGCCGTTCCACAGGCTCTGCACCTGGGCGTCGATGCCGGTGTAGTCGGAGGTCAGCCGGTAGACGTGCAGGTCCTGGTTCTCGTTGGCGGCGGAGACCATGTACGCGGTGCCGTCGTCGTCGACGAAGGTGGTGATGTCGCGGGACATCTCGCCCAGCGGCCGGAAGCTGCCGCGCCAGCCGTAGTTCCCGTCCACGGTGGAGGAGACCGCGACGGCGGCCCGGGCCTGGCCGTAGTCGGTGGCGCTCTCCTTGTGCATCCACATCACGAACTGGCCGGTGACCGCGTTGTAGATCACCTTGGGCCGCTCGATGTTGGCCGAGGCCAGCTCCGGGTCGGTGGCCTGGGTCAGCGCGTGGTTGCGGAACTCCCAGGTCTTCAGGTCGGTGGAGCGGTACACCGAGATGTACCGGAAGCTGTTGTCGGCGTTGCGGTCCTCGCCGAACCAGTAGTAGTACGCGCCGACCTTGATCACCCCGCCGCCGTGCGCCTGCACGGCCGCGCCGGTGGTGTCGGTGAACCGGGTGCCGTTGACCACGGGCACGGGGGCGGCCTGGGCCGGGGCGGTGCCGGTGGCCAGCGGCGCGGCGAGCGCCAGCAGGGCGCCGAGGAAAGCGGATCTCAAACGCGGCATGGGAGGTACCTCGTGCATCGGGTGGGGGTGGGGGAGGGCCGCCGGCCGGCTCAGCGCGTCCGTTCGCTGATGTTGGCGCAAACAAGCGGTTGTCCGAGAGTTTCGGAGCGGTGTTCGGTTGTGTCAAGGGTTTCGGCCGGGCCGATTCGGTGCGATCTCCGCTCCGGAGCGTGTTCTCGCAGGTCGGAGCGGTCTCCGGTGGGCGCGGGCGGGTTTTTGCCTCGTATCCCTACCAATCGATTGCGTTGGATTGTGTTGGAGTCGGCCGTCGGGGTACGCAGGTCGGTGGCGTGCGGAGCCGCACTATCCTGTTGCTTCGTGAGCCAACGCCGAGCGGTGGGAGAGAGCCCGTGACGGACCCGGTACTGCTCGGCCCCCAGCGGCGGGCGCTGATCCTCGACCTGGTGCGCCGGACGGGGGCGGTCCGGGTGGCCGGGCTGGTGGAGCAGTTCGGGGTCTCCGACATGACGATCCGCCGGGACCTGGACGAACTGGCCCGGGCCGGCGAGGTGGAGAAGATCTACGGGGGCGCGGTCGCGGCCGGCGGGCGGGCCGAGGAGCCCGGCTTCGAGGCCAAGGCGCGGCGCGAGGCCGCCGCCAAGGCCGCGCTGGCCGCCGCCGCGGCGGCCCAGGTGGAGCCGGGCAGCGTGGTCGCGGTGTCGGCCGGGACGACCGCGCACGCGGTGGTCGAACGGCTGCTGGAGGTCCGCGGGCTGACCGTCGTCACCAACTCGCTGCCGGTCGCCGACCTGCTGCGCGAGCACAACGCCCGGCACCCGGGCGCCGGGCCGACGCTGCTGCTGACGGGCGGCACGCCCACGCCGTCGGCCGCCCTGGTCGGCCCGCTGGCCGACCAGGCGATCCGCTCGCTGTACGTGGACGTGCTGGTGGTCGGGGCGCACGGGGTCTCCGAACGGGCCGGGCTGACCACGCCCAACCTGGCCGAGGCGCAGACCAACCGGGCGATGATCGCGGCAGCCCGCCGGGTGGTCGCGGTCGCCGACCACAGCAAGTGGGGCGTGGTCGGCCTGAGCGCGTTCGCCGCCCTCGACGAACTGGACTGCCTGGTCACCGACTCGGGCCTGGACGGGGCGGCCCGGGCGGTGCTCGCCGAGCAGGTGGGCCGGCTGGTCGTCGCCGACGTGCCCTGACGGGACCGTCCGGGCCGCGGGCTCGGCGGGTCGCGGGTTCAGCGGGCCGCCGCGAACCGGGCGGCGGCGATCTCCGCGTGCGGGTGCGGCAGCTCGTGCACGGTGCAGCCCGCCGCCTCGAAGCGGCGCACGGTGGCGCGGGCCTTCGCGTCGTCCAGGGAGAACACGTACGGGCCGGGCACCACCACGGCCGAGACCCGGCCCTCGGCCACCGCGCCGAGCAGGGCCTCCAGGGCGGTCAGCGGGTCGCGGGAGCCGCGCCCGTTGTCCAGGAAGACGGTCGCCTCGCCGAGGCCGGCCGCCAGGGCGTAGCGGCTCAGCACGTCCCAGAAGTCGAGCAGGAACCCGGCGTCGTACGGGTAGCAGCGCAGGTAGATGGCGGTCGGCCGGCTGGCCGTGGAGCGGGTCCCGGTGTTCATGGCTGCTCGCCTCCGGACGGTGCGGGTGGGGCTGGTGGTTCCAGGGAAGGCCGCCGCACCCGGTCCGGGCCAGGGGCGCGGGTGCCCATTCCGGTGGCGGGGCGCCGGGGGCATGGGTAGTTCCGCCGGGCTCCCTGGGTAGTTTCCGGGGCTCTGGCCGAAGTTTCGTGAAGCCGCCCTGGCGAGCTGCATCGGGGTAGCGTGGCCGGGTGGCAAAGCTCGACTTCATCGAACGAACCTTCGTGAACTTTCGCGACCACCCCTTCCCCGATGGCAGAGGTCACGGCTTCCGCTGGGTCGATCTGAAGTCCTTCCGGTTCGCGCGAGACTGCCAGGACCCGGACTTGCTCACCGCTGTTGTCGCGCATGAGCAGTTCCGTGACGACTACGCCGGAGGTGGTGTCGACCCCGATGGCCTCCGACACGGACCCCACTGGCTCAACGTGATCAGCCCCGACGAGTACCAGCCGGTCAGCCGCGACAGGACCGCGCTGGTGTTGGAGGAGTGGGTGAACCAGTTCGGCGGTCTTCCGAACTCGCTGGAGCGCGCACTCGATGCGACGCTCCGTGCGACGGTGAACTCCGCCAGCCGTCTCTACTGCCTCCGAGACCTGGGCAGCGATGCCTTCCACGACTGGGGCGGCGTGCACGGCGAGTTCCACGAGTTCGTTGCCATCGACGACAATCGGCAGACCCTGACTCTCCTCGTTGCGGCTGATGACTGATCACGTGATCTTCATGGTCGGGCGAGGATCCGGGTCCGGAGGAGTCGGAACGAGGCCCGGCCGTACATGGCTCTTTTGAGTGTTTTGACCCGGTTCACGTTGCCTTCGACCTTGTCGGAACTCCATTCGAGGGTGAGGCCGGCGGTGACGGCGGCGAGGTCCTGGCGGAGGAAGCCGGCGAACGAGCGCATCGGCGCCGGGGCGTCCTGCTCGGCCTGGTCGATCCAGTCCAGCAGGAGGCTGCCGAGGCGGTTGGTCATGAGGTCGTGGAAGCATCGGGCCAGGTCGTAGGCCCGGGCGATGTCCGGGCAGGCGATCCTGACGTTCAGCAGCCTGTCCTGCTCGCGTTCGGTGAGCGCGCCGGTGGGCCGCATGATCCAGGAGGTGATCCGGCGCGGGCTGGGGATGTCCGCGCGGACGGGTTCGGCGGTTCCCTCGCGCAGGGAGGCGACGTAGCGGCGCACGGCCAGGACGCTGCCCCGGTAGCCGCGTTCGGTGATCTCGCGGAACAGCTGCTGGGCGCTGGTGCACCCGGCGGTGAACCTGCTGTTCACGTAGGGCTTGAACGGGTCGAGCAGCCCCTGCTTGCTCGTGCCGAACTCCCTTGCTGAGGCGATGAGTTCATCGAGCGGGGTGGTCTTGAAGCGGCGGACGGTCTTGCGGTCGAGCCCCAGGTAGCGGGCGATCGCACTGATCGTCCACTTCTGCTCCAACAGCCGGTGGACGTCCGCGTGGCGATCGCGGATGCGCTCGACGATCGGAGTGCGGGGCTCCTGGAGGACCGGCAGGTCGATCGCGGGCGGCTCGGGCGGCACCTCCTGGTCGGCGTGTTTGCGCAGGCAGGCGCGGTGTTGGTGGCAGGTCTTCTCGACCGCGGCGGACAGGTTCTGCAGCAGGTGCCAGCGGTCGGCGATCTCGGTCGCCTCCGGTGCGGCTTCCTTGATCGCCCGGCTGTAGGCGCCGGCACGGTCGCGGCAGACGATCTCGGCGCCAGGATGCTCGCTCAGCCAGGCGGCGAAGGTTTCCGAGGTGCGGTCGGGCAGGACATCGACGACGCGGCCGGTCTCGACGTCGACCAGCAGGGTGCCGTAGGTGTGGCCCCTGCGGAAGGCGAACTCGTCGACGCCGAGCACCCGCGGCGCCCGCTCGGGTACTTCGGGTGCTTCGAGCAGGCCGAGGAGCCGGGTGCGGCCGGCCGCGACGCTGAGCTTGCGGCACAGCCGTTCGCCCGCGCGGCCTCCGAGTTCGACGGCGACGGCCCGCAGCCAGTCCTTCAGCCCGGTGCTGGAGCGCAGGTGACGCTCGCTCGGTCCCCGGACCTGCTCGACGAACGTTCGCCGGCCGCACCGGAGGCGGTCACAGAAGTACCGGCGCACTCGTAGCCGTATCAGCAACTTCCGCCCGGACAGCGGGCGTTCGGCCACCGTGCGCCGGTACGTGGAGTGGACCCGCCGCCCTCGTATCCCGCAGTCCGGGCAGCGGACGGCCGGGCCGCACGCGGCGACCTCGACCAGTACCAGGTCCAACCCGGCGGTCACCCGCTCCAGTTCAACATCGACTCCGGGAAACAGCACGTCTTCGATCGAATCGAGAGCCACCTGAAGGTCATCCCGCAGCGAAACGATCCTGCATTCACGCCGATGACCTGGTCTTTCACGGAACTCCGGTCAGAGCCGGTTCCGGGCGGCCCGCGCCGGCTGAGTCCCTTCCTGGTTGTTCGGTTGTGTTGAATTCATGCTTCCGTCGACCTGTCCCTGCGTCCCGGCCGGTCGGCTCCCGGCCCGGACCCGGGCCGTGCCCGGCCTGCCGGACCCCGGGCGCCCGCGGACCCCGGGCGGACGCCGGCCCGCGCCCGCAGTAGCGTGAGAGCAGGCGTCCCGCAGGTCAGGAGCGACGGATGGCAGGCACGGCACCACCTCCCGACCCCGGCCCCGGCCCCGGCACCGACCGCCGCGGCGGCGAGCGCCGTGCTGCCGAGCGCCGTGCCGCCGACCGCCCCGGGGGTGAGCGCCGCCGCAGCGACCGCCGCAGCGCCGACCGGCACGGAGCCGACCGCCGGGGCTTCGCCTTCGTCGGACGCGACCGCGAACTGCGCGAACTGCTGGACGTGCTGACGGACCGTCCGGCGGTCGCCCTGGTGCAGGGCGAGGCCGGGGTCGGCAAGACCCGGCTGGTCGCCGAGGCCGCCGCCGTGCTGCGCGAGCGCGGCGTCGGCACCGTCACCGGCGGCTGCCACCCGCTGCGCGAACCGCTCCCGTTCGGGCCCGTCGTCGACGCCCTCGACGCGCTCGGCCCGCTGCTGCCCGCCGACGCCCGGCTCGGCCCCGCCACCGCCGCCCTCGCCCCGCTGCTGCCCGCCCTCGCCGACCGGCTGCCGCCGCCGCGGCCCTCGCCCCGCTGCTGCCCGCCCTCGCCGACCGGCTGCCGCCGCCGCCCGCCGAACCCGCCGGGCCCGGCGGGCACCGGCAGGCCGTCCTGCACGCCGCCCGCGCCCTGCTCGCCGCCGCCGCCCCCGTCGCCCTGGTCGTCGAGGACGTCCACTGGGCCGACGACGCCACCCGCGAACTGCTCCTGCTGCTGGCCGGCAGCCTGCCCGAGGACGTCGCCCTGGTCCTCACCTACCGCGGCGAGGAACTCCAGGGCGCCCTGCTGGGAAGGGAGTTGCGCCGCCCCGCCGGCACCGTCCTGCGCGAGGTGGCGCTGCGCCGGCTCGACCGGCCCGCCCTCGCCGAGCTGGCCGGCTCCGTCCTCGGCGAGGCCGGGGCCCGGCAGCTGACCCGCGCCCTGTACGAGCGCAGCCACGGCCTGCCGCTGATCGCCGTCGAGGACCTGATCACCCTCGGCAGCCGCCCCGACCACGACCGCCGGCCCGAACTGCTCGGCGTCCCGCGCAGCCTGCGCGAGGTCCTCGCCGCCCGGATCGACCGGCTCACCCCCGACGCCGCCGCCCTGGTCGACGCCGCCGCGGTGCTCGCCGTCCCCGCCTCCGAGGCGCTGCTCGCCGAGGCCGCCGCCCTGCCGCCCGACCGCGGCACCGACGCCCTCACCGACGCCCTGGACCGCTCCGTCCTGGTCGAACACGGCCCCGACCGCTACGGGTTCCCGCACGCGCTGGCCCGCCGCGCCGACTACGACGCGCTGCCCGGCCCCGCCCGCACCCGGCTGCACCGCCGCGTCCTCGACCTGCTCACCGCCCAGGACCCGCCGCCGCTGGTCCAGATCGCCCACCACACCCTGGCGCTCGGCGACACCGCGCAGTGGCTGGCGCACGCCCGCGCCGCCGCCGAACAGGCCATGGACGTCGGCGACCTCGGCACCGCCGCCCTGATGCTCCGCCGGATCATCGACCACCCCGGCCTGCCCGCCGACGAACTCGGCGCCGCCGCCCGCGCGCTGGCCGACGCCGTCACCTACACCGCGGAGGCCACCGGCCCCACCGTCGACGCGCTGCGCCGCATCATCGACACCCCCGGACTCGCCCCGGCGGACCGCGGCGAGATCCGCTCCCGGCTCGGCAACATCCTGCGCACCCGGTTCGGCGGCGCCCACGGCGTCGCCGAACTGGAGGAAGCGGCGGGCGAGTTGGCGGACCAGAACCCCCGGCACGCGGCCAAGACCTTCGCCGTCATCGCCGCCATGGACACCGGCGACGCCACCGCCGCCGAACGCCGGACCTGGATGGACCGCGCGATCGCCCTGCTGGACCGCGTCGACGACCCGGAGACCGAGGCCGTCGTCCGCACCAACCGGCTGGTCTTCGTCCCCGACTGCGCCGACCCCGGCATCCCCGCCCGGATCGCCGCACTGCCCCGGCGCAGCGACCGCCCCAAGATCGTGTTCTGCACCGCCATCGCCCTCTCCAACGCCGCCGAACTCGCCTACTGCACCGGCGGCGACTCCCGGATCGCCGCCTGGTCCGCCGAGGCCGCCGACCTCTGCGAACGCAACGGCCTGGACGGCCTCGCCATGTACGCCCACAGCTACCCCGTGCTGCTCGACTGGGCGGCCGGCCACTGGGCGCGCTTCGACACCACGCTCGACGCCTACCGCCGCCGCCACCCCGACAGCCCCGTCGCCGACACCGGCCTGTTCGCCGCCGCCCGCGGCACCACCGCCGCCGCCCGCGGCCGCACCGCCCGGGCCGCCGAACACTTCCGGTACCCCCTCGACCAGGACGCCACCGGCATCCTCGCCCTCCCCTCCGCGGCCGGCCTCGCCCGCCTCCGACTCGCCCGCGGCGACCACGACGGCGCCTGGCAGACCCTCGGCCCCGCCCTGCGCCTGCTGCGCCGCCGCGAAGCCTGGCCGTTCGCCTTCGACCTGCTCCCCGCCGCCGTCGAGACCGCCCTGCGGCGCGGCGACCGGGCCACCGCCGCCGCGCTGGCCGCCGACCACGCGGCCGGCCTCGAAGGACTCGACACCCCCGGCGGCCACGCCGAACGCCACCACGCCGCCGGACTGCTCGCCGACACCCCCGCCGAGGCCGCCGCCGCCTTCCTCCGGGCCCGGGACGCCTGGCTCGCCATCGGCCGCCCGTACCCCGCCGCGCTCGCCGCCGAACGCGCCGCCGCCGCGGGCCCCGGCGCGGACGCCGCCCCCCTGCTCACCGCCGCGATCGAGGTCCTCGACGGCCTCGGCGCCGTCGCCGACGCCTCCCGCTGCCGCCGCCGGCTGCGCCTGCACCCCGCCGCCGCCCCCGTGCCGCGCGGCCCGGACGACCCCGCCGGCACGCTCTCCCCGCGCGAGCGCCAGGTCGCCGACCTGCTCGCCGAGGGCGCCCGCAACAAGGAGATCGCCGCGGCCCTGTTCGTCTCCGAACGCACCGCGGAGCACCACGTCGCCGCCGTGCTGCGTAAACTCGGCACCACCCGCAAGTCCCTGCGCGAAAAGGGGAGTTGACGGCGCGGGCCGACGGACGGGAGCACAGGCGTGGAACGGGTCGGGATCATCGGGGTCGGGGAGATCGGCCGGGCCCTGGTGACGGGGCTGCGGGCCGGGGCGGACGGACCCGCCGAGGTGTTCCTGTCGCCGCGCGGCGCCCGGACGGCCGCCGAACTCGCCGGACGCCACCCCGGGGTGACGGTCTGCCGGGACAACCAGGAGGTCGCCGACCGCTCCGAGCTGGTGGTCCTCGCGGTACGGCGCGCCGACCTGGCCGCGGCGCTCGCCGGGCTGGAGATCGCCCCGGACCGGGTGGTGCTGAACGTGATGGCGGGCGTCGGCGCCGCCGAACTGCGCGCGGCCCTCGGGACGGCGGCCCCGATCGTCCGGGCGATCCCGCTGCCGTCGATCGCCGAACGCCGCTCGGTCACCGTCGTCCACCCCGCGCACCCGGCGGTCGAGGCGCTGCTCGCCCGCACCGGCGGGACGCTGCCCGTCCCCGACGAGGCCGCCTTCGACGTGCTGTCCGCCCTGACCGGCGCGCTCAGCACCCACCTCGCCTACCTGGCCGCGCTCGCCTCCTGGGCCGCCGACCGGGGCATCGACGCCGACACCGCCGACCACTACGTCCGCGGCCTCTTCACCGGCCTCGGCCGCGGCCTCGCCGACCCCGCCCTCCCGCTGGACCGCCTCGCCGCCGCCCACGAGACCCCCGGCGGCAGCAACGAACGCCTCCGCACCACCTGGTTCACCCCCGCCAACGCCGCCGCCCTCACCACCGCCCTCGACACCCTCCTCACCGACCTCGGCCGCCACCGCCCCGGCTAGGAACCGTCCCCACCAGGAAGAGCCGCCGGTGCCGGCGGCTGTCCGCTTCCGCGAACCGCCCCGGTCCGCTGCCTCCGCCTCGTACGCTGTGAGGATGGCTGACGAACCCGGCTACCGCGGTGTGGTCTTCGACTTCTTCGGCGTGCTCACCGCGAACATGGTCGAGACGATCCAGTGGTTCGAGCAGCGGGAGGGGATCAGGCCGGGGACGTTCCTGGCAGCCTGGGCCGATCCCTACGGCCAGGAGCTGTTCCGGCGGCTGGAACTCGGTGAGATCGGCCAGGAGGACTGGAACACCGGCTTCGGCGCCTTGATGGGCGTGAAGCCGGACAACCTGATGGCGCGTTACCTGCACGACGCCTTCCCCGCCTACCCGGTGCTGTCGGTCGCCCGGCAGGCCAGGGCTGTGGGCATCCGGACAGCGGTGCTGTCGAACTCGCTCGGTCGACAGCCCTACGACCCCTACGCCGGGTTCGACCTCGACGGTGCCTTCGACGTGGTGGTGCTCTCCACCGACCACGGCCTGCGCAAGCCGGACACGGCCCTGTTCCAGGTCGTGCTGGACCGCCTGGGCCTGACGGCGGACGAGTGCGTGTTCGTCGACGACTCCGAAACCAACGTCGAGGCCGCGTCCGCCCTGGGGTTCACCACCCTGTTGGGGTTGGACGAGCAGGTGATGGCGCGTCGGCTCCGGGAACTGCTGGGGCTACCCGCGCTGTAGGAACTCGACGACCGGCCGGTAGTGGGCATGGGGGAGCAACTTCTGCCTCAGCCCCTTGAGCTGGGAGGACGAGCGGGCGGAGTCCACGCCGCCGAGGCAGACGGCCGCGTGCCGGCCGGTGGCGACCGCCGCGTCGAGGTCGCCCTCGGCGAGGTGGGCCTCGGCGGCCCGGGCGAGGTAGATCGCGTGGGAACGGGGATACCGCTCGTCTCCCCGGTAGGTGCCCATCCCGGCGGCGAACCGGCGCAACGCCTCCCGGTGGTCGCCGAGTTCGAGGGCGGAGGAGCCGGCGATCATCTCGATCTCGCCCTCGGTGACCCAGTACAGGACGGCGGGGTCGTCGCTGCTCGGTCCCTTGTCCAGGGCGGCCCGGGCGAGGTGGAGCTGGTGCGCTGCGCCCGGTGCGTCGCCGGCCTTGGACAGGGCGCGGGCGGTGCGGGCGGCCAGCATCGCCGCCATCCGCGGAGTGGAGCGGCCCCGGACCTGGCTCCGGGCGGTGTCGAGGACGTCGACGGCACGCCGGGCCAGGCCGGGCGTCGAGTAGCACTGGATGGCGGCGAAGGAGAGCGTGTAGGCGCCGGCGACCACGTCCCCGCACTCGGCCGAGGCCCGCAGCGACGCGTCGAAGTACGACTGGGCGGTGCCGGGGCGGTCCTGGTCGAACGCGCTCCAGGCGACCTGGCGGGCCGCTTCCGCCGCGATCGCGTACAGCCGGTCCTGGGAGCCGCCGGTGAAGCGCCCGGACTTGATCGCCGCCACCGCGAGCGACAGGTCGCTGCGCGCGGCGCGGAAGACCTCGCCGCTGCCCAACTCGTCGTCCACCCTGCGCAGGTGGTCGAGGCGGCCCTCCAGACCGGCGAGCAGCGCCGGAGCATCGATCCCGGCGAAGCCGGGCCCTCTCCGTCCGGGGCGTACGGCTGCGGCCCAGTCGGCGGCTGACACCGACAGCGCGGCTCCGGCGGTCAGGAGGGTACGGCGGTCCACACGTCTCCCGGCGGCCAGGTCGGTCAGGACGGCCAAGGCCGCCCCGTCCTGGCTCCACGGGACGTCCGCCGGTGCCGCGCCCGCGGCGGCGCGGACGAATGTGCCCCCGGTCTGCAGGACCCGGTCGTAGGCGGCGGCCACCTGGTCGGTCAGCCGCCGGTTGCCGTTCTCCACGTTGCGCAGGTACGTCTCGGTGAAGCCGGTGGCGCGGGCGAAGTCTGCCCACGGCATGCCGGATTCCCGGCGGGCCGCTCTCAGATTCTCGCGCAGCTGGTCGGACATCGACAGTGTCCTTCGGAATCGGCATCGGTTGTGGATCGCCCGATCCCATTGTCGCGCCGATGCTTGCGGTGTGTGCTTGCTTCAGCACACAACGGGTCCGCCCGGGCCGGAGCGCCGGGCATGCCGGCCGGCTCGCAGGCTGCGGCAGAGAGCTGTCGTTGGGGTTGAACCCTGTATTGCTTCTGGCTTCCTGCGCCGCCGTGTCCGGTTCCAGCTCGGTGCTGCCGCAGGAACTGGTGCCTTCGCCCAGCCATGTGGCACGGCGTCCGGTCTGCTGGACGCGTGCTGTCACCGACCGGGCCGTTCGACTGCTGGAGAAGGGATTCGAACATGTCGTTGGATCGGGTGCACTCCGCCGTCCCCGTGCCCGCTGGGCTCGGTGGGCCGACCTGGTTGGTGACCCCCGGCGCCGCGCCCACGCGGTTCGGCACAGCCGTCGGCTCCGGGGCCGATGTGGTGTTGCTGGACCTGGAGGACTCGGTGCCGGCTGCGGCGAAGGCCGGTGCGCGCGCGTCGGTGCTCACCTTCGTCGGCGGCCGGATGCGGGGCGGCGGAGGCCCGCTGCTGGGGGTGCGGATCAACGCCGTGGACGATCCGGAGGGGGTGCGGGACGTCGCCGCGATGGCCGAGTCGGGTCTGTGGCCGGACCTGGTCGTGGTGCCGAAGGTCGAGTCGGGCGACGACATCGCGGCTGTGGTGCGGGCCGTGCGCGCGGCCGGCGCGGCCGCGCAGGTCTGGGCACTGGTCGAGTCCCCGCGCGCGGTTCTCGCCCTGCCCGGCATGGTGCGGACGCCGGGTCTGGCGGGCGTGCTGTTCGGTGCTGCCGACTACGCAGCGGCGGCCGGTTGCCGGATCACCTCCCGGGTGTTGTGGTACCCCCGCTCGCAGCTCGTCACCGCGGCGGCCGCAGCCGGAATCCCGGCCGTGGACTCGCCGCACTTCTCCCCCGACCCCGGCGAACTGCGCCGGGAGGCACTGGAGGCGGTCGAGCTGGGCTTCTCGGGCAAGGTGGCCGTCCACCCTCGCCAACTGCCGGTCATCGCACAGGCTTTCGCCCCGAGCCCGCAGGAGCTGGAGGCGGCCAGGGCGGTCCTTGCCGCGGCTGCAAGGGCCGGCGGACGCATCACCACGGTGGGCGGTGCGATGGTGGGGCCGCCGATCGTCGAAGCCGCCCGCGCCGTCGTGCGCCGGGCCGAACGCGCCGCCGTCCCGACCACGAAGGCGAGCTGACGATGCAGCAGAGGCAGACCTCCTCCCTGCCCGCCGGGTTCCGCCGGGTCGAGGGCGTCCGCATCCGGGAGGTTGTCGGGCTGGGCCTGGACGACCTCGTCCCCGGCCTGGCCATCGAGCACCGGCCGGCGCGCACGGTGACGGAGGCCGAGCACGTGCAGGTCCTCGCGCTGATGGGCAACGAGGCACCGGTCCACTCCGACACCGAGTACTGCCGCCGCACCGGCCACCTGTGCGTCCTGGTGTGCGGGATGCTCACCCTCAACATCGTGCTCGGCATGACGGTGCGCACCACCAGCGGCATGACCGCCGGCAACCTCGCCCTGGACGAGGTCAGGTGGAAGGCGCCCGTCCACGTCGGCGACACCCTGTCCGCGCGCAGCACCGTCCTGACCGCCCGCCGCTCCAACAGCCGCCCCGACCTGGGCATCGTCACCTGCCGGGTCGACGGGTTCAACCAGCGCGGGGAGGTGGTCGTCACCGGCACCCGGACCTTCTTCGTCCCCGCCGACCCGGCCGCCCACCGCGACACCACCGGCTACTAGAAAAGGGGGACGGCGGAGCATGGACGCGGAGTTCACCGAGGCCGACGACGGCCAGTGGGAGCAGTACGGGGCCCTCGCCCGGCGGGCGTACGGCCAGCCGGTGCCCGACGTCGAGCGCCTGGGCCCGTATGCCGACCGGCGGGTGGCGGTGCGGGGCGGCCGGGTGGTGGCCGGGGGCCTGGGCCTGCTGGTGCCGCAGCACTTCGGCGGCCGCCCGGTGCCGGCGGCGAGCCTGGGCTGCGGCTGCGTCGCCCCGGAGGAGCGCGGCGGCCGCCTCGCGGCCCGCCTCGTCGAGGAGCGGGTGCGCGCGCTCCAGGAGCAGGGCGCGGTGCTGGCCACGCTGTGGACCGCCTCCAGCGGCTACGTGCGCCGCCTGGGCTGGGAGGCCCCGGCGCAGGTGTTCTCCTGGGCGGTGCCGACCGCCGCCCTCAAGCAGTCCGGCGCCGACACGATGGAGGTCACCCACGGCGACACCGGGCAGCTCGCCCGGCTGCGCGACCGCCTCGCCGGGCAGTGGAACGGGACCTGGCAGCGCCCGCCGTGGTGGGGTGCCTGGCAGCGGGAGCAGCACCCGGAACTGGAGACCTACGCCTTCGCCGCCCCTGGGCGTGAGCCGGGCGGGGTGCTGGCGGTGGTCACCGAACGCACCCCGGCCGGGCGGCAGTTGGTGGTCCACGACTTCTGGGCCGCCGACGCGCCGGTCGCCGACGCGATGCTGGCCTTCCTCGGCCGCCACCACGGCCGCATCCCCACCACCCGGTTCGAGCGCACCGGCCTGCCGCCCGGTCCGCCGCTGCAGCACCGCCTCGCGAACGCCGGCACGGCGGTGGCCACGTCCTGGCACCCCTGGATGCTGCGCGTCCTGGACCCCGTGCGCGCCGTCGCACTGCGCGGCTGGCCCGAGCACCTGGACGAGGAGATCGTGCTCGACCTCGCGGAACAGGGCGGCACCTGCACCGCCCGGTACACCCTGACCATCGGTGGCGGCCGGGCCGAACTGGCCCCCGGCTCCCGCGGCGGCCGTGCCGCAGACATCACCCTGACGCCGGGTCGGTTCGCCGCCTGGTACGCCGGTGGTTACCGCAGCCCGGCTGCCGCCGCACTGGCCGGCCTGCACGGGGACCTCGCGCTGCTGGCCCGGCTGCTGGCCGTCACCGCGGAGCGCGAGCCCTGGCTCGCCGACTACTTCTGACCACCGACACCCCGCCAGCCCCCGGGACGTTGAACCGGGAGCAAGACGCGGACCGGAACCCGCGCCCGCCTGCCCCAAGCCCTTTCGGAGACCCGCCACCATGACGCCCACCACACCCGACAAGCCGTTCCCGTCCGAACTGCGCGACTGGGTCGCCGGCCACCTGTCCGGCCGGGCCGCGATCGAGGACCGCTCCTGGCCGCGCAGCACCTCCCGGGTGTGGCACGTGCACACCGAGGACGGCACCGGTGCCTACGTGAAGATCAGCCCCAGCGCCGGCGAGTTCGAGCGCGAGGTCGCCGGCTACGCCTACGCCGCCGCGTACCTGGACGACACCCAGGCCCCGCGCCTGCTGGCCGCCGACCCGGGCCTGCTGGCGATCCTCAGCACGCCGCTGCCCGGCCGCGTCGTGCGGGGCCTGACCCTGCCGGCCGCCACCGAGCAGCGCCTGTACGAGGACGCCGGGCGCCTGCTGCGCCGCTGGCACGACGCCTCCGCGCCCGACACCGACGCCGACCGCGCCGCAGTGCGCGCCGACCTGGAGGAGCAGGCGCGGGAGGCCGCCGACTGCCTGGAGCCCCTCGCCCCGTACCTCGATCCCGACCGCCTCGCCCCGGTCGAGGCCGCGGCGAAGGAACTGGTCGGCCTCGCCGAGCAGTTGCCGCTGGTCTTCCGCCACGGCGACTACGAGACCCGGAACTGGCTGTACGACGAGACCACGGGCCGCCACGGCCTGATCGACTTCTCCACCGCCGCGCACGGCGTCGCCGCCGCCGAGTTCGTCTGGCTGTTCGGAGCCGTCTGGGCCGAGCGGCCGGACCTGCGCGAGGCGTACTTCACGGGCTACGGCCGCCTGCTGACGGGCGGCGAGGACCGGCTGCTGCAGCTGCTGACCGTCCGTCTGGGCGCGTCCTACCTGCGCAACGGCCTGATCAAGCAGCGCGAGGACCTCATCGCGCGCGGACACCTCGTCCTCGACCGGATGACCGCCCACCGGCCGTAGCCCACGCACCACCTGTCCCTTTCGCCGCACCTCGGACAAGGAGAGTGTCCCGATGGCCCTCGCCCCCGACCTGCCCGGCCTTGCCGCGCCCACCGGGTGGAGCGGCGTCCCGCAGCAGCTGCGCGCCGCCGTCGAAGCGGCCGTCGGCCCGGTCCTCGCCGCCGCCGAGGTCCCGGTCGGCCGAACCGCCCGGCTGCGCCTGGCCCTGGACGTCCCCGGCCGTCGGGTGTTCCTCAAGGCCACCCCCGTCTCCCACCGCCACGCCCCCACCCTGGACGTCGAGGCGGACCTCGCGCCCGCCGTCCGCACGCTCTCCCCCCGACTGCTGCACCACGGCACCGCCGACGGCTGGCGGTGGCTGCTGTTCGAGCACGTGCCCGGCCGCAGCGCCGACCTGTCACCGGGCTCGGCCGACCTGGAGGCCGCCGCCCGCGCCCTCGGACACCTCGCACACCTGTCGGCCCCCGACGCCGCCGTGCTGCGCGCGGAGGAGCGTTGGGCGCACCTCGGTGCCGGCCTGGACCTGGGCCTGCTGGCCGGGGACCGGCTCGTGCACACCGACCTGAACCCGGGCAACATCCTCATCCGGCGGAGCGACGGCAGCGTGGTCCTGCTGGACTGGGCCCGGCCCGGGCGGGGAGCGGGCTGGCTCAGCTCCGGCTTCCTGCTCGCCCAGATCATCGACGCGGGCACCCGCCCGGCCGACGCCGAGGCTTGGGCCCTCCGGGCGCTGCCCACCTGGGCCGCCGCTCCCGCCGTCGCGGCCGACACCTTCGTCGCCGTGCTCACCCGGCGCCGCGCCGAACAGGCCGCGACCTGCCTGCCCGGCCGCCGCACCGAGCGGGAAGGCCAACTGCGCACTGCCATGGCCTGGCGTCGCCGGCGCACCCGCACCTGACACCCGACCAACTCGCTCCACCCCTCTGTCGACCGGCCGCCCGCCACGGGCCCGGTCCCTCCTTCGCCATGCCGTCGAACGGGAGAGCCATGCCCGACACCGTCCCCTCCACCTGCAGCTCCGTCCCCGCCGGGCCGCCGACTGCGCGGGTGCCGATCGCCGACCTGACCGACCTGATGGTGCGGGCGTGCGCGGCCGCGGGCCTCCCCGACAGCGCCGGGCGCCGCGTGGCCGAGCACTTCCTGACCGGAGAACTGCGCGGCAAGCCCTCCCACGGCCTGGCGAAGTTTGCCTTCGAGTCCCGCTTCTTCCCCGAACGGCAGGGCGTGCCCGAGGTCGTCCGTGAGCGCGGCGCCTTCGCCGTGATCGACGCACACCGCGAGATCGGTCCGCTCAGCGCCGACTTCGCCGTCACCGTCGCCCTTGAACGGGCCCGCCGCTCGGGCGTCGGCCTGGTCGGGATGATCAACACCCAGCGCTATGGCATCCTTGCCGCGTTCACCGAGGCCATCGCCGCCCACGGCATGATCGGCATCGCCGCCAACACCTCCCGGCCCGAGGCCGTCGCGGCCGGCGGCCGCACCCCCGTCCTCGGCGTCAACCCGCTCTCCTTCGCCCTGCCCACCCTCGGCGAGCCGCTGGGCGCGGACATGTCCACCACCCTCGCCCCGATGGGCGTGCTGTGGGACCACCGCTGCACCGGCCACCCGCTGCCCGAGCAGTGCTTCGTCGACGCCGACGGCAACACCACCCGCGATCCCGACGCCGCCCGCTCCGCGATCGTCTTCGGCGGCCACCGCGGCTTCGCGCTGTCCGTCCTCCTGCAATCCCTGACCGGCTCCCTGTTCGGCTTCCCCATGGGCGAGGGCGTCCAGGACACCTGGACCACCGGTTATGCCTTCGTCGCCGTCGACCCCGCCTTCGCCGACCCCGACGGCGGCGCGGCCGCCGCGAACAGCCGTCTGGCCGACCAACTGCGCGCCGCCGCGGCCGTCGACGGTACCTGGCGCCTGCCCGGTGAGCAGGGCCGCGCCCGCGAAGCCGCCACCCGCACGGCCGGCACCCTCTCCGTTCCCGAGCCGCTCCTTGTCCGCCTGCGCGCCCGCGCCGCCGGCGACTTCATCTCCGACTGACCACCAGGAGCACCCCGTGAAGTTCCACTGGTTTCTGCCCACCGGCAGCGACGGCGCCACCCTGACCACCGGCACGCGCGGGGTCCACGGCCCCGGCCACGACACCACCGCCGTACCCGGAGCCGATCGGCACCGCGCGCCCGACCTGCGCTACCTCACCCAGATCGCGCGGGCCGCCGAGCAGATGGGCTTCGACGCGATCCTCACCCCCGTCGGCACGTTCAACGAGGAGGCATGGGTCACCTGCGCCGCCCTCACCCAGCACACCGAGCGCCTGAAGTTCCTGGTCGCGCAGCGCCCGGACTCCATGTCCCCGACGCTCGCCGCGCAGATGGCCGCCACCTTCCAGCGCCACAGCCGGGACCGGCTGCTGCTGAACGTCGTCACCGGCGGCGACCCGATCGAGCAGGCCCGCTTCGGCGACCTGCTCGACAAGGCGGAGCGCTACGCGCGCACCGACGAGTGGCTGACCGTCCTGCGCGGCGCCCTGCGGCCCGAGCCGTTCGACCACGCCGGGGAGCACTACGACGTGCGCGGCGCGACCGTCTTCTCGCCCCCCGACCCGCTCCCCGGCATCTACTTCGGCGGCTCCTCCGACCAGGCGCTGCCCATCGCGGCCCGGCACGCGGACGTCTACCTCACCTGGGGCGAGCCGCCCGCCGACGTCGCCGCCAAGCTGCGGCGCGTGCGCACCCTGGCCGCCGACGCCGGGCGCAGCGTCCGGTTCGGGATCCGCTTCCACGTCGTGGCTCGCGACACGAGCGAGCAGGCATGGGCCGCGGCCGAGCGCCTGTTGACCGGGATCGACCCGGCGCACGTGGCCCGGGTGCAGGCCACGCTCGCCGCCAGCCAGTCCACCGGGCAGGCCCGGCAGTCCGGTCTGCACGCCGCCTTCCGCGACAGCGGCCGGACCTCCGACCTGGAGGTTCACCCGAACGTGTGGGCGGGGGTGGGGCTGCTGCGCGGCGGCGCGGGCACCGCGCTGGTCGGCTCGCACCGCGAGGTCGCCGACCGCATCGAGGAGTACGCCGGGCTCGGCATCGAGGAGTTCGTCCTGTCCGGGTTCCCGCACCTGGAGGAGGCGTACCGGGTCGGCGAGAGCGTCCTGCCCCTGCTCGGCACCGGCCGTGCGGCGGTGGCCCGGTGAGCGCCCCGGTGAACGTCCTGGTGATCGGGGCCGGGCCGCACACCCGCCTCAACCACCTGCCCGCGCTCGCCGCCGCGCAGGACGCGGGCCTGGCCGGGACGGTGACCGGCGTCGACCTGCCGCACGCCGCCACCCCGATCGACCACGGCACACCCGGCCGGCCGCGGCGGATGCCCGTCGTCCCCGTTCCGCCGTTCCCCGTCTCCCGGCGCAGCCTGCCCGGCGCGGTGCGGCACGTGCTGGAGGACCTGGTGGAGCGGCAGCGCATCGGCGCGGTCGTCGTGGCGACCGAACCGTCCGTCCACCTGCCCTACGCGCTGTGGGCGATCCGCCACGGCCTGCCGGTGCTGCTCGACAAGCCGCTGACGGTGCACCCGGGTGCGTCCACCGACCCGGCGGCCGCGCAGGCCGTCGCCGACGACTTCGAGACCTTGCTGGACGCCTACCGGGACGCGCTGCACCGCGACGGGCGGATGGTGGTCAGCGTGCTGGCCCAGCGCCGCTGGCACCCCGCCTTCCGCCGGGTGCGGGAGCTGATCGCCGAGGTCGCCGAAGCCACCAACTGCCCCGTCACCTCGGTCCAGTCCAGCCACGGCGACGGCCAGTGGCGCCTGCCCCACGAACTCGTCGACCTGGGCTACCACGGCTACACCAGCGGCTACGGCAAGGCCGCGCACTCCGGCTACCACCACTTCGACACCGTGCCGTGGTGGCTGGCCGCCGGCGAGCGCCCGGGCAAGGAGATCGACGAGATCGAGGTCCACGCCGCCTGCACCCGTCCAGGCGACTTCCTCTCCCAGCTCACCGTCGCCGACCACGCGCGGCTGCTGCCCGGCTTCGCCGACCGCAACCCGTACACCGAACAGCAGTTGCACCGGCTCACCGCAGGCTTCGGCGAGGTCGACGTGCACCTGAATGTCGCCTACCGCGGCCGCGGCCGGGTGCTGGCGCTGGGCAGCCACAACCTCGCCCACACCTCCTTCTCCCAGCGCGCCGCCCTCGACCCGGTGCCGGGCAGTCTCTACAAGGGCAACGGGAGGATCGGGCAGGAGAGCCACATCGTCCAGCAGGGCCCGTTCCAGGCTCTGCACCTGCACGTCCTGCAGACCCTGCACGGCGACGGGGACGGCGTCGACCCGCGGGCGGCGGGCGGCGCCGACCACATCGCACTCCACGTCTTCCGCAACGACCGGCTCGCCCTGGGCTGGGAGCGCCACCGCGTCCTCGGCTTCCACGACCTCGTCCAGGGCGACGGCGCCGACGCGGTGCTGCCGACGCAGCAATCGGCCCGCACTTGCGCCGTCACCGAGTTCCTCTCCTACCTCGCCGGCCGCCTCCCGCGCACGGAGATGGCCTCCGACCTGGCCGACCACCGGCGCCCTGCCCGCCTCATGTCCGCCGCCTACCTCTCGATGGCCCGCCGGGCAGCCGGCGACGGGCAGCCCTGCGCCCCGGTCGCCCTCGACTTCCGCCCCGCCCCCGTCCTGGCGGAGCCCGCCGGACGGGCCCTCGCCACATTGGGGGCCGTACGGTGACCGCCCCGTCCGCTGTCCTCGCCACGCCCGACCTGGACCAAGTCCTCGGCCCGCACCTGTTCCCCGTCCTTGAGAAGTGCCGCCCGCACACCGGACGCCTCACCCACGTCGAGGCGTGCACCGGCGGCAACGTCAGCCACGTCCACCGGGTCCACGGTGAGGAGGGCAGCGTCGTCGTCAAGGTCCGCGGTTACCGGTTCGCCCGAATGCCGATCGCCACCGACCCGGCGCTGATCGCCTTCGAGCACCGCGCCCTGACACTCCATCACCGTTTGCTGCCCGACCTGTTCCCACAGGTCCTGGCGTTCCTGCCCGACGCACACGCCATGGTGCTGAGCGACGTCTTTCCCGACCGGCGCACCTGGCGCGAGCACCTGGACCAGCGCTGCGCCACCGCCGAGGAGTGCACCCGCCTGGGCACGGCACTGGCCCGCGTCCACCGCGCCACCGGCGGCCTTCCGCCGCTGCGCGAGGGCGACGGCGACGACCTCTTCCGCGCCGAGCACGCCTACGGCCACTGCCTGCGCGCCGCCGGGCACCGTGCCCTCGACGAGGCGTGCCGCCGCCTGGACGCCCTGCCCGGCCGCCAACTCGTCCTGGGCGACGTGTGCCCGAAGAACCTCAGCCTCGCCGAGGGGCGCACCGCGATCGTCGACCTCGACAACGTCCACCACGGCGCGCCGCTGTTCGACGTCGGCTACCTCCTCGCCCACCTGGTCCTGCACCACCTCGCCCGGCCCGCACACCTGCAGCCGCTCGCGGCCGCGCTCCTCGACGCCTACACCGCCCGGGCGGCCGGGTGGTGGCGCGGCGACGACCTCCTCGCCGCGGTGACGGCCGGGGTGCTGCTGTACCGGCTGGAGGCCCGCACCGTCCCCTACCCGCCCACCGCCCCGCCCGCCACCGCCGAGAAGGTGCGCCACGGCCTGCTGCGGTTGCTGGGCGCCCAGCCGTTCACCGTCCCCGAACTCCTGGAGACCGTAAGGCAGGTGGGGCAGTGAACACCCACCTCGCCCCGGTGGCCGGCGACCGGCCGGACCTGGTCGCGCTCGCCGAGCTGAGCGCCCGCGGCATCCACGCCCCCAGCGTTCCGTCGCTGGCCCGCGATCAGAGCCCCTTCGCCCGCCCCGTCCCCGCCTGGACCCGCACCGTCGTACCGGGCGTCCTGCTCGCCGCCCGCCCCGTCGGCCTCGGCGGCGGCTGCTTCACCAACGCCTACACCCTCACCGTCGACCTGGAGCGCGCCCAGGTCCGGCCCGTCTCCTCCCCGGTCGGCTTCCACCTGCGCCGCCTGGTCACCGGCCCCGCAGTCGCCGCAGTCTCCGGCGCCTTCGCCTACATCTCCGACGACCCCGACTACCAGCCCGCCGAGCCCTGCCTCGACCTCGCCGTCCGCGACCACCACGCCGCCGGCCTGCCCACCGCCACCAAGCCTGCCCTGTTCCTGCACCACGATCGGCTCCGGTTACGCATCCTGCCCGCCGCCGGCACCCTCACCATCGTCGGCCGCACCCACACCTGGAGCGGCTCCAAGGACCCCCGCCCCGACCCCGCCCCGACCGGCCACCTCATCGTGTACGGCGCGGCCAACTGCCGCATCCGCTACCGCGACGACCCCCGTACCGGGTTCCGGCGCGACGTCGACCCGGCAACCAACATCACCCCCCGCGGCCCGGCCGCCCTCGACTGCACCGTGGCCCCCACCCCCTACGGGCCGCGGATCACGGCCCTGCACCCCGGCGGCGGCGCCGACCTGTTCGCCGGCGCCTACATCCTGCGCGCCCACCGGCCCTGGCCCGCCCACCTCGCCCTCGGAGCGCCCGTCCGCGTCACCGCCCTCGACGGCCTCCCGGTCGCCGAAATCGACAGCGCCCTGTCGCTCGGGCCGTCCGCCGCCGACGCCGCCGCCGGGCGCACCACCGCCTGGGACGAGAGCCTGGGCACCAGCCCGTTCCGACCCGGTGCCCGCCACGCCCGCACTCTGCTCGCCCTCGACGGCCGACACCTGACCCTGACCGTGCTGGACGGCGCGCCCCTCGCCCCGGCCTTCCAGGGCGCCACCGTCCGAGAAACCGCACAACTCGTCGAGCGGGCAGGCCACGACCCCGCAGGAGTGTTCCATCTCGACGGCGGCCAGACCTCCAAGATCGCCTACCGGCACGGAGGCCAGGTCGACGCCGTCGGCAGCCTCCACTACCTGCGCTGGCCCCGCGGCGAGCACGAGCCCTTCCGCTGGCAGGGCCTCGACGGCCGCCTCCTGCACAGCGCCCTGCAGATCACCATCGAGGAGCCCTCGTGAACGCACCCCGCACCGGACGGTCCGTCCTCGCCGTCGTCGCTCACCCCGACGACGCCGAACTCGCCATGGGCATGCGGATACTGGAGCACGCCCGGGCAGGCGACCGCGTCCGCGTCCACTGCCTGAGCACCGGACGCCCCGGGACGGACGACGCCGAGGTTCGCCGCGCCGAGTGCCTGGCCGCCGCGAAGATCCTGGGCACCGACCGGTACACCTTCTCGGCGATCCCCGACACCCGCTTCACCGACCACCGCGGCGCGATCAACGCCGCCCTCTTCGACGCCTTCGCCGACGAGCGGCCCGACACCGTCTACACCCACTACCCCGACGACCAGCACCTCGACCACGCCGTCGCCGGCACGGAGGCTACCGCCGTCGCCATGCGCGAAGCCGCCGACCTGATCTACTTCCGCTCGCCCTACAGCCGAGACTTCGAGCCCAACCTGGTGTTCGTCGGCACCGCCGAACTCCTGGCCGCCAAACGGAAGGCACTGGCGTGCTTCGCCTCCCAGGCCCAGCTCGACATGGACGTCTTCACCGGCCTGAACACGCTCGCCCACCGGCAGCACGTGCACCACCGCGTCGTCGAACGCTTTCCCGACGGCGCCCACGGAACCGAGATGTTCCACACCGCCCGCCAGATCGTCCACGCCGCCCGCCGCACCGTCGACCGGCCAGTCACCGACCTCGGCCGCCACCGCCCCGGCTGACGCCCCCTCGGCCGACGTCCCCTCGGCTCACTCCGCGAGGGCGGCCACCACCCGGTCCGCCAGTTCGCCGACCGTCAGTTCCGCGTCCAGCCGCACCGTTCCGGCCGGCAGCGCTCCGGCGGCGGCGGTGCTCGCCGGAATCCGGTCCCGGCACCAGGCGCGGACCTGCTCGTCCCGGGCCGGGTCGTCCGGGAAGAAGCCGCGCCCGTCGATCCGGGCGCGCAGCACCGGTTCGGGCAGGTCGAGGAAGAAGTGCCGCAGGTCGGCCCCGGCCGCGGTGAGGCCGCCGAACACCTCCGCCCGGTAGTCGGGGCGGACCAGTGTCATCGGGACCAGCAGGGGCCGCCGGTACTCGGCCAGCAGCCCGGTGGCGAGCGACACCACCTGGGAGCGCCACAGCGGCAGGTCCTGGAAGTCCCCGGTCGGCACCGGCACCACCGCGCGCAGCAGGTACCCGACCGTCTCCGGGTCGAACACCAGCGCCTCGGGCAGTCGGCCCCGCAACTCCTCGACCAGCGTGGACTTCCCGCTCCCGAACCCGCCGTTCACCCAGACGATCACGCCTGCTCCTCCGTCGCACCGGCCGCTTCCCGGGGAGGACCACGCACCGCACCCGCCGGAGGGTTCCGCCCGAACCGGTGTCCGGAGGGCTCCAGTAGGCTGACGCCGCCGGTGACGGGGGAGGCGGCGGCTCGGGGGACCGGCCGTTCGCACCCGCGCCGTTCGCACCCGCCACGGGGACCGGCGCACGGGGACGAGCACGAAGGACAGCACAGCAGTGGACAGCGGCCAGGGCACCGGCGCCCACCTCGCGGACGGCACACCCGCCACCACCGGACCGGGGGAGGGCGGCTGGCACTACCTGCTCGACGACGGCCTCGACCCGGCCGGCCGCCACCCCGTGCACGCCGTGCGCGGCAGCCGCCCGCCCGGCCCGGACGCCCCGGACCGGCCGAACCCGCGCCACGGCCGCCCGCTGCCCGACCCCGTCCCCGCCGACGCCCCGGCCCCCGGCCTGCCGCCGCTGGACGCCGGCCGCCGCCCGGCCGGCCGCGCCCTGCTGGCCTGGCTGGAGGACGCCCGCGCCCCCCGGCTGTGCCGGCTCTCCGGCTCCTCCGGCAGCGGCCGCACCCACCTGCTGACCTGGCTCGCCGCCGCCTGCCCGCCCGACCACCCGCGCCCCGGCCGCCGGGTCCACGCCCTGCTCGACGCCGAGGGCCTGACGGTCCGTTCGGCCACCGCCCGCCTCGCCGACCTGCTCGGCCTCACCGCCGGCGACCCCGCCGACCTGCTCGAAGTGCTCCAGGACGGCACCCCGCGCACCGTCGTCGTCACCGACCTCGACCGGGCCGGCGGCCCCCGGCTGCCCGACACCCCCGTCCAACTGGCCCGCGACCTGCTCGCCCCGCTGCTCTCCGTCCCCTGGCTGCTGCTGGTCGTCGAGGCCGCCGACGGCCCCGCCGCCGACCTGCTCACCGCCGCCGCCCCCACCGGCGCCGTCCTCGACCTCGACCACCCGCAGTGGACCGACCCCGCCCAGTACGCCGCCTGGTGCGCCCGTCTGCCCGGCCACCCCGTCGACCCCGACGCCACCCACCCCAGCCCCGCGCTCGCCCAGCTCGCCGCCCGCACCCCCGACGCGAAGCCCGACCCGGCGCTGCCGCCCGCCGCCCGCGCCGCCGCCCTCGCCGACACCTGGTGGCAGGCCCTGCCCGGGGCCGAACGCGACGCCCTCACCGCGCTGGCCGGCGCCGACGGCCCGCTCAGCACCGAACTCTGGGCCACCCTCCCCGGCGCGGGCGGCGAGGCCGTCGTGCACGCCGCGGCCGCCCTGCTGCCCCCGCCGCCGATCGCCGACCGCTGGCGGCTGCGCCCCGCCGAACTCGCCCACCGGGTCGCCGCCGGGAGCCCGCCCGTCGACCACCCCGCGATGATGTGGGAGGTGGCCGGCGGCATCCCGGTCCGCCCCGACGGCGGCCCCGACCTCGCCGCCAGCGACCCCGAACGCCTCGCCCTGCTGCTGCGGCACGCCTCCGCCGCCGACCCGGCCAGCCCGATGCTCGACGAGATCGACCTGCTGCTGCACGCCGAACCCGCCACCGTCACCGCCGCGTTCCGGCACGCCGAGGAGGCCGGCGTCCCGCCCACCGCGCTCGCCACGGCCTGGCGGCTCGCCGCCCCCGACCGGTCCGCGCTGGCCCGCCCCGCCGACCGCGCCGCCGTCCTGCACGCCCACCTCACCGGCCGGGACGAGACCGCCGCCGCGCACTGTGCCGCGCTCGCCGACGCCCGCTGGCGCACCGTCTGGAGCCGCCCCGCGCCCGGCCCGTGCGCCGTCGCCCCCGGCGCCGGACCGCTGGCCGGCCGCCTGCTGCTCGCCGACGGCACCCACCTGCACCTGGTCGACCCCGCCACCGGCCGGCCCGCCCCCGGCCCGGTCCTGCCCGCCGTCCCGCTGACGGAGCGTCACCCGCGCGCCCTCGCGGCCGTCCCGTCCGGCGGCGCCGTCCTGCTGAACGCCTCCGGCGCACTGCTCCCGGCCGCCGCGGGCGGCGCGGCCGGCCCCCCGCCCGAGGTCCTGGCGGCGCTGGCGGGCTGCACCGCCGTCGCCGCCCACGGGGACGCGCTGGTGACCGGCCGCGCCGACGGCCTCACCACCTGCGCCGTGCTCCCCGCCGGTACCGCCCACCGCCCGGACGCCCCGCTGCACGAGGGCCCCGTCACCGCCGTCGGCGCGGCCGCGGCGGACGGCGGCACGCTGGTGGCCAGCGGCGGCGAGGACGGCCGGGTGTGGACCTGGATGCCCGGCCGCCCCCCGCTGCCCGCCCCCGTCGACCGGCGCCCCCACCCCGTCACCGCCGTCGCCCTCGGCAGCACCCCCGAGGGGCTACTGCTCGCCGCGGCCTGGTCCGACGGCCTGCTGCGGCTGCGCCGCTGGGGCGACCGGCACCGGGGTGCGGACCTGCGGCTCGGCGGCCCGGTCCGCTCGCTCGCCGTCACCCCCGACGGCCTGGTGGTGGCGGCGCTGCCGGAGGCGGTGCTGGCGGTCGCCCTGACCGGCTGACGTTGAAAACAGCGCAGGTCTTCATCATCTTCAACGAAAGACTTAGGTATTCACCATTTCCGGTCGCCGGGTGATCGAGTTTGACCATCCGAAGGCAATCGGCGTCAACGAAGTCGCCGTTCCTTCCCCTCAAAAGATGAATCCCACGCTCACCCCCGTCCGACCGGAAATGAGGAACCGATGCCTGAATACCGTGGCGCGGTCGACCAGGTGGAGAAGGAGTGCGCCGCCCTCGCCGGGCTGCCCGCCTCCCAGCGACTGACCGAACTCGAACACCTCTGCCGCCGCGCCGAGAAGGTCCTCGGCCGGGCCGTCCTGGACACCGCCAGCGAGGTCTACGAGCAGGGCGGCGACGCCGCCCTGCGCCGCTCGCCGTACGCCTACGGCTACCTGCGCCGCTCCCTCGGCTTCCGCTTCGAGCACCGAATGGACGGCTGACCGTTGTACACCTACCTGTGCCGGACCCGCTGGGGCGACATGGACGCCTTCGGCCACGTCAACAACCTCAAGGTCCTGCAGTACGTCCAGGAGGCCGTCTACTGCCTGCTCTACGACGACACCGACGGCCAGGAGCTGTTCGAGGACGGTTTCATGATCGCCCGTCATGAGATCGACTACCGCTCGCCGCTCTACCACTGCCCCACCCCGCTGCCCGTGCAGATCTGGGTGGAACGCCTCGGCCGCGCCTCCATCAGCACCACCTGCGAGGCCCGCCGCCGCGGCCAGATGGTGTTCCAGGCCCGCACCGTCACGGTCGCGACCGACGCCCGGACCAGGCGCAGCCGCCCCCTGCGCGAACTCGAACGCCGGCACCTCAACCGCTACCGGGTCCGTCCCACCGGCCCCGTCGCCCCCGTCGGCCGGGTGCCCGTCCGCTCCACCACCCGCTCCCGGGTGCCCGTCCTCGGCGAACGGGCCTCCTGACCGCCCGGGACGCCCCCTCCCGCCGCGACGCCGCCGGCCGGCCCCCCGGGCACCCCTCCCGGGCCGGGGCCGGCCCCGTCCGGCGGCTCCGAGGACACGGTCACCGGCGGGCGGGAGGACATGGTCACCAGCGCGTAGTACGACGGATCGTTCATACGCCCATTGACCACCCGCCGCCGACCGCCGCCAAGCACCCCCGCCGGACCGCCACCCGCTTGCCGCCGGGCCGCCCCGCGCCACCCGCCCCGCGCTACCCGCCCAGCCGGGCGAACCGGCCCTCCAACCGGGACAGCCGCAGCGCCGTCGCCGGGGAGCGCAGCGCGTCCTGCCGCTCGCGGAAGTTCGCGTAGGCCCGCCGCGCCTGGTGGATGTTGCCCGCGTCCAGCTCCAGGTGCGCCAGCTGCAGCAGCGACACCCCGATCGTCCGGTGCTCCTCCGGCGGCCGGGCCCGCAGCGAGGCCCGCAGGTACGACAGCGACAGCTCGGTGGACCGCAGCGAACGGTGCACCTGCGCCGCCTGGTACAGCAGCGCCGGCTCCGGGTACTGCTGCGGACCGCCGCCCGCCGCCGCCCGCCCCGCCCAGTGCTGCGCGCCCTCCAGGTGCCGCAGCGCCTCCGCGGCCTGCCGCAGCCGGGCCGCCGCCACCGCCTGCTGGGCCTGCACGAACGCCCGCACCCCCGGCGCCGCGTCGCCCGGCAGGTGCGCCGCCGCGGCGTCCGCCAGCCGGGCCGCGTACGCCTGGTGCCCGAGCGCCCCCGCCTGGCCGGACTGGTCGCGCAGCGCCATCGCCTGACCCGGCCCGTCCTGCGCCTCGGCGGCCAGCCGGTAGGCGAAGCGGTAGTGCCGCTGCGCCTCGCCGTGCCGGTTGTCGTCGGTGTACGTCCGCCCGACCAGGCGGACCAACTGGGCCGCCGCGGACAGCAGTTCGTCGTGCCGGGGGCCGCTCGCCGAGGACTTCAGCCAGGGCAGCACGTGGTCGCGCAGGTAGCCGAGCAGCAGGCTGCGGGCGACCGCGCCGCCGTACCCGTCGTAGTGCCGGGCCCCGAAGGCCGTGATCTCCCGCACCGCCTCCACCTGCCGGGCGCCGACCCGCTGCCCGCCCGCCGCCGCCGTCCGCGCGTGCGGGGCGGCGGGCCGGGGCACCGGCGGGCCCGGGAACGGCGGGCGCGGGGAGGGCAGCGGCAGCGGGTCGATCCGGAACAGCGGGGGCTGGCAGGACTCGTCCTCCGGCCGGTCAGGGCCCGGCCGGGCGTGCAGCCGCCGCAGCTCCGCCAGGGCGTCCGCCGGGACCGGCCCGGGCTGCTCCGGCAGCGCGGAATCCCCCGGCAGCAGGCCGAGTTCGCCCCGGGAGACCGGGCGGCCCAGCCGCCGGGCGAACGCCTCCTCCAACAGTTGCGGGCCCGGCGGCCGGGGCTGGGTGCCGGACAGCCAGTGCGCCACCGTCGTCCGGTCGTAGCCCACACTGAAACCGCTCTCCCGGGCGACCTTCTGCAGAGCGGAGGCCAGCGCGGGGCCGTTCCACCCGGCGTCCGCCATGCAGGCGCGCAGGGCGGCGTTGGGCCCACGGACGTGCGGCATCAGCAACTCCTTGCGCGGACCGCCGAAGTGTTTCGGACCCAGAATAATCATCCGGCGCCGACGGCGAGAACCGATTTCCGGAAACTCCGCCCGGCAGCTGCCGGGCGGCTGGGATGTAAGCCGGTCGTTCCGTTCCTCCGGTGGGGAGGAAATGGTTCCGCGGGGAGGAAATGATCCGCAGGAAATCCGGTCCTATTCTTTTCGGCCTTTCCGTTCCTTCCGCTCCTTCCGGTCGGGCCAACTCGGCCAGTCGTCCCGCTCGTGCCGGGCCGGTACCTCGCCCAGCAGCCGGCGCAGCATCGTCTCGGTGTCCAGGTAGTGGTGCTCGGCGCCCGGCGGCACCACCCGGTGGCTCAGCCGCAGGAAGTCCCGGACCGGCGCGGCCGGGGTGTGCAGGACGGCGGTCTGCCCGGGCGTGCTGAGCGCGATCGCCAGCAGCTCCGGGTCCGCGCTCGACCGGCGGATCGTCACGTCGCCCAGGCCCGCCCAGCCGTCCATGCCCTCGGCGAGCAGGTCCCGGGCGAACAGCCAGGTGATCGGCTCCTCCAGGTCGGCGTGGCAGTCCAGGTGCACGGCGAACGGGTCGGCCCGGTGGTACCGCAGCCGGGCCGGTACCGAGACCCGCAGTCCCGGGCACGGGGCGACAGTGACGTCCAGCAGCAGGACGCAGTCCGGCTCCTCGGCGCGCTGCAACCAGGTGTGCGGCGTGTTCTGGTGGGTCACCGGGCCTCCCTCGGACGGACGACGGACGGGATGGGACGGGCGGACGCGGGCACCGGGGCCGGCGCGGGGTGCTGCGGGTGCTGGGGGTGCTGCGGGGCCTGCGGGGCGGGTGCCGGGGTCGGCGGCAGGGGGTGCTCCGGAGCGCGGCCGGGGCCCGGGTCGGCGGACCGGCCGACGGCGGGAGCGGACGGGGCGGACGGAGCGGGGGGCGCGGGGGCCGGGCTCGGGGTCGGAGCCTGGGCCCGCCGGCGTTCGGGCTCGGGCCCGGGGACACGTTCGGGGTCGGGCGGCGGCAGCGGGGTGAACGGCTCCGGCGCCGGGCGGGCGGCGAACCGGGGCGGGGTGGCCAGCCGGGACCACTCGTGGTCCCGGCGTCCGGGCACGGTGCGGCCCGACTGGTGCCACAGCGTCACCAGTCCGGCGTAAATGGGAGCCTGCTGAATCGTTTCGTCACGGACGCCCGTTGGGGCCCAGGGGTCGGCACTCACGTTCGGTCATAACGACCGAAACCAGGGGCGGTCACGGCACTCGCCCGTCCGCCGTGCCGGACGGGTGCGATCCCGCCGCGGCGGCCTCCCCGCGCGCCCCCGGCGGGGGTGCGGCGGGGGCGTGGCCGGGGTGCCGACGGGGCCGTCAGGCGGAGCGGCCGCCGACCCGTCCGGCCGGTTCCCCGGGGCTCCGGCCGGGCGTCCGGGCGGTGAGCGAGACGGCCAGCGCCCGGGCCCGGTCGAAGCCCCGGACCGGGTCGCGCATCGAGGTCCACGGGTGGGCGCCGCACCACGGGCCGATCAGGCGGAACTGCTCCAGCGCCAGCTCGGGCCGACCGCTGAGCAGCGCGAAGTGCGCCAGCAGGTGGCGCAGCGACGGCAGCCGGTCGTCCGTCGGGGGGAGGGCGGCGAGGGCCTCGGCCACCTTCGGCAGCAGGGCCCGGCGCCGCCGGGCCCACGGCAGCCCGGCCGGGCCGTGCCGCTGCTCCAACTGGTACAGCGCCTGCAGGTACAGCCCGGGCAGCGGCGAACCGTCCGGCGCGGTGCGCACCGCGCGCTCGGCGAAGCGCAGCATCCGGCGGTCGCTGCCGTGCCACTCGGCGCCCAGGTAGCGCAGCGCCTGCCCGTGCCCGGCCGCGTGCTGCGGGGCCCGTGCCGTCACCTCGCCCCACAGCGCGCGGAACCGGCGCCGCGACAGCGGGGCGCCGCGGGCCGCCGTCACCAGCACCACCCACGGGCCGGGGTCGTCCGGATCGAGCTCGGCGGCCTGCTGGGCGATCTCGCGGGCGGCCGACAGCAGGGCCCGGAACGCGGTCCGCCGGTCCGGCGGCACCTCGGCGGCCCGGCCCGTGCCGCGCGCCTCCCAGGCCCGCCGCAGCAGCAGCCGGGCCTGCACCGTCGCCGCGGCCGCCCCCTCCACCCCGGACGCCCGCCACCGGGTCAGCCACTCGTCGCGCTCGGCGGCCACCCGGGTCAGCAGGTCGAGCCGGGCCCAGCGCTCGTCCCAGTCCCGCCCGGCGGCCGTCATGTACGCCGCCGCGGCCCGCCAGCCGCCCGCCAGGCAGGAGTCCGTCAGCGCCTCCAACTCCTTGCGCCGCAACAGCCGCATCGGCGGCCCGGCCCGCCCCGGATCGAGCTCCGCCGACCGCACCAGCCCGTACGCCTCCGGATCGAACGCCCCCGGCGCCGTCTCCCGCCCGAGCTCCGCCCGGCGCCGGGCACTCCACTGCCGCCACTGTGTCAACAGGGCGATCAGCAGGGCGAGTCCGAACACCAGAACGGGGGTCATGCGGAGAATGATCTCCCACCCCGCCCCCTCCGCGTACCGGATGCGACAGAGACCCGGACGGCCCCCGGCCGCACCCGGTCGAGCCGGACGACGGCGAGGACCCCCGGCCCACCGCCCGGGCCGGGGCCAGTACGTCGGGGGAGGGTCCGGCTCGGCCTGCGAAGGGACTGCCCGTACGGGGATCGACTACGGCCACGCGATCGCTGCCCCCCTCGGAACGTCCCCCGCGGAACGGCGCCCGCACACCGACCGGGCTTGCCGAGCCGGCGCCGAGGGCCGGTGGACGGCCGCCGGACCTTTGAATCCTTCCGGGGGCGTTCCTCTAGACTCCCGGGAATGACCGCAGCCCCGTCCTCCGGCCCCGTCCTGGTCCTGCCGCCCGATCCCGGGTGGTCCCGGCTCGCGGAGCGGTTGGTGGCCGAACTGGGCGCCGTGCTGGGGGAGTCGGCGCTGCGGGTCGAGCACATCGGCAGCACGGCGATCCCGGGGATGGCGGCCAAGCCGGTGATCGACCTGCAGGTCGCCGTCGCGGACCTCGCCGAGGCCGAGCGGCTCTTCGCCGGCCCGCTCGCCGCGCTCGGCTTCGACGGCTCCCCGCACCGGTACGACCACGTGCCGGCGGGGCTGGACGACGATCCCGGGCGCTGGGAGAAGCGGTTCTGGCGGCGGCGCGGGCACGCCGGGCCGGACTGCAACCTGCACGTGCGGGTGCTGGGCGGGCCCAACACCCGGCTCGCGCTGCTGTTCCGGGACTGGTTCCGCCACCACCCGGAGGCGGTGCCCGCCTACGCCCGCTTCAAGTCGCTGCTGGCGGACACCCTCCCGGACCTCGACTCCTACGCGGACGTCAAGGACCCGGTGGTCGACCTGGTGATCGCCGTCGCCGAACCCTGGGCCGCCGCCACCGGCTGGGAACCGCATGCCGGGTGAGGACGCCGCCACCGGGTACCGGTACGCCCCGGCCGACAGCCTGACCGGCCTGATCGAGCGCGGGCGCGGCCTCGGCGCGCTGCGGGCCCGGGAGGAGCGGGCGGAGGCCCGCGACGCGGTGCTGAACTGCCTGCGGACGGACACCCGCTGGCACCGCGGGCCCGGCTCCCGGCACCACTACCTCGCCGACCTGGTCCGGGAGTCGGCGCTGCCGATCGACCTCCCGATCGCCCTGCTCGACGCCGGGCAGCAGGACAACTGGCGCTCCCACGGCCTGCTGGCCGTCCTGGCCCGGACCGGCTCGGCCGAGGCCCGGGCGGCGCTGTCGCGCTACGTGCGCAGCGGCCACCACTGGTGGCAGGACGTGCTCGACACCCTGTCCGCCGAGTGGCCGGTCGCATGGTGGGACGGCCTGCGGGCGGACGCGCTGCGGCTGCTCGCGGGCGCCGAACCCGACCACCCCGGCTCCGCCTGCTGGGCGCACTGGGGGACGGCCGCCCCCGAGGTGCCGCGGGAACCCCGGCCCCGGTCGGCCCCCGACGCCGCCCTGCTGCTCGCCGAACTCGCCGACCCGGGGACCTCGGACATCGGCCGGGTGATCCGGGTGCGCGCGCTGGCCGACGGCCCGCCCGTGCCCGAACTGCTGCCACTGGTGCCGCAGTTGTGGTGCGCCGGGCAGAGCGGCCCGAAGCCGCGGGCGCTGCCGTACCTCGGCGGCGAGGTGAAGCGGCTCGGCCCGCTCGCCCTCGGCCCGGCCCGGGCGTGGGCGGCGTCCGGTGAACCCTGGCTGGCGGCCCTCGGCCTCGACGTCCTGGCGGACCTCGGCACCACCGCCGATCTCCCGCTCCTGCTGGCCGAGTTGGAACGCCGCTGGACCAGCCGCGACTGGGACGCCCCGGACCGGCTGGCCGACGGCCTGGCCCGCCTCGGCCCGGCCGCGGCGGACGCGGCGCCCACCCTGCACCGCTTCTGGTCCGAGACCCCGCACTCCCTCGAACGCCCCGGCTACCTGCGGGCGTTGACCGCCGTCGCCCCCGCGGCCGCCGCCCCGCTGCTGCACGAATCGCTCTGGGACTGCGAACGCCCGGCCCGCCTGCACGCCCTCACCCACGCCCCGGACACCCCCGAACTCCTGGCCCGCGCCGCCGAGTTGCGCGACAACCCGGTCGAACACCCCCAGGTCAGGGCCGCCGCCGCCCGCCGCTGAGGACCGCCCGGCGGAAACCCGGTCGCGGGGGACCGGCCGATCGGGCATCGTCGTGGCCCGTGACGGACGACGACGGATACCGGTACGCCCCGCCCGACAGCCCGGCCGGCCTGATCGAGCGCGGCCGCGGCCTCGGCGCGCTGCGCGCCCGGCAGGAGCCGGACGCGGCCCGCGCGGCGGTGCTCGACTGCCTGCGGACGGACACCCGCTGGGACCGGCAGGTCGACCAGCGCCACGACTACCTTGCCCACCTGGTCCGGGAGTCGGCGCTGCCGATCGACCTCCCGGTCTCGCTGCTCGACGGCACCGACCAGGACAACTGGCGCTCCCACGGCCTGCTGGCCGTCCTCGCCCGGACCGGCTCGGCCGAGGCCCGGGCGGCGCTGCCGCGCTACGTCCTCGGCGGCGGCGAGTGGTGGCAGGACGTGCTGGGCACCCTGTCCGGCGAGTGGCCGGTCGCATGGTGGGACGGCCTGCGGGCGGACACGCTGCGGCTGCTCGCGGGCGCCGAACCCGAGCACCCCGACTCCGCCTGCTGGGCGCACTGGGGCCTGGCGGCACCGCCCGCCCCGCGCCCGCCCCGCCCGGCCGCGTCCCGAACCCGCCGCTGAGGGCGGGAACGCCGAAGGGCAGCCGCGGCTGGGGGCCGCGGCTGCCCCGGGGTGGGGGTCAGCGGGTCAGAACTGGGTGGAGACGGTGACGCCGGAGAAGTCGGTGACCGCGTAGAGGCTCAGGTAGCGGTAGCCGGCGGTCGGGTTGGTGACGGTGATGGTCTGGGCGGTGCCCGACAGGGTCGAGGAGGCCGTGAAGGCGCTCTGCGAGGCCCAGGTGCTGTCGTTGTAGTACAGGTACGCGGTGCCGGTGCCGCCGGTGGCGGTGATCTTCAGGGTGGTGGTGCCGGCGGGCAGGTAGACGTACATGTAGTCGGTGTTGCCGGCGGTCCGGGCGCGGCCGGTGCGCTGGCAGTTCTGGCCCATCGCGTCGGTGCGCTGGTCGGTGCAGGTCGGCAGGGTGGTGCCGGTCCCGGTGCCGGAGGCGACGGTGACCGAGGACGGGGTCGCGGTGGAGCGGCCGGTCGAGTCGGTGACGGTCAGCGCGACGGTGTAGGTGCCGGCGGCGGCGTAGCTGTGCGACGGGTTGCGCTCGTCGGAGGAGGTGCCGTCACCGAAGGTCCAGTGCCAGGCGGTGATCTGCGCCGGGGAGTTGGTGACCACGGAGCGGTCGGTCAGGGTGACGGTCGGGCCGTTGACGGCCTGGTCGAAGAGCGCGGTCGGGCCGGTGGCGAAGCAGGCACCGGCGTTGCACTGGGTCAGCCAGGCGTCGAAGTCCGCGTCGTAGGAGGTGCCGACGCCGTTGTAGACCGCGTAGCCGCCCTGGTAGTCGCCGGCCCGGAAGTGGTTGAGCATGTTGTACACGTCGGCCGGGTGCTTCTCGAACATGTAGCGGACGGCCAGGTAGCCCCACGGGTAGACCCGGGTGGAGTCCGAGTTGCCGTACGTGTTCTGGAAGATGGTGCTGAGCTTGTAGGTGTGCTTGCCGGCCTCGGTCATCGCCTGGGTGTCGGTCACCCCGCGGTAGGAGTACGACTCGTACTCGGCGACGCCCTCGATCCACCAGATGTCCGGGACGGAGGTCTCGGTGGTGAAGTTGCCCTTCATGTCGTAGATGTTGTCGAGGTAGTGCGTGTACTCGTGGGTGAGGTTCCAGATGTTGCCCGGGAAGTCGTCGTTCCAGGACTTCTGGTACATCACGCAGACCGGCTTGTTGTTCGGGTCGGTGACGTCCATGACGGTCTGGCCGCCGTTGTCGGTCGAGTTGTTGTAGATCGCCCAGGAGTAGGTCTGGTAGTCGGTGGCGCTGGCGAACACCGGCATGGTGACGGTCTTGCCGTACTGGTTCGGGACCGGCCCGTTGTCCTTGACCATGGCGTGGAAGTAGGTGTCCTCGCCGCGCAGGTGCTCGCACACCGGCTGGAGCTGGGCCACCGTCAGCGCCTGGGCGCGCAGGGTGCGGTTGTCGCAGACCAGGACGTTCGGCAGCACCGTGTCGGCGAGCTTGGTCGGCAGGTCGCAGATGCCGTAGTACGAGCACTGGCCGGCGTCGTACTGGTTGGCCTGGAAGGCGGTGTGCACGTACAGCGAGCCGGTGGCGCCGAGGATCTGGGTGGTGTCCAGGATCTGCTTGATCAGCGGCTTGGCGGTGTTCTCGGCGGCGGTGGAGGCACCGGCCATCCGGGAGAGGTCGTTGCCCGCGTTGACGTCCAGGAAGGCGTTCGCGGTGCCCATCAGGTCGCGGTGGTTGAGCGCGAAGTTGCCGAGCGTGGTGACCAGGCTGGTGTCGGCGGCGACCGCGTTGACGAAGTCCGGGTTCCAGTTGCCGCGCCACAGCGGGGCGAACAGCACCGCGTTGACGGCGTTGACCATCTTCGGCGTCGCGTTGTAGCTGTTGTTGTACGAGCCGAGCACCTGCTTGTAGGTGTTCAGGTAGCTCGCCTGGATGTTGGCGCTGTCGGTCAGCACCAGCACGTCGTACAGCACGATGCCGTTGGCGTCGGTGACGTCCTTCCACCGGGTGCCGGCGAAGTACGTGTCGAGGCCGGCCTTGGTGGCGGCGGTCAGCGAGGAGTCGTAGCTGCCGACCGCGCCCGCGTTGTACGACTGCACGTAGTAGCCGGCCCGCAGGAACTGCACCAGCTGCAGGATGCCGGAGTTGTTGGTGCCGTCGTAGCTCGCCGCCAGCGTCTTGAAGGCGCCCGCGACGGTCAGCATGTTGGCCTGCTTGAAGATCGCGCCGGCGTCGGTGCCGGTCACGTTGTACAGGGTGCCGATGCAGGTGGTGCTGGACCCCTTGACGAAGTCCACCAGGCTCGCGCCGGAGCGGCTGCCGAAGTCGCCGTAGGTACAGCTCTGGGCGGCCGCGGCGGCTGCGGCGGCCGCGCCGGAGGCACCCGCCTTGGCGCTCTTGACGGTCAGGCCCTGCTTGGCGGCGGGGCGGGGGGTGGTCTGGACGGCGGTGCCGGCGGGCTGGCCCATCTGGACCTGGCCGAGCAGCGCGGGCGGCAGCGGGGCGGCCACCGAGGTGTGGGTGTCGGGTGCCGCGTCGACGATCGGGCCGAGCGGCTTGGGGACCGCCCCGCCGGGGGCGGCGGCGTTCTGCCCGCCGGACGCGGTGGCCGCCGCGGCGGCCTCGGACCGTCCGCCGGTGGCCGCGAAGGCGGGGGCCGGCAGCAGGGTGGCAGCCGTGGCGCAGCCGGCCAGCAGACCGGCCGTCAGCACGGGAAGGGGTATGCGCAGGCGCACTTCTTCTCCTGTGGGGGAGCTCACTGAGCATCAGATGGGGGGAGTTGACGCGTCTGCATCCTGGCACTGTCGACAGGGTCAGAACAATGTCACAGGTCATATGACATTTCCTCGACGCGGCATAACACCGCCGGGAATGCCTTGGCCCGGGGGGCTCAGACCCGCGGCGGGCGGAACGTCCGGCTGGCCCAGCTGTGCAGGTGGGGGGCCTCGGCGGCGAGTTCCCGGTAGGCGGCGACCGCCGCCCCGAACAGGGTGTCGACCAGTCCGGGGCCGAGCACCGCGGGCCGCCACAGCATCAGGTAGCGCAGCCAGACCGGCGCCCCCAGCAAGGGCTTCAGCATCACCCCGGGGGTCGGCGGTGTACTCGCCGGGACGAGCGCCGCGCCCAGCCCCGCCGCCACCAGGTCGAGCACCTCGCGCCGCCCGTACGGCAGTTCGCGCACCCCGGCCGGGGTCAGCGCCGCCGCTTCGCAGGCGGCTCGGAACAGGGCGGGCCAGCCGGCCCCGTCGGCGGCCGGCAGCAGCCAGGTCTCCGCCGCCAGGTCGGCCAGCGCCGGTTCGGCGTGGTGGCGCAGCGGGTGCCCGGCCGGGAGGGCGACGAACACCGGCTCGGTGGCGACGGCCCGGCCGGCCAGCGCCTGCGGGGGCCGCGGTCCGACCCCCGGGTGGTCGAGCAGCAGGGCCAGGTCGAACGGCTCCTCGCGGCAGGCGGCCACCGTCCAGCGCAGCTCCGGACGCAGTTGCCGGGCCCGGGCCAGCGCGCCCGGCAGCAGGGCCGGGCAGTCGGTGACCAGCCGCAGTTCGCGCTGCGGGCGCTCGCCGTCCGGGCCCCCGGCGTGGCCCAGCCGGTCCACCCGGGACAGCACCTCGCGGGCGGCGGCCAGCACTTCGGCGCCGAAGGTGGTGGGCACCACCCCGGCCGCCGTCCGTTCGAACACCACCGCGCCCAGGTGCCGCTCGATCCGCCGCAACTGGGTGCTGGTGGCGGGCTGGGACGCGCCGATCGCGGCCGCCGCCCGGCCCACACTGCCGGTGTCGGCGATCGCGCACAGCACCCGCAGGTGTCGCAGTTCCAGGTCCATGGCCCGGGGCCTCCCCCCTCGCGTGCGGGCGGCCCCGCCTCGGCGGTGGCGTGAGGCCACCTGTGTTATTTCACACGCAACATGTCAGATGGTGCGCTCACCTTCGTCGTCCGGCCAGGCCGCGTCAAGTCCCGATGCGGCGAAACGGTGCTGATCAACTCCGCCGAACTGTCCCGTTCGGGCCGGTCACGGCCCCCGAGGTGGCCGGGACGGCCCGGCGCCGGGCCCGGGTCAGGGGTGCGCGCGGCAGCGGCAGAGCAGGTCGAAGGCGGCCCCGGCGGCCACCGCGAGGTCCGCGGCGACGGCGCGCGGCGGCTCGCCGGCCAGGACGCGGCGGCGCAGCTCGCGCAGGGTGGCCCGGTGGACGCCCGCGAGCGCGCCGGCCAGCAGCGGCGAGCCGGGGGCGGGGGGCAGGGCGGCGGCCAGCGCGGCCTCGGCGCGCTCGCCGATCTCCCGCTCGCGGGCCCGCAGCGCGGCGCTGGCCTCGACGGCGCGGAAGAACGGCGCCGAGTCCGGGCCGAGGCCGTACGCCGGGTCGATCCGCTCCAGCGCGCCCCGCAGGTCGTCGCGGACGGCCGCCACCGGGCAGCGCCCGGGCGGGAGCGCGGCCACCAGGGCGGCCAGGTGCCGCTCGACCTCGGCCTGCCGGTCGAAGAACAGGTCCTCCTTGGCCGGGAAGTAGTTGAAGACCGTATTGGTGGAGACGCCCGCGTGCCGGGCCACCTCGGCGACCGTCACCCGGTCGAAGCCGTGCTCCAGGAACAGCGGCAGCGCGGCGTCGGCGATGGCGCGGCGGGTCTGCCGCTTCTTGGTCTCACGAAGTCCCGGGGATGCCATGGGGCAATGATAGGGTCACTGAAAAATTGGAGTGACACTAATATTTTTCGGGAGCCGCAGATGCACCAGGACGGACGGCACGCGTTCAGGTTCGGGATCTACCCCGGCGCCCTGCTCGGCGACGAGACCGGGATCGTCCACCCCGTCCGGCCCGACGACCCGGTCGCGCTGGCCGCGGTGCTCGACGAACTCCAGGGCGCGGAACCGGAGTTCCTGGTCCGGATCTACCACTCCTTCGCCCGCACCGTCGCCCCGCCCGACCGCACCCCCGGCGACTGGGCCGACCGGACCGGCCGCCCCGGCCGGAAGCTCGACCTGGTGCTCCAGTTCCGCGAGCCCACCGGCAGCACGGACGGCTGGGCGCAGTACGTGCGCGGGCAGGTCCGCCGGTTCGGTCCCCGGCTCGGCTCGGTGCAGATCTGCGAGGAGCCCAACGCCGACCTGCCGGTCCTCGACGGCAGCGTCCCCGGCGTCCGGGCCGCGCTGGTCGAGGGCGTGCTGGCGGCGAAGGCCGAGGTCCGGGCGCTCGGCCTGACCGCCCCCGTCGGGTTCAACGCCGTGCCGACCCTCGACCCCGCCGCGGACTTCTGGCCCGCGCTCGGCGCGCTCGCCCCGCCGGACTTCCCCGCCGCGCTCGACTACGTCGGCCTGGACTTCTTCCCGGACGTCTTCCGCCCCGTCCCGCCCGGGCAGCTCGCCGCCGCGGTCTCCTGGGCCCTGGACCGGTTCCGGCACACCGACCTCCCGGCGGCCGGCATCCCCGCGACGGTCCCGATCCGGATCTGCGAGAACGGCTGGCCCACCGGCCCCGGCCGCCCGGAGGCCGAACAGGCCCGGGCGCTGGCCACCGTGATCCGCGAAGTCGCCCGCCGGGCAGCGGAGTTGAACCTCGACGGCTACACCCTCTTCGCCCTCCGCGACGCCGACAGCTCCGGCGACCGCCTCTTCCACCACTTCGGCCTGCTCCGCGACGACCACACCCCGAAACCGGCCTTCGCCGTCTACCGCGACCTGATCGCCGAACTCGGCCCGGCCCTGCGCGCCCGCCGGGAGTGAACGGCCGCGCCGGCAAAGCGGATCAGGGAGAGACGGACGGGCGACCCCACCCCGGGCGGAACAGCGACGATTGCTCGCGCCCTGCCCTGTCGGGGGCGTCCCGTGTTCCGCTGGGTGGGTGCTCGCGCTCCGCGCGGTTGTGCGGGGAGGCGGCGGCTGTGGGCACCCGCCCCGGCGGGGGCTTCGTCTGCCACTGGGGTCGTCCCGCGTTCTGCCGGGCCGACACTCGCGCTCCGCGCGGTTGTGGGCCAAGGGGGGCGGCTGCTTGCGCCCGCCCGCCCGGCCGGGGCGGCGCTTGCGCTCCGGGCGCTTGCGGGGTCAGACGTGCGGGTGCTTCGTGCAGGTGATCCAGCGGTTGGCGGCGAAGGGGTCGTGGGGCTCGGGGCGGAAAGCGGGGGAGTGGTCGAAGGGGGTGCGGGTGGTGGTGGTCCAGCCGAGGCCGGTGAGGGTGGCGGCGGTGTCGGGGCGGGGGCCGGGGGCGAAGAGGGCGAGCAGGTCGATGCCGAGGCGGGTGCGGGTGGCGGCGTAGACCGGTGAGGAGCGGACGGAGGGGGACTCCGGGGCGGTCTTGACCTCGTAGGCGAGGGTGCTGCCGGGGGCGCTGAGGGCGTTCAGGGCGGTGGCGAGGCGGAGTTCGGCGGCGGCCGGGAGGTAGAGGAGGAGGCCCTCGGCGAGCCAGGCCACCGGTCGGGTCGGGTCGAGTCCGGTGGCGGTGAGCGGGCCGGTCCAGTCCGCGCGCAGGTCGGCGGGGACGGGGCGGCGGTCGGCCCGCGGAGCTGCGGCCAGCCCGTCCAGGACGTCCTGCTTGAAGCGCAGCACCTCGGGCCGGTCCACCTCCCAGACGGTGGTGCCGGCCGGCCAGGGCAGCCGGTGCGCGCGGGCGTCGAGCCCGGCGCCGAGCAGCACCACCTGCCGGGTGCCGGCGAGCGTCGCGCTGAGCAGGTGTACGTCCAACACCCGGGTGCGCAGGGCGAAGTAGCCTGCCAGCCGGTCCCAGACCGGGTCGCCCGGGGCGATCCGGGAGGGGTCGCGAGGCCAGTCGGCGCAGCCCGGCGCGGCCCGGACGAAGTGCTCGGCGAACGGGTCGACGGCCAGCGGCCGCGGCCGCCGGGACTCCAGCGCCCGAGCGTGCGCCACCAGCAGCGCGGTCCGCCCCACCCCGGTGCCCACCCCCGCACCGTTCTCCGCTTCCGCCCCGGCCCTGGACGCTGCCTCTGCCCCAGTGTCGGTCCCGGCCTCCGCTCCCGTCCCGGTCCGAGTGCCGGCCTCGGCTCCGGCCCCGGCCTCCGCCTCGGTTCCGGCTCCAGCCCCGGCCTCGGCCCCGGTTCCGGCTCCAGCCCCGGCCCCGACCCCCGTGGCGTTCTCCGCCTCCGCCCCGGCGTCGGTCTCGGCCTCCGCTTTGGTTCGGACCCCGGCCTCTGCCTCCGCCCCGGTCCGGGCGCCGGCCTCGGTCTCTGTTCCGGCCCGAGCCTCGGCCCCGGTCTCGGCTGCCGTCCTCGTTCCGGCCGCTGTTCCTGTGGCGTTCAGGGGGGTCATCGTCGGCCTGCCGGTTCGGGTGCTGCGAGGGGGACGGGCGGGGCGAAGGGGTGGTCGGTGAGGTCGGTGATCCGGGCGCCGTACAGCCGGGCCATGAAGCGCAGGATGTCGGCGTCCGCCAGGTGCAGGGCGGCGGTGCAGTCGCGCAGCACGGTCAGGTGCAGGCCGCGCTGGAAGGCGGTGCGGGCGGTGGAGTCCACGCAGACGTCGGTGAACAGGCCCGCCAGCACCAGGTGGTCGATGCCGCGGCGGTGCAGGTGGGGCTCGAACTCCGGGTCCTGGAAGGCGTCGAAGCAGGCCCGCTTGGTGAACACGGCCTCCTCCGGCCGGGGCCGGACGGCGTGGAACTCGGCGCCCCAACTGCCCTCCAGGCACTTGGGCCGCTTGCCGAGCACGGCGTCCCGCCACTGCCAGGCCGGGCCCTGGTGGGCCGGGTCGCCGAGGAAACGGACGAACAGCACCTCGACGCCGGAGCCGCGGGCCAGGTCGACGGCGCGGGCGCAGTTCGCTGCGGCCAGCGCGAGCAGCGCGGGTTCGCCGGGGAAGCGGGCGGCGGCGACGTCCCCGACGCAGAAGTCGTTCTGCAGGTCGACCACCACCAGGGCCGTGCTCACCGGGCCACCGCCTGCGCGCCGGACCCGCTCGCGGGGACCAACACCCGCCCGGGGGAGCCGAGTCGGGCCAGCACGGCGTCCGCGGCCTCGGTCGTCCCGGTGCTGCCGCCGAGGTCGGGGGTGCGGGCGCCGCGGGCCTGCGCCTCGGCCAGCGCCCGCTCCACCGCGGCCTCGGCGCCGGGGCAGCCGGCGTGCCGCTCGGCGATCCGGGCGGCGGCCCGGATGGTGGCGACGGGGTTGACCAGGTCGAGCCCGGCCAGGTCGTCGGCGGAGCCGTGGACGGTCTGGTACTCGGTCAGCCCGGCCGCGTCCGGGTGCAGGTGGACGTTCTCGGTGCAGCGGTTCTCCTGCCGCTCGGAGCCGTACCGGTCGAGCAGGACGACGTGCATGATGTCCGCCCACTCGTTGCCGGCGATCAGCAGGGTGCGGTCCGCGGCGCCGTGCGCGAGTAGGTTGCGGTTGACCGTGTCGGGCTGGAACAGGCCGATGTCCAGGCCGAGTTCGGCGGACAGCTCGGCGGTCCAGTCGTCCAGCGCGCCGTCCAGCAGGTGGTACTTGTAGGCCATCAGCACCCGGGCCGGGCCCTCCGGCCAGAGCGCGCGGGCCCGCTCGACGGCGTACCGGACCACCCGCCCGGTGGTGGCGCGGTCGAACTCCAGGGTGCGCACCACCCGGCCGGGGGTGTGCGCGTTCTCGCCGGTGTAGAAGCCCTGGGCCTGGTCGCGGACCAGCAGCAGCCGGGCCCCGTCGGCGGTCAGCGGCTCGACCTTGACGGCGGCCAGCCGCTGCCGGACCAGGTACAGCGACTGGGCGTTGATCGCGGTCCGGAACACCGCCCGGACGCCGGCCGCGGCCTGCTCCCGGCAGAACGCCTCGTAGTGCGCGGCGTCCTGCTCGGTGAGCGCGGCGACCTCCGCGGTACCGGCCGCCTCGGCCCGCAGCGACACGTACGAGTGGTAGAGCCGTGGCGAGCGCACCAGCTCGACCCGGCGGCCGTGCAGCCGGACGATCCGGTCCAGCACCCGTTCGAACACCGGGGCGAGTTCGGGGCCGGTGCCGCGGCCGACGGCCAGGGCGATGCGTGCTGCGGTCATACGGGGACTCCTCGGAAGTGGCGGGGCGGGGCCGGGCTGGATCAGGAAGGCTGGACGACCAGGTGGTTGCCGAGCGCGTCGGGCCGGTCGGGGGCGTAGAAGTGCCGGATCTCGCGGGCCCAGTCGGTGACGGCGATCCGGTCGGCCAGGTCCGGGCCGATGGCGTCGAACAGGGCCTCGGTGTTGGGCTTCTCGAAACCGATCGCGGTCATCAGGGCGAGGAAGCGCGGCCGCTCGATCAGGCCGTCGCCGTCCGGGTCGCCGAGCGCGGCCAGGGCGTCGGCGAAGGCGGCGGCGGTGGGGCCGAAGCGGTCGGGGTCCAGCACGAAGCCGCCGAACTCCTCGGCGTCGACCACCCCGTTGCCGTCGGTGTCCAGGGTGGTGAGCTGCTGCCAGTAGCGGTCCAGGCTGTCGGCGAGGGCCTGCCGGTGCGCCGGTGCCGAGTCGTCGGCGACCGCGAGTACGCGCTCCGTCATCAGCTCGAAGTCCTGGGCGTCCAGCACTCCGTTGCCGTTGGCGTCGAACAGGGTGAAGACCAGCGCGGCCCGGCGGTGTGCCTGCTCGGTCATGGCGGGGGTCCCTTCGTCGCGGCGGGACCGGCCGGTGCGGCCGGGCCTCGGCCGGGTCTCCCACTCTGCGGGGCCGGCGGGCCGGGCCCCGGCGGAACTGACGGTGCGTCACCCGGGGGAGTGACGGAGGTGACGCGGGTGATGTTGGTCACGCCCCGTGAACGGGGCGCGGGGCGCTGACGGTCCGTCAGTTCGGGCCGGGAGCTGCGCGGTAGCCGTCCTGGGCCGGGCGGGGTGTGGCCGCCGTCACGTACACCCCGGGAACCACCGCTGGTCAGCGGGCAGACCGGTCCCCGGTCGGCCGGGCGGCGCTGGCTAGCATGGGGGCGCCTAGCTCGGCCTACCCTCGAAAGTTGAATCGTGACTGTCAACGACGACGTGTTCACTGACTGGAAGAACCGCGAGGAGCTCGCGGAGTCGATGATCCCCATCATCGGCCGGCTCCACCGCGAACGGGACGTCACCGTCCTGCTGCACAGCCGCTCGCTGGTGAACAAGTCGGTGGTCAGCATCCTGAAGACCCACCGCTTCGCCCGCCAGATCGCCGGCGAGGAACTCTCGATCACCGAGACCTTCCCGTTCCTGCAGGCCCTCGCCTCGCTCGACCTCGGCCCCTCCCAGATCGACCTGGGCCTGCTCGCCGCCGCGTACCGCGCCGACGACCGCGGCCTGTCGGTGGCGGAGTTCACCGCCGGGGCGGTGTCGGGTGCGACCGGCGCCAACAAGCTGGACCGCCAGGCCCCGCGCGACGTGGTCCTCTACGGCTTCGGCCGGATCGGCCGCCTGCTGGCCCGCCTGCTGGTCGAGAAGGCCGGCGGCCTGCGGCTGCGCGCCATCGTGGTCCGCAACGGCGGCGGCGACGACCTGGTCAAGCGCGCCTCGCTGCTGCGCCGCGACTCGATCCACGGCCAGTTCCAGGGCACCATCACCGTGGACGAGACGAACAACCTGATCGTCGCCAACGGCAACGCGATCCAGGTCATCTACTCGAACGACCCCAGCGAGGTGGACTACACCGCCTACGGGATCGACGACGCGATCCTGATCGACAACACCGGCCGCTGGCGCGACCGCGAGGGCTTGTCCAAGCACCTCCGCCCCGGCATCGCCAAGGTCGTGCTGACCGCCCCCGGCAAGGGCGACGTCCCGAACATCGTGCACGGCGTCAACCACGACACCATCAAGCCGGACGAGCAGATCATCTCCTGCGCGTCCTGCACCACCAACGCGATCGTGCCGCCGCTGAAGGCGATGAACGACGAGTACGGGGTGCTGCGCGGCCACGTGGAGACCGTCCACTCGTTCACCAACGACCAGAACCTGCTGGACAACTACCACAAGGCCGACCGCCGCGGCCGGTCCGCGCCGCTGAACATGGTGATCACCGAGACCGGTGCCGCCTCGGCCGTCGCCAAGGCCCTCCCGGACCTGCAGGCGAAGATCACCGGCAGCTCGATCCGGGTTCCCGTGCCGGACGTCTCGATCGCCATCCTGAACCTCCAGCTGGCCCGCGAGACCACCCGCGAGGACGTGCTGGAGCACCTGCGGGACGTCTCGCTGACCTCCCCGCTGAAGCGGCAGATCGACTTCATCGACTCGCCCGACGCGGTCTCCAGCGACTTCATCGGCTCCCGCCACGCCTCGATCGTCGACGCGGGCGCCACCAAGGTCGAGGGCGACAACGCGATCCTCTACCTGTGGTACGACAACGAGTTCGGCTACTCCTGCCAGGTCGTGCGGGTCGTCCAGCACGTCTCCGGCGTCGAGTACCCGACCTTCCCGGTCGCCGCGCACTGACGCGTCCGCACCGCCGCGTCCGGGTGGACGCGTCCGCACCGTCGTGGAACCCCGTTCGGCCTCCGGGCCGGGCGGGGTTCCGTGCTTTCCTGGGGCGCTCCGGTGCCCGACGCGCCGTCAGTTCGGTGCCGCGGCGCGCTTCCTGGCGTAGGCGCGGGCGGCCCGGACCCGGTCGCCGCAGCGGGTCGAGCACCAGTGCCGGGCGGCGTGGGTGCGGACGAAGAAGCGCGAGCACGGCGCGCCGCCGCAGCGGGCCAGCCGGTCCGCGTCCGGGCCGGTGAGCAGGTCGGCGGTGTCGGCGGCCAGCAGGGCCATCGCCCGGTCGGCGATCCGGTCGGCCGGGTGCGGCAGCGTCCGGTGCGGGCCCCGTTCGGCGTCCCAGTGCAGCAGCGGCGCGGACGGGGCGGCCGTCAGCGCCGCGTTGACGGCGGCCAGCGCCTCGGCGGTGGGCGGGCCGCCGTCGACCCGGGCGGCCAGCAGGGCGCGGACCGCCGCCCGCAGCCCCCGGAGCCGGTCGGTGCAGACCTGGTGGACGCGCCCGTCGGGCGGCGCGAGCCGGTGCTCGACCAGCCAGGCGGTGGCCTGCTCCGGCACCGCCAGCAGGTCGTGCGGCCCCGAGGGCAGGGTGAGCAGCGAGTTGGCGAAGTCCAGTGCCGGGTACCGGTCGGTGCCCGGGGCGGGCGCGGGGACGGCGGGGCTGCTCGGGTTCATGCCTCTCATGCTAAACGTCCGGGTTGGGCATGAGGAGTCGCGCGCCGTTCTCACGGAAAAGCTTGCGGTCGTCCGTGAGGGGTCGCTAGATTTCTCTCACGGAGAAGTTGAAGTTTTCCCGTGAGGGAATGTCGAATCGCGAGGTGCGCCATGTCCGCCGTCCCCACCGTGCAGGTCTTCGGAGGCCCCACCGCCCTGATCGAGTACGGCGGCCTGCGCCTGCTCACCGACCCCACCTTCGACGCCCCCGGCGACTACCCGCGCGGCGACGGCCGGTTCCTCACCAAGACCCTCCCCGGCACCGTCGACCCCGCCGCCCTCACCCCGGTCGACGCCGTCCTGCTCTCGCACGACGAGCACCCCGACAACCTCGACCGCAGCGGCCGGGCCCTGCTCGCCGACGTCCCGCTCACCCTCACCACCCGGGGCGGCGCCGAACGCCTCGGCGGCACCGCGCGCGGCCTCGCCCCCTGGCAGAGCGTCGACCTGGACCGCCCCGGCGGCGGCGCGGTCACCGTCACCGCCGTCCCCGCCCAGCACGGGCCGGACGGCAGCGAGCCGGTCGTCGGCGAGGTGATCGGCTTCGTCCTCACCGGCGACGGCCTCCCCGTGGTCTACGTCAGCGGCGACAACGCCTCGCTCGCCGTGGTCGAGCGGATCGCCGAACGCTTCGGCCCCGTCGACACCGCCGTCCTGTTCGCCGGCGCCGCCCGCACCGGCATCTTCGACAACGCCCTGCTCACCCTCGACAGCGCCCGCGCCGCCGAGGCCGCCGCCCTCCTCGGCGCCCGCCGCGTCGTCCCCGTCCACTTCGACAGCTGGGCCCACTTCACCGAGGGCCGCGAACCCCTGCTCGCCGCCTTCACCGCCGCCGGCCTCGCCGACCGCCTCGAACTCGCCTGACCTGCCCGGTCGGGGAGTACCGGTCCCTGGACGAGTGGTGCGCCGCGGGGACGGGGGAGGTGCTGTTCGAGACCTATGACCACCAGGGGCGGGCGGACTCCGTGCGGAGGCTGCGGACGCCCGGTCCACCCCACCGCCTGCCGCCCGAACCGGTTCGTCCCCCGGGACCGGCCGGAACCGAACGGCCCCTCCTGCCCGGCCCCGGGGCGACGGTGGTGGGTGCGACGATGGGGCCGTACGGGCGGGTGGTGGTGGAGCGGGAGGGGTGGCCGGTGGGGCGCGGTGCGCGGGAGGTCCGGGAAGTGCTCGGCCGGGCCGGGCGGCTGGTCGGGGCGGCCCGGGTGCTGGCCGCCGACCACGGGGCCGCCGTCGAGCGGGTGGCGGTCGCGCACCGGGCCGTCTTCGGACGCCTGGTGCGGGCCGAACTCGCGGCCATCCCGGTCGAGCGGCTCAAGGACGTCAGCGAGGGCCGCCTGCAGGTCGGCGCCCTCACCGCCGCCGGGTACCGGACGGTCGCCGACGTGCACGACCGCACCCGGCAGGACCTGCTCCGCGTCCCCGGCGTCACCGCCCCCGCCGCCACCCGGCTGCTGGCCGCCGCCGCGGGCATCGCCGCGGCCGTCGAGGAGGGCACCGCCGTCCGCCTCGACCCCGCGCACCCCGACGAGGACGCCACCGCGCTGCTCGCCGCCGTCCACCACCTGGTGCAGGCCGGGCCCGCCGCCCGCCGGACGGTCGCCGAGGCCGCCGCGTTCGCGGACCGCCTGGCCGCGCCGCTGGCCGCCGCCCGCCCCGCCCGGGGCCGGCTGCGCGGCCTGCTGGCCGGTGCCGAGCGCCGCGAACTCGCCCGGGCCGCCGTCGAGTCGGTGGCCGAACAGGTCGGGGCCGCGGAGGCGGACGGGCTGCCGCTGCGGATCGCCCAGGCCGGCGCCGACCTGCTCCGCCCGGCCGCCGACCGGGTCGAGAGCTGGGTGGCGTTCGAGCACGCCCCCGCCGACTTCTACGCCGAACTCGCCCTGCTCGCCGAGGACGGCCGCCTCACCGGCCCCACCACCCGCGGCGGCCGCCCCGCCGCCGAGGGCCACCTCCCCGACCCGCTCGCCGAGGCGGTCCGCGCCCAGCCGCTGGACGAACGCCGCTGCACCGTCTCGCTCCGCGGCTACCAGGCGTTCGGCGCCCGCTTCGCACTGGCCCGCCGCCGGGTCGTGCTCGGCGACGAGATGGGCCTCGGCAAGACCGTCCAGGCCCTCGCCGTCCTCGCCCACCTCGCCGAACGGGCCGCCGCCGGGGCCGGGGAGGGCGCCGAGGGCCCCGCCGCCGCGCCGCCCGCCGAGAACGGGGAGGCCCGCTTCCTGGTGGTCTGCCCGGCCTCCGTGCTGGTCAACTGGCAGCGGGAGACCGCCGCCCGCACCACGCTGGCCGCGCACCGCTACCACGGCCCCGGCCGGGAGGCCGCCCGGGAACGCTGGGAGGCCGAGGGCGGGGTGCTGGTCGCCACCTACGAGTCGCTGCGGACGCTGCCCGAACAGCCCGTCGCCGCCCTGGTCGTCGACGAGGCGCACTTCGTCAAGAACCCGGCCGCGCTGCGCACCCGCCTGGTGGCCGCGTTCGCCGCCCGCACCCCGTACGCGCTGTTCCTCACCGGCACCCCGATGGAGAACCGGGTCGAGGAGTTCCGCACCCTGATCGGCCACCTCCAGCCCGAACTGCTCGCCGAACTCCCCACCACGATCGGCGCATTGGGCCCGCGCGCGTTCCGCCGCGCGGTCGCCCCCGGCTACCTGCGCCGCAACCAGCAGGACGTGCTGACCGAACTCCCGGACGTGGTGCGGGTGGACGAGTGGACCGACCTCTCCGGCCCGGACCGCGCCGCCTACGCCGCGGCCGTCGCCGAGGGCAACTTCATGGCGATGCGCCGCGCCGCCTGGGCCGACCCGGCGCACTCCGCCAAGCTGCGCCGCCTGCGCGAACTGGTCGGCGAGGCCGCCGAGAGCGGGCACAAGGTGGTGGTCTTCTCGTACTTCCGGGAGGTGCTGGCCGCCGTCGCCGGCGCGCTCGGCCCGGCCGTCGCCGGGACCGTCGAGGGCGGCCTCGACATCGAGGAACGGCAGCGCCTGGTCGACGCGTTCACCGCCACCGCCGGGCACGCCGTGCTGCTCTGCCAGATCCAGTCCGGCGGCACCGGCCTCAACCTGCAGGCCGCCAACGTGGTGCTGCTGTGCGAACCGCAGCTCAAACCGACCCTGGAGGACCAGGCGGTGGCCCGCGCCCAGCGGATGGGCCAGCTCCGCAGGGTCCGGGTGCACCGGCTGCTCGGCACCGACAGCGTTGACCGCGGCCTGGTCGAACTGCTGCGCCGCAAGGCCGAGTTGTTCGACGGCTACGCCCGGCGCAGCGAACTCGCGGAGAACACGCCGGAGGCCGTGGACGGCTCCGACCGGGCGCTGGCCGCCCGGATCGTGGCCGAGGAGCAGCTCCGGCTGGCGGCCGGCTGATCCCCGGCTCCTGACTGACCGTCAACTCCCGCCGCTCACAGGCGGACCAGCATCTTGCCGGTGTTGGCACCGGCCAGCACGCCGAGGAAGGCGTCCACCGTCCGGTCGAAGCCGTCCAGCACCGTCTCGGCGGCGAGCACCCGGCCGGAGCGCAGCCCGGGGATCAGCAGGTCGTACAACTCCTGCTGGGCGTCCAGGTGGTGGCGGACCAGGAAGCCCTCCAGCCGGATGCTCCGGCCGACCAGTTCGAACAGGTTGTGCGGGGCGGCGGGCGGCGTCGCGGCCCCGTACTGGGCGATCGCGCCGCACCAGGCGATCCGGCCGAAGTCGCGCATCGCGCCGATCGCCGCCGCCAGGTGCTCGCCGCCGACGTTGTCCAGGTACACGTCGATGCCGTCCGGCGCGGCCTGCGCGAGCAGCTCGGCCACCGGCCCGTCGTGGTGGTCGAAGGCCGCGTCGAAGCCCAACTCCCCGGTCAGGAAAGCGGTCTTGGCGGGGCTGCCGGCCGAGCCGACCACCCGGCGGGCGCCGAGCAGCCGGGCCAGCTGGCCGGCCGCGGTGCCGACGCCGCCGGCCGCCGCCGAGACGAACAGGTCCTCGCCGGGCTTCAGCGCCGCGACCCGGGTCAGGCCGACGTACGCGGACAGGCCGGTGCCGCCGAGGACGCCCAGGTGCGCGCTCAACGGCACCCCCGCCGGGTCCGGCAGCACCCGGACCTGCTCCGGCGCCACCACCGCGTGGGTGCGCCACCCCTGGCGGTGGATCACCGGCGTCCCGACCGGCAGCGCCGCACTGCGCGACTCCACCACCCGCCCCACCGCCCGCCCCTCCAGCGGTGCGTGCAGCCCGTAGCCGTCCGGGCCGCCCGCCATCGACCCGAGCATGTACGGGTCCACCGAGAGGAAGGCGTTCTCGACCAGCGCCGCGCCCTCGGTCAGCGGCGGCAGCTCGTCCTCGACGAAGGCGAACAGCTCGGCGGTGGGCAGCCCGTCCGGGCGGGCGACCTGGTGGACGGCGCGGGCGGACCGGGTGGCGGTACGGGGCATGGCGGAGCACTCCGTTTCGAGAGGAGGGAGCAAGGAGGAAGGGGGTGACGTGGGGAAACGCTACGGAGCGGGGCCGCCGCCCGGCAGCCCCCGTCGTCGATGGCAGCCCCCGTTCCATGAACGCCGTTCATGGCAGGGGCTAGGCTGGTCCGATGGCGGACGAACTGCTCCCGCAGGAGCTGCGGATCCTGGTGGCGGTCGCGGACAGCGGCGGGTTCACGGCGGCGGCCGGGCGGCTCGGGCTGACCCAGTCGGCGGTCTCGCACGCCGTGCGCGGCTGCGAGCGCAAACTCGGCGCGGTGCTGTTCGAGCGGGGGCGGCGCGGGGCGGTGCCGACCGCGGCGGGGGAGCGGGTGGCCGGGCACGCCCGGCGGATCCTGCGCCTGCTGGCCGCGCTGCCCGCCGAGGCCCGGCCGCAGGCCCCGGAGCGGCCGAGCGGACCGCTGCGGATCGTCGCCTTCCGCAGCGCCGCCGTCCAGGTGCTGCCCGCCGTACTGGCCCGACTCGCCGCGGAGCACCCCGAGTTGGAGCCGCAGGTCCGGGTGGTCCGGGACCTCGGGCGGGGCACCGCCGGGGAGGTCGCCGACGGCCGGGCCGACCTCGCGCTGGCCACCCTGGGCCCCGTCCCGCCCGGCCTGGTCGCCGCCCCGCTGTACCGCGAGGAGTACGCCCTCGCCCACCGGCAGGGGCACCCGGACCCGCGCAGCCTGCCGCTGGTCGACTGGGACGAGAACTGCGGCTCCTACACGGCCGACTGGTGGCGCCGCCAGGACTGGATACCGCCCGCGACCATCAACGTCTCCGACGACACCGTGGTGCTCTCGATGGCAGCCCGCGGCCTCGGCATGGCGATCATGCCCCGGCTCAGCCTGGACCGGCTGCCGGACGGACTCGCCGTCAGCGACCTCGGACCGGACCGCCCGTCGCGGCAGGTCGGCTACGTCACCACGCCCGAACTGGCCAGGACCGCGGCCGTCCGCGCGCTGATCCGCACGCTGCGCGCCGTCCCGCTGCCCGACGGCGCGATCGCGGTGGACGGGCGGTGACGGGAAGGCGAAGAAGGGGGGTTGAGTCCCGCCGCCCGTAGCGGGGGCGCCCGGCCCGGGAGAGATCAAGTGGGCAGGGTGGGCGGCGGGACAAGGAGTGACGAACCCCGCAATCAGTGTGGAAGGCGGCGCTCACGTTCCACTAACGTCCTGCTGACGTGCGCAAACGCCGAGCGCAAGGGGTTGACTTGACTGACGGTCGACACCCGGGGGAGGGTACGCCGGAAGGCTGCCGAGCAGCCCGGGAGGGCGACGGGGGGAACGGTGAGGGCACTCGCCGGAGTTCAGGACGGACCGATGGCGGCCGACGGGCTGGTCCTGCGTAGACCGTGCCCCGCGGACGCCGCCCTGGTGCACCGCGGCACCCACGACCCGCTGGTCCGGGAGTTCCTGCAGGCCGTCGTCCCGCACCGGGACACCGCAGCCGCCGAACGCTGGCTGGCCGAGGTCCCCCCGCTGCTCTGGCGGACCGGCCGGGCCGCCTACTTCACCGTCGAGGCCGCGGCCGCCCCCGACGCGCCCCCCGGAACCGGGGAACCCGTCGGCTGGGCCGAGCTGGTGAACATCGACCCCGCCGCCGCGCGCGCCGAGGTCGCGGTCTGGCTGCTGCCCGAGCACCGCCGCCTGCGCACCGCCAAGGCCGCGCTCCGCCTGGTCTGCCGGTTCGGCTTCGAACGCCTCGGCCTGGAACGGATCGACGCCTACGCCGCCGCCGACAACATGCCCAGCCAGCTGATGGGCGCCGCGATCGGCTTCCGCCGGGCCGGCTACCGCCCGGGCGCCTTCCGCAGCTCCCGCACCCACCGGCTGCACGACGCCGTGCACGCCACCCTCGTGCCCGAAGACCTCTGCTGACGACCGCCCCGAAGACCGGCAACGACCCCGAAGAACCCGAAGACCGAGAACGACACCGAAGACCGAGAACGACACCGAGGACCGCGACGGCCCCGAGGGCCGGGCGGACCTCGACGAGCGACCCCGCCGAACCCCCCGAGGCTCCCACCTCCCCGCACCCGAAGCAGGAGTGACGACATGTCAGGAAGCGTACGACTGGACGACGGAGCCCGCGGTGAGCTGCTGATCACCGCCGACGGCGCGTTCCGCGCCACCCGGGACGGCCGGGAGCGCACCGGCCGGATCGACCCCGCGCTGATCCGCCGGGTGCTCGGCGGCCTCGGCCCCGCGCCCGCCCCCGTCGAGGACCCGGCCGCCGGGCGGCGGCTGACCGTCCAGGGCCAGCCCGGGCAGCCCGACCGGCAGTGGGCCGACGGCACCGGGGCGCCGGTGCCGCCGTCCGCCGCGGCGCTCGGCGCGCTGCTGGAACTGGCGCTCGGCGACCCGTCCGCCGCGGCCGTGCTGCCCGCCGCGCTCGCCCTCCCCGACCCGGTGTCCGGCACCGCCCGCACCGCCGCCGTGGTCGGCACCGTCGCCGGCCGGGCCGCCTACGCGCTGGTCGAGCCGGACGGCGCGTTCGGCCTGACCGCGCTGGACGACGCGGCCCCGCTCGGCGGCTCCGGCGCCGACGCCGGGCTCGCGCCCACCGCCGTCGCGCTCGGCGAGGCCGCCGGGCGCTCGCTGTTCGCGGTCGGCGGCACCGACGGCGCCGTCCAGGTCTGGGACGCCACCAGCGGCGAGGTGCTGCACGGCACCACCGGCGGCGAGGGCGCGCAGGCCGTCGCCGCGCTGGTCTGCCGGGACATCCCGGTGGCGTTCTCGGCCGGGCAGTCCGGTGACCTGCGGGCCGTCCGGGCCGACGACGGCCGGGTGCTCGGCACCCTGCCGACCGGCGGCCACGGCGCCACCGCGCTGCGCGCCGCGCACTGCGGCGGCCTCGACCTGCTGGCCGCCGCCGCGCCCGACGGCACCGTCCGGGTCTGGGACGCGGGCACCGGCGAGCTGATGCACCTGCTGGTCGGCCACCGCGGCGAGGTGCTGGCGCTGGCCGTGCTCACCGTCGACAACCAGGCCGTGCTGGCCTCCGCCGGGCAGGACCGCCGGATCCGGGTCTGGGACCTCGCCACCGGCCAGAGCGTCGCCGAACTCGACGGCCACACCGGCACCGTGACCGGCCTGGCCTTCACCACCCTGGCCGACCGCCCGGTGCTGGCCTCCGCCGCGCTCGACGGCACCCTGCGCACCTGGGACGTCTACGACGGCCGCCCGCTGACCGGCTGGCCGGCCGGCGAGTGGCTGACCGGCCTGGCCGCCGTCGGCGACCTGCTGTACACCGGCGACGAGACCGGCCGGATCACCGCCTGGGAGACCGCCACCGGGCGGCCCCGCACCGAGGGCGTGCCCGCCGGGCGGCCCGGCACCCCGCTCACCGCGCTGGCCGCCGGGGAGGCGGACGGCGCCCCGGTGCTGGCGGCGGGCTTCGGCGACGGCGCGCTCGCGGTCTGGGAGCTGCCGACCGGCCGTCAGCTGCTCGACCTGCCCGCCGAGGGCGGCCCCGTGCACACCCTCGACCTGACCGCCGCCGGCCCCGGCGGCCCGCTGCTGGTCAGCGGCACCGCCACCGGCGCGGTGCGCAGCCACCGGCTCGCGGACGGCACCGCGCTCCCGCTGCCCGTCCCGCACGCCGGGGCGGTCACCGGGCTGGCCTTCACCGCCGGCGAGCAGCCGCTGCTGGTCTCCGCCGGACGCGACGGCGTGATCGCGGTCCGGGGCGCGGCCGACGGCGCCGACAGCCGCCGGTTCCGCACCGGGCAGGGCCCGTTCACCGCGCTCGCCGCCACCTCGGCGGGCGGGCAGCCGGTGCTGGCCACCGCCGGCGAGGACCTCGCGGTGCGGCTGTGGCACGCGGGCAGCGGCGCGGCCGGACCGGTCTGCACCGGCCTGGCGCGCCCCGCCGAGGTGCTGGCCTTCGCCGAGATCGGCGGCCGCCCCGTGGTGATCGCGGGCGCGGCCGACGGCACCGTGCTGGTCTGGGACGTCCAGAGCGGCGGCCGGACCGCCGAGCTGACCGGCGGCGGCGCGGCCGTCCGGGCCGTGGTGGGACGGGAGTTCGACGGCGAGGCGCTGCTCGCCGCGGGCGACGCGGACGGCACGCTGCGGCTCTGGCACCTGGGCAGCGCCACCCTGCTCAACGAGGCCGCGCTGGACGGCACCCCGCTCGCCATCGAACTCGACGCGGCGGGCCTGCGGATCGTCACCCCCGCCGGGGCCGTCACGCTCTGACGGGGCGCCCGGCCCGGTGGTGACCAGCCTCACGTCACGGGCGCCGAACGACCCGGTCGGATGCGGAGGTTCACCGAATCTTCACCACTCGACCGGGTCGGTCACGGGCGACCGGGCCGGGTCACCGGAAATCCACCCCGTAATTCACACCGTGAATTTACCAACTGCATACCTTGCGGGTCCTTGCCGGTTCCCGCACGTCTGCGAAGCTCGTCCGGAGAGTGACGAGATGTCAGAACGGCCGTCCGGGCTTGGCCGTGCGCGGTCACGCGGACGTAGAGTGGCAGTGACCTGGTCCGTCCGGCGGCGGCGAACGGACCGGTCGGACCTGCCCTGCGCGGAAGCGGGCCGGTCCGGGGCGGCGCAGAGTGCGGGAGGGCGTGCGGGGTGGCGGGCGACTCGGTGTGGATCGACCTCGACGAGGTCGACGCGGCGGCGAAACTGATCATGGACCTGTTGGACGAGCTGGAGGGCCCCGCGAACCAACTGGAGGCAAAGATCAAGCAGGTGCGGGCCTCCGTCTACGGGACGGACCTGCTGGGCAAGTCGCTGCAGGGCGGCGGCTCCTCGGTCGGCGGGCTGGCTGACCACCAGGAGCAGGTGCTCGCGGGCATCCGCACCCTGATCCAGAACGCCACCGCGATGGGCCAGAACCTCAAGACCATGGCCGACAGCCACCGGTCCAACGACGAGGCGCGCGCCGCCGAACTCGGCCGGATCACCGACACCGGGGCGATGCCCGCCGACCCGAACCTGGCCGGCCTGCGGATCGGCACCGTCGAATCCGTCCCCGCCACCCCGCTCACCCGGCCGGACGCGGCGCCCGGCCAGGTCGTCACCGGCGACGACCCGCCGCTGCCCCCGCCCGCCCCGGTCGTGACGATCGGCACCACCAACCCCGGCGGCGGCTACCACGACCCGGACGCGCCCGACCTCGAGTACAACCACGGCAACCCGCTGGTCGAGCGGCTGAACCACGGCGGCGGCGCCGGACCCCGCATGGTCTGACCTCGTCCGTCGCCTTGCCGACGGGCCGTCACCTCGCATCCTTCCCCAGGCCGTTCGCGGCCCGCGCCGGCTCCCGCCGGTCCACGCTCCGTACCCGATCGCCCTCCCGGAGAGCCTCCCGCCATGATCGAGCTGCCCGCCGACCTCGCCGAGGTACTGAAGACCGTCCAGAGCAACGAGCACGGCGCGGACATCGCCTTCCCCGACGGCGACGAGGAACTGCTCGCCGAACTCGGCGCGGCCTGGGACAAGTGGAACCAGATCGCCGACACCCACATCCGGGGGATCGCCGACGCCGCCCAGCGTGCGATGGGCAACATGTCCGGCCCCGCCGCCGAGAGCTTCCAGCAGTACCTGGAGAAGTTCGCGGGCGGCGACGGCTCGCACGTCGCCACCACCCTGCAGTCCGGCTTCACCGTCGCCAACTCGCTGCACGGCGCCTCGCAGGCCGTCACCGGCACCAAGAACGAGATGGTCCGCGAACTCCAGTACGCCAAGGAGTACATGGAGCAGAACCCGGCGGGCAAGCACGACGACATCGCCCAGTCCGAAGGCATCAAGCAGGCCGCCGAGGTCTACCACCAGTACATCGGCCAGGTCGGCAACGGCGTCGACGGCATGCTCCGGCAGAGCGCCGACCACATCACCACCATGACCGGCATGGGCCAGACCTGCGCCCTCAACGGCTCGGGCGGGAACGGCGGTTCGGGCGGCACCGGGACGGGCGGCACGATGAGCGCCACCGACCGCACCCGCACCCTCCCGAACGGGATGCTCGCCCCCGACGGAACCGTCGTCGGCGGGCCCGACGGCACCGGCGGGCCCGGCAGCACCGGCACGCCGACCCCCTTCAACCTGCCCACCCCGCCGGACGGTTCGACCGCGCTCGGCGGCGCCAACGGCGGACCCGCCTCGCCCACTCCCTTCAACCTGTCCACCGGTCCCGGCGGTTCGGGCGCGTTCGGCGGAACCGGCGGAACTCCCGGCGGCGGCGCGGGCGGTGGCGGTGCGGGCGGCGGCAACGGCCTGGCGCCGTTCAGCATGCCCGCCCCGAACATGCCGAGCTTCGGCGGCCCGGGGGGCAACACGGGCGGCAGCATGCCGACGTTCACCCCGCCGAGCTTCAGCCCCGGTTCGGGCTCGCTCGGCCTGGCCGGACTCGGCGACCTCGGCGGTCCCGGCGGTCCCGGCGCCACGATGTCCCCGACGCCGTTCAACCTCAACCCCGGCCCCGGCATGGGCGGCACCGGCAACCTCGGCGGGCCCGGCGGCAGCACCGCCCCCTTCAACCTCGGCAACCCGCTGGCCAACATCGGCAACCTCGGCGGCCCGGGCGGCAGCACCGGCCGCCCCAGCACCGGCGGCCTCACCGGACGCGGCGGCCTCAGCCCCTTCGGCAGCACCGGCAGCAGCCCGTTCGGCCTCGGCGGCCCGGGCGGCAGCTCCGCCCGCAGCGGCGTCGTCGGCGGCGGCTCGGCCCGCCCCGGCGGCGGCGCGATGGGCGGAGCCGGGCTGCGCGGCGGCGCGGGCGGCAGCGGCCTCGGCGCGGGCAGCTCGCTGGCCTCCCGGGCCGGCGGCGGCCTCGGCGCCTCCGCGAACGGCATGTCCGGGGCCGGATCGGCGGTCGGCAGGGCCGGGGCGGGCGTCCTCGGCGCGGGCGGCACCTCCGGCCGCGGCGGCTCGGCCGGCGCGGCCGGCACCCCCGGCGCGGCCGGCGGTCACGGCCCCGGCATGGGCGGCGCCCACGGCGGCGGCCGCGGCGGCAAGGAGGGCCGGGCCGGCAACCGCTTCCTCAGCCCCACCCGCTTCGGCGAGGAGGGCGAGGAGGACGAGGAGCTGCTGGGCGACGCCGGCATCCTCGGCCAGGCCGGCGAGGTCGACCCGCGCGACCGCCACTGGCAGCGCGCCCGCCGCCGCTGGCTGGACGACGCCCGCGCCGACGGCACCTTCACCCTCCCCGAGCCCGCCCCGGCCCCCACCGCCCCGGCCGGTCCCGCCAGCGAGCAGGAGGCGCTCAGCCAGCTGGCCGGCGTCCTGCTCGGCGGCGGCGCGGCCACCGGCGACACGGCCCCGGACGGCGTCCCCGCGCCGGACCCGACGACCGCCCCCGCCGTCGACCTGACTACCCGTCAGGAGACCGCCACCGCACCGGCGGAGAGCACCGACGACGCCTACCTGGAGCGCTCGCGCAGCGCCGCCGCCCGCCGCGGCCACCCGGACGCGCCCGACGCCACGGCCGGTGCCACGGCCGGTGCCACGGCCGGTGCCACCGCTTCGGGAACGGCTTCGGCCGCCGCCGGGGACGCGGCCGCCGCGCCGCAGCGCGCCCCGCTCCGCGAGGAGGGCGGCTACCAGGTGCCCAGCCCGTTCCTGCGCGCCGCCCTGTCCCGGCTGGCCGCCGCGCCCGCCGCCGACTGACCGCGCCCGCCCGTCGACCGCCGCACTGACGAAGGACCACCATGAGCAACGACGAGCAGGTCTGGTACACCGAACCCGCGCACGTCGCCCGGGAGTTGCCGGAGGAGCCACTTGCGCCCACGCACTTCCGGGTCGGCACCGTCCAGCAGGAGAGCGTCCCGCTGGAGCCGATGCAGCGGGTGCAGGCCAGGGAGGCCGACGCCCCGTTGGAGGCCGCCCACCAGGTGTTCCCCGCGCAGCAGGCCGAACCCCTGCAGGCCGCGCACCGGCTGCTGCCCACCCAGGAGGGCGAACTGCTCCGGCCGACGGACCGGCTGACCCCCGCCCACGAGGGCGTGCCGCTGCAGCCCTTCGATCGGGCCACGCCGGTGGAGACCACGCCGTTGCAGCCCTTCGAACGGGCCCGGCCGGTGGAGACGACACCGCTGCAGCCCTTCGAGCGGGCGATGCCGACGGAGACCACGCCGCTGCGGGCCCGGGACCTCGCCGAGCCCCTGCAGGCGGAGCGCGGCCGTGACCTCGCCCAGCCGCTGCAGCGGACCGAGGCCGTCCGGCGGGACGCCGCGAAGCCCACCGCCCGGACCGAGGCGACCAAGCGGCGCGCCGACGGCGCCTCCGGCAACGCCGGGAAGGGCTTCCAGGTCGACCCCGCGCAGTACCAGTCCGCGGTGTCGCCGATGCTCGCCGCGTCCGAGCAGGTCGCCAACCTCTACCGCTCGCTGAGCGCCTTCCTGCCCTCGATGGAGGCCCAGAACCCCTGGGGCAACGACGAGTCGGGCAAGAAGTTCGCCGAGGGCGAGAAGGGCTACCTGAAGTACAGCAAGGACACCCTGGACGTCCTCAAGGGACTCCCGGACGCCCTCAAGGGCATCGCCGACGGCCTGAAGGCGATGGCCGCCGGCTACGAGAACGCCGACGGCGGGGTCGTCGCCGAACTCGCCGGCATCGAGACCGACGCGGTGGCGATGCCCGCCTCGCCCGCGATGCCCACCACCCCCGTGCACGTCCCGATGACCCCGCGGACCACCCAGAGCGGAAGGCACTGACCCCATGGCTGTCGAACTCCCGGAGCCGCTCCAGTGGGTCCTCCTCCTGCTCGCCGGCACCCGGTGGCCGGAGGCGGACGAGGACCAGCTGCGCGACATGGCCGAGCACTGCCGGAAGACGGCGGACGGTCTGAAGGACGCCGCGCAGGGCGCCGACAACGCGGTCAAACGCGCGCTGGAGGGCCAACAGGGCGTCGCGGCCGAGGCGTTGGGCAAGTACTGGGAGAAGTACTCGGTCGGCAAGGGCACCGAACAGGACCCCGGCTACCTCCCCGGCGCGGTCAACGCGCTCAACGGCATGGGCGACATGCTGGAGCAGGTCGCCAACTCCGCGGAGACCGCCAAGATCCAGATCATCGCACAACTCGGCATCCTGGCCTTCGAGTTGGCCACCGCCGAGGCCGAGGCCCCGTTCACTGCGGGCGCCTCGCTGATCCAGGTCCCGGCGATGATCGCGGCCAGCCGGGTGGTGGTCTCGCAGCTGCTGAAGACCCTGCTCAAGGAGACCCTCATGATGGCGGCCAAGCAGGCCGCCCAGATGGGTGCGATCAACCTGCTGGCCCAGGGCATCGAGGTGGCCGAGGGCCACCGCAAGAGCATCGACGGCAAGGAACTCGGCCAGAACGTCCTCGGCGGCGCGGTCGGCGGCGCGTCCGCCCACCTGCTCGGCAAGGGCATCGGCGCCGGCGGCAAGAAGCTCGGCGCCGAGGGCGCGCTCAACACCACCGCGGGCAAGATGGCCTCCGGCGCGGCCGTCGGCGTCGGCGCGGACGTCTCCACCCAGCTGATCACCACCGGCAAGGTCGACGGCGACTCGCTGCTCGGCTCCGGCCTCTCCGGCGGGGCGGGCGCGGGCCTGCACGCCGGGGCCTCCGCCGCCAAGGGCCACTTCAACACCCCCAAGGCCGCCGAACCCCCGAAGCTCGACATCCCGGCCGGCGGCACCGCCGGCGAACACGGCGGCGGCACGCCCACCTTCAACAAGCCCGACACCTCCGCGGCCTCCGGCGCCGGCTCGTACCACGGCCCCTCGGGCGACAGCGGCTCGGCGGGCTCGGGTTCGGGTTCGGGTTCGGCGGGTTCGGGCGCGGGCAGCCGTGGCGACCTCGGGACGGGCGGCACCTCGCACGACCCGGGCGGCTCCGGCTCCGGCGGCGCGAAGCCGAACGGCCTCACCCCGTTCGGCGGCGGCTCGCCCCGCCCCGAGACCTCGACGTCCGGGGCCGGGCACAGCACCCCGAGCACGCACGAGACGTCCGCGCCCGCGCCGACCCACGAATCCGCGCCGCCGCGCCAGGAGGCGGGCCGCACGGAGACCTCGGCCGCCCCGCGCGCCGAGCAGCAGCCGCACGTCCCGGCGCAGACCCACGAGACCTCGGCCGCGCCGCGTTCCGAGCAGCCCGCCACCGCCCCGCGTTCCGAGCAGCCCACCGCCCCGGTGCACGAGTCGACGCCGCGTCAGGAGTCCGCGCCGGCCACGCACGAGACCTCGGCCGCGCCGCGCTCGGAGCAGCCCGCCACCGCCCCGCGTTCCGAGCAGCCCGCCGCCCCGGTGCACGAGCAGGCCGGACGCCACGAACAGGCCCCCCTCGCGCACGACACCACCACCAGCACGCCGCGCACCGAACCGGTCACGGCCCCGGCGCACGAGCAGGCCCCGCGCCACGAGCAGCCCGCCGCGCAGGTCCACGAGACTCCGGCCCCGCGCCACGAGCCCGCGCAGCCGCACGACACCACCACCGTCGCGCCGCGCTCCGAGCAGCCCGCCGCGCAGATCCACGAGCAGGCCCCGCGCCACGAGCCCGCGCAGGTCAACGAGCCCGCGCCGCGCCACGAGCAGCCCGCCGCGCAGATTCACGAGCAGGCCCCCGCGCCGCGGCACGAGACCGTGCAGCCGCACGACACCACCACGGTCGCGCCGCGTCCGGAGCAGGTGCACGAGCAGGTTCCGCGGCAGGAGCCGATGCAGCCGCACGACAGCACCACGACGGCCGCGCCGCGCACCGAGCAGCCCGCCGCGCAGGTCCACGAGGCCCCGGCACCGGCCCCGCGTCACGAGCAGCCTGCCGCCGCCGCGCACAACCCGCCCGCCGGGCACGAGACTTCGGCGGCCCCGACCCACCAGCCCACGCCGCCGGCCCACGAGGGCGGCACGACGTCCGCGCCGCGCACCGAGCCGGTGCAGGCCGTCAACACCGGTGGTGCGCACGAGAGTTCGCCGACCCCGGACACGTCGGCGCAGCCCTCCCGGGGGACGGCGACGCCGAACCTCTCGGGGGTGTTCGGCAGTGCCGGGCAGCTGGCCGGGGCGACCGCCGGTGGCGGCACCCACCTGGACGGCGGCACCCGCCTCTCGGCCGGGCCCGCCCCGGTGCGCAGCGCGCCGGAGGGCGTGCCGCCGCAGCTGGTCCCGGACGGGCTCGCGGACGGGGCGCCGTCCTCGGCGCCCGTGCAGAACCCGATGGCGGGCGGCTTCACGCCCGGCCCGGTGGGCGGTGGCGGCGCGATCGGGCACGGTGGCGGCGGCCGCCCGTCCGCGGGGGCGAACGTTCCGCACCAGGTGCGGGACACGCCGCGGACCGGCCCGGTCCGGCCGGGCGACGGCGCGGGCCCGGCGGGCGGCACCATCCGCCCGGGCGCGGGCCGCGACACCGGCACCGCCACCCCGCCCCCGGCCCCGGCGCAGCGCGGTTTCGGTACCGCCGGCCCGCGCCGCGGCTTCGGCACCACCAGCCCCCAGCCGTCCCCGTCCACGTCCGCCTCGCACGCCAACCAGCACGCGGCGTCCGGCAGTTCGGCCCCGGCCAAGGCGGGCGGCGGCTACGAGCACAAGATCGACGGCAAGAAGACCTTCGACACGATCGAGCACTTCCTCGGCGGCTCGCAGGAGTTCAAGCAGGTCCGGGAGAACCTGGAGGGCTACGACCGGGCCGCGCTGGAGGACGGCGACACCGCCGCCATCCTCGCCCAGTACCGCAACCAGAAGCGCCAGCACGTCGACGTGCTCGCGCGCAGCGGCGACGAGCTGCCCAAGGCGATCGAGCGGGTCGACGACCGGATCGCAGGGGTGGAACGGGAGTTGGGCAACAACCAGCACACCCCGGACCGGCAGGCCGAACTCCGCGCCGAGCGGGAGCAGTTGACCGCCTCCCGGGAGCGGCTGCAGGAGCAGCGCGACCGGATGGCGATCTTCGAGCACGCGCAGCAGGAGAAGCCGACCGCCGCCCAGACCCGGGCCCGGCAGGAGGCCGAGACCCGGGTGCTGCCCGGCAGCATCGAGCGGATCAAGGCCGAGGAGGTCCGCAACCAGGAACTCCTCGACCAGGCCGAGCAGAACCGGACGGACGCGGGCAAGAGCGCGTCCACCGTGCACGACGACCGGATCAGGGACCTGAAGGCCCGCCGCGACGAGCTGAAGGCCGACCGCGAGCAGCGCGAGCAGGACCTCGCCAAGGCCGAGGCCGCGGTCAAGCAGCCGGCCCCTCCGGCGGCGGCCGGCGGCGGGCGCAAGAGCGTGCCCGAGCCGGTCGGCAAGGAGGCGTGGAAGAAGTTCGAGGACGACTACCGCACGGCGTTCGGCCACTCCGAGCACGGCGTGATGAGCCAGGAGCCGCACGCCGAGAAGACCGTGGTCCGGATGAAGAACCACGAGGTCAAGCTCGCCGACGCCAAGATCAACCGCAACCACGTCATCGCCGACTACATGGTGCACAAGTACGTGACGGCTGCCGTGTTCAAGGCCCGGGCGATGGACGGCGAAAGCCACCGGGCCGCCTCCGAGGCGTTCGGCGACTTCGTCTCGGTGATGGCCCCCGACCGGCACCGGATCTACGACGGGTTCGGGCGCAAGGCCGAGGACCGGCTGCACGCGGGCGGTCCGGAGGAGGCGGCGCTGGCCCGCCGCGACCTGGCGATGACCGAGCACGACGTCGACCTGCGGACCACCTACGGCAACGACCGGCTGCCCGGTGCGTTCGACCCCGCCGGTGTCGCCGACCGCCGCACCGCCGACGAGGCCCGGGCGAACCTGGAGCGCGAACTCGGCCGCAACGGCCTGGACGTTCCCGTCCGCAAGGAACTGGACGAGCTGGCCGCCAAGGTCGACGCACTGCATCCCGACCACCCCACCCCGTCCCAACTCGCCGACGTGCACGCCGGGATGGCGACGCTGGAGCAGAAGGTCAAGCAGCAGGCGGTCGAGGACCTGGCCCTGGTCAACGGCGTCATCGGCCCGCGCCTGCTGGACGACACCGCGGCCGCGCTGGACACCGCGGCCAAGGGCGGCGGTGGCACCCACACCCCCGCCGGACGGGAGAAGCTGGCCGGTCGGCTCGACGACCTGGCCACCCGCTACGACAAGAACGGCGGCGACCCGAAGGCGCTCCGCGACCTGGCCGCCGACCTGCGGCAGCACCCCGAGCAGGTCACCCCGGACCGGCTCGCCGCGACGGAGAAGCAGCTCCGCGACGAGCGCCCGGACGTCCGCAAGCGCGAGATCGAGCAGCGGATCAAGTCCATGGCCGACCCGGTCAAGGACGGCACCAAGCGCCCGGTGAACCAGGCCGGCAAGGACGTCGACCGGGCCGAGAAGGCCCTGGAGACCAGCAAGGACAAGCGGGACGCCGCCGAACTGGCGTCCCAGAAGGCCGACACCGACCTCGCCGCCGCCCAGCAGAAGGCCGACGCCTCCGCCGCCGCGGCCGACGCGGACAAGGGCGACAAGGCCAAGAAGGAGACGGCGAAGAAGGACGCCGCCGCCCTGAAGAGCGCCGACGAGGCCGCCGGCAAGGCCCGCGACAAGCTGGCCACCGCCCGGGCCAACGTGGTCAACGCCGACCACGACCTGACCGTCTACCGGGACATCCAGCGGCGCGTCGAAGCCGTCAACAAGGACGAACTGGCCGGCATCACCAAGCCCAAGGCCGCCGAGAAGACCACCGCCGCCCGGGTCGCCTGGGGCACCGTCGACCTCGAGTTCGTCGGCCAGCAGCACGGCGGCGCGTACGCCCGCGACGGCGCGGCGGGCGAGAACCACCCCGCCGCCAAGTTCGACCAGGCGCTGACCGCCAAGGTCGAGGACGTGCCCGCGCTGGTCGAGCAGATCACCGCCGGCCTCTCCAACAGCGGCTCCAACCTGCGGTTCGGCGACGAGATGGTCAACAAGTGGATCCAGAACTTCCTGGACCCGCACCTGGTCCGCGACCCCGACCTGCTCACCGCCGTCGCCCACGACCAGCTCCCGCCCGAGGTGCTGTACTCCCCGCACACCGCCGACCTGCTCCAGGCCGTCCGCAGCCTGGAGGCCAACGGCCTGGTGCCGCCCGAGCTGCGCGACGTGATGACCCCCAAGACCCAGGGCGACCTGGAACAGTTGCGCGCCGACGACAAGCTCAGCGCCAGCTCCCGGATCATCGTCGACGACCTCGGCCTCCCCGCCCCGCACGCCGACCGGGTGCCCGTCAGCTCCTCCGGCGAGTTCGCCAACCGCGCCGACGGCAGCAAACTGACGGACGACCAGCTGAACCGCCTCGGCACCGAGGGCCACTACCAGCCCGACCGGGTCCAGGCCCCCGCCCGGGACACCGACACGGTGATGGACGACGCCGACCGGCCCGCCACCGACCAGGACGTGCAGATGCACGACGGGACGGCCGACACCGGGCGCCCCGAGCGCAAGCGCCCCCGGGAACAGGACGACTCCGACAGCGACAGCAGCACCGACGGCCCGATCCGCCACGTCCGCCGCCGGATGGACGACCTCGACCTGAACGCCCCCGCCCCGCCGCCCGCCAACACCCCGGGCACCGGTGGCCACGGCTTCGGCAGCACCACCGGTCACGCGCCCGGCACCGACCACGCGCCCGGCACCGGACAGCCGCACACCCCGCCGACCGAGCACACCACCGACCGGGACGGCGACACCGTCATGCGGGAGGACACGCCGACCGGCGGCAGCCGCAAGCGCGGCCGCGAGGACGACGAGCCCACCGCCGTGCGCGAGGAACCGCCGGCCCCCACCAGCCGCAAGCGCGGCCGGGACGACGACGAGGACACCGTCATGCGGGACGCGGACACGCCCGCGCCCGCCGCCAACAGCCGCAAGCGCGGCCGCGAGGACGACGAACCCACCGCCGTGCGCGACGAGGACGCGCCCGCGGCGAAGCGGCAGCGCACCCCCGCGTACGAGAACACCGACGCCGTGATGCAGGACCGCGGCTACCGGCGGATCGGCCCCGAGCACGAGCTGACCGGCAAACTGGTCGACTACCTCGGCGGCGAGCCCAAGGTGCACCCGCCGATGAGCAACTCGCTGCTCCAGAAGGTCAATCCGCACGAGGCACCGGTCCGTCCCGGCGAGAACTTCCAGCGCGGCGACGACCTGAACGCCTGCCTGGAGAACGTCGAGGCGTACCGCGACACCCACTTCGGGCGCCCCCGGGTCTCCGGCCAGACCGTGCACGGCAACGTCGAACCGATCCCCGGCAACACCCTCTGGAAGCGCCACGACGGCCCGGCCCGGTTCGGCGAAGGCCCCGCCGCCGTACAGAAGTTGATGGACAAGGTGAAGGAGGGCGGCCCCGGCACCTTCGCCACCGTCCTCGGCACCGGCGCCCACGGCGACGGCCACGCCGTCGCCCTGGTCCACGACCGCGACGGCACCCTCCGCTGGGCCGACCTGACGGACCGCAAGGTCAGCCCCGCCAACGGCAGCACCATGCCCGAACACTTCGGCAACGACTGGACCGTCTGGGCCTCCGTCGCCGACCCCCACGAGAACAACATCTCCGGCGCCCACGACCCGGCCTTCATGGAGCACTACTCCACCTTCACCACCGGCCCCGGGCACACCCCCAAGGACGACACCGCCGAGCCGATGGACATCGACGGCTTCGGCAACCGCCCCCGCGCCTCCTCCGCCCCACCCGAACTGGGCACCCACACCCAGTCCCCGGCACACGTCGAGCCGCAGCCCTCGCACGTCGAGGGCCAGTCCTCGCACGTCGAGGGGCAGTCTCCCCGCGTCGAGCCGCAGCCTTCGCATGTCGAGGGCCAGTCTTCCCACGCCGAGCCGCAGCCTTCGCATGTCGAGGGCCAGTCTTCCCACGCCGAGGCGCAGCCGTCGCATGTGGAGCCGCAGCCGTCGCATGTCGAGGGGCAGTCCTCGCACGTCGAGGCGCAGCCGTCGCATGTGGAGCCGCAGCCGTCGCATGTCGAGGGGCAGTCTTCCCACGTCGAGCCGCAGCCTGCGCATGTGGAAGCTCAGCCGTCCCACGCCGAGCCGCAGCCTTCCCACAAGGAGCCGGAGTCGTCGTCCTCGCATGTCGAGGCGCACTCGGAGGTGGCTGCTCCGAAGCCCGATCTCTCGGACGCCGTACGGGAGTTCCCGCCGCCCGGGCCGTTGGTCAAGGTGACCGGTGACGGCCTGTGCCTGCTCCACTCGCTGGACGTCAGTGTGCCCGGTCTGGCCGGGGCGCACGGTGCGGGTGCTCCGGCGCGGCGGTTGCAGTCCGCCGTCGAGTCGTACTTCCGTGAGTTGCCGCCGGAGGCGTGGCCGTCCGAGGTAGTCGCCAACTACCGCAACAACCGCATCCTGCGGGGGAACCTCGGTAGTGAGGAACTGCTCGGCTACCTGCCCCCGGACGCGCGCGGCGCGTTCGCGCAGCTCCCGCCCGCGCAGCTCCGCAACATCGTCACCGAGCACCTGACCGACAACGCCCCGCCGCCCTCGGCGCGTGAGCGGGCCGCCCTGATGGACACCGTCCGCAACTGGGAAGGCCGTTGGCGGACCACGGAGGGCGAGATGCTCCCGGCGGCCGCCGCCCACGCGCTCGGCCTGCGCCTGCGGGTGCTCGGCCACGACGGCATCCCGCGCGCGGTCTTCGGGCCCGAGGACGGCCGCCAGGTCACCGTCTACCACCAGGGCGACCACTACGACGGCTCCGTCCCGCCGCCGCCCGTGACCCACGAGGGCACCGCCCCGGCGCCGGCGCACCAGCAGCCGGAGGTGAAGTCCGAACAGAAGCCCGCGCCGGAGACCAAGGACGAGACGAAGGCGCCCGAGACCAAGTCCGAGACCAAGTCCGAGACCAAGTCCGAGCAGAAGCCCGCCGCCCCGCCGGAGTCCGAGGGCGTCAAGTCCGAGGCGGAGGGCGCCAAGCAGGAGCCGGAGCAGAAGCCCGCACCGGAGCAGAAGCCCGCGCCGGAGGCGAAGGCGGTGCCGCCGTCCGGTCCGCGGCCGATCGCGGGGACGGACCTGCTGGTCGGTCTGACGGCGAACGAGGTGGCGGTCCGGCAGCGGGTCGTCGACGTGCTGGCGAACGCCGTTCCGGGGGACCGGGCCGCGGCGCGGGCCTTCGCGGACGCACACTTCGGGCCCGCCACGCTGCGTCCGATGCTGGGGGCGCTCTCGCGCGGGGAGACCTGGAAGGCCACGTTCGAGCACGGGGACTGGAGCGGCAGCGTCACGCTGCGCGGCGAGGTGATCGGGACGAAGCACCTGCGGACCGACAAGATCGAGTTCGAGAACGGCGCGGACCGGACGGTGGCGGTCGGCAACACCCGGGACTCGCAGTGGCAGTACAACATCGGCGTGCAGGCCCGGCAGTCGGCGGGGGTGACCGAACCGGCCGAGCTGGTGGCGTACTTCCACGACCGGGGGCAGGGCGAGGTCAGTCTCGACCTGGGCGGCATGGTGGCCCGGTCGAAGACCTCCGAGCCCGCCGACGTGTTCGAGTCGACGATGCGGCTGGAGCTGGACTTCGGCGACCTCCGGCACGACGGCGAGCCGGTGCGGACCGGCAGCGCCCGGACCGAGGAGGTGGACCTCGGCCTGACCGTGGCCGTCCCGAAGGGAGCGGAGACCGGGCCGGGCGAGCAGCGGACGCCTCCGCAGCGGCTGTTGGACGGCCGGGTCGGCGGTCAGGAGATCGTGCTGGACCTGGCCCCGCGCGGCACGGCGGACGACCACCGGCCGGTGGAGGCGCTGCTCGACCACGTCGAGGCGGCGGCGAAGCAGGAGTTCGGGTCGAACTGGCCGGCGATGCGCGAGAAGGTCCTCGCGGAGGTCGACTTCGGCCGCCTGCAGCGTGACCTGAAGTCGATGACGGCCGGCGAGCCGGTCTCGGTCACGCTCACCGACCGGCGCGGCAAGAGCCTCGGCACGCTCGAAATCAAGGCCCGGGTCGGGGAGTTGAAGCAGAGCGGCACCACCAAGGAGACCGAGTTCAACATCGGCACCACCGTGCAGCAGGTCCGCAGTTCGGCGCAGAGCCGGGGCAACGCGGGCCAGTTCGGCCTGGCGAACGTGCTCAAGCCGGGCAGCGCGCTGATCACCACGGGCGGCGCGGGACGGCTCGGCCGGGACCGGATCGAGATCACCGGCGACAGCCGGGTCGCCCAGTTGACCAGCAAGTCCAAGGTGCCCGGCGTGCGGTACGACGGCCCGGTGCACTTCGAGATGTCCTTCAACGGCAAGGCCGACAGCCACCCGGCGGGCGAGGCGGACGTCCGCCTGCTGGTCGACCGCGCCGACACCACCGCCCCGGCCGCCAAGGCCGAGCCCGAGACCGCCACGCCGCAGCCCGAGACCGTCAAGTCCGAGGCGGAGGGCGCCAAGTCCGAGGTCGGGAAGACGCCGCAGGAGCCGCAGACCCACGAGGTCACCGCTCCGCCGGAGTCGGTGTGGCACGGCGGCAACGACCGGGGCGGCCTGGGCGAGACCGTCGTCGTGCGCGACCTGGAGTCGACGAAGGCGCTGCGCGAGGCCGTGGACCGGCAGGGGCGGGCGAAGTTCGGCGACGACTGGGACGCGGTGCGCGAGCAGGTGCTGCGCGGGTTCAGCCAGCCGAACCTGGCGGCGCGGCTGACCGGGATGACCCGGGGCGAGGCCCTGGAGATCAAGGTGCCGGGGCACGAGGACCTGGTGGTGCGGGCCACCGCCCGGGTGCGGGAGATGACGTACCGCCGGGAGGACGGCAAGGCCGAGCTGAACACCCTGAACGAGACCGGCGCGTTCACGGTCGACCGCTCGCTGCTGTCCCGCACGGTCGCGGGCAACGGCCAGTTGGGCGGCGCGGTCGTCAAGGGCGCGCCCGGCGGTGACCTGCTGGCCACCGGGTCCGGGCAGCGGCGCGAGCGGGCGGGCGGCCAGGGCCGCCGGGCCGACCGGGTGTACGCCAACGGCAAGTACAGTGCGCCGCAGGTGATCTACGGCGCGGAGCTGGCCGTGGACCTGCACTTCGGGCGCCCCGGCGAGGCGGCCGGGGCGCGTCCGGACGCGACCGCGCCGGTCCGGATCGAGGTGGGCCTGGACGCCCGGGACACCGTCAAGGCGCAGGCGCCGCGCGGCGAGGACGGCACGGTCGCGTTCAAGCCGCCGGCCGAGTCGCCGCGTCCGTCCGGGGAGACCTCCTCCCGCCCCTCCGGCGAGGGCCGGGACGGGATCGAGCTGACCCGGCAGGAGCCGCCGGCCGAGGGCCGCAAGGGCACCGAGGCCGAACGCCCGGCGGCCCCGCACCTGGCGCCGCGCCGGATGCGCGAGCAGCACGAGCTGAACGCCTCGTACGTGGTGCACAGCCTGAGCGGCGGCGACCGGGTCCGCACGGTGGTGTCGGAGGCGATCGAGAAGAAGTACGGCAAGCCGTCGGACGAGATGCGGCAGAAGATCGACGGGACCTTCGACCGGATCGCGATGAAGACCCAACTGTCGCAGCTCACCCGCGGCGGGAAGGTCACCGAGACGATCTCGGGCGCGACCTGGAAGGCCGAGGTGACCGTCACCGCCCGGGTGGGCGAGGCGACCTACCACTCGAAGGCCGACAAGTACGAGTTCGAGTCCGGCACCCGCACCTCCAGCGGCCAGGGCGGCGTCCGCGACCGCCGGGACCGGCTGGACGGCGGCGGCCGGTTCAACGCGCGCACGCCCGTGCTCGCGGTCTCCGGCGGCTACACCCACCGGATGGACCGCAGCTACGGGCAGAACGTGGAGACGATCGGCTCCACCTCGAACCGCGGCAAGCACGTCGAGCCCGCCGCGTTCTTCGACGTGGACGCGGTCTACGACGTGTCGGTGAAGTTCAAGCGGCTGAACGTGTCGGACGGTTCGTTCGCGCAGCCGGTCGAGGCGGTGGCCCGGGTCGCGGTGCCGACGCGGGACGCCGAACCGGCCGCCGGGCCGGTCGAGCGGACCACCGGGAAGCAGCCCAAGGGCTTCGTCGACGGCCGCCGGCTGGACTCCTCGGCGATCGTCACCGACGTGCACGCGCTGCCCGGCAGGGGCGGGGCGGCGGACGGGCCCCGGCCGACCCTCGGCGAGTCGCTGCTCGCCCAGGTCGAGTCCGGCTGGAAGCCCACGTCGGGCGGGAGGAAGTCCGAACAGCCCTCCAGTGGAACGAAGTTGGAGCGCAACCCGTTCGGCTCCGACTGGTCCGGCATCCGGGAGAAGCTGGACGCCGAACTGACCCCGGACCGGCTGCAGTCCCGGCTGAAGGGCATGACGGCGGGCGACGAGATCGTGGTCCGGCACGGCCGGACCACCGTCCGGGTCGGCGCGGTGCTGCGCGACCGGATGGAGCACCTCGGCGACTCCGGCACCACCGAGTTCAACACCGGCAACGACGTCCAGCGGACCTTCCAGCAGGCCGACGGCACCGGCACCTCGCACCAGGGCCTGCTGGGCGTCACCGGCGCCGCGCCGATCGCGGGCACGCCCGTGTCGGTGACGGCCGGGCTGACCGGCACCGGCGGCGGCGGGCACGACCACGCCGACGTCCGCAGCACCAGCACCTCGGCGGGCGCCGCGACCAAGGCCAAGCTGCCCGGCAGCGCCTACCGGGGCGAGGCGGAGCTGCAGTTCACCATCGAGCGGCGGCCCTGGGTCGGCGCGTCGGTGGCGCAGCGCCGCACCGCGGCCGTCGGCTTCGAGACCATCGTGGAGACCGGCGAGACGGTGCCCGTCCGGACCGGAGCCGGTGACGCGGCCCCGCCCCGGACCGTCCCGGCGAAGTCCCCGGAGCCGGTCAGCGTCCCCGTCCCGCCCGAGCGGGTCTGGGAGAGCGGCCTGCGCGACACCGACGTGCTGCGCTTCCTCGGCGACGTCGGCGGCGTGCAGGACCTGGTCCGGCTGCGCGGCGAGCAGTACTTCGGCAAGTCCGACTGGAAGGAGATGGCGCCGGTCGTCGGGACCGTCACCACGCACAGCCACCTCTCCGCGCTGTTCGGCACCGCCACCCAGGGCGCCGAGGTGGCGGCGACCGTCCCCACCAAGCGGATCGGGCTCGGCGGCGGCAAGGGCGTCGAGGTCGGGGTCAAGGTGGTCGAGCTGGAGCACCGGACCGACGACAAGGCCGTCGAGTTCAGCCCCGCCAACGCCAGCAGTTCCGGCACCGCGCACGCCGACCTGTCCTCCCGGAACGCGGGCGCGCAGGGCCAGGTCGGCGCCCGGATCACCGGCGACGTCAGCAACAACCCGGCGCTCACCGGCGGCGCGCAGCGGATCTGGCGCGAGGGCGGCAGCCACACCGACGCCGGGCAGATCGTCTCGAACGGCAAGTTCGCCGTCCCGATGGCCCGCTACCACGGCGCCGCCGAGGTCGAGGTGACGCTGTTCGACAACGACCGCACCCCCGTCAAGGAGAAGGGCATCGTCCCCTTCACCGTCGACATCCCGCTCGCCGAGACCACCGGCTCGAACGTCCCCGGCGACCACTACCTCGCCTTCAGCGGCGAACGGCGCACCGGCGAACTGCGCTTCGGCGAGGACGCCCGGCTGCTCGACGACGTCCACCGGGTCCTGGACGGCGACGGCACCCCGTACGACCACACCGCCCGGACGCCCGCCGAACGCGAGCAGCTGAGCGGCACCGTCCGGCTCGGACAGGCCGTCTACGGACGGGAGTTCACCGCCGTCACGGAAAGCGGACGGGCCCGGATCGAGGCCGCCCACCGGCTGGTCGAACTCTCCGGCGGCGGCTCCGACAGGGCCAACGCCCTGCTCGGCAAGCTGCTCGGCACCCCCGAGGGCACCCCGGTGCCCGCCGCGGACGCCCGCAAGGTGCTCGACTTCCTCGGGCAGCGCGCCGGGCAGGGCCCCGTCACCCTCGACGACCTGGCCGCCGGGGCGAAGGCGGACTGGCCCGCGCACGAGACCCGGCAGGTGCACCGGGCCGCCTGGACCGACCGGGGGCCCGCCAGCGAACTGGTCACCGCCGCGATGGCCACCGCCGCGGACGCCGTCGGACCGCTGCACCTCCCGGCCTCCGGACAGCTCCACCTCACCGTGGCGGGCGAGGGCCCCGGGCTGCCGGTCATCCGGTCCTTCGACCTCGACGGCACCGACCCGGCCGAGCAGATCCGCCGGATCGAGGGCGAGGTCTACCTCGGCGGCGGCAACCGCCCCGGCGAGGTCACCGTCCGGCTGACCGGCCCCGACGACTGGGACTACCGCGTCACCGCCCGCCCGGGCGGCGAACGCGAACTGACGCTCCGTCAGGCCCCGTCCCCGGCGCCGGAATCCCCGACCGCCCCGGCGACCGAGGAGACGGCGGCCCCGGAGGTGGAGACCGCCCCGGCCCCGAAGCCCGACCCCTCGGCCGTCCGGGCGGGCGCCCTGGCCGCCTTCGTCGCCGGCCTGTCCGGCGGCGCTCCGGAAGGAGCCGCCTGACGCCCCGGCGGAGCACCGCCCCGGTGGCGCGGAACGGGTACCCCGCCCGCGCCACCGGGGGGCCCGTGCCCGCCGCCCGGCCCGCCGCCTCCCCGGCTGCTCCGCCCCCGGCCCGTTCGGCGTCCGGCGCCCGGTGCTCGCCGTCCTGTCGTCCCGCCGTGCGGGGCTGGTGGCATGCACCGGATAACGATCAGGTAGCCTCCGTCAACGAACAGGGCAAAACGGTGGGGGAGACACGGTGAGGTTCCGTCTGCTCGGTGCGGTCGCGGTCGACGGGGTCGACGGTGAGCTGCCGCTCGGCCCGGAGAAGCGGCGCAGCCTGCTCGCGCTGCTGCTGCTGCGCCGCAACCGGGCCGTGCCCGTGGCGCAGCTGACCGAGGCGCTCTGGGTCGCCGAGCCGCCCGCCAACGCCCGTACCGTGGTGCAGAGCCACGTCTCGCGCCTGCGCGCGCTCTTCGCCGAGCAGGGCGCCGACCGGTGCGGTGTGCAGCTCGCCACGGCCGGGGACGCGTACACCCTGCACCTGCCGGAGGGGGTGCTCGACGTCGAGCAGTTCGACCGGCTGGTGGCGGCGGCCCGGGCGGCGGAGCGGTCCGCCGAGGTGGCGGACGCGCTGGAGCGGGCGCTGGCGCTGTGGCGCGGGCCCGCGCTGACCGGGACGGTCTCCAGCGTGCCGCTGGAGGCGTGGCGGCAGACCCTGGAGGAGAACCGGCTGGCCGCCGTGGAGATGCTCGCCGAGCACCGTTCGCGGCTCGGCGAGCCCGCCCGGGCGGCCGAGCTGCTGCGGGCCGAGACCGTCGCGCACCCGCTCCGGGAGTCGCTGGTGTCCGCGCTGATGCTGGCGCTGTTCCGGGCCGGCCGGCAGTCCGAGGCGCTGGACTGGTACCACCGCACCCGGGAGTCGCTGGCGGACCGCCTCGGCGTCGATCCCGGCCGGGCGCTGAACGCCGCCTACGAGCGCATCCTGCGCGGCGAGAGCACCCCGACCCCGCCCCCGGAGCCCCTGCCCGCGCCGGTGCCCGCGCCCGTGCCTGCCGCGGCCCCCGAGGAGGTCCCCGACGCGGCACCCGCGGCGGCCCCGGCGACGTCCGCCGAGCGACCGTCCGCCGAGCGACCGTCCGCCGAGCGACCGTCCGCCGAGCGGCAGCCCGCCGTGTCGCCGTCCGCCCCGCCCGTCGTCGACCTGCTGCCGCGCGCCCCGCGCGGGTTCTACGGGCGGGCGGCCGAGCTGGCCGCGCTCGGCGACGCCCTGCGCCCCGGCCCGGACGGCGCGATCGCCCTGGTGACCGGCCCGGCCGGGGTCGGCAAGACCGCGCTGGCCCTGGACTGGGCGCACCGGCACGCCGCCCGCTGGCCCGACGGCGTGCTCTTCGCCGACCTGGGCGGGTTCAGCGACCGGCCGGACCGCGAAGTCGGCGACGTACTGGGCGAGTTCCTGTCCGCACTGGGCGTCGACCGGGACGAGCTGCCCGCCACCGTGCCCGCCCGCAGCGCCCTGTACCGCCGGGTCACCACCGGGCGGCGGCTGCTGGTGCTGATCGACAACGCCCGCGAGTCGGAGCAGGTCAGGCCACTGCTGCCGGCCGGTGCCGAGGCCGCCGCCCTGGTGACCAGCCGGAGCCGGATGCTCGGCCTGGTCGCCGCCGAACTCGCCCGCCCCGTCGCGCTGTCCGTGCTGGACCCGGGGCAGTCGACGGCGCTGCTGGCCCGGGTGCTCGGCCCGGCCCGGGTCGCCGCCGAGCCGGACGCCGCCCGCGAACTCGCCGAACTCTGCGACGGCCTGCCGCTGGCGCTGCGGATCGCCGCCGCCAAGGCCGCCGCCGACCCGGCCCGCGGCCTGGCCGCGACCGCCGAACGGCTGCGCCACGAGCAGCGCCGGCTGGCGTACCTCGCGGCCGAGGAGATCAGCGTGGCCAGCGCGCTGCGGATCTCCCGCGAACAGCTGCCGCCGGTCGCCGCCCGGCTGTTCACCGCGCTCGGCCAGCACCCGGGCCCGCTGCTCGACGGGTACGCCGCCGCGGCCCTCGCCGACCTCGAACTGCCGGACGCCGCCGAGGCGTTGGAGCACCTGGCGGCCACCCACCTGCTCACCGGCACGGACGCCGAGCACTACGGCATGCACGACCTGGTCTGGCTGTACGCCCGCCGGCTCGCCGCCGAGAACGACCGCGCCACCCGGCGCGCCGCCCGCGACCGGCTGGCCGACCAGTACCTGTACGCGGGCCTGGCCGCCACGCGGAGCGCCGAACCGGGCAGCCGGCCCTGCTGCGAGCCCCCGCCGGGCAGCCACCCGCCGCGCGCCGTCCCGGAGTTCGACACCGTCGAGCAGGCGCTGGAGTGGCTGTCCGCGCACCGCGAGACGCTCGCCGAGGTGATCCTGACGGCCACCCCGGAACGGGCCTGGCGGCTGGTGCTGACCCAGTGGCCGCTGATTCTGCGCCGGGTCCGGGACGGCTGGGTGCCGCAGCTGCAGCTCGCCCTGGACGCCACCCTGGAGAGCGGCGAGCAGGACGGCGAGAGCCAGGTCCGGGCGCTGCTCGGCTGGGTGCTGGTCTCCAACCGGCGGCTGCCGGAGGCGCTGGCCTGCCTCGGCCCGGCCGCCGAGCTGGCCGCCCGGGCCGGCAACCAGGTGGGCCGGGCGATCGCGCTGATCAACCTGGCGGCCGTCCAGAGCGAGCTGGGCGACCACCCGGCGGCGGGCGCGGGCCTGGCCCAGGCGCTGGAGATCGCCTCGGCGGCCGGCCACCCGCACACCGTGGGGCTGGCGCTGTACCACCTGGCCCGGCACCACCTGGACACCGGCCGCCCCCGGCAGGCCGTCGACCACGCCCTGCACGGCCTGGAGCTGAGCACCGCGGAGGCGCCGAACGCCCGCCGGGTGCTGCTGCACACCGCCTGCGGCGAGGCGCTGTCCGCCCTGGAGCGGCACGGCGAGGCCCGCGACCGGCTGGGCGCCGCGCTCGCCGAGGCCGAGCAGGTCGGCCACGACGAGGCCACCGCCGAGGTGCTGCGCGCACTGGCCCGGGCCGAGGACGCCGCCGGCCGGTCCGCGGAGGCCGCCGCGCACCGCCGCCGGGCCGAGGAACTGGAAGGCCGGTGAACAACGGCGGTCCACGTCCGCCACGTCATTGACAGCGGGCGCGCGGCGTCGATCTAATGCTGACGCCTCGGAAAGGGGCAGCTCAGGGGGGAACAGCCATGGGAAACAGCAGGATCGACGCACTGTTCGAACGCGACCGGGCCTGTCGGCAGGCCGGGATCACGCTCGACGAGGTGGTGTCCGGGCGCGCCGTCGCCCGGATGAAGGTCACCGAGGAGATGGCCAACGCGCACGGCATCGGCCACGGCGGGTACGTGTTCCTGCTCGCCGACGCCGCGTTCTCCTACGCCTGCAACAGCTACGGGCCGGTGGCGCTGGCCCAGGGCGCGCAGATCACCTTCCTCGCGCCCGCGCAGATCGGCGACGAGCTGGTCGCCGAGGCCGCCGAGCGCACCCGGGCGGGTCGGCAGGGCGTCTACGACGTCACCGTCCGGACGGCCGCGGGCGCGGTGGTCGCCGAGTTCCGCGGGCAGAGCGTGCAGGTCGCGGGCGTGCCGCACTCCGGCTGAGCCCGCCGGGGCGGGGCGCCGACGCCTCACGGGCGGCCCCGCCGCGCTGTGCGGTCGGCGTAACCGCCGACGGCCCCGCCGCGAGACAGCCGCGAAACGCCCCCTTCCTACAGTCACCAGCAGGCAAGGCGCAGGTCGAACGGAAGGGTTCCCGTGGCCGGACAGCTGGCGCAGGACGCGGCGACGCCGCAGCGGCCGGGGGCCGAACAGGTCAGGTCGGTCTGCTCGTACTGCGGGGTGGGCTGCGGCCTGCTCCTGGACATCGGGACCGGCCCGGACGGCCGCCGCACCGTGCGGCGGGTCTCCGGCGACCCCGCGCACCCCGCCAACGGCGGCCGGCTCTGCACCAAGGGCGCCACCACCGCCGACATGCTGGCCGCCCCCGGGCGGCTGGACACCGCCCTGGTGCGCACCGCGCGCGGCGAGGACCCGGTGCCGACGCCGGTCGCCGAGGCGATCGCCGCCACCGGCCGCCGACTGCGCGCGATCGTCGACGAGCACGGGCCGGACGCCGTCGCGCTGTACGTCTCCGGGCAGATGAGCCTGGAGGCCCAGTACCTGGCCAACAAGCTCACCAAGGGCTACCTGCGGACCAACCAGATCGAGTCCAACTCCCGCCTGTGCATGGCCAGCGCGGGCACCGGCTACAAGCTGTCGCTCGGCGCCGACGGCCCGCCCGGCTCCTACCGGGACCTCGACCTCGCCGACGTGTTCCTGGTGATCGGCTCCAACGCCGCCGACTGCCACCCGATCCTGTTCCTGCGGATGATGGACCGGGTCAAGGCCGGGGCCAAGCTGATCGTGGTCGACCCGCGCCGCACCGCCACCGCCGCCAAGGCCGACCTGTTCCTCCAGCTGAAGCCCGGCACCGACCTGGCGCTGCTGAACGGCCTGCTGCACCTGCTGCACGCGAACGGGCACACCGACCCGGAGTTCATCGCCCGGCACACCGAGGGCTGGGAGGCGATGCCCGACCTCCTCGCCGACTACCCGCCGGACAAGGTCGCCGAGATCACCGGCCTGCCCGCGGACGACATCCGGCGGGCCGCCGAACTCATCGGCGGGGCGGGGGAGTTCACCAGCCTCTGGACAATGGGCCTGAACCAGTCCACGCACGGCACCTGGAACACCAACGCCCTGGTCAACTTGCACCTCGCCACCGGCACCATCTGCCGCCCCGGCAGCGGCCCGTTCTCGCTCACCGGCCAGCCCAACGCGATGGGCGGCCGCGAGATGGGCTACATGGGCCCCGGCCTGCCCGGTCAGCGCTCCGTCCTCGTCGACGCCGACCGGGAGTTCACCGAACGCCTGTGGAAGCTCCCGCCCGGCACGCTGCGCGCCGACGGCGTCGGCCGGGGCACCGTCGAGATGTTCCGGAAGATGGCCGACGGCGAGATCCGGGCCTGCTGGATCATCTGCACCAACCCGGTCGCCTCGGTCGGCAACCGGCGCACCGTCATCGAGGGCCTGGAACGCGCCGAACTCGTCATCACCCAGGACGTGTTCGCCGACACCGAGACCAACGCCTACGCCGACGTCGTGCTCCCCGCCGCGCTGTGGACCGAGACCGAGGGCGTCCTGATCAACAGCGAGCGCAACCTCACCCTGGCCCGGCCCGCCGCCGACGCCCCCGGCGAGGCCCTGCCCGACTGGCGGATCATCGCCGAGGTCGCCCGCGCCATGGGCTACTCGGAGGGCTTCGCGTACACCGACGCCGAGCAGGTCTTCGAGGAGCTCAAGCAGGCGTACAACCCCGTCACCGGCTGGGACCTGCGCGGCGCCTCCTACCCCCGGCTGCGCGACACCCCCGTCCAGTGGCCCGCCGCCGACCCGGACGGCCCCGACCGCAACCCGATCCGCTACCTCCGGCCGGACGGCACCCTGCACTTCCCCACCCCCGGCGGCCGGGCCGTGTTCCACCCCCGCCCGCACCTCGACCCCGCCGAACTCCCCGACGACGACTACCCGTTCGTCCTCAACACCGGCCGCCTGCCGCACCAGTGGCACACCCTCACCAAGACCGCCAAGGTCGCCAAGCTCGCCAAGCTGAACCCGTCGCCGTTCGTCGAGATCCACCCCGAGGACGCCGCCGCGCTCGGCCTCGCCGAGGGCGACGCCGTCGAGGTGTCCTCCCGGCGCGGCCGGGCCGTCCTGCCCGCCAAGGTCACCGACCGGGTCCGGTCCGGCAGTTGCTTCGCCCCGTTCCACTGGAACGACCTGTTCGGCGAGTACCTGTCCGTCAACGCCGTCACCTCCGACGCCGTCGACCCGCTCTCCTTCCAACCCGAACTCAAGTACTGCGCCGTCGCGTTGACCAAGGTCCCGACCCCCGCCGCGGCCGCTCCGGAGAGCACCGCCCCGGAGGGCGCCACTGCCTCGCGGGCCGCCTTCTTCGGCCTCGACACCGCCCCGCCCCCCGTCCTGGTCGAGGCCGAACGCCGGTACCTGGCAGGCTTCCTGGCCGCCCTCCCGACCGGCCTGCCCGGCGTGCCGGTGCTCCCCGCCGACGCCCCGTTCGACCCGGGACACGCCCAGTGGGTCAACGGCGCCCTGGCCGGCCTCTACTCCCGCAGTAGCCAACCCGCCGCCACCGCACAGCTGGTGACGACTCGTCAGCTCATCGTGCTGTGGGCCTCGCAGACCGGCACCGCCGAGGAGTTCGCCGCCACCGCCGTCGCCCGCCTCACCGCGGGCGGCCACCCCGCCGCCCTGCACGCGATGGCCGACACCGACCCCGCCACCCTCCCCGGCGACGCCGACCTGCTGCTCATCACCTCCACCTACGGCGACGGCGACGCCCCCGACAACGGCGCCGGCTTCTGGGACGCCCTCAGCGCCGAACACCCCGCCCGCCTCGACGGCCGCCGCTACGCCGTCCTCGCCTTCGGCGACTCCCACTACCAGGACTTCTGCGGCCACGGCCGCCGCCTCGACACCCGGCTCGCCGAACTCGGCGCCCACCGCCTCGCCGACCGCGCCGACTGCGAACCCGACTACGAGTCCACCGCCAACGGCTGGCTCGACCGCGTCCTCGACGCCCTCCGGCAGGCCCCCGGGCCCGCCGCGCCCCCGCCCGCCCCTGCGGCCGCCCCGGCGGCCGCGGCCGCCCGCCGCACCGCCGCCCCCGCCCGCCTGGTCGGCAACCGCCTGCTCTCCGCGCCCGGCTCCGCCAAGGAGGTCCGCCGCTTCACCTTCGACACCCGGGAGATGGACCTCCCGCTCGACTACGCCACCGGCGACGCCCTCGCCGTCCACCCCGTCAACTCCCCGGCGCTGGTGGACGAATGGCTCGCCCTGACCGGCGCCCCCGCCGACACCCCCGTCACCCTCCCCGGCCACGGCGAGGTCCCGTTCGGCGAAGCCCTCGCCCGGCACCTCGACATCACCCGGGTCGGCCCCGCACTGCTCCGCTTCACCGCCGAACGCACCCGCGACGACCGCGAACTGCGCGCCCTGCTGCGCGCCGACAACACCGACACGCTGGCCCGCTGGACCTGGGGCCGCGGCGCCGTCGACGTCGCCGCCGAGTACGGAGTCTGGGCCGAACCCCAGGAGTGGGCCGAGGTGTTCGGCCGACTCCAGCCCCGCCAGTACTCGATCTGCTCCAGCCCGCTCACCGACCCGCACCTGGTCTCGCTCACCGTCTCGGTGGTCCGCTGGGACAACCTCAAGGGCCGGCCGCGCGGCGGCGTCTGCTCCACCCACCTCGCGGACGCCGGGACCGGCGCCGAGATCCCGGTCCACCTCCAGCGCTCCCCGCACTTCCGGCCCCCCGCCGACCCCGCCACCCCCATGATCATGGTCGGTCCCGGCACCGGCGTCGCCCCGTTCCTCGGCTTCCTGGAGGACCGCCGGGCCCGCGGCCACCGCGCCCCCAACTGGCTGTTCTTCGGCGAGCAGCACGCCGCCACCGACTTCTACTACCGCGAGGAGCTCACCGCCCACCTCGCCGACGGCACCCTGGCCCGCCTCGACACCGCCTTCTCCCGCGACCAGCGCGCCAAGGTCTACGTCCAGGACCGGATGCGCGAACACGGCCACCACCTCTGGTCCTGGCTCCAGGACGGCGCCCACTTCTACGTCTGCGGCGACGCCTCCCGCATGGCCAAGGACGTCGACCAGGCCCTCCGCGACCTCGCCACCACCCACGGCGGCCTCACCCCCGCCGACGCCACCGCCTACGTCAAGCAGCTCGCCGCCGACAAGCGCTACGTCCGCGACGTCTACTGACCCCCCGCACCACGCACGCGAAGGGCCCCGCCGGAGGAATCTCCGACGGGGCCCTCGCTCACGCGGTCGTTCAGGCCGGGGTCTGCCACCCCGTCCCGTGCCGGACCAGGACCCGGGAGCACACCACGAAGCCGTTCCGGCCGCCGCCCGAGACCTCCAGGTTCAGGAACCCGAGATCAGGACGGGGCGGCGGCTGCAGGAGCTCCGCCATCTCCGCCGGGTCGTCGGCGATCCGCACGGAGAGCTCCGGATAGCTGGAGGCCAGCTTCATCCCGAGCACGTACAGGAACGTCACGTCGACGAACCGGTCGTAGGCCGGACCGGGCTTGCCCCGGAGGACGAGCTTCTGGTGCGACTTGCTGTACGACCAGACCTGGAACGGGTGGTCGAAGTGCAGCGGCAGCCGGTCCTCCGGGTCGGGGGTCTCCCCTTGCTGGTTCATGGTGCCCCTTTCTACTCGAACGGGTTCTTGCCGTCACCACCGAGCCAGCGGACCCGCGCCTGGACGGAGGCGGGAGCGTCCCGGATCAGCGCCAACTCCCAGGCGGTGACGTCGGAGCCGGGGCTCTTGGAGACGTCCGTGACGGTGGCGGCCCAGGCACGGGGGTTGTCGATCCCCTCCAGGTTGAAGTAGATCTCCGTGGTGCTGTCGGGCTTCATCGCCGCTCGGATCACCGCTTCCCAGTCGGAGCCCCAGTGCTCGAAGAACTGGGCGTTGTTGGATTCGGCGAACCCCATCAGGGTGCCGTTGTTGTTGCCCACCCAGCCACCGGGCTCGTCGTAGGAGGAGAGTCCCAGGGCCATCCTCGGCGGGCAGGGCAGCGCGTTGTGGACCAGCACCGTGGTGCCGCCGACCCGCACGTAGAAGGTGTGGGTGCGGGCGACCGTGAGGTTGTCCATGTCGGCCGTACCGGCCCGGGGCACCACCGCGACGATCCGGGACTGCCGGTTGTCGTCGGTGGCGAGCACGTGGCCCGGCACGAGCTGGCCGGCCGGGATCCACTGCTTGTCGGTGCCGTCCCAGAAGGGGTGGCCCGCGGTGGTGCGGACGGTGCTCGGCGCGCCGGCGGTGTCCGCGACGGTGACGTCGACCAGGTCCTTGTCGTGATTGACGTGGGTCGCGGTGACCGTTTCGGAGGTGCTGCGCGCGCCGCTGTCCGGGTCACCGGTCAGGACCCGGTCGCCGACCTGGACGTCCTTGATCGGCCTGGTCGTGCCGTCCGCCATCACCACCGGGGTGTCGGGGGCGAAGCTGTGCCCCGTCGGGCAGGACGGCAGGCCCAGGGCCTTGGCCGCGGCGGCGGCGCCCTCCTCCTCGGCCGCCTTGGCGGCGTTCACCTCGAAGGAGTCGCCGACGAGCATCCGGATGCCCTGCAGCTCCGCCGCGCTGGCGGTGGCGACGATCGCGCTGCCGCCCGAGACGAAGGCCAGTTCGGCGCCGGCGACCGCCTCGAAGCAGGCGAGCCAGCCCTCCTGGCAGGGGATGGCCATGACCGCGGCGCCCGCCACCATCAGGGTGACGCCGATGACCGGGCCCACGTCGACCTTGCCGATGTCGGTCTCGCCGTTGAACGGGTCGGTGTTGCACTCGTCCGGGGAGTGCCCCATCAGCATGCAGACGGTGTACCAACCGGTCGAGTCGGTGGCCGCCCACTTCAGGGCCTCACCGATGGTGAAGTCCTGCGAGCCCTGGTAGCGGTAGCTCGGACCCGTGATGATCTTGTAGGTGGCGTCCGGCAGCTTGTGGCCCAGGGCCGAGCGCTTCAGGTAGTTCTTCGGGGCGAAGTACTCGGCCGTCTCGTCGTTGGCCTTCTTGATGGTCGCGTTGTTCTGCTCGACGCACGCGGAGTCGCAGGGCTTCTCCATCGTGTCGTTCATCAACCCGCTGGGGTCGCTGGAGTTGACCGGGTCGTTGCCGCTGTACGCGTAGCCGTTCCACTGCTGCGGGTCGATCAGGTTGAGCAGCGGGTCGGGGTTGACGAAGCGTCCGGTGCGCGGGTCGTACTGGCGGGCGCCGAGGTTGGTGAGGCCGGTGGCCTCGTCCTTGGTGCCGTCCACGAAGCCGTGCGAGCCGGCCCAGGTGGCGGGTTGGACGCCGCGCGGGTTGCCGAACGGGTCGGTGGGGCGGCGGGTCTCGGCGAGCGTGGTGCCGTCGAACGAGAGGCCCGCGGTGCCGTGCTGGTCGCTGACCTGCCAGGTGTTGGTGCTGCCCTGGCGGACCAGGCTCAGGCCGCCCGGCATCCGGTAGGTGCGGGTGGCGGTGGTGGCCTTGGTGACCGTGTCGTAGGTGAGTTCGTCGGGCCCGAGGAAGACGCTGGTCTTCCCGGGGTTGTGCCGGACGAGCTGGGCGCCCTCGCCGTCGTAGACGTAGCCGGTGGCGTTGTCGGGGACGGTCCACTTCTGGCCGGCCGGGATCGTGGTGGTGCCGCAGGTGGCGACCACGGTGTCGGTGCCGGAGGTGGTGACGTCACCGGGGACGGCGAGGCACAGGCCGCTCGCGCCGTTGGTGATCGTGCCGTTCGGCTGCGCGGTCCACTTCTGCGCCGAACTGCCGTCGCAGGACTGGAGCTTGACCGCCGAGCCGGGAGTGCTGCCGGTAGCGGTGAGGCACTTGTCCAGCGCCTTCAGCAGGTTGCCGGTGGTGGAGAACTTCTGCGCACCGCTGGGGCTGCACGCGGAGATCTCCGCCGGGGTGCCGTCGTTGCCGGAACTCCCCTGCAGGTAGAGGCAGTTGCCGCCGATGCCCTGGATCTGCACGGCGGGCGCGTCGCGGTCGAGCCGGCCCTCGGTGTTCCACTCGAAGGTGGTGGTGCCGCTGCTGTAGGTCGACTGCGAGGTGGTGTTGCCCACGGCGTCGTAGCCGGTGGCGGTCTGCACGCTGCTCGCGCCCGTGACGGCCGTCGCCGAGGTCAGTGCGTGCGGGCCGCCCTGGCCGTTGCCGTTGTTGACGGTGCCGGCCGCCGGGAAGACCTGGGTGGTGACGGTGTCCTTGGCGGTGTCGCCGGACGGGTCGTGCTGGGTGAGGCTCTTGCGGTTGCCGGTCAGGTCGTAGGTGTAGTCCTGCCAGTAGGGGGCGCTGCCGCCGACGGTGTTCTTCGCCGGGGCGACCGCGCCGCTGGTGGGGCTGGAGTTGGCGCAGGAACCGCGTCCGCCGACGGCCGGGTTGGGGGCGAGGTTGAGCGCGCCCTTGTCCGTCCAGGCGGTGGTGAGGCGGTTCAGGTAGTCGTAGGAGAAGCACTGCAGGTCGGTCGCCGACGGGGTGTTGTCCGGGATGCTGCGGATGCCGGTGATCCGCCCGACCGCGTCGTAGGCGTAGGTGGTCTGCTGGACCGCGCCGGTGGCGGCGGTCTGCTTGTCGACGAACTGGGAGAGCTGACGCCCCGTCGACTCGTCGTAGGTGTTGGTGACGACGATCTGGGTGCCCCACGGGTTGACCGTGGTGCGGATCGGACGGCCGTAGGCGTCGTAGTCGTTGGACAGGTCGTAGGTCGACCCGCCGAACGCGCCGAAGCCGATCAGCAGCCCGTACGCGTCGTAGCTGTAGTCGATCCGCTCCGAGGACAGCCCGCCGATCGCCGGCCGGTTGTCGCGCAGCAGCAGGCCGGTGACCTGGTCGTAGACCGCCTGGTAGGTGTAGCTGAACGGCGTGGCGGCACCGACCTCCGCACCGGGGATCGTGGTGGTGACCTTGGTCGGGTGGTACGCCGTGTCGTAGCTGCCGACGGTGGAGGCGTAGGTCTTGCCGGACGTGCCGCCCACGTACCGGGTCGACGAGGTCGGCTGCCCCTTCAGCAGCGTGTCGTAGGTGTGCGCGGTCAACTGCTTGGCCGGGTCCGCCGACAGGCCGTCGAAGGTCGCGGTGGGGCGGCCCAGCAGGTCGTAGGCGTTGAGGACGGAGCGCCCGCGGGCGTCCGTGGTGGACGCGACCCGGCCCGCCGCGTCGTACGCGGTGGTGCTGGTGCCGGTGTCCGGGTCGGTCACCGAGGTCTGCCGGCCCCGCACGTCGTAGCCGTACGACCAGGTGTTCCCGGCGGCGTCCTTGCGGGTCGACGGGTGGCCCAACTGGTCGAAGGCGTACGTGGTGACGTCCGCGTCGGCCGGGTTCCCGGTCGCCGTGGGCGTGCGGTACTGCCACAGCTGGACGGTGCGGCCGCGCGCGTCGGTGACCGTGGTGGTCGGCGTCCCGCCCGCGGGCGGGGTGGTGTCGGTGCGGTCCACGCCGGGGTGGGCCGTGGTCGTGGTGTTCTGGACGACGCCGTAGGCCACCGACTCGCCGGTGACCGGGCGGCCCATGCCGTCGTAGACGGTGTGGGTCTGGTTCGGGACCTCCTGGGTGGTGTTCGCCTCGTACAGGATGGTGCCCGGTCCGGAAGCGCCGTTGTACCAGGGGCCGTTGGTGCGGATGCTGCGGCCCTGCGAGTCGAACACGGCCTCGGTGACGATCCGCCCGGAGTAGGCGGACAGCGCGGGCGTGGTCTGGGTCTGGACGGTCCGGCCGGTGCCGTCCATGATCTGCACCAGCTTGGAGGTGCTGTAGGTGCCGGTGGGCCCGGTGCCGATCAGGTTGGTCGTGGTGGTGGTCGGCGGGACGACCTTGCCGTTGACGATGCCCGGGACGCTGTACGCGTGCGCGACGTTGGGCGTCAGCGAGGTGCTGCGGCCCGGCATCCAGGCCGCGACGGTCCGTCCCAGGGCGTCGTAACCGACCGTGGTGACCCGGCCGTTGGCGTCGGTGCTGGTGCGGGTCAGCGAGCGCGCGGTGTCCAGCGTGGTGACGCTGGTCCGCCCGGTCGCCTGGTCGGGGGCGCCGGCCGGGGCGGGGCTGGTGACCGTGATCGTGCCGGCCAGCTCACCCGGCTGCTGGGCCGTGTAGGCGGTGGTGACGGTCGAGCCGTTCGGGTGCGCGGCGTCCACCAGCAGCGGCGCGGTAGTGCTGGTCCCGCGCCCGTAGACGTCGTACGTGAGGACGCTGTCCACACTGAAGACCGGCGTGGTGCCGTCGAACCGGTCGAGGCTCTCCTTGGTGGTCGCCTCGGCCTTGGCGCCGGCCTGGCCCTGCGGCTGGCCGTCGTACTTGACCCGGCTCCACGAGGAGGTGTTCTGCGCGGTCGGGGTGGCCGTGCACGCGTTCGGGCCGGTGACGGTGAGGAGTTCGGAGACCAGGCCGGTGACCGCGGGGTTCGGCGAGGTCGCGTACACGGTCCGGCGGCACACGTCGGGGCTGCCGTCGGCGCTGTCCAGGACGGTGAGGACCCGGTTGTCGTGCGCGGCGTCGGTCGTGGTGGTCTTGGTGCCGGTGGCCCAGGAGCCGTCCGCCTTCAGGGACTTGGCGGTCGAGGTGTTGACCGTGCCGCCGTAGCGGGCCGTCAGGTCGGGCAGGCCGGTGCGGTGGTGGGTGGCGGTGACGGTGCTGCCGCCGCCGGTGTTGCCGGACCAGGAGACGATCGGACCGCCGGCCTGGGTGTGGGTGTCCTGCTCGAACGGCATCCCGGACAGCCAGTCGTCGTCCGTGGCGGACCCGCCCATCGGGCCGGTCACGCTGACGGCGCGGGTCGACCCGTCGGCCTTGCGGTCGCCGTTCATGCCCTGGTGGTAGGTCGCCGACGTCTGGCCCTTCGGGCCGTCGTTGCCGTTGCCGGAGACGGTGGTGACGCTCGCGTAGCCGCGGAAGTTGTCCCAGGTGCGGTCCTTGGCGTCGGTCAGTTCGGAGTCGTTGCGGTGCCACGCCGCGTTGCCGTAGCTGTACGCGGTCGTCATCGGCGCGGCGTTGGGCGTGCCCGGCGTCACCGTCACGCTCTTGACGGGGTAGCGCTGGAACCAGTCGTCGACCGGGTCCGCGCCCTGAACCTCGTTCGGGACGTGCCACTTGACGTTGTAGCAGGACCGGGTGTCGGTGTCGGCCGAGCCCGGCATCGAGTTGTTGACCCGCGAGCAGTCGGCCGGGTAGTAGTCGACGCCGACCGTGGAGCCGGTCTCGGTGGTGATCAGCTGGATGCGCGGCCGGTTGTACGCCGGACGCGACGGCACCAGGTTCGTCCCGTCGACCCGGTTGGGCAGCAGCATCTCGGTGAACGACACCGGCGGCAGCGTCACCGGGGTGGACGACGCCTGGGTGTCCTTGCCGGTGCGCTGCACGCTCGCCAGCCACGGCACCTGGGTGTTCTCGGTCGCGTTCTGCACGTTCACGAAGCGGTGCGACAGCGCGTAGGAGTCCACGTCCTGGTAGGCGCCGTTGTAACGGACCTGCGTGGTGATCGAGTTGAGCCACTTGGTGGACCAGAACGTCGGCCCGTAGACGGTGCAGGCGCCCGTCGAGGCGCACTGCTGGTCGATCGGCACGTCCGGCCAGTCGCCCGCGTGCGCGGAGGTCCGGTTCGCCGGGTCGCAGGCCGTGGGGGAGGTGACGCAGCGCTCGCCGGAGTCGAAGACGATCTGCGCGGCGGGCTTGTACGCGCCGTTCGCGGCGATCTGGTCGGAGAGCAGCTGCCCGTAGCCGATCACGTGCAGCACGCCGGAGCGGTTGTACGGGGTCAGCGTGCCGGAGCCGTTGTTCTGCGCCCCGCCGCGGGAGTAGTTGTTGGTCTCGGGGGTGTAGGTGTAGGTGACCAGGTTGCCGTGCGCGTCCACGACGTAGTCGAGGTTCCAGCGCCAACCCGTCTGGCACCACGACGCCTTGCCCTTGGCGGAGTCGTAGCACGGGTCGCCCGCGTTGGGCGAGTACACCGGCACCGTCCACGCCGAACCCGAGTCCGGGCCCTTGGTCGACGGGTTGCCGGACGCGTCGGGCAGGTGGTTCAGGCCGAAGTAGTAGACCGTGCCCGAGGTGTCGGTGACCTTGATGTACGAGCCGTTCCAGGTGCCGTTGGTGGCACCGGTGAGGAACTGGACGCGGCTGCCGTCGTCGTTCCTCAGCCGCCAGGTGCAGGCCGACTGCTCCATGGTCGCGGCCGCGCCGCCCTGGCAGGACGCGTCGTCGCGGACCAGCTCGCCGGAGTGGCCGGCCAGCGACATCACCAGGTTCGCGCCCGCCCAGCACTCGTCACCGGAGTTGGCGATGCCGTGCTTGGTGCAGGACTGGTAGGACCGCTCGACGAAGCCCGCGTTGTAGTCCCAGCCGTCGCCGACCCAGGACGCCTGCGCGTTGGTCGACGAGGTCTTCCCGTCCACCGAGGCCGAGTCGTAGCCGAGCGCCACCGAGGGCGCGGCACCGGCCAGCGAGGGCGGGCCCTGGATGGGGTAGGAGTAGTCGAACGCCCCGGAGGAGGAGCCGGCCGACCACGCCTGCGAGGAGTTCAGCGGGGTGGCCGCGTAGGAGCCCGCGCCGCTGGACGCGCCGGAGACGGCGGCGACCACGGCGCTCTGCTGGGCCTGCGCCGCGCCCACGCCCTGGAGTTGGGTCCGGGCCGTGCCGTCGCCGCCGGGCAGCACCACGTCGGCGGTGAGCCTGCCGGTGGCGGCGTCGAGGCGGGAGTCGAGCGGGGTCTGCGCCAGGCAGCCCGGGACCTGAGGCGTCGTCAGGGCGCAGGCGGGGAGGGACACCAGGCGCATCCGGGAGACCCGGTCGGAGCCGTAGACCTTGCCGAGGGCGGCGGCGTCCAGGCCGACCCGCAGGCCGCCGCCCGCGCCGGGGCCGGTCAGCTTCAGCACCGGGCCGGGCAGGCCGGCGGCGGTCGCGGCGGCCGGGTCGACCAGGTCGACCTGGACGCTCTGCCCGGCCAGGGCCGAGTCCTCCAGCGGGGCGAGGCCGACCGGCAGGCCGCTCGCAGCGGCCTCCTCGCCGGCCGCGGGCTGCTGGTCGGCGCCCTTGCGCCGGTTGGCGGGCGCGGCGCCGAGACGGACGTCGGCCTTGCCGTGCGGCAGCGTCGGCGCGGACTTGGGCGGCTGCCAGGTCGGCGGGACGGGATGGGCGGGCGTCGTGACGGGCACCGCCGCGACGTCCTTGCCGGCCACCGACGTGGTCGTGGTCAGCGCGGTGTTCGGCGGCGACCACTTCCGCGACCAGTCCGGCCCGGCCGCGGCCGCCGCCGAGACCGGGGCGATCAGTGAGGCCAGCAGGGCGGCCGCCGTGACGGCGGCCAGCCTTCTGCCGGCGGGTGGGGAATGACTGCTTCGGCGGCCTATGGGCCATTTGCCAATTCGCACGGGAAGTACCCCCAATGTCCAGGTCGGAGACCTGACGGACTGTTATGAAAAGCGGGGGAGCTTACCAACTTCCTTGCTGTGCAGGTCAATCGCGTTTCGTCCGGTTATTCGAGTGAGATGGATCACCCTGGTGTCCACATGGGCGGAAAGCGGGGAGAAACGGGCTGTCCCTATTCCAGGAGAAAATCATTCCTTTTCACGTGAACTTCCGATTTGCGCCCGCCCGGGCGCCGGGGTCAGTCCTTCGGGCGTTCGTCGACGACCTGCTGGAGCTTGCCGGTGCGGGGGTTGGTGACGAGGTCGGCGCGCGGAACCCATTCGACCCGGAGCGGGTGGATGGCCCCGGCGGCCTGCTCGGAGACGTAGAGGGGGCGGGCGTCGAGGACGGCCCGGCGGAGGGTCTCGGCGAGGTCGGCGGGCGGCGGGGCGGTGTGGCCGAGGCGGATGATCAGGCCGTCGCGGCCGTCCCAGCGGCGCTGGACGAGTTGCATGCCGGCGATGTGCTGCTCGGGGTCGTGGGCGAGCAGGACGGCGCGGACGTCCTCGGTGGGCATGGCGACGGTGCCGACCCGGGCGCCCTCGGTGGAGCGGCCGAGCAGGCGGAAGGTGGTGCAGGCGGTGTCGGTCCACTCGGCGCGGTCGCCGGCGGGGTAGCGCAGGATCGGGACCAGGGTGCGGAACAGGTTGGTGACGAACACCCGCCCGGGGACGCCGGGTTCGGTGATCGGCTCGCCGGTGGCCTCGTCCAGGATCTCCACCACGGTGCGGTTCGGGAACGCCCGGTGCACCCGCAGGTCGTCCCCGGCCCGGACCGGTCCGGCGACCAGTCCGGCGTCCACCGAGGCGTAGCCGATCGAGGAGAGCACGGCGTTCGGGAAGGCCGACCGGAGCAGCGGGCGCAGGTCGTTGAAGAGGATGTCGCCGCCGAACAGGACCAGTTCGACCTGCGGGGCGGGCCGGTCCTGCTTGAGCAGCGTCTCGGCGACGGAGGACAGCTTCATCGGCTCGCCCGCCAGCACGTCCACCCCGAACGAGTGGATCAGGTCGGCGACGTACTCGTCGGGCGCGGACGCGACGGGCAGCCGGACGTTCTCCACCGGGGCGTGGTGCAGGGCGTTCTCGATGAACAGGAAGCCGCTGTACAGCTCGCCCGCGCAGAACAGGTTGGCCACCTTGTGGCCGGGCTTCAGCCCGGCGTCGACCAGCCCGGCGCCGAACGCGCTGACCGAGTCGAAGTGCTCGGTGCGGGTCCAGGGCGAGAACTTGGGCGCGCCGGTGGTGCCGCCGGTCTTGTAGACGGCGGCGTCGGTGAGCGGACCGGTCATCAGCCGGTTGTCGGGCCAGGTGTTGGCGGCCCAGAACGCGGCCTGCTCGATGACCGGCAGTTGGGTGAGCGAGGTGACGGTGGCGGGGACGTCGCGGTACAGCTCGGCGTAGAACGGCGAGTTGGTCCGGGCGAGGTCGACCAGGGCCTGAAGGGGTTTGGCGGGCACGGGAGTCGCTCCTGGGGAGGGTCAGCGGGCGGGGGTGGCGCCGATCCAGTCGCGGGCGAGGCGCTGGATCGCGCTGCCGTCGCGGTCGGCGAGTTTGGCGTCGAGGTAGGCGGCCGCCCACGCGTTGGCGGGGATGCGGAACGGCGGCTCCGCCAGCGCGAGCGCCCGCAGCACGGCGGCGGCGACCTCGGCGGCGGGCTGCCCGGCGCTCTCCCAGCCCCGGCCGAGCCGGGCCACGTACGCGGCGAAGGTGTCCGCGTACGGGCCCGAGGCGGCCTGCAGGGTGTGGCGGTTCACGTCCGGGAACTCGCCGAACCGGGTGTCCGGCACGTAGCCGGGCACCAGCACCGAGACCCGGACGCCGTGCGCGGCGGCGACCGGGGCGAGCGCCTCCATGAAGCCCTCGACGGCGAACTTGGCCGCGCTGTACGCCTCGTTGAAGGGCTGGCCGACGACGCCGTGCACGCTGCCGACGGTCAGCAGCCGACCCCGGGCGGCGCGCAGCAGCGGCATCGCGGCCCGGCTGACGGCGACCGTGCCGAAGAAGTTGACGTCCAGGTTGGCGCGCAGCGCGGCCGAGTCGGACATCTCCAGCGTCGGGTCGCAGTTCGACACCCCGGCGTTGTTGACCACCGCGTCCAGCCGGTCCAGGTCGGCGAAGCACGCGGCGATCGACGCCTCGTCGGTGACGTCCAGGCGCCGCACCAGCGCGCCGGGCGCGGCGGCCCGCAGCGCGTCGGCGCGCTCCGGGGCGCGGACGGTGGCGACCACCGACCAGCCCGCCGCGTCGGCGGCCGCCGCGGTGGCCAGCCCGATGCCGGAGGAGCAGCCGGTGATCAGCAGCACGGGTCGACGGTCCGTCACGGGGCGGCCTCCGCGGGCTCGGCGGCGGTGCCGGGGGCGTCCGCGGCGGCGGTGTCGGCGGCCTTCGGCGGGTCGGCGTCCATCCGGGACTGCACGGCGAGCGCGGGGAAGAACGAGCAGGCGGCGAGCAGGGTGCCGCCCGCCATCGTCCAGCGGGCCGCGTCCAGGACGCCGAGCGGGCCGGTCAGCAGCGACACCGACAGGCCGCCGACCAGCGCGGCCAGCGGGATGACGCCCCAGGTGACGGTCCGGAACGCGGCGTGCATCACGCCCTGGTGCTTCGCGGACATCCGGGACTGCCGGGCGGGCGCCGAGCACACGTTGATGCAGGACATGAAGAAGCCGTACGCGCCCATCGTGGCGGCGATGACCGGCCCGGCGGGCAGCGCGGGCGCGGCCAGCACGCCCAGGCCGACCAGGCAGTGCAGCAGCAGCGCCCAGGCCAGGGTGCGGCCGATGCCGAGGCGCTCGGAGATCCGCGGGGCGACCAGCGCGCCGAGCAGCGCGCCGACGGCGCCCGCCGACATCGCGGCGCCGAACACGCCGACGGTGACGCCCAGGCCCCGGTAGGCGAGCACCGGCAGCACGGTGACGAAGACCGGGCCGCCGGAGTTCAGCGTGACGGCGGCCAGCACGATCCGGCGCAGCACCGGGTCCTGCCAGTTGAGCCGGAAGCCCAGGGTGAGGCGCTGCCACACCGAGCCCGTACTGACGGTCCGCTCGCCCCACGGGCGCATCCAGCCGAAGCAGACCGCCGAGACCAGGTAGCTGGCGGCGTCGACCACCAGCGCGGCCACCCCGAGCGCGCTGTACAGCGCGGCGGCGATCGACGGCCCGGCGACCTCGGAGACCGAGCCGCTGCCCTCCAGCCGCGAGTAGGCGCGCACCAGGTGCTCCTCCTCGACCACGGCGGGGACGGCGACCAGGTAGCCCACGTTGAAGAAGATCGTCGCGCCGGAGACCGCGGCCACGCAGCAGAACAGCAGCGGTGTGGAGAGCGCGTCCAGCCAGTAGGCGAGCGGGATCGCCGCGACCGCCACCAGCCGCACCAGGTCGCACACCAGCATGGTGCGCCGCTTGTCCCAGCGGTCGACCAGCACGCCGGCGACCGGCCCGAGCAGCGGGATGCCCAGGTACTGGGCCATCGAGACGATGCCGACCTGCAGCGCCGAGGCGTGCAGCACGAAGATCATCAGGGTGGGGACGACGAACACGGTGACCCGGTCGCCGACCGTGGAGACCGACTGGCCGAACCAGAACACGTTGAAGCCGCGGCCGAGCGACCGCGGCAGGCGGGCCTTCATGCTTCCTCCCGGACCACGAAGCCCGCGGTCTTCCCGGTGCGCTCGTTGCTGACCAGCGCGTCCACCACCCGCACCACGACGTTCTCCGGGTCGTGCACGAAACCGGTGCTCAGGGTGAAGGTCGAGGAGAGCAGTTCGCGGCGCAGCGCCTCCGGGTCGGGCAGGGCGCCGAGCACCAGCACCTCCACCCGCCCGGCCCGGCCGCCCCGTTCGGTGATCAGCACCTGGGCGCGGGTGACGCCGGGCTCGCGCTCGACCCGTTCCAGCAGCTCGTCCACGTGCAGGCCCAGGCCGCGGACCTGCACCACGTTGTCGCGGCGGCCCAGCACCCGCATCGCGGGGCCGGGTCGGCCGCACGGGCACGGGCCCAACTCGCCCGCGTCGCCGGTGCGGTAGCGCAGCACCGGGTTGAGCATCGCCGGGTCGAGCGAGGTGAAGTCGAGCAGGCCGTCCGCGCCGACGTGCACCAGCTGGTGCGGGAACGGGTGGAAGGTGTCGGCCGGGCAGTCCGGGGTGTTGGAGCCCACCACCCAGGTCTCGGTGGAGCCGAACATGCCGTGCCGGCGGGCCTTCGGCGCGACCGCCGCCAGATCGTCCTCCAGCTGCGGCTGCCAGGCCTCGCCCAGCCACAGCACCTTGCGCAGCGACGGGAGTTCGATGCCGGCGGCGCGGGCGTGCGCGAACCACAGCCGCAGCACGCTCGGGGTGCCGCCGATCGCGGTGACCTTGCGGGCGGCCAGGAAGCCCAGCCACTCCGGGTACTCCTCGGCGGTCACCGAGCCGAGCGCGATCACCCGGCAGCCGGACAGGTCGGCCAGGCCCGCGGCGAGGAAGTGCGCGCCCCACATCCGGCCCGCGCCCCAGGCGTTGACGAACACGTCGTCCCGGTCCAGCGGCTGCCAGTGCTCGAACACCTTCGCCATGTAGAAGCCGGTCGGCGCGTAGCCGACCTTGGGAGCGCCGGTCGAACCGCCGCTCTGGAACAGCCAGGTGGCGCCCTGCTCGGCGGCCGGCTCCAGGTGGGCCAGCGCCGTGTTCAGGTCGTCCTTGGCCAGCGGCGGCAGCGCGGCCAGCTCCGCCAGCGTGCCGGGCGCCGCCGCGTCCGCGTAGCGCTCGCCCAACCCGGGGACGGTGCGCAGCAGTTCGAGGGTCCGTCGGGGCACGGCCAGGCCGCCCGCGGCCTCGGTGTCGGTCAGCGAGAAGGTCATCGCGCCGCACCTCCGTTCTCCAAGAAGGCGGTGTGGGCCGCGCGGTAGGCGGCGAACCGGGCCCGGGTGACGTCCCGCTGGACGGACCGCTCCGGGTCGTCGAAGTCGGGGGCGATCACGCCGTCCGGCTCCAGCTCGGAGAACCAGAACCGCTCGCCGTCGTGCAGGAAGTCCACGCAGAAGAACGGGATCGGCAGCTTCTTCGCGAAGTAGGCGGTGGCCTCGGCGAGTTCGGCGGGGATCTCGCAGAAGTCCATCGAGCCGCCGCGGCTCGCGTTGGCGACCGGCGACCCGGCCTCCGGGGTGCGGCGCAGCACCGCGTACGGCGCGCCGTCGATCACGTAGACCCGGTAGTCGACGGTGCCGTCGCCCAGGTAGGGCTGGGCGATCAGCGTGGTGTCGCCGCCCTGCGCCAGGCTGGCCAGGCCGCGGACGTCCTCCAGCGAGCGGGCCAGGTTGATCCCGCCGCCGCCGCACCAGCCGGACGGCTTCACGATCGCCGGGAAGCCCAACTCGCCGAGCGCCACCTCGTACTGGTGCTTGGAGACGTCCCGGCCGGAGCCGATCCGCACCGAGGGGATCGGCGGGACCGGGGAGTCCGCCAGGAACAGCACGGTGGCGAGCTTGTCGTTGCCGAGCAGCGAGACCTGCGCCGGGAACGGCAGGTAGAAACCGGCCTGCTCCAGCACCGTGGTCAGCGCCAGCTGGTTGAACACGTCCATCGACTGGTACGGCAGCGAGTACAGCGCCGTGATGAACAGGGTGTCCTCGGGCGTCACCGGCTCGTCGTCCACGTACACCCGCGGCCGGGCCGGGTCGACCGCGTCCACGGTGACCGCCTCCGGCGCGTGCCGGGTCCACTCCAGGCCCAGTTCGGCGGCGATCTCCGCGTACATGTCCCAGAAGTAGTGCCGCCACATCGCCCCGGACCGGGTGGACTCCCGGTCCGGGAAGATCCAGCACATCCGGCGCAACGGCCCGGACGGAACGGCCCCGCTCATGCGCTCCCCTCCTTCTCCCACAGATCGGTCAGGTCGAACTCCCCGCCCCGGGCGGCCTGTTCGGCCCACCACCGGCGGCCCTCGGCCGACAGCGTGTCCACCGGGTCCACGTACGGGTGACGGTGCGTCAACTGCCATGACCCGTCGCCCGGTTCGGTGGAGCGCAGCTCCAGCCCGGTGCGGTAGTTCTTGGTCCAGTACGAGATGCCGCGCACCCGGTCGTAGCCGACCGCCTGGTGCACCCACCGCTTGCCGACGTGCGGCACGTCCGCGACCAGCCGGGGCGTGGCGTAGCCCGGCAGGTAGCCGAGGATCGCCTCCTGCAGCCGCTGGGCGTCCGCCAGCGGCAGCCGCCAGTGCTCGGCGTTCGGGATCACGTCGCACAGGTAGAAGTAGTACGGCAGGATGTTCGCTTCGCCCTGCAGGGCGAAGCACAGGTCGAGCAGCGCCTGCGGGGTGGCGTTCACCCCGCGCATCAGCACGCCCTGGTTGCGGACGTCCCGGACGCCCGCGTCCAGCAGCGCCCGGGCCGCCTCGGCGACCAGCGGCGTCACCGAGGCCGCGTGGTTGGCGTGGGTGTGCACCGCCAGGTTGACCGAGCGGCGGGCCGCCAGCCGGGCCACCCGCTCCACCCCGGCCAGCACCTTCGGCTGCAGCCAGTGCTGCGGCAGGCCCACCACCGACTTGCTGGCCAGCCGGATGTCGCGCACCGAACCCAGCTCCAGCAGCCGCAGCAGGAACGCCTCCAGCCGCGGCCACGGCACGTTCGCCAGGTCGCCGCCCGACACCACCACGTCCCGCACCGACGGGGTGCGCTTCAGGTAGTCGAGCATCTGCTCCTCGCGGTCCGCCGGACGCAGCACCAGCCGCGCCTTGGCGACCTGCGGGGTCGAGCGGCCCACCAGGTCCATCCGGGTGCAGTGCCCGCAGTACTGCGGGCAGGTGGCGAGCAGCTCGGCCAGCACCTTGGTCGGGTAGCGGTGCGTCAGCCCCTCCACCGCCCACATGTCGGCCTCGTGCAGCGAGTCCCGGGACGCCAGCGGATGGCTCGGCCACTCGGGATGCCGGTCGGTGCGCACCGGCAGCATGTACCGGCGCACCGGGTCCGCCAGGAACGCCTCGGTGAACGCGCCCGGCTCCAGCGGCGCGTCCGCCGCCATGGTGTTCAGCATGTGCGGCGGCACCAGCACCGACATGGTGGCGAACTCGGCCTGGTCGGCCGCCAGTTCACGGTAGAACCGGTCGGTCAGCAGCTCGCCGAACACCCGCCGCAGCTGCCGCTCGCCCTGCACACAGTGCGCCCGCTGCCACTGGGCGTCGCGCCACTGCGCGGCCGTCACCTCCCGCCAGCCCGGCAGGCGCCGCCAGTCCGGTTCGACCAGCGGCCGCCGCACGTACTGGTACGGCTGCGCTCCGCCGTCCATCAGGAGCCCGCCGCGGTGAGCAGGCCGGCGTGCCGGGTGCGCAGCTCGCGCTTGAGCACCTTGCCGGTCGGGCCGAGCGGGAACTCGCCGGGCTCACGGGCCACCGTCAGCGCCGCCAGCGGCGCCAGCCCGGCCTTCGCCAGCTCGGCGTTGGCCGCCGCCAGCAGCCCCTCCGCGTCCGCGCCCTCCTGCAGCCGCACCACCGCGACCGGCCGCTGCCCGCCGTCCGGGTGCGGCACGCCGACCACCGAGCAGTCCTGCACCGCGTCGCCGCAGTCGGCGAGCAGCACCTCCTCCAGCGGCAGGCTGTACACCGGCCCGTCCAGGGTGTCGATCACGTCGACGGTCCGGTCCAGGTGGTAGAACCGGCCCTCGGCGTCCCGGCGGGCGATGTCGCCGGTCAGCCAGTACCCGGCCAGCCGGAACGACTCGGTCAACCGCTCGTTGTTCCAGTACCCGTGGGTGATCGACGGCGCGGCCACCGCCAGCATGCCGACCGTGCCGTCCGGCACCTCCACCCCGTCCTCGTCCAGCACGGTGGCCTTCTCCACCACCTCGGACGGCCTGCCCACGCAGCGGTCGTTGCGCTCCGTCTCCGGCGAGGTGACCTGGCCGAACAGCGCCATGCCCATCTCGGAGGAGCCCAGGCCGTCGACGAACTGCGAACCGGGCAGCGCCGCCTCGCCCTCCTTCTCCTGCGGCAGCAGCCACGGCTTGATCAGCCCGGCCGGGCGCTCGCCCAGCTGGACCAGCCGGCGGATGTGCCCGTAGTGCGCGCTGTCGCCGGTGTTGAACCAGGAGTGCACCTTCGCCGCGCCCGCGACCGGCAGCTCGCCGGTCGCCAACTCCACGAAGGTGCGCGGGAACGAGGCCACCATGGTCGGCCGGAACGCCTCCATCACCGGCTCCACGGTGACCCGCCGCCAGTCCGCCATCACCACGGTCGGCAGGCCCAGCAGCGTCGCCGTCAGGAAGTAGCTCAGCCCGCCCGCGTGGGTGTGCGGCATCAGCGACATCAGCCGGTCGTACGACTCGGCGGGGAAGCGCAGCATCCGCGGCTGCTTGCCCTCCCAGAACTGCCGGTGCGCCAGCGTCGTCGACTTCGGCGTCCCGGTCGTCCCCGAGGAGTGGATCAGCGCCACCACGTCGTCCGGCCCGTGCCGGTACGGGTAGCCCTCCGGCAGCGCCGACAGGTCCGCGTCGAACGCCTGCACCTCGGCGGTCAGCGCCAGGAACCGCGGCCGGCGCTGCGGGTCCTGCCGGTACGCCGAGGCCAGCCGGGTGGTGTCGTCCGCGACCACCCCGACCGCGCCCACGTGGTTCAGGTAGCGCACCATCACGTCGTGCCGCATCGCGTCGTTGACCAGCGCCGGGACCGCGCCCAGCGCCGTCAGTGCGAAGAAGTGCAGCAGCGGCTCCAGGCCCTCGGCGACCACCACGCCCACCGGCTCGCCCGGCCGCACCCCCGTCGCGTGGTACCAGGCCGCGTAGCGGTCGCGCAGCGCGACCAGGTCGAGCAGGCTGTGCCCGTGCAGCACCACCTGCCCGCGGTGGTCGGTGCGGTGGGTGAACGCGAACGGCACCGCCCGGTTCGGGTTCGCCTCGGCCGCCCGGTCGAGGAAGTTGCCCGCGCCGAGCGTCGGATCGGTCATGAACCGCTCCCTGACGGACAGCGGGGCGATGGATGTCTGGTCGCTCATGGCGGGTCTCCCAAGCAGGACTCGTCGCCGGAGGAACCCTCGTGGGGCGTCCGACGGAAGGGGAATGGGCGCCCAACGGGCGGCCGGGGAATCGAATATGACGCGGCGTCAGGAATGGCCGTGAAATGCCTTGTGCTGCCGGGTATTCCGGTGAATCAGGGGGCGAGCAGCGCGGCCGCGGCCCGGCGGCCCGAACGGATCGCGCCCTCCAGCAGACCGAAGAACTCGGTACTGGTCTCGGTGCCCGCGAAGTGCACCAGGCCGTGCGGGGCGGTCAGCGTCGGACCCAGTGCCGACCAGTCGCCCGGACCGAACAGCGCCGCGTAACACCCCCTGCTCCACGGCTCGTTGACCCAGTCGGTGACGTGGAAGCCGACCGGCTCCGGCAGCATCGGGAACAGCCGCCGGGCCTGCGCGACCGCCGCCGCGCGCTGCTCGGCGGGCGGCAGGGCGGCGAAACGGTGCGCCTCCGCGCCCGTCACGAACCCGGTCAGCACCCCCGGCGACCCCTCCGGCGGGGTGTCGTCCACCGTCGACAGCAGCGGGCCCGCCGCGTTCACCGACCAGCCCGACAGGCCGTGTTCGCGCCACACCGGCTCCGGGAACACCAGGTTCAGCTTCACCGCGCAGCCCCGCTCGGTCCGCGACGCGGCCCGCGGCACCGGCAGCCCCGGCCGGAACCCGATGGCGTCCGCCAGCAGCGGCGGCACCGCCACCACCACCGCGTCCGCCCGGTAACTCCCCTCCGACGTGCGGACGGTGGCCTCCGAGCCGGACTGCTCCACCGCCAGCACCGGCTCCCCGGTGCGCAGCACCCCGCCGCCGTCCAGCAGCCGGCGGGCCAGCCGCTCGCACAGCCGGTGCGCGCCGCCCGCGACCCGGTCCTGCTGCGCGCCGCCCTCGAAGGCGTTCAGGAACCGCAGGCCGCCGCCGGAGCGCAGGTAGAAGGCCATGTGCAGGACCGACACCTTCGCCGGGTCGGCCGCCATCATCTCGCCCAGGAACAGCGGGAAGAACAGCCGGGCGTCCGGGTGCGGCAGGTTCCGCTCCGCCCACTCCGCGGCGGTGGTGGCGTCCAGCTCCTCGGCGTTCGGGGTCAGCCACGGCGCGTCGAGCCGGACCGAGGAGGCCAGTTCGTCCAGCAGCTCGAACAGGTCGCCCAGGGCCACCGCGTTCAGCGGCGGGAACCGGCCGTCGGCGGTGGCCCGCGCGCCGTCCGCCGCCAGCGCGAACCGGCTGGCGCCGAGCATCGTGGTAGGCGCCGTCTTCAGGTCGCAGGCCGCCAGCAGCGCGTGCAGCTCGGTGTGCCGGTCGCCCAGGTACGCCGCGCCGGCGTCGATCCAGCGGCCCGGCGCGACCTCGATGCCCAGGGTCCGGCCGCCGACCCGCTCACGGGCCTCCAGCACCGTCACCCGCACGCCCCGGTCGGCGAGTTCGACGGCCGCGGTCAGCCCGGCCAGGCCCGCGCCGACCACCACCGCGGTGCGCGGCGGCCGGCGGGCGCCGCCGTACGGCTCCTGCGGTTCCCGCGGGGTCGGGGCGAGGGCGGCGGCGCTCACCGGGCGGCCGGGACGGTGGTGGTGGCGGTGCCGGTGCCGGCAGTGGCGCCGGTCGTGGCGGTCGCGTCGGTCGCGGCGGCGATCCGGGCGGCGAGGCCGGCCGGGGTCGGGTCGGTCAGGAAGTCCTCGAAGGTCAGCTCGACGCCGTGGGCGCGGGCCACCGCGCTGAGCACCCGGGTGGCGATCAGCGAATCCCCGCCCAGCAGGAAGAAGTTGGCGTCCGCGGCCACCTCGTCCAGCTCCAGGACGCGACGGAACACCGCCGTCAGCGAGTCGAGCGGCTCCGCGGCGGCGGCGGACGAGGGCATGGCGGTGGGAGTGTCGAGGCTCATCAGGGTCTCCTTCGACCGGTGCGGGGTGCGCGTGGTCTGGCGGTGCCAGCGGTGCGTGGTGCGCGTGCTGAACGTGAACGCGGTGCGTGGTGCGCGGTGCTTCGTACGTGGTGCGCGACGGCGGGCGCCGCGGGAGGGGAAGGGCGCGGGGCCGTGCGGTACCTGGTGCGCGTGGTACAGATCGTGCCCGGCCGCTGTGACAGCCGACGGTCCGTCAGGTCACGTCCGTGGGACGTCCACCGGTGACGGCCGGGGTCAGAGCGGGACGGCGGTGCCGCTGTGCAGGCGGTGCGAGGCGGCCCGGTCGACCTTGCCGCTGACGGTGCGGACCAGGTCGGGGACGACGGTGAGCCGGCTCGGCACCAGGTGGCCGGGCAGGGTGCCGCGCAGGTGCTCCAGCACCTCGGCGGCGAGCGCCCGGTCCGGCCCGCCGGTGCGCGGGACCACGTAGGCGACCAGGGCGGCCCGCCCGGCCAGCGTGGTGGCGGCCACCGCCGCCGCGCCCACCCGGGGATGGGCGTTGAGCGCGGCCTCCACCTCGGCCGGATCGACCCGGATGCCCCGGATCTTCACCTCGTGGTCCAGCCGCCCCTGATGGGTCAGCACCCCGTCGGCGGCCCGGGCGGCCCGGTCGCCGGTCCGGAACCAGCGCCGCCCGTCGCGGACCGCGAACCGCTCGGCGGTGGCCTCCGGCAGGCCCGGGTAGCCGGCCGCCAGGGCGGGCCCGCCGATCAGCAACTCGCCCTCGGGGGAGAGCAGTTCCTCGACGTGCGGCAGGGCGCGGCCGATCGGCGCGCGCTCCGCCGGGTCCCAGCGGCGGCCCGGCTCCGGGGTGTCGGGGCCGAGCAGGTCCACCGCGTGGGTGATCAGGGTGGTCTCGGTGCAGCCGTAGGTGTTCAGCAACCGGACGCGGGCGGCGTCCGGCAGCGCGCTCCAGTCCGCCAGCCGCGCCGGTGCGGCGGCCTCGCCGCCGATCACCACCAGTCGCAGGCCCGGCGGCAGGGCGGCGCTCCCGCCCTCGGCGGCCTCCTCGGCCAGGTGCAGCACCAGTTCGTGCCAGAACGCGGTCGGCAGGTCCAGCACGGTGACGCCGCGCCGCTCCACCATCCGCAGCAGCCGGGGGAACGAGGCCGAGTGCGCCTCCGGGTCGAACACCAGCCGGGCCCCCGCCGTCAGGGTCGGCAGGATCTCCTCGAAGCAGGTGTCCCAGTTCAGCGAGGCGAACTGCAGCACCCGGTCGGCCGGCCCCACCCCGAACAGCCCGCGCAGCGAGGCCACCGAGGCGGAGATCGCCCGCCGCGGCGTCAGCACCGGCTTGGGCTGCCCCGTGGACCCCGACGTGAACAGCACGTAGGCGGGATCGTCCGGCCCGACCACGGCCCGTGGCCCGCCGTCCGATCCGGCCGACAGCGCGCCGTCCGGCCGTTCCGGTCCGCCCGAACCGCCCGACGCACCTGCTGCGTCCGGCAGTTCGACGAACCGCAGGCCGAGCTCGTCGGCCTGCTCGGCGTGGCCGGCCGACCTGCGGCCGACCAGGACCCGGCAGCCGGCCGTGTCGGCCATCCGCCGTCGCCGGTCGAGCGGGAACCCCGGGTCGAGCGGCACGTGCGCGCCGCCCGCCGCGAGGATGCCCAGGAGGGCGACGACGGTGTCCGGCGAGTGTGTCGCCGGGACCGCCACCGGACCCGGTCGGTCGCCCAGTGTGTGGGCCAACCGTCTTACGTGACTTGCGAGTTGCTGGTAGCTGAGAGTGTGCTCGGGTGACTCCAACGCGGTTCGTTCGGGCCACCGGAGAACGGTTTCCGCGAACGCGTCCAACAGATCGACAGCCGATCCGTTGACGCCGCCGTTCTTTGACATGCCCGCTCCAAGAAAATGCCCAGAGGTGCCCGTCCGTGCTTCGGCGAACCGGGACTCTACCTGTCGGGATGCGGGCCCACAATGGTTGTTGGGGCGACTTTCCAGAGGATCTGTAACTGAACTGTGAACGGGGAAGCACCCCACCTTGATCACGTTCCGTGATCAAGGTCCCGGGGCGCGGGCCGGTGCCTCCGGTCGCGCTGGGGTGCAGCCCTTAAGGTTTGCGGCACCCGGCAAGTGACGGTCAGTCAGCGAATCAACGCCCGCCCCCGGGAAGGGGATTCGTTGACCGAAGGGATTCCCGGACCGGATAACCGCCAAGTCGAGCAAGTGCGGTAGGTGACCGAACGGTCCGAACGCGAGCACCGGCCGGACCGCGATTTCCGGGAACGGAAAGCGATTTCCCGTTACCCCGCCCGCTTCGGCCCTTCCACGACCCCCGGACCCGGGCGCGGCGACCCGCTCCGACCGGCCGACCGGACGCCCATCGGTCGCTGAGTGTCACCGTACGGGTGTGCTAATGGCCGCCCCGGGGTCTCTAGCATTCGTCGAATGACGACCACCGCGCTCGTGATCGACGCCGCCGTCCTCGGCTCGGTCGCCACCGCCCTGCTGATCGCGCCCCGCCTGCTGCGCGCCCCCGCCGATCCTGTCGTCGGGCGGAACCCCTCGGTTCTCCTCCGGTCGCCGGAGGTCCTGCTCCTCGCCGTGACCGCGCTGCTGTACCTCAACCAACTGCTCTGCTCCGCCTACCTGCTGCGCGTGCACGGCGGGGACACCGGATTCGTCACCCGCTACCTCCCGCCCGGCTGGTTCGACCAGCCCACCGGCAGCCCGACGCTCCGCGCCCTCGCCGACCGCCTGCCCGCGCCGCGCCTGTTCGCCCCCACCGTGCTGCGCGTCCAGGCGTTCCTGGAGCTCCCGTTCGTCCTGCTCGCCTACGCGACGGTGCTGCGCCGCCTCGACCCGGGCCGGTACCGGGCCGCGATCGGCTCCGCCCCGCTGCTGTGGAGCGCCGCCGTCTCGTACACGCTGGTCTTCGGCACCGTCGAATGGCGCTTCCACAACCCCTGGACCGTCCAGGACCTGACGATCCGCGCCCTCTCCGCCGCCTGCACCACCCCGCTGCTGCTGGCCGCCGCCCGTCGCACCCCCGCCGCCGACCGCGCCCCGCGACCCGGAACGCCCGGACTGCTCCGGTTCGCCGTCGAACTGTGGGCCGTGGGCACCCTGGTGATGGTGGTCTACGACACCGCACTGCTCTACAACCCGGCCCACCTGCCGTCCCGTTGGCCCGAGGCGGCACTCGCCCTGCTCCTGCTCGCCGCCACCGCCCCCCCGCCCCGCCGTCCCCGGCCCCACCGGACGGCCCGCCCCGGGCCCCGCCACCACCGCCCTCGCGGTCCTGCTGCGGCGCGCCCTGGTGCTGTTCCTGGTCCCGGCCCTGGCCGTCCGCTACGGCCTCGGCTTCGCCCACCCGCAGGTCGCGGCGGCCGGCGCCCTCCTGGTCGCCGCCACCGCCCTCGCCGACCCCCGAATCCGCGCCGCCGCCCCACAGTTGGCCCTCGCCTGCGCCACCGGCCTGCTCGCCGCCCGCCTCGCCCTCCACCTCATCCCCGACCCCCACCCGGAGACCGGCCTCCTCCGCGCCCTGGTCGCCCTCACCGCCACCGCCACCCTCCTCTGCGCCCTCGCCGACGCCCTCCGCACCCGCTTCGCCACCCGCCGGTCCTCCTGATCGGCCCGTGATCCGGGGGTGGCTCCGGCCCGAGGCGGAGAGTGCTCGGACCGTCCGAGTCCGTCCCGGTGCAGGGGTAAGGAGTGCCACTGGAATGATCTGCGCTCAAGTGCGCACTACAGGTATATTGAGCGCATGGACATCTATCCGATCACCGAGGCCCGCAACAAGCTGGGAGCCCTGGCGCGGCAGGTCGGCGCCGAGCAGAAGCGCATCGCCCTCTCGGACCGGGGGCAGACCATGGCCGTCCTGATAAGTCCGGCCGAGCTGGAGGAGCTGGAGTACCACCGGGCCGCCGCCGAATACCTGGCGCGCCAGGCCCGGGGCGAGACCGGACCGGGTGTGCCGCACGACGAGGCCCGTCGGCAGGTCCTCGGAGAGGCTCCGTGACCTACGGCATCGTTTGGGAGCCCGACGCGCTGGCCGTGGCGCAGAAGTACGCCGTCGATGACCGGGCCGGTGTCCAGCAGGTCTTTCGAGCGGTGGACCTGCTGGCCGAGAATCCCCGGCCAGCAGGTGCCTTCACCATCGGCACCAGCGGGATCTACCGGATTCAGGTGGGCTTCTACCGTCTCCAGTACGAGATCCAGGACCGGACGGTCACCATTACCGTCTTTCATCTCGGCCGGGTCTGACGCGAAGACCCGAAGCGGGGGTGCTCGGGCGCTGCCTGGGGCGCGGATCGGCCGCCGGGTCAGCCGAGGTCGTGGTCGCCGAGGTGGAGGGGGGTCGGGCCCGGGCCGTGGGTGAGGAGGGCGGGGAGGAGTTCGGCGAGGCGTTCGGGGTGGACGGTCTCGGTGGTGGTGGCCAACTCGTCGACGCTCCACCAGTGGTGGCCGTGGGAGGCTTCTTCGGTGTCGACCCGGACGGCGGCCGCCTCGGCGGCGGTCAGCCGGAGCAGCCAGTACTCCTCGCTCTGGTCGAACGGGCGGCCGTCGAAGGTGAACACCACCCGCCGGGTCCACACCACCGGGCCGAGGCGCGGGGCGGGCAGGTCGAGGCCGGTCTCCTCGCGCAACTCCCGGACGGCGGCGGTCAGGGCGTCCTCGCCCTCGTCGAGACCGCCGCCCACGGTGAACCACCAGGAGCCCCCGACGCCCGTGCGGGGGTCGCGGGCGCAGAGCAGCAGCAGGCGGTCCCGGTCGTCGAGCAGCAGGATGCGGGCGGTCGACCTCTTCTCGGGCGTCATCCTCCGACTGTACGGGCCGGTCCGGGCCCGGGGGAGGGGAAATCCGGTGCGCCACGAGCGGTCCGCGCGCGTTCCGGCGGCTCGTCAGTTCCCTTCCCCGGCAGGGGGACCGCCGAAGAGTTCGTCCAGGTGGGCGGTGAGGACGGCCAGGGCGGCGGCGCCGTCGCGCTGGCCGCCCAGGACGCTCTGGCCGAGGCCGTTGACCATGGCGGTGAGGCCGGCGGCGGTGGTCGCCGGGTCGCGGGAGGGGGTGACCAGGCCGTCCCGCTGCGCGGCGCGCACCTGTTCGGCGAGGAAGCCCTCCAGCAGTTCGGCCTGGCCGGTGCCGTGCTTGGCGAGGACCGCGGGGTCGTTCAGCACCAGCGCGTAGTAGGCGGCGTAGGTGCGGGTGATCCGGCGGCTCTCCGCGTCGGTGGGCAGGATGCAGGAGAGGACGGCGGTGACCAGGCCGCGCGGGGTCGGCGGGGAGCCGGCCGCGGTGATCCACGCGGCCATCCGGGCCCGGAGCTGTTCGCCGAGCCGGGCCAGCGCGTCCAGCAGCAGGCCCTCCTTGGTCTCGAAGTAGTACTGGACCAGGCGCAGCGAGACGCCGGCCTCGGCGGCGACGGCGCGCATGCTGGCGGACTGCAGCCCCTGGGTGTCGGCGATCCGCAGCAGTGCCTCGGCGATCTGCCGCCGCCGCTCCTCGTGCTCCGCCTTGCTGTTCATGCGTCCGGCCTTCCCGCGAACTTCCCTGGTACGCCCGTATCATGCCGTGATACACATGTACCATGCGAATGAGCGAGTTCAGGAACACCCGGGCCGCCGACCGTTTCCGCGCCGCGTACGACCACGCCCTGGCCGCCCTCTGGCCCGGCCCGCGCACCGCCCACGACCTGCCCACCGCCTACGGCCGGACCCGGGTGTACCGCACCGGCCCCGGATCGAGCGGCGGGGTCGGGGCCGGGCGGCCGGTCGTGCTGCTCGCCGCCTCCGGAGGCAACGCCCTGATGTGGCACCACCAACTGGCCGAACTCGCGTCCCATCACCCGGTGTTCGCGATCGACCCGGTCGGCGAGCCCGGCGCGAGCGAGCAGTCCGCCCCGATCGCCGACGGGGCGGACGCCGCGGCCTGGCTGGACCAGGTCCTCGCCGAACTCGGCCTCCACGACGCCCACGTGGTGGGCTGCTCGTACGGTGGCTGGGTCGCCCTCCAGCACCAGCTGCACCGGCCCGGGCGGGTCGGGGCGCTCACCCTGCTCGACCCGGCCGGGTTCAACGGCTTCGGCCTCCGCTTCTACGCCTGGCTGATCGCCGGCGGGCTGGCCGCCTGCGCGCCTCGCACACTGCGGCCCCGGCTGGCCCGCCTGGTCGGCAACAGCGCGGTCCTGGAAGGGGAGTTGATGAAGATGTCGCGCGCCGCGGCGGGCTTCCGGCGGGCCCTGCCCGTCCCCCCGGTGCTCACCGACGAGGAACTGGACCGGATCGCCCGGACCGGCGTCCCCGCCCAGTTCCTGCTCGGCGCCCGCAGCGCCCTGCACGACTCCCCGGCGGTCGCCGCCCGGATCGCCCGGCTGCTGCCCGCCGCCCGGGTCGAGATCGTCCCGGACGCCGGCCACTCCCTCCCGATGGACCGGCCCGGGCTCGTCACCGCCCGCATCCTGTCCGCGAGTTCGGCGGCCACGCCCTGAACGGCGGTGTGCTCGGCCTCAGCCGGTGAAGGCCGGGCCCACCTGCGGGTACGGGTCCGGCTCCACCGGGGGCGCGGGCGGCCGGGCGGCGGGGGAGCGGAGGTAGCTGGCGAACACCGGGAACAGCAGGAAGTAGCCCAGGACGGGCGGCACCAGGCTGCTCGCGATCGAGGGCACGCCCGCGCCGTACCGGTACAGCGTGTTGAAGGCCAGCATCGGGACGAACGCGCCCAGCGCGAACTGGAGCAGCGCGAGGCCGAGCAGGCGCAGGGCCGTCCGCCAGTCTCCGAACGCGATCCGGCAGGCGCGGCCCAGGCCCCGGCCCTCCAGGAACACCGCCATGGGCAGCGGCAGCGCCAGTACGGCCAGGACCACCACGAGCGCCCCCATCCCCCAGCGCCCCGCGACGGGCAGGTCGGCGAGGAACGGCCCGTCGGCGAGCAGCGTGCCCAGCCGGTGGAGCAGCATCGCGCTCAGCAGCAGGGACAGGACCGCCATCAGCGCGATCCGGAGCGGAGGCAGCCGCAGGGCGGTCAGCGGTCCGACCCCGAGCCCCAGCACCCGCGCCTTCGCGCCCGCGAGCGCGGCGGTCACCACCAGCGACAGCAGCAGGTCCGCCACCCCGACGACCCGGTAGTCGTGCGGGGCCACCGCGTACACCAGGACCGTGGCCACGGCGCCGAGGAGCAGCTCCACCAGCACCAGCACGATCAGCTGCCACCAGCAGGCCGCGGCCCGCTCCTTGACGATTCCCCACCACGTGGCCTTCGGCGCGGCCACCTCATCGAACATCACGCGCAGAGGGTAGCGGACGATCCACCGCCCGCCACCCGAATATCCGCAGGCCGTGAGGGGGCTGCGGCAGGTGGGCGGGCCGGATCGGATTGCCGCGGGTGTCGTCGGACACGGCGGTGGCGACCGGGCCGGCGGCGCGGCGACGCAGAGGCACGGCGACGCAGAGGCACGGCGATACAGCGATACGGCGACGCAGCGATGCGGCGACGCGGCGACACATCGAAACGCCGGTGTCAGGCGGCGGGCGCGGCGGGCAGGCGGGCCGCGAAGGCGTCGAGGAGGAGGTCGAGGGCCAGCGGGTAGGCGCTGCGCCGCATGTGCGCGGCGAGCAGGTCGGCGGTGGCGGTGATGTGGGGGTGGGTGTCGGCGGACAGGTCGCGGTAGGCGGTGTCCCAGACGCCCTGGTCGGCGCTCTGGGAGGGGGCGGGCATGGCGAGGGCGGCGGCGTCGAGGACGGCGAAGCCCAGGGCCTGGTCGATGAAGGCGTGGTAGAGCGCGACGGCGTCCGGGTCGGTGAAGCCGGCCTCGCGCAGGATGCCGAGCATGGTCTCGATGGCCCGGATCTCGTGCGCCCGGCCGGTGGTGCGGTACGCGGCGAGGACGGCGGCCTGCGGGTGGGCGCAGGAGCGGGTGTGGATGCGCAGGCCGACCTCGCGCAGGTCGGCCCGCCAGTCGCCGGTGGGCTCCCAGCCCCGCAGTCCCAGGCCGATCAGTTCGTCGGCGACGGCGATCAGCAGGTCGTCGGTGCTGCGGAAGTAGCGGTAGAGGGCGCTCGGGTCGGCCCCGAGGGCGAGCCCGAGGCGCCGGACGCTGAACGCCTGCGCGCCGTGCTGCTCGACCAGGCGGAGCGCGGTGTCGACGATCACCTGCTCGGACAGCACGGTGCCCTGCTTGGTGGGGCGCCGGCGGCGGCGCGCGGTCTCGGGGACGACACGGTCGGTCATGGCCCGTGAGCTTACGACAACAGCATTGACGTGTGAAGGGGCGGCGGGTTTCATGGCGTGCCTGGCCCGCGCTCGCGCCGGCCGGACCCCCACCCGGCGCGCCCCGCCCGCGAGGCCCGCCGGTCCCCCCGGAATCCCCGCGCCCTCCGGCGGCGCGACCCCCCACCCGACGCCCCGCCCGCGGGGCGCCGCACCCCCACGACCCCCTCGGCGGTGATCCTTTGGCAGCGACGCACAAGGAGCGGGGCCCCGTCCCCGACGGCGGCACCACCCCTTCCAGCTCGGGCCCGGCGGCCCCGGACGCGATGCGCAAGTCGGTCGGCGTCGGCGCGGTGGTGGTGATCGCCGCGTCCAGCACGGCGGCCACCACCTCGATCGGCATCGGCCTGGGCCTGATGGCCGGCGTGGTCGGCCTGCACCTGCCCGCCATCATGCTGCTGGCCTTCCTGCCGGTCCTCGGCATCGCCTGCGGCTACGGCCGGCTCAACCGGGTCGAACCCGACGCGGGCAGCTCGTACCGCTGGGTCGGCAAGGCCCTCAACCCGTGGCTGGGCTTCCTGACCGGCTGGGTCAACATCGTCACCACCGTGGTGTTCATGGCGTACACCACCACCGTCACCGGCTCGGCGCTGATCCAGCTGGCCGGCCAGGCCGGGCTGCACGCGCTGCCCGGCGTCGCACTGGACCCGGACTCCAGCCTGCAGTGCACGCTGATCGGCATGACGGTGCTGCTCGCCGCCACCGTGGTCGCCGTCCGCGGCCTCGACCTGGCCGCCCGGCTGCAGAAGTACCTGCTGGTCTTCGAGTACGCGGTGCTGCTCGCGTTCTGCGGCTACGGCCTGTTCGCCGGCGACCAGCCGTTCAGCCTGTCCTGGTACAACCCGTTCGAGATCCCCTCGTTGAGCTCGCTCGCCCAGGGCATGGTGCTGGCGGTGTTCTGCTACTGGGGCTTCGAGTCGGTGTTCAGCGTCGGCGAGGAGGTGCACGACCCGAAGGACGCCACCCGGGGCGGCTTCCTGTCGCTGCTGCTGATGCTCGGCCTGTTCCTGTTCGCCGGCACCGCCTTCCAGCGGGTGCTGCCGATCGAGGAACTGGCCGACAACGGGGCCACCGGCCTCGCCTACTTCGCGGAGAAGCTGGCCAGCCAGCCGCTGGCCGCGCTGCCGCTGGTCGCGCTGACCTTCTCGGCGGCGGCCTCGCTGCAGGCCTCGGTCATCCCGACCGCCCGCGGCGCCTACGCGATGGGCCGCGACGGCACCCTCGGCAAGGTCTGGACCCGGCTGCACCCGCGCCACCGCACCCCGTCCACCGGCACCTGGCTGATCACCGGCATCGCGCTCGCGCTGGCCGCGCTGTCGCTGGTCATCCCGACCGTCACCGAGCTGATCTCGGCGACCGTCAACGCCATCGGCATCGTCGTCGCGCTCTACTACGCGCTGGTCGCGATCGCCTCCGCGGTGCGCTTCCGCCACCTGCTCCGGGAGAACCTCGCCGAGGGACTGAAGGCGGTGGTCGCGCCGCTGCTCGGCGGAGTGGTGCTGCTGCTGGTCGGCGGCTACCTGGCCTGGACCTTCTACGACTCCGCCGACCACTTCGAACTCAGCGCCGCCAACGGCTGGTTCGAGCTCTCGGTGCCGGTCCTGATGATCGGCTCCGGCCTGGCCGCCGGCGCCTGGTCGCGCTGGGGCCGCCGCTCGGCCTACTTCACCGGCGCCACCGACCGCGCCCCGGCCGCCGACCCCGCCGCCGGGGCGACCGGATCCGCCGCGTCCTGACGCACCGTCAACTCCCGTGCCACACCCAGAAAACGGAGCACCTCCCATGAACCGTGCCGACCTGGTCCTCACCGGCGGACCGATCCACACCGGCGACGCCGCCCGCACCCGGGCGACCGCGCTGGCCGTCACCGGCGAGCGGATCACCGCGGTCGGCCACGACGAGGTGCGGGAGTTGATCGGACCGAGCACCGAAGTCGTCGACCTGCACGGCAGGCTGCTGGTCGCCGGCTTCCAGGACGCGCACGTGCACGCGGTGTACGGCGGCGTCGAGATGGCCTCCTGCGACCTCACCGGCACCGTCACCGTCGACGACTACCTGGCCCGGATCGCCGAGTACGCCGCCGCCCACCCCGAGAAGGAGTGGATCACCGGCGGCGGCTGGTCGATGGAGAGCTTCGAGGGCGGCCTGCCCACCCGGCAGCTGCTCGACTCCGTCGTCCCCGACCGTCCGGTGCTGCTCTCCAACCGCGACCACCACGGCGCCTGGGCCAACACCCGCGCCCTGGAGGCCGCCGGGCTCACCCGCGACACCCCCGACCCGGCCGACGGCCGGATCGAGCGCGAGCCGGACGGCACCCCCAGCGGCGTGCTCCAGGAGGGCGCCATCGGCCTGGTCGGCCGGCACGCCCCCGCCCCCACCGCCGCCGACCGGAAGGCCGGCCTGCTCAGCGCCCAGGCGATGCTGCACTCGCTCGGCATCACCGCCTGGCAGGACGCCCTGCTCGGCGAGTTCGCCGGCAACCCCGACCCGTCCGACACCTACCTGGCCGCCGCCCAGGACGGCACCCTCACCGCCCGGGTGGTCGGCGCCCTCTGGTGGGACCGCGAGCGCGGCGCCGAGCAGATCCCCGAACTCGTCGCCCGCCGCGAGAAGTTCACCCACGGCCGGTTCCGGGCCGGCTCGATCAAGATCATGCAGGACGGCATCGCGGAGAACTTCACCGCCGCGCTCACCGCCCCCTACCTGGACGGCTGCGGCTGCGCCACCGGCAACAGCGGCCTCAGCTTCGTCGACCCGACCGCGCTGAAGGAGCACGTCACCGCCCTCGACGCGCTCGACTTCCAGGTGCACTTCCACGCCCTCGGCGACCGCGCCGTCCGCGAGGCGCTGGACGCGATCGAGGCCGCGGTCGCCGCCAACGGCCGCCGCGGCAACCGGCACCACCTCGCCCACCTCCAGGTCGTCCACCCCGACGACCTCGCCCGGTTCGCCGCCCTCGGCGCGATCGCCAACATCCAGCCGCTCTGGGCCGCCCACGAACCGCAGATGGACGAGCTCACCATCCCCTTCCTCGGCCCCGAGCGCGCCACCTGGCAGTACCCGTTCGGCAGCCTGCTGCGCACCGGCGCCACCCTCGCCGCGGGCTCGGACTGGCCGGTCTCCAGCCCCGTCCCGATCGACGGCATCCACGTCGCCGTCAACCGCCGCGAGCCCGGCGCCGCCGACGGCGTCCCGGTGTTCCTGCCCGAGCAGCGCCTCGACCTGGCCACCGCGCTGGCCGCCTACACCTCCGGCACCGCGCACCTCAACGGCCTCGACGACACCGGCGTGCTGCGCCCCGGTAACCTCGCCGACCTGGTCGTGCTCGACCGCGACCCGTTCGCCGCCCCCGCCGAGGAGATCGCCGAGACCCGGGTGCTGCGCACCTACGTCGGCGGACGGGCCGTGCACACGGCCGAGTGAGCCCGGACACCCTGTCAGGCCGGGAGGGGGCGGCCTGGCAGGGTGTCCGTTGCCCGGTCCGCCGCGCCCCGGTTAGCGTCCTCCCGCACGCAGTGGCACCCCCTCGAAGCCCCTCGGAAGCAGGACACATGACCACCGTCAACGGCGGCGTCTCCTTCTGGTACGCGGCCACCGGCCGACCCGAACCCGGCGCCCCGCTCGACGGCGACACCGCCGCCGACGTCTGCGTGGTCGGCGGCGGCTACACCGGACTGTGGACCGCCTACTACCTGAAGCAGGCCGCCCCCGACCTCGACATCGCCCTGCTGGAGGCCGAGTTCTGCGGCTACGGGGCCTCCGGCCGGAACGGCGGCTGGCTCTACAACGGCATCGCCGGCCGCGGCCGCTACGCCCGCCTGCACGGCGAGGACGCCGCCCGCCGGCTCCAACTCGCCATGAACGACACGGTGTCGGAGACCCTGCGGGCCGCCGCGGCCGAGGGCGTCGACTGCGACGCGCACCGCGGCGGCGTCCTGGAGCTCGCCACCACCCCCGCCCAACTCGCCCGCCTGAAAGCCAGGTTCGCCCACGAGCAGGCGTTCGGCGCGGACGAGGTGCAGCTGCTGGACACCGCCGCGGCCGCCGAACGGCTCTACGTGCCCGGCACCCTGGGCGCCACCTGGACACCGAACGGCGCCCGGGTGCACCCCGCCAAGCTGGTGCTCGGCCTGGCCGCCGCCGTCCGCCGACTCGGCGTCCGGGTGTACGAGTCGACCCCCGTCACCGCGATCGCCCCCGGTCGCGCCGTCACCCCGCACGGCACCGTGACCGCCCGCACGGTGCTCCGCTGCACCGAGGGCTTCACCGCCGAACTCGCCGGGCACCGGCGGGACTGGCTGCCGATGAACTCCTCGATGATCGCCACCGAGCCGCTGCCCGCCGAGGTCTGGGAGGCGATCGGCTGGCAGAACCGCGAGGTGCTCGGCGACGAGGCGCACGCCTACATGTACGCCCAGCGCACCGCCGACGACCGGATCGCGCTCGGCGGCCGCGGCCGCCCCTACCGCTACGGCTCCCGGATCGACCGGGACGGCGCCACCCCCGACGGCACGGTCGCCCAACTCCGGGAGATCCTGGCCCGGATGTTCCCCGCCGCCGCCGACGCCCGGATCGACCACGCCTGGTCCGGCGTGCTCGGCGTCCCGCGCGACTGGTGCGCCACCGTCGCCCTCGACCCCGCCACCGGCCTCGGCCTGGCCGGCGGCTACGTCGGCAGCGGCGTCGCCACCACCAACCTGGCCGGCCGCACCCTGCGCGACCTGACCCTCCGCCACCTCGGGCGCGGCGCCGGCACCGAACTCACCGACCTGCCCTGGGTCGGCCACCGCGTCCGCCGCTGGGAACCCGAACCGGCCCGCTGGCTCGGCGTCCACACCCTCTACGCCGTCTACCGCCACGCCGACCGCCGCGAACACGCCACCACCTCCCCGCTCGCCACCCTCGCCGACCGGATCTCCGGCCGCGGCTGACCCCCTGCCACCGCCACCACGGCCCCTGCCGCCGATCCCCGCCGCAGCCACGGCCCTTCGGCCGCCGGCACGGTCCGGAGGCTGTCGCGGCCTGCCTTCGACGGACCGGACCCCCGGCCGCGGCCGACCGGCCCAGCCACCATCACTGCCACGGCCTCCGGCTCCCGGGCACCGCCTCCGGCCCCGGAGGCCGCCGCCTGCCTCCGCCCACCGCCCCGGTCCGACGGGGCCCCGCGACCGGCCCGCGGCAGGCCCCCGGTCGGCGGTCGGGGAAACCCTTCGCACACCTGTCGCACGGACGTGATAGGAATCTCCGTCCGGGGGCCGCCGCGCACGCGCCCCCGCCGCACCACCACAGCACTTCGGAGGGGACCCCGGGATGGGACTGTTCGCACGGCTGCTCGGCCGCCGCGAGGCCGGCGACGACCGCGGGACGGCCGCCGACGCCGGGGGCACCGAGGGCCGGGGCGCCCTCGCCGTCGACCCGTCGTTCGGCGACGCCGACCTGGCCCGGCTGCGCTCCTTCGCCGGGGTCGGCGCCTGGCCCGCCGCCCGCGCCGTCCTCGACGGCGCCGCCGACCAGGACGACCTGACCCTGATGGTCTCCGTGCTGGCCGACGTCACCGGCGCCGAGGTCGCGGTCGGCCGGGCCCTCGACGACGCCCCCGACGACCCGCTGCTGCGCCTCGTCCAGGGCGCCCGGCACGTCAGCTGGGCCTGGGAGGCCCGTACCGGCGCCCGGGCCCAGTACGTCGGCGAGGACCAGTGGAAGCTGTTCCACGAGCGCCTGGAGAGCGCCGAGGAGCACCTCTACCGGGCCGCCGAACTCGACCCGGCGCTGCTCGGCCCCTGGTACTTCCTGCAGATCAGCGGTCGCGGCGCCTCCCTCGACCAGGTCGCCGCCCGGCACCGCTTCGAGGCCGCGCTGCGCCGCTGCCCCGACCACGTCGCCTCGCACCGCCAGCGCCTGCAGCAGCTCTGCGAGAAGTGGTCCGGCTCGCACGAGCAGATGCACTCCTTCGCCCGCCGCAGCATGCTCGCCGCCCCCGAGGGCAGCCCGCTCGGCCAGTTGGTCGCCCGCGCCCACCTCGAACACTGGCTGTCGCTGCCCTCCGGCGAGGACGCCGCCTACATCGACCGCCCGCAGGTCCGCGAGGAACTGCACGAGGCCGCCGACCGCTCGATCCGGCACCCCGACCACGTGCGCGGCCGGGACTGGCCGGTCGCCCACAACGAGTTCGCGATGGCGTTCGCGCTGGCCGGCCAGCCCGCCGCCGCCCACCTGCTGTTCGCCGAGATCGGCGACCGGGTCACCGAACTGCCCTGGGCGTACTGGGGCGACCCGGTGGAGACGTTCCTGCGCACCCGCAAGCAGAGCGCCCGCCACTGACCGGCCCCGCCCGCCACTGACCGACGCCCGGCGGCGCGCCCGGCCCCGCCCGCCGCCACCGCACCCGACCGAACCAGCCGAAGGACCCGCCCGGTGACCCCGAACGACCCCAGCGCGCACACCTTCCAGGTCGACCTGCGCGGCCTGGTCGACCTGCTCTCCCACCACCTGTACTCCAGCCCCCGGGTCTACCTGCGCGAACTGCTGCAGAACGCGGTCGACGCGCTCACCGCCCGCCGGCAGCTCGACCCGGACGCGCCCGCCGCGATCACCGTCACCACCGGCGAGGTCCTCACGGTCGCCGACACCGGCGTCGGCCTCACCGAGGCCGACGTGCACACCTTCCTCGCCACCATCGGCCGCAGCTCCAAGCGGACCGCCGACGGCGCCCTGGACGCCGGACAGCTCGCCGACGCCCGCAGCGAGTTCATCGGCCAGTTCGGCATCGGCCTGCTCGCCTGCTTCGTGGTCGCCGACGAGATCACCGTCACCACCCGCTCCGCCCGCACCCCCGACGCCCCGGTCGTCGAGTGGCGCGGCCGCTCCGACGGCCGCTACACCATCACCACCCTCCCCGCCGACGCCCGCCCCGAGCCCGGCACCACCGTCACCCTCACCCCGCGCCCCGACGCCGCCGAGTGGACCGCCCCGCGCCGCGTCCTCGAACTCGCCCGCCACTACGGCAGCCTGCTGCGCCACCCCGTCACCGTGGTCGACCCGGCCGGCCGCGAGACCCGGATCAACCGCACCCCCGCCCCCTGGGCCGAGCGGTACGCCACCCCCGCGGCCCGCCGCGAGGCGCTCACCGCGCACTGCCGCGACACCTTCGACTTCACCCCGCTCGACACCATCGACCTCGACCTGCCGCTGGTCGGCCTCAGCGGCGTCGCCCACGTGCTGCCCGACGCCGTCCCGCCGTCCCGCCGGGCCGGGCACCGGGTCCACCTCAAGGGCATGCTGCTCTCCGACCAGGCCGACGAACTGCTCCCCGAATGGGCCTTCTTCGTCCGCTGCGTGGTCGACGCCGAACGCCTGCGCCCCACCGCCTCCCGCGAGGCGCTGTACGCCGACGAGACCCTCGCCGCCGTCCGGGACGCCCTCGGCCTGCGCATCCGCGACTGGCTCACCGGCCTGTCCGCCAGCGACCCGGCCCTGCTGCACCGCTTCCTGTCGGTCCACCACCTCGCCGTCAAGTCGCTGGCCCGGCACGACGACCAGCTGCTCCGGATGCTGCTGCCCTGGCTGCCGTTCGAGACCACCGACGGCGACGTCACCCTCGACGAGTTCGTCCGCGCCCACCCCGTGGTGCTGGTCACCCGCACCGTCGAGGAGTTCCGCCAGGTCGCCCCGATCGCCGGCGCCGCCGGACTCGGCGTCGTCAACGGCGGCTACACCTACGACCGCGACCTGGTCCACCGGCTGCCCGAGATCCGCCCCGGCACCACCGTCGCCGACCTCGACCCGGCCACCGTCACCGCCCACCTCGACAACGTCGACCCGGCCACCGAACTCTCCGCCGCCGCCTTCCTCGCCGTCGCCCGGCAGACCCTCGGCCGGTTCGACTGCGACGTGGCGCTGCGCACCTTCCACCCCAGCAGCGCCCCCGCGCTGCTGCTCGACGACCGGGAAGCCCGGCACGAACGCACCCGCACTCAACTCGCCGACCAGGCCGACGGGTTGTGGGCCGACATCCTCGGCTCGCTGGGCAGCTCCGCGCCCCGCGCCCAGCTCGTCCTCAACCACCTCAACCCGCTGGTGCGCCGGGCCGCCGCGATCCGCGACCACGACCTCGCCACCACCACGATCGAAGCCCTCTACGGGCAGGCCCTGCTGCTCACCCGGCGCCCGCTGAAGGCCAGCGAGTCCGCCCTGCTGAACCGCTCCTTCCTGGCCCTGCTCGACCACGCCGTGCTCGGCCACGAACCCGCCGGGCCGAACCCGCCCGCCGCGCAGAACCCGCCGACCACGCCGCACCAGGAGCCGTGATGCTCGACACCCCCGACGCCGTCCGGGCCGCGCTGCGCGCCAACGACGAACAGCCGCACGGCCGGCCGCGCACCGTCACCGCCGAGGAACTCGTCGACGCCGCCGAGCAGTTCGACGACCCCGAGCTGATGGCCGTCGCGCTGCTCGAACTCACCGAGGCGTACGAGTACGACGCCGAACGGCGCAAGCTCCCGGTCGTGTTCGCCCGGATCGCCCGGCTCCGCAAGGAACACCCCGACGCCTTCGAGGGCTGGGGCGACCACGCCACCGACTGGCGCTACAAGTGGGTCGCCGCCGCCCTGCTCGCCGTCCCCGAGGTGCCGCTCGACGCGGTCCGCCGCTGGCACGGCGAACTGCGCGAGCACTACCTCGCCCGCGGCCACGACCTGCAGCCCTACTACGCCCGGCAGTACCAGCTCGCCGCGCACACCGGCACCGGCGTCCAGGACGCCTTCGAACTCTGGGCGACCCGCTGGCGCTCCCGTTACAGCGACTGCCACGCCTGCGAACTGCGCCACCAGGCCCAGTACTTCGCCGCCCGCGGCGACGACGAGCGGGCCCTGTCGATCTGGGCCCCGGTGTTCTCCGGCGAGCACTCCTGCGCCGAGGAGCCGCACACCAGCCGCGCCCTCGCCCTGCTGCCGCTGCTGCGCACCGGCCGGACCGACGAGGCCCGCTCGGCCCACCTGGCCGGGTACCGCTGGGCCCGCGGCCGCTCGGCGGCGGCCGAATCCGTCGGCCTGCACGTGGAGTTCTGCGCGCTGACCGGCAACGAGCCGCGCGGCCTGGAGATCCTGGCCGAGAACCGGGACCTGTTCGCCCGGCACGGCGACCCGCTGGCCCGGCTGCACTTCCTGACCGGCGTCCAGCTGCTGCTGGCCCGGCTGGTCGCGGACGGCCACGCCGACCTGCCGGTGGCCGGCCCGCCCGGAGCGACCTGGACCGCCGCCGGACTGCTGGCCGAACTCGACCGCGAGGGAACGGAGTTGTCGGCCCGCTTCGATGCCCGCAACGGCACCCCCGCGGTCGGCGACGCCCGCCGCGCCCGGCTGGCCCGCACCCCGCTGACCGCCGAACCGCTCCCGCTCGGCCTGCGGGCCGCCGGACCGGCCCCCGCCGCCGCCGAGCCCGCCCCGGCGGCCCCGGCGGCCCCGGAGGAGCCCGCCGACCTGGCCGAACTCGTCGCCCTGGCCCGCGAGTCGAGCATCACCAGCCACCCCGGGGCCCTCCAGCAGTGGAACCGGATCGCCGCCCTGCTCGACGCCCCCGGCTACCGGCACCCCGAGGACGCCGAACAGTCCGGCCTCGGCCCGCTGGCCCGGGTCCGGGCCGAACTCGCCCTGGAGCGCGCCTTCGACGAGCGGCTCCCCGAGGACGAGTCCGCCGCCCGCTACACCGAGGCCGCCGACCTGTTCGAGCAGGCCGGGCTGACCGCGCGCGCCCTCGGCTGCCGGGCCCGGCTGGCCGGCCCCACCGGGGACCGGCCGGGCGACCTCGACACCATCCTCGAACTGCGCGCCCGGATCGAGGAGTTGGCGGCCTCCGACGCCCCGTTCGGCGGGCGCGAGCTGGTCGCCGTGCTGCAGCTCCAGGCCAACACCCAGCTGCGCGCCGTCTTCGAGGCCGCCTCGGCGGCCGGCCCCGACGGCCCCGGGCCCGACCCGGAGGCGCTCGCCGCCGCCGAGGCCACCCTCGCCCTGCTGGACGCCGAGGCCGCCCGGCACGGCTTCCCGCACCGCCGGGCCAACGCCCGCCTGCTGGGCGCCCGGGCCCGTTTCCTGGTCGGCCGCCACCAGGAGGACGGCGCCGCCTTCGCCGAGGCCGACCGGCTGATCACCGAGGCCGAGCAGCTGATCGAACAGGCGGGCGCCCCTTGGCGGCTCGCCCAGGTCCACGGCCAGCGCGCCGAACTCGCCATGTACCGGGACGACCTGGCCGCCGCCCACGAGCAGTTCCAGCGGGCCGCCGGGCTCGCCGCCCGGTACGGCGACCGCTCCGGCGGCGCCGCCCGGGTGCACGACGGCCTCGGCCGCACCTGCCTCGGCCTCGGACTGCTCGCCGAGGCCGTCAAGGCGTTCACCGAGTCCGCGGCCCGCTACGACCGCCTCGGCGAGGCCGACGACGCGGCCTCCGCCCGGATCATGCTCGGGCAGGCGCTGTGCGGCGCCGACCGGCCCGAGGACGGCGTCGCCGTCCTCGAAGCCGTGCTGCTGGAACCGGCGTTCGCCGAACTCGACGTCCGCGAGCGGGCCCAGGCCCGGCTCGTGCTGGCCCGCGGCCTGCGCCGGATCGGCGAACCCCGGGCCGCCGCCGAGGAGTACCTGCTGCTCGCCGACCAGGTCGCCGACTTCGAGGACCGGCACATCCACACCATGGTCGCCGCCGAGGCCGCGGCCACCCTCGCCGTCGCCGACCAGTGGCCGGCCGCCGACCTCGCCCGGGAACGCGCCCTCGACAGCCACCGCACCGCCCCGTTCCCCGGCGGCGTCTTCGACATGCTGCTGCGCCAGGCCCGGCACATCGCCGACCGCAGCGGCCCCGAGCGCCCCGACGCGGGCGAACGGGCCCTGGCCCGGCTGGACGAGGCCGCCGAGGTGGCCCGCACCGCCGCGGCCGAGGGCCAGGACTTCGACGACTACGGCTGCCCCGACGGCACCCTGCACGACACCCGGGCCCGCACCCTGAGCAGCCTGGGCCGCGACGAGGAGGCGCTGGCCGAGATGGAGCTCGCCGTCACCGCGTTCGCCGCCCTCGGGGCCGACGCCTTCGGCGGCCGGGCCGAGTCGATCCGGGTCGCCGCCGTCCTGGAGGCCGACCGGCTCGACCGCACCCCCGCCGCGCTGGCCCGGCTCGACACCGCCATCGCGATGTTCCGCGCCGCCGAGGCCCCCGAGGCCGCCGAGCCGCTCACCGAACTCCGCGACCGCCTGGCCCGCCGCTGACCCGACCGCCCGCAAGCCCCGACGGCCCGCCGGGAGGTTCCCGACGGGCCGTCAACCTGCTTTCTCCACAGGCTACTTGTTCAGCACCGCGGCCTCGAAGGCGCGGAAGTCGCCCTCCTGCTTCCACTCCAGCGCCGCCTTCGGGCTGGCCGCCAGCAGCGCCGCGCACTTCGGCGTCGGGTTCGCCGACCCGATCGGCCGGCCCTGGCACTCCGGCACCGGCCGGAAGCCGTCGCGGTCCCGCCACAGGCTGCGGCCGGAGACGAAGCCGTACTCCAGCGAGTTGCGCGCCAGGTCCTTCAGGTCGGTGTAGCTCAGGTTGTAGGTCCGCGCCGCCCGCACGTACTCGTGGGTGATGTCGATCCGCTCCACGCCCGGGTCGTCGGTGGCCAGCGCGGTCGGCACCCCGTACTTCCGGTACAGCGGGAACGGGTGCTGCCGCCCCTCGACCTGGAGGATCTGCGCGTTGGAGGTCAGCGGCACCTCGACCAGCACCTTGCGCTCGGCCAGGGTGCGCAGCAGCCCGGCCGCGTCGTCCTCGTGGGTGACGTCCACGCCGTGGCCGATCCGCTCGGCCCGCCCGGTCAGCACGGCCTGCCGGATGTGGAAGGTCAGGTCCTCCGGCTTCACCAGGCCGGGCACCAACTCGCCCGCGTGCAGGCTGATGTGGGCCTTCGGGTAGAGCGGGTGCAGGTAGTCCAGCATCTGCATTTCCAGCTGGTAGTTGTCCAGCGAGGACTGGTAGTCCTCCGGCTGCACCAGGTTGACCGAGACGAACCGCTCGTCCTGGCTGGCGAGTTCCATGCCGATCAGCAGCTGGGCGAACACCCGGGCCGGGGTGGACGCCCGGGACGCCTGGGACTGGATGCGCACCGTCACCGCGCAGCCCGGCCGGGCCTGCGCGGTGCCGCACCGCTCGGTGTCCCGGTACTCGTCCATCGCCCGGTCGAGGTCGGCGCGGGCGCTGTCCACCAGGGCCTGCATCTGCCCGTCGGCGAGCAGCTTCTGCCGCAGCGCCGCCAGGTCCGGGTCGAAGCCGACCTTGGCGGCCAGCGCCGCCACCCCGCCGGAGGCCGGGGTGAGCATGGTCTCCAGGTAGCTCTGGTGCTGGGCCGCCATGGTGTCGGTGACCTCGGCGATCATCGTGCCGGGGTGGCGCCAGCTGGCCTCGCCGAACTTGCCGAAGGTGGCGAAGAAGTGGTCGTGGCCGGACTCCGCGCCCGGGGTGAAGTCCTGCATCGACCAGGCCCGGATCACCTGGGTGCGGAACTCGCCCTCGGGCAGCGCGTCCCGGGCCGGGCGGGCGGTGCCGGTGCAGGGGCCGCCGGCCGAGGTGAAGGTCACCGCGTCGATGCACAGGTCGTCCTGCGCGGCGAGCCGGATCAGCAGTTCGGTGCTGACCGCGCCGGACAGGTGGTTGTGCAGGTCGCCGCCCTTGGGCATGGCCCGCAGGAGGGCGTCCAGCCGGGCCGGGTCCTGCCGGATGCCGTCCAGCAGGCCGTTGACGGCCGCCTCGGTCGGACGGGGCCCGGCGGCGGCCGGAGCGGCGGCCTGGGCGGCGGGGGCGAGCGGCAGCAGCAGGGCCGCGCAGGCGACGAGGGCGGCCGAGGAGGTGCGGCGGAGGGACGTCATGGGCCCCATGCTGACGGCCCGTCGGATTCCTGTCCGGCGAACACCCCGGTGTCGTGCGCACATCATCCGAAAGGGTGTCTCCTTCCGGAGACACCCTTTCGAACGGTCGGATCGTGTTACCGGCGGCCGGAGTTGGCGCGGGCGCGGGCGGCCTTGATCGCCTCGGCCTTGGCCGCCGCGTCCTTGACCCGCTGGGCCTCCTTGCGGACCTCGGCCTGGAGGGTCCGCTCGCGCTGCAGCCACTCCGGGTTCTCCTCGCGGAGGGCGTCGATCTGCTCGGAGGTGAGCGCCTCGGTCAGGCCCGCGCGGTTCAGGCCGGTCACCGAGACGCCGAGGCGGTTGGCGACCACCTGGCGCGGGTGCGGGCCGTTGCGGCGCAGGTCGGCGAGCCACTGCGGGGGCTCGGCCTGCAGGGCGTTGAGCTCGTCGCGGGTGACGACGCCCGCCTGGAACTCGGCGGGAGTCGCCGCCAGGTAGATCCCCAGCTTCTTCGCCGCCGTGGCGGGCTTCATGGTCTGGGAGGTCTTGGGCTTGGGCGTAGTCATGCTCCAAGGGTATAGGCCCCGGCGCGCGGGCCTCGCGCACCGGTCCTGGTCACGGTGGGTAGCCTGGGGGTGTGACCGAGATCGAGCAGCCCGCCGCCGCCCCGTTCCGCCTGGTGTACGTGCCGGGGGTGACGCCCACCAAGTGGCTGCGGGTGTGGGAGGAGCGCCTGCCGGACGTCCGGCTGGAGCTGCTGCAGTCCGAGCAGGCCCCGGGGCACGCCCTGCTGCTCGCGGGCGGGGCCGAGGCCGGGCTGGTCCGGCTGCCGGTGGACCGGACGGTGCTGAGCGCGATCCCGCTGTACACCGAGACCACCGTGGTCGTCTTCCCGAAGGACCACTGGCTGGCCGCCGCCGAGGAGGTCACGGCCGCCGACCTCGCCGAGGAGATCGTCTTCCACCCGCAGGACGACGTGCTGGACTGGCCGGACGGGCTGCCCGGCCGCCCCGCGTTCGAGCGCCCGGCGACCACCGCCGACGCGGTCGAACTGGTCGCGGCGAACGTCGGCGTGCTGGTGGTGCCGCAGTCGCTGGCCCGGCTGCACCACCGCCGCGACCTGACCTACCGCACCCTCGCCGAGGTCCCGCAGTCCCAGGTCGCGCTGGCCTGGCCGGAGGAGGCCACCACCGACCTGGTGGAGGAGTTCATCGGCATCGTCCGGGGCCGCACCGCCAACAGCTCGCGCGGCCGGACGGCCGCCGCCGAGCAGCAGCGCGCCCCGAAGCAGCCCGCCGCCCGCAAGCCGAGGACCCCGCAGGGCCAGGGCCAGGGCCAGAAGCCGAAGCCCGCCCGGCGCGGCGGCGGCACCGGCGGCGGTGCCACCGGCCGCGCCGCCCAGGCCAAGCGGCGCGGCAAGCGCTAGCGGCAAGCACTCTCCCCGCCCCGGGACTTGACGGGCCGTCCGCCGACCTCCCGTCACGTCCCGGTCGGCGCACCGTCGGCGCAGCGCCCCCCGGTGTTACCGCGGCCGGCGGGGTCCGGCGACCATGATGGTCGACGGACCGACCCGACCACCGACCGAGGAGAGTGGCCACCATGGTGCACGAACGTGCCGGACAGCCCGCCCAGCCGCAGGACCTGATCGACGTCGCGCAGTTGGTGACGGCGTACTACACGCGGCACCCCGACCCGGCGGACGTGGCCCAGCGGGTGGCGTTCGGCACCTCCGGGCACCGGGGCTCGGCGCTGCGGACGGCGTTCAACGAGGACCACATCGCGGCGACCGCGCAGGCGATCTGCGACTACCGGGCCGAACAGGGCACCACCGGGCCGCTGTTCCTCGGCATCGACACCCACGCGCTGTCCGAGCCGGCCCGGGCCACCACCCTGGAGGTGCTGGCCGCGAACGGTGTCACCGTGCTGCTCGACACCGCCGACGGGTACACGCCGACCCCGGCGGTCTCGCACGCGATCCTCGCCCACAACCGGACCCGCCCGGCCGCGCTCGCCGACGGCATCGTGGTCACCCCGTCGCACAACCCGCCCGCCGACGGCGGCTTCAAGTACAACCCGCCGCACGGCGGCCCGGCCGACTCCACCGCCACCGGCTGGATCGAGCGCCGCGCCAACGAGCTGCTCGCCGCCGACCTGAAGGAGGTCCGGCGGATCCCGTACACCCGGGCGCTGGCCGCCGACACCACCGGCCGCTACGACTTCCTCGGCGCCTACGTCGACGACCTGCCGGCCGTCCTGGACCTGGACGCCGTCCGGGCCGCGGGCGTGCGGATCGGCGCCGACCCGCTCGGCGGCGCGTCCGTCGCCTACTGGGGCCGGATCGCCGAGACCCACCGCCTCGACCTCACCGTGGTCAACCCGCTCACCGACCCGACCTGGCGGTTCATGACCCTGGACTGGGACGGGAAGATCCGGATGGACTGCTCCTCCCCGTACGCGATGGCCTCGCTGATCGGCAAGCGCGACGCCTACACCCTGGCCACCGGCAACGACGCGGACGCCGACCGGCACGGCATCGTCACCCCCGACGGCGGGCTGATGAACCCCAACCACTACCTGGCCGTCGCCATCGACTACCTGTACCGGCACCGCGCCGACTGGCCCGCGGGGGCCGCGGTCGGCAAGACCCTGGTGTCCTCCTCGATGATCGACCGGGTGGCCGCCTCGCTCGGCCGCGAACTGCTCGAAGTCCCGGTCGGCTTCAAGTGGTTCGTCGACGGGCTGCTGACCGGGACGGTCGCCTTCGGCGGCGAGGAGTCCGCCGGGGCGTCCTTCCTGCGCCGGGACGGCTCCCCGTGGAGCACCGACAAGGACGGCATCCTGCTGGCGCTGCTCGCCTCCGAGATCACCGCCGTCACCGGCAGCACCCCGTCCGCGCTCTACCGCGAGCTCACGGCCGCGCACGGCGACCCCGTCTACGCCCGGGTCGACGCCCCCGCCGACCGCGCCCAGAAGGCGGCCCTGGCCGCCCTCGACGCCACCCGGGTCACCGCCGACACCCTGGCGGGCGAGCCGATCACCGCCGTCCTCACCCACGCGCCGGGCAACGGCGCCGCGATCGGCGGCCTCAAGGTCACCACCGCCAACGCCTGGTTCGCGGCCCGGCCCTCCGGCACCGAGGACGTCTACAAGATCTACGCCGAGAGCTTCCTCGGCGCCGACCACCTCGCCCGGGTCCAGTCCGAGGCCCGCGCCCTGGTCACCGACGCCCTCGCCGAGGCGTAGCCGCCCCGCTCCGCCGCCCCGCTCCGCCGCACCGCTCCGGGGACGCCGTCCCGTCCCCGGAGCGGTGCCGACCGCCGATGGGTGTTGCATTGTGGTGCCGAATGTTCGAAGATGTTTGATGTGTCGGCTCGTTCTGCGCCCGAGCCGCGATTCGAGCCCCTGAGGAGTGCCGCCGTGCACAAGACGGTGACCAAGCTGGCCGACGGTCGGGAACTGGTCTACTACGACATCGAGCCCGCGGACCGCGCCGCCGTCGACCGGCGCCCGCTGGACCCGACCGCCGGCGCGTCGGAGATCCGGGTCGACCCGTTCACCGGCGACGCCGTCACGATCGCCGCGCACCGCCAGGGGCGGACGTACCACCCGCCGGCCGACGAGTGCCCGCTCTGCCCCTCGCGGGGCGACCGGCTGAGCGAGATCCCGGCCGAGGACTACCAGGTGGCGGTGTTCGAGAACCGCTTCCCGTCGCTCGCCGCCTCCTCCGTCGAGCACGTCGCCGCCTGGTCCGACGGCCCGTACGCGCTCACGCCCGGCACCGGCCGCTGCGAGGTGGTCTGCTTCACCTCCGACCACGGCGCCTCCTTCGTCGACCTCACCGAGGAGCGCGCCCGCCTGGTCCTGGACGCCTGGACCGACCGCACCGCCGAGCTGTACGCCCGCCCGGACGTCCGGCAGGTGTACTGCTTCGAGAACCGCGGCGCCGAGATCGGCGTCACCCTCGGCCACCCGCACGGCCAGATCTACGCCTTCCCGGTCACCACCCCGCGCACCGCGCAGGCCCTCGACCGGGTCGCCGCCCACCACCGCGCCACCGGACGCAACCTGTACGACGACGTGCTGGCCGCCGAGCGCGCCACCGCCGGCGCCGAGGACTCCCGGGTGGTGCTGGCCGGCGAGCACTGGACGGCGTTCGTGCCGTTCGCCGCCCGCTGGCCCTACGAGGTGCACCTCTACCCCAACCGCCGGGTCGCCGACCTGACCGCCCTGGACGAGGACGCCCGCGCCGAGTTCCCGCGGATCTACCTCGACCTGCTGCGCCGCTTCGACCGGCTGTTCCCCGAACCGGCCCCGTACATCGCCGCCTGGCACCAGGCCCCGCGCCCCGCCGAGGCCGAACTCGCCCTGCACCTGGAGCTGTTCACCATCCGCCGGACCGCCGGCAAGCTCAAGTACCTGGCCGGCACCGAGTCCGGCATGGGCGCCTTCATGAACGACATCCGCCCCGAGGCCGCCGCCCGCGCCCTCCGCGAGCTCTGACGCCGCCCCGCCGCCCCGCCGCCCCGCTCCCCAGGACCCGCCCGCGCACCCCGCGGGCGGGTCCGGTCGTATCCACCGTTCGGCGGAGGAATGTGCGAAGGCCCGCCCCCCCGGGGCGGGCCTTCGCACATTCCTCCCGACGGGGCGTCAGGCCACCCGGTGCGCGCCCTGCGAGGGGGTGGCGGTGAAGGTCTGCGGGGCGCCGAAACCGGCCTCGGCGAAGGCGGCGTGGACGGCGCGCTCGACGGTCTCCAGCAGGCCGGTGTCGACCAGGGCGAGGACGGAGCCGCCGAAGCCGCCGCCCATCATCCGGGCGCCCAGCGCGCCCGCCGCGTTGGCGGCCGAGACCGCCAGGTCGGTCTCCGGGCAGGAGACCCGGTAGTCGTCGCGGAGCGAGGCGTGCCCGGCGGTGAGGATCGGGCCCAGCGCGCGCGGCTCGCCCGCGTCCAGCGCCGCGACGGTGTCCAGCACCCGCTGGTCCTCGGTCACCACGTGGCGCAGCAGCGGCCGCAGCTCGGCGGGCAACTGGGCCTCGGCAGTGCCCAGTTCGGCGATCGGGATGTCGCGCAGCGCCTGCACGCCGAGCAGCGCGGCGGCCCGCTCGCAGCCCGCCCGCAGCCCGGCGTACGCGCCGTCGCCGAGGTCGTGCTTGACCTTGGTGTCGATCACCAGCAGGGTCAGGCCGACGGCGGGCAGGTCGAGCGGGACCTGACGGCCGGTCAGCGTGCGGGTGTCCAGGAAGTGGGCGTGCCCGGCGACGCAGCAGCTGGACGCCATCTGGTCGAGGGCGCCGCACGGCACCCCGACGAAGGCGTTCTCGGCGCGCTGGGCGACCAGCGCCCGGGCGGGGGCGTCCAGGCCGAGGCCGAACAGGTCGTCCAGGGCGATCGCGGTGGCGCACTCCAGGGCGGCCGAGGAGGACAGGCCGGCGCCGGTCGGGACGTCCGAGGAGAACGCCAGGTCGGCCCCGCCCAGGACGTGCCCGGCCTCGATCAGCGCCCAGAACACGCCGGCCGGGTACGCGGCCCAGCCCGGCACCGAGCCGGGCGCCAGGGCGTCCAGCGCCAGCTCGGCGACCTCGGCGTCGCCCTGGGCGCTGAACAGGCGGACCACGCCGTCCTCGCGGCGCCGGGCGGCGACCTGGGTGGTGTGCGGGAGGGCGGCCGGCATGACGAAGCCCTCGTTGTAGTCGGTGTGCTCGCCGATCAGGTTGATCCGGCCCGGCGCGGCCCACACGCCGTCGGGGGAGCCGCCGTAGCGGGCGGTGAAGGCGGTGGCGGCAGCGGTGGTCATCGGGCACTCCAGCGGGGGGCGTTCACGGGCGGGGCGGGCAGGGTGAGCGGGGTGAGCAGCAGTCCTCTATCAAACACATTCAAACACACAACACCACAGCCCAACAGGGGTGAGCCTTCGGGTAGCGGCCCCCTCCCACTATGCTGACCATTCCGACACGCCCAGCGGAGGACGAGGCCACAGTGACCGACAGCGGACTGCTCGCCGACCAGCGGCGGGCCCTGATCCTCGACCTGGTACGCCGCGACGGGGCCGTCAAGGTCGCCGAACTCGTCGACCAGCTCGGCGTGTCCGACATGACCGTCCGCCGCGACCTCGACGCGCTCTCCCGGGCCGGCAGCGTCCGCAAGGTCTACGGCGGCGCCGTCGCCCGCACCGCCACCGCCGAGGAACCCGCCTTCGAGGCCAAGTCCGGCCTGGAGACCGACGCCAAGGCCGCGCTCGCCGAGGCCGCCGCCGCCCAGGTCCAGCCCGGCAGCGTGGTCGCCGTCTCGGCCGGCACCACCGCCTACGCCGTCGCCGCCCGCCTGCTCGACGTCCCCGGCCTCACCGTGGTCACCAACTCCCTCCCGGTCGCCGAACTCGTCCGGACCCGGGGCGGCGAGAAGGGCCCCGCGCTGCTGCTCACCGGCGGCGCCCCGACCCGCTCCGCCGCCCTGGTCGGCCCGCTCGCCGACCAGTCCATCCGCTCGCTCCACGTCGACCTCCTGATCATCGGCGCCCACGGCGTCAGCGAACGGGCCGGCCTCACCACCCCCAACCTGGCCGAGGCCGAGACCAACCGCGCCCTGATCGCCTCCGCCCACCGCACCGTCGCCGTCGCCGACCACACCAAGTGGGGCATCGTCGGCCTCAGCAGCTTCGCCGCCCTCACCGACATCGACTGCTTCATCACCGACCAGGGCCTCCCCGAACCCGCCCGCACCGCCCTCGCCGAATCCTGCGGCGACCTCATCCTGGTCTGACCCATGGCCGAGTACCGATCCGACCGAATGTTCGAGCTCTGGAGCTTCAGTCCCTCCCACTGCACGATGCTGCTGCGGAGCAATCCACGCCCGGTGGACGGGATCGACACCAGAGTGGAGATCTACGTCGGGAACGTGGAGACGCTCTGCGTCAAGCCGAGGATGAAGGGGCTGACGATCCGTCGCCCCTCGGCGGACGAGGCGGTCGAATGCGGAAGGAAGTTCGGCCTCGACGAGGTGAGGTCGCTCTACCTGGTGTCGAGCGGGGATTTCCAGGGATTCGTCGTCGGCGGCCGCCCGTCCTGGCGGGAAGCCGTGCGGGAGCTGGAGGACGACACGCTGTTCGACTTCTTCGGGCAGGAGTGGCCGCCGGGGCCGGAGATGACCTGGGGACACGTCGAGTAAGACGTTCCTCCACCGCCCGCACGCCCCACCTCCGCGGACGATCCGGTCTGCGTCCGCCACCGACTCCGCCCCGGAACGTCTGCGCACGGCCCGAGAGCGCTTCGACCCCGCCCTCTTCGCCGACCTCACCGGCACGTTGCGCCACTGCGCCGAGACCTGGACCGCACCGGACACCATCCCGCGCGCCGGGGCCGCGCTGCTGATCGACCCGTTCGTCGTCACCGACGCCCACTGCTACCAGGGCGCCGAGGTCGACCGCGTCCGGGCTCAGCGGTGGGTGCCCCGGCCCGGGCGGAGGCGGCGGTGGAGGAGGACGGTGACGCCGGCGAGGAGGAAGACGGCGCAGATGGCCATGATCAGGCCGGGGGAGCGGTTCGAGCCGGTGGCGGCGAGTTGGCGGGGGCTGTCGAGCGGGATGGGCGGGGCGGTCGGGGCGGGCAGGGCGAGGGACGTCGGGGGCGGGGGAGTGGTCGGGGCGGTGGCGCTCGGGGAGGACACGCGGGACGGGGACGGTGACGGGGAGGGGGTCGGGCTGTGGGTGTGGCCGGTCGTCGGGGCGGCGGGTGGAGTGGGCGGGGCGGCCGCGGTGCCGGTGCCGTCGAAGACCACGTCGGAGCAGGAGTAGAAGGCTTCCGGGCTGTCGGAGCGCTGCCAGATGACGTAGAGGAGCTGGCGGCCGGTCCGGCCGGACGGGATCGTGCCCGGGAGGAGGTAGGAGCCGTTGGAGAGTTGCGGGTCGGTGGCCGTCAGGAAGGGCTGCGGGTCGAGGTTCGCCCAGGTCAGCGGCTTGGTGGGGGAGTAGGACGCGTTGGTCAGGAAGAGCTGGAAGGTGCCCTTGTGGGGCGCGGTGGCCCGGAACTCGAAGGTGTAGGCGGCCCCTGACCTCAGGTTGGTGGCGGGCCAGTCGGCGCGCGGCAGGTCCAGCCCCTTGTCCATGTCGTTGCCCGCGCTGCACAGGTGCCCGTCCGGGATCAACTGGCGGTGCCGCCCGGCGGCGTCGCCGATCCGCAGGCTCATCCAGTCGTACAGCGCGGCGGTGCCCCCGGCGGCGACGGCGGCCCGGCAGGCGGCGGACTTGGGGCTCTCGGCGCCCTCCAGGTAGCAGCCCTCCAGGCGGCTGAGCGGCTTCTGCATCGAGCCGTGCGCCTGGGCGGTCCCGGCGCCGGCGGCCACTGTGAGGACGGTGGTCAGCAGGGCGGGGACGAGCAGTCGGCGGTACGGGCGCATGGGGGTTCCCTTCGAAGGCGTGGTGCGGTGACTGCGGACGGTGCGGAGCACACCTCTGACGCGGCGTCAGGCGGTGCGCCGCACCACCGGTACGGACGAAGCGGTCGGCGCGGGTCCGAGGGCCGGCGGGGAGGGGCGGCCGGGCAGGGCCGCGCCCGTTGCCCCGGGAGGCGGTTCGGGGAGATCGGTGGGCCGGGCGTGTCGGCGCCGCGCACCCGACGGGGAGCGGTCCACGGACGGGAGCGGCGGGTCGACCGCGTAGGTGCTGCCGGGGCGGTCGGCCGGGTGGCGCGGTCGCAGCACCCCACCGTGTCCCGCGATCGACTCATCGGTGAGCGAAAGGAGTTCGTTCCGTCCACCCGCACCGGTGATCTCGACCCGGACGCGGTCCCGGTTCCGCCCGCCGGTCGGCGGCACCGTCGACGGCCCGGACACGGCGGGGGAACCGACCCCGCCCGGGTCCGCTGCCGGCCGGCCCGACTCTGCCGGATCGACGGGCACCGCCCCGTGCGGCGCGCACTCGGCGAGGACCTGCTCGAACAGTTCCCGCGAACGGGCGAACTCGCCCGCGAGGTGCCGGAGTTCGTCGACCGCCTCGGGCCACAGCCGGGACGCGGGATCGTGCGCGAGCCGGGCCAGCCGGTCGGCGAGCACGGCCGTGGACGGCCCGAGGTGTTCGCGCAGCAGCGCGGTCAGGTGGGCGCGTTCGGCGGCGGCGGCCAACTCGCGGCCCCGGTCGGTGAACGCCATCATCGCGCCCACCACCCGGCCGTCCACCTGCACCGGCACCGCCCGCAGGTCGACGGGGACGGGCAGCCCGTCGCTGCGCCGCAGCAGTGCGGGACCGCCGCAGCGGCGACCGGTGGCGAGCGCGGTCAGCACGGCGGGCGGGACGGTGGTCGGGCCGGGGTGCAGCAGCGCTTGCACCGGCCGGTCGGCGATCTCCTCGGAGCGGTAGCGCAGCAGGCGCAGCGCGGCCGGGTTGGCGAGGACGCACCGCCCGTCGGCGTCCACCCCGAGGACGCCCTCGGCGCAGGTGCGCAGCAGCGTCTCGGTCTCGGCGCGCAGCCGGAGCAGTTCGCGCCGGAGGCGTCGGCTCTCCGTCAGGTCCCGGGCGGTGAGCAGCAGGAGGCCGGTGGGGCGGGCGCGGCCGACGGGCAGCAGCAGCGCGGCCAGGTCGCTGCCGATCCCGCTGCTGCGGACCTCGGCGGGGAAGGCGGTGCCGTCGGTGCGGCGGGCCGTGATCCGGACGGTCTCGGCCGGGCCGGGGCCGCCCGCGCCGATCGTCGACCCGGGGATGCGGTGCAGGCCGAGGCCGGGCAGCAGGTCGAGGACGCCGAGGCCGACCAGCACCGTGCCCGGGGCCCGAAAGGCTTGGTGGGCGGGGGAGTTGGCGGCCAGTACGGTGCCGTTGCTGTCGATCAGCAGCACCGGGTCGGGCAGGGCGTCGAGGACGGCGGCGAGCACGTCGCCGGGCAGGGGAGCGTTCACGGGGTCCGTCCCGTCGGAGGTCGGGGTCGTCGGAGGGGGTTGCGGGTGCCTCGTTGGTGGATCGGCGCGGCGGCAATACGCCTGGGAAGCAGGAGGGTTCAGCAGCGGGGCACGGCGGCCTCCAGCGCGACCCGGGAGGCCGGGCCGTAGGCGCCGTCCTCGCCCCGGACGCCGGCGGAGCGCTGGAAGGAGGTCAGGACGGCCCGGGTCCAGTCGTCGAAGGTCCCGGTGACGGTGCGGTAGCGGGGCGGCGCGCAGGCCAGGTCCAGCAGCAGGTTCTGCAGGCGGCGCACCTGCGGGCCGGAGTCGCCGTACCGGAGCACGGGCACGGGGCTGCCGCTCGGCGGCCGGTCGGTGGTCGGGGCGGCAGGGGCGCTCGGCCCGGTGGACGGCGCGCCGGGGGCTACGGGACGTCCGGCGGCGGCCGGGGGACGGGTGGCGGTCGGCCGGGGCCGGGCACCGGTCGGGGCGGTGCTCGGACGGCCGCCGCCGCTCGGCGACGGGGCCGCGGACGGGACGTCGGCCGAGGGCGCGGGTGCGGGGGCGGTGCCGGTCGGGTCCGGCAGCAGCGCCACGACCCGGGGTGCCCGGTCGGCGTCCGGCGGGGCCGACAGCGTGGTGCCGAGTCCGCCGCCGCACACCGCGAGGACGCAGGAGGAGACCACCAGCGCCCCGGCGCGACGCGTGGTCCAGGCCCGCAGCCGGTGCGCGCCGCCGCGCCGGACGGCCCCGGCCGGGGCGATGGCGTACCGGCCCAACTCCGCCGCCGGGGGCGGCGCGGGGGCCTCGGTGACGGTGAACAGCGTTGAAGCGGAAGGAAGTCGCCGGTCATGGACCTGTAGGACGGGCGGGGCGTACGGGCGCACCAGCGGGATCGGGTCGCCGGACGCGGGCGCGGACGGACAGCGGCACGCGCCACCGCTCCGCGATGAGCCGCAGTCGGGGCAGCTCGGGTACGACATGGCGCGGTCCCTCCGGGAGGACGGTCCAGGGGCGGGCGGGGAAGAGGTACGGGCGGGAGAAGGGGGTGCGGGCGCGGCGTCCGGGGAGTTGCCGCGCCCGCGGTCGAGGGGCCGCTCAGCCGTTGCGGCGGCGACGGCGGCGGGAGGCCACCAGCAGCGCGCCGCCGCCGGCCACCGCCGCGACGCCGATCCCGGCCAGGGCCGCGGTGCCGCCCGCGCCGGTGAGGGCGAGCGAGGAGCCGGGGGGCCGGCCGCCGGGCGTGTCGGGGGAGGCCGACGGGGCGGGCGCGCCCGGCGCGGTGGAGCGCGGGGCGGTGGGCGTCGGCGCGGGCTTGTGTCCGGCGGGGGTGCTGGGCGAGGGCGACGGGGCGGTGCCGGGGGTGGACGGGGTCGGGCCGGGGCTCGCGGGGGCGCTGGGCTGCGGGCCGGGCGCGGGCGTGCAGGAGAAGACGGGGGTGCCCGTCCACGGGTAGTTGTGGCTCTCGTTGCCGGAGCCGTGCATCCGGACGTCGCCGCCGACGTACACCCGGCCGTTGGTGCTGGCGGTCAGGTCGGCGGACGCCTTCGGGGCGAGCAGCGAGCCGATGAAGTTGCCGCCGCCGCCGAGGGTCAGCCTCGGGGTCTCCCGCAGGTTGTAGAGCACCTTGGCGGAGGCTTCGCCGAAGTGCGCCGAGCTGTACACGTCGACCCGCTCGCCGTTGTAGCCGACCGCCATCGGGGAGATCGAGACCGGGTGCGCGCCGGTGACGTTGACCAGCACCGAGGCGTCCGCCGGGATCGACTCGAAGACGAAGGTCGAGGCGCCGTCCAGGTCGGCGGAGGCGAGCTCGAACACCTGGAGGCCGCCGGTGGACGGGCCGGTGCTGCGGAAGGTGACCGTCCCGCCCGCGGCCTTGGCGGTGCCGGTGGGCTTGAGCGCGCCCAGCGCGGCGGACTGCGCCTGCACGGTGGCGCCGAAGCCCGCGTACGGGTCGAGCGCCGCCGCCGCGCCCCGGCCGGAGCCGCGCTCGCCGCCGTTGGTCTGCAGACTGCCCTGCTCGTCGATGCTGCCGCCGACCCGGACGCCGCCGCCGTAGCCCGGGCCGCTGATCAGGCCGGAGCCGATGTCGACGGTGGTGCCCTTGGCGACCTTCAGGTTGCCGCCGACCGCCAGCATCACCTGGCCGGAGGCGGGCAGGATGCCCGAACCGGCGCCCACCCGGCCGACGTTGAACACCCCGCCCGGGTTCTTCGCGAAGACGGCGTCCCCGCCGACCACCAGCAGGCCCTCCGCCTCGGCGGCCCCGCCGTCGACGGTGTAGCCGCCGCCGGCGAACAGCGCCACGTTGCCGTCGGTGAACTTCGGGTCGTGGCCGATCGGCGGGAACTGGCCGGGGCCCGGGCAGGCGGCCGACCTGCCGGGGGCGGGGTCGGCCGCCTGCGCCGAACCACCGAGGAGAATTCCCGCGCAGGCCGTCGTGGCGAGGGCCGTGGAAAGCGGTCGGGAAATGCGGGCGAGGTTTATGGTTCCGGTCTTCACGGCACCGGACTCTAACAGCGGGAGAGCTGCGGAAAAGCGCCTCGATAACGTTCCCGCAACGGACGCTTTAACGCACTTCCCGCCGTTCTTGAAGAAACTCCAATCCGCCCGTCAGCAGCTCTTCACCGGCCCGCCCGAGCCCGCCCGAGCCCGAGCCCGGTCGCGCCGCCGCCCGCCCCCGCGCCGCCGCGGCCCCGGCGGGGCGGGGAACAGTTCCGGCGCCGGTCCGCCCGGCAGGGTCAGTTCGACCTCGGCGCCGCCCAGCGCGGACCGGCCCAGCCGCAGCGCGCCGCCCGCGTCCTCGGCCAGCCGCCGGACGATGTCCAGGCCCAGCCCGGTGGAGCCGTCCCGGGCGGTCCCGTGGCCGCGCCGCAGCGCGGCCGCCGGGTCGGCGATGCCCGGCCCGGCGTCCCCGACGGTGATCACCACCCGCTCGTCGGCCCGCAGTGCCACCGCGAAGCCGGTGCCCGCCGGGGTGTGCCGGAAGACGTTGCCGAGCGCGGCGTCCAGCGCGGCGGCCAGGTCGGCCCGCCCGACCGGCACCTCGGCCGGGCCGGGGCCGGCCGTCCAGTCCCAGCGGCGGCCCTGGTCCTCGGCCAGCGCCGACCAGAACGCCATCCGCTCGCCGAGCACCGCCGCCGCGTCGCACCGGTCCGGCTCCCGCCGCCCGCCGCCACCGGCCCGGGCGCTGGTGATCACCGAGTCCACCTCGCGCTCCAGCCAGTCCACGGCCTCCCGGGTCTGCTCGGCCGTCGGCCCGTCGTCGAGCGCGGACGCGGTGAACCGCAGCGCCGTCAACGGGGTGCGCAGCCGGTGCGACAGGTCGGCGGCGAACTCCCGCTCCGCGGTGATCATCTGTCGCATCCGTCGGGCCATCGCGTTGAATGCCAGCCCGACCTCGCGCAGCTCGTACGGCCCCCGGGTGTCGGCGACCGCGTCCAGGTCGCCCGAGCCCAGCGTCCGGGCCACCGCCGCCAGGTCCCGGGTGGCGCCGACCAGCCGGGCCGCCAGCCGGTCGGCGACCAGGCTGGAGATCAGCACCAGGCAGACGGCGACCCCGCCGAGCACCAGCCAGGTGCTCCACAGGCCCCGGGTCAGGTCGGCGTCCAGCAGGTACACCTCCACCACGGCGGTCTCCCCGGACTCCACCACCACTGGCCGCAGCACCGCGTACCCGCCCGGCACGCGGGTGGTGTACGCCCGCCCCTGCCCGGCCGCCGCCGCCACCCGCGCCGGTGCGGCGTGCGGCGCGCCGCACGCCGCCCCGGCCGGCAGGTGGACGGCGATCCGGTCCGCCCGGCCCGCCGGGATGCTGGCCAGCGCCCGCCGCAGCTGCTCCTGCTCGACCGTCACCACCAGCACCGGCTCGATCGCGGCGGCCTGCTGCTCGGCCTGGGCGAACGCCCGCTCCCGGGCGAACTCGCGGACGGTCAGCGCCAGCGGGATCAGGAACGCCAGCGCGACCATCGCGGCCACCGCGACCGCGAACCGGGCCATTCCGCCCCTCACCGCAGCCGCGCCCGAGGTATTCGCCACCACGTCCTAGACATATTCCCACCTGCGGTCCGAGAGCTCCGGTTACCCGTGGATGAATACACCACCGGGCGTCCCCGGGGCCAATTCGGACGGAAAGCCGGGCCGCGGTGATCGGAATTCCGCTACCGTGGTGCAGGATGTCGGCCATGCGAATCAGGACCATGGCGACGGCGTGGCTCGTCGCCACCGCGGCGGCGGCCGGCATCTCCTGGGCGGGCGTCAACCTGGTGCTCCGCGAGGCGGTCTTCGGGCCGCCCGACGCGGTGTTCGTGCCGGACCGGACGAGCGCCCACCCCGGCGCGCTGCCGCCGCTGCCCGGCCCCGTCCCCTCCGCGAGCAGGACGCCGGGCCCCGCCCCGTCGACGGGGCCGCCCACCGCGACGGCCACCGGCGCGCCCAGGAGCGCCGCGCCCTCGCCCTCCACCGCCGTCCGTACGACCGCGGCCGCGGACGACAGCCGGGGCTACAGCGTCCGGGGCGGCCAGGTGGCACTGGCGCTCGGCCGCGACTCGGCGACCCTCATCTCCGCCTCGCCCGGCCCGGGTTGGGCCGTCCAGGTGTGGCGCACCGACACCTGGCTGCGGGTCGACTTCACCAAGGACGGGCGCACCTCCTCGGTCTTCGCCACCTGGAACGGGCACCCGCCGCTGGTGGAGACCTACGAGCAGTGACCGGTCCGCGGCTCCTGGCATGGACCGTCCAGCGCCGATCCGGCCGGTGATACCGGTGGTAATCCGCCCCTTTGGAGCTATTGATCAAATGATCAATAGTATGCTCCCTCCGTTGAGCCGCCCTCATGTTTCACGGAGAGTCACCACCCTCGGTCGGGGGCGGTCGGGCGGCCGGAAACGACCGAATGCGTTCGGGTCGAACAGGTCGAGCGGCGTCCCGGACCGGATGCCGGGGGAGGGGTGGTCAAAAGCCGCCGTCCGGGTGCCACCGACCGGTCAACGCCGTACGATCGCCCGGCAGTTCGCCGCCCCACCCCGCCTACCGGAAAGCCCGAGCATGCCCGACCCCTCCGCGCGGCTCCTGGCGGCCCCCGCCCCCGGAACACCGCGACCCGCCGCGCCCACCGTCCTGGTCGTCGAGGACGACCCGTTCGTCCGCACCGTCCTGATCCGCCACCTCACCGCGGCCGGCCACCCCGTCCGCAGCGTCGGCACCGCGCTCGGCGCCCTGCGCGAGGTCGCCGGGGCCGGCTGCGACCTGGTGGTCCTCGACCTCGGCCTGCCCGACCTGGACGGCAGCGACGCGCTCAAGATGATCCGCAGCGTCACCGACGTGCCCGTGATCATCTCCACCGCCCGCGACGACGAGAACGAGATCGTCCGCCTGCTCAACGACGGCGCCGACGACTACCTGGTCAAACCCTTCTCCGGCAGCCACCTCAGCGCCCGGATCGCCGCCGTGCTGCGCCGCGCCACCGCCGCCGCGCCCCCGGTCACCCACCTGCTGCGGGTCGGCGGCCTGCTGGTCGACACCCGCCGCCGCGAAGCCACCCTCGACGAGGCCCCGCTCGACCTCACCCGCCGCGAGTTCGACCTCCTCGCCCACCTGGCCGCCCGCCCCGGCACCGTCGTCACCCGCAAACAGATCCTCGCCGAGGTCTGGCAGGACAGCTACGGCAGTGTCCAGACCATCGACGTCCACCTCTCCTGGCTCCGCCGCAAACTCGGCGAAACCCCCACCGCCCCCCGCTACCTCCACACCGTCCGCGGCGTCGGCTTCCGCCTCGAACCCCCGCCGGACGCCCCCTGAGGCTCCCGCCGGAGGCGGTTCGGTCCGGGCCCCGGGGTTCTGCGCGGGCGGCCGGTGGGGCGTCAGTTCCCTTCGGCGGGGCGGGCCGTGGCGGCGGCGAGGAGGAGGGTGGCCCCGCAGGCGGCGGTGAGGAGCCAGCCGGGGTGGGTGGCGTCGGCGAGGCGGTCGGGGGTGCGGCCGGTGACGAGGGCGCCGGCCAGGGCGATGCCGACGGCGGCGCCGAGTTGGCGGGCGGTGGAGGTGACGGCGCCCGCCAGGCCGGCCCGGTCGCGGGGGAGGGTGCCGACCGCGGTGTGGGTGAGCGGGGCGTTGGCGAAGCCGATCCCGGTGCCGATCAGCAGGTAGGCGCCGAGCAGCAGCGCCAGCGGCGTCCGGTCGTCCAGCCCGGTCAGCAGCAGCGCGCCCGCGATCAGCGCGACGGCCCCGGCCAGCAGCGGGCGGCGCGCCCCGTGACGCCCCGTCAGGGTGCCCGCCAGCGGCGCGCAGACGGTGGCCGCGACCGCCATCGGCAGGGTGGTGGCCCCGGCGGCCAGCGCGGACAGGCCGCGGACGTGCTGCAGGTAGTAGGTGTTCAGCAGCAGCGTCAGGTTCAGCGCGACGAAGACGGCCACCGCCCCGAGCACGGCCGCGCCGAAGGACGGGCGGCGGAACAGCGCGAGGTCGATCAGCGGCGCGGGCCTGCGCCGTTCGACGGCGCCGAACGCGACGGCCGTCGCCCCGGCCAGCGCGCAGCCGCCCAGCACGGCCGGAGAGGTCCAGCCCAGGTGCGGGCCCTCGATCAGGACCGCCACGGCCAGGCCGACCAGCAGCGACAGCAGCACCTGCCCGGGCAGGTCCAGCGGGCGCGGCCGGGCGGCCCGGGACTCCGGGACCAGGCGGTGGACGAGCAGCAGCGCCAGGACGACCACCGGGGCGTTGATCCAGAACAGTGCCCGCCAGTCGAGCCCGGCCAGCAGCGCCCCGCCGGTCAGCGGGCCCGCCGCCATGCTGAGGCCGAACACCGCGGCCCAGACCCCGATCGCCCGGGCCCGCTCCCGGGCGTCCGGCATCGCGGCGACCACGATCGCCAGCGCCACGGGGCTGAGCATCGACGCCCCGACGCCCTGCACGGCCCGGGCCGCGACCAGCGCCCCGACCGAGGGCGCGGCCGCGCACGCCAGCGAGGCCGCGCCGAAGACCAGCAGGCCGATCCGGAACACCCGGCGCCGCCCGAACCGGTCGGCCAGCGCCCCGGAGGTGGTCAGCAGTCCGGCCAGCACCACGGTGTAGGCGTCGACCACCCACTCCAGGGCCCGGGTGTCGGCCCGCAGTCCGGTCCCGATCGCGGGCAGGCCGACGTTGACGACGGTGGTGTCCAGCCCCACCAGGAACAGGCTCAGGGCGCAGACCGCCACCACGGCCCACCGCCGCCGGGCGGTGTCGGGGACGGGCGGGGCAGGGGCGGCGGAGCGGGGGACGGTCGTGGCCATGGCGGCACCTCGCGGCGGAGCAGGGGGAGTTGACGCCCGGAGCGTCCCCTGCGCCGCCCCCGGCCGCCCACCGTTCTTGCGGGAACCGCAAAGAAGTGGCGCACAATGGCGGCCATGGAAGAGCCGCCCGACCCGAACCACCTCCTCGCGGCCCCCGAGGACGACCTCGACCTCCCGGCCGTGCTGGCCGGCATCGGCCCCCGCCTGCGCGCGGTGCGCCGCGAGCGCGGCCTGACCCTGGAGGCCGTCGCGGCGGCCACCGGCCTCTCGGTGAGCACGCTGTCCCGGCTGGAGTCCGGCAAGCGCCGCCCCACCCTGGACCTGCTGATCCCGCTGGCCCGCGCGCACCGGATCGCCCTCGACCGGCTGATCGCCGCCCCCGCCACCGGCGACCCCCGGGTGCACCTGGCCCCGCGCCGCCACCGGGGCGGCAGCGTGATCGTCCCGCTGACCGAGTACCCGGGCCGGGTCCAGGTGTTCAAGCAGGTCCTGGCGCCGCGCGAACCGAAGCTGACCACCCACGGCGGCTACGAGTGGCTGTACGTCCTCTCCGGCCGCCTGCGCCTGATCATCGGCGACCGCGACGTCCGCCTCGGCCCGGGCGAGGTCGCCGAGTTCGACACCACCGAACCGCACTGGTTCGGCCCGGCCGACTCCACCGCCGTCGAGGTCCTCCACCTGTTCGGCCCGCACGGCGACCAGCCCCGCCCGCTGACCTGAAACACCGGCGGCGGCCCGGAGCACCGGCGGCCGCCCGGGGCGCGGGCAGCGGCCCGGCCTTGCCAGTCCGTGCCATTTGGTATGGACCACTGGACGGGCCCCGGGGCGGCGCGCAGACTGGCGCGATGGCGCTCCGAACGATGGTCACCGGACTGGAACTGCACGAACTCGATGTGCCGGAACCGGGGTTGGTGCCGTTCGCGGTCGGCCGGTTCGACGCGCTCGGGCCACTGTCCCGGGCGGACTTCCCGCACCGGCACGCCTTCTACGAGCTGGCCTACGTCACCACCGGCAGCGGGACGCACCTGGTGGACCTGGCGGAGCACCGGATCGAGCCGCCGGTGCTGTTCACCGTGCTCCCCGGCCAGGTCCACCACTGGCGCGGCGTGCGGGAGTTGGACGGCTGGGTACTGCTGCTGAACGAGGACTTCCTGCTCCGCCACCCGGAGGACCTGGCGCTGCTGCGCACCCTGGGGGCCGGTCCGCCGGTCCGGCCGGAGCGCGCCGCGCACCGCGAACTGTCCTACCTGATGAAGGAGTTGACCGCCGAGCACGAGGCCGGACTGGAGGGCGGGGTCGGCGTGCTGCAGGCCCTGCTGCACGTCCTGCTGGTCCGGGCCTCGCGGGCCGCCCGGGCCGGGATCGGCGGCGGCCCCCGCTCGGCGGTGCACCCGCTCGCCGAGCGGTTCGGCCGGATGATCGCCGAGGGCGGCCGCGCGGACCGCTCGGTGCTCGCGCTGGCCCGCGAACTCGGCGTTTCGGCAGGCTACTTGCACGAGGTGGTGAAGGAGGCCACCGGCCGCACCCCGGCCCGGCTGGTGCGCGAGCAGCAGACCCTGGAGGCCAAACGGCTGCTCGCCACCACCGACCTGACGATCCGTCAGGTTTCGGCGGCGGCCGGCTTCTCCGACCCGGCCTACTTCTGCCGCTTCTTCCGGCGCGAAGTCGGCTGCACCCCGGGCGAGTTCCGCGAACGCGCCGGATGAGACCGCGCGTGGTGGGGTCGAGCGGGGCGGGTCGAGCGGGGCCGAACAGCAGCTCGGGCCGAGGAATTCACCACGCCTGAGGAATCCACCACGTCCGGCCGCCCCCGTCCATCGACGGCCCGGCCGGGCAGGGCCTAGCGTCTGAGCAACCCCACACAGCGCCGCCGTGCCGGGAGACCCGACCTCTCCAGGTGTCATGTCCCATCCAAAGGGAATCCGGGCGTGCGGCGACCGAGCGACCGACGAAGCACCCGAACGGAGAGCCATGTCCACCCCCCACAACCCCATGGACGACCTGGGCGATCGCAAGATCAGCCGCAAGAGCCTGCTCAAGGCCGCCGCACTGGCCGGCGCCGCCCCCGTGCTGATCGGCGGCGGGACGGCACTCGCCCGCGACAACGCCGCGGCCGGGTCGACCACGCTCCCGCTCACCCCCGACTGCCAGGACGGCGACCACCTCACCGAGGAGCAGATCGAGGGCCCGTACTTCAAGCCCGGCTCCCCGCTGCGCACCAGCCTGGTCACCTCCGGCACCCAGGGTGTCCCGCTGACCGTCAGCGGGTACGTCTTCGGCCGCAACTGCGCCCCGATCCCCGGTGCGCTGCTGGACTTCTGGCAGGCCGACACCAACGGCAACTACGACAACAGCGGCTACACCTTCCGCGGCCACCAGTTCAGCGACGCCAACGGCGGCTACACGCTGACCACGATCGTCCCCGGTCTCTACCCGGGCCGCACCCGGCACATCCACGTCAAGGTGCAGGCCCCCGGGCAGCCGATCCTCACCACCCAGCTGTACTTCCCGAACGAGCCGCGGAACGCCACCGACACCATCTTCGACCCGGACCTGGTGATGACGGTCCGCCAGGTCGGCAACGGGCGCCAGGCCAGCTTCGACTTCGTGCTCAACGTCAACGGCACGCCGCGCCCGACCAGCAGCCCCACCACCGGCCCGACCAGCAGCCCCACCCAGGGCTCGCCCAGCCCCAGCCCGAGCAACACCGGCGGCGGAGGCACCACCACCTGGAAGGTCGGCACCAGCTACAAGGCCGGCGACCAGGTCACCTACAACGGTGTCACCTACGTCTGCATCCAGGGCCACATCGCCTACGCGGGCTGGGAGCCGCCGAACGTCCCGGCCCTCTGGTCGCGCCGCTGACCGCACCACCCCAGGGTCCGTCCCCCCCCCGGACCCCCTGGTCCCGCCGCTGACCGCAACTCACCCCCCCGCGGGGCGGTCAGCGGCGACAGCCACCCGAAGCGGCGGTGAGGCCCCCACTCCGTGGGAGGGGAAAACCGGGAGACCGGGGCCGCATCCGCCAGCGCCATGGCGGCTCGAGCGCGGGGTGCCCGAGCCGCCATGGCGCGCCACCAGCACCACCCGAAGCACCCAGGACCGCCGTCGCCCCACCGACGGCACTCCCGACCCCTGTACGCCCGGCCCACGGCCGGGCACCGGCACCGGCACCGGCACCGGCACCCGAGGGTGACCACCACCCACGAGGACGAGGACTCCGCCCTCGCCGCCACCCCGGTCCGTGAACACCTCGCCGCCCGTCCCCAGGTCCACCCCACCCGCTCGGTGCACCGGTGGGGCGGCGAGGTCCACGACCCCCCCCCGAGGCCACCGCCGCCCCGGCCGACAGCACCGCCCGGCCGACCGGACAGGCCCGGCCGCGGCCCCCGCCGGATAACCGTTCGCGGCCGGGCCGCCGCGCCCCCTACGCTCCGCCCGAGAGCCGCCGCCCCGGGGAGAGCCGCACCGTGCCGATGCACCACACCGTCCGCGCCGTCAACGACCTGACGACCCGTTGGGGCCGCGCCGTCGCGGAACCCGGGCAGAACACGGTGTTCAGCGCCCCCGGCGCCTGGGCCCCGCTCGCGCTGCTCGCCGCCGGGGCCGGCGGCACCGCCGCCGCCGAACTCGCCGAGGCCCTCGCCGTCCGCCCGGACGCCGCCGCCGAGGCCGGGCGCGAACTGCTGGACGCCCTCGACCGCATCCGCGGCGTCCGCACCGCGGTCGGCGTGTGGACCAGGGACCGCCTGCCGCTCGACCTGCGCTGGCAGGCCGCGCTGCCCCCGCACACCCGCGGCCGGATCACCGGCGACGAGGACGTGGACCGCGCCGCCGTCGACGCCTGGGCCGCCGGGCGGACCGGCGGCGAGATCCCCCGGATGCCGATCGCCGTCGACGAGAACACCGAACTGCTGCTGGCCGGCGCGCTCACCGTCCGCACCGACTGGATACGCCGATTCACCGGCGACGTAAGGAAGTTCGGCTCCGGGCCGTGGCAGGACCGCCACGTCGGCGTCCTCGACCGCCGCACCGCGCTGCTCGACCGGGTCGGCGTCGCCGAGACCGCGGCGGGGCCGCTCACCGTCCTCCAGGTGCTCGGCCTGCAGGGCGTGGACGTCCACCTCTGCCTCGGCCCGGCGGACGCCGCGCCCGGCGAGGTGCTGGCCGCCGCCGTCCGCACCGCCGAACGGCCCGCCCTGCTGCGCCCGGGCTCGGCGCTGCCGGACGGCGAACCCGGGCCCGGGCTGCACGCCCACTGGACGCCCAGCTACTGGCGGGAGCCCGAACTCGCCGTCACCACCGTGGCGTTCGACCTGACGGAGCGGCACGACCTGCTGGACCGCGCCGAGGTGTTCGGGCTGCGGGCCGCGACCGACCTCACCCGGGGCCACTTCCCCGGCATCAGCACCCACCCGCTGGCGGTCGGGGCCGCCGCCCAGTCCGTCACCGCCGCGTTCGGGCCGCGCGGCTTCCGGGCCGCCGCCGTCACCGCCCTCGGGATCGCCGTCGGGTGCGCGGCCGAGCGGCCCCCGTACCGGGTGCGCCGGATCAGTGCCGTCTTCGACCGGCCGTTCGCCTTCCTGGCCGTGCACCGCGCCTCGCGGCTGGTGCTGGCGGCCGGCTGGGTCGCCGAGCCCGCGGCCGTGCCGGAACCGCGCTGGTGAACCGTCCCCCGGGGGCACGGGTGTTCGGGCCGGGCCACTACACTCCCGGCGGAAGTACGGGAACGGAACATCGGGAAGTGGGGGCATCGTGCGACGCTGGGGTGTGCTCGGGAAGGTCGCGCTGGCGGCCCTGGTGCTGGGCCTCCTGCTGGGGGTCGGCACCGTCGGGTACGTGCTGGCGCTGAAGCCGCGCGCGATGACGGTCGGCAGCACCAGCATGGCGCCCACCTACGTGCCCGGCCAGCGGGTCACCCTGGTCGGCGTCCACCCGGACGAGATCCGGCGCGGCGACGTCGTCCTGATCGACTACCCGGCCGTCGACGGCCAGGAGCCGATCCAGATGCTCAAGCGGGTGGTCGCCCTCGGCGGCGACCGGATCGGCGACTGCGCGGGCTCCCGGATGCAGTTGAACGGCGCCCCGCTCGACGAGCCCTACCTGCGGGGCGGCACGTCCAACGGCCGGGCCTGCTTCGACGTGACGGTGCCCGAGGGGCAGATGTTCCTGCTCGGCGACAACCGGGCCAACTCGCTGGACTCCCGGCAGTGGCGGTCCGTCCCGCTCGCCGCCGCCACCCACCGCGACATGAAGGAGGCGCGCGGGGCCGTGACGACCATCGGCCTGCTCGCCCTGGCGACGCCGGTGGTGCTGCTCCTCGGGCTGGTCCTCGGCCTGATCGCCTGGCGCCGCCGCCGCAACGCGCCGCCCGAGCAGATCACCTACCCGGACTGGGTTCCGGTCAGGACCCCCTGACGACCCGCCCCGGGCCCGGAACTGTCGGTGGCGGCCCCTAGCATCGCGCCCATGCGAGCATCGGGAACCTTCACCGTCAGCGAGTTCACCCCCGTCGACCTCCCGGCCGGCGACATCGAAACCGCCTCCGGGGTGGGCGTGGCCACCATGCGCAAGGAGTTCCGCGGCGAGGTCGAGGGGCGCTCCCGCACCCTGTTCACCGCCGCGTTCGACCAGGCCAGTGGTGTCGGCACCTACCTCGCCATGGAGTCCTTCGCCGGGTGCCTGCACGAGGCCGAGGGCGCCTTCAACTTCGCGCACTCGGCCACCACCCTCGGCGGCGGCCGGGACGGCGAGTACTTCGCCGTCGTCCCGGGCAGCGGCACCGCGGGCCTGGCCGGCATCACCGGCACCGGCTCCATCGTGATCGACGAGGACGGCACCCACCGGGTGCACCTCGACTACCAGCTGCCCTGACCCGGCGTCAGTCCCGCCGCCCCCGGGCCCAGTCGGCCAGCAGCGGCACGCAGCGCTCGGCGAAGTACTCGTAGTCGGCCGGGGTGTTGTAGACGTGGGTGGAGAGCCGGAAGTAGCCGGTGCCGTCGAAGCTGGTGAACGCGGCCTCCACGCCGAACTCGGCGGCCAGACGGTCGCGCAGGGCGTCGGCCTCCAGCCGGGTGCGGCCCAGCCCGGCGGGCAGCGCGACCAGCCGCAGCGCGTTCACCGGCATGCCGACGTCCGCCCGGGCCGGCTCGCCGGTCGCTGCGGTCATCGCCCCGCCGATCAACTCCTCCGCGTAGTCGGCGAGTTCGGCCATGTACCGGCGGGCCTCGGCCCAACCCCACTGCTCCGCGACGAAGTCGAGCGCGGCGGGGGCGGCCAGCGGGCCGGTGGCGTCCAGCGTGCCCTGGCTGTCGAAGCGCTCCGGGAACGGGTCCTCGCCGCCCCAGGAGTCGATCAACGGGTAGAGGGCGTGCCGGAGTTCGCCCCGGGCGACCAGCGCGGCGGTGCCGCGCGGCGCGCAGCCGAACTTGTGCAGGTTGCCGACCCAGGCGTCGCAGTCCGCCCCGGCCAGCGGGTCCTCGTCCAGGCCGGGCACGTGCGCGGCGTCGACCAGCAGCGGGATGCCGCGCTCCCGGGCCGCCCGGCCGATCAGGTCGACCGGCAGGTAGCGGGCGGTGGCGGAGGTGATCCGGTCCAGGACGATCAGCGAGGTCCGCTCCCCGACCCGGTCCAGCACGGCCGCCGCGGCCTCCTCGGGCCCGGCCCCCAGCGGGACGTGCGCGGTGCGCAGCCGCCCGTTCCAGCGCCGGGCCAGCCGGGCGGCGCCCATGCTGACCGCCCCGTAGCCGTGGTCGGTGACCAGCACCTCGCCGCCGTCGCGCGGCGGCAGGCTGCCGTACACGGCGCTCGCCCCGGCGCTGGCGTTCGGCACCAGGGCGGTGAACTCGGCCGGGACGCGCAGGAATTCGGCGATCCGGGAGCGCGCGGCGGCGACCCGCCCGGGCAGTGCGGGGAACCACACCACGGGGGAGCGCTCCATCTCCTCCCGCAGCCGCTGCTGCTCGCGCTGCGCGGCCAGCGGCACCGCCCCGAACGACCCGTGGTTGAGGTGCCGCATCGCCGGGTCCAGCGACCACCCCGCGACGGCGGGCCGCCCGTCCCGCAGCAGCAGCGGCTCCGGCGCGACAGCACTCCCCACGACAGGTCCCTCCGCTCCCGGCCGGCGCACCCGGCCACCTGCGCAGATCCTGCCACAGCCCCCCGCGCCGGGCGGGGCGCCGGGCCTCAGGGGCGGACGGCGCCCATGTACGGCATGGTGTCGATGCCGACGACCTCGACGTTCTTGCCGCTGCGCGGGGCGTGCAGGACCTTGCCGTTGCCGACGTACAGGCCGACGTGGTGCAGGTCGCCGTAGTAGAAGAGCAGGTCGCCGGGCTGGAGGTCGGAGCGGGCGATCCGCTTGCCGGAGTTCCACTGGTCCTGCGACATCCGGGGGAGGCTGACGTCGCCGGCCCGGTAGGCGGAGCGGGTCAGACCGGAGCAGTCGAACATGTCCGGGCCCTGGGAGCCCCAGTGGTAGGGCTTGCCGACCTGGGCGTAGGCGAAGTCGAGGACGGCCTTGGCCCGGCCGGTGGCCGGTCCGCTGTAGCTCTCGCGGGCCGAACCGCGGGACGCCGCCTGCCCGTTGTCGCCGTTGACCTTGGCCCGGTCGGCGGCCTTCAGGCCGGACAGGATGCGGGCGGCCTCGCCCAGCTTGCCCTGAATCTCGGCCTTCCGGCCCGCCAGCGTGCTGTGGGCCTCCTCCAACTCGGCGAGCTTGGCGGCGGTTTCGGCCCGGTCCTGGTCGATCGACTGCTGCAGCCGCAGCGCCGCGCGCAGCGCGTCGCTCTGCTGCCCGGTGGCCAGGCCCTGCAGGTTGGCCTGCTTCAGGTACTCGTCGGGGGAGGAGCTGAACATCAGCTGGACGGTCGGGTCGATGCCGCCGCTGCGGTACTGCTCGGCGGCCAACGCGCCCAGGGTCTCCCGCAGTTCGACGATCTTTCCCTGCTGCCCGGCCAGCCGGTCCTGCAACTTCCCGGCCTCGCCCTGGAGTTGCTTGGAGCGCTCGTCGACCTTGTTGTACTGCTCGGTCGCGGACTCGGCCTCCTCGTAGAGGCGGTCCACCTTGGCCTTGATCTGGTCGAGGTTGCCGACCGGCTCGGCGGAGGCGGAGGTGACCGGCAGCAGGACGGCGGCCCCGGCGACGGTGCCGAGCACGGCGGTCCTGGCGCGGGCGGCGGTCGGGCTGGGCCTTCGGTGCGTTCCCATCGGCTGCGGACACTCCTCAGGTCGGCCACCCGCCGTCCGGGCGATCACTACGACACAACTTAGTAGTCCCGTAGATCACCGGGCAACCCGCTCCCCGCCACTACGATGGGCCCGACCACGGGGGACGCAGGACGGAGCGGGAACGTGCGAAGACTCGGCGACCTGGAGGCGGAGATCATGGACCGCCTGTGGACCTGGAACCGCCCCGCCACCGTCCGCGAGATCGTCGACGACCTCAACCGGTCCCGGCCGCTGGCCTACACCACCGTGATGACGGTCGCCGACATCCTGTACCGCAAGGGCATGCTGCGCCGCGAGAAGTCCGGCCGGGCCTGGAGCTACCGCCCGGCCTGCACCCGCGAGGCGTACAGCGCCGCGCTGATGCGCGACGTGCTCGGCGAGAGCCCCAACCCGACCGGCGCCCTCGCCCACCTGGTCGGGCAGCTCACCCCCGAGGAACTCGCCGCCCTGCGCGCCGCCATCGACTCCGTCGGCGACGCGCACGGCGACGCGCACGGCGACATGACCGGCGACGCGACCGGCCACCCGACCGGCCACCCGAACGGCACCGCCCACGGCCACGACCCCGAGCAACCGGGCAGCTTCTGGTGACCGTCGCGCCCGCCCTGTTCGGCTACGCGGCCCTGGTCGGCCTGCTCGCCCCCCGCGCCCTGGCCCGGGCCCGCTGGCCGCACCGCGCGCCCCGGCTCGCCGTCGCGCTCTGGCAGGGCCTCGCGCTGTCCTTCGTCACCGCGCTGGTGCTGGCGGTGCACCACCTCGCGGCGCCCGGCGTCCACCTGCACCTGCTGCTGACCGGCCGGGTCCACCTCTGCGGCACCGCCCACGGCGCCGGCCTGCCCGCCGGGACGGCCTGGCGGCTGCTGATACCGGCCGCCGCCGCGCTGCTCCCGGCGGCCCGGCTGGCCGGCGCGCTGCTGCGCACCGCCCGGCACCGCCGCCGCCACCGGGCCCTGCTCGACCTGGTCGCCGTCCGCGACCCCGCGCTCGGCGCGCACGTCCTCGACCACCCGGTGCCCGCCGCGTACTGCCTGCCCGGGTGGCGGCCCCGGATCGTGCTCACCCGGGGCGCCCTCGACCTGCTGACCGCCCCGCAACTGGCCGCCGTGCTCGCGCACGAGCGGGCCCACGTCTCCGGCCGCCACCACCTGGCCCGGGCCGCCGCCGACGCCTTCGCCGCGGCCTTCCCGTACCTGCCGCTGGCCCGGCACGCCGCCCGCGAGGTCCCGCTGCTGCTGGAGATGGCCGCCGACGACCGGGCGGTGCGCCGCCACCCGCGCGCCGCGCTGGCCGCCGCCGTGTTCCGGGTGGCCGGCGGCCGCGCCCCGCACCCCGCGTTCGGCGCCGGCGGCACCGCCGCGCTGCTGCGGGTGCGCCGGCTGCTGCACCCGGCCGCCGCCCCGCACCCCGCGCTGTGCGCGGCCGCCGCGCTCACCAGCGCCGGCGCGCCCGTCCTGCCGCTGCTGGTGACCTGCGGCCCGCTCCTGCTCTGAGCGGCCCCGGGGCACGCGCGACCGCCCGCCCCGGACGGACCGGGACGGGCGGCGCGGGACGGGCGGTGCGGGCACGGCCGCGAGGAGCTACGACAGCGGCTGCGGCTTGATCATCGCGAACGGCGCGCCCTGCGGGTCCGCGACCACCGTCATCCGGCCCGCCATCATGTCGAACGGCGGGGCCAGCACGGTGCCGCCGCGCCGGACCAGCGCGTCCACGGTGGAGTCGACGTCGTCGACCGCGAAGTACGTCATCCAGTGCGCGGGGGTGCCGGGCGGGTCGTTGGCCAGCAGCGTGGCGCCGCCGACCGCGCGGCCGCCGACCCGCAGCTCCCAGTACGAGTCGGCGCCGTCCAGCGGCTCGATCTCGATGCCGAACGCCTCGCCGTAGAAGGCGGTGGCGGCCAGGACGTCGCTGGTGTGCAGCTCGTTCCAGGTCAGCGCGCCGGGCTCGTTGACCACCTGGGCGCCGAAGAACTCGCCGGGCTGCCAGACGCCGAACACCGCGCCCTGCGGGTCGGCGGCGACCAGCATCCGGCCGAGGTTCCCGACGTCCGTCGCCGGGACGAGCAGGGTGCCGCCGGCCGCGACGATCGCGTCCTGGGTGGCCTGCGCGTCGGTGCTGGCCAGGTAGCCGGTCCAGACGGTGGGCGGCTCCGGCATGCCCTCGGGCGCCATCGCCGGGCCGATGCCGGCCACGGCCCGGCCGTTCAGCTCGCAGACCGCGTAGCCGCCGAACTCGGCCGGGCCGGGCTGCCCCTGCCAGCCCAGCAGGTCGCGGTAGAAGTCCAGCGCCAGCTGCTGGTCCTTCGCCATCAGGTCGACCCAGCACGGCGTGCCGGTCAGGTACGGGGTGGTGACTTCGGGCATCTCACGCTCTTTCCGGTCGGGACATCCGGGTGCTTCCCCCGCCAGTCACCCTCCCGGTGCGGTCGCCGTTCCGCCACCGGAGCACCGAGGACGGCCCGGCCGTCCGAGGGGTGGAATTCCCCGCGGGCCCGGGCGGGGCCGGGGCAGGATGCCCGGCATCCTGACGGACCGTCACCCCGGAGGTGCCCCGTGGCGCTCACTGCCGACACCCATCCCGCCGTGCTCGCGGCCATCGAGGCCGAGTGCGCGGCGCTCGGCTTCGCGATGTCCTGCGACGCCGCCACCGGGCGGCTGCTGCGCGTCCTGGCGACGGCCCGGCCCGGCGGGCGGCTGCTGGAGCTGGGGACGGGCGCGGGCGCGTCGACGGGCTGGCTGCTGAGCGGGATGGACCCGGCGGCCACCCTGCTGAGCGTCGAGCTGGACCCGGCCCCGGCGGCCGTCGCGGCCCGGGTGCTGGGCGCGGACCCGCGGCTGGAGCTGGTGGTGGGGGACGGCGCGGAGCTGATCGACCGGCTGGCGGGGCAGCGCTTCGACCTGGTGTTCGCGGACACCTGGCCGGGCAAGTTCCACCACCTGGACCAGGCCCTGGACCTGCTGGCCCCGGGCGGCCTGTACCTGGTCGACGACCTGTTCCCGCAGCCGACCTGGCCGGCCGACCACGCGGGCGCGGTGGCGGAGCTGCGCGAGCGCCTGCACGCCGACCCGCGGCTGCACACGGTGGAGCTGGACTGCTCGACCGGCCTGCTGCTGGCCACCCGCCGCCCCGCCTGACCCGACACCCCGCCCCGCCGCCCCGCCCGACCCGGCACCCCGCCCCGCCCGACCCGGCACCCCCGGAGGCCCGGTCCGCCGCTGCGCCGTCCGGGGGAGCGGGGGCGTGGGCACCCGGGCGCCGGGCGCGCCGGTGCCTACGGTGGCGGGCATGTGGCAGGACATGTTCGACGCGGGGATCTCGTACGGCGAGAAGACCGTCCGCACGGTGCTGGTCTACCTGGCGCTGCTGGTGCTGCTGCGGCTGATCGGCAAGCGCGGGCTGGCCCAGCTGAACACCTTCGACCTGGTGGTGATGCTGCTGCTGTCGAACGTGGTGCAGAACGCGGTGATCGGGAACGACAACTCGGTGGCGGGCGGCCTGTACGGGGCGGTGGTGCTGCTGCTGACCGACTGGGTGCTGGTCCGGCAGGCGGCCCGCTGGGACTGGTTCAACCGGCTGCTGGACGGGACGCCGACGGTGCTGGCCCGGGACGGCGCCTACGACCGGCGGACGATCGCCCGGCAGGGCATCCGGGTGGCGGACCTGGACGTGGCGGTCCGGCACCAGGGCGGCGACGCGATCGAGGAGACCTCGCTGATCGTGCTGGAGCCGGGCGGGACGCTGCTGGTGCGGCTGAACGAGGGCGACCAGGTCGCGGACAAGGACGACGTGGCGGCGATCCGGGCCGCGCTGGCCGCGATCGAGGCCCGACTGCCGACCGCCGGGTGACCGTTTTCGACCGATTCAATGGCAGTCGGGACCGAAATTGACGAATCCTTAACGGCGGTCCTGACGGCCGAAATCCCTTCGATTCGATCATCGAAAGGCCCGCTGGCCTGCGGAAATGCGGACAGGGTGAGGGTCGTGCGGCCTGGTTGTCTTAACGCCCCAGGTCAATACGCTCCCGTTCTGTGTTCAACCTCCCCCAGGCGCTCAAGCGCCTCGTGATCGGCCGGGCCATGCGCAGCGAGGAGCTCGGCGAGACGCTGCTGCCCAAGCGGCTGGCGCTGCCGATCTTCGCCTCCGACCCGCTCTCCTCGGTGGCCTACGCGACCGGCGAGATCCTGCTCGTCCTCACCGTCGGCGGCACCGCCTTCCTCTACCTGACGCCGTGGATCGCGCTCGGCGTGGTCGGCCTGATGGCCGTGGTGGTGATGTCCTACCGGCAGGTGGTGCACGCCTACCCGAGCGGCGGCGGCTCCTACGAGGTGGTGTCGCGCAACCTGGGGGCGAACTCCGGGCTGGTGGTGGCCGCCTCGCTGCTGGTCGACTACGTGATGACGGTCGCCGTGTCGGTGGCCTCCGGCGTCGACAACATCATCTCGGCCTTCGGGTCGCTGGCCGAGCACCGGGTGGCGCTGGCGCTGGGCTTCGTGGTGCTGCTGACCGCGATGAACCTGCGCGGCGTCCGGGAGTCCGGCCGGATGTTCGCCGCGCCGACCTACCTGTTCATCGGCGGCATCCTGCTGATGGTGGTCACCGGCCTGGTCCGGCTGGCCTTCGGCGACAGCCCGCAGGCCCCCACCGCGGGCCTCGGCGTCACCGCCGAGCACGGCAAGGACGCCCTGCAGGGCCTCGGCCTGCTGATGCTCGGCCTGCGCGCCTTCGCCTCCGGCTGCACCGCGCTGACCGGCGTCGAGGCGATCTCCAACGGCGTCCCGGCCTTCCGGGCCCCGAAGTCCCGCAACGCGGCCGCCACCATGGCGGTGATGGGCATCACCGCCGTGGTGATGTTCGCCGGCGTCACGCTGCTCGCGCTGACCTCGCACGTGCACTACGTCGAGGACGCCTGCCGGCTGACCGGGCTGGCCGGGGACTGCCACGCGTACACCCAGCAGACCGTGATCGCGCAGCTCGCCGCGACCGTGTTCGGCGGCTCCGACAGCGTGCTGTTCTACTTCATCCAGGCGGTCACCGCGCTGGTGCTGATCCTGGCCGCGAACACCGCCTTCAACGGCTTCCCGCTGCTGGCCTCGATCCTCGCCCAGCACCGCTACCTGCCCCGGCAGATGCACACCCGCGGCGACCGGCTGGCGTTCTCCAACGGCATCCTGGCGCTCGCGCTGGTGGCCGGCGGCCTGCTCTGGTTCTACGGGGCGGACGTCACCAGCCTGATCCACCTCTACATCCTGGGCGTCTTCACCTCCTTCACGCTGTCCCAGATCGGCATGGTCCGGCACTGGAACCGGGCCCTGGCCGAGGAGGCCGACCCGGCGGCGCGGGCCGCCGCGCAGCGCTCCCGGGTGATCAACGGGCTGGGCGCCGTCACCACCGCGCTGGTCCTGGTGATCGTGCTGATCACCAAGTTCACCCAGGGCGCCTGGCTGGCCGTGGTCGCGGCGCTGCTGCTCTGGCTGGCGATGCGCGGCATCCGCCGGCACTACGACGCGGTCGCCGCCGAGCTGGCCGTCGAGGACGCCGCCGCCGAGGGCGCCCGGCCGCGCCGGGTGCACGCGGTGGTGCTGGTCTCCAAGCTGCACAAGCCGACCCTGCGGGCGATCGGCTACGCGCAGGCGTTCCGCCCCGACACGCTGGAGGCCGTCACGGTCGACGTCGAGCCGGAGGCGACCGCCGAGCTGCGCGCCCAGTGGGAGGCGGACGGGCCCGCGGTGCCGCTGCGGGTGCTGGCCTCGCCGTTCCGGGAGATCACCAAGCCGGTGGTGGCGCGGGTGCGGGAGCTGACGTCCGCTCAGCCCGGCGACGCGGTGGCGGTGTTCATCCCCGAGTACGTGGTGGGCCGCTGGTGGGAGAACCTGTTGCACAACCAGTCCGCGCTGTGGCTGAAGAGCCGCCTGCTGTTCACCTCGGGTGTGATGGTCATCTCAGTTCCCTGGCAGCTGAGTTCGGCCGGCCGCGCCGACCGCCCGACCCGCCGGGCCCCCGGCTCGGTCCGCCGCGGCGAGCCCGTCCGGGGCCGCTGAGCGGCCGCCCGCGGCGGCAGGTGAACAGTGGGTGAACTCCAGCTCGGGAACTGGACACCGCCGCGCTGACGGCCCGTCGGACCCGCCGCCGCCCGGCCCGCCGGAACCCGCCCCGCCCGCGCCCCGGCTGACGCCCCGTCCGCCCCGGCGGCCCGGAACCCGACCCCCCGAACGGCCCTCCGGGCCGTCCCGGCACGGGTCGGGTTCCGGCCGTCCACCAGCCCCGACCGGTAAACTTGCCCAGGTTGTCTTGCTATCGACGCCTTCGGTTGACCGCCGGGGAACCCAGGACGAGGACCGTGTTGGCCGTGATGACCGCTCCCGAAACCGCGCTGTTCCGCGCCCGTACGGCGCCCGAGCCGCGCACGCTCGTCGACGTCCTGGCAGCCACCGCCGCCGCCCACCCGCAGGAGCCCGCGCTCGACGACGGGCGCACCGTGCTCAGCTACGCGGCCCTGCTCGGCGAGGTCGAGAAGGTCCGCCGCCACCTGGCGAAGGCCGGGGTCGGGCGCGGCGACCGGGTCGGCATCCGGGTGCCCTCCGGCGGCAACGACCTGTACGTGGCGATCCTGGCCACCCTCGCGGCCGGCGCCGCCTACGTCCCCGTCGACTTCGAGGACCCCGACGAGCGCGCCGAACTGGTCTTCGGCGAGGCCGACGTCAACGCCGTCATCGGCGCCGACCACGTCCTCGACCGGGTCAAGCCCTCCGGCCACGACGCGCAGGCCCCCGAGCCCGGGCACGACGCCTGGATCATCTTCACCTCCGGCTCCACCGGCAAGCCCAAGGGCGTCGCCGTCACCCACCGCAGCGCCGCCGCGTTCGTCGACGCCGAGGCCGCGATGTTCCTCCAGGACGAGCCGATCGGCCCCGGCGACCGGGTGATGGCCGGCCTGTCGGTCGCCTTCGACGCCTCCTGCGAGGAGATGTGGCTGGCCTGGCGGCACGGCGCCTGCCTGGTCCCCGTCCCGCGCGCCCAGGTCCGCTCCGGCGCCGACCTCGGCCCCTGGCTGGCCGAGCAGGAGATCACCGTCATCTCCACCGTCCCCACGCTGGCCGCGCTCTGGCCCGCCGAGGCGCTCGACGAGGTCCGGCTGCTGATCTTCGGCGGCGAGGCGTGCCCGCCCGAACTCGCCGAACGCCTGGTCACCGAGGGCCGCGAGGTCTGGAACACCTACGGCCCCACCGAGGCCACCGTGGTCGCCTGCGGCGCCCTGCTGACCGGGCGGGCCCCGATCCGGATCGGCCTGCCGCTGGACGGCTGGGAACTCGCCGTCGTCGACGAGGCCGGCGAACCCGTCCCGATGGGCGGCAGCGGCCAACTGGTGATCGGCGGCGTCGGCCTGGCCCGCTACCTCGACCCGGAGAAGGACGCCGAGAAGTACGCCCCGCTGGAGTCCCTCGGCTGGGAGCGCGCCTACCGCTCCGGCGACCTGGTCCGCGCCGAGGCCGAGGGCCTGGTCTTCCTCGGTCGCGCCGACGAGCAGATCAAGCTCGGCGGCCGCCGGATCGAACTCGGCGAGGTCGACGCCGCGCTCCAGGCGCTGCCCGCCGTCTCCGGCGCGGCCGCCGCCGTCCGCACCGCCCGCAGCGGCAACCAGCTGCTGGTCGGCTACCTGGTCGCCCAGGACGGCTTCGACCGGGACGCCGCCGTCGCCCGGCTGCGCGCCGAACTGCCCGCCGCCCTCGTCCCGCTGCTCGCCACCGTCGACCACCTGCCCACCCGCACCTCCGGCAAGGTCGACCGGGACGCGCTGCCCTGGCCGCTGCCCGACCTGGAGACCTCCGGGCCCGGCGAGCAGCTCTACGGCACCGAGGCGTGGCTCGCCGAGCAGTGGGCGCAGATCCTCGGCACCCAGGTCCGCTCCGCGGGCGACGACTTCTTCGCGATCGGCGGCGGCTCGCTCGCCGCCGCCCAGCTCACCACCCTGCTGCGCGGCCGCTACCCCGCCGCCTCCGTCCTCGACATCTACCAGCAGCCCACCCTGCGCAAGCTCGCCCGGCTGCTGGAGAAGTCCGCGCAGGCCGGGAGCACGGAGCGGACCGTCGCCCCGACCCCGCGCCGGGCCCAGGCGCTGCAACTGCTGCTGATGCTGCCGCTGGCCACCCTCACCGGCCTGCGCTGGTCGCTGGCGCTCGCCGCGCTCGGCACCGTCCTGCAGCTGGTCGGCGACTACCCGTGGGCGCCCACCGCGCCCTGGTGGCTGCTCGCGCTCGGCGCCGCCGCGCTGTGGTCCGCGCCCGGCCGGCTCGCCCTCGCCGCCGGCGGCGCCCGCCTGCTGCTGCGCGGCGTCGGCCCCGGGAGCTACCCGCGCGGCGGCTCCGTCCACCTGCGGCTGTGGGCCGCCGAACGCCTCGCCGAGGCCACCGGCGCCACCGACCTCTCCGGCTCCTGGCTGATCCGCTACGCCCGCGCCCTCGGCTGCCGGGTCGCCCCCGACGTCGACCTGCACGCGCTGCCGCCCGTCACCGGCCTGCTCCGGCTCGGCAAGGGCTGCGCCGTCGAGAACGAGGTCGACCTGTCCGGCTACTGGCTGGACGGCGACCGGCTGGAGATCGGCGCGCTGCGGATCGGCGCCGGCGCCGTCGTCGGCACCCGCTCGACCCTGCTGCCCGGCGCCAAGATCGGCAAGCGGGCCGAGGTCGCCCCCGGCTCCGGCGTCACCGGCTCCGTCCCCACCGGCCAGCGCTGGGCCGGCGCCCCCGCCGTCAAGACCGGCAAGGCCGACCGGGCCTGGCCCAAGCAGCGCCCGCCGCGCACCACCGGCTGGTCCGCCGTCTACGGCGCCACCGGCCTCGCGATCTCCCTGCTGCCGCTGTTCGCCGCCCTGCCCGGCCTGCTGATCGCCGGGCAGTTCGTCCACCCCGGCGACGACCTGGCCGCCGCCCTGCGCGGCGCGCTGCTCGCCCTCGTCCCCGCCACCCTCTCCTTCGGCCTGGCCTACGCCGGGACGGTGCTGGTCGCCGTCCGACTGCTCTCGCTCGGCCTGGACACCGGCCACCACCCGCTGCACAGCCGCACCGGCTGGCAGGCCTGGACGGTCAGCCAGCTGATGGACCTGGCCCGGGAGACGCTGTTCCCGCTGTACGCCGGACTGATCACCCCGGTCTGGCTGCGGCTGCTCGGCATGCGGATCGGCAAGGGCGCCGAGGTGTCCACCGTGCTCGCGCTGCCCAGCCTCACCAAGGTCGGCGACGGCGCGTTCCTCGCCGACGACACCCTGATCGCCCCCTACGAGCTCGGCGGCGGCTGGCTGCGGATCGGCCGGGCCGAGATCGGCGAGCGGGCCTTCCTCGGCAACTCCGGCATGACCGCGCCCGGCCGGGCCGTCCCCGACCGCGGCCTGGTCGGCGTGCTCTCCGCCACCCCCAAGAAGGCCAAGCGCGGCAGCTCCTACCTGGGCATGCCGCCGGTCAAGCTGCCCCGGGCCGCCGACACCGCCGACCTCGCCCTCACCTACGAGCCCCCCGCCCGGCTGCGCTGGGCCCGCGGCCTCACCGAGCTGGCCCGGATCGTCCCGGTCCTCGCCTCCGCCGCGCTCGCCCTGTTCACCGTCGCCGCGCTCTGCGCGCTCGGGCAGCCGCTGCTCGCCGGCCTCGTCCTGCTGGCCGCCGGGCTGGTCGCCTGCCTGGTCTCGGCCGCCGCCAAGTGGCTGCTGGTCGGCCGGTTCCGGGCCGTCGAGCACCCGCTGTGGTCCGGCTTCGTCTGGCGCAACGAGCTGGCCGACACCTTCACCGAGGTGCTCGCCGTGCCGTGGCTGGTCGGCCGCACCGGCGGCACCCCGCTGATGAACCTGTGGCTGCGCTCGATCGGCGCCCGGATCGGCCGCGGCGTCTGGTGCGAGAGCTACTGGCTGCCCGAGGCCGACCTGGTCACCCTCGGCGACGGCGTCAGCGTCAACCGCGGCTGCGTCCTGCAGACCCACCTCTTCCACGACCGGATCATGAGGCTGGATACTGTGGAGCTCCGCGCGGGCGCCACCCTCGGCCCGGGCGGCATCGTGCTGCCCGGCAGCACCGTCGGCGAACGCTCCACCCTCGGCCCCGCCTCCCTCGTGATGCGCGCCGAGACGGTCCCCGCCGACACCCGCTGGCTCGGCAACCCGATCGAAGCCTGGCAGTAAGCACGTGACCGCCCCCGCGCCAGGAGGAGCACCACCGGTGAGCCCCAAGCAGGCCCCCGCCGCCGACGACCCGTACTTCCCCCGGCACGGCGACCCGCGCTACCGGGCGCACCGGTACGAGATCGCGCTGGACTACCGGCCCGGCCCGAACCGGCTGGCGGCCTCGGCCCGGATCGCCGCCATCGCGGGGGCCGAGCCGCTGCGCGAGTTCACCCTCGACCTGGCGGACTTCCGGATCGGCAAGGTGCTGGTCGACGGGAAGCCCGCGCACTACGCGCACCGCGAGGGCAAGCTGCGGATCAGGCCCGCCAAGGCCCCCGCCGCCGGGGCGGTGTTCACCTGCGAGGTGCACTGGTCCGGCAACCCGCGGCCGGTCCGCAGCCCCTGGGGGGGCCTCGGCTTCGAGGAGATCACCGACGGCGCGCTGGTCGCCTCCCAGCCGATCGGCGCCCCGTCCTGGTTCCCCTGCAACGACCGCCCCGCCGACAAGGCCGCCTACCAGCTGACGGTGACCACCGCCACGCCGTACGCGGTGGTCACCGGCGGCCGGCTGCTCAGCCGCACCACCCGGTCCTCCTCGACCACCTGGGTGTACGAGCAGCCCGCGCCGACCGCCTCCTACCTGGTCGGCCTGGCGATCGCCCCGCTGCGCCGGGTCCAGCTCGCCGAGCTCGCGCCCGGCAACGTCCCGCAGACCGCCTGGGTGCCGCAGCCGCTGCAGGCCGCCTTCGAGTTCGACTTCGGCCGGCAGCCGCAGATGATGCGGATGTTCGAGGAGCTGTTCGGCCCGTACCCGTTCGCCGAGTACACCGTCGCCGTGGTCGACGAGGACCTGGACGTGCCCGTCGAGGCGCAGGGCATGGCCACCTTCGGCCGCAACCACGTCGACGGAAGGCGCGGCTGGGAACGGCTGGTCGCCCACGAACTGGCCCACCAGTGGTTCGGCAACAGCGTCACGATCCGCGACTGGCGGCACATCTGGCTCAACGAGGGCCTGGCCAAGTACAGCGAGTGGCTGTGGTCCGAGCGCACCGGCGGCCCCACCGCCCAGCGCAAGGCCGCCGACGCCCACCTGCAGCTGCGCGGCCTGCCGCAGGACCTCACCGTCGGCGACCCCGGCAAGCGCCACATGTTCGACGACCGGGTCTACGAGCGCGGCGGCCTGACCGTGCACGCGCTGCGCTGCGCGCTCGGCGACCCGGCGTTCTTCCGGTTGCTCCGGGACTGGCCCACCGCCTACCTGCACGGCGTCGTCACCACCGACGACTTCGCCGCGCACGCCGCCCGCTACACCGACCGCCCGCTCGGCCCGCTGCTCGACACCTGGCTCCAGCACGGCGCGCTGCCCGCCCTCCCCGGCCACTGACCGACCCGGACCTGATGTACTGGCCGCAGGGTGCACCGGTGCCGGGGCCGCAACCCGGTCCGCCGCCGGTCGTCCGCCGGTCGTCGAAGTCTTCGGAGGAACGAGGAACATGAGCACGCACTACGACGTCGTCGTCCTGGGCGCCGGCCCCGGCGGCTACACCGCCGCCGTCCGCTCCGCCCAGCTCGGCCTGCGCACCGCCGTGATCGAGGCCAAGTACTGGGGCGGCGTCTGCCTGAACGTCGGCTGCATCCCGTCCAAGGCGCTGCTGCGCAACGCCGAACTGGCGCACACCGTGCTGAACGAGGCCGAGCTGTACGGCATCGAGGTCGACGGCAAGGTGTCCTTCGACTACGGCAAGGCGTTCAGCCGCTCCCGGCAGGTCGCCGACGGCCGGGTCAAGGGCGTCCACTACCTGATGAAGAAGAACGGCATCACCGAGTACGACGGCTGGGGCACCTTCGTCGACGACCACACCCTGCAGGTCGCGCTCACCGCGGGCGGCTACGAGATGGTCACCTTCGACCACTGCGTGATCGCCGCGGGCGCCACCACCCGGCTGCTGCCCGGCACCTCGCTGAGCGAGCGGGTCGTCACCTACGAGGAGCAGATCCTCACCGAGGAGCTGCCCGGCTCGATCGTGATCGCGGGCGCCGGCGCGATCGGCGTCGAGTTCGCGTACGTGCTGCACAACTACGGCGTCGACGTCACCATCGTCGAGTTCCTGGACCGGATGGTGCCGCTGGAGGACGCCGAGGTGTCCGCCGAACTCGCCAAGCAGTACCGCAAGCTGGGCATCAAGGTGCTGCTCGGCACCCGGGTCGACACCATCGACGACTCCGACCCGAACAAGCCGGTGAAGGTCACCGTCACCCGGGACGGCAAGCAGGAGGTGCTGGAGGCCGACAAGGTGCTGCAGGCGATCGGCTTCGTGCCGCGGGTGCAGGGCTACGGCCTGGAGACCACCGGCGTGCAGCTCACCGAGCGCGGCGCGATCGCCGTGGACGGGCGCGGCCGCACCAGCGCCGGGCACATCTTCGCGATCGGCGACGTCACCGCCAAGCTGATGCTGGCGCACGCCGCCGAGGCGATGGCGGTGATCGCCGCCGAGACCATCGCCGGGGCCGAGACCATGGAGATCGACTTCGTGATGGTCCCGCGCGCCACCTACTGCCAGCCGCAGATCGCCTCCTTCGGGTACACCGAGGCGCAGGCCCGCGAGCAGGGGTACGCCGTCAAGGTCGCCAAGTTCCCGTTCACCGCGAACGGCAAGGCGCACGGCATCGGCCACCCCGTCGGCTTCGTCAAGGTGATCTGCGACGAGACCCACGGCGAACTCCTCGGCGCCCACCTGATCGGCCCCGAGGTCACCGAACTGCTGCCGGAGCTGACGCTGGCCCAGCAGTGGGACCTCACGGTGCACGAGGTCGGCCGCAACGTGCACGCCCACCCGACGCTGGGCGAGGCCGTCAAGGAGGCGGTCCACGGCCTGGCCGGCCACATGATCAACATGTAGCCGCGCCGGCGGTCCGGCGGGCGGCACGGCTGTCCGGGTGAGCGGCGCACCCTCCCGGTGGGGGAGTGCGCCGCTCGCGGTATGTCTCCCGTCCCCGAGGACGCAGGAGCCCTGCCCGTGGACACCCCCTACCTGACCGTCGACGAGCGCGCCGAGATCGGCCGCGCCGCCCGCAAGCACGCCCCCCGCTCCACCACCGGGCACTGGCGGCCCGCCGCCGACCGGCCCGACCCGCTGGACGTGCTGCGCGCCCAGGCCGCCGACCGGGTGCCCGAACTGGTGCCGATCCGCACCGGCCGGATGGCCGCCTCCCCGTTCGCCTTCCTGCGCGGCGCCGCCGCCGTGATGGCCGGCGACCTGGCGACCTCCCCCACCAGCGGCCTCACCGTCCAGCTCTGCGGCGACGCCCACCTGGTCAACTTCGGCCTGTTCGGCTCGCCCGAGCGCAGCCTGCTGTTCGACCTCAACGACTTCGACGAGACGCTGCCCGGCCCGTTCGAGTGGGACGTCCAGCGGCTCGCCGCCAGCCTCGCCGTCGCCGCGCAGGAGAACGGCGAGGCCCCGCAGGAGGCCCACCAGGTGGTGCTGGCCGCCGTCCGCGCCTACCGCGAGCACGTCCGCGAACTCGCCGGCCTCGGCGAACTCGCCGTCTGGTACCGGCGGATCGACGCCGACGACCTGCTCGACCGGCTCAAGGGCAAGCCCCGCCGCCGGGTCGGCGCCAACCTGGCCGCCGCCCGCCGCCGCGACAGCCTGCAGGCCGCCGGCAAGCTCACCGAGACCACTGCCACCGGCCGCCGCCGCTTCAAGGACCAGCCCCCGCTGATCGAGCACGTCGGCTTCGACGCCGACGAGGTCCGCGGCCTGCTCGCCGACTACCGGGCCACCCTCCCCGAGGAGCGCGGCCGCCTGCTCGACCGCTACAGCTACGTCGACGCCGCCCGCAAGGTGGTCGGCGTCGGCAGCGTCGGCACCCGCTGCTTCGTCGTCCTGCTGCGCGGCCGGGACGCCGACGACCCGCTGATCCTCCAGGCCAAGGAGGCCGGCGCCTCCGTCCTGGAGCCCTACCTGGAGCCCAGCCGGTACGCCCACCACGGGCAGCGGGTGGTGGCCGGCCAGCTCCTCACCCAGGCCGCCAGCGACATCTTCCTCGGCTGGATGACCGGCCCCGCCGGCCGCCACTTCTACTGGCGCCAGCTCCGCGACATGAAGGGCTCCGCCGAGGTCGGCACCATGACCAGCGCCGCCCTGCGCGCCTACGCCCGGCTCTGCGGCACCGCCCTGGCCCGCGCCCACGCCCGCTCCGGCGACCGGATCGCCATCGCCGCCTACCTCGGCCGCAACGACACCTTCGACCGGGCCGTCGCCGCCTTCGCCCACCACTACGCCACCCTCAACGGCGCGGACCACGCCCGGCTGACCGCCGCGATCGCGGCCGGCGAGGTCCAGGCCGAAACGGCCTGACGGCCGGTCACGGGGCGGCCCCGCGCCGTTCCCGCGGGGTACGGGAAAATTCTCCGAAGTTCTGCGAGTCTCCTGTCGATCCGCGTCGACGCGGTTCGACCTAGGGACGGAAGCGGGCCGGGAAGCGGCCCCCGGAAGCACAGGAGACGGTGATGGCGAAGTACATGCTGATCATGCGGGCGTCGGACGAGACGCTGGCGACGATGATGGAGACCCCGTTCGAGGAGATGCTGGAGACCGTCGGCCGGTTCAACGACGAGCTGATCAAGGCGGGCGTGCTGATCGCCGCCGAGGGGCTGGACGACCCCGGGCAGGGCGTCGTGGTCGACTTCGCGGGCGGGACGCCGGTGGTCACCGACGGCCCCTACGGCGAGACCAAGGAGCTGTTCGGCGGCTTCTACCTGATCGACGTCGCCTCTAAGGAGGAGGCCGTCGAGTGGGCCAAGCGGCTCCCGGCGATGCCCGGTTCGAAGTGCGAGGTGCGCCGCGTCCCGGCGATCGACGAGTTCCCGCAGGACAACGAGTGGGTCGCCCGCGAGCGGGCCTGGCGCGAGCGGACCGGCCAGCTCTGATGCCCGCCCCCGAGGAGACCCCGGTCGCGGACGCGGCACGCCGGGCCGTCGCCGCGGTCTGGCGGATCGAGTCCGCCCGGATCGTCGGCGCGCTGGCCCGCTGGACCGGCGACCTGGCGCTCGCCGAGGACGTCGCCCAGGAGGCCCTCGCCGAGGCGCTGGTCTCCTGGAGCCGGGACGGCGAGCCCGCCAACCCGGTCGGCTGGCTGCTGGCCACCGCCCGGCGGCGGGCCGTCGACGCCTTCCGCCGCCGCTCCGCCCGGGACGAGCGCTACGCGCTGCTGGCGCACGGCCTGGAGGAGGGCGGGGCGCTGACCGGCGCCCCGCCCGGGGCCGGCCGGGCGGACGAACTGCCCTGGGACCCGGACCGGATCGACGACGACGTGCTGGCGCTGATCTTCACCGCCTGCCACCCGGTGCTCGCCCCGGAGGCCCGGGTCGCGCTCACCCTGCGGGTGGTCGGCGGCCTGACCAGCGAGGAGATCGCCCGGGCCTTCCTGGTGCCGGTGCCCACCGTGCAGGCCCGGATCACCCGGGCGAAGAAGACCGTCGCGGCCGCCCGGGTCCCGTTCGAGGTGCCGCCCGCCGAGGAGCGCCGCGAGCGCCTCGCGGCGGTGCTCGGCGTGCTGTACGTGATCTTCACCGAGGGCGCCACCGCGACCTCCGGGCCGGACCTGCTCCGGCCCGACCTGGCCCGCGAGGCGGTCCGGCTGGCCCGCACGCTGACCGCGCTGCTGCCCACCGAGCCCGAACCGCAGGGCCTGCTGGCGCTGATGGAGCTGACCGCCGCCCGCTTCCCGGCCCGGACCGGGCCGGACGGCGAGGCGGTCCTGCTGGAGGACCAGGACCGCCGCCGCTGGGACCGCTCCGCGATCCGCCGCGGCCTGGCCGCGCTCGGCCGCGCCGCGGCGGCCGGGCGCGGCCTCGGGCCCTACGGCCTGCAGGCCGCGATCGCGGCCTGCCACGCGACGGCGCCCTCGGTCGGGGAGACCGACTGGGAACGGGTGGTGCTGCTCTACGAGGCGCTCGGCCGGGTCGCCCCGTCCCCGGTGGTCGAGCTCAACCGGGCCGTCGCGGTGGCGATGGCGGGCGAACCGGCCGAGGCGCTGGCCCTGGTCGACGAACTGGTCGCCACCGACCGCCTCCCCGGCTCGCACCTCGTCCCCACCGTCCGCGGCGAACTCCTCGTCCGCCTCGGCCGCCGGGCCGAGGCGCGCGCCGAACTCGAACTCGCCGCCCGCCTGTGCCGCAACACCCGCGAACGCGCCGTCCTCCTCGCCAAGGCCGCCGCCCTCGGCTGACGCCCCGTCAGGCCGGGAGGCGCAGCACCGGGCGGCCCGCCTCCAGCCGGGCGAAGAGGCGGTCGCCGTGGACGCCCGGGGCGTCGAAGAAGCGTTCGTCCTCCTCGCCGTCGGCGCGCAGCAGCTCGGGGAGCAGAACCTCGGCGGCGACGCCCTCGGTGACCTCGTTCTCCAACTCGGCCAGGGCGTAGGCCGGGGCGAGCACCGGGCCGGTGAGGGCGCCGCCGACCAGGTCGGGGAAGAAGCCGTTCGAGAGGACGGTGACGCCGGCCGCCAGGTCGCCGCCGATCATCACCAGCTTGTCCGTCATGTGGCCGACGAACGCCCCGGCCTTCACGCTGCCGCGGACCAGCAGCTTGGCGTCCCCGCCGAGGTAGACGGCGCCCGCCGTGAGGTCGCCGAGCACGACCAGCGCCGGGCAGCCGTCGTCGAGGTTGAGGACCGGGCCGGTCACCGTCAGGTCGCCGTCGACGACCAGGCCGGTGCCGTGCAGGTCCAGCGCGTCCAGGTCGAGTTCGCCGTCGACGGCCAGGCTGCCCGGGTGCACGTCGTAGGTCTCGTCGTACAGGTTCTCGTAACTGGACTCCGGCAGGCCGCGGCGCTCGAACAGCGCCACGGACTCGTCCCAACTGTGGGACGTGGCAGTGAGGTTCATGGCCCCGAGCCTGCCACGGCGCACTGTCGGCCGGTGCTCCCGGTCCCGCCGCCCGGAGCGGTCTCGGACCGCTCTCGGAGCGCCCCCTGGTGAGCTGTCCGCACCGCACCGGCCGACCGGTCGGGCGGCGGACGCACCGAGAGGAGCACCTCATGTCGAAGGTCCTGGAGCTGCAGAAGATGGAGACCGCCGAGGGTCACGGCCCGGTCGACCAGGAGGCGATCAGCCTCACCTCCTGCGACTCGAGCAGCTGCTGACCCGGAGCTGTCTCCCGGGGCCCCGGCGGCGCTCGCCGCCGGGGCCCTCCGCTGCTGTCCACCACGTCCGGACGGGAACGCCCATGCTCTCCTGGCAATCGCTCCAGTACTACCTGCACTTCGACCGGCGCTGGTACGAGACCGCCGAGCGCCACCGCCCCGACCCCGCGCACCTCGCGGTGTTCCGCGCGCTCGCCCCGGAGGGCTGGACGACCCGGCGGCGCGGCCTGTGGTTCATCGCCGACCCGACCGGCCGGGACACCCCCGCGCAGGGCTGGAAGCTGCACGTCACCGCGGACCTCGGGGAGAGCACCGAGGTGCTGCGGCTCGCGCTGCCGGTGCTGTTCGCGCACCGGGTGGCGTTCAAGTTCCTGATCGACCCGCGCTCGGTCGAACTGACCAGCGGCAAGACCTTCAACCGGACCGCCAGCGGCAAGTTCGTCACCGTCTACCCGCCCGACGAGGCCGCGTTCCGCGCCGTCGGCGCCGACCTGGCCGCCGCGCTGGCCGGCCGCGGCGGGCCGTACATCCTCTCCGACCGGCGCTGGCCCGGCTCCACCGCCGTCTACTACCGCTACGGCGGCTTCGCCGCGATCAAGCGGCTGCGCCCGGACGGCATCACCGACCTGATGGTGCTGGCCCCCGACGGCACCCCGGTGCCGGACGTGCGCAACCCGTGGTTCGAGGTGCCGCCGTGGGCCGCCGACCCGTTCCCGCCCGAGCCCGCCGAGGAGGACGGCGCGCTGAACGGCCGCTACGTGCCCAAGGCGGCGCTGGCGTTCGGCAACCGCGGCGGCGTCTACCTCGCCACCGACCGCCGCACCGGCCGCGAGGTGGTCCTCAAGGAGGCCCGCCCCGGCGTCCTGGTCGGCCGGCCGCCGCGGGCCGCGACCGAGGTGCTGGAGAAGGAGTACCGGGTGCTGTCGGCCCTCGCCGACACCGGACGGTACGTCAGGCCGCTGGACTTCTTCGAGGAGCACGGCCACGCCTTCCTGGTCGAGGAACAGGTCGAGGGACCGCACTTCAGCCGGCACGGCATCCTCACCAACCCGGTGATCACCGGGCGGCTGGACGGCGAGTCGCTGCGCGCCTACTACCGCGAGCAGCGCACCCTGTGGCGGCAGATCGCCGAGGCCGTGGCCGCCGCGCACGCCCGCGGCATCCTGCTCGGCGACATGTCGCACACCAACGTGCACGTGGTCGGGGACGGCACCGAGGTGGTGCTGATCGACCTGGAGGCCGCCGTCCGGGAGGGCGTCGACCCGCACCTCGGCGTGCACACCGTCGGCATCGCCAGCCCCCGGCTGCGCGCCACCAACCACTACGACCGGGCCGGCGACTGGCACGCGCTGGGCGCGCTGATGCTCTCCTCCGTCATGGTGGTCAACAACACCACCGGCTTCCACCGCCCCACCCAGGACCGCTTCCTGGACGCGCTCACCGAGGACCTCGCGCTCCCCGCCGAACTCCCGGCCCTGATCCGCGAACTGACGGACCCGGAAGCGGTGGACGCGGACTTCGACCCGGAGGCGGTGATCGCCCGGATCGCGGCACTGCCGTTCGACGACCCCGCGCACTGGAGCGGCCCCGTCCCGCTCGCCGAACCCGCCGCCCGCCGCTACGGCGACCCCGAGGCGGTCCCCGGGCTCCGGGACGCCGAACTCGCCGCCCTGGTCGAGGGCATCGCCGCCGAGACCGAGGCCGCCGCCGACCCGCACCGCACCGACCGGCTGTTCCCCAGCAACCCGCTGGTCCACCAGACCAACCCGCTCGGCCTCGCCTACGGCGCCACCGGCGTGCTCTACGGCCTGCACCGGCTGCGCGGCACGGCGCCCGCCCCGCTGGTCGGCTGGGCGCTCGCCCGGGACGTCGACCCCGCCCAGTACCCGCCCGGCCTCCACCTCGGACAGTCCGGCCTGGCCTGGGCGTTCGACGCGCTCGGCCACCCCGGCGTCGCCACCGCCCTGATGGCCGCCGCCCGCCGCCACCCGCTGCGGCACGCCATGCCCGGCGTCCTGCACGGCACCGCCGGCCACGGCCTGGCCGCGCTGCACCTGTGGCAGCGCCACGGCGACCCGGCCCTGCTCGCCGACGCCGTCGCCGACGGCGAACACCTCGCCGCCACCGCCGCGCACGGCCCCGAGGGCCCGCACTGGCCGCACACCACCCCCGGCGAGGACCGCCCCCGGACCCGGATCGGCCACGGCCACGGCGCCAGCGGCATCGCCCTGTTCCTGCTCTACCTGCACCTCGCCACCGGCGAGGAGCGCTGGTACGCGCTCGGCCGCGCCGCCCTCGGCCACGACCTCGCGCACGCCTCCCGGCTGCCCGGCGGCACCCTCGCCTTCCCCTCCCGCACCGGCCCCGCCGAGGGCCGCACCGTCCTGCGCAACTACTGGGACGAGGGCACCGCGGGCGTCTCGGTCGCCGTCGTCCGCTACCTCGCCGCCCGCCCCGACCCCGAACTCGCCGCCCTCGCCGAGGACCTGCTGCTCGACTCGGCCCGCCGCTACGCCGTCTTCCCGCACCTCGCGCACGGCCTGGCCGGACTCGGCAACGTGCTGCTCGACGCGGGCGAACTGCTCGGCGAGGAACGCTGGCTGGCCGAGGCCCGGCGGGTCGCCGACGGCATCCTGCTGAGCCGGATCGAGCACCCCGGCGGCGGCATCGGCTTCCCCGGCGAGCAGGCCCTGCGGGAGAGCTGCGACCTCGCCACCGGCTCCATCGGCATCGCGCTCTTCCTCGACCGGCTCCGCCGCGCCCGGCCCGGCACCCGCACCGACTTCCACTTCACCGTGGACGGGCTGCTGCCGTGAACGGGCGGGCCGACGAAGCGCTCGCCGCCCCGGCCGCGAACGGCGACGGGGGCGGGACGCCGGACGGGGCGGGGGCCGGGGCGGCGGGTGCGGCGGGCGACGGGACGCGGGGGACACCGGGCGCGCGGCGGCTGCGGCGGTTCCGGCTGGTCGGCGCGAACCCGATGTTCCGGCGGCTCTGGATCGGCCAGTTCACCTCCGAACTCGGCAGCTCGATGAGCGTGCTGGCGGTGCCGATGCTCGCCGTCGCCGTCAGCGGCTCGCCCGGCGAGGCCAGCCTGCTCGCCACCCTCGGCTTCCTCACCACCTGGCTCGGCGCCGTCCCCGGCGGCCAGCTCGCCGACCGGATCGCCCCGCGCCGCCTGATGCTCGCCGCCGACACCGTCCGCCTCGCGGCCGTCACCGCCGTCGCCGCCACCACCCTGGCCGGCGGCCCGCCGCTGTGGCTGCTGGCCGTCACCACCGTGCTCTCCGGCCTCGCGGCGACCTCGTTCGGCCCCGCCGCCGGCAAGATGCTGCGCACCCTCGTCCCCGCCGAACAGCTCCCCGAGGCCGTCGCCGTCAACCAGGTCCGCGGCTACAGCGCCTCCATCGTCGGCCCCGCCGCGGGCGGCGCGCTGTTCGGCGCGGCCCGGGCGGTGCCCTTCCTCGCCGACGCCGCCAGCTACCTGGTCTCCCTCGCCTGCGTCCGGGGCCTGCCCGCCGGACGCGACGACGGGCCCGCGGCCCGGGGCTGGCCGCGGCTGCGCGAAGGGCTCGCGGTGATCCGCCGGACCCCGTTCCTGCGGGCCTCCCTGGGCTACTCGGTGCCCGGCAACCTCGCGGTCTCGATGCTGATGTACGTCCTGCTGCTGCGCCCCGGCGCGGCGGGCGGCGGCACCGGCATCGCCTTCAGCGCCGCCGCCGCCTGCGGCCTGCTCGGCTCGCTGTTCGCCGCGGGCGCGCACCGCCGCTTCGGCCTGTGGCGCCTGATGGCGGGCACCGCGGCCCTGCGCCTGCTCGCCGCGCTCGCCGCCGGCCAGCTCGGCGGCCAGCTCGGGCCGGGCCTCGCCCTGGCCACCGTCCTGCTGCTCGCCCCGGTGGTCGGCGCGGCCCTCGGCACCACCACCCTGCTGGTCGTCGACTACGAGGTCTACGGCCGGGTCAGCGGCACCAGCTCCTTCGTCGGCGGCGCCCTCCAGCCGCTGGCCCCCCTCGCCGCCGGCACCCTGCTCCAGACCGCCGGCCCCGGCCCGGCGCTGGCCGTGGTCGCCGCGCTCTTCGGGCTCGCGCTGGCCGCCGTGCTGGTCGGCCGCAGGGGGCTGGACGTCCGGGTGCCGACGGCGGAGTGACGGGCCGTCAGTGCCGGGGCCGGCCCGCGGCGGGGTGGGCCAGGGCCGGGTCGTGCAGCAGGACGCGTTCGGTCAGGCGGGCCAGCTCCGGCCCGGGGCGGACGCCCAGCTCCTCGCGCAGGATCCGGCGGGCGGTGTGCAGCACGGCCGCCGCCTCCGCCTGCCGGCCGCCGCGGTACAGGGCCCTGGCCCGCAGCGCCCAGCCGGACTCGCGCAGCGGGGCCTCCGCCGTCAGCCGGGCGCACTCCGCGACGGCGAGGTGGTGGGCGTCCAGGGCGAGCAGCGCGGTGGCGCGCAACTCGCGCGCGGTACATCGGAGTTCGTCGAGCCGCCAGCGTTCGGCCGCCAGGAACTGCAGGTGGGCGAGGTCGGCGAAGGCCGGTCCCCGCCACAGCGCCAGCGCCAGGTCGACGGCGGCGACGGCCCCCTCCGGGCGCCCGGCCCGGTGCTCGTGACCCGCGGACTCGACCAGGGCGGCGAACCGGCGGGCGTCGATCGCCGCCGCGGGCAGGACCAGGCGGTAGCCGCCGGGCTCGCGGCGCAGCACCGCGGCCTCCCGCCCGGCGGGCCGTTCCGGCTCCAGGACGCGGCGCAGATCGGCCACGCAGGTGTGCAGGGCGTGCCGGGGGCGGGCGGGCAGCCGGTCCTGCCACACCGCGTCGATCAACTCCTGTTCCGGCAGCACCGTTCCGCCGCCCGCCGCGAGTGCCGCCAGGACGGCCCGCGGGCGGGGCCCGCCGAGCCGGACCCCGCTACCGCCGACCGTGGCCGCCACCGGGCCGAGGACCTGCACCGCCGTCGTTGTCATGCTCGTCTCCATGGCCCGAGCCTGAGGCCGCGACGGCTCCCGGCCCATCGGGGCGGGCCCCCGAATTCGGGCCGCCGCCCGCCCCCGTCCCCGGCCGCCGGGCGGAATATGGGGGCCGTCCCCCATGTCCCGTCCGCGCCCGCCTGGCATGCTCGGGCCCATGACGGAAGCGGAGGCCGCCCCCGGGCGGGCGGGCGAGGACGGCTGGTGGGCCCCGGCCCTGAGCCTGGCCGAACGCCTGGCCGGACCCCCGCCGCCGCCCGCGCCCGGCGGCCGCCGACTCGACCGGTGGCACAAGGAGTTCGAGGGCCGGCTCGACGAGTTCCTCGCCGACCTCGGCGCCGACCGGGACCTCCTCGCCGCCCTGCTGGCCGAACCCGCCGCGCAGTTGGCCGCCCGGTTCCCCGAGCCCGACTGGGTGCCCTTCGTCCGCCGGGCGCTCGCCGCCGCCCCGGACACCGCCGCCGCCCCGCCGGCCCGGGACGGGGGAGGCCCCGTCGCCCCGCCGGTGCACGCCGCCGCCGGGAGCGCCCGCCGGACCGTCGAACCCAGCGCGCCGCCCGCCTGGGCCGCGGCCGCCGTGCTCGCCGCGGCCACCGCCCCCGCGCCCCCGGCCGGGCCGGCCCCGTGGGCGGTCGGGTTCGCGGGGGTGCTGACGCCGTTCACCGCCGCCGCCCTGGCCGAACTGCGGGCCGCCCCGGCCTGGCGGGCCCTCCGGCGGACGGCCGAACTCGACTCCCTGGAGAGGGACTTCCAAGTCGGCCTGGCCTCGCTGCTGGTGCACGTGGCGCGCCGGACGCTGGTGCTGGAGCTGAACGTGCTGCGGGTCGGCGGCGGCCTGCGCGGCGCCGACGGCGAGGCGCGCTTCGCGGACTTCCTGCGGCAGGCCGGCACGCGCGGACGGCTGACCGCGCTGTGCGCCGAGTACCCGGTGCTGGCCAGGCTGCTGGCGGACACCGCCCGGGACACCGTCGCGGCCTGGGCCGAACTCGCCGAGCGGTTCACCGCCGACCGGGACGCGCTGGTGCGCGAGGTGCTCGGCGGCACCGACCCGGGCCCGCTGGCCCGGGTCGCGGTCGGGGCGGGCGACCGGCACGGCCGGGGCCGGACGGTGGCCGTGCTGCACTTCGCCGACGGGCGGCGCGCGGTCTACAAGCCGCGTCCGCTCGCCGTCCACCGCCACTACAACGACCTGCTCCGCCTGCTGACCGGGCTGGTCCCGAACGCCGAGCTGGCGACGCTCGCGGTGCTGGACCGGGGCGGCCACGGCTGGGTGGAGTTTGCCGAGGCCGCACCCTGCGCCGACCGGCGCGGCGTCGACCGGTTCTACCGGCGGCTCGGCCTCCAACTGGCCCTGCTGCACGTGCTCGGCGGCACCGACGTCCACTACGAGAACCTGGTCGCCCGCGGCGACCAGCCGGTGCTGGTGGACGTCGAGACGCTGTTCCACCCCGACCAGGGGCAGCCCGCGCCGCTCGGCGGCGACCCGGCGCAGCGGGTGCTCGCCGGGTCCGTGCACCGGATCGCGCTGCTGCCCTTCCCGATGCTCGGCGAGCACGGGGTGGCCGACCTCTCCGGCCTGGGCGGCGACGACGGCGCCCCGCTGCCCGTCGCGGTGCCGGGCTGGGACGGCGCGGGCACCGACCGGATGCGCCTGGTCCCCGAGCGGGGACGGCTGCGCGGCGCCGCCAACCGCCCCCGGCTCGGCGGCGCGGACGCCGACCCGGCCCGGCACGCCGAGCCGCTGGTCGCCGGGTTCCGGGCCGGCTACCGGGCGCTGGCCGCCGCGGCCCCCCGGATCGCCGCGCCCGGCGGGCCGCTGGACCGCTTCGCCGCCGACACCGTCCGGGTGGTGGCCCGCCCCACCCGCCGCTACGGCGCCCTGCTGGAGGAGGCCACCCACCCCGACGCCCTCCGCGACGCCCTCGACCGGGACCTCCTGTTCACCGCCCTCTGGCGCGAGTCCGCCGACGACCCGGCCCGCCGCCCCCTGGTCCGGGACGAACTCGACGCCCTCCGGCGCGGCGACGTCCCCCTGTTCACCACCACCCCCGCCGCCGACCCCGCCGACCCCGACGGCCCTCCGCACGGGTCCGGCGGACTGGCACGGGCCCGGAGGCGGCTGCTCGCGCTGGACCGGACGGACCTGTACGACCAGGAGTGGATCGTCCGGGCGGCGCTGGCGACCCGGGGCGGCGCGGCCTCCCGGGCGGCGCGGCCGACCGGCGGGCCGCAACCGCCGGTCGCCCCGGACCCGGACCGGCTGCTCGCCGCCGCCTGCGACCTCGCCGACCGCGTCCTGGCCCGGGCGCACGGCGACCGGCGGCGCGTCAACTGGCTCACCCTGGAACGGATCACGGACCGGGACTGGGCCCTGATGCCGCAGGGCGCCGGCCTCGACGGCGGCTACCCCGGCACCGCGCTGTTCCTCGCCCAGCTCGCCGCCCTCACCGGCACCGCCCGCTACGCGGAGACCGCCCGCCGCGCCGTCCGCCCGCTGCCCGCGCTGCTGTCCGCCCTCGCCGCCGACCCCGCCCACACGGCCGCCGTCGGCGCCGGAGGGTTCACCGGGCTCGGCGGCATCGCCTACGCCGCCGCCCGGCTGGCCGCCCTGCTCGACGAGGAGCCCGCCGGGCCGCTGCACGGGGCCGCGGCCCGCGCGGTGGCGCTCACCGCCCGGGCCGCCCGCACCGCGCCCGCCGAGGACGACGACCCCGGTCGCCAACTGCTCTCCGGCGACGCCGGCTGCCTGGCCGCGATGCTGGCCGTCCACCGCCTCACCGGGAACCCGGAGGCCGCCGCCGTCGCGGACCGCTGCGCCGAACGGCTCGCCGCCACCCCCGACCCGGCGCCGGACGGCGCGGCCCTGCGCGACTGGGCGCTGCACCGCTGGACGGCGGAGCGCACTCCCGGCCCGCTCGGCCCCGCCGCCGTCCCGGCCCCCGGCCCGCTCGGCCCCGCCGCCGCGCTGGCCGCCGCCCGCACCCCCGGTGGACCGGCGCCGGCGGCGCCCGCGGCGGGGGAGGTCGCCGACCACAGCCTGCTGCACGGGGAGTCGGCGGTGCTGGAGCTGCTGCTCGCCACCGGCTCCGGCCGCCCCGCGCTGACCGGGGCGGCCGCGACCCGCGCGGGCGCGCTGCTGGGCGACCTCGACCTGGCGGGACCGCGCTGCGCGACCCCCGCCGGAGTGCCGACCCCGGGGCTGCTGACCGGCCTCGCCGGGATCGGCCACACCCTGCTGCGCCTCGCGCACCCGGCCGAGGTCCCGTGCGTGCTGCTGCTCGAGGCGCTCCCCGACCGTCCACCGCCGCCGACCTGACGCACCGTCGGTCGCGCTCCGCCCCGAGGCCGACCACCACTCGGCCGACCACCACTCGGCACCCCGACCGGGACCGCCGCCGCCCGACCCGCTCCCCGCACCCCAGGAGGACCGCCATGACCGCCCCGACCCTCGCCACGCTGTGGAAGGACCCCGCGGCCCGCGCCGCCGCCCGGATTCCGCACCCCGCAGGGGAGTTCGCCCCGGCGCCCCGGGCCGCCGAGCCGCCGCGGGCCCGCCGGGCGCTGCTCCTGGCCGGCTGGACCGCGCCGGACCTGGCGGGCACCGTGCTGGAGACCGTCGACACCACCACGACCTTCCAGACCAGCACCTCGCTCTCCTACGTCGAGGACCTGACGGACCGTCAGTAGCCCCGGCGCGAGCGGGTCGGGAGCGCGGTGGCACCACCCCTCCCGCCGGTCACCGGGCGACGCGGCGGTCACGTCCGGTGGTGGTCCGGTGGTGGTCCGGTGACGGTCCCGGCGGCTAGCCTGCGTCAATGTTCACCACCTCGCCGTACCTCGTGGGCCGAACCGCCGAGCAGCGCGTGCTGCTCGACGGGCTGATCGCCGCCCGGAACGGCCGGGGGAGCGCGGTCTTCGTCGGCGGCGAGGCCGGGATCGGCAAGACCCGGCTGGCCGCGGACTGCGCGTACCGGGCGGTCGCGGACGGGATGGCGGTGCTGCGCGGACGGGGGAGCAGCACGGGTGCGCCGGTGCCGTTCCGGCCGGTCGCGGAGGCGCTGCTGTCGCTGTTCCGGGTGAGCGGGCCGCCGCAGGACGACTCGCTGGCCCCGTACCGGGGCGCGCTGGCCGCGCTGGTGCCGGAGTGGCGGGGCGAGCGGCGGCCGGGGCCCGCGCCCTCGCTGACGGACATCGCGGAGGCGCTGCTGCGCCTGCTGGCGGTGGTCGGACGGGGGGAGCCGGACCGGCCGCCGCGCGGCTGCCTGCTGATCGTGGAGGACCTGCACGAGGCCGACGCGGAGACCCTGGCGGTGCTCGACTACGTGGTCGACAACCTGGCCGCGCTGCCGGTGCTGCTGGTCGCGACGCTCCGTCAGCACCCCTGCCCGGCACAGGAGTTGGCCCTCGACGCGGCGGCCGGCCGGCGGGCCCTGCGGCTGGACCTGCAGCCGCTGGACGCGGCGCGGACGGCCGAACTGGCGGCCGCCTGCCTGTCGGCCGCCCCGGAGGCGCTGCCGGTCCGGGCGGTCGACCGGGTGGTCCGGGACGCGGCCGGGAACCCGTTCGTGGTCGAGGAGTTGCTCAGCGGCATGGTCACCGCGGGGGCGCTGCGCCGCGACCCCGAGCACGGCTGGCAGGTGTTCGGGGACCTCGGCATCGAGGTGCCCACCACGGTGGTGCGCAGCGTGGTGCAGCGGGCCGCCCGGCTGGACCCGGTCGGCCGGGACATGCTGAACGTCGCCGCGGTGCTGGGCCGCCGCTTCGCGCTGCCGGTGCTGCAACTGGTCACGGGGCTGGACGACCGCAGCCTGCTGATCCACCTGCGGGCCGGGATCGACGCCCGGCTGCTGTCGCCGAGCGGACCGGTCGCGGACCGGTACGAGTTCCGGCACGCCCTGGTCGCGGACGCGCTGCTGGCCGACCTGCTGCCGGCCGAGCGGGCCGCGATCGCCCGCCGGGCGGCGGGCGAGGTGGAGCGGGCCTGCCCCGGACTCCCGGGCGAGTGGCGGCAGTTGGTGGCGGTGCTGCGACAGTCCGCGGGCGAGCCGGAGGCCGCGGCCCGGCTGTTCGCGGACGCCGCGGAGGAGGCCTGGCAGGGCGGGGCGACGGACTCGGCGGTGGCGCTGCTGGAGCGGGCGCTGGAACTGGTCGGCGAGGAGGGGGCGGCGTCCGGGGAGGTCCGGGAGCGGCTGGTGCACGCGCTGGCCGACAGCGGGCGCTTCGACCAGGCCCGTGCGCTGGCGGCGACGCTCCCGCTGGGCGGTCCGGCCGCGCTGGGCGAGGACCGCTCGGCCGCCCTGCACCTGCGGCTGGCCCGGGCCGCCGTCGCCGCGGGCCGCCCGGCCGACGCGGCCGAACAGGCCGCTCTGGTGCGCACCCTGCTGACCCGGCTGGACAGCCCGGGCCACGCCTGCGCGCTCGCCGTGGTGGAGGCCAACCTCGTCCTGGCGGGCGTCGCCGACCCGGACGACCCGGACGACCCGGCCCCGGACGGCCCGAACGACCCGGCCCCGGACGCTCCCGGCGGTGACAGCGCCGCCCGGACGGCGGCGGCCGAGCGGCTGGCCCGGCACGCCGCCGCCCGGGCCGAGGCCGCCGGACTGCCCGAAGTCGCTTGCCAGGCATGGCAGTTGCTCTCACTGCTGGAGCGCCGGCACGGTTTCGACCGGGCCGACGCGTGCCTGCGGCGGCTGCTCGACCTGGCGGTCCGGCACGGCCTGCCCGGCTGGCAGGTCGACGCCCGACTGCGGCTCGGCGTCAACGAGTTCATGCGCGCGGGGGAGTCCGTCCAGTTGGAGCGGGCGCACCGGGCCGCGCTCGACCTGGGGGCGCTGGACCTGGTGCGGACCGCCGAGGCGACGCTCGCCATGCACGCGGTGCTGCGCGGCGACTACGCCCGGGCCCGGGAACTGGCCGACCGGGGGCTGGCCGAGAGCGCCCGGCTGCGCAACGTCGACCACCACCAGTTCCTGCTGCTCACCCGGGCGGCGGTGGCCGCGCACCAGGGGCGGCGGGTCGAGATGGCCGAGGTGCTGGCCGAGTTCGACCGCTGGGACGGCGCGGGCTCGCTGCAGCTGCCGCTGGCGCACGGCAACTGCCGGGCGGTGTGCGCCCTGCTGGAGGAGGACCGGGAGCTGGCGCTGGCCGAGTTCGACCGGGCCCGCCGCTGGGAGGCCCGGCACCCCACGGTGTTCTACCTGAACGGGGCCTACGGCCTGCACCCGCTGCTGCGGGCGCTGACCGGGGCGGACTCCCCGGAGCGGCACGCGGAGACGGCCGCCGAGCACGCCGCCGGGCTGGCCTGGAACCGGCAGTTCGAGCGGCTCGCGCACGCCGTCCACCTGGGCCGGGCCGGGCGGGCGGCGGAGGCGGGCGCGGCGGTGGCCGAGGCGGCCCGGGCGGCCCGGCCGTTCGCGATGGCCCGGCAGCTCGGGCTGCGGCTGGTCGCGGAGGCGGCGCTCGCCGACGGCTGGGGCGAGCCGGTGCCGTGGCTGCGCTCCGCCGAGGAGTACTTCCACCGGGCCGGGGTGCCCGCCGTGGCGGGGGCCTGCCGCCGGCTGCTGCGCGGAGCGGGGGCGAGCGTGCCGCAGCGCCGCGGCGGCACCGAGCGGGTGCCGGCGGCGCTGCGCGAGCGGCGGGTGACGGTGCGGGAGTACGAGGTGCTGCTGCTGGTCGCCCAGCGGCTCGGCAACCAGGAGATCGCCGCCCGGTTGAGCATCTCGCCGCGGACGGTGGAGAAGCACGTGGCGAGCCTGCTGGAGAAGGCGGGCCGCCCGAACCGGGCGGCCCTGGAGGACTACGCGGCGGGCGTCACCGCCCCCTGAGGGGAGGGCGGTGGCGCCCGGGGGTCACGCGGAGGGGGCGGGCCGTCCGATCGAGGTGGCGAGTTCGCCGTCCTGCGCGTCGACCACGATGGTGTCGCCGGGCTGGAGCTCGCCGGAGAGCAGCATGGTGGCGAGCCGGTTGTCCAGCTTCGTCTGGATGGTGCGGCGCAGCGGGCGGGCGCCGAACTCGGGCTGGTGGCCGTGCTCGACCAGCCACTTCCGGGCGGCCTCGGTGACGTCGAGCTCCAACCCCTGGGCCTTGACCCGGCGTTCGGAGTTGCCGAGCATCAGGTCGACGATCCGCAGCAGGTCGTCCTCGCCGAGCGCGTCGAAGACGATGATGTCGTCGATCCGGTTGAGGAACTCGGGCAGGAAGCGCCCGCGCAGCTCGTCCATCAGCCGGTCGCGGATCTCGTCGGTCTCGCCCTTGTGCGACAGGATCAGCTGCGAGCCGATGTTGGAGGTCATGATGACCACGGTGTTGCGGAAGTCGACGGTGCGGCCCTGGCCGTCGGTGAGGCGGCCGTCGTCGAGGACCTGGAGCAGGGCGTTGAAGACGTCGGGGTGGGCCTTCTCGACCTCGTCGAAGAGCAGCACCGAGTAGGGGCGGCGGCGGACCGCCTCGGTGAGCTGCCCGGCCTCCTCGTAGCCGACGTACCCGGGCGGGGCGCCGACCAGGCGGGAGACGGTGTGCTTCTCCTGGAACTCGCTCATGTCGAAGCGGACCAGCCGGTCCTCGTCCCCGAAGATCAACTCGGCCAGGGCCTTGGCGAGTTCGGTCTTGCCGACGCCGGTGGGGCCGAGGAAGAGGAAGGAGCCGACCGGGCGGTTCGGGTCGGCCATCCCGGCCCGGCTGCGGCGGACCGCCTCGGAGACCGCGACCACCGCCTTGTCCTGACCGATCACCCGGGCGTGCAGCTCGTCCTCCAGCTTGAGCAGCCGGGCCTTCTCGTCCTCGGTGAGCTGGGCGACCGGGATGCCGGTGCGCCGGGACAGCACCTCGGCGATGTCGTCGACGGTGACCGAGACGACGCCCTCGCGGCGCTCCTCGATCTCGGCGGTCTGCGCCTCCAGATCGGCGATCCGGGTCTTCAGTTCGGAGGCGCGGGAGAAGTCCTCGGCGGCGACCGCCTCGTCCTTCTCCCGGCGCAGCTTGGCGAGTTCGTCCTCGCGGCCGATCACCTCGGTGGAGCGGCCCAGGCCGCGCAGCCGGACCCGGGCGCCGGCCTGGTCCATCAGGTCGATGGCCTTGTCGGGCAGGAAGCGGTCGGAGACGTAGCGGTCGGAGAGGTCGGCGGCGGCGCGCAGCGCCTCGTCGGTGAAGCGGACCTGGTGGTGCGCCTCGTAGGAGTCGCGCAGGCCCTCCAGGATCTGCACGGTCTCCTCGACCGAGGGCTCGGGGATCAGCACCGGCTGGAAGCGGCGCTCCAGCGCCGGGTCCTTCTCGATGTGCTTGCGGTACTCGTCGATCGTGGTGGCGCCGATGACGTGCAGCTCGCCGCGGGCCAGCGCGGGCTTGAGCATGTTGCCGGCGTCCATCGCGCCCTCGCCGCCGGCGCCCGCGCCGACCACGGTGTGCAGCTCGTCGATGAACAGGATGGTGGAGTCGGCGGCCTCGCGGACCTCGTCGATGACGTTCTTCAGCCGCTCCTCGAACTCGCCGCGGTACTTGGAGCCGGCGACCAGGCCGGACAGGTCGAGCGAGACCACCCGGCGGTCCTTGAGGGTGCCGGGGACGTCGCCGGAGACGATCCGCTGGGCCAGGCCCTCGACGATCGCGGTCTTGCCGACGCCGGGTTCGCCGATCAGCACCGGGTTGTTCTTGGAGCGGCGGGAGAGGATCTCGACGGTCTGCTCGATCTCCTCGGCCCGGCCGACCACCGGGTCGAGCCTGCCGAGCTTGGCGTCCTCGGTGAGGTCGCGCCCGTACTCGTCCAGGGTCGGCGTGGTGCTCTCCGCCTTGGCGGGGGCGCGCTCGCCGCGGGCGGCGGCCTCGGCGCCGCGCTGCAGGCGGGAGGCGTCGGCGCCCTGGGCGCCGAGCAGGCGGCCGGCCGCCGAGTCGGGGTCGCCGAGCAGGGCGGCCAGGATGTGCTCGGGGCCGATGTAGGAGACGCCGGCGGCCTGCGAGCGGGCGTGCGCGCCGATCAGCACGCGCTTGGCGGCGGGGGTCAGGCCGGGGTCGACGGACGGGTCGGCCTCGCCGGCGGGCAGCGCCCGCTCGATCGCGGCGGCCAGCTTGTCGGGGTCGGCGCCGGCCTGGGAGAGCAGCGAGCGGGCCGGGTCGACCCGGGTGGCGGCCCACAGCAGGTGCGGAGTGTCCAGGTCGGTGCTGCCGTCCTCCTGGGCGCGCAGCTCGGCCCGGGCGATCAGGTCGCGGGCGGACTCGGTGAGCAGCCGGCCGATCGGGACGCGCTGGACGGCGGGCGGGGAGGCGGCGGGGTTGAGCCCGAAGAAGCGGTTCAGGAGTTCGGAGAAGGCGTCGTCGGAGCCGAGCGGGCCGAAGCCGGGCATGGTCATCGTGGTGGCACTCCCATGGGGCGGACTGGGCAGCAGTCCCCAGCACTATGGCAATCCGACATACCGTCAGCAAAGCGGGTGATCCGGACAGGTGGCGGCGGATCGGACCGGGCCGATCGACGCATTTCTCCCAGCGGGCTTCCAGGAACTTGGGACAGGCATTACCTGGGCATGGGACTGTTGTGACCTGGAATCCCACGGGTACCCCGGGCCGGTCGGCCCGGGGTACCCGTGCGCGCCACCGGAGGGGGAGCGAGGCCATGCCGACCACGGAACGTGCCGCCCGGCGACGCGGGATCGACGCCCTGCTGCGGCGCTCCCCGCTCCAGCCGGTCTTCCGGGCCCGCGCGGCCCGCCGGCTCGCGGTGCTCGCCTACCACGGCATCGACGACCCGGCCGCGTTCCGCTGCCAGATGGAGCGGCTGGTGCGGACCGCCCGCCCGGTCGGCCTGGACGAGGTGGCCCGGGCCGCCGAGCACCGCCGCCCGCTGCCGCCGCGCAGCGTCCTGGTCACCTTCGACGACGGCGACCGCAGCGTGCTCACCGAGGCCCTGCCGGTGCTCGCCCGGCTCGGCGTCCCCGCCGCCGCCTACGTGATCACCGACCTGATCGACGGCGACGAGCCCTACTGGTGGGCCGAGGCCGCCCACCTGGTCGGGCACGGCGGCCGGGCGGCCGCCCTGCGCGGCCTCGGCCCGACCGCGGCCGTCCGCCGGATGAAGGCCCTGCCCGACGGCGAACGGCAGCGCACCCTCGCCGAGTTGCGCGACACCGCGCGACACCGCGCCCCCCGGCAAAGGCAGTTGAGCCGCGGCGAACTGCACCGGCTGCTCGACGGCGGCATCTCGATCGGCAACCACACCGCCTCGCACCCCTGCCTGGACCGCTGCTCCGACCTCGAACTCGACGACCAACTCGTCCGCGCCCACGACCGGTTGACGCAGTGGCTGGGCCGCCCGCCGACCTCCTTCGCCTACCCGAACGGCAACTTCGACCCGCGCGCCGAACGGGTGCTGCGCAGCCTCGGGTACCGGACGGGCTTCCTGTTCGACCACCGGCACACCGAGCTGGCCCCGGCCCACCGGCTGCGGATCAGCCGGCTGCGGGTCAACTCGCACACCGGCCGGGACCGCTTCGACACCATCCTGTCCGGGCTGCACCCGGCCGTGCACCGGCTGCGCGGCGGCCACTAGCGACCAGAAGGGGGCCGGGCCCGTGGACGGCGCACCGGAGATCCACCGCACACCCGAGCTGGACGGCGAACTCGTCCACGACTGGCGGGAGTTGATCGCCGCCGACCCGGACGGCTCCTGGTTCGCCGGGCCGGACTGGGCGCTCGCCTGGTGGCGCACCCTCGGCGCCGGGCTGGACGGCGAGATCGCGGTCTGGCGCGGCCCCGACGGCCGGGCCGAGGCGGTGCTGCCGCTGGCCGCCGCCCGGCTGCGGGCGCACCACCGGCTGCCCGTCGAGGTGCCGGTGCTCACCCTGCTCGGCACCGGCCCGGGCGCCGCCGACCACTGCGGGCCCGCCGTCCGGCCGCACCGGCGCGCCGAGGTCGCCGCCTGGCTGGCCCGCCGGGCCGACCGCAGCACCCTGTGGCTGCCCGGGCTCGACCCCGGCCACGGCTGGCTGCTGCCCCCCGGCGCCCGCCCCGTCACCCGCTCCGCCTGCCCGCGCGCCGACCTCGCCGACGGCCCCGACCGGCTCGGCTCGCGCGACTTCCGGGCCGCCAACCGGCGCGCCCACCGCCGCCTCGCCGCCGCCGGGATCACCTTCCACTGGCTGCCGCCCGGCACCGCCGGGCCCGCGCTGCTGGACGAACTGCTGCGCCTGCACCGGCTGCGCCGGGAGGCCGCCGCGGGCGGCGTCAGCAGCTTCGGCGCCGACCGGCTGCCGCTGCACCGCCGCCTGCTGGAGACGGCCGCGCCCGGCCGCGGCCCGGCCTTCCAGGTCGCCCGGCGCGGCGAGGAGGCGGTCGGCGTGCTGTACGGCTTCCGCTGGGCCGACCGGTTCGCCTACTACCAGATCGGCTGGGACCAGCGCTGGGCCGCCGACTCGCTCGGCACCGCGCTGATCGACGCCGCGCTGCGGGCCTGCGCGGCCGAGGGCGTCCGGACCTTCGACTTCCTGCGCGGTGACGAGCCCTACAAGTACCGGTTCGGGGCGGTCGACCGCACCGACACCGGCTGGCTGCGGCCGCACGGCCCCGGCGGGGCGCTGCTCGGCCTCAAGCACCGGCTCCGGAAGGCGGCCTGACGGCCGGTCAGGGGTCGACCCGGCCGTCCAGGTACACCCACTCGCCCTCGTGCCGGACGAACCGGCTGTCCTCGTGCATCGCGCCGGCCCGGCCGCCCTGGCGGTAGTGCGCGCGGAACTCCACCGAGCCCTCGGTGTGGAACGGGCCGCCCTCGTCGGAGCCGAGGATCTCCAGCCGCTCCCAGCGCAGCGACGGGTCGAAGTCCACCGCGGCGGGCCGGGTGTCGGGATGCCAGGAGCGCAGCAGGTACGGCTCGTCGCGGACGGCGAAGGCGCTGAACCGGGAGCGCATCAGCTGCTCGGCGCTGCCCGCGGCGGCCTCGCCGCGGTGCAGCCGGCCGCAGCAGTCGGCGTAGGCGGTGGGCAGTCCGCAGGGGCAGTCCTGGACGGCGGGCGGGGCGGGGGTGCGTCGGCGGGCCATCCCCCCATTATCGCCGCCGCCGGGGGGTGCCCGGCGCGGCGTCCGGGCATGGCCCGGGGCGGTCGGGGCAGGATGGGGCGGGCGCCGCGCCGGAGACCGAGGCCGGCCGACGAAGGGGACCGCACGATGAGCGACCACCACCACCACCACGTGCTGCTGCTGGGCTTCGCCGACCCGGCGGACTGCCGCCGGGCCTACGAGGAGGCCAAGCACCTGCCCGGCCTGCGGCAGGTCGCGGTGGTCGAGCGCGACGCCGAGGGCGCCCTCGACTTCCCGGAGAGCCACGTGCGCGGCGCGGGCGTGCCGACCGTCGGCTCCGGCCTGGTCGGCGGCCTGGTCGGGCTGCTCGGCGGCCCGATCGGGGTGCTGCTGGGCTTCGCGGCGGGCGCGGCGCTCGGCAACGCCGCCGAGCAGACCGGGATGACCGAGGGCGGCGCGGGCCTGATCCTGCTCTCCTCCCGGGTCGAGGACGGGCGGGCCCTGCTGGTGGTCGACCTGGTCGAGCACCAGCAGGGGCCGGCCGACGCGCTCGCCGCCGAGTACGGCGCCACCGTGGAGCGGCTGCCCGCCGAGGAGTTCGCCGCGCAGGTCCGGGCCGCCGAGGAGAAGGCCGAGCAGGACTGAAAGGCCGAGCAGGACCGAGCGGTCCGCACGGGACCGAACGGGCGTCAGAAGTACGGCCGGTAGCCGTCCTTGAGCTTCTCCAGGTCGCGCCGGTCGCGCTTGGTCGGGCGGCCCGCGCCGCGCTCGCGCACCGCGACGCCGGCGGGCCGCTCCGCGCGCGGCGGGGGCGGCGGGCTGTGGTCCTCGTAGCAGGTCTCGGCGACCGGCGCGCCGACCCGCTTGGCGATCGGCCGCAGCACCTTGACGATCCGCTCCCGCCCCTCGATCCGCACCCGCACGTCGTCGCCCGGCTTCACGTGCTGCGCGGGCTTCGCGGCGGCCCCGTTCAGCTTCACGTGCCCGGCCCGGCAGGCCGCGCCCGCCGCCGACCGGGTCTTGATCAGCCGGACCGCCCAGATCCAGCTGTCGATCCGCGCGCTCGCCTCGTCCGTCGCCATGGGCCCGACTGTAGTGGGTCGCCGCCGCGCCCCGGTTTTTGCAACTAGTTGCATCCCCCGTTCGATGCGCCCTACCGTTGGGTAACAAATCCCGACCGGAGGCGTCGATGACTGCTGCGTACCCGCACCTGCTGGCCCCGCTCGACCTGGGCTTCACCACGCTGCCCAACCGCGTGGTGATGGGGTCCATGCACGTCGGCCTGGAGGAGGCCGAGCACGGCTTCGAACGGATGGCGGCGTTCTACGCGGAGCGCGCCCGCGGCGGCGTCGGCCTGATCGTCACCGGCGGCATCGCCCCCGACGAGGCCGGGCGCCCGTGGTCCGGCGGCGCCAAGCTCACCACCGAGCAGGAGGCCGCCGAGCACCGGGTGATCACCGACGCGGTGCACGCCGAGGGCGGGAAGATCGCCCTGCAGATCCTGCACTTCGGGCGCTACGCCTACCACGAGGACCTGGTCGCCCCGTCCGCGCTGCAGGCCCCGATCAGCCCCTTCGTCCCGCACGAGCTGACGGCGGAGCAGATCGAGGCGACCGTCGAGTCCTTCGCCCGGTGCGCCGAGCTGGCCCGCTCCGCCGGGTACGACGGCGTGGAGGTCATGGGCTCCGAGGGCTACCTGATCAACGAGTTCATCGCCGCGCAGACCAACCACCGCACCGACGAGTGGGGCGGCTCCTACGCCAACCGCACCCGCTTCCCGCTGGAGATCGTCCGCCGGGTCCGCGAGCGGGTCGGGCCGGACTTCATCCTGATCTACCGCCTCTCGATGCTCGACCTGGTCCCCGGCGGCTCCACCTTCGACGAGGTGGTCGAACTCGCCCGGCAGGTCGAGCGGGCCGGCGCGACGATCATCAACACCGGCATCGGCTGGCACGAGGCCCGCATCCCCACCATCGCCACCTCGGTGCCGCGCGGCGCCTTCGCCTGGGTGACGAAGAAGCTGATGGGCGAGGTCGGCATCCCGCTGGTCACCACCAACCGGATCAACACCCCCGAGGTCGCCGAGCAGCTGCTCGCCACCGGCCACGCCGACCTGGTCTCGCTGGCCCGCCCGATGCTCGCCGACCCCGCCTTCGTCAACAAGGCCGCGGCCGGCGCCCCCGAGTCCATCAACACCTGCATCGGCTGCAACCAGGCGTGCCTGGACCACACCTTCAGCGGGAAGGTCACCTCCTGCCTGGTCAACCCGCGGGCCTGCCACGAGACCGAACTCGTCCTCGCCCCCACCCGGACCGCCCGGCGGATCGCCGTGGTCGGCGCCGGCCCGGCCGGGCTCGCCTTCGCCGTCTCGGCCGCCGGCCGCGGCCACCGGGTCACCCTGTTCGACGCCGCCGAGGAGATCGGCGGACAGCTCAACGTCGCCCGCAAGGTGCCCGGCAAGCAGGAGTTCGACGAGACCCTGCGCTACTACCGGCACGAACTCGCCCGCACCGGCGTCGAGTTGCGCCTCGGCACGGTCGCCGACGCGGACGCCCTGACCGGCTGGGACGAGGTGGTGCTGGCCACCGGCGTCACCCCGCGCACCCCGGAGATCGAGGGCGTCGACCACCCCAGCGTGCTCGGCTACCTGGACGTGCTGCGCGACGGCGCCAAGGTCGGCGACCGGGTCGCGGTGATCGGCGCGGGCGGCATCGGCTTCGACGTCGCCGAGTACCTCACCGACCCGGGCCCGGACGCCGACTTCCTGGCCCAGTGGGGTGTGGACGCCGCGCACACCGGCCCCGGCGGCCTGACCGCGCCGGTCCGGGCCACCGCCCCGCGCAGCGTCTTCCTGCTCCAGCGCAAGGCCGGCAAGGTCGGCGCGGGCCTCGGGAAGACCACCGGCTGGATCCACCGCACCGAACTGCGCCACCGCGGCGTGGTGATGGTCCCCGGCGTCGAGTACCGCCGGATCGACGACGCCGGGCTGCACGTCACCGTCGGCGGCGAGGAGCAGGTGCTGCCCGTCGACACCGTGGTGCTCTGCGCCGGCCAGGAGCCCCGCCGCGACCTGGTCGAGGCACTGCGCGCCCGCGGCGTCGAACCGCACCTGATCGGCGGCGCCGACGTGGCCGCCGAACTCGACGCCAAGCGCGCCATCGACCAGGGCACCCGCCTGGCCGCCGCACTCTGACCCGGCCGACCCGCCGCCCGCCGGAACCCCCGGCGGGCGGGCGCCGGGGCGGTGCGGGCCCGCCCCGTACGATCGCCGCATGTCACTGCCGCACGCGATCCTCACCGCCCTGCTGGAGAAGCCGTCCTCGGGGCTGGAGCTGACCCGGCGGTTCGACCGGTCGATCGGGTTCTTCTGGTCGGCGACGCACCAGCAGATCTACCGCGAACTGGCCCGGCTGGAACGCGACGGCCTGGTCCGGGCGCTGGCCCCCGGCGAGGGGCGCGGGCAGCGCAAGGAGTACGAGGTGCTGCCCGCCGGGCGGGCCGAGCTGCGCTCCTGGGTCGGGCAGCGGCAGGACCCCAAGCCGGTCCGCGACCCGCTGCTGCTGCGGCTGCGGGCCGCCGCCGTGCTCGGCGAGGACGGCCTGGGGGAGGAGCTGGCCCGGCACCGGGCGCTGCACCGCGCGCAGTTGGCCGAGTACCTGGAGATCGAGCACCGGGACTTCCCGCCGGAGGCGGCCGCGGCCGAGAACCGCCTCCAGCACCTGGTGCTGCGCGGCGGCATCCAACTGGAGTCGTTCTGGCTGGCCTGGCTGGACGAGGCGCTGGGGGAAGCGTCGGGGGAAGCCTCGGGGAGAGCGTCTGCGGAGGGCGGGGCGGAGCGGGAATAGTGCCGGGTGGCGGCTTCGTTGTCGAGGGTGGTTGAATGTTGAATCAACCTCGAAGGAGTTGAGAGCGGTGCAGTTCGGCATCTTCAGCGTCGGCGACGTGACCACCGACCCCACCAGCGGGCGGACCCCGACCGAGCACGAGCGGATCAAGGCCATGGTGGCCATCGCGCTCAAGGCCGAGGAGGTCGGCCTGGACGTCTTCGCCACCGGCGAGCACCACAACCCGCCGTTCGTGCCGTCCTCGCCGACCACCATGCTCGGCTACATCGCGGCCCGGACCGAGAAGCTGATCCTCTCCACGTCCACCACGCTGATCACCACCAACGACCCGGTGAAGATCGCCGAGGACTTCGCGATGCTCCAGCACCTCGCCGACGGCCGGGTCGACCTGATGATGGGCCGCGGCAACACCGGCCCCGTCTACCCCTGGTTCGGCAAGGACATCCGCCAGGGCATCCCGCTGGCGATCGAGAACTACGCGCTGCTGCACCAGCTCTGGCGCGAGGAGGACGTCGACTGGCAGGGCCGCTTCCGCACCCCCCTGCAGTCCTTCACCTCCACCCCGCGCCCGCTCGACGGCACCCCGCCGTTCGTCTGGCACGGCTCCATCCGCAGCCCCGAGATCGCCGAACAGGCCGCCTACTACGGCGACGGCTTCTTCGCCAACAACATCTTCTGGCCCAAGGAGCACTTCCAGCGCCTGGTCGAGCTCTACCGCGAGCGCTACGCCCACTACGGCCACGGCACCCCCGAGCAGGCGATCGTCGGCCTCGGCGGCCAGCTCTTCATGCGGAAGAACTCCCAGGACGCGGTGCGCGAGTTCCGCCCCTACTTCGACAACGCCCCGGTCTACGGGCACGGTCCCTCGCTGGAGGAGTTCACCGAGCAGACCCCGCTCACCGTCGGCAGCCCGCAGGAGGTCGTCGAGAAGACCCTGACCTTCCGGGAGAGCTTCGGCGACTACCAGCGCCAGCTGTTCCTGATGGACCACGCCGGACTCCCGCTGAAGACCGTCCTCGAACAGCTCGACCTGCTCGGCGAGGAGGTCCTGCCGGTGCTGCGCAAGGAGTTCGCCGCCGGACGGCCCGCCGACGTCCCCGAAGGACCCACCCACGCCGCGCTGGTGACGGCACGTCAGGAACAGGGGGCCGTCAAGTGACCGGGCTGCGACTGGTGGTGGTGACGGCCGGGCTGTCCGTCCCGTCCTCCACCCGGCTGCTCGCCGACCGGCTCGCCGAGGCCACCGCCCGCGACCTGCGCGCCGCCGGGCGGGAGGTGGACCTCCGGGTGGTCGAACTCCGCGCACTCGCCCGGGACATCGCCGACAACCTGGTCACCGGCTTCCCGCCGCCCGCGCTGCGCGACGCCCTCCGGGCCGTCGAGGAGGCGGACGCCCTGATCGCCGTCACGCCGATCTTCTCCGCCTCCTACAGCGGCCTGTTCAAGTCCTTCGCCGACGTCCTCGACCGGGACGCGCTCACCGGGAAGCCCGTGCTGATCGCCGCGACCGGCGGCACCGCCCGGCACTCCCTGGCGCTGGAGCACGCGATGCGCCCGCTGTTCGCGTACCTGCGGGCCGCGGTCGTCCCCACCGCGGTCTTCGCCGCCTCCGAGGACTGGGGCGCCAACGGCGCCGACGGCTCCCTCGCCGGCCGGATCGACCGCGCCGCCGGCGAACTCGCCACCCGGCTCTCCGGCCGCCCGGCCGGGGCCGTCCCCCCGACCCGGGCCGCCGAACAGGTCGTCCCGTTCGAACAGCAGCTCGCGGCGCTCCGCGTCCGCTGACCCCGAGGAGCAGAACCGATGGAACCGCAGGTCGTCGACAACGCCGAAGAGTCCCGCTTCGAGATCCGCACCGAGGCCGGCCTCGCGGGCTTCGCCGAGTACCAGCTCCGCGACGGCGGCAGCACCGTCGCCTTCGTCCACACCGTCATCGACCCCGCCTTCGAGGGCCAGGGCCTGGGCGGGAAGCTGGCCCGCGCCGCCCTCGACACCGTCCGCGAACGCGGTGCCGCCGTGCTGCCCCACTGCCCCTTCATCCGGGGCTGGATCGCCAAGCACCCGGAGTACACCGACCTCGTTCCGGCGGAGAAGCGGAGCAGGTTCGACCTCTGAGACACGGGGTCCCGCCCGGTGCCGGGGAACTCTTCGGCGGGCGGGACGGGAGAAACCACGGGCCTCCCCGAAGGCTCCCGTTTGCCGGAATGTGCCGGTGATCTTGGGGGCGTGGACGGATGTTCGAGCGGGGGTTAGGGTCGGCCGTCGTGACCTTCTCCATCGTGGCCCGGGACGGGGATGCCTTCGGGATCGCCGTGGCCAGCAAGTTCCTTGCCGTGGGTGCCCTGGTGCCGGCCGCCGAGGCCGGTGCCGGGGCGTTGGCGACGCAGGCGTGGGCCAACGTCGCGTACCGGCCGCAGGGCGTGGCGATGCTGCGCAGCGGGGTCGGGCCGGAGGGCGTGGTGGCCGCGCTGCTCGCGGCGGACGACGGCCGGGTGCACCGGCAGCTCGGGGTCGTCGGGCCGTCGGGGGGCGGCGCGACGTTCACGGGGGAGGAGTGCCTGCCGTGGGCGGGCGGGGTCGCGGGGGACGGGTACGCCGTCCAGGGGAACATCCTGACCGGGCCCGAGGTGGTCCGGGACGTCGAGGCGGTCTGGCTGGCGTCCGCCGGACTCCCGTTCGCGGACCGGCTGGTGGCCGCCCTCGCGGCGGGTGACGCGGCGGGCGGCGACGCCCGCGGACGGCAGAGCGCCGCACTGTACGTGGTCGCGCCGGGCCGGGGGATCGCGGGCTGGGGCGACCTCGCGTACGACCTGCGGGTGGACGACCACCCGGACCCGGTGGGGGAGTTGCGCCGGCTGCTGGCCGTCCACGAGGTGCTGCACGGCACTCCGGACCCGGCCGAGCTGCTCCCGCTGGAGGGTGAACTGGCCGAAGAGGTACGGGAGTTGCTCGCCCGGGTGGGGTACGACGCGCTGGACCGCTGGGCCGGGGTGGAGAACCTGGAGGGCCGTCTGGTGGAGGGCCGGATCGACCCGCTGGTGCTGGCCCACCTGCGGGCGTCGGCGCGGGGCTGACGGCCCGGCGGTGTCCCGGGGCATCGGGGCGGCCGCCGGGCCGTCGGTCCGCCGCTCAGGCGATGAGCGCCTTGGCGAGGTCGGCGATCAGGTCCTCCGGGTCCTCCAGGCCGACCGAGAGCCGCAGCACGCCGGGGGCGGGCTTGTGGGCGGCGGCCACCGGGCGGTGGGTGAGCGAGGCGGGGTGCTGGATCAGGGTGTCGACGCCGCCGAGCGAGACCGCGTGGGTGATCAGCTCGCAGCGCTCGGCGATCGCCGCGGCGTGCGCGAAGCCGCCGGCCGCCTCGAAGGCCAGCGTGCTGCCGCCGCCGCGCAGTTGGGTGCCGAGCAGCGGGGAGCCGGAGCGGCCGGGGTAGTGCACGGCGGTGACCTCGGGCTGCTCGGCCAGCCAGTCGGCGATCCGGGCGGCGGACGCGGACGCGGCGCGCACCCGCAGCGGCAGGGTCTGCAGGCCGCGGTGCAGCAGGTAGCCGGCCAGCGGGTGCAGGATCGCGCCGGTCACGGCGCGGACCCGGCGCAGCCGCTCGGCCCACTCGGTGCTGCAGGCGACCGCCCCGGCGAGCACGTCGCCGTGGCCGCCGATCGCCTTGGTGGCGGAGTGCAGCACCAGGGTGGCGCCGAACGCGGCCGGGTTCTGCAGCACGGGGGTGGCGAAGGTGTTGTCGACCAGGAGCGGGACGTCGCCGCAGCGCCCGGCGAGCGCGGCGAGGTCGAGCAGGTCGAGGGTGGGGTTGCCGGGGGTCTCGACCAGCACCAGGCCGGTGTCGGGGCGCAGCGCGGCGGCGAGGGTGTCGGGGGTGGCCCAGGTGACCTCGGTGCCGAGCAGGCCGGAGTCGAGCAGGTGGTCGGAGCCGCCGTACAGCGGGCGCAGCGCGACCACGTGCCGGCGGCCCTCGGCGGCGGCGGCCAGCAGGCAGGCGGTGAGCGCGGCCATGCCGGAGGAGAAGGCCACCGCCTGGGCGCAGCCCTCGAGTTCGGCCAGGGCCTGTTCGAAGCGGGCGACGGTGGGGTTCCACAGGCGCTGGTAGACCAGGCCGCCCTCGGCGGGCGGGCGGCCGCCGGTGGCCAGGGCCTGGTAGGCGTCGCCGCCGGCGGTGAGGTCCGGGACCGGGTAGGTGGTGGACAGGTCGAGCGGGGGGACGTGCGTGCCGAGTCCGGCGAGGTCCTCGCGGCCGGCGTGCACGGCTCGGGTGTCGAGTCGGCTCATGGGGCTCGATGGTGAACTTGTCGGCCCGGATCGGCCAGGGCTCCGGTCGATCGTTCGGGATCGGCGTCCGGGGTCTTGCGAATGTTCGGCGCGGGCCGTCAGGCTGGGGGCGTGCCGAACATTCCACGGCCCCGTGCGGCCGAGCTGGACGAGGTGGACCGGGCGATCGTCCGGGCGCTGCGGGCCGACGCCCGGACGCCGAACAACGCGCTGGCGGAGCTGGTGGGGGTGGCGCCGTCGACCTGCCTGGCCCGGGTGCGGGCGCTGCGCGGGCGCGGGGTGATCTCCGGGTACCACGCGGAGGTGGACCTGCCGTCGGTGGGGCTGCCGCTGCAGGCGATGATCTCGGTGCGGCTGCGGGCGCACACCCGGGAGCAGAACGGCTCGTTCCGGGCCGCGGCGCCGAACCTGCCGGGGGTGCTGGCGGTGTTCCACATGGCGGGCAGCGACGACTACCTGCTGCACGTGGCGGTGGCCGACCCGGAGGCGCTGCGCTGCTTCGTGGTCGACCACCTGACGACGCATCCGGCGGTCGCGCAGACCCGCACCAACCTGGTGTTCGAGCGGATCGCGGGTTCCAGCCCGGTGATCTGACGTTCCGTCGGGGACGTTACAGCCAGCCGCGCTTGGCGGCCTGGAGCCCGGCCTGGAAGCGGGTCTGGGCGTTCAGCTCGGTCATCAGCTGGGCGATCCGGCGGGTCATCGTGCGCGGGGTCAGGCCGAGGCTGCGGGCGATCGCCGAGTCCTTCGCCCCGGCGGCCAGCAGGGCCAGCAACTCGCGGTCGCGGTCGTCGAGTTCGCCGGTGGGCCGGGTGGCGGCCAGCGGGGTGGCGCGGTCCCAGAGCAGGTCGAAGCAGGTGACCAGGGCGGTCAGCAGCGGCGAGGGGCGGACCCAGAGCGCGGCGGTGGACTCGGTGGCCTCGAAACTGAGCGGGATCATCGCGCACCGCCGGTCGGCGACCAGCATCTTCATCCGCACCGAGGGCAGGCTGCGGGCCTGCTCGCCGGCCTCCACGCAGCGCATCACGAACTCGGTCCGGGCGGAGTCGACCAGGCCCGGCGCGTCGTACAGCACCCGGCACTCGACGCCCCGGGCGAGCAGCTGGAACTCGATCGGGTTGTCGGTGGGGCTGTCGAAGTACGGCGGGCAGTCGATCGCCAGCACCTCGTGCTGGGCGCCGAGTTGGAGCTGTTCGGCGCGGTGCCGCAGGGCGTCCTGGCCCTCGACCAGCTCGACGAGTTCGCTGGAGACGGAGGGGCCGAGGTCGGCGTGCGCGAGGGCCAGCTCGCGGACCCGGACCCGGAGCCGGTCCAGGTCGTTCCGGCGCTGGGTGGCCAGCGCGTCGACCGCGATCTCCGGCGGGGCCGCGGTGTACCGGGTCGGGCTGCCGGTGAGCCGGGTGACCAGGCCGGCCGCGATCAGCCGGTGCAGGGCGGCGCGCAGCGCGCCGGGGGCGGCGTCCACCGACTCCGCCAGTCGGGCGGAGGTGGACCGGGGCGAGGCCAGCACCCGCTGGTACAGGATGCTCTCCAGGGTGCCGAGGCCGAGGGGCTCCAGCAGGTCGTCGGACATGATCCCCAGGGTACGGCGGGTGGTGGCGAGTTGTGGCCACTGTCCAGCATCCGCCGCCGCAGATCGGACCGTTCGGCCTTACGGTGGTGAGCATCGGTGATCTGTCCGGTGGTTCGGGCGTCGTTCGGACGTCGTTCGGACGGGGCAGTGCCGCCGAGCCCCGACGCGGCCGGACAACGGCGTTCCCCGCTCCCCACCCGGTCGCCCCCGTTGTGAAGGGACCGACCATGGCTGTCGCGGACCCGCCCCAGGCCCTGCGCTTCTGTCTGAGCCTGGCGACCGTACCCGCGTCCGTACCCGAGGCGCGCCGCAGCGTGCGGGCCGAACTCGCCGCCCGCGGGCTGGACGCGGACCATCCACTGACCGACACCGTGCTGCTGGTGGTCAGCGAACTGGTCACCAACACCGTCCGCCACGCGGCCCCCCGCTCGCCCCGCACCACGCTCCAACTCGACTTCGGCGTCGACGAACTGACGGTCCGGGTGCACGACCGCCACCCGCACTGCCCGCGCCGCCCCGAGGTGCCGCACCAGGACGGCAGCGGCGGCTGGGGCCTGGGCCTGGTGCACGAGCTGGCCGCGCTGGCCGGCGGCGGCACCGAGACGCTGGCCGACGAGGACGGCGGCGGCAAGACCATGGTGGTGCGCCTGCCGCTCGACGGGCCCGCCGACCTCGGCTGAGCACCGCGCGCGGCGCGATGCCCGGCCCGACGCAGCACGACACAGCGCGGCGGAAGCTGGCGCGGGGCCGGCGCCGTGTCCCGGCGGACGCCGGTTGGGAAGACGATCGTCGGACGACCCCGCGGCTCCACTCTGCTGCATGCCATCCGTTATTGCAAGCAATGCGCAATAAGGTGTCGCCCCCGGTGCGGCCGCTCAGCAGCGGCGCAGCGCCCCCGGCACCCGCAGGTCCGCCAACGACGGGTAGCCGTCCACCGCCATCAGCAGGTCCGCCTCCGCCAGCAGCGAGCGCAGCACGTGCACCACCCCCTCCTCGCCGCCCAGCGCCGCCCCGTACACGTACGGCCGCCCCACGCCGACCGCCGTCGCCCCCAGCGCCAGCGCCTTCACCGCGTCCGTGCCGCTGCGCACCCCCGAGTCGAACAGCACCGGCAGGCCGTCCGCGGCCGCGACCACCTCGGCCAGCGACTCCAGCGCGGGCAGCCCGCCGTTCGCCTGCCGCCCGCCGTGGTTCGAGCAGTAGACCCCGTCGATCCCGGCGTCCTTCGCCCGCCGCACGTCCTCCGGGTGGCACAGGCCCTTCAGCACCAGCGGCAGGTCGGTCAGCGACCGCAGCCACGGCAGGTCGTCCCAGGTCAGCGGGTTGCCGAAGACCTGCACCCAGTCCATCACCGCGCCCCGCGGGTCCCCGTCCGGGTCCTGCAGCCGGGCCCGGAACACCGGGTCCGAGGTGTAGTTCGCCAGGCAGTGCCCGCGCAGCTGCGGGAAGCTCCCGCTGCCCAGGTCGCGCGGCCGCCAGCCGGTCACCCAGGTGTCCAGGGTGACCACCAGCGCCTTGAACCCGGCCGCCTCCGCCCGGTGCGCCAGCGACTCCGCCAGCGCCCGGTCGGTCGGCGTGTACAGCTGGAAGAACCCGGGCGTGCCGCCCAGCTCCGCCGCCACCGCCTCCAGCGGGTCCACCGACAGCGTGGACGCCACCATCGGCACCCCCGTCCGGGCCGCCGCCCGGGCCGCCGCGAGATCCCCGTGCCCGTCCGGCGCGCACAGCCCCAGCACCCCCACCGGGGCCAGGAACAGGGGTGAGGCCAGCTCCAGGCCGAACAGCTCCACCCGCAGGTCCCGCTCCTTCGCGCCGACCAGCATCCGCGGCACCAGCCCCCACCGCTCGAACGCCGCCGCGTTGGCCCGCTGGGTGTGCTCGTCGCCCGCCCCGCCCGCCACGTACGACCACAGCTCCGGCGCCAGCGCGTGCCGGGCCCGCTCGGCCAGACCCGCGTACGTCATCGGGTACTTCGGGGCGGTGCCGAACAGCGCCTCGAAGTAGACCTCGTTCTGGTAGTCGCCGAACCGGGTGGCCATCCGCGCTCCTCGGGGTGGGGGAAGCCCCACCCTCCAGCGATCACCGACAGCTGGTCAAGGGCGCAGCACCAGGCGGGTCGGGACGGTCTCGGTGCGCGGCGGCGCGGTGTCCCCGTCCAGCCGGGCCAGCGCCAGCCGGGCCGCGGTCGCGCCCAGCAGCGCCGGGTCCTGGGCGACCGCCGACAGCGGCGGGTCGAGGACCTCGGCCAGCGGCAGGTCGTCGAAGGACAGCAGCGCCACGTCCCGCCGCCGCCCCGCCCGGCCCAGCGCCAGCAGGGCGCCCGTCGCCGCGGTCACGTTCGACGCGAACAGCGCCGTCGGCGGCTCGGGCAGCGCCAGCAGGGCCAGCGCGGCCCGCCCGGCCGCCGCGACCGTCCGGGCCCCCGCCACCAGCTCGTCCGGCGCCGGGAGGCCCGCCGCCGCCAGCGCCTCCCGCCAGCCCGCCAGCCGCTCCCGCCGGGTGTGCATCGAGGCCGGCAGGTCGCCCAGGAACCCGACCCGCCGGTGCCCCGCCGCCAGCAGGTGCGCCACCCCCTCCCGGGCCCCCGCCCGGTTCGAGGACAGCACGCAGTCCGCGCCCGGCCCCGGCCGGTCCAGGTACACCAGCGGCACCCCCGCCGCCCGGGCCGCCGCCGGCAGCCCCCCGCCGCCGCCCGCCGGGACCACCAGCAGCGCGCTCGTCCGCCGGGCCAGGAACGCCCCCACCACCTCGGCCTCGCGCGCCCCGTCCCCGCCCGAGCACCCCAGCAGCACCGTCAGCCCGCGCCCGCGCACCGCCTCCTCCACCCCGCCCGCCAGCGCCCCGAAGAACGGGTTCGCCAGGTCCGGCAGCACCAGCCCGACCGTGGCGTCCGGCCCGCCGGTGCGGATGCTGCGGGCCAGCGGGTTCGGCCGGAACCCCAGCCGCCGCACCGCCGCCAGCACCCGCTCCCGGGTCGCCGCCGCCACCGGCCCGTCCCCGTTCAGCACCCGCGACACCGTCTTGGCGCTCACCCGCGCCTCGCCCGCCACGTCGTGCAAGGTCGGCCGCCGCTCCATCCCCGCTCCCTCCGCCGGAGCCCCGACCGTACCGCCGGGCTCCCGGTGGAAGATCCACCGGAGGTAGCCTGAACCCGGATGTGGTGACCATGCGAGCGAACGAGACCCAGGCGTCCGGGACGGCGATCCCCGAGGTCCCGTTCACCGCGCCGCCCGGCGCGCCCCCCGGCGTCGAGGTGCTGACCCTCGCCGAACTGCGCGCCCGCCGCGCCACCGCCACCGACCGGGCCTTCCACCGCCCGCAGCGCCCCGCCTTCCACCACCTGCTCACCCTCGACCGCGGCACCCTGCGGCACACCGTCGACTTCGCCGCGCACGACATCCGCCCCGGCGACTGGCTCTGGGTCCGCCCCGGCCAGGTCCAGCAGTGGGGCGGACTCGGCGACGCCGACGGCACCCTGGTGCTGTTCGAACCCGGCTTCCCCGACCCCGCGACGGTCGCCGCCGCCCGCCTCGACGACGTCTTCGCCGCCGCCGTGGTGCCCACCGCCGGGGCCGACCGCGACGCCCTCCGGCACGCCGTCCGCCACCTGCGCCACGAGTACGCGGCCGGCGCCGACCTGCCCGCCGACATCCACCACGCCCTGCTGCGCCACCTGCTGGCCGCGCTGCTGCTGCGCCTCGCCAACCCGGCCGTCCCGTGCGGCGGCGCCGCCGCCGATCCCGGCGAGACCTACCGGCGCTTCCGGCAGGCCGTCGAGCACCGCTACACCCGCACCCGCCGGGTCGAGGACTACGCCCGGCTGCTCGGCTACGCGCCCCGGACGCTGTCCCGGGCCACCCTCGCCGCCGCGGGCGTCGGCGCCAAGGAGTTCATCGACCGCCGGGTGGTGCTGGAGGCCAAGCGGCTGCTCGCGCACAGCGACAGCTCCGCCGCCCGGATCGCCGGCCACCTCGGCTTCGCCGACGCCGCCAACTTCGCCAAGTTCTTCCACCAGCGCACCGGCACCACCCCGATCGCCTTCCGCACCGGGGTCCGCGGCGCCGCCGACCGCCCCTGACCCCGCTGCGTCACCGTCGGGTTCCGATCCGGTCCGGAATCGACCGATCACCGCCGTCCGGGCCCCGCCGCCCTCTAGGGTGCCCGTGAGGACGGCGGGCCGGGGGCCCGGAGCAGAGGAGCCACAGGACCTTGGAGACTCTCGGCGCGGACGATCCGCAGGCGGTGGGGCCGTACCGGCTGATCGGGCGGCTCGGGGCGGGCGGCATGGGCGAGGTGTTCCTCGGCCGGACCGCGGGCGGGCGGACGGTCGCCGTCAAGACGGTCCGTCAGGAGTTCGCCGCCGACGCCGAGTTCCGGCAGCGCTTCCGGCAGGAGGTGGCCGCGGCCCGCCGGGTCGGCGGGCGTTGGACCGCGCCCGTGCTGGACGCCGACACCGAGGGCCCGCAGCCCTGGGTCGCCACCGGCTACGTCGCGGGGCCCTCGCTCGGCCAGGCCGTCCGGCGGTACGGTCCGCTGCCGCTCGCCACGGTGCGGGCCCTGGGTGCCGGGCTGGCCGACGCCCTGGCGGCGGTGCACGCCCTCGGGCTGGTGCACCGGGACGTCAAGCCCTCCAACGTGCTGCTGGCGCTGGACGGGCCGCGCCTGATCGACTTCGGCATCTCCCGCGCGCTGGACGCCACTTCGGCGCTGACCAGGTCCGGCCACGTGGTCGGCTCGCCCGGCTTCATGTCCCCCGAGCAGGCCAGGGGCCGCCCCGCCGGGCCGCCCGGCGACGTGTTCGCGCTCGGCGCGCTGCTCGCCGTCGCCGCGACCGGCCGGGCCCCGTTCGGCGAGCAGGACAGCGCCGCCGGACTGCTCTACCGGATCGTCCACGAGGAGCCCGAACTCGGCCCGATGGAGCCCGAGTTGCTGGCGCTGGTGGGTGACTGCCTGGCCAAGGACCCGGACCGCCGCCCCACCCCCGCGGCCGTCCGCGACCGCCTGGCGGGCCGCGGCCCCGGCCAGACCCTGCTGGGCGAGCGCGGCTGGCTGCCCGCCGCGGTCTCCGAGGAGGTCGCCCGGATGGCGGTGGCCCTGCTCGACCTGGAGTCCCGCCCGCTGTCCGAGGACCGCCCCGCGGCAGCCGCCCCCGGCTTCGGCCCGCCCCCGCCGATGGACCGGCCCGCCCCCGGGTACCCCGCCACGCCGCCCGGCCAGTACCCCGCCACCCCGCCCGGCCAGTACCCGGCGACCCCGCCCGGCCAGTACCCGTACCCGCAGCCGCACGGACCGCTGGCGGCGACCGGGCCCACGGCGCCGGTCCGCCCGACCGGGCACCGGTGGCTGCCGATCGCCGCCACCGGTGTCGCCGCCGCGCTGCTGGCCGGGTTCGGTGTCTGGGCCGCCACCGGCGGGCTCTCCGGCGGCAACGGCGGCACCGCCGACCCGGCCGCCGGCACCCCGGCGGTCGCCGTCACCGGGAAGGACGGCGCCGGGAAGAACGGCACCGAAGCGCCCCCGAGCCCGGAGAGCGGCGCGGTGCCGACGGCCTTCCTCGGCACCTTCGAGGGCCCGATCGCCGCGGCCGCCGGCAGCCTGCGGATCTCGGTCCGGTTCACCGTCCACCAGGGCGGGATCGGCGAGCCGTTGGCCGACGTGCAGAGCGACGGTGGCACCGGGACCGGCCGGGCGGTCTGCGCCAACAAGGCCGCCCTGATCTCCAGCGCCGCGACCCGCCTGGTCCTCCGGCCCCTCCCCGAGACCAGCAGCCCCGGCTGCACCCCCCTGCCCGGCGACGGCACGATCACCCTGAACGCGGACGGCTCGCTCCACTTCGTCCAGGGCGCCTTCACCGGCGAGATGGCCCGCAGTCGCTGACCGGGGCGCGGCGCCGGCCCCCGTCGCACGATCGGCGCAGTGTTCTTCGGCGTGTCGGGCCGCTAGGTCGGACATACCGTCATGAAATGTGACGATGCGACAGTGACCACCACCAGCGAAGTCAGCCAGGCCGCGCCGCCCGTCCTCGACCGGCGGCAGCGCAACGTCGTGTTCGGCACCATCATGCTGGGCATGCTGCTGGCCGCCCTCGACCAGACGATCGTCGGCACCGCGCTGCCGACGATCGTGGCCGACCTCGGCGGCGCGTCCCACATGTCCTGGGTGGTGACGTCCTACCTGCTCGCGGAGACCGTCACCACGGCGCTGGTCGGCAAGTTCGGCGACCTGTTCGGCCGCAAGATCGTCTTCCAGGTCTCCGCGATCGTCTTCATCACCGGCTCCTTCCTGTGCGGCCTGTCCACCGACATGCTGCTGCTGATCGCCTGGCGGGCGGTCCAGGGCGTCGGCGCGGGCGGCCTGATGGTCACCTCGATGGCGCTGATCGCCGACGTCATCCCGCTGCGCGAACGCGGCAAGTACCAGGGCGCGATCGGCGCGGTCTTCGGCGTCTCCACCGTGATCGGCCCGCTGCTCGGCGGCCTGTTCACCGACCACCTGTCCTGGCGCTGGGCGTTCTACGTGAACGTGCCGATCGCGATCCTGGTGGTGATCGCCGCCGCCCGGAACATCCCGGTGGTCCGCACCGCCGCCCGCCCCGTCGTCGACTACCTGGGCATCGCGCTGGTCGCGATCGGCGCCAGCGCCCTGATCCTGGCCACCAGCTGGGGCGGCAACGAGTACGCCTGGGGCTCCCCGACGATCATCGGGCTGTTCGCCGGCGGCCTGCTGGCCCTCGGCCTGTTCTGCTGGGTGGAGACCCGGGCCGCCGAACCGATGCTGCCGATGCGGCTGTTCCGCAACCAGGTCTTCACGGTCTGCTCGATCCTGTCCTTCATCGTCGGCTTCGCCATGCTCGGCGCGATGACCTTCCTGCCGACCTTCCTGCAGTACGTCGACGGCGACTCGGCGACCGTCTCCGGCGTCCGCACCCTGCCGATGGTGCTCGGCCTGCTGATCGCCTCGATCTTCAGCGGCAACGTGGTCTCCAAGACCGGCCAGTACCGGATCTTCCCGATCGTCGGCTCACTGGTGATGGCCCTCGGCCTCTACCTGCTGTCCCGGCTGGACGTCGGCACCAGCACCTGGCTCGCCAGCCTCTACATGTTCGTGCTCGGCGTCGGCATCGGCCTGTGCATGCAGGTGCTCACCATCGCCGTCCAGAACACCGTCGACTACGCCGACCTCGGCACCGCCACCTCCGGCGTCACCTTCTTCCGCACCCTCGGCTCCTCGTTCGGCACCGCCGTCTTCGGCACCATCTACACCAACACCCTGAAGACCAACCTGACCGACGGCGTCGCCGCGGCGGCCCGGGCCGGCGGCGGCGACCCCGGGCGGATCGCCGCCGCCGCGCAGAGCCCGCGCGGCGTCCACGAACTGCCCCTCGAACAGGCCCGGCCGGTCATCCAGGCGTACGCGGACTCGCTGCACACCGTCTTCCTGTGGACGGTGCCGGTCGCGCTGCTCGGCTTCGTGGTCGCGCTCTTCCTCAAGCAGGTCACGCTCCGCGACACCGCCCGCGCCACCTCCACCGACATGGGCGAGGGCTTCGCCCAGCCGACCTCCGGCGACTCCTCGAAGGTGCTCGAACTCGCCGTCGCCAAGCTGCTCGGCACCGCCGGGCTGGACACCGCCCGCCAGGTCGTGCACTCCTCCGGCACCCGGCTGGACGTGGCCGGCGCCTGGGCCGTCATGCAGGTCGAACTGTTCACCCGCACCGTCGGCCACGCCACCCTCAACCTGATCGCCGCCCGCCGCCGGGTCCCCCCGGAGGTCCTCCAGCCGGTCTTCGACCGGATGACCGCCGAGGGCTTCCTGGAGGTCCGCGACGGCTTCTACGCGCACACCGCGGCCGGCGAGCACGAGGCCGCCACCATCACCCGGGCCTGGTCGGCCTGGCTCAACCACCGCCTGGAGGAGGACCGCGGCCGCCCGCGCAGCGCCGAACTGCGCGCCGCCGCCGACGCCATCGCCAAGCGCATGATCGCCGAGGACCTCGCCGAGGGCCTCCCCGAGCGCGGCGGCCTGCTCTCCGGCCGCCGCTGACGGCCCGTCACCCCCGCCGCCCCGTCCCACCGCCGGCGGCCCCGACCGGAGCGCCCCCCCGCCCGGCCGGGGCCGCCGCGTTCTCTAGGCTGGCCCCATGCTGCTGTACGCGCCCGCGCTCCTCTTCCTGCTGCTGTTCGGCGTCGGCGTGCTCCGCGACCGCCGCCGCTTCAGCAACGCCGTGTACCTCGGGCTCGGCGTCACCTTCCTCGCCTTCGCGCTGCTCGTCACCCTCGGCCGGAGCGACTCCGTCGCCGCCGAGGTCGTCCTGGTCGTGGTCGTGCTCGTCCCCGCGCTCGGCACCCTGGTGCTGGCCGGACTGCTGATCGCCAACGGCTTCAAGATGATCCGCAAGGAGGGCCGCCGCCCCGCCAACCTGCTCTCGCTGCTGTGCGGCCTCGGCATCCTGCTCGTCGTCGGCCTGCTGCTGGCCGCCACCCAGGCCGACTCGGCCGCCCTGGGGGTGGTCGCCCGCACCGTCTTCCTGGTCGCCAGCTACCTGTCCTTCCTGTACTGCTGCTTCATCGGCTACGCCTACCTGTACGGCCACCTGACGCCCCGCCAGGAGGTCGACTACGTGGTGGTGCTCGGCTCCGGCCTGATCGGCGGCACCCGCGTCCCGCCGCTGCTGGCCAGCCGCCTGGAACGCGGGCGCCGGCTGTACGAGGCGCAGGCCGCGCTCGGGCGCCCCCCGATGCTGATCGCCTCCGGCGGGCAGGGCCCCGACGAGCAGCTCCCCGAGTCGCACGCGATGGCCGCCTACCTGGAGGAGCGCGGCTTCCCCGCCGACCGGATCATCCGGGAGGACCGCTCCCGCACCACCGAGGAGAACCTCCGGTTCAGCGGCGCGATCATGTCCGCCGCCCACCCCGGCTACCACTGCGTCGTCGTCACCAACAACTTCCACGCCTTCCGCGCCGCGCTGCTGGCCCGCCAGGAGGGCGTCAACGGCCAGGTGGCGGGCTCCCCGACCGCCGCCTACTTCTGGCCCAGCGCCACCATCCGCGAGTTCGTCGCCGTCCTGGTCGCCCACAAGTGGGTCAACCTCGCCGTCTGCGCCCTGCTGGTCACGGTCTCGGTGCTGGACTGACGGACCGCCGCCCCCCGCACCGCAATCGTCCGGGGCCCGCTGGGGGCCGACGCTGCGGGTCCTGGTGGACGGGGAGGACCTGCTGGCGGAGGTGGTCGCCGCGGGCGGGCGCGGGCCGTTCGCCGCGGAACTCGCCCAGGCCGCCGCGCTGCTCTGACGGGGCGTCAGGGGGTGAGGGCGGCGGTGGTCAGGGTTTCGGCGGTGAGGTGGAGGGCCGCGCGGGCCGGTGGGGCGGGGGTGGGGAGGCAGCGGGCGGCGGTGGGGGAGTAGGCGGTGCCGATGACGCCCGCGTGGTCGGTGGGGGGTTCGGCCAGGGTGGCGGGGTGGCCGTGGGCGAGCAGGGCGGCGTGCAGTTCGCGGGTGCGGGCCGGGTCGACCACGGTGTCGGCGGTGCCGTGCAGCAGGTGGAACGGGACGCCGGGGGCGGCGGCGGGGAGGTCGTCCAGCGGGGTGGTGCCGGTGCTCGGCGCGGGCGTCGCGTACGAGCCCGCGAAGGCCACCACCGCGTCCGGGCGCCACCCGGCGAAGGCGGCCGGGTTCAGCGCGGCGCCCACCGCCGCCTTCGCCCCCAGCGACCAGCCCGCCAGCACCAGCCGCGCCCCGGCGGCGAGTTCGCGGGCCAGCGCGGCCGAGGCGAGCAGCTGGGCCCGCCCGACGTCCGGCGCGTCCGGCCGCCAGTCCGGGACGAGCACCCGCAGGCCGCGCGCGGCCGCGGCCCGGGCCAGCGGGGCGAGCACGTCCCGCTCGTCGGGCCCGCGCCCGTGCCAGAGCAGCACCACGGGCAGGCCGTCGGCCGCCCCGGCGCCGGGCCGGTGCAGGTCGGCCGGCCGGGCGTCCGGCCCGTACGGCAGGACAGTGGTGCGGACCTCGGTCACGGGCGGGCCTCCTGGGCGGGTGTCACGGTGCGGTGGAGGCTACCGGGTCGATCCGGGCGGCGGTCAGCGAGGCCCGCAGCCGGCGGTACGCGGCCGGGTCGAAGCGCCCGGCCCGGGGGTGCAGCACGGTGGCGGCGGAGAGCGCCACCGCGTCGGGCAGGATCGCCTGCCAGCCCGCGTTGCCGCCCAGCCCGGCGGCCAGCGCGGCGACGGCGGAGTCGCCCGCGCCGGTCGGGTTGCCGGTGACGGCGGCGGGCGGGGCGCAGCGCCACGCGCCGTGGCGGTCGACGGCGAGCAGGCCGCCCGGGCCGAGCGAGGCGAGCACCGACCGGGCGCCGCGCCGCAGCAGCAGGCGGGCGGCGTCCAGCGGGTCGGGCAGGCCGGTGGCGGCGGTCAGCTCGGCCGCGTTCGGCTTGATCGCGGTGGGGTGGGCCGGCAGCGCGGCGAGCAGCGCCGGGCCGTCCGCGTCGAGCACCACCGGGAGGCCGAACTCCCGTCCGAGCGCGACCAGTTCGGCGTAGCCGTCGGCGGGCGCGCCGGGCGGGAGGCTGCCGGAGAGGACCAGTACGCGGGCCCCCGGCAGCTGCCGGGCGGTCTCGGCGAGCAGCGCGTCCCACTCGGCGGCGGCCAGTTCCGGGCCGGGTTCGTTGAGCGCGGTGGCGTCCTCGGCGTCGACCACGGTGACGGTGCGCCGGGTGTCGGCGGCGATCGGCACCACGGCGTGGTCCAGCCCGGCGGCGGCCAGTTCGGCCCGGACGGCCTCGCCGGTCGGCCCGCCGAGCGGCAGCACGCAGCGGGCGGGGTGGCCCAGCGCGGTGAGTACCCGGGCCACGTTGACGCCCTTGCCGCCCGCCTGGGCGGCCACCCCGGCGACCCGGTTGCTGCTGTGCGGCCGGAAGCCCGGCACGGTGTAGGTGACGTCCAGCGCCGGATTGGGTGTGACGGTCAGGATCACGGCGGACGGCCCCCCGGGCAGCGAGTCGAACGGGAATGGTTGATCGAAGCTGCTCGATCATATCGAGATTCGCGCAGCTTCGAGCAAGAGCGAGATGTGATTCGGGTGGATCGGCCGACGGAACGGCCGATGTCGGTCGGCGGAACGTTCGGGGGCGGTGGCGGGCGGCGCACGGCCGGAGGCTAAGTTGGCTGTACATCTTTTGGTGCGCCCGCCCGGCGGAGCGCCCGCCGGAGGGGGAGTCGAGTGACCGAGGGCGCCGTCCCGATCGTGGTGCTGGCCGCCGCGCTGCTGCACGCGGTGTGGAACGCGCTGGTGCACGGCGTGCGCGACCGGCTGGCCGGAGTGGCGCTGATGAACACGGTCTTCGTGGCGTGCGGCGCCGTCCTCGCGCTGTTCTTCGCCCCGCCCGGCCTGGCCGCGCTCCCGTACCTGCTGGCCTCCACCGCGCTCCAGACCGGCTACCAGCTGCTGCTGGCCCGGGCCTACCGGCTCGGCGACTTCGGCCAGATGTACCCGATCGCCCGCGGCACCTCGCCCGCGGTGGTGGTGCTGCTCGCCGCGACCGTCCTGCACCACCCCGTGCCGGCCGGGCAACTCGCCGCGATCGCCGTCATCTCGCTCGGCCTGGCCGGGCTCACCCTGGTCGGCGGACGGCCCGGACGGGCCCAACTCCCGGCACTGGCCGCCGCGGTGGGCAACGGCGTGCTGATCGCCGGATACACCGTGGTGGACGCGGGCGGCGTCCGGGCCGCCTCCTCGCCGGGCGGCTACATCGCCTGGATGTTCCTGCTCCAGGGCCTCGCCGTGCTCGCCGCCGTCACCGCCCTGCGCGGCCGCACCCTGCTGCCCGCCCTGCGCGAGGGCCGCGCGATCGGCCTGGCCGGCGGCCTGATGTCGCTCGCCGCCTACGGCCTGGTGGTCTGGGCCCAGACCGTCGGCGACCTGCCCACCGTCGCCGCCCTGCGCGAGGCCTCGATCGTGATCGCCGCCCTGATCGGCACCCTGGTCCTGCGCGAACGCCTCGGCACGATGCGCCTGGCCGCCAGCGCCACCGTGCTGACCGGCATCGCCCTGCTGGAGTTCGCGCACTGACGCCCGCGGCGCGCGCCCGGCCCGGTGTCGGTCGACTGCCGGGTCGGGTCGGAGGGTCGGGGAGGGGTGGTCGGCATGGGCCCTGCCGGGGTTCGGGCGCCGACGTGTGCGGCGGGTGGGGCGGTCAGGTCAGGGTGGCCAGGGCCCGGGCCAGTTCTGTCGCTGCGGTGGCGAGTTGGGTGTGGTTCTCGGCGGCGGCGAGGCTGATGCGGGTGCGGGGTGCGGGTTCGGCGGTGAAGTAGCCCGGGCCGGGGGAGACGGCGACGCCCTGGCGGAGGGCGGCGGCGGTGAAGGCGGCCGGGTCGACCGGGGCGGGCAGGGTCAGCCACAGGTGGAAGCCGCCGCGCGGCAGGCGGGGCGGCAGCAGGGTCGGGGCGTGTTCGGTCAGGGCGGCGGCCATCACCTGCCGGCGGTCCGTCAACTCCCGGGCCAGTGTGCGGAGGTGGCGCGTCCAGTCGGGGGAGGTGACCAGTTCCAGGGCGGCCTCCTGGAGCGGGCGGGGGACGAAGAAGGAGTCCACCGCCTGGACGGCGCGCAGCCGGGCCAGCGCCGGGCCGCGGGCCACCAGTGCGCCCACCCGCAGGCTCGGCGAGGCGGCCTTGGTGAGCGAGCGGACGTGCACCACCGTGCCGTCCGGGTCGTCGGCGGCCAGCGGCGGCGGGAGTTCGGGGGCGTCCGCGTGGGCGAGCAGCCGGGCGAAGTCGTCCTCGACCACGAACGCCCCGGCCCGCTTCGCGGCGGCCAGCACCGCCCGCCGCCGACCGGCGGCCAGGACGACGCCGGTCGGGTTCTGGAACAGCGGCTGGCAGACGAACAGCCGGGCCCCGGACACCGCGAACGCCTCCGCCAGCCGTTCGGGGCGCACCCCGTCCTCGTCGACCGGCACCGGGACGGGGCGCAGGCCCGCGGCCCGGGCGATCGCCAGCAGGCCCGGGTAGGTGGGGGACTCGACCAGCACCGGCGCGCCGGGCGGGGCGAGCGAGCGCAGCGCGGTGGTGAGCGCGCTCTGCCCACCCGCGGTGACCAGCACCTCGGCGGCCGTGACGCCGCCGCCCAGCGTGCGGGCGAACCAGTCGCGCAGCTCCGGCAGGCCCTCCAGCGGCGGGCGGCCCCAGGCGCCGGGGCGGCGGGCGGCCCGGGCCAGCGCCCCCGCCAGCGCCCGTTCGGGGAGCAGCGAGGCGTGCGGGTAGCCGCTGTTGAGGTCGATCACCTCGGCCTGTGGCAGGGTGAGCGCCGCCAGCACCCCGGAGGCGTCCACCACCCGGGCGGGCGGCGCGCCCGCCTCGGCGCTGAGCGCCACCTCCTGCCAGGAGAAGTCGCCGCGCGGGGCGGCCGCCGGGCGCGGCTCGGCCCGGAACACACCCGCGCCCGGCCTGGTCACCACCACGCCCTCCGCGGCCAGCTCGCGGATCGCCCGGGACACCGAGACCGGGCTGACCCGGTGGCGCTCCACCAGCTCCCTGCTACTCGGAATCCGCTCGCCGGGCGAGTAGCGCATCACTTCGGCGCGCAGCGCGACCGTCAGCTCCTGAACCGTCACCAGCAGCCCTTCGCCTCGGAGTTCCGGACCGCTGGCCCCGCGTGCGGCGGAACTGCTACCGTCCTTTATGTCAGCACAGAATAGCGCTACTGTCCTTCGCCCGATAGCGGTCACCGGCTCCGCGCAGGCCGCCCTCGGGGTGCTCTCCTTCTCGTTCAGCTTCCCCGCCACCGCCTGGGCCCTGGAGGGCTTCGGCCCCTGGACGGTCACCGGCCTGCGCGGCGTGCTGGCCGCGCTGATCGCCGGGGCCTGCCTGCTCGCCACCGGCGCCCGCGTCCCGCCGCGCTCCGCCTGGCCGGGGCTGGCGGCCGTCGCCGCGGGCTGCGCGGTCGGCTTCCCGCTGCTGTCCACGCTGGCGCTGCGGATCTCCTCCACCGCGCACTCCGCCGTGGTGATCGGCCTGCTGCCGCTGGCCACCGCCGCCGTCGCCGCGCTGCGCTCCGGCTCCCGCCCGCCGCGCGCGTTCTGGCTCGCCGCGCTCGCCGGGGCCGCCGTGGTGCTGGCCTTCACCGTCCAGCAGAGCGGCGGCGCCGGGTTCACCACCGCCGACCTCTACCTGTTCGGCGCGCTGGTGGTCTGCGCGGTCGGCTACGCCGAGGGCGGGCGGCTGGCCCACAGCCTGCCCGGCTGGCAGGTGATCGCCTGGGGCGTGGTCGCCGCGCTGCCCGTCACCGCGCTCACCGGCGCGCTCGCCCTCGCCGTCGAGCCCGTCCACTGGACCTGGCACGGCGTCACCGGCCTCGGCTACCTGGCGGCCGTCTCCCAGTTCGGCGGCTTCGTCGTCTGGTACCGGGGCATGGCCGCGATCGGCGTCCCCCGGGCCAGCCAGCTCCAGCTCGCCCAGCCGCTGCTGACGCTCTGCTGGGCCGTCCTGCTGCTCGCCGAGACGCTGCCCGCCACCGCCGTGCCCGCCGCGCTCGCCGTGGTCGCCTGCATCGCCGCCACCCAGCGCGCCGCCCGCCCGAAGACCCCCGCGACGGTTCGGACCCCCGCGACGGCCCAGGCCCCCGCGACGGCTCAGGCTTCCTCCGGGCCGCGGGGCGCCACCCCGTAGAACAGCCGCTCCCCGCCCGCCGCCGCCCGCCGGGCCAGCCCGGTCAGCGGGGCCAGGGCGGCGAGCGTCCCGACCGGCAGCGGCCGGCCGTACGGGCGCAGGGCCAGCAGCCCGGTCGGCGGGGTGCCGGCCAGCCCCGCGAGGACGGCCGGGTGCAGCTCGTACGCCCACGGGCCGGTGCGCCACGGGTGCCCGGCGGGCACCAGGCAGCCCGGCCACGGGACGGTGGGCCACACCGTGCAGGTCAGCCCCTCCGTTTCCGCGGCCGCGGGGAGCAACTCCTCCAGCAGGTCGAGGACGGCGGCGGAGACGTCCGGCACGGTGTCGAACACCTCGCGCGGGGCGCCCGCCGGGAGGACGGCCCGGACGGCGGGCGCGTCCCGGGCACGGAAGACGTCGATCAGGTCGTCCACCGGGCGTCCCGTCCCGTCAGGCCGCCGCCGTCAGGGCGCAGAACATCGGCTGCCCGGCCTTCCGGGCCCGGCGCGCCAGGATCGACAGGTGGTGGATCAGCGTCATCAGGGCCACCGGCTCGGCGGCCTTCAGCTCGTCCGAGCGCCCCCACGCGGCGGCCAGTTCGGGGAGGTGGCGGCGCTCGATGCCGGCCAGCGCGTCCCGGGTCTCCTCGGTGAGCCGGACCACCCACGGGCCGGTCATCCACGGGTCCTCGAAGTCGATCGCGGTGCCCGGCCCCTCCGCGTCCCAGGGCTGCGGCCCGGTCGGCCAGACCGACGCGTCGGGGCCGGCCTTCTCGGCGGACTGCTCGCCGCGCGCGGCGGCCACCAGGTGCGGCAGGACGGTGGTCGGGTCGATCCGCAGGGCCCGCACCGTGTCGAACGCCTCGGCGGGCGGCTGCTCCGCCTTCGCCATCACTTGCTGCACCGCGGCCTCGTCAGCTGCCCGGAAGTAGTCGGTCCGCAGGTCCATGTCGCACGCTCCCCTCGCTCGGCAAGGTGCCCAGTGGACCACGCCGGGCGTCGTCCTGGGTACCGGGTCACCGTCCTGTGATCCGGCTCCCAGTCGTCAGGAAGGCGTTCCGCCAACGAAGTTCGGGCACTATCTTCTGCCTGTGCCACCGCCCGCGCCCGCCCTGTCGCCGCCCCCGGCCCCCGCCCCGCCCGCCGCCCGGCGGCCCGGCAACCGCCCGCTGCGGGTGCTGCTGGGCGCGTCCGTGCTGGCCAACACCGGGGACGGCGTGCTGCGGACGGGCCTGCTGCTGGTGGTGGCCCGGCTGACCCGCTCGGCGGACGCCTCCTCGTTGGTGATGGCGGTGACCACGCTGCCCTGGCTGCTGTTCGGCATCCCGGCCGGGCTGCTCGCCGACCGGGCCGGCCGGAAGACCCTGATGCTGGCCGCGGACGGGGCCCGCGCGCTGCTGATCCTGGCCATCGGCGCGGCCGCCGCCCTGGACGCGCTCCCGCTCGCCCTGCTGCTGGCCCTGGCGTTCCTGGTCGGCGTCGCCGAGACGGTCTTCAACACCAGCAGCGAGACGGTGCTGCCCACCGTCGTCCCGCCCGCCGAACTGGCCCGCGCCAACGGGCAGTTGGCCACCACCGTGCGGGTCACCGGCCAGTTCGTCGCCCCCGCGCTGGCCGGCTGGCTGACCGCGCTGGCCGCCCCCGTGGCCTTCCTGGTCGCGGGCGCCGGCTACCTGGGCTCGATGCTGCGGCTGACCGCCCTGCCGAAGGACGCCGGCCGCGTCCCGCCGGAGGAGCGCGCCCGGCCCGGCCGGACCGGGGCCCGGACCGGCCTGCTGTTCCTGGCCCGGAACCGCGGGCTGCGGGTCATCACCCTGGCCGGGGCGCTCACCACCCTCGCCAACACGTCCTTCCTGGCCCTGTTCGTGGTGTACGCGACCACCGGCCCGCCGCACCTCGGCGACGCGGGCTACGGCCTGCTGCTCAGCTCCGTCGGCGTCGGCACCGCCGTCGGCTCGCTCACCGCGCACCGGGCCGAGCGCCGCTTCGGCACCCGGGCGGTGCTGTGCGCGACCCGGCTCGGCTGGGGGCTGATGTTCGCCGCGCCCGCCGTCCTGGACGGCGTGCCGCTGTTCGCGGCGATGACGGCGGGCTCCGCGCTCGGCGGCATGTGGGGCGTGCTGACCACGACGATCCGCCAGCGGCTGACCCCGCCGGGGGTCCGTGGCGCGGTCGGCGGCGCCTACCGGGCCGTCATCATGAGCGCGATGCCGACCGGCGCGGCCGTCGGCGCGCTGCTCCAGCGCCTGCTGGGCACGCCCGGCACCTTCCTGCTGTTCGGGGCCGCCATGGTGGTGCTGGCCGTCCCGGTCTGGCGCGCCGTCCCGGCCGGCGGGCCGCCGGACTGAGACGGGGCGGGCGCGGCACCTCCGCACAGGGTGCCGCGCCCGCCCCGGACCGCGGGGGCTCAGAAGCCCGGGACGCCGGCGTCCTTGCAGGCCTTGGCGTACTGCGGGGTGCAGATCTCCTCGGCCTTGTAGAGGCCGCCGTCGACGACGGTCTCCACCACCTTCGCCTTGGTGACGACGATCGGGGTGAGCAGCATCGAGGGGATCTGCTCGTCGCCGGACTTGGTGACGGTGGACGCCACCGAGGTCACGTCGATGCCCTTCACCAGGTAGACCGCCATGTTGGCGGCGGCCTCGGCCTCCGGCTGGTACGGCTTGTAGATGGTGTACGCCTGGTCGCCGGTGAGGATGCGGCGGACCGCGTCCAGCGAGGCGTCCTGCCCGCCGACCGGCACGTCGGTGCGGCCGGCCTTGTGCAGCGCGTCGATGATCGCGCCGGCCATGCCGTCGTTGGCCGAGTACACGGCCTGGAAGCCGTTCTTGCCGAGCTTGGCGATCGCCTCGTCGACCTTGGCGGAGGCCACCTCGGGCTTCCACTCGCCGGACTGCTCGTAGGCGATCCGCTTGACCTTGCCGTCCAGCGCCCGGTGCGCGCCGGCCTTGAAGTCGCCCGCGTTGGGGTCGGTCTCCGCGCCGTTGATCATCACGATCTCGGCGTCCGCGGCCTTCTTGCCGCGCTGGCCGAGCGCGTCCAGCAGGGCCTGGCCCTGCAGTTCGCCGGTGCGCTGGTTGTCGAAGGAGATGTACGCGGCGACCTTGCCGGCCGCCAGCCGGTCGTAGGCGATGACCTTGGTGCCCTGCTTGGCGGCGGCCTCCACCCACGGCGCGGTGGCCGAGGCGTTCACCGGGTCCAGCAGGATCACCTTGACGCCGCGCGCGAGCAGCGCGTCGAACTGCTCCTTCTGGACCTTCTCGTCGCCGTCGGCGTTGGCGTAGTCGAGGGTGCACCGGGTGCACAGCCCGGTGACGGAGGCCTCGATCAGCGGCTTGTCGAACGCCTCGTAGCGGGTGGAGGAGGTGCGCTCGGGCAGCAGCAGGCCGATCGCCTGGCTGCCCGAGGACGACGAGGGCTTGTCGTTCCCGCAGGCGGCGAGCGACAGCGCCATCGACACGGCGGCCGTGCCGATGACGAGTCGACGCGTCATCGAGTTCATGGTGGGTGGTGCCTCCCTGACGGCGCCGCGTCCCTGCGGCGAGGTGAAGGGGAGTCAAGCCCACCCATCATGTGTCGTCAAGAAGTAAATCATTGGTCGAGATGAAGCGACCAAGTCGTTACCTTCTTGAAGGCATATCGGGAGAATCGGGCGGAGATCGTTCAGCGCTGGTTGCGCGCCACCAGGAACACCCCGCCGACCACGATCCCGCCGCCGACCAAGATCGGCCAGGTCAGCGACTCGGACAGGAACAGCCAGCCGAGCAGCACCGCCACCACCGGGTTGACGTAGGCGTAGGTGGCGACCAGCGGCAGCGGTGCGCGCTGCAGCAGCCATGCATAAGACGTGAACGCGACAATGGAGCCGAACACCACCAGGTACCCCAGCCCCGCCCAGGACGCGCCCGACACCGCCCCCGGCTCGAACCGCCCCGGCTCGCCCCGGACGAAGGACAGCGCCAGCGCGCCCGCCGCGCCCGCCAGCATCTCGTACGCGCTCGCCACGAACGGATCGGCCGGCATCGGCAGCCGCCCCGCCAGCACCGAGCCCAGCGCCCACACCACCGCCGCGCCCACCACCAGCAGCAGGCCCGACAGTTCGACGTCCCCCGTCAGGCCCGGCCCCGTCAGCACCGCCAGGCCCACCAGCCCGACCAGCACGCCCGCCAGCGTCGCCCCGCCGGTCCGCCCGCCGAACACCCGGCGCAGCACCACCACCCACAGCGGCACGCTCGCCACCAGCAGCGCCGCCAGCCCCGACGGGACGGTCCGCTCCGCCAGCACCACCCCGCCGTTGCCGCCGGCCAGCAGCAGCAGGCCCACCAGCGCGGCGGAACCGAACTGGCGCCACGTCACCCGCAGCGCCCGGACGCCCTTGCGCACCGCGATGCCCGCCAGCAGCAGCGCCGCCGCGACGGCGAACCGCAGCGCGCCGGAGAGCAGTGGCGGCATGGTCTCCACCACCACCCGGATCGCCAGGTAGGTCGAACCCCACACCACGTACACGATGCCGAGCGCCGCCCAGACCGCCGCGCCCAGCCCGGCCGGGCGGGCGTCGGCGGGAGGTTCCGCACGGTTCTGCGGGGCGGGACAGGCGGGTTCGGCGGCGGGCTGCGGAGAGGTCGCGGACATGTGCGTCTCCTTGTCTTGGTCCTGACAGGGTGTTCGGCGGAATGAGACCACACTCCGGCCCCGCCCGGCAGGGGGTTTCGGCAGGCGATATGCGCGGAGCCCCGCCGCCGCACGCCGGACAGGGCCGACCGGATGAACCGGCGCACCACCGCGCCGCCACCCGCCCCGCCCCGGCCGCGCCGGATGGTAGGCATGGGGGCGGCCCGGCGCGGCCGACCCGGGAGCGCGCCGCCGACGGGAGGAGCGGCCGCGTGGCATGGTTCGCCGCCCCCGAGTACCGGATCGCCCGGGAAGCGTTCCTGCGCCTGCTCGCCCTCGTCTACTGCTGCGGATTCCTCGCCGCCGCCCGCCAGTTCCGCGCCCTGCTCGGCAGCCGCGGCCTGCTCCCCATCCCGCGCCACCTGGCCCGCGTCCCGTTCCGCCGTGCCCCCAGCCTCTACCACTGGCACTACAGCGACCGCCTCTACGCCGCCCTCGCCCGGACCGGACTCGCCCTCGCCGCCGCCCTGCTGGCCGGCGCCGCGAACCTGGTGCCCACCCCCGCCGCCATGGCCGCCTGGGCCGTGCTCTGGGTCCTCTACCTCTCCGTCGTCAACACCGGGCAGACCTGGTACGCCTTCGGATGGGAGTCCCTGCTGCTGGAGGCCGGCGCGCTCGCCGTGTTCCTCGGCAACACCCGGGTCGCCCCGCCGCTGCTCGGCATGTGGCTGCTGCGCTGGCTGCTGTTCCGGGTCGAGTTCGGCGCCGGACTGATCAAATGGCGCGGCGACGCCTGCTGGCGCCGCCTCACCTGCCTCTACCACCACCACGAGACCCAGCCGATGCCCGGACCGCTCAGCTGGTTCTTCCACCACCTGCCCCGCCCGCTGCACCGGATCGAGGCCGCCGCCAACCACCTCGTCCAACTGGCCGTCCCCTTCGGCCTGTTCCTCCCGCAGCCGATCGCCTCCTGGGCCGCCCTGCTGATGATCGCCACCCAGCTCTGGCTGATCGCCTCCGGCAACTTCGCCTGGCTGAACTGGCTCACCGTCGCCCTCGCCCTCGGCGTCCTCGACACCGGCACCCTGCGCCGCGTCCTCCCGCTCGCCCCCGACCCGCCCTACCCGCCCCCGCCCGCCTGGTACGCCGTCCCGGTGGCCGCCTACACCCTCCTCGTCCTGGTCCGCTCCCCGGGCCCCGTACGCAACCTGCTCTCCCCCCGGCAGCGGATGAACCGCTCCTACGACCCGCTCCACCTGGTCAACAGCTACGGCGCGTTCGGCACCGTCAACCGCGTCCGGTACGAGATCGTCCTCGAAGGCACCCGCGACGTTCACGGGCAGGACGGCTGGCAGGAGTACGAATTCCCCGGCAAGCCCGGCGAACTCCGCCGCCTGCCCAGGCAGTTCGCGCCCTACCACCTGCGCCTCGACTGGCTGATGTGGTTCGCCGCGATCTCCCCGTCCTACGCCCGCCCCTGGTTCCGCCCGCTGCTCGCCCGCCTGCTCGTCAACGACCCCGACACCCTCCGCCTGCTGCGCCGCAACCCCTTCCCCGACACCCCGCCCGCCCTGGTCCGGGCCCGGCTGCACCGCTACCGCTTCACCGACGGCCGCGAACTCGCCGCCACCGGGGCCTGGTGGCACCGCGACCCCGTCCGCGACTACCAACCGCCCGTCGGCCTCGCCGAACTCCGCCACCTCCTCCCCGCGCTCCCCGGAGCCGCCCGGTGACCCCGCCCGACGCCCGCCCCCCGCCCGGGCCGGGCGTACTGTCGGTGCCGCTCCCTACCGTCCCTACCGTACGAACCGCACGGCCGGGCCCCGCGCCCGCCGCCACCGGTCCGCCCCGGCCCGGCAATTCGCAAGGACCCGCTGCGTGCACGCCTCGAACGCGCACCCGTATTCTGGCCTCCCGCGACGCCACCGCCGCCGCACCCACCCCACCCGCCCCCCTGCCCGCCACACGCCACGAACCGGACTTCATCACATGACAGTGCGCACCCTGAACGACGCCGACGACACCGCGTCCGACGCCGCGTCCGCGGCCGTGTCCGCAGCCGTGTCCGCGACGGACGGCGAGACCCGCCAGAGCACCCGCGAGGAACTCGGCCGCTTCGCCGACCAGGGCGGCTTCACCCTCACCGCCGACACCAACCCCTGGCTGGAGGCCGCCGAGACCCTCACCGGTCCCGAGGAGGCCCGCGCCGCCTCCACCGTCCTCGCCGAACTCCGCAGCCGCGACACCCGCGCCGTCGGCCGCGCCGCCAACGCCATCGCCGACAAGGCCGGCCTGCGCATCCCCGACACCCTCGGCGGCCTCACCACCCTGCTCGACCTCCTCCAGCGCGTCCACGCCACCACGGCCACGCTGCGCCCCGAGGTCTACGCCCGCGACCTCGGGCAGCTCGCCGCCGCCACCGGCACCGGCGCCTACCGCAAGGCCGTCGGCGCCAAGCTCGGCTGGAACCAGCGCCGCGGCCTGCGCACCCAGGCCCGCGCCCTCTCCGCCTCCGGCACCCGCCGGGCCGACCTGCACACCGCGCTCGTCGCGGCCGAGGCCGCCCACCGCGACTGGACCGCGCTCGCCGAGGAGGGCTCGCGCCCCGCGGTCCCCGTCGACGGCGCCCTCCTCACCGAGACCGCCAACGTCGTCGAATCCCTCGCCGACGCCGTCCGCTCGCTCGCCCGCCTCCTCCCCGAGCGCGCCCTCGACTCCCTCCCGCTGGCCGAACTCGCCGACCTCGTCGACCGCCTGGCCGCCGACGAAGGCACCCTCTACCGCCTCTCCGCCCTCCGCCAGCTCCGCCTCGAACTCGCCGAACAGGGCCTCGGCGACCTGCTCGAAGAACTCACCGAGCGACAGGCCGACAAGGACGCCGCCCTCGCCGCCTACGACCGCCACCACGCCGCCCGCACCGCCCTGGCAGCGGGTCCGCGCCAGGCGACGGACGACGCGACCGAGGCCGAGGTTGCGGCCGAGCCCGAGCCCGAGGCCGTTGTCGAGGTCGCGGAGCCGGAGACCGAAGCGGTCGAGCCGGCCGCCGAGGTTGCCGAGTCCGAGGTCGAGCCGGAGGTTGCGGCCGAGCCCGAGGCCGTTGTCGAGGCTGCGGAGCCGGAGACCGAAGCGGTCGAGCCGACTGCTGAGGTCGAGGCCACCGCGGCTGAGGTCGAGCCGGAGGCAGTCGTCGAGCCCGAGGCCGTCGAGCCGGACGTCGAGGTCGAGGTCGAAACCGAAGCTGTCGAGGCTGCGGAGGCTGAGCCCGAGGCCGTCGAACCGGAGACCGAAGCGGTCGAGTCGGCCGTCGATCCGGAGGTTGCTGCTGAGCCCGAGGCTGTTGAGGTGGTTGCCGAGGCGGAGCCCACCGTCGAAGCCGCCGAGCCGGTCGTCGAGGCCGAGCCGGAGGCGGAAGCCGTTGAGGCGGAGCCGGTCGCCGAGCCTGTCATCGAGGAGCCTGTGGTCGAGGCCGTCGCCGAGGCGGAGCCGGAAGCTGTCGTCGAGCCGGAGGCCGAAGCCGTCGAGGCGGAGCCGGTCGTCGAAGCGCCTGCCGAGGTCGAGCCGGTCGTCGAAGCGGTCGAGGCCGTTGTCCCGGAGGCCGAGCCCGTCGTCGAGCCGGAGGTCGAAGCCGTCGAGGTGGAGCCGGTCGTCGAAGCGCCTGCCGAGGTCGAGCCGGTCGTCGAAGCGGTCGAGGCCGAGCCCGTCGTCGCCGAGCCTGTTGTCGAGGCCGTCGCCGAGGTCGGGCAGGCGGTTCGGCCCGAGGTGGTGCCCGGGAAGCCGATCACGGGCTATGCGGCGGAGGAACTGGTCGCGCTGGTGGCCTGGTTGGACGCCGACGGCACCTCGCGCAGTGACGACGAGCTGCTGCGGGCGGCCATGAAGGAGCTCGGGTTCGCCCGGCTCGGGCCGCGGATCAAGGAGGCGCTGGGCGCCGCCGTCTCGTCCGTGCGGGCCTGACGCGCCGTCAGGAAGTGAAAGGGCGCCCGTCGTTGCGGAATTCTCGCGGCGGCGGGCGCCCTCGTTTCACGGGGCGGGGTGCAGGGCGGTGGCCAGGGCTGCCGCGGACATGGCCAGGCCGGCCAGGAGGAGGGGGACGGGGATGAGCAGGGTGAGGGTGAGGCGGGCGTAGAGGTCGGTTCTGAAGTTTCTGGCGCGGCGGACCAGTTGGGGGTTCTTCGGGTCGTAGCGGAGTCGGTGGTGCTCGCCGGTGGCCTCGCCCTCCTCGGTCCAGGCGGTGTAGGTCCGGGCGGTTCCGGTCTCGTCGACGAAGGCGTATTCGGCGTAGGAGCGGGACCGGACTTCGCCGTCGCCGAGGTCTTCGACCCGTCGGACGTGGCCGGTGAGGGCGGCGGGGACGGTCACCCCGCGGCGGTGCAGGATCAGGGGGGCGGGGAGTCCGCGCAGGCCGCGGGTGGTGAGGACAGCTCCGGTCACGGCGGTGGGCAGGCCGACGGCCCAGAGGGGGACGGCGTGGCCCTGTCCCGGGGCGAGATGGCTGAGGACGAGGGCGAAGCCGGGCAGGTAGAGCCAGGCGCCCGCCTTCCAGGGGGCGTTGAACCAGTGTCGTGGTGATCGGGCCGGTCGGGTGGGCGCATCCTGCTCGGACATGCCCGGAGTCTCGCACCGGTCGGGGACGCACCGTCCGCGGGGGGTGGCCCGTCCGGCTCAGCGGGTGCGGCGGAGGAGGGCGGCGGTCTCGGCACGCCGGTGCCAGGCGACGACGGCCAGCGGCACCATGAAGAGGAACGGGGTTCCGGCGTTCTCGCCGTGCATCGCGGTGAGCTGGGTGACGAACGCGAACAGCAGGAACACGATCAGGCCGGTCGCGGCCGGACCGGCCAGTCGGCGGACCAACAGGCCGACCGCACCGGCGAGTTCGACCAGGCCCGTGAGGTACATGAACCAGTGGCCGACCCCGATGGCGTCGAAGACGGTGGTGGCGGCGGGCAGGGCGAGGAGCTTGGGCAGCGCGCTGGCCAGGGCGAAGAAGAGGGCGAGCAGGACGCGCAGCGCCCACACCGTCCGGACGGCGGCCTTGCCGGGCTTGGCGGTGGAAACGGCGGTGGAGTCAACTGCGGTGGTGGTGCTGGACATTGTTCAGGTCTCCCCGGTGGGTCGTGGTTGCTTTCACCCGTTGGACGACCGCCGTCGCAGGAACTCATCGGTCCCGGAGGGGAAAAGTTCTCCGGCGGAGGGCGGGGCGTCGGGGAGCAGGACGAACCCCCGGTTCGTCACCCGTCCCGGGCGAGCCGCTCGGCCGGTCGGGGGCGTCCTCGGAAATTCGCAGGCGTGGAACGGTGCGGGCAGGTCAGACTGTGGGCCATGCATTCCGAACACGCGTCCTGGCAGCTCTTCTCCGACACTGCCACCCACGAGCCCCTCGCCCGGGCGCGGGCGCCGCTGCCCGCCAGCCGGTCGCCCTTCCTGGAGCCGGCGGCGACGGCCGAGTGGGAGCAGGCGTCGGACGCCGACCTCCGGCACGTCGCGGCGCCGCTCGCCGGCTGACCGGCCCGCCCGCGTATCGTGGGCAGGGTGGACGGACGGCGTGAGTGGCGGGTGGCGGCGGACCCGGGCCTGGTCGTGCAGCGGGCCTGCACCCACCTGGACGGGCTGCGGGAGGTCGCCGCGCACGCGGTGCCGGGCTGCGAGGAGTGCCTGCGGAGCGGCACCGCCTGGGTCCACCTGCTGGCCTGCCTGAGCTGCGGGCACGTCGGCTGCTGCGACAGTTCGCCCGGCCGGCACGCCCACCGGCACGCGCACGCCGCCGACGGTCACCCCCTCGCCCGCTCGCTCCGCCCCGGCGAGGACTGGGCCTGGTGCTACCCCGACGAGCTCTACCTGCGCCCGGCCTGAGCCGTCGGCGGCAGGGCGCGCCTCAGGCGCCGATGTCCTCGTGCCAGAGGTCGGGGCGGGCCGCGACGAAGTCGGTCATCAGGGCTGTGCAGTGCGGGTCGTCGAGCAGGGTGATGCCGGTGCCGTGGGCGGCGAGCCAGTCGTGGCCGCCGGTGAAGGTGGCGGACTCGCCGATCACGACGTGGCCGATGCCGAACTGGCGGACCAGGCCCGAGCAGTACCAGCACGGCGAGAGCGTGGTGACCATCACGGTGTCGCGGTAGCCGCGCAGCCGGCCGGCGGCGCGGAACGCCGAGGTCTCGGCGTGCGTCGAGGGGTCGCCGTCCTGGACGCGGCGGTTGTGGCCGCGGCCGAGGAGTTCGCCGTCCAGCCGGAAGAGCGCCGCGCCGATCGGGATGCCGCCCTCCGCGAGACCGGCCTCCGCCTCCGCCACCGCGACCCGCAGCCACTCCCGGGCCCGCTCCACCGTCACCCGACCGTCCATCGGCCACCTCCTCACCCGGGGAGCATTCCCCGCCGCAGGGCGCGCCGCGCCGGACGCCGGGCACCGGTTGCGCCCCGCTGCGCCCGGCTTCAGCGAAGGACGGCCGCCAGGAGGTCGGTGCCGAGGGCGGTGGTGGCGGCCAGGTCGAGGGCGTGGTGGACGTGGCGGCCCCGGCGGGTCGCCGTGAGCAGGCCCGCGCGGCGCAGGACGGCGAGGTGGCGGGAGACCTCGGGCGGGGTCAGCTCCCAGGCGCGGGCGAGTTCGCCGGTGGTGTGCGGGCCGCGGGCCAGCGTGCGGACCAGGCGCAGCCGGACGGGGTGGGCGAGGGCGTCCAGGCGCTGGGCGACGGTGTCCAGCGGGACGGGCACGGGGTGCCCGCCGCCCGCCGCCGGGTACTGGACCACGGGCTGCCAGCCCGGGGCGTACACGGCGACCAGGTGCGGGTCACCGAAGACGCTGGGCAGGAAGGTGACCCCGGCCGGACCGGCCTGGGCGGTGGAGTCCTGCAGCTTGTCGAGGACCAGCGAGCCGCCGTCGGGGGTCAGCGCGACGGCCGCCGAGACCTCCGCGAGCGCGGCGGCCGTGCCCTGACGGCGGCTCAGCTCGGTCTTGTCGCGGACGTCCCGGCCCAGCCGGGCCGCGAGCGCGGGCCACTCGGCGTCGAAGAAGGCGTCGGCGCACTGCTCCAGGGTCTCCCGGACCCGGGCCCGGACCGCCGGCGGATCGGCCAGCAGGCGCTCCGCGAAGGCTTCCTGGACGGGGCCGCGGGCCTGCGCCCGGTCCAGCGCGTCGGCCCGGGCGGCCGGGTCGTGCAGCGGGGAGCGCCCGGCGAAGGTGCGCCGGTTCGAGCCGCAGGTGGTGACCAGGGCCGCGTGCGCGTACCGCTCGTCCCCGATCAGGTCGACCTCGTCCAGCTCCGCGTCCAGCGTGGCCCGGGGCCGGGCCGGCACCAGGAAGTCGGCCCGCGAGGAGCGCCACAGGAACTCCGCCTCGCGCAGCCGCTCCGCCAGCTCCGGCCGCAGGCCCGCCCACACCCCGGCCGCCCAGCCGGCCAGCCGCGGATGGTGCTCGGGCGAGGCCAGCACGTGCAGCATCGCGGTCAGTTCGGCGAGCGGCGAGACCCCGAACCGGATCCGCTCCGGCGGCGTCCCGGCGAGATCGATGCGCAGGGTCACCCCGGCATTCTCGCCGCTCACGGCCACCCCGGCGGCGCCGGTTGACGGAAAGCGTCAACCGACGTGACCGGCCGCCGCCCCCACCCGCACCGTGACGCCATGACCGCCACGACCACCGCCACCGCCACTACGGCCACCGCCGCTTCCACGGCCGCCGGAGCACGCCCCGGACTCCGCGGGCTCGTCCGGGCCGGCGGCGGGCCGCGCTACGCCGCCGCGCTGCTCGTCGACGCCCTCGGGACGGGGCTGCTGCGGCCGTTCCTGCTGCTGTACGGGATCACCGTCCTCGACCTGGGCGCGGCCACCACCGGCCTCGCCATGACGGGCGGGATCGTCGCCGGGCTGGTCTGCCTGCCGCCGCTCGGCCGCTGGCTCGACCGGGGCGCGCGCAGCACGGCGGTGGCCGCGTCGATGCTGGTGCGGGTGGCGGGCGTGGCGGCGCTGCTCGCGGCGCCCGTCGGCGGGGTCGCGCCGTTCGTCCTGGCCGCGCTGTTCCTCGGCGTCGGCAACCAGGCGTGGCCCGCCGCGCACGCGGCCCTGGTCGCCACCGTCGCCGAGGAGCACCTGCGGGACACCGTCCTCGCGGCGGCCCGCGCCGTCCGCAACGCCGGGCTCGGGGTCGGCGCGCTGCTCGCCACCGCCTGCCTGGCGGGCGGCCCGACGGCCCTGCGGGCGCTGGCGCTGGCCTCCGGACTCGGCTACCTGGCGGCGGCGGCGCTGGCCCGCTCGGTCCGGGTCCGGGCCCCGCACCGCCCCCGGGCACAGGAAGACGCACAGGAGCAGGAGCAGGAGCGGGGACGGGCGGGTGCATCCGGGCTGGGGGCGGTGCTGCTGGCGAACGTGGTGTACGTGTTCTGCCTGAACGTGCCCGAGGTGGCGCTGCCGCTGCTGCTGGTGACGGTCCTGCACGCCTCGCCGGCCTGGTCCGCGGCGGTGTTCGTGGCGAACACGGTGCTGGTGGTGGCGCTCCAGGTGCCGGTCACGGCCCGGGCGGCGGCCCGCCTGTCGCGGGCCCGGGTGCTGGCGCTGGCGGGGGTGGTGCTCGCCGCGAGCTACCTGGCGTTCCTGCCGGCCGCGCTGCTCGGGCCGCTCGCGGTCGCCCTGGTGTCGGTGCCCTGCACCCTCGGCGAGATCCTCTACGCGGGCAGCGCCACCGCCCTGGTCACCGCGCTGGCGCCGCCCGCCGCGCTCGGCCGCGCCCTGGCCCGCCTCCAACTCTCCACCGGCCTCGGCCTCGCCGTCTCCCCGGCCGTCCTCACCGCCCTGCCCCCGCTCGCCCTCTGGCCCGCCCTCGCCACCGGCACCCTCGCCGCCGCGGCCCTCGTCCACCGCACCGACCGCGCCGCCCGCACAGCACCGACCGGCACCTGACGACCCGTCGGGCGGCGGCCCTGGCGGCGAGGGTTCTTGGGGTTTCCTTTAAGGTGCGGGGATGCGAGATTTCGGGGCGGGATTGCGCTTCCTCTTCAACGGGCAGCGGTGGGTGGCGCGGCACGGCCGCTGGTGGGGCTTCGGGATGATCCCGGCGCTGATCACCCTGGTGGGGTACGTCGCGGTGCTGGCGGTGCTGATCACGTACGCGGGGGACCTCGCGGCCTGGGCGACGCCGTTCGCCGACGACTGGGCGGAGGGCTGGCGGGACACCCTCCGGGTGCTGGTCGGGGTCGCCGCGGTCGGCATGGGCGGTCTGCTCGCGGTGCTGACGTTCACGGCGGTGACGCTGCTGATCGGCGAGCCGTTCTACGAGTCGCTGTCGGCGAAGGTCGAGGAGACCGAGGGCGGCGGCCCGCAGAGCCCGGACGTGCCGCTGTGGCGGGAGCTGTGGGTCGCGGCGAAGGACAGCGTCGCGGTGCTGCTGCGCGCGGCGGCGTTCGGGATCGTGCTGTTCCTGTGCGGCTTCATCCCGGTGGTGGGGCAGACGGTGGTGCCGGTGCTGGGGGTGTGCGTCTCCGGGTTCTTCCTGACCGCCGAACTGACGGCCACGCCGCTGCAGAAGCGCGGCCTGTCGCAGAAGGAGCGGCTGCGGCTGCTGCGCTCGCGGCTGCCGATGGCGGTCGGCTTCGGCGCGGGCCTGGTGCTGACCTTCCTGGTCCCGGTGGCGACGGTGCTGGCGATGCCGGGCGCGGTCGCGGGGGCGACCCTGCTGGCCCGGGAGATCTCCCCGTACGAACCCCCGGCCGACGGGGAGGCGGACGAGGAGGCGGACGGGCCGGAGGGCGGCGCCGACGGCGGCGAGGGCGCTCCTGCGGGAGCGGCCGGCCAGGAGCCCCCGCACTACGACCCGAACCCGTACGGCACCCGGCTCGACAAGGGCCGCAACCCGTACGCCGATCCGCAGATCTGACAATCGAACCGATGACCGGCTGCGGTCGCGGCTTGACGTAGTGTCACCGGCTGCGCGATAACGTCCCCATGGCCGCACCCGTGGACGCCGCCCAGCGCGGCATCGATCTCGGCGACCCCGCGTTCTGGCGACTCCCGGAGGAGTCCCGGTACGCGGCGTTCGCCCGCCTGCGCGAACGCTCCGGCCCGGTCGGGTTCACCGACCGGGCCACGGGGCGGCGCTGCTGGGCGCTGGTCCGGCACGCGGACGTGACGGCGGCCAGCCGGGCCCCGCAGGTGTACCTCTCGGGCCCGGGCGTCACCTCGCCGGAACCGGCCCGCTGGGTGCGGGCGGTGTTCGGCGACTCGATGGTCAACCTGGACGACCCGCGCCACGCCGACCTGCGCCGGGTGGTCGGCCGGGCGTTCACGCCGCGGCTGCTCGCCAAGGTCGGGCAGGACATCGCCGACATCTCCGCCCACCTGGTCGACCGGCTGGAGCACGAGCGGCCCACCGACTTCGTCACGGCCGTGGCCGCCGAACTCCCGTACCGGGTGATCTGCTCGATGATGGGCATCCCGGAGGCGCAGCGCCGCCGCATCCTGGTCCGGACAGACCGCGCCGCCGCCCCGGCGGGAGTCGCCCGGCGCGGCCCGCGGGTGCCGGGACGCGGGCTGCGGGCCCTGGCCGCGATGCAGCTGACGGTCGCCGCGATCGGCCGCGAGCGCCGCCGCGAACCGACCGACGACCTGATCTCCGCCCTGGTCACCGCCGACGTGGACGGCCGCCGGCTGGGCGCCCGCGAACTGGGCGCGTTCTTCTCGCTGCTGCTGGTCGCGGGCGTGGAGACCACCCGCAACGCGCTCGCCCACGGCCTGCACCTGCTGACCGTCCACCCCGAGCAGCGGGCCCTGCTGCTCTCCGACCTGGACGCGCACCTCGGCGGCGCGGTCGAGGAGATCGTCCGCCACTCGACGCCGATCGTGCAGTTCCGCCGCACCGTGGCCGTCGACCACCGGTTGGCCGGAACCAGACTGGCCGCCGGCGACAAGGTGGTGCTGTTCTACGGCTCCGCCAACCGCGACGAGGCGGTCTTCCGCGACCCCGACACCTTCGACATCACCCGCTCGCCCAACCCCCACCTCGGCTTCGGCGGCGGCGGCCCGCACTTCTGCCTCGGCGCCCACCTGGCCCGCCAGGAGATGCGCACCCTCCTCCGCGAACTCCTCACCCGCCTCCCGGAGATCCGCTCCACGGCCGCGCCCGACCTCGTCCCGTCCTCCTTCGACCACCGCGTCCGCACCCTGCGCTTCACCTTCTGACCGACCGCACGGAGCGGGGCGGCCACCCGGGGTGGGTGGCCGCCCCGCTCCGTGCGGGTCGGGGGTCAGGACGGGCGGGTGCCCACCGTGTCGCGGACTTCCGCGCCCAGGACGCTGTTGGCCCGGGCGCAGTGGGCGCCGCAGAAGAAGCGGCCCGCGACTTCGACGCCGTGGCCGACGATCCGTACCGTGCACTGTTCGCAGCGCGGTGCCAGCTTCTCCATCGCGCACTCGAAACTGTCGAAGGTGTAGGTGTCGCCGGTGATCGTCCTGATCTCGAAGGACAGCCAGTAGTCGTTCTGGCACACCACGCAGACCGCCATCTCGGGGCTCCTCTCGCCGTACGGGTCCACCGCCGAGTCTTCGCCCGCACCGGGCGGGCGGCAATCGGCGGCGGTCCGAACGGGCCGGGGTCCACGGGAAGGGCGTGGCGGTCAGCCCGTGACGGGGATGCCGCCGTCCGCCTTCACCTGCTTCATCGTCAGGTGCGAGTGCACCTGCGCGATGCCGGGCAGGCCCGAGAGCACGTCGGTGACGAAGCGCTCGTACGCGGCCAGGTCGGCGACGGCGACCCGCAGCAGGTAGTCGGGGTCGCCGAACAGGCGGTGCGCCTCCACCACCTCGGGCAGCTCGGCCACCCGGCGCTCGAACTCGGCGACGGTGGCCCGGTCCTCGTGCCGCATCACCACCGTCACGAACGGCTGGAACGCCCGCCCGACCGCGACCGGGTCGAGCTGGGCCCGGTAGCCGCGGATCACGCCCTGCTGCTCCAGGTGCCGGACCCGGCGCAGGCACGGGGACGGTGTCAGGCCCACCCGGTCGGCGAGTTCGGCGTTGGTCAGCCGGCCGTCCTGCTGGAGCTCGTGGAGGATTCTGCGATCGAGGCGGTCCATGGCGCAACATTCTGCCAAACGGGCGGGCTGACCAGCCGAAACAGGTCATCGGCTGCCAGGGTCCGGCCGGTAGCGTCCAGGCGTCGCCCCGCTCCCGCTTCCGCTGCCCGAAGGTGTCATGGACCCGCACGCCCTGCTGCTCTTCCTCGGAGTCGACCTCCTGCTGGTCTGCACCCCCGGCCCCGACTGGCTGTACATCGCCGCCCGCGGCCTCGGCCAGGGGCGGCGCGCCGCGCTCACCGCCGTCGCCGGGGTCTGCGCCGGGTACACCGTGCACACCCTGCTCTCCGCGGCCGGACTCGCCGCCGCGCTGCGGGCGCTGCCCGCCCTCCTGCCCGCCCTGCGCCTGGCCGGCGCGGGCTACCTGGCCTTCCTCGCCGTCACCCTGCTGCTCGCGCTGCGCCGGGGCGGCGGCCCGGACGCCGCGCTCGCCGCAGCCCGGCCGCAACCCGCCCGGACGGTGCTGCGCCAGTCGCTGCTGACCGCCCTGCTCAACCCGAAGGGACTGCTGCTCTACCTCTCGCTCGTCCCGCAGTTCGTCACCCCGGGCGCGGCCCTCCCGGTCGGCGGCCAGGTCGCCGCCCTCGGCGCGGTCAACGTGCTGTGCTGCGCCGCCGTCTACTCGGCGGTCGCCCTCACCACCGCCCGCCTGGCCGGCCGCCTGAACGGCACCCCCGCCGCCGCCCGCCGCCTCTCCGCCGTCTCCGCGGTCCTGCTCCTCGCCGTCGCGGGCGTCACCGCCGCGGCCTGAGACTCCCTGTGGCGGCCGGGGCCGGAGAGGGGGAGCCCCTGCGAGGCGTTCCCCGGCCGGTGGGCGGCCTGCCGCCGCTCGGCCCGCCGGGCTCCGCCGTGCGGTGGTGTCCTCCGCCCGGAGGGCCCGCGGCCGTCCGACGCCCCGTCGGCGGTCAGAGGGCGGCGGTGTCGTGGGCGGCGAGGGCGGCGCGGAGGGTGAGCAGGTCGGGGCCGCGGACGGCGTCGAGGGCGGTGAGGTCGGCGGCGCGGCGCAGGCGGTAGTCGACGGTGTTGGGGTGGACCTGGAGGCGGGCGGCCGTGCGGCGGCGGTCGAGGCCGCAGGCGAGGAAGGCGCGGAGGGTGTCGAGGAGTTCGGGGCGGCCGGTCAGCGGGGTCAGCAGGGCGGCGAGCGCGTCCCGGGCGGGCCCGGGCCGGCTGAGCTGGTACTCCAGCAGGACGTCGTCGAGCAGGTGCGCCCCGGGCCCGCGCCCGGTGGCCTCGGCGACCCGGCGGACCTCGGTGGCGAGCCGGACGGCGGCGGCGACCTCCGCGGGGGCGGCGCTCGCGGCCCCGGCCACCAGCTCCGCGCCGCAGGCCCGGGCCAGCCGGTCGACCAGCGCGGCGAGCGCGTCCCGGTCGGGCCCGGGCCCGGGGGAGTCGTCGGGGAGCAGCACGGGCCCGCCGTCGGCGGCCAGCGCGGCCAGCGGCACGCCCTCCGTGCGCCGCTCCAACTCGGCGCGCAGCCGCCGGAGTTTGCGTCGGGCGACGACGGAGCGGTTGACGCCGGGCCGGTCCTCGTCGGGGTGCGGGCCGATGGCGAGCGAGAGCACCAGGTAGCGGGCGGGCAGCCGGATGCCGGCCCGGTCGGCGGCGGCGCGCGGGTCGCCGCCCTCCAGCAGGCGGGAGAGCAGGGCCTGCCGGGAGACCTGTTCCTCGCCGAGCGCGGTCTGCCGCTCCCGGACGTACCCGGCGGCGACGGCGCAGCTGACCACCCGGAGGTAGCCGAGCAGCCGGTCCTGGGCGGTGGCGACGTCCGGGAGGTCGGCGGGTTCGGCCTCGGCGAGCATCCGGGCGGCGCAGAGCTGGGCGCCGAGGTGGTAGGCACCGACCACGGACTCCAGCGGGACGCCCTCGTCGGCGCGCCGGGCGGAGGACTCGCGGATCCGGTCGAGCTCGTCCTCGCCGGGGAGCCGGCCGGTGCGCATCACCTCGACGAACGCCCGGATGCCGCGTTCGACCTGGCGGACGATCTCGCCGCGCAGCTGTTCGGGCGGCAGGGCGTGGTAGGCCGGGAGCCGGTCCAGCAGACGGGCCATCACCTCGGCGGCCAGTTCGGGGGCGAGGGCGAGCAGCCGCAGGTGGACGGGGTTGCCGCCGAAGTGCGGCGCGGCGGCGGCGGGTGCGGCGTTGGGTGCGGTCACAATCCACCTCGCGAATGTCTGTGCGGCGGCCCGGCGACGCGACTGTTCGACGCGTCCATGATGGTCCCCGGAGGTTACCTACCCGTAGGTAACTCTTGCGATCCCCCACCGTTGTCCAGGTCGCAGATCCCCCACCCGCCAGTCAGAAACGGGAGAGCCGCCATGCCCCGAGCCGCCGCCCGGTTGATCGCCACCGCCCTCGCCGCCGTCGCGGTCGCCACCGCCGCCCCGGCCGTGACCGCCTCTGCGGCCACCTCCGCCACCGCCGGGACCGACCCGTTCTACGCGTACGACGGCGCCGCCCCGCTGTCCTCGTACGCGCCCGGCACCGTGCTCAAGACCCGCACCCTCTCGTACCACCTGCTCGGACTGCCCACCCCGGTCCGGGCCGTCCAACTGCTGTTCCGCACCACCGACGCGCAGGGCCGCCCCTCGGCCGGCGTCACCACCGTGGTGCGCGGGCTGGGCAGCGACGGCTCCAAGGCCGTGTCGTACCAGTCCTTCTACGACTCGCTGAACCCGGCCGACGGCCCGTCCCGGGCGGTCGCCGGGGACGTCTCGCTGGGCGGCGCGATCGCCAACGCCGAGTCGCTGTTCGTGGTCCCGTTCGTGGCCCAGGGCTACGACGTGCTGATCCCCGACACCGAGGGCCAGCGCGCCGACTTCGCCGCCGGGCCCGAGTACGGCACCACCACCCTGGACTCGATCCGGGCCGCCTCCGCCTCCCCGGCCACCGGCATGAGCGCCGACACCCGGGTCGGCATGCTCGGCTACTCCGGCGGCGCGATCGCCACCAACTGGGCCGCCGCGCTCGCCCCGTCCTACGCCCCCGACGTCAACCGCCGCCTGGTCGGCTTCGCCGAGGGCGGCCTGCTGGTCGACCCCGCGCACAACCTCAAGTACGTGGCGGGCGGCCTGGTCTGGCCCGGCGTCATCCCGATGGCGATCATCGGCGTGGCCCGCGCCTACGACCTCGACCTGACGCCCTACCTGAACGACTACGGCAAGCAGGTGTACGCGAAGATGCAGAACGCGTCCATCGTCAACGCGCTCGGCCAGTACCCCGGCCTGAGCTGGCAGAAGCTCGCCAAGCCGCAGTACGCGGACCCGAACTCGGCGCCCGCGTTCCTGGAGGCCGTCAACAAGGTCAACCTCGGCTCCGCGCCCACCCCGACCGTCCCCGGCTACATCGCCCAGGGCAACGGCGGCGTGCTGGAGGGCACCTTCAGCAACCTGTCCGGCATCGGCACCGGCGACGGCGTGATGGTGGCCGGCGACGTCCGCAGCCTGGCCCGGCAGTACTGCGCCACCGGCAACAGCAGGATCAAGTACCAGCAGTACGACCTGCTCAGCCACCTCGGCGCGGCCGTCCCGTGGGCGCCCACCGCCGTGTTCTACCTGAACGACCGGTTCGCCGGGAAGTCCGCGCCCAGCGACTGCGGCTGGATCCCGGCCGGCAACTCCCTCGCCCCGGAACGCCCCGCCCTGGCCGGCTGAGTCACCGTCACCGCACGCCGCGGGGCCCGCCCGGGAAGGTTCCGGACGGGCCCCGCGGCGCGCGGTGACGCGCGGTCAGAGCTCGCGCGGGTACCGCTTCGCGCCGCCGCGGATGCGCAGCGCCGCCACCACCTCGGTCACGCCGATCACGATCAGCCCGCAGGCCGCCAGCACCGCCAGCGCGGTGATCGAGTGGGCCGGCCACACCATCAGCACGATGCCCGCCAGCACGCTCAGCCCGCCGACGAAGCCCTGCCAGCCGCGGGCCGGCATCAGCGGGTCGGAGGCCACCGCCGCCAGCTGCGTGATGCCGCGGAACAGCCAGCCGATGCCGATCCACAGCGCCAGCAGCAGCACCGACTGCGCCGCCGACCGGAAGCACAGCAGCCCCAGCAGCACGCAGAGCGCGCCGCTGATGAACGCCAGCACCCGCAGCGCCGTCGCCGCGTGCGTGCCGAACGCCGCGACCAGCTGCACCACGCCGATCACCAGCAGGTACAGGCCGAACAGCACGCCGACCACCCACAGCGTCTGCTTCGGCCACACCAGCACGACGATCCCCAGCGCCAGCGAGACCAGACCGCCCGCCAGCACCGCCTGCCAGGCCAGGCGGGCCAGCTGCTGGAACGGACCTGGCAGGTCGTCACGGGAATCGATCCGGTACGGGGCGCTCATGGTTCCTCCGGGAGGCCGCGGCGGGACGGGCAGGACACCTCCAGCCTCCGCGCCCGCCCACCCCCGGGCACCACGGAGTCCGCCGGACGGACGAACCGACCCCGCCCGGCGCACCCGGTTCCGCTACCGTCCGTTCACCCGTTCGCACCCGCCCTCCGTCTACTATCTGACGCTATGACGGATCAGGGGCGGGGGAGCCCACCGGCCGTTCGGGAGCAGCACGCGGACCCGGACGGCGACGGCGGGGCCGAGGGGATCGGCGGGCACTACATCGTCTGCGGCGGCAACTCGCTCGCCCACCGGCTGATCCGCGAACTCACCGAGCAGTACGAAGTCCCCGTGGTCGTCGTCGTCCCCGACAGCTCCCGCGAGCACGGCCCGGCGATCCGTCGGATCCCGGGCGTCGCCGCCGTCCTGGAGCACTCCACCGTCACCGGCGAGGCCCTCGCCGCCGCCGGCGTCGAACGCGCCCGCGGCGTCGCCCTGATGGACGGCACCGACCAGGAGAACATCCACGCCGCGCTCGCCGCCGAGAACCGCAACCCCGGCATCCGGATCGTGCTGCGGATCTACAACCAGCGCCTCGGCGAACACCTGGAGAAACTGCTCCCCAACTGCGCCGCGCTGTCCGGCTCCGCCACCGCCGCCCCCGCCTTCACCAACGGCGCCCTGGCCCGCCCGCACACCGTCGAGGTCGGCGGGCGCCACCTCTACGTCGCCTACGACGAGGACATCCGCAGCAACCAGATCTGCCTGGTCGCCGACCGGATCGACCGCCAGGACCTCACCCGGCTGCGCCTGCTGCCCGAGACCGGCGGCCGGGCCGCCGACTTCATCCGGGTCGCCGAACGCTTCGGCAGCGGCGAGGGCCCGATCGAACTCGGCCGCCCCGCCGACCCCGCCCCCGCCGACCTCGGCGGCCTCGCCGCCCTCCAACCCCTGGAGACCCCGCCGCCGCTGCGCCCGCCGCTCGGCAAGCGCCTCAAGTGGTGGCTGCTCGACAGCCTCAAGTACTTCACCAACACCCGGCTCCGGATGATCCTGATCACCGCCTTCGCGGCGATCACCGTCGGCGCCGTCGTACTGGCCCGGCACAGCACCCACCCCGGCGGCTTCGGCTGGACGCTGTACTTCACCCTGCTCGACGCGGCCGGCGCCGTGCAGCCCGACGTCCCCGGGCAGCAGGTGCTCGGCGACTCCTGGGCCCGGGCCGCCCAGGTGCTGATCACCTTCTGCGGCATCACCTTCGTCCCGGTCGCCACCGCCATCGTGGTCGAGGCACTGGCCAGCGGCCGCCGCGGCGCGCCCCGCCCGCCCGGGGCCCGCACCCGCGACCACGTCATCGTGGTCGGCCTCGGCAACGTCGGCACCCGGGTCGCCACCCTGATCCACGGCAGCGGCCTGCCCGTGGTCTGCCTGGAACGCGACCCGAACGCCCGCGGCATCGCCGCCGCCCGGGCCCTCGGCATCCCCGTCCTGATCGGCGAGGGCCCGCTGGAGGCCCAGCTCAAGCAGGCCCGGGTCAAGCACGCCCGGGCCGTGGTCGCCGTCACCTCCGACGACGCCGCCAACCTCGAAGCCGCCCTGGAGGCCCGCGCCGTCCGGCCCGAAGTCCGGATCGTGGTCCGGCTGTTCGACGACGACTTCGCCCACCACGTCTACGCCACCCTCGGCAACGTGGCCTCCCGCTCGGTCTCCTACCTGGCCGCGCCCGCCTTCGCCGCCGCCCTGATGGGCCGGGAGGTCCTCGGCACCCTCTCGGTGTTCCGGCACGTCCTGCTGATCGCCGAACTCACCGTCGAGGAGGGCACCGCCCTGGCCGACCAGAACATCGGCGACCTCGAACGCGAGGGCGGCGTCCGGGTCCTCGCCGTCCGCCTCCAGCGGCGCGCCGAGATCTACCAGTGGAACTTCGCCGACCGCTCCCGCGTCCTCCTCCCCGGCGACCGCATCGTGGTCGCCGCCACCCGGGCCGGCCTGGCCCGGGTCATCCAGTAGCCTCGGCGACAGGATCGCCTCTCCCGCAAGGTAATTGACGAAGCATCAGACATTTTCGGCGGGGCCGTCCGCCCGCCGCCCGCCGCGTCCCGGACGGAGAACCGATGATCAGCGCCGTCCTGCACCGCAGCGCCGGGCTGGTACCGACCTTCCTGGTCCTCGCCCTGCTGCTCGGCCCGGCCGCCCTGCTGCTCGCCCGGAGCCGCGAACTCCCGCGCCGGTCCCTGCTGTTGCTCGCGCTCGCGCTGGCCGGTGAGCTCACCGCGACGCTCTTCCCCACCGGCCGGGGCGGCGGCGGGCCGCACGCGATCTGCGCGCTCGGCTCCGACCTCGACTTCACCCTCGCCCGCGAGGAGGGCCGGCTGAACGTGCTGATGTACGTCCCGCTCGGCCTGTTCGCCGTCCTTGCCCTCGGCCGCCCCGTCCTGGTCGGCGCCGCGCTGATCGGCCTGACCGCCGCCACCGAGACCGCCCAGGCCCTCCTCCCCGACGTCGGCCGGGCCTGCGACCTCGGCGACCTGCAGGCCAACAGCCTCGGCGCGCTGCTCGGCATCGCCCTCGGCTGCCTGGGCCGGCTGCTGCTGCGCCGCCGACTCCGGCCCGGCCGACGGGAGTTGACTGCCGCACCGGTACTGCTGGCGGCCCTCGCCGTCCCGGTCGTGCTGCTCCACCTGTTCGCGATCGGCCCGGCCCCGGTCTCCGGGACCGCCGACGCCACCGCCGAGCAGCGGGAACTCGCGGCGAAGGACGCCGAGTCGCTGTTCGGTCCGGGCGCCAAGGTGCTCAGGACCCAGTACTCCCGGGACGGTTACGGCAACGACCGGCTGATCGTCACCACCGAGGACTCCTCCTTCGACCTCGACTGGCCCACCGGCCGCCTGGTCGGCCTCGTCGGCCCGCCGCCCGGCCCCGCGGCCCTCGGAAGCCTCCAGCAGGCCCGGGCCGCCGCCGACCGCTTCGCCGCCCGCTGGCTCCCCGGCGCCCCCGCCCCCGAACTGGCCGAGGGCGCCGGCCAGTACGGCAGCCACCGCTTCACCTGGACCGTCGGCAGCACGGTCGGCAGCGCCGACATCACGGCCGACGGCCGGGTCGTCCTGTTCCAGTCCCGCTGACGGCCCGTCCGTCGGGGCGAGTGTCCGGGCGCGCGGCCTAGCGGTTGGTGAACTCGGCGGGGCGCTTGGCGGCGAAGGCGGCCATGCCCTCCTTCTGGTCGGCGGTGGCGAAGGCGGCGTGGAAGAGGCGGCGTTCGAAGCGGACGCCCTCGGCGAGGGTGGTCTCGAAGGCGCGGTTGACGGACTCCTTCATCATGACGGCGGCCGGGAGGGACATCGCGGCGACGGTCTCGGCGACGGCCAGGGCCTCGGTGAGGAGGTCGTCGGCGGGGACGATCCGGGAGACCAGGCCGGCGCGCTCGGCCTCCTCGGCGGGCATCATCCGGCCGGTGAGGCAGAGGTCCATGGCCTTGGCCTTGCCGACGGCGCGGGTCAGGCGCTGGGAGCCGCCGATGCCGGGGATCACGCCGAGCTTGATCTCGGGCTGGCCGAACTTCGCGGTGTCGGCGGCGATCAGGATGTCGCACAGCATCGCCAACTCGCAGCCGCCGCCCAGCGCGTAGCCCGCGACCGCGGCGACCACCGGCTTGCGCAGCCGGCCCAGCTCGTCCCAGGGGCCGAGCCAGTCGTCCAGGTAGACGTCCGGGAAGCGGTTGTCCTGCATCTCCTTGATGTCGGCGCCGGCCGCGAAGGCCTTCGCCGAGCCGGTGATCATCAGCGCGCCGATCCCCGGGTCGCGGTCGAAGTCCTTGGCCGCCGCCACCACCTCGTTCATCAGCCGGGTGTTGAGCGCGTTCAGCGCCTCCGGCCGGTTGAGGGTGATGATGCCGACCCGGCCCTTGCGGTCCACCAGGATCGTCTCGTACTCGGTCATCGCCGCTTCTTCCTCTCCACGCTGAGGGAACTCTGCCGGTGGATACGATCTCCGAACCGGGCCCCGGATGCCAGTCTCGACAGGCGAGACGATGGTCACCCCGCGTCGCTCCGGGCTCACCCCGCCCGGGTTCCGGCCAGCCCCAGGTCGCCGCCGGGCGGGGCGGCGAAGAAGCGCTCCACGTCGGCGGGGGAGACCCCGGCCAGGGCGGCGGGGCGCCAGCGCGGGTTCCGGTCCTTGTCGACCACCTGGGCGCGGATGCCCTCGACCAGGTCGGGGTGGTCCAGCGCGGCGCAGGAGATCCGGTACTCCTGGTCCAGGGTCGCGGCCAGCGTGGGCAGTTCGCGGGCCCGGCGCAGCGCCGCCAGCGTCACCTTGAGCATGGTCGGGGACTTGCCGAGCAGCTGTTCGGCGGCCTCCTTGGCGGCGGGCAGGCCGGTGGCGGCCAGCCGCTCCAGGATCTCCTCGACGGTGTCGGCGCCGTAGCAGTGGTCGATCCAGTCGCGCTGGGCGGCGAGTTCGGACTCCGGGGCGGGGGCGGCGAAGGGTTCGACGACGCCGCCGCCCCCGCCGTCGGCCAGCGCCGCGACCAGGCCGGGCAGGGCCGAGGAGGGCACGTAGTGGTCGGCGAAGCCGCAGTGCAGGGCGTCGCCGGCGGTCATGGTGGCGGCGGTGAGCGCCAGGTGGGTGCCGAGTTCGCCCGGGGCGCGGGCCAGCAGGCGGCTGCCGCCGACGTCGGGGACCAGGCCGATCCGGGTCTCCGGCATGGCGACGGCGGAGCGCTCGGTGACCACCCGGACGGCCGCGTGCGCGGACAGGCCGACGCCGCCGCCCATGGTGAGGCCGTCCATCAGCGCGACGTACGGCTTCGGGTAGCGCGAGATCAGCTCGTTCAGCGGGTACTCGACCCGGAAGAACGCCCGCCCGCCCGCGCCGCCGAGCCTGGCGTCGTCGTGCAGGGCGCGGATGTCGGCGCCCGCGCACAGGCCGCGCGGGCCCGCGCCGGTGAGCAGCACGTTGTCGACCGCGTCGTCGTCGGCCCAGGCGTCCAGGGCGGCCCGGACGGTCTCCAGCATCGCGTGGGTCAGCGAGTTGAGGGCGTGCGGCCGGTTCAGGGTGATCCGGCCGGTGCGGCCGGTCCGTTCGACCAGTACGTCCTGCTGCGGGTCATGGGGCACGGTGCTCACCGCTTCCGTCCGGAAAGTACGAAGATCCTCCCCGCACCGTACCGGGCCCGCGGGGAACGGCGGCGGGCCCGGTGGGGTGCGGGGCGGCCGCCCCCGGTCAGCAGGGGCGCAGCGGCATCGTGACCAGGACCGGGCCGGTGGGGGCGAGCGGGCGCGGGGCGAAGCCGCACAGCTCGACGGGGTGGGGGGAGATCGGCAGGGCCTGGGCCTGCGGCACGGGCATCAGCAGGTTGGCGGCGGCGAGCGCGGCTCCGCAGACCAGGGTGCGCAGCTTCATCATCGGGGTCCTCCGGGGAGAGAGTTGTCCGCAGTGGGTCGCGGCTCCTCCCGTCGCCGCCCGGCGTGGGCGGCCGGGCTCGGGGAGGAATCGCTGGGTGTGCGTCAACTTCTAGCGGCGGAGGGGTGTGCGGCCCCGGAATCTCACCCGTACGGCGGCGTGCTGCGGGCGCGCGATTGACGCGCCCGCAGCACGGGTCCGATCAGCCCGCCATCGGGTCGGACGATCGGCGGATCAGCCGGTGATCCGACCGGTGACCTCGCCGAAACCGACCCGCAGGCCCCCCGGCCCGGGGGCGGTGGCGGTGATCGCCACCTCGTCGCCGTCCTCCAGGAAGGTCCGCGAGGTGCCGTCGGGGAGGGTGATCGGCTGCTCGCCGTTCCAGGTCAGCTCGATCAGCGCGCCGCGGGTGTCCGGCTCGGGGCCGGAGACCGTGCCGGAGGCGTACAGGTCGCCGGTGCGCAGGGAGGCGCCGTTCGCCGTGAGGTGGGCGAGCTGCTGGGCGGCCGTCCAGTACATGGTGGCGAACGGCGGGCGGGAGACGGTGTGCCCGTTCAGCACGACCTCCATCGCCAGGTCCAGGCCCCAGGGCTCGGACTTGCGGTCGTCCAGGTACGGCAGCGGCTCCACCTCGCGGACCGGCGGCTCGATCCGGGCGTGCCGCAGCGCGTCCAGCGGCACCACCCAGGGGGAGAGCGAGGTGGCGAAGGACTTGCCGAGGAACGGGCCGAGCGGCACGTACTCCCAGCCCTGGATGTCGCGCGCCGACCAGTCGTTGAGCAGGCAGACGCCGAACACGTGCTCGGCGAAGTCGGCCAGCGCGACCGGCGTGCCCATGGGGCTGGGCGTGCCGACCACGAACGCGACCTCGGCCTCGATGTCCAGGCGGCGGGACGGGCCGAAGCTCGGCGCGGCGTCCGCGGGGGCCTTGCGCTGGCCGTGCGGGCGGGTCACCGGGGTGCCGGAGACCACGACGGTGCCGGAGCGGCCGTGGTAGCCGATCGGCAGGTGCTTCCAGTTCGGGGTGAGCGGCTCCTGCCCCGGGCGGAGGATCTTCCCGAGGTTGGTGGCGTGGTGCTCGGAGGCGTAGAAGTCGACGTAGTCGGCGACCTCGAACGGCAGGTGCAGCTCCACCTCCGCCAGGTCGAGCAGGCAGGGCTCGACGGCCGCCCGGTGCGCCTGGTCGGTCAGCCAGGAGGTGAGCGCCGTGCGCACCGCCGTCCAGCTCGAACGGCCGGATGCCATCAGCGGGTTGAGGTTCTCCGCGGCCAGCAGGTCGGACGGCTCGCCGACCGCCCGGGCGGCCGCCCCGGCGTCCAGCACCAGGTCGCCGATCCGGACGCCGACCCGCCGCCGACCCGGCCGGTCGGCGGCGGTGAACACGCCGTACGGCAGGTTGTGCGCGCCGAACGGCGAATCGTCGGGCAGGGGCAGCCAGGTGGTGCTCACGGGGTCTCCAGGAGGCCGAGTCGGGCGAGGTCTTCCAGCGGTTCGGCGATGCTACAGGTGCCGAACGAGGTGAAGGAGCGGCGGATGCCGGCCACCTGAGCGGCCGTCAGCGACTCCACGGCGGTGGCCAGCCGGGCCCCGTCCCGCTCGGCGAGCAGCTCGGCGGCCTGCGCGCGGTCCGAAGTCCCGGCGGCCAGCAGCAGGTTGAGGAAGCCGTGGTGCTCGTAGCCGGTGCCCAGGTCGGTGTGCCGGACGGCGTTGTGCAGGCCCGCCGTGCACTTGTACGGCAGCTCGCGCTCGGCGCAGCCGGCCAGGAAGCCGGCCAGCTCGGTCACCGACGGGAACGCCGACCAACCCAGGCCGCCGGTACGGTACTTGGCCCGGTAGCCGGTCCCGGCGAGGGCGTCCAGGCCGTCCTCGACCCGGGGCGAGCGCGGCAGTTCGACCGCCGCGCCGACGCCCGCGGGCAGCAGCGCGTCCAGCTCCGCCACCGTCGCCCGGACGTCCTCGCCCGCCGCGTACTCCACGGTGGCGACGTCCAGGCCCTCGGCCGCCTTCAGCGCCTCCGCCAGCCGGCCCGGGCCGACCACCAGGCCGATGGCGAACCCCGGCTCCAGCTCCCGGAGTTCGGCCAGCCGGTCGACCGGCGCCAGCAGCGGGCCGACCGAGGCGGCGTGCCAGGCGGCGCGGTGCGCCCGGTGCGCCGGAACGGCCTCGGCCAGCGGCAGGTCGCCGGGCGGGAACACCGCGGCGTCGTCGAACAGGCCGCGGTACAGCTCGGGAACGGTCATCGCCTCGCCCAGGTCCACGCGTAGTTCGGGTCCTCGCTCGCGGTCGCGGCCTCGCCGAGCTCCAGCGGGCGGAAGGTGTCCACCATCACCGCCAGCTCGTCGAAGAACTCCGCGCCGATCGAGCGCTCGTACGCCCCCGGCTGCGGGCCGTGGGTGTGGCCGCCCGGGTGCAGCGAGATCGACCCCTGGGCGATCCCGGAGCCCTTGCGGGCCTCGTAGTCGCCGCCGCAGTAGAACATCACCTCGTCGCTGTCCACGTTCGCGTGGTAGTACGGCACCGGGATCGACAGCGGGTGGTAGTCCACCTTGCGCGGCACGAAGTTGCAGATCACGAAGTTGGTGCCCTCGAACACCTGGTGGGCCGGCGGCGGCTGGTGCACCCGCCCGGTGATCGGCTCGTAGTCCGCGATGTTGAACGCGTACGGGTACAGGCAGCCGTCCCAACCCACCACGTCGAACGGGTGGTTCGGCACGGTGTAGCGCGTCCCGACCACGCCGCCCGGGCCGCGGTGCTTGACCAGCACGTCCACCTCGCCGCCCTCGACCAGCAGCGGGCCCTCGGGCCCGCGCAGGTCGCGCTCGCAGAACGGCGCGTGCTCCAGGAGCTGGCCGAACTTCGACAGGTAGCGGCGGGCCGGGGTGATGTGGCTGTTCGCCTCGATGCAGTACGCGCGCAGCGGCTCCTCCCCGGTCGGCACCCAGCGGTGGGTGGTCGCCCGGGGGATCAGCACGTAGTCGCCCCGCCCGACGGTGAGCGTCCCGAACACCGTCTCCAGCACGGCCGTTCCGGACTCCACGTACACGCACTCGTCGCCCAGCCCATTGCGGTACAGCTCGCTGGGCGCGCCCGCCGCGACGTAGGAGATCCGGACGTCCGCGTTGCCGAGCACCAGCCGGCGGCCGGTGACCGCGTCCGCGGACTTCCACTCCTCGCCCGGGAACAGCTCGTGCAGCTTCAGGTGGCGGGGGAGCAGCGGGAGGTTGGCGGTGGTGGACTGGTCCGGCAGCTCCCACACCGAGGCGGCCGTCAGCGCCGACGGGATGTGCCGGTGGTACAGCAGCGAGGAGTCCGAGGAGAACCCCTCCTCGCCCATCAACTCCTCGTAGTACAGGCCCCCTTCGGGGGTGCGGTGCTGCGTGTGCCGCTTGGGCGGCACCGAGCCCAGCTGCCGGTAGTACGCCATCGTCCCGCTTCTCCCTGTCGTCCGTGACTCGCCGTCAGAGGTTGCCGCGCCGGTCCTGCTCGCGCTCGATCGCCTCGAACAGGGCCTTGAAGTTGCCCTTGCCGAAGCCCAGCGAACCGTGCCGCTCGATGAACTCGTAGAACACGGTGGGCCGGTCGCCGATCGGCTTGGTGAAGATCTGCAGCAGGTAGCCGTCCTCGTCACGGTCCACCAGGATGCCGCGCGACTTCAACTCCTCGATCGGCACGCGGACGTGGCCGATCCGCTCGCGCAGCTCCGGGTCGTCGTAGTAGGAGTCCGGGGTGTTCAGGAACTCGACGCCGCGCGAGCGCAGCACGTCGACGGTGGTGAGGATGTCGTTGGTGGCCAGCGCCATGTGCTGGCAGCCCGGGCCGGTGTAGAACTCGAGGTACTCGTCGATCTGCGACTTCTTCTTCGCGATGGCCGGCTCGTTCAGCGGGAACTTCACCCGGTGGTTGCCGCTCGCCACCACCTTCGACATCAGCGCCGAGTAGTCGGTGGCGATGTCGTCGCCGACGAACTCCGCCATGTTCACGAAGCCCATGACGCGGTTGTAGAACGACACCCACTCGTCCATCTTGCCGAGCTCGACGTTGCCGACCGCGTGGTCCAGCGCCTGGAACAGCCGCTTCGGCGCGCCCTCCGGGCGGACCACCGTCGACTCGCGGGCCACGTAGCCCGGCAGGTACGGGCCGGTGTAGCGGGAGCGGTCGACCAGGGTGTGCCGGGTCTCGCCGTACGCGGCGATCGCGGCCCGGCGCACGGTGCCGTGCTCGTCCGAGACGTCGTTCGGCTCCTCCAGGATCGTGGCGCCCTGGGCGCGGGCGTGCGCGATGCACTTGTCCACGTCCGGGACCTCCATCGCCAGGTCGACCACGCCGTCGCCGTGCCGGCGGTGGTGGTCCAGCAGCGGGCTGTCCGGCGACACGCCGCCCTTGATCACGAAGCGGCAGGAGCCCGAGCGCAGCACGAACGCCTTGCGGTCGCGGCGGCCGGTCTCCGGGCCCGAGTACGCGACCAGCTCCATGCCGAACACGGCCTGGTAGAACTGCGCCGTCTGGGTCGCGTTGCCCACCACGAACACCACGGCGTCCTGGGCGGTCACCGGGAACGGGTCGGTCGAGGCGTCGTACTCGACCAGGCCCACCAGGGTGCGCAGCTGTTCGGCCGTCAGTCCGGCCTCCAGCTCCTCGGGAGTCAGTTCAACAGCGGCGTCGGCGGTCATGGGGCATTCCTCCACGTCGAGGTCGGTTGCGGAGAGCTTGCTCCTGCGCGGTGGGGTGGGCAACAGGTCCGATTCCGGCTGCTCAATGTGTACAAGATGAGCAGCGGTGCGGCGGTGGGACTGGGCGGATTGCCCAGTGGTTCACCTGTCCGGCGGCTCGCCCGGCGATCTTCGCCCCGGCGGGCCGTCCGCGCCCAGGTGCCGGGCGAACCAGTCCGCGGCCAGTTCCGCGACCGCCTCCAGCGCCCCCGGCTCCTCGAACAGGTGCCCGGCGCCCGGGACCACCTGGAGCGAGGACGGGCAGCGCAGCGCCGCCCGGGCCCGCCGGTTCAGCTCCAGCACCTCCTCGTCCGCCCCGCCGACCACCAGCAGCACCGGCGCCCGCACCAGCGGCAGCCGGGCCTCCGCCAGGTCGGGCCGCCCGCCCCGCGCCACCACCGCCCCCGGCCGCACGTCCGGCTCGGCCGCCGCCCACAATGCCGCCGCCGCGCCCGTGCTCGCGCCGAAGTACCCGAACGGCAGCCCGCGCAGCGCCCGGTGGGCGGTGGCGGCCCGGGTCGCCGCCACCAGCCGGCCGCCCAGCAGGCCCGGGTCGAACAGCTTCCAGCCCTCCTCCGCCTCCCGTGCTGTCAGCAGGTCGAACCGGACGGTCGCCAGGCCGCGGGCGTGCAGCCCGTCGGCCACCCGCCGGGTGCGCGGACTGTCCCGGCCCGAACCGCCGCCGTGCGCGAACAGCACGACGCCGAGCGGGTCCCCGGGCACCGTGACGACCGCCGGGCCCGCCGCCAGCGGCAGCTCGAAGGAATCGGAGGACGGGGCACCGGCGGGTGCGGGTGCGGCCGCCGGCGAGGGGCCGGCGGCGGTGAGGGCGGCCAGCACCTCGGCGTCCGTGACCTGCCGGAAGTCCCGGTAGTACGCGCCGACCGCCCGGAAACCGGCCGGGACGCACACCGCGACGTACGCGTCCGCGGCCGCCCCCAGCTCCGCCGTCCAGCCGGGCGGGGCGACCGGCACCGCCAGCACCACCCGGGCCGCGCCCCGGGCCCGGACGGCCAGGCAGGCCGCCAGCGCCGTCGCCCCCGTCGCCACCCCGTCGTCCACCACCACGACCGTCCGCCCCGCCAACGGGAGCGGCCCCCGCCCCCCGCGGTACGCCGCCACGGCCCCGGCCAGCTCCGTCCGGGCCCGGGCCTCGGCCGCCGCGAACGCCGCCGGCCCCACGCCCGCCGCGTCCACCACCCGCTGCCCCACCACCCGGGCGCCGTCCTCGCCCACCGCCCCCATCGCCACCTCGGGCTGCCCCGGCACCCCGATCTTCCGCACCGCGCACACGTCCAGGGGCGCGCGCAGGGCCGCCGCGACCTCCGCGCCGACCGGCACGCCGCCGCGCGGCAGGGCGACCACGACGACGTCGGTGCCGGTTCCGGTTTCGGCTTCGCCGAGGGCGGCCGCGAGGCGGCGTCCCGCGTCCCGGCGGTCGGCGAACTGCTCGGCGCATTCCATGGCGGAAACCTCTCCGCCTTCCACGGTACGCGCGCCGTTCCGACCGGTAGGTAAGTAAAAAATAAGGACAAACCGGTGGGTAGCGTTACAACCCGCCCAGGGCGGGTAGCGACCTCTTGGGTTCACAAGTCCAGATCTGTACGAGGAGGTGGTCCCGGTGTCGACCCAACTGCCGTCGGGTATGGAACACCATCCGGACATCCTGGCCCTGCGCGAGCACGCGGAACGCGTCACGTCGACGACCGCGGGGCAGGGCACGGAGGCGATGGCGATCTGCGCCGGCCTGTTCCTGGCGATCTCGCCCTGGGTGGTCGGCTACACCGTCTTCAGCGCCCTGACCATCAGCAACCTGGTCCTCGGCCTCGCCTACGCCGTGCTGATGGCCGGCTACGGCTCGGCCTTCGGGCGCACCCACGCCCGGGCCTGGGCCTGCGTGGCCATCGGCGCGTGGACGGTCATCGCGCCCTGGGCCGTCAACGGCGGCGCGCACGTCCGGCGGACGATCCTGACCAACGTGATCACCGGCGGCATCATGACCTGCCTGGCCCTGGCCGCGGTCGGCATGGTCTTCGCGGGAATGACCGGCGGCTCGGGCCGCCGCCGCTGACCGGCCGCCCGCCCCGTCCCGAACCGCTCCGTCCCGAACCGCCCTGCCCGTCCCGATCCCGCGACCGGGGCGGGCAGGGCCGCGCTCAGTCCCACTCGGCGAAGGACAGCCGCCCGTCCGGGCCGACCGCGACCTCGACCGGCAGCGTCCCGCCTGCGCAGCTCCAGGTGTTGCCGTCCGCCCGCACCGCCACGTCCACCGGGAACGGGCCCGCGGCGAGCGAGTTGTTGAACGGCCGACTCCGTTCCGCCGGCCAGGGGTCCAGGAGGTGAACGGACTGCGACAGGTCCGTCACGGCGGGCCCCGGTGCGGCATGGGGCCGTCCCGGGCGGGGGAGGCGGCCCCGGACGGGTGCGACGGGGGAGGGGCGGATGACCGACCGGGAACGGGAGTTGGCGGGGCTGCGGGCGCGGGTGGCGGCGGCCCGGGCGGGCGGGGCGGCGGGGGCGCCGGAGTTGGTGGAGGCGTTGCACCGGTGGGCCGGGGCGCTGCTCGGCGACCCGGCGCGGGCCGTCGAGGAGGCTGCCGCGCTGGCCGAATGCGTCGACGCCGCAAGGCGGTTGGCGGGCGAGCGCCCCGAGTACCGGCCGGGCCTGGCCGCCGCGCTGTACCGGCAGTCGCTGTCCACCGGGGTGCGCGGGCAACGGGCCCGGGCGCTGCCGTCGGCCCGCGAATCCGTCGGCCTGTACCGGCAGTTGGCGGACGAGGACGGCCCGCTGTTCGGCCCGCCGCTGGCCGCCGCACTGGAGAACCTCGCCAACCAGCTGGCCGGGACGGGCGACCGGGCCGCCGCGGTGGCGGCCGTCCGGGAGGCGGTGGCGCTGCGGCGCGCGGCCGTCCACCGGCGGCCCGGCACCGAATCCGCCGCCGCGCTGGCGTCCGCGCTGGCCGACCTGGGCATCGTGCTGGGCGAGGACGGCCGGCACCCGGAGGCCGTCGACGCGGCCCGCGAGGCCGTCGCCGGATACCGCGCGCTGGGCGGCGGCCGGGGCCCGCACCTGGTCGCGTACTGGGCCGCACTGCTGAGCCTGGCCCAGGAGTTGGCGCACACCGGGCAGCACCGGGAGCGGGACGGGCTGCTCGCCGAGATCGCCGACACCCACCGCCACGCCACCCGGCACAACCCCGAACTCTCCGCCCACCTGAACGCCGCCCTCCACCGGGCCGGCCACCGGATCGGCCCGGACGGCCTGGTCGCCCCGGCGGACCGCCCGGCACCGTCCCCGCAGGACGGGGCGCCGATGGACGCGGCGGCGGAGGAGGCGTTGCGGGGGATCGCCGAGGCGGCGGCGCGGGGGCACGCGCTGGCGCGGGGCGGGGCGTACGGGGCGGCCGTGGCGGAGTTCCGGGCGGCGGTGGCGGCGGCGCGGGGGCTGCCGGACGGCGGCGGGGCCCGGGAGCGGGCGGTGCTGGCGGCGGTGCTGCACGACCTCGGGCTGGTGCTCGGGTGGGCGGAGCGGCCCGGCGAGGCGGTCGGGGCGCTGGAGGAGTCGGCGGCGATCCACCGGGCGCTGGCGGCGCGGGACGGCGGCCGGACCGCGCCGCTGCTCGCCGAGTGCCTGGACACCCTCGGCACCCGGCTGGCCGCGCTCGGCCGACACCGGGAGGCGCTGGCCGCGACCCGGGAGGCGGTGGAGATCCTGCGGGCCGCCACGGGCCCCTCCGGGACGCCGGACCGGCTCCGCGACCTGGCCCGGACCGCCAACAACCTGAGCATCCGGTGGGCCGACGCGGGCCGGCACCGCCGGGCCCTGGAGGCGTCCCGGCTGGCCGTGGCGAGCTACCGGGCCGCGCCCCCGGAGACGGACGACCACCGGTCCGGACTGGTGCACGCGCTGACCAACCTCGCGCTGCGCGAGGCCCGGCTGCGCCGCACCGCGCCCGTCCCCGCCCTGGTCCGGGAGGCCGTGGAACTGCTCGACCGCCCGGTCCGGTTCCCGCCCGGCGGGCAGCGGCGGCAGCTCGCGCAGTCCTTCACCTGGCTCGCCTGGTACCTGCGCCGGCACGGGGAGCCGGAGGCCGCCGCGCTGGCCGAGCGCGCCGCCGGCGGCCCGGCCCGCTGACGGACCGCCGGGCCGGAAAACGTCAGCGAATGGCAAAGTTCACGTCAAAACGCGGCCGGTGCGCAGAACCGTTCGTGGACTCCCGTCGCACACGTCCCACCCCTCTCCGGCGTACGCCCGGGACCAGGAGTGTTCATGGTTCTCGGTGCTGAAACATTGGTTCGGGCCGCCGCTCCCGGACGGACACCCCCGCGCCGCCGCCCGGGCCGGGCCCGGAGTGGTTCGCGGGCGATGTTTTCCCAGGTGGCGGCCGGTGGGCGGCCGGACCGCCGGGAGCGGAACGGCGGGGACCGGGAGGTTGGCCAGGACGGCACTCACCACATCGTGGGAGGCCGGGAAAAAGTGGTGCCCGGCGCCGGACCGGACCACCGTCCGGAACGGCGTGGCCCGGGACACCGTCCCGGACCGACCGACGAGCCCTCAGGAGGGGATATGCGCACCGAGATCATCGTGCAGTCCGACACCGCCGACCTCGACCTGGACCTCCGCATCGCGGAGGTCACCGAGCAGACCCAGGAGTTCGGCCAGGGCACCTACACCTCGCCGAGCAGCTACGCCATCGGCACCCGCTGCCCGGTCTGCTGCTGACGATCCGTCGGTGAACCACGCGCGGGGCGGGCTGCGGCCCGCCCCGCGCTCCCGTTCCCGCCCGCCTGCTCGCCTGCTTGCCGTTCCCGCCCGCCGTTCCGCGTCCCGCCCCGTCCGACCCCCCCGAGAGGCCCCACGACCGTGCGCGCAGAGCTGGACCTGTTCGAGACCGGGGAACCCGTGCTGGTGCGGATGGCCAGCACCCCGCGCACCGGCCCCGACGCCCGGATCGACCCGGCCGACCCCGCCCCCGGCGCCCGCCGCCTCGCCGCCGACCCGCTGCTGCGCCAGGCCGTCGAGGTCGCCTCCGGCAGCCTCGCGCTCTCCCTGCGACGACTCGCCGAACCCGACGGCGCGGCCGCGCTCGGCCGCAAACGGACCGTCAGCGCCGCCCGCACCCTGACCCGCTACGCCCGCCGCTCGGGCGGCCGCCCCACCCCGTTCGGCCTGTTCGCCGGCGTCGGCCGGGCCCGGTTCGGGGCCGCCGCCGAGGCCGCGCCCGCCGGCCCCGGCGAGGTCCGGGTCCGGCTCGACGGCGGCTGGCTGCACCGCCGGGTCCTGGCCTGGCTCGCCGTCCCCGAGGTCCGCCGCCGGGTCGACGTCGTCCTCGACGACCTGTGCGTGCTGCGCGACGGCCGCCTGCTGCGGCACACCGGCGAACGCGAGACCTCGGTCCGCGACAACGCCCTGGTCGCCCGGGTCCGCGAGGCCGCCGCCCGCCCCGTCGGCTACACCGCCCTGCTCGACGACCTCGCCGCCCGCTTCCCGCAGGTCGCCGCGGAACGGATCGACACCCTGCTCGCCGGACTCGTCCAGCACGGTTTCCTGCTCACCTCGCTCACTCCGCACCGGATCGACGACGCCCTGCTCGACCGGATCGGCGCCGCCGTCGACGGCGCCGTCCCCGGCGCGGCCGAGGGCCTGCGCGCCGTCCGGGACGCCGCCGCCGCGCACGAACGCGACCGCCCCGGCGAGGGGTTGGCGTCCTGGCGGCACCTGCTGGAACAGGTCCGCGCCCTCGCCCCCGGCGAACCCGTCGGCGACCGCCCGCCCGTCCAGGTCGACCTGCGGATGCCCGCCGACCTCGTGCTGCCCGGGTCCGTCGCCGCCGAAGTCCGCCGCTACGCCGCCGCGATCTGGGCGATCACCCCCGAGTGGACCACCCTGGAGCACCTGCGCGACTACCGCGAGCGCTTCGTCGAACGCTACGGCACCGCCTCCGCCGTCCCGCTCGGCGAACTCGTCGACCCGCAGCGCGGCCTCGGCCTGCCCCCCGAGTACGGCGCCGCGCCCGCGCACGCCCGCACCGGACCCGGCACCGACGCCGACCGGCCGCGCCGCAACGCCGTCGCCGAACTCGTCCAGCAGGCCGTGCTGTCCGGACAGGACCTCGTCCTCGACGACACCGACATCGCCCGGCTCGCCGACGCCGCCGGACACACCCCCGGCAGCAGCCGCCCGCCCCGCACCCTGGAACTCTGCTTCCAACTCCTCGCCGACTCCACCGCCGCCCTCGACCGCGGCGAGTACCTGCTGCTCGGCAGCCCGCACATCGGCTCCTGGACGGCCGGGGCCACCGCCGGACGCTTCGCCGAACTCGCCGGAATCACCGACGAGTTGGCCGTACTCGCGGCCGGACCCGCCGGGTCGGACGCGCTGCCCGTCCAGGTCGAACTCGCCCCGCGCGACCCGCGCTCGCTCAACATCGTCCAGGTCCCGCCCCTGCTCCCCGACCGCCTCCCGATCGGCGTCCCCGCCGACCGCGACGACCCGCACTGCCACGACTGGCGCACCCTGCTGGTCGCCGCCGGCGAGGACGGCCTGCGCCTGCTCCACCCCCTGACGGGCCGTCAGATCGCCCCCGTGTTCCCGCACATGCTCGCCCTCGACGCCCAGGCCCCGCCCGTCGCCCGCCTCCTCTCCGACCTGGCCGCCGCCCGCCCCCGGATCTGGTCCGGCTGGGACTGGGCCGGCCTCGACACCCTCCCCTACCTGCCCGCCGTCCGCTACGGCCGGGTCCTCACCACCCCGCGCCGCTGGCTCCCCGGCCGCCGCCTGCGCGACGCCGCCCGCACCACCGGAGCCGACACCTGGACCGCGGCCCTCGCCGACTGGCGCACCCGCTACCGGGTGCCCGACCGGCTCCAGATCGCCAGCAACGACCGGATGTTCCCGATCGACCTCCGCGAGCACTGGGACACCGACCTGCTGCGCGCCGAACTCACCTCCCCCGAACCGAGGTTCCAGCTCTTCCAGGACCTCACCGCGGACGGCGCCGGACTCGGCTGGAACCACGGCCGCAGCACCGAGATCGTCGTCCCGCTGCTCCGGGCCGGGGCACCTGCTCCGGCTTCGGCCCCGGTCGCCGAGGCGCGGCGGCCGCTCGCCAGGTCCGCCGTCCGGGTCGCGCCGAGCGCCGTCCACCTCCCCGGCGAGGACTGGCTGTACGCCAAGCTGTACGCCGAACCCGGCACCCACCGGGCGCTGCTCGCCGACCACCTGCCCGCGCTGCTCGCCGCACTCGAACCCGACCTCGACCGCTGGTACTTCGTCCGCTACCGCGACCCCGACCCGCACCTGCGACTGCGCCTGCACGGCGACCCCGACACCCTCAACGGCCGGGTCCTGCCCGCGCTCACCCGGCAGGTGCGCCGACTGATCGGCACCGGCGCGCTGCGCGCCTTCGCCCTCGACACCTACCGCCCCGAGACCGACCGCTACCTCGGGCCCGAGGCGCTGGCCGACGCCGAACGGCTGTTCCGCACCGACAGCCGCGCCGCGCTGCTGCTGGCCCGGGCCGGGCGGGACGGCGCCGCAGGCGTCCCCGACGAGGTGCTGGCGGCCGTCGGCCACGCCGTCCTGCTCGACTCCCTCGGCGACTGGGACTGGTGCGCCTGGGTCGACCACCTCTTCGACAAGAGCGCCGACCACCGCGCCCACCAGCGCCACCGCGCCCTCACCGACCGTCTGATCCGCCCCGGCGACACCGCCCGCCACGCCGCCGACCGGCTCGGTCTCCCCGCCCTCGCCCCGCTCTGGACCGACGACCCGGCCCCCCGCGACTTCGGCCGCCGCCTCCTCGCCGCCCCCGAGGCCGACCGCGACGAAGCCCTGATGTCCCTCCTCCACATGCACCACAACCGCCACTTCGGCATCGACCCCGCCGCGGAGGCCCGCGGCTACGCCGTCCTGCGGGGCGCGGCGCGGGCGGTGCTGGGGCGCAAGGCCCATGCGGGCGGCCGGAGTTGAGGGGCCGACCGGGGGTGCTTGTTGTTCTCGACCCGACTGCCAATGTTTCGAGCGGAGTTGACCGATGAGCGTGTCCGCGATGTCCCCCGAGCGTGTCGCGTTGCGGGAGGAGGCCGGGCGGGTTTCGGACCTGGTGCTGGAGAAGCTGGCGGACCCGGCGGCGACCATGGCGGCGACCCGGATTCCGGGGGAGGGGGTGTGGGCGGAGCTGACGCTGGGGAGCGGGAGTCCCGGGCTTGCGCTGGCGTTCAGCGGCGGGGCCCGGGCGGGGACGGACCGGGTGGGGCGGGCGCACGGCTACCTGGCGACGGGGACGCGGGCGGCGGCCGAGGGGGAGACGGTGCCGAGCGGGATCTTCAAGGGGCCGGGGGCGCTCGCGTTCGCGGTCCTGGTGGCGAACCGGGTCACCGGAGGGTACGCGAGTGCGCTGCAGCGGCTCGACGGGTACCAGCGGCAGGTGGTGCGGACCGCGCTGCCCGCCGTGCCGGACGGCCCGCTGCCCACGATCGGGCACTACGAGGTGGTGCGCGGGATGACCGGCGTCGGCCGCTACCTGCTGGCCCGGGCGGAGTCCTGTGAGGAGGAACTCGCCATGGTGCTGCGGTACTTGATCGAGCTGGCCAGGGGGGAGACCGAGCACCGGGGAGTGCGCCTCCCGCGCTGGTGGGCACTGGACGCGCCCCGGGTCGGATCGGAGCACCTGCTCCCGGACGGCCACCTGAACCTCGGGCTGTCGCACGGCGTCGCGGGGCCGCTGATGCTGCTCGCGCTGGCCTGGCGGGACGGCGTCCGGCTGCCCGGCCACCGGGAGGCGGTGGAGCGCACCGCCGCGCTGCTGACCCGCTGGGCGGTGCGCGACGAGCACGGCGCGTACTGGCCGGGCTACCTGGGCCTGGACGAGTACCGGGCCGGGCCGGACGCCTACCGGGGCGCGGCGGGCTGGCCGTCCTGGTGCTACGGCGCGCCCGGCGTCTCCCGGGCGCTCCAGATGGCCGGCGCGGTGTTCGACCGGCCGGACTGGACGGCGACGGCCCGCGACTCGGTGGCGCGGCTGCTCGCCGTGCCGCTGGACGACTGGGGGATCACCGACCACGCGCTGTGCCACGGCTGGGCCGGGGCGCTGCACCAACTCGGCCGCCTGAACGAGCACTTCGCCGACCCGGCGATCGAGCGGCGGCGCGACGAGGTGGCGGCCCGGCTGGTCGGCGCGTTCGACCCGCAGGCGCCGTTCGGCCTGCGGTTCACCATGACCGAGACGCCGTTCGCCAGCGACGTCTCCGGCTACCTGGACGGCGCGGCGGGCGCGGCGCTCGCCCTCGACGCGTACGCCGAGGGCGGCACCCCGCACGACTGGGACATGCCGCTGCTGCTGGCCTGAACCGCGGGTTCAGCGGGCGGGACGCGGCCTGGTCATGCCCAACACGTCGAGCGCCTCGTCGAGTTGGGCCTCGGTGAGCAGGCCGCGGTCCACGTAGCCGCGGTCCAGCACCACCTCGCGGATCGTCCGGCGCTCGGCCAGCGCCTGCTTGGCGACCTTCGCGGCCTCCTCGTAGCCGATGTACCGGTTGAGCGGGGTGACCACGGACGGCGAGGACTCGGCGTACTCGCGGGCCCGCTCGACGTTCGCGGTCAGGCCCGCGACGGCCCGGTCGGCCAGCAGGCGCGCCGAGTTGGCGAGCAGCCGGATCGACTCCAGCACGTTGCGGGCGATCACCGGGAGCATCACGTTCAGCTCGAAGTTGCCGCTCGCGCCCGCCACCGTCACGGTGGTGTCGTTGCCGATCACCTGGGCGGCGACCATCAGCACCACCTCGGGCAGCACCGGGTTGACCTTGCCCGGCATGATCGACGAACCCGGCTGCAGGTCCGGCAGGTTGATCTCGCCGAGGCCGGTGCGCGGGCCGGAACCCATCCAGCGCAGGTCGTTCGCAATCTTGGTGAACCCGACCGCCACGGTGCGGAGTTGGCCGCTCAGCTCGACCAGGCCGTCCCGGGCGCCCTGCGCCTCGAAGTGGTCGCGGGCCTCGGTCAGCGGCAGGCCGGTGGCCCGGCCGACCTCGGCGATCACGGCCGCCGAGAACCCGGGCGGGGTGTTGATGCCGGTGCCCACCGCCGTTCCGCCGAGCGGGAGTTCGGACACCCGGGGGAGCGTCGCCCGGAGCCGCTCGACGCCGTACCGGACCTGCGCCGCGTAGCCGCCGAACTCCTGGCCGAGCGTCACCGGCGTGGCGTCCATCAGGTGGGTGCGGCCGGACTTCACCACCGCGGCGAAGTCCGCGGCCCGGCGCTCCAGCACCCCGGCCAGGTGCTCCAGGGCCGGGACCAGGTCCTGCGTCACGGCGGCGGTGGCCGCGACGTGGATCGAGGACGGGAACACGTCGTTCGACGACTGCGAGGCGTTGACCTGGTCGTTCGGGTGCACCGGGCGGCCCAGCCGCTCGCCCGCCAGGGTGGCGATCACCTCGTTGGCGTTCATGTTGGAGGAGGTGCCCGAGCCGGTCTGGAACACGTCCACCGGGAACTGGTCGTCCCAGCGGCCGTCCGCGACCTCCTCGGCGGCCGAGCGGATCGCCGCCGCCACCTCCGGCTCCAGCACGCCCAGTTCGGCGTTGACCACGGCCGCCGCCGCCTTGATCCGGGCCAGCGCCGCGATGTGCGCCCGCTCCAGCCGCTGCCCCGAGACCGGGAAGTTCTCCACCGCCCGCTGGGTCTGCGCCTGCCACTTCGCCCCGGCCGGCACCCGGACCTCGCCCATCGAGTCGTGCTCGATCCGCCAGCCCCCGCCGCCCTGCCGGCCCCGCTCGTCGTCCTGCTCGTGCGCCATGGTCGGTACACCTCCTGGACGGCTCAGCCTTCCACGCCCCCCGCGCATTCCCGCCCCGCCCCACCCGCGTGTCGCCCCTTCTCGCCCACCCGGCGCCTAACGGCCGCCCGCTCCGCCGCTCCCCTCCTTGGTGGTGGGCTGCGTCCGCTGGTCGTAGAGCTCCGTGCCGTGCGCGTCGTAGGCGTGCACGTAGCAGGGCGGGGGGAGGGGGCCGGAGGAGACCGCCGCCGCGGCGACGTACGCGCCGCCCGCCATGACGGCCGGGTACTCCGTCGGGTCGTCGCCGTAGCTGACGGTCACCTTGGCGACCTCGGGCGCGTAGTGCCCGGTCTCCACGCCGAGGTACCGCCCCGGACCGGCGGGCGCGCTGAAGCTGTCGAAGAACTCGACGAGGCGGCCCGGGCTCCACAGCCGGTCGTTGATGAACGTCGGGGGTACGGACACGCTACGGCCCGTGCGCCCCCTCGTCCCGCACTGCACGTACCGGTGCGCGGAGTCGACGGCGACGACCACCCCGTCGGGGCCGTCCGCGTTCGAGGAGGCCACCGGGGTGCGGACCGCGATCACCGGGTGGTACTTCGACGCCTCGGCGCCCAGGCAGGAGGCCAGGATCTCCGCGGTGGTCCCCGCGTCGATCGGGGCGGTCGCCGTCCCGGTGACGGTGAAGGCGGCCGAGGGACGGGGGGAGGCCGACCCGGAGGGGGCGTCCGCGGTGGCCGCTCCCCGCCGCGGCCCCGGCGCCTGCGGCGGAGCCGACGGGTGCAGCACGGCCGGGAGGGCCAGGCACAGCGCGGTCGCGGCGCAGGCCGCGGCGCCGGCCAGGCCGTGCCGGCGCCGGCGGCGCCGCTCGGCCCGTCGGCGGATCTCCGGCGCGGGCAGCGCGGGCGCGGGCGGCTGCGCGCCGAGCCGCCGCAGCCGGTCGGCGAGGGTGTCCTGGAGGGGGTCAGACACGGAGCTTTCCTTCTTCGCCGGTCGGGGTCTGGTCGGTGAGCACGGCCGCGAGCGCGTTCCGCCCGCGGGCCAGCCGGCTCTTGACGGCGCTGACGCCGGCGCCGGTCTCGGCCGCGACCTGCTCGACGGAGAGGTCGCACATGTGGTGCAGCACCAGGGCGCACCGCTGCGCCTCGGGCAGGTCGCGGAGCGCGGCGACCAGCACCAGGTGCTCCTCGCCGGGCGGCTCGACGGCGGGCGGCTCCCGGCCGTGGTCGCGCCCGGCCAGGTGCAGGCCCCGGGCGAGGCGCCGCCAGCGGGAGCGGGCCAGCCGCCGGGCCGTGGTCCGGACCCACGCCTCCGGGGCCTCGCCCGGGTCCAGTCCGCGCCTCCGGTCCCACGCGCGGATGAAGGCCTCCTGGACCACGTCCTGCGCTTCGGACCAGTCGCCGGTCAGCGCGTAGAGCTGCCCGGTCAAGCGGGAGAAGGACGCGCTGTAGAACGCGTCGAACTCCTGTGGCGTCATCAAGGGCCTCTCCTCCGGGGCTTTCCGCCGGCTCGCGGCGCAGGCGACGCGCGAGGGAGGCGCACCCCGGCCCCGGCGGTGGAGCCGTGCGTCCCGGGCCGAACCTCCTCTCCTGTACGCACGGGAACCGTCCGCCGGTCGCACCGGCGGCCTGTGATCCGGATCACGCGCCGGAGGTGCGACCGGCCGGACGCCGAGGGGCGTACAGGGGTGCCGGCGTCAACCGGACGCCCGCAGGAAAGGACACGCTCCATGCGCATCCGCCCGATCGTGCTCGCCACCGCCACCGTCGCGGCCCTCGCCACCGCCGGGGGAATGGCCGTTGCCGCCCCCGGCACCCCCGCACCCGCCCCCGCGGTCCATGCCGAGTCCGCCGCCGCCCCCGCGGCCGCCGCCCCGGCAGCCCCCGTCCCGGCCCCGTCCGCCGCCATCGACACCGCGACCACGCCGATCGACGCGGGGACCACCGCCCGGATCCTGGCCTCCTGCCTGGGCGCCGAGGCGTCGAAGTACCACCCGGTGATCGCGGTCCGCACCCCCGTCGCCTCCGCGGACACCGACGGGGTGGTCGTCGCCGTCGACTCCGCGCACCGGTACGTGCAGTGCGAGACGAAGGGCCGCACCGGCACCAGCGCGTCCGTCCCCGCGACGTTCATCAACGACCGGCTGTGGAGCCCCGGCCACCTCGTCGAGTTCTTCGACAGCTTCGGCGCGCCCGCCGGCCCGGGCCGCTACCTCACGCTGGGCGCCGGGCACTACACGTCCGACGTCGCCAAGGTGACCGTCAGCTACGGCGACGACCCGACGCAGTACCCGACCGTCATGGCGGGCGGCGCGTACGTCTGGACGGCCGCCCTGCCCGCCGCCCACGACGAGCGCTCCGGCCCCCCGGCGCCCTACGTGCACGCCTACGACGCGCACGGCAAGGAGATCTACAACCAGAAGACGCAGCCCCTCGTCAAGGGCGCCGTGCGCTAGGCGTCCTCCGCCTCCCCCGCCGACCGCCGACCTGCTCGTCGGCGGGGGAGCCCCCCGCTTCCGGTTCCCGTGACGGTCGGTCAGCCGTGGTACGAGGCGACGATCTTGGTGAAGGCGTACGCGGACTGGCTGATGCCGCTGCAGGTGTCGCCCGCCGAGGTGCCGGAGGGGCAGGGGCGGTCGCGGTTGACGGCCCAGAAGGTGAAGCGGGCCAGGTGGTGGGACTTGGCGTAGTTGAGCATGGTGGTGAAGTCGGCGGTGGTGACGGTCTCGTCGGACTCGTCGGTCTTCCCGTTCATCGAGGAGATGCCGATGTGCTTGTAGGCGGTGGCGGAGTCGTAGCCGTAGGCGCTCGCCACCGCGTTCTTCAGCCCGTCGGCGGCCTTGGTGGTGACGCTGCCCATGCTGCCGCTGTGGCCGCCGAAGTCGAAGGGCATGATGGTCCAGCCGTCGACCGCCAGGCCCGCCGCCGCGCCCTTCTTGATCAGGTCGGTGCCGTCGGAGTCCGGGCCGGTGGTGGTGGTGCCGAAGGTGACGTACACCTTCAGGCCCGGGTTGTTCGCCTTGACCGTCTTGAGCGCGCCGACCACCCGCTGGCGGACCGTCGCGTTGGAGACCTCGGTGTCCTCGATGTCGATGTCGATCGCCTTGAGCTTGTAGGCGTCGATCACCTTCTGGTACGCCCCGGCCAGGGCGGAGGCCGAGGTGCACTTCTCGCCGAGCTTGTTGCCGCTCCAGCCGCCGAAGGAGACCAGCACGTCGCCGCCGGCCGCCCTGATCGCGTTGATGGTGCTCTGGTCGCTGCCGCCGGTCAGCGCCCGGGAGCCGTCCCACTTCGGGTTGCAGCCGCCGTCGGAGAGCATGAAGGCCAGCGTGAACTGGGTGGTGCCGGTGGCCTGCATCACCTGCACCGGGTTCTGCGGGCTGCCCCAACCGAGGTACTCGTACGGGGAGTTGAGGCCGACCGGGTCGGGCGAGGCGGCCTGCCCGGCCGGGGCCAGGGCGAGGGCGCCGGCCGACAGGGCGGCGGTGGCGGCGAGAGCGACGAGCGGGCGGGCGAGGGCGTGCTTGGCCATGGGTCACCGTTCCGGGGGGTCAGGTCGCGCGGCCGGGAAGGGGGTGGGCTGCGCAACTGATAGGAAAGCTTCCTAACATGACAGGGAATCAGTCCGCCCTGTCCGCGTCAATACTCCGCGCCGAGAAGGAGGGGTGAGGGGGAGGGAAGGAGAGAGGAAGCGGGATGGCGGAGGGGCGCGGAGCAGGAGGGGAGGAGCGGAGCGGGGGAGGGGGATCGGGAGGGGAGAACGAGAAGGGGGCGGGAGTGGGATGGAGGAGGGGCGGAGTGGGGATCGGGAGGGGAGAACGAGAAGGGGGGCGGAGCAGGAGGCGGAGCGGGATGACGGAGGAGCGGGGAGCAAGGGGAGGCGGAGCGGAAAGCAGGGCGAGGGGGAGCGGGAGGGCGGAGGGGCGGGGAGGGAAGGGTGGCGGGGAGGGCGGGATACTCGTCGGGACCCGCACCATCCGAGGCCCGCCCCGAACCCTCCGAGGAGCCCGCCATGGCCACCGTGCCCACCGATCGACCGGACCCGCTCGACCTGCTCGGCGTGGACGAACTGCTCACCGAGGACGAGCGGCTGATCCGCGACACCGTCCGTGCCTTCGCGGACCGGCAGATCCGGCCCCGGCTCGCCGACTGGTACGAGCGGGGTACCTTCCCGGTCCGCGAACTCGCCCCGGAGCTCGGCAAGCTGGGCGTCCTCGGCATGCACCTGGAGGGCTACGGCTGTACCGGCTCGACCGCCACCGAGTACGGCGTCGCCTGCATGGAGCTTGAGGCCGCCGACTCCGGTCTGCGGAGTTTCGTCTCGGTGCAGGGCTCGCTCGCGATGCGTTCGATCCACGCGTACGGCTCCGAGGAGCAGAAGCTGCGCTGGCTGCCGGAGTTGGCCGCGGGCCGGGCGGTGGGCTGTTTCGGCCTCACCGAGCCCGAGGCCGGTTCCGACCCCGCCTCGATGCGGACCCGGGCCCGCCGCGACGGCGCGGACTGGGTCCTCGACGGCGCCAAGATGTGGATCACCAACGGCTCGGTCTCCGACGTCGCCGTGGTCTGGGCCGGCACCGAGGAGGGTGTCCGGGGCTTCCTGGTCCCGGCGGGCACGCCCGGGTTCACCGCCCGCGACATCCCCGGCAAGCTGTCCCTGCGGGCCTCCGTCACCAGTGAACTCGCCTTCGACGGCGTCCGGTTGCCCGCCGACGCGATCCTGCCGGGGGCCCGCGGCCTGCGCGCCCCGCTCGGCTCGCTGGGCGAGGCCCGCTACGGCATCCTGTGGGGCACCGTCGGCGCCGCCCGCGACTGCTACCGGGCCGCCGTCGAGTACGCCCGCGACCGCAGCCAGTTCGGCCGCCCGCTCGGCGGGTTCCAGCTCACCCAGCAGAAACTCGTCGACATGGCACTGGAGTTGGAGAAGGCGTACCTGGTCGCGGTGCGGATCGGCCGGCTCAAGGACGAGGGCCGCGCGCAGCCCGCGCACATCTCCTTCGGCAAGCTCAACAACGTCCGCACCGCGCTGGAGATCGCCCGCACCGCCCGCACGATCCTCGGCGCCAACGGCATCACCACCGCCTACCCGGTGCTGCGGCACGCCAACAACCTGGAGTCGGTGCTCACCTACGAGGGCACCTCGGAGATCCACACCCTGGTGCTCGGCGAGGCGATCACCGGCGAGTCCGCCTACCGCTGAGTCGACCGGCGGCCGGGGCCGCAGGGGTGGGGTCGGGGAAAACGGGTGGTCGGGGGTGGTGGCGGGCCCGTAGCCTGCCGGGCATGACGAACCGGCCGCCGCCCCCGACCACCACCCTCTGGCGCCCCACCGGGCCCGAGGAGCTGGCGCTGGTCGAGGCGTCCGGGTGGCGGGCCTGGCCGCCCCGGCTGCCCGAGCAGCCGATCTTCTACCCGGTGCTGAACGAGGACTACGCGATCCGGATCGCCCGGGACTGGAACGTCCCGGCCTCCGGCGTCGGCTACGTCACCCGCTTCGAGGTGGAGACCGCGTTCCTGGAGCGCTACCCGGTGCGGCGGGCCGGCGGCGAGACGATCCTCGAACTCTGGGTTCCCGCCGAGGAGTTGGAGGAGTTCAACCGGCACATCGTGGGCCCGGTCGAGGTGGTCCGCGCGTACCGCTGAGCGTCGTCGCCGCGCCGCCGGGTCAGCCGCTCGAAGGCCCCGGCCTCCACCGGAAGGAGGGGGTCGGGGCCGTTCCGTCCGACCACGGGACTACCCGTCCCGGTACCTGGTGCGCATGGTCACCGGGCCGCCGCCCGCCCAGGATGGAACGTGACAGGCAGTGGCGGAAGGGGTGGCGGGCGATGGGCGGCAGGCGGACGGCGGCGGTGGCACTCGGCGGAGCGGCCGCGGTCATGATCGGCCTGATGGTGGCACCCGCCGCCGTCGAGCAGTTCCAGGACCGGATGGACCAGACCCGGCGCTGGCCCAGCGGCGCCGCCGCCAAGGCCGAGCGCACCGAGGTCCCGCGCTGGCTCCCCGACACCGCCACCGGCATCGCCTTCCTCAGCGGCGGGCACGACGGCGACCGGCTGATCCGCGCGACCCTGCCCGACCGGGCCCTGCCGGCCGGCTGCACGGAGGGCCGCGCCGACGGCGAACTGCACCTGCGCGCCCACTGGTTCCCGCGCGACACCCCGCAGCGGGCCACCGCGCACTGCGGCCGGTACAGCGTCGCCCTGGTCGGCGACCGGCTCTACGGCTGGCAGGACGGCGCGGCCCCGGCGAGCGCCGCCCCGGCCCCGTCGGGCACCGCCCCCACCCGCTGAGGCCCGGCGGGCGCGCGGGGCGGCAGGCGGGGCGGCCGTCGGGCGGGGCGGCGGCCGGGCGGGGCCGCGGGTCGTCCGGGCCCCGGCTTTCCGCGGGCGGCCCCGATGCGGTAGGACGGTGCGCATACCCGCCACCCCGAGGAGCACCATGCCAGGCCCGACCGTCGACTCCGACGGCGACCAGACCGCAGCCGGGGCGATACCCGCCGCCGACCCCACCCTCGCCCCTGTGCCCGACCCCGTCGCCGCGGCCGACCGCCGCACCGACCGGGCCGCCACGGCGAAGACCTCGTCCGGCGCCGTCCCGGCCGCCGCCGTCCCGTTCGCGGCCGTCACCGTCGTGGTGCTCGCCGGCCTCGCCGGGATGGGCCCGCTCACCACCGACCTGTACCTGCCGGCCATTCCCGCGCTCACCGCCGACCTGCACTCCGACGGGCCCACCGCCCAGCTCACCCTCACCGCCTCGCTGCTCGGCATGGCCTTCGGCCAGCTGTTCTTCGGCCCGCTCAGCGACCGCACCGGCCGCCGCCGCCCGCTGCTGATCGGCATGGTCCTCTACATCGCCGCCAGCGTGCTGTGCGCGCTCGCCGACTCCATGCCGCTGCTGATCGTCGGCCGCGCCCTCCAGGGCCTCGCGGGCTCGGCCGGCCTGGTGGTCGCCAGGGCGATCGTCCGGGACCGCCTCGAAGGCGTCCCGATGATCCGCTTCCTGGCCACCATGGGCCTGGTCTCCGGCCTGGCGCCGATCCTGGCCCCGGTGGTCGGCGCCCAGCTGCTGCACTTCACCGACTGGCGCGGCACCTTCTTCGTGCTGGCGGGGCTCGGCGTGCTGCTCACCGCGGGCTCGGTGTTCGGCATCGGCGAGACCCTGCCGCCCGAGCGGCGGCACGCCGACGGCGTCGGCACCACCGTCCGGGCGATCGGCGGGCTGCTGCGCGACCGGCTCTTCCTCGGCTACCTGTTGACCGGCACCTTCGCGTTCGGCGCGCTGTTCGCGTACGTCGGCGGCTCCTCGGTGGTGCTGCAGGACGTGTACCGGATCTCCCCGCAGATGTACAGCCTGGTGTTCGCCGTCAACTCGCTGGTGCTGCTGGGCGTCACCCAGCTCAACGGGCGGGTGCTGGTGCAGCGCTTCCCCGCCCCGGTGCTGCTGGTCTCCGCGCTGGCGGTGGCCGCCGCCGCGGGCGCCGCGGTGGTGCTGTGCACCACGGTGTGGGACACCGGCCTGGCCGGGGTGTGGCCCGCGCTGGCGGTGCTGATGGGCTCGATGGGCGTGGTGCTGCCGAACTCCAACGGCCAGGCGCTGACCATGGCCCCGCACGCGGCGGGCTCGGCGTCCGCGCTGCTCGGCACCGGCACCTTCCTGTGCGGCGCGATCGTCGCCCCGCTCAGCAGCCTGGGCGCGCGCCCGTCCGCGACGGTGCTCGGCGCGGTGGTGCTGGCCTGCGCGCTGCTGGCGCTGCTCTCCTTCCTCGGACTGTGCCGGACCGCGGACTGACCGCCCCGGCGGGGGACCGACCGTCCCGGTGAGGGGCGGAACGGGCCGGGCCCGGACGGTGGCGGGCAGCCACCGTCCGGGCCCGGCCGTGTGCTGACGGAGCGTCAGGCGATCGAGAAGTCGTCGCCGTAGACGTTGCCCTGGCCGTACCAGCCGTGCAGGTAGACCGTGACGGTGCCGTTGGCGCCGGTGGTGAACGGGACGGTCAGCTTGGTCCAGGCGGAGCCGTTGGCCCAGGTGGAGGCGGTCGCGCCGCCGCTGACGCCGAGGTAGGAGTACGGGCCCTGGACCCAGGCGGTCAGGGTGTACGCGTGGTTCGGGGCCAGCGTGACGGTCTGCTGGCACTGGCCGGTGCTGCCCGCGGTGGGCGCGACCTGCAGGGCCTTGGAGCCGCCGTGCACCGGGCTGGAGACGACCGCGCCGCCGGACTGGCAGGTCCACGGGGCGAGGTTGCCGCTCTCCAGGTCGCCGTTGCCGAGGCCGGTCGGCGGGGTGGTGCCGGTGACGGTCAGCGTGTAGGTCGCGGAGTGGGTCCTGCCCGCGCCGGTGCCGGTGACGGTCAGGGTGTAGGTGCCGGGGGCCGCCGAGGCGGTGGTGGCGACGTTCAGGGTGGCGGAGCCGCCCGCGGTGACGGTGGACGCCGACAGCGAGGCGGTGACGCCCGCCGGGGCGCCGGTGACGGTCAGGCCGACGGTCGCGGCGGTGCCGGAGGTGACCGCGGTGTTCACGGTGCTGCTGCCGGAGGCGCCGGCCTGCACGGTGCCCGCGGCGGGGGAGAGCGCCACCGAGAAGTCGGAGGCGGTGCTGCCGCCGGTGACGGTCAGGGTGTACGTCGCCGAGTGGGTGCCGCCCGCGCCGGTGCCGGTCACCGTCAGCGGGTAGCTGCCGTTGGCGGCGGCCGAGGTGGTGGAGACGTTCAGGGTGGCGGAGCCGCCCGCGGTGACGGTGGACGCCGACAGCGAGGCGGTGACGCCCGCCGGGGCGCCGGACACCGAGAGGTTGACGGTCTGCGCGGAGCCCGAGGTGACGGCGGTGTTGACGGTCGCCGAGGTGGCGGCGCCCGCCGCGACCGAGCCGGAGCCCGGGTTCAGCGACACCGAGAAGTCGTTGGTCGGCACCGAGGAGCTGGTGAACTGCGAGAAGATGTGGCTGAAGTCCCACTTGTTCTGCTGGATGCCCGAGCAGCTGTCGGAGCCCGCGGTGCCCACGCAGCCGCCGTTGTCGCGCTGCAGCGCCCAGAAGGACAGCGTGTTGATGCCCTTGGAGACGGCCCAGTTGTAGACCGTGGTGGCGTTGGCGACGGTGAAGGTCTCGGCGGCGCCGAAGTCGTCGATGCCGATCATCTCGGTGATCCCGATCATGCCCCACAGCTGCGCGGAGGTCTTGGTCGGGTAGAGCTTGGCCAGCTGGTTGTACAGGCCCTGCGCGGAGGTCTGGGTGTCCGCGGCCATGTCGTGCGGCTGGTTGTCGTAGTAGTCGAAGGTCATCATGTTGACGACGTCGATCCGCGCGTTGTTGCTGACCGCGTTCTTCAGCACCGCCAGGCCGGAGGAGGCCAGGCCGCTGGTGGTGGTCGGCAGGGTGTAGCTGAACTGGATGGAGCGGCCGTTGGCCGCCGCCCAGTCCTCCGTCAGCTTGATCGCCTTGTTGCGGCGGTCGATGCCGGCCGTGTTGGTCAGCGAGTTGTCCTCGATGTCCAGGTCGATCCGGGACACGTCGTAGGTGGTGATCAGGTTCTCGAACTGGCCCGCGATCTGGTTGACGTCCGTGCAGGAGTCGGCGATCTCGGTGCCGGTGTTGTCGGCGGTGTAGCCGCCGAAGGACGGGATCACGTCGCCGCCGTTGGCGCGGATGGTGGCGATGTCGGCGCCGAACACCGCGTTGGACACCGGCATCGAGGTGTCGCCGTTCCACAGCGCGGTGCAGGAGCCCTTGGTGGCGGCCTGCAGGAAGGCCATGGTGAGGTGCTTGGCGCCGGACTGGGAGGCCAGCGCGGCCGGGCTGTCGCCCGTCCAGGCCTCGAAGTACGGGGCGAAGACGTGCTGCGGCAGCGGGGTGGCGGCCTGCGCGGGGGTGGAGATCAACCCCAGCGAGGCGGCGGCCATCGCACCGGTGGCGATCAGCGCTTGGAGTGGTCGGTACAGACGCATCGAGGCTCCAACAGGCATGGAAGGATGGCCCCTTGCCGGTCTGTCGGCAGGGGCGGAGGTCGGCCTGGTACAGGGAGGTGCCGGGGTGGTGCGGGGCATGGAGAACGCCCCGGCCGGTGGTCACACCCCCACGATGCGTTCCGGTCGGGAAGACGAACGCTCCCATATTTGGTCTGGACCACTGGTCTGTCAAGACTCCTAACAGTTCCCCGGGCGGGTACCCCGCCGTCCTTTACGAACCCTTGGGAAAGCGTCTGCCGAACGGTTCCTGACATGCCGTCGGCCCCGCACCGGACGTTCCGGTGCGGGGCCGACGGGGCGGTGCGGATCAGCCGATGTTGGCGCTCTTCAGCCAGCTCTTGGCGACCGCCGACGGGTCCTCCTTGTCCACCGAGACCCGCTTCATCAGCCCGGCCAGGGTGGCGGTGTCCAGCTTCGCGGAGACCGCGTTCAGCGCCGCCGTCCCGGCGTCGTCCAGACCGGCCTTGTTCACCAGCGGAGTGATGTTCTGCACGCTGAAGACGCTCTTCGGGTCGGCCAGCGGGACCAGCTTCAGCTGGACGATCTTCGGGTCGGTGGTGAACACGTTGCCGACCTGGATCGTGCCGTCCTTCAGCGCGTTCGCGGTGGTGTCGCCGGTCGGCTTCCACTCCTTGAAGGTCAGCCCGTAGACGTCCTTGAACTGCTGCTCGCGGCGGGACTTGAACTCCGGCGGGCCGCCGATCACCAGGTCCTGCGCCTTGCCCGCGAGGTCGGCGATCGACTTCACGCCCAGCTTGTCGGCGGTCTCCTGGGTCACCGTCAGCGAGTCGTTGTCCTCGGCGGCCGCCGAGTCCAGCACCGCCAGCCCGGCCGGCAGCTTCTCCTTCAGCGCGGCGTTCACCGCGGTCTTGTCGGCGGCCGTGGTCTTCGGGTCCAGGTAGCCCAGCAGCGCGCCGTTGTACTCGGGCAGCACCGTCAGCGCGCCCGACTGCAGCTGCCCGTACAGCACCTCGCGGCTGCCGATGTTGAACTTCTCCTCGACCTTCACGCCCTTGCCCTGCAGGGCCTGCGAGTAGATCGAGGCGAGCAGCACGTTCTCCGGGAAGTTCGCCGAGCCGACCACCACGGTCTTCCCGGACGCCCCGGCGCCGCCGGCCGTCCCGGACGCGGCGGGGGCGGTGGTCTTGGCGGCCAGCGGGTCGCTGCCGCCGGAGGAGGAGCAGGCCGCCGCGCCGAGCAGCAGCACGGTGACGGCAACGGCGGTTCGGACCGGACGGGTCGTCATATCGATTCCTTAAGGTGCGCGGGGGAGCCCGCGGGTTCGTCAACAGGTACGGCGGGAACGGCCCGCGCGCCGCGCGGCGACGCGAACCGGATCAGTACGGCGAAGAGCAGTTGGACGGCGACGGCCAGCAGCACCACCAGCAGCGCGCCGCCGACCGTGGTCGGGAAGTTCCGGGTCGCCAGGCCGTCGATCACGTACCGGCCCAGGCCGCCCAGGCCCACGTACGCGGCCACCGTGGCGGTGGCGATGACCTGCACCGCCGCCGTCCGGGCACCCGCCAGCAGGGTCGGCGCGGCGGCCGGCACGCAGACCCGGAACAGCGTCTGCGGGTGCGTCAGGCCGATGCCGCGGGCCGCGTCCCGGACCTCCGGGTCGGTGCCCCGGACGCCCTCGGCGGCCGCCACCAGCAGCGGCGGCGCGGCCAGCGCCGTCAGCGGCAGCAGCACCGCGGCGTCGCCGACGCCGACCAGCAGCACCGCCAGCGTCACCAGGCCCAGGGTCGGCAGCGCCCGGGCGACGCCGGTCAGCGCCGTCACCAGGAACAGCCCGCGCCCCGCGTAGCCGATCAGCAGCCCCAGCGGCAGCGCGATCAGCGCCGCCAGACCGAGCGCCTCGGCGGAGAACACCAGGTGCTCCAGCACCCGGTTCAGCACCGAGTCCGGACCCGAGCGGTGCGCCGGGTCGGCGAAGAACGTCTGCAGCCAGCCCAGCCAGTTCACCGCGCCGCCCCCTTCGCCCACGGAGCCAGCACCAGGCGGGCCGCCACCAGCAGCAGATCGGTGACCAGCGCGAGCAGGGCCACCAGCACGATCCCGGCCAGGATCGGCGTCGGGAACGTCCGCTGGAAGCCGTCCACGAACAGGTAGCCGAGACCGCCCCGGCCGACCAGTGCCCCCACCGCCGCCAACGAGATCGAGGATACCGCCGCGACCCGCAGCCCGGCGATCAAATACGGTATCGCGGACGGTAGTTCGACCGCCGCCAGCCGCCGCCAGGGCCCGTAGCCCATCGCCGTCGCGGCCTGCCGCACCGGCTCCGGCACCGCCCGCAGCCCGTCCACCGTGGTCGGCAGCAGCACCGCCAGCGCGTAGAACGTCAGCGGCACCATCACGGTCTCCCGGGTCGCCAGGCCCGTGTACGGGATCAGCACCACGAACACCGCCAGCGAGGGCAGCGCGTACACCACGTTGAACACCGCCGACAGCGGCTGGTACAGCCGCGGGAAGCGCGCGCAGACCAGGCCCAGCGGCACCGCCAGCAGCAGGCCGATCAGCACCGGGACCAGCGCGATCACCGCGTGGTCCGAGGTCAGGTCGAACAGGTAGCCGAGGTGGTCGCCCAGCCAGTGCCAGCGGACCAGCGGCTCACCGTCCAGCATGCGGCACCTGCTCGGGCTGCCCGGTCGTGCCCGTCGGCCCGGGCCGCTCCGCGTGCGCCAGGGCGTCGACCACGGCGGCGCGGCTCGCGGTGCCGACCGCGCGGCCCTCCGCGTCCACCGCCACCGCGTGGCCGGACGGGGCGAGCACCGCCGCGTCCAGCGCGCCGCGCAGGGTGTCCCGCTCCGGGGCGAACACCGGGACGGGGTGGCGCTCGGCGCCGTGCGCCCAGTGCTCCGGGCGGCCCGCCGGGTCGAGCAGCAACGTCCACTCGCCGTACGCGGGTTCGAGCTTCGCCAGCGGGACGCCCGCGGCCGGGCGCAGGCCCAGGCCGCGCAGACCCCGGTCGCGGCCCAGGAAGGCCGCCACCCCCGAGTCCGCCGGAGCGGTCAACAGGGTGTGCGGGTCGGCGAGTTGGGCGATCTCGCCGTGCTCGCGGAGCACCACGACCCGGTCTCCCAGCCGGACCGCCTCCTCGATGTCGTGCGTCACGAACAGCACGGTCTTGCCCAACTCGGCCTGGAGGCGCAGCAGTTCCTCCTGCAGCCCGGCCCGCACCAGCGGGTCGACCGCGCTGAACGGCTCGTCCATCAGCAGTACCGGCGGGTCGGCCGCCAACGCCCTGGCCACGCCCACGCGTTGCTGCTGGCCGCCGGAGAGCTGGGCCGGGTAGCGGCGGGCCGTCTCCGGCGGCAGGCCGACCAGCTCCAGCAGTTCGGCGGCCCGGGCCCGGGCCCGCTTGCGGTCCCAGCCGAGCAGGCGGGGCACCGTCGCCACGTTGTCGATCACCCGGCGGTGCGGGAACAGGCCCGCCTGCTGGATCACGTAGCCGATGCCGCGCCGCAGCTGCGCGGCCGGCAGCCCCGCCACGTCGGCCCCGTCCAGCAGCACCCGCCCGGCGGTCGGCACCACCATCCGGTTGACCATCCGCAGGATGGTGGTCTTGCCGCAGCCGGAGGGCCCGACCAGCACGGTGGTCCGGCCGTCCGGGACCTCCAGGTCCAGGCCGCGGACGGCCACCGTGCCGTCGGGATGGCGCTTGGCGGCGCCCTCGAATCTGATCACGGAAGGGTCCTCGGAACGCTCGGAACAACGGCCGCGGCGAGAGCCGCGGCCGACGAAAATATCGAACAATGATCGGAATATGTCGCCTGTCCGGCTTCCCCCGCCCTTCTCACCGCAAACCTTGATCCACCGAACGGGTCGGCAGCCCGGCCGCCGCCCACGCCACGAAACCGCCGTCCAGGTCGGTCGCCCGGCGCAGCCCCAGCTCCTGCAGCGAGGCCGCCGCCAACGAGGACGCGTACCCCTCCGAGCACACCACGATCCACGCCACGTCGTGGTCGACCGCCTCCGGAATCCGGTGGCTCCCGGTCGGGTCCAGCCGCCACTCCAGCACGTTCCGCTCGATGACCAGCGCCCCCGGGATCTCCCCCTCGCGGGCCCGCTGCGCCGCCGGGCGGATGTCCACCAGCAGCGCCCCCGCCGCCACCGCCGCGTGCGCCTCCGCCGGGCCGGGCCGGGCCAGCCCCGCGCGCGCCTTCGCCACCAGCTGATCCACCGTCGTCACCACTGCTCCGGTCCTTCCGTCGCGGTCTGCACCAGGCCACCGGCCCGGAGTTCGTACCTGGCCATCTCGTCCAGCGGCGGCGAGTACGCGTGCAGGGTCACCGCCGGCCCCTGCGAGGTGTTGCGGACGTCGTGCAGGTACTCCGGGCCGAACGCCCGCTCGCTGCCCGACGGCAGCCGGCGCACCGTCAGCCCGTGCTCCGGCCCGGCCAGCGCCAGCTCCTCCAGCTCGCCCAGCGCCACCGTGAACGCCCCGCGCGAACCGCCGTGGTCGTGGAACCCGGTGGACTGCCCCGGCAGCCAGCTGATCAGCCACACCTCGTAGTCCTGGGCCAGCTCCAGCCGCTCGTACCAGCGGTCCTCGCCGGACAGCCGCACCCGGTGCAGCCAGCGCTCCGGGCGCTCGGCCAGGTCGCGGACGATCCGGCGCAGCGCGTTCGGCGACAGCGGCGGACGGGCGGCCCCGGGCGCGGACCCGGCGGTGCGGTCGGCGGAGCGGTCGGCGGTGCGGTCGGCGGACGGGAGGGGAGTGGCCAGGTCGGTGCTCATCGGGACCTCCGGGGTGTGCCGGGACGCCCGCCGTCCCGGCGTCGGCACGCGGGCGGCGGGGTCGGGCGGGGCGGGGGGAAGACGCGGGCGCGCCGCCGGGAACGGCGGAGCGCGGGGTGCTGCTCGGGTGGTGCCCCGGCCCCGGCTCGACTCACGGGGTGGGCGCCGCGATCACGCGGTGAAGGTCAACAGGCACACATGTCGCTCGCCTGGCGTCGCAGATCGACGTGCAGGCGGCAGACCAGGAAGGTGCCGGGGTTCATGTCGCCGATGGTTCACGACGCGGGGGCGACGCGTCAAGTTCCGCCGCGCCGATGATCGAATGGCGGACGTCGGCGTCTTGGCAGGTGGACACTCTGCTCGGGTCCCGGTGGAGGGCCCGGTGCCGGGCCGGGCGCCGGGCCGGCACCGGCGTCCGGACGGGCCGACGGCCCGTGCTCCGGGGTGGGCACGGGCCGTCGGGTTCCCCGGGCCGCGACGCGGTCGCGGCGGTCGGTCAGTTGTTGTCCTGGGTGGCGTTGTCGTCGGCCTGCGCGGCCGCGCTGTCCGCCGCGTCCACCTTCTGCTGCATCTGCTGCACCTGCGAGCTGTCCGGGCCGCTGTCCGCCGCGCCCGAACCCGAGCCCGCGTTCGGGCCGCAGGCCGTCAGCAGCGCGGCCGAGGCCAGGGCGAGGACGGCCAGCGCCGCCCGGGCCCGACGGCTGCTCACTTGCCGGCCGCCGGGGCGTTCTTGGCGCACCAGTCCGCGACCTGGGCCAGGTCGGCCTTGCGGGTCTGCAGGGTCGGCAGCAGGCTGCGCCGGAAGGTCAGCCGGTCGTTCAGGTACTTCTCGATCTCGGCGTGGCCCGCCTTGTGGGCGTTGTCGACCCGCTGCTGGAGCCGGGCCACCGACCCGTCCACGGTGGCGTCCCCGTTCAGGCGGTTCAGCGCCTTGTCGACCCGCTCCTGGGTCTTCGGCAGGCGCTTGCAGACGGCCTTCGCCCCGTCGCCCTTCGGCGCGTTCGCCGCCTGCGCGGGCCCCGCCGCGATCAGCGCCCCCGCCATCGCCAGCACCGCCGCGGCCGCAGCCGTCCGGTTGATCCGCATGGTCCTCCCCTTCCACTCCGCTCGCGGCCGGACTCCCCGGCCACCACGGACCGTACGGAGGCTTCTTGTGGAAACCCTGTGGAACGCCCCGGGCGGTCGCTCAGGCCGGGCGCGGGACGTACGCCAGGCCGTGCGCGCCGGGCTCGCCGCGCCTGGGGACGTCCAGCCGGGCCAGCAGTTCGAAGGTCTCCAGGTCGACCACGTCCACGGTGGAGGACTCCACGGCGGCCAGGTACCCGAGCCGCCCGTCCGGGGAGGAGGCCAGCGTCAGCGGGAACCGGCCGGTCTCCAACGAGGCCCGGCGCTCGCCCGTCAGCGGGTCGAACACCGTGAGGCGGCCCGGGAGTTGACGGCCCAGGCCGGAGCCGAGCGCCCCCTCCGTGCGGACCTCGCCGACCAGCAGCGCGCCGCGCGCCGTCAGGTGCACCGGCAGCACCGGCGACTCGGTCGCCAGCACCCGGACCACCGTCCCGGTCGCCGTGTCGATCACCCGGACGCCGTTGGCCGGCCGCGGCTCCGGACCCGCCGCGAACCCCAGGTACGGCCCGGCCGCGTACACCGTCGCCCCGTCCGCCGACACCGCCAGGCCCTCGCTGCCCGGCACCTCGACCCGCCCGGTCATCACCCCGCGCTCCAGGTCGACCACCGAGACGAACGGCGCCTCCTTGTTGGTCGCGTACCCCGTCCGCCCCGCCGGGTCGACGGCGAACCAGTGCGGGCCCGGCGCCCCGGTGTCGATCCGGCCGACCGCCTTCCGGCTCGCCGCGTCGACCACCACCACCCCGCCGGTCCGGTCCGGGCCGCCCTCCACACTGACGTACAGCAGCCCGCGCGCCGCGTCCAACGCCAGCCCGTGCGGGCCGTGTTCGGGCGCCAGGTCGACCACCGCGACCACCCGCCGGGTGTCCGGGTCGATCGCCGTCAGCTCGGTCGCCCGGCCGCTGTTCGCGTGGTAGTACCCCGAGCGGTACGCGGTGCTGCACCACAGCAGCCTGCGCTCCGCGTCGAAGCACAACTCGTGCGGCTCCGCAGGGACTTCGACCACCCCCAGCAGGCCGTCCGAGACGGCGTCGAAGAACGACACCGTCCCGCCGCCCTGGCTGACCACCGCCAGCACGTCGCCCGCCCGGGCTTCCCTCGCCTCGTTCGACATGATCCTGCTCCTCCGTCGGTCCGTCGGGTCGGCACCGCGGCGGGCCTCCGAACGCCCGCCGCACCACCACTCTCCGGCCCCGCGGATTGCCGAACAATGCAGGAATCGGCAAGCAGTCATTGCGCCGGGCGTAAACTCCCGGCCGTGGACCTCAACCTGCTGCGCGTGCTCGACGTCCTGCTCCAGGAACACAGCGTCACCCGGGCCGCCGAACGGCTCGGCACCTCCCCGGCCGCCGTCAGCCGCAGCCTCGCCCGGCTCCGCCGCGCCGTCGGCGACCCCCTGCTGGTCCGGGCCGGACAGGGCCTCGTCCCCACCCCGCGCGCCGTCGAACTGCGCGGCGAGGTCGCCGGGTTGATCCGCTCCTGCGAACGGGTGCTGCGCCCCGGCGCCGGCTTCGAGGCCGTCCACCTGCACCGCACCTTCACCGTGCAGGCCGCCGAACTGCTGCTCGCCGCGGTGGCCGCCGACCTCGCCGAGCGGCTGCGCCGCGAAGCCCCCGGCGTCGACACCGTCTTCCTCCCCGAGTCCTACGAGGACGGCCCCGCGCTCCGCCAGGGCCTGGTCGACGTCGAACTCGGCGTCCTCGGCCGGCTCGACCCCGAGATCCGCACCCGCGCCCTGGCCACCCGCCCGCTGGTCGCCCTCGCCCGGCACGACCACCCGCTGCTCACCGGCCCCGGCCCCGTCGACGCCGGGAGCTTCGCCGCCGCCGACCACATCGGGGTCTCCCGGCAGGGCCGCCGGCACGGCCCGATCGACCGGGCCCTCGCCGAACTCGGCCTGCGGCGCCGGGTGTCCGTCGTGGTGCCCAGCCACACCGCCGCGATGCTGCTCGCCCGCGACACCGACCTGATCGCCCTCGGCCTCGCCGACTGGCTGCCCGCCACCGTCCGCGACCTCGGCCTGCGGGCCTTCCCGATCCCGCTCCGGCTCCCCCCGATGGAACTCGGCATGGCCTGGCACCCCCGCAACGACGGCGACCCCGCGCACCGCTGGTTCCGCGAACACCTCGCCGCCGCCGTCCTCGGCCTGCCGGGCTGAGCACCGGCGGCCGGCGGCGGCCGGCGGCGTGCTACGGCCGGGAACCGGATGGCCGGTCAGTGCCGCTCGTCCCCGTTCAACCAGTCCCGGACGGCCGGGAGCTGCACGGTCGGGGTGTCCGGGCGCAGCAGCGGCAGCCGGACCTCCAGGCGGCAGCCCCGGCCGTCCGGGCGGTCGGCGGCGACGACCGAACCGCGGTGCAGGGCCGCCTGCTGCGCCACCAGGGTCAGGCCCAGGCCCGAACCCGGGCTGTCCCGGCGGCGGTGGAAGCGGTGGAACACGGCCGCGCGCTCCTCCGGCGGGATGCCCGGCCCCCGGTCGTCCACCGTCAGCCGGGCCGTCCCGCCCTCGACACGCAGCCGCACGTCCACTGCGGCGGGGGCGCTTCCGGTGCTGCTGTCGGCAGGGCTTCCGGCAGGGCTTCCGGCAGGGCTTCCGGTTCCGTGCACGGCGGCGTTGCCGAGCAGGTTGGCGAGCAGGATGCGCAGCCCCGCCTCCCAGCCGAACACCCTTGTCTCGGAGGGGAGTTCGACCTGGAACACGGCCTCCGGGTGGCGGCGCCGGGCCTCCGCGACCGCCGCGGCCACCAGCTCCGCGAGATCCACCGGCCCGAACGCCGAGACCTCCACCAGATCCCCGCGCGCCAGCGTCGACAGTGCGCTCAGCAGATCCAGCATCCGGGCATGGTCCTGCTGCAACTCGCCCACCACCTCGGCGCGTTCGTCCGCCGGCAGGTCCGGGTGCGCGGCCAGCACGTCCAGGTTGGTGCGCAGGCTCATCAGCGGCGTCCGCAACTCGTGCGACGCCGAGGAGGAGAACGCCCGCGCAGTGTCCAGCGCCTGCGCCGTCCGCCCCGCCTGCTCCTCGTAGCGCGACAGCAGCAACGCGATCGCGCCCGACAACTCGTCCACCTCCGCGGTCCCCGTCCGGGCGTGCGCGAACACCGCGTGCCCCGTCCGCGGATCGAGCGCCGCCGCCCGCCGCCCCAGCCGACGCAGCGGCAGCGTCGCCCGCTCCGCCAACCCGAACGCCACCAGCCCCGAGAGCGGCGCCGCGACCAGCGCGACCAGCAGCACCCGCCGCCGCACCGCCCGCAACTCCTCCGACGGCTCGTCCGCCGGAGCCAGCACCCACAACGTCCCGGTCGCCGCCCCGCTGTTGACGTTCACCGCCAACACCCGCAGATCCTCAGCGTTCTGACGGAGCGTCACCGCCTGGCCCGGCGTGGTCGGCAACAGCTGCGGATCGTCCGGCTGGGCACCCGCCACCAGCAGCAGCGTCCCGTCCGAGGCCGCGACCCGGACCCCCGCGTCCAGCGCCGCGTCCATCACCTTGCGCTGCTGGTTCTGCTCCGCCTTCGGCCGCCCCTTGCTGTCCGCCGCCAGCAGCGCCCGCGCACTCGGCAGCACCGCAGCCGCCCGGTCGTTCAACCGCGAGTCCTGCCGCCGGTGCAGGTCCGCGTTCACCAGCGGCAGCAGCAGCAACCCCGCCGCCACCACCAGCAGCGGCACCAGCAGCGCCGCGCCCAGCGCGATCCGGGTCGACAGCCTCACCGCCCCGCCCCCTGACCGCCCTCGCCGGGCGCCCGCAGCACGAACCCCACCCCGCGGACGGTGTGCAGCACCCGGGGCCGGCCGTCCGCCTCCAGCTTCCGGCGCAGGTACGAGACGAAGGTGTCGACGGCGTCGCTGCGCACCTCGAAGTCGTAGCCCCACACCCGGTCCAGCAGCACCTCCCGGGACAGCACGATGCCCGCGTTCCGGACGAACTGCGCCAGCAACTCGAACTCCCGCCGCGTCAACCGGAGTTCGTCCTCGTCCCAGAACGCCTCCCGGGTCTCCGGATGCACCCGCAGCGGCCCCACCCGGAGCAGCTCCGAAGGCTGCGGCGGGCGGCGGCGCAGCAGCGCGTGCAGACGCAGCACCAGCTCCTCCAGCGCGAACGGCTTCACCAGGTAGTCGTCCGCGCCCGCCTGCAGGCCGGCCACCCGGTCCGCGAGCTCGTCCAGCGCGGACAGCATCAGCACCGGCGTGTCGTCCCCCCGGCCGCGCAGCGTCCGGCACACCTCCGTCCCCGAGAGGCCCGGCATCCCGACATCCAGCACCAGCACGTCCGGCGGGGACTCGGCGATCCGGGCCAGCGCCACCGCACCGTCCTCCGCCACCGCGACCCGGAACCCGCTCAACCGCAACCCCCGCTCCAGGCTGCGCCGAATCGCCGCATCGTCGTCCACCACCAGCACGGACCCCGCCGACCCGCTCATCCGCCCACACCTCCGTCCACCACGGACTGTCGCACAACCGGACGGCAAACGACGCGCCGGGGGTTCCGGGGGTGGGGGGCGGCGCTGCGCGGCTTGTGAGGGAGAAGGAAGAGGGGGCGGGGCCGGACAGTGAACGGCGCGCCAGGGTGCCCGGGAGAGGGGACGGCGCTGCGCGGCTTGTGAGAGAGAAGCAAGAGGGGCGGGGCTGTCGCACGACCGGACGGCGAACGGCGTGCCAGGGTGCTTGGGAGATGGGACGGACTTGTCGCACGGCCGGACGGTAAACGGTGTGCCCGGGGGCTGCGTGCGGCTTGTGGAGGGGGCGGGTCGCGGGGTTACTGCTCGTCCTGCCAGGAGAAGGCGGCGATGCGCCAGCCGGTCGGGGTGTGGACGAACTGGAAGGTCTTGGTGCCGGTGACGTCGTACGGGGCGCCGTTGAGGATGCCGGACTTGCGGTAGGTGCCGATGCGGCAGGCGACGCCGGGGGCGATGTCGGTGTGCTCGGAGATCTCCCACTCGTAGAAGTCGGTCAGCCGGCCGTCGGAGAGCAGGACTTCGCGCGGGCCGATGAAGTCCTCCAGGCCGTACACCGCGTACGCGGCGCCGGTGACCACGATGACGCTCTCGGGCAGCATCAGCCGGCGCAGGCGGGCGACGTCGGCGGTGCGGCCGTCGCGGTTGTCGAAGGCGTCGAAGAACTCGGCGGTCAGGCGGTCGAGTTCGGCCTTGGTGGCGGCGGTTTCCGGGGTGGCGGTGGCGTCGTCGATCATGATCCGCACAGTAACATTGCACACCCTGCGGACGGGAGGGCCGGAGCGGAAATCAGACCGGCAGATCCCACCCGGGGCCGTCGGCCGACCCGAGCCCGACCGGTGGTCGCGGTGCGAACCCTGCCGCCGCCGGCGCCTGCGCGTCTGCCCGCCGAACCGGTCCACGCCGTTCACGTGCCGGGTAGGCTCGGCGGGGCGGGGGCGAGGTCTGCTGAGGGGGGGGGCTCATGGTTCCGGGTGTGGAGCACGCGGTCGGGTACGTGTTCGACTGGGAGGCGCGCGGGGTGCGGCCGGTGGGGGCCGAGGTGGAGCGGGTGCACCAGGTGGTGAGCCGGCGGCTGGGGGAGGACCCGGCGCTGGCGGAGCTGGTCGCGGAGGCGCGGGCCGCCGTCGCCGAGCTGTCGGCGGACACCCGGCAGTGGCTGACGCTCAGTCTGAACGCCGTCGCCAAGCGGGACGCGGAGTTCGCGGCCGCGCTGCTCGCCGCCGTCGAGGCGGTGCGCGCCGCCGAACGGGCGGCGGGCGTCTCGGCGACCGACCGCGGCATCGCGATCGGCGGGAACGTCTCGATCCGCGCGACCGGCCCCGGCTCGGTCGCGGCGCTGCGGATCGACGGCCCGGTCTCCACCGGCCTGCCGACCCCCGTCCCGCCCACTGCCCCGCAGGGCTGATCGGCAGGGTTGGCTTGCCGGGCCGCAACTCCTTTGCACAGGGTCGGGTGCGGGCCTGACAATCCCTCGCATGACTTCTGTGATTCGCCACGTGACCATCAGCAGCCTCGATCCGTACCGGCTGGCCTCGTTCTGGTCTGAGGTGCTGGGGCAGCCCCTGCACGACGACGACCACCCGGGCGACCCGGAGGCCCTGATCGAGCAGGCCGGACTGCTGTTCGTGACCGTCCCGGAGGGCAAGGAAGGGCGGAACCGCCTGCACTTCGACCTGCAGCCGCAGGACCGGACGCGGGACGAGGAGGTCGAACGGCTGCTCGCGCTGGGCGCGGTGCTGGTGGACGACCGGCGCAACGCGGACGGCACGGGCTGGGCCGTCCTGGCGGACGTCGAGGGCAACGAGTTCTGCGTCGAGCGCAGCCGGGCCGAACGGGCCGGGTGACACCCCGGGGCCGAACGGGCCGAGTGACGCCCGGAGGCCGGGCGGACCGAGCGGGCGCAGTGAGGTCCCGGGCGGCCGCCCGCGCGGCGGGGTGAATCCTTTTCGGCGGCACCGCTCTCTTATGGGCACACCGGCGGATCGGCCGCCGGCGGGACAGCCCGGAGGAGAGAACATGATGGTCGCCGTCGCGGTAGCCGTGGGCGCGGTACTGCTGTGCACCTGCGTCCTGGTGCTCAAGCGGAAGCGGGGGAGCCGTGGTTGAGACGGCCTGGCCGGGCGAGGAAGTGGTGGTCGCGGCCCGCGCTGGCGACCACGCCTCGCTGGCGGTGCTGGTCGAGGGGGCGCACCCCAACGTCCGGCGGTTCGCGCACTCGCTGTGCGCCAGCCCCGAGGACGCCGAGGACGCCGCGCAGGAGGCGCTGATCATCCTGTACCGCAAGGTCGGGATGCTGCGCGCCACGGGGGCGCTCGCCTCCTGGCTGTTCCGGATCGTCCGCAACGAGTGCCTGCGCAGGGCGCGTTCGGACCGGTCGGCGGCCGGGTGGCCCGTCCCCGCCGAACCGCTGGAGAGCGCGGACTCGGCGGAGGAGGAGGCGCTGCGGCGGCTCGACACCGAACGGGTGGCCGCCGCGATCGCCGCGCTGCCCGCCGACCAGCGGCGGGTGCTGGTGATGCGCGACCTCCAGGGTCTGAGCGGCCGGACGGTCGCGGACGCGCTCGGGCTGAGCACGGCCGCGATGAAGTCCCGGCTGCACCGGGCCCGGGCGACGATGCGGGCCGAGCTCGGAGGTCCGCGATGACCGGGAGGACCGAGACCCGGGAGGGGCGCAACGGCCCGGCCGTGCACGAGGGTTCGGCCGCGCGTGGGAGCGGTGCGGCGGACGGTGGCGGCGGACCGGACTTTGCGAGCGCGAGCCTTCCGCGGCACCTGCTGCGCGGCCTCGTCGGGTTCGGGGCCGTCGCGGGCGGGCTCGTCCTGCTGCCGGTGGTCGGGATCGCCTCGCTGCTGCTGGTGCCCGCCGGGCTGTGGGCGCTGCGCGGCTGCCCGATGTGCTGGCTGATCGGGCTGGCGCAGACCATCTCCCGGGGCCGGGTGCAGCGCGCCTGCCGGGAGGACGGGGTGTGCTCGGTCAGCCTCCGCAAGTCGGAGGTGCGGTCGGGGAGTTGACCGGTCCGGCCCCGCTCGTGCGGGAGGGGGTGGTCGGGGCCGGACCGGTGCCGCGGGGCGGGGTGGCCCAGGGCGGGGCCGACGCGTCGGGCAGATGATCCGATCAGCGGGGGGATCGGCCGGGCGGGGGAACGGCCGACGGTTCTGCGCGGCCCCGCCCGGCCCGTCGAGCAGACTCGTGCCACCGGACGCACCCGAGCGAACGCACCCGAGCGGCGGAGGACTCCCCATGACACAGGCCACCGCACTCCGCACCGCGACGACCGACCCGTACGAGTACAAGTACGACAACAAGCGCGACAACAGGCACGACAACAAGCACGAACATGAACGCGGAACCGGAAGCGGAGCCGGGGGCGGGCCGTCGCTCGCCCCGCAGGTCCCGGCGCCGCCCGCCCACCCGCACGCCGACGCGCTCCACGCCGAACTCGCGTCCTGGCCCACCGAGGTCGGACTCCCGCGCTGCGCCGGGGAGTTCCGGTCCGACCGGCACCTCGACCTCGCCGTGCACGGCTGGGGCGACGCCCCCGCCGGACCGGGCCTGCGGGCCGCCGCCAAGTGGCTGCTGCTCGGCCGGGCCCTGGACGAGCACGTGGAACAGCTCCGGCACGCCGGCCGGGCCGACGAGGCCCGCCGCATCCTGCGCGGACTCGCCACCGCCTTCGGACCGGGCCCCGACCCCGACCTCGCCGGGGCGGAGACCGGGTGCGGGGCCGAGCCCGGGGCCGGGCCGTTCGTCCGGGCCGCCCGGGGCCTCCGCGCCGACAGCGCGGCCCTCGCCGGACCCGACTGGACGGCCCGCCACGACGCCGACTTCCGGGCCCACCTGGAGAGTTCGCTCGACCGCCTGGCCGCGACGTCCGCCGTCCCCAGCGTGCCGCAGTACCTCTCCCACCACGACCGGGACGGCGCCGCCCGCTGCGCCGCCGACTGGACCGAACTCGCCCACGGCGCCGCACTGCCCGAACAGCTCCATCGCCATCCCCAACTCACCGACCTGCTGGTCCGGTTCGCCCACCTGCAGTACTGGATGCGCGACCTGGCCGCCCGGGGCCCGGCCGCCGCCCCCGGCGGCAGCAGCCTGCTGCGGGCCGTCGAGGTGCACGAAGGGCTGTCCGGTTCCGCCGCCGCCGGGAAGCTCGCCGCCCTCTGCGCGGCCGAACTCACCACCTTCGCCTTCCTCGCCGAGGGCGTCGCCCGAGGCTCCCACTGGCCGCCCCGGGCCCGCGGCCACGTCCGCGCCCTGCTGCGGTTCACCTACGCCCAGGCGCACTGGACGGCGGACGCCCCCGGCCGCCGGTGACCACCTGCTCCAGCTGCTCCAGGCGGCCCCGTCAGTGGTCGGACGGTCCCGCGTGCGGGAGGTCGTCGTCCAGCCAGCAGGCCGAATGGGAGGTGACGGCCAGCAGTTCGGTGAACGCGGCCTGCGCCGACCCGGCCGTCAGCCGGAGCGTGAGCGCCCACAGGCCGGGCGGGACGGGCACGTCGGCAGCAGGCGGCGGAACCGGTCGGGCCGGGGCGACGGGACTCGGCAGGACGGGCGCGGCCAGCACGTGCCCCCGGCGGGCGGCGAACGCCGCCGTCACGGCCCGCAGCCGGTCCGGGGACGCCCCGCCGCGCACCTCGTCCAGCAACAGGTCCCGGTAGGAGGGGAGTTCGGCGTGCAGGCGCTCGGCCTCGGGCGAGGGCCCGAACGGGCGGGTCAGGACGGCGGGCGCCGCGTAGCGCCCCAGCCGGGGCGTGCAGCGCAGCAGGACGACGACCCCCGCGCGCAGCCGCGGACCCGCGCCGGGCAGCAGGGCGGAACGGCGGGCCGGGCCGATCCGGACCTGCGGACGGTGCGCGAAGTCGTGCACCCCCGCCGACGCGAAGGTCAGCCGCAGCAGGTCCGCGGCCTGCCGCTCGGTCATGCCGGCGCGCAGCCGGCCGGCCGCCAGGCGCAGGCAGCGGTAGGCCAGCTGCTGGAGATCGCGGTAGCGATCGAGTTCGGCCTCCTCCAGCGGGAGCGCGGCAGTGTGCCGAACCGGGCTGATCGGCATGGGTCCTGGCCTCGGGGTGCGTGAGCGGGCGGCACGGGGCAGCGGCGCGGACAGTGGCCGCTGTTGAGCGGAACTCAAGAGCTGTTGAGCAGTACTCAAAAGTAGCGACGCGGCCCGGGAAGTCAATACGATGCGCGAATGCCTTCCTCCCCGGTCCCGGCGCGACGGCTCACCGCCGACCAGCGGCGCGCGCAAATACTCGACACCGCACGGGAGTTGATGTGCGAACGGGGCCTGGACGAGGTCTCGGTGGAATCCGCCGCCGAACAGGCCGGGGTCTCGCCGGGCCTGCTGTTCCACTACTTCGGCTCCCAGCGCGGCTTCCGCGACGCCGTGGTCGAACTGGTCGGCCGGGAACTGCTGGAGTACGTCGCCCCCGACCCCCGGCTCAGCCCCTCCGCCCAGCTGCGCTCGGGCATCGAGCGGTTCACCGACTTCGTGGCCCGGCACCCCGCGCTCTACCAGGCCGTGGTCCGGCACGGCGCCCGGGGCGGACCGGGCCGGATGGCCACCCTGCACCGCACCGCCCGCACCACCCTCGGCGACTGGATCACCGGCGCGGTCGCCGCCGCCGGGGCCGACCGCACCCCCCGGGTCGAACTCGCCGTCGCCGGCTGGCTGGCCTTCATGGAGGAGGCCGTGCTCGGCTGGCTGGCCGGGGCCGCCCTCACCCGCGACGACCTGGTCCGACTCTGCGAGGACACCGCCTACCGGGTGCTGGAGAGCGCCGTCGCCGACCCGGCCCACTGGCCCGCCGTCCGCGCCGCCCTCGACCTCCCGCCGCGCCCGGAGTCTTGACAGTCGATCACCCGCGCCGTCACGCTCACCGCCACGCACCGGACATCCGGCACCGCGAACACCGTGCATCGGCATCGGCATCGGCAGGGGGGAGCTGGGCGTTGGCAACCGACGACGAGCAGCGACAGCAGGAGCAGAACGGCGCGCCGGGGGAGGACCCGCCCGGAACGGCCGGGCCCGCGGCCGCCGCCGGGGCGCAGCCGCAGCCGCAGCCGCAGCCGTCGCGGTCGCGGTCGCGGTCGCGCTCGGGGTGGCGGATCGCGGGCGCCGGGGCCGCCGTGCTGCTGACGGCCGCACTGGTCGCGGGCGTCGCGGTCGCCGCACTCGCCGTCCGGGTCGACGGCCACAGCATGCAGCCGACGCTCGCCGACGGGCAGCGACTGCTCACCGCCCCCGGCAGCGGCGGCCGCGCCGAACGCTTCGACGTGGTCCTGCTGCGCACACCCGGCCGGCAGACCACCATGGTCAAGCGGGTGATCGGCCTGCCCGGCGACCGGGTGGAGATCCTCGCCCCGCCCGACGGCACCGCCCCCGCCGTCCTGCTCCAACCCGGCGGGACCGGCCAGTGGTACCGGGTCGACCTCCCCGCCTGGCACGGCCAGAACCGGCACGCCACCCCCTGCTGCGCCGCCGACGGCCGCAAGCAGCCGATCGGGGCACCCCAACTCGTCCCGCCGGGAAAGGTGTTCGTGCTCGGCGACAACCCCGACGGCTCGGACGACTCCCGCACCTACGGCTGGGGCGACCTGTCCACGGTCGACGGTCGGGTGCTCTGGCGAGTCTGGCCACCGGCCACGCTCGGCCCACTGGACGGCACCGCAACCCTCACCCCGACCCAGGCCCCCGAGCCCCACTGACCGGACCCGCCGCCGGCCCTCCCCGGCCGCGCCCGGCGCGGGAAGGCGCCGTCCCGCGTGAGGTGGAATGCGCTTTCCGGCGAGGTGGTGGGGTGCGGGGGCGTGGGGGAAAGCGCTTGCCTGAGCCCCGGGGAAGGCGCTTTCCGGTGGTGCGGTGAGGCTCGGCACCGGGCGGGAAAGCGCTTGCCGGGACGGGCGGGGAAAGGGCTTTCCGGCGGGGGCGGCGCAGTTCCGGGTGATACGGGAAAGCGTTTGCCGAGGTGTCGGGGAAAGCGTTTTCCGGCTCGGTGGGAGGCGGTGTCGGGGCGCTAGCCGGTCAGGTCGGCGACCCGGACGAAGACTTCGGCGATCCGTCGGGCGGAGTCCTCGGGGGTGGCCGCGCCCTGGACGACGTGGCTGGCGGTGAGGCGGACCACGGTGTCGGCGGCCAGGGCCCGGGAGGCGGGGTCGATGGCGGGCCAGACCTCGGCCGCGTAGGCGTCGAGCATCGCGGAGGCGGTCTCGAAGACCGGCTCGGCCCGGGTGGTGAGGTGGGCGAGCAGGCCGTCCTCGCCGTCCCGGGCGGCGGTCAGCATGGCGCGGGCCAGCGGGTTGCTCCCGGCCAGGCGGAGCGTGAACAGGGCGGCGGCCTCGGCGGCGGCCCGGGGGTCGGCGCGGTGCGCGTCCAGGTGCTGCCGGATGCCGAGCAGGCAGCGCTCCAACTCCCGTCCGAACAGGGCCTCGCCGAGCGCGTCCTTGGAGCCGAACTCGTTGTAGACGGTCTGTCGGCTCACTCCCGCCACCGCCGCGACCTGGGTCATCCGGAGCCGGTCGAAGCCCTCGGCGGCGACGAGTTCGCCCGCCGTGTCGAGCAGTCGGTCGCGCAGCAGCGAGCGGACGGTCTCCCTGATCCATGCCATCGGCCGAGCATAGCGACGCGCCGACGGCGGGCAGTGTCACGGGCGCTGCACGTTCTATTGACACCCCATCTAGTAGTGCTTACGTTCTGGACACATTGCCGCAACCTGTAAAGCGCTCCGGGGGGACTAGGGATGGGCTCCCGGGGTCGGCGACCCGGCGGCGGCATGCGCACACCCACCGCAATTCCCCGTACCCGGACGCGAGTTCGCGCCGGACGACGCTTGGAGACCCTCATGCAGGACGAGTCCAGAAGCACCGCCGCCGAACCCGAGGCGGTAGCCGCGGCCACCGACCGGCGGGGCGTCACCCGGTGGCGGCGGTCCGCGCTGATCGGGCTGCCCGCCACCGCCGTGGTCGCCGCGATGACCGTGGCGATGGCGCAGGGCGTGCTGGCCGCGAACCTCTCGCTGACCAGCGTCCCGTTCACGCTGTCCTCGACCACGGTCGCCGCCCCCAAGGGCATCGGCGCGGTACTCACCACCGTCACCGCGGGCAGCCCCACCGCCGCGGCCGAGGTCGGCCTGCCCAAGGCCGGACTGGACGGCATCTGCATCCACGCCGTCCAGTCGGTGAACCTCCCGGTCATCGGCACCGTCGGGACGTGGTCGCTGAACATCACCTCGCCCGCCGCGACCACCCCCCTGACCACCGCCCAACTCGCGTCCGGCCAGGGCCTGCAGGCGAACAACCTGATCCTGGACGCCCAGGCCGTCAAGGGTGCCACCGCCACGCTGAACGCCACCGCCGCCACCCCCAACCAGATCGGTGCGGCGGCCGACAGCGCCAACATCAAGGGCACCGGCATCAGTGACGGCACCGCCGGCCAGTTCGGCCTCGACGCCACCGGTGGCGAGACCGACATCTCCGGCCTGCGGGCCAACGCGAACGGCGCCACCATCGGCGGCGCCATCACCCTGCCCAACCTCGCCATCAACCTCGCCAACGGCGACACCGCGGGCAAGGGCGTGGGCGGCAGCGACTGCTGACGCCCCACCGGGCCCCGGGCGGGGCGCGCACCCACCAGGTCCGCCCCGCCCGGACCCGACCCCGCCCGGACCCGACCCCGCTCGGACCCCGCTCGGGCACCAGCCCCGCACGGACTCCGGCCTCGCCCGGGCGTCGGTTCCGCCAGGGCACCGGTTCCGCCCGGATGTTGGCTTCGCTCGGGCACTGGTTTCGTCCGGACCCCGGCATCGCTCGGACTCCGGCTCCGGCCGAACCCGGGCTCTGCTCGGGCACTGGCTCTGCTCGGGCACTGGCTTCACCCGGACTCCGGTTCCGCCCGGGTGTCGGTTCCGTCCGGGCGTTGGCTTCGCCCGAGGGCCGGCTTCGCTTGGCCTCCGGCCTCGCCCGGGCACCGATTCCGTTCGGGCACCGGCCCGGACCGGGCCCGGCTCCGTTCGGGCGGCGGTCGGCCCGGGGGCGGTCCCCGGGGCCGGCTCCGGTCGGCCTCGACTTCTCCGTACTGCAAGACCGTTCGACGTGCTGCCACGACAGGGAGACCCCATGGCCCGCAACCCGTTGCCCGCGCTGAACCGCGCTCGGCTCGCCCTGCGCCGGTGGCGCCGTACCAGGCCGTTCTGGGCCGCGTTCTGGACGGCGCTCGGCGGTTTCGTGATCCTCTACCTGCCGTTGGCCCCGGTCGGCAAGCTGCTGCACGTCGGTATCGGCGGCATCAGTGGGATGGCCGCCGGAGCCATCCTGATGGCCCTGGCGGGGCTGATCCTGCTGCTGCCGGGGCAGCGCTTCACGGCCGGGATCATCGCGGTCATCGTCGGTGTCGCGTCCTTCCCGCTCAGCAATCTCGGCGGGTTCTTCGTCGGCATGTTCCTCGCCGTCCTGGGTGGTTCGATGGCGATGGGCTGGATGCCGGAGAAGCCCGCCCGCCGCAGGCGGTTGCGCCGTGACCGCCACCGGGGTGGCGCGGACGGCGGGGACGGCACCACCGACCTCGGGACCGCCGCCACGGCCACCGCCTGAACCGCGCGCCGTGCCCGCCACGGCCGCCGGACGCCCGTCGCCGCCTGTCGTCCGAGTCGCCAACTCCTCCCTCGCATCGGAAAGATGACACATGAACCAGCTGCGTTGGACCACCCGGTTGCGGGCACTGGCCCGGCCCGCCGCCGTCGGAGCGGCCGACTGGAACGGCCGGATGCTGGCGCTGGCCGTCGACGGCCCCCGGCACGGCACCCGGTGGGGGCGTTCCGTGGCGGTGCTGCTGCCCGCCGCGCTCACCGCCGGTGCGCTCGGCGGGGCGATTGCGAACGGTGCGCTCGCCGCGAGCTTCAACGTCACCAACTCGCCGTTCACGCTGACCTCCAACGGGGTGTCGGGCACCGGGTTCGGCGCGATCCTGAACACCCCTTCGGTGGAGGCCGCGAACGGCAGCACCTCGACCACCACCGCGATGGCCCGGGTCGGCTTCGCCAGCGCCGGGCTCGCGGGGCTGTGCGGGATCGTCCACCAGTCCTTCGCGGGGGTGCCGTACTCGCTGCTGCTGACGGCCGGCCAGACCGTCACCGTCGCCCCGCCCGCCACCGTCACCACCGACATCAACGCGTCCAACCTGTACATCGAGGCCCCGACGCTCACCGCGGCGGGCAGCACCACGCTGCAGAACGCGGTGCTGGGGATGTCCGCGGACCAGGTGATGGTCGCGGGGCAGGCGCTCAACGGCGCGCAGGCGGGCGGCTTCGGCCTGGGGTCGGCGGGTTCCGGGCCGGGCGGCAGCACCGTCAACCTGGCCGGGCTGAACGCCTCCGCGTACACCGCCGAGATCGCCGGTTCGCTGACCCTGCCCGCGCTCAACATCCGGGTCGTGCCCGGATCGGCCACCTCGTGCTGACGGCCCGCACGGCCCGCACGGCCGGTGCCGACGGAGCCGACGGTGCGGCCCGCGCGGCGGGTGCCGACCGCCCGGCCCGCACGGCCCGCGCCGCCGGGGCGGTGCTCGCGGCCTGGCGCTGGTTCCGGGCGTTCCGCCGGACCCGGCCGTTCTGGGGCGGGCTGTGGCTGGTGGTCGGCGGCTGGACGGTGCTGAAGTTCTCGCTCGGCGCGATCCAACTGGTCACCGTCACCGGCTTCAACGCGCTGGCCGGGTACCTGGTCGGCGGCGGCATGATGCTCTGCGGGCTGATCCCGCTGGTCGCGCCCGGGCAGCGGGTCACCTTCGGCCTGATCGGCACCGTGCTCGCCGTGGTCTCCCTGGTGGTCTCCAACCTGGGCGGCTTCCTGGCGGGGATGCTGCTCGGCATCCTCGGCGGCGCGATGACCGCCGGGTGGGGTCCGCGCCGCAAGTCCACCGGGAGAGAAGCGACATGACGAAGCGTCAGATCCGTTCGGCGGCAGCGGTGCTGGGGACGCTGGCGGTCCTGGTCGCGGTGGCCGCCGGTCCGGGGAGCGGCGAACACGCCGCCGCCGCAACGCCGGAGGCGGCGGGGGCCGCGCTCGCCGGGGCGGTGCAGTCGCTGCCCGGCGAGCCGCTGCCGCTGGGCATGCCGTTCCTGCCGACGCCGACGCCGATGCACGTCACCATCGCCAGCATGAAGGCGGTCGGGCTCAGCGTGAAGAACAACGTCACCGTCCGGCTCTCCGACGGGACCACCCGCACCACCACCCAGTACACCTTCACCCAGTTGGCGATCCGCTCCAACATGCAGGTCGCGCACACCGCCCCGGACGGCACCTCGCTCACCATCTCCGTGCCCGGCACCGGTTCGCTCGGCGGCCTCGACCAGGCCGGCCAGCCCGAGACCACCATGATGTGGGGCGACATCAGCAACCTCTGCGTCACCGTGCTGTTCGAGATCTGCGGCATCCAGGGCCTGCTGAACTTCTTCGGCTCGTTCATCAAACTCGACGCCGGGGCAACGAAGTTCGCCGGTGACATCTACGGCATCCAGACCATCGACGACCACGCCGCGCTCGACTCCACCAACAACCCCGTCCACCTGCCCGGCACCATCACGGTCACCAGCCCGTGAACAGGCCCGTGAACCGGCCCATGGACGAGCCGATGGACGAGCCCGTGAACGAGCCGATGGACGAGCCGATGGACGGGCCCGCGCACGAACCCGCCGACCGGGAGCCGGAGTTCGGCGGCGTCCGGTGGCGACGTGCGGGGGCGGTGGCGTTCCCGGCGCTGCTCGCGGCCGGTGCGCTCGGGCAGGCGATGGGCAGCGGCGCGCTCGCCGCCGGGCTGCAGATCCAGAGCGGCACCGTCCAGCTCACCACCAGCAGCCTGTACGGCACCCACTACGCGGCGGCCGTCGTCGACCAGCAGTACACCCGTCCGGACGGCACCACCGGCACCGCGCACCCGCTGCGGATGGGTTTCGCCCAGGGCAGCATCAACGGGCTCTGCCTCTCCCAGAAGCAGCAGATCCTCGGCGCCACCTACACCCTGATGATCACCCTCGGCGACAGCAACCCCGGCAGCTGGGAGATCGCCACCCAGAACACCGTGCTCGACCTGCGCAGCGCGACGGGCGTGCTCGACATGGACGGCCTGGTCGACCTCAACATCAACGGCCCCGACACCACCACCGTCGGCGACGGCGCCGGGGGCTACCTGCCCAACCCGCTGAACAGCCCGCAGCACCGCTTCGGCATCCAGGCGGGTTACGCCAAGTTCGACCAGGTCACCGCGACCGTCCACGACCTCCAACTGCCCGGTCTGCTCAGCACTCCGGGCCTCACCATCGCGGTCAAGCCCGGTTCGGTCGACTGCCCCGCCCCGCCCGCCCCGACCGGCACACCCGGTACCAGGTGACCCCGGCCGGCGGCCCGCCCCCGCGGCCCGGGCGGCGGGTCGGCCGGCGGCCGGAACCGGACGGTCGCGGCGCCGCGTCGTTCCCGGCAACGGGCCACCGGGATTGCCCGACGGGCCGCAGGGCAGGAGGACGGTATGGGAATCGTCAGCTGGATCATCCTCGGGCTTCTCGCCGGAGCCATCGCGAAGCTTCTGCTGCCCGGCAAGGACCCGGGCGGCTTCATCGTCACCACTCTCATCGGCATCGCCGGCTCCTTCATCGGCGGCTGGCTCTCCTCGAAGATCCTGCACAAGTCCGTCAGCGTGCACTTCTTCGACCTCCCGACCTGGATCTCGGCGATCGCGGGCGCGCTGGTCCTGCTGGTCGCCTACCGGCTGGTCTTCGGCAAGCGCAACTGAGCACCCCGCAACCGAGCACCCGGCAACCGAGCACCCGGCAACCGGGCGCCCGGCAACCGAGCGCCCCGCAGCGGAGCACTCTGCGGCAGAGAGCGCCCCGCGCCGGGGCCGCCGGAACGGCGGAGGGCCGGGAACCCGCTCGGGGTTCCCGGCCCTCCGGCACGTCCGCGCACGGGACCTGCGGTCACCCGAGGTCGGGCAGCGGCTCCTGCGCGTCGAGCCAGCCCGTGGGGACGCCGGCCAGGCCGGTGCGGGCGGCGACCACCCCGGCGGCGATCGCGCAGGTGGTGTCCATGTCGCCCCAGCCGAGCAGGGTCTGCCAGAGCGCCTCGACCAGGTCGTCGGGGTGGCCGGCCGCGGACCAGAGCGCGAACGGCACGGTGTCCTGCGCGGAGACCTGGTACCCGGAGCCGAGCACCGTCGCGGCGTGCCGCACCGAGGTGCCCGCCGGGAGCCGGGCGGCGACCCGCAGGCCGGAGCGGACGTCGCTGTCCGGCAGCAGTTCCGCGACCTCCCGCAGGAACTCGGCCCGCCCGGGCGCGGCCGACCCGCGCCCCCGGGCCGCGAGCGCCGCGGCCAGCGCGACGGCGACCGCGCCCGCCGCCGCCTCCGGGTGCGCGTGCGTCGCACCGGCCTGGAGCCGGGCCTGCTCGGCGACCGCCGCGAGGTCGTCCGCGAACCAGACGCCCAGCGGCGCGACCCGCATCGCCGCGCCGTTGCCGTGCGAGCCCTGGCCGCCGAACAGCGCCGAGGTGACGGCGACGTGGTCGGCGCCCTCCTGCACGGCGCGCAGCACCCGGTGCATCGACGGCCCGTACTTGCGGTGCGGGACGGCGGTGTACTCGGCGGCGAACTCGCGGGCCAGCGCGGCCGGTTCGACCTCGCCCCGGGCCGCCAGGTGCCCGGTCAGGACCAGCGCCATGGCGGTGTCGTCCGTCCAGTGCCAGGGGCCGGGCCGGACCAGCCGGGCCGCCACCGCGGCCGAGGACTCGTCCACCGGCGGGTGGAACCAGCGATCCCCGAACGCGTCGCCCAGGGCCAGGCCGCGCAGGCTGCGCAGCACGGGCGGGGGGACGGGACGGCGGGCGGACATCGGAGGCTCCCGGTGGTAATCGAGGCGGACGCGAGCAGTGCGGACGATCATCCCAGCCCGGTCGGACGGTGTGCCAACCGATTTCCCGACTGGTACCAAAGGCTGATTCGGTGTCATCCATCGGATGGGGTTCGCTCGATCGTGGGCGGTTCGCGCTGCCGAACCGCCTGCGGGGGTCCAAGGTGGGAGACGGACGCGCTCGGAAGACCGCGTCCCGCTCGCCACGCCGGGCCCGGCCCGTGCGCGCCCCCCGGAGGAACGACGTCCGCCGGGCGCACACCCTCCGGACCGGGTGCGACGCGCGGAGCGGCAGGCCACCTCGCAGGGAGACGAACCGATCTTCTAGGCTCGCTCATCGGTCCCCTGTTCACGGTGCCCGTCCGCGCCGAGAACCGGAGACCGACGTCCCCGGGCCCCGGGCCGAGCCGGAGCCGCGGACCGAGCGAGGAGGACGCAGTGTTGCCCAGCCCCAGGTCGCACCGTACGCCGCGACCGAGCCCGACGCCGCGCGTGGCCCCGCCGATACCTCCCAGTGCGTCGCATCCCGCCGGAGGTGAACGGTGAGTCCCCATACCGTGGCCCCCGAGCCGCGCCCCGTCGAAGCCCCCGAGGCACAGCACGCCGGAGCCGTCGCGCGCACCGAGACCCGGACCGAGACCCGGACCGCGCCCCGCGCCGAGACCCGCACCGCGACCGCCGTGCCGGGCGTCACCACCGCTCCGCCCCCGGCCGAACTGCCCGCCACCGCACCACCGGTGGCCGCCGCAGCCACCGGCACGGCAAGCGCCACGGCAAGCGCCACGGCAAGCGCCACGGCGACCGCCGTCACCGCCGTCACCGCCGGAACACCCGACCCGGCCCCCACCGCCGCCCTGCCGGGCCTCCCGCGGACCCTCACCTCGCGGGCCAGGACCCTCGCCGCGGCCGTTCGCAAGCGCTGCGCGGACCTCGCCGGGATCGAATCCCCGTCCGGCGACGCGCCCCGGCTGAACGCCCTCGCCGAAGAACTCGCCGCCGGCTACGCCGCCACCGGGGCCACCGCCGTCCGGGAGCGCTGCGAGCACGGCGACCACCTGGTGCTCGACTGGCCCGGCCGGCACGAGGAACTGCCGCACCTGCTGGTGGTCGGCCACCACGACACCGTGTGGCCGGTCGGCACCCTCGCCGACTGGCCGGTCGAGGAGCGCGACGGCCGGCTCAGCGGCCCCGGCATCCTCGACATGAAGGGCGGACTCGCCCTGCTGGAGGGCGCGTTCGCGCTGCTCGCCGACCTCGGGCAGCGCCCGCACCGGCCGGTCCGGATGATCGTGGTCTCCGACGAGGAGATCGGCAGCCCCGACGGCCGCCGCCAGGTCGAACGGCACCTGCGCGGCGCCGCCGCCGTCCTCGGGCTCGAACCCGGGCACCCCGACGGCCGGCTGAAGACCGCCCGTCGGGGCTCCACCCGGGTCCGGCTCACCGTCACCGGCCGCGAGGCGCACGCCGGCAACGACGCGGCCGACGGCGTCTCCGCGATCGACGAACTGGTCGACCAGCTGATCACCGTGCGCGGACTGGCCCACCAGCCGGGCACCGAACTCAACACCGGACGGATCGACGGCGGCACCCGCGCCAACGTCATCGCCGGCCGGGCCGAGGCCGAACTCGGGCTGCGCTTCGCCACCACCGAGGCGCAGCGCCGCACCCTCGACACGCTCGCCCACCTGACCGCGAACCGGCCGGGAGCGGACGTCCGCACCGAAGTGCTCTCCAGCCGCCCCGCCTGGCCCGAGCGCACCGGCAACCCGCTGCTCCGGCACGTCCGTTCGCTGGCCGCCGCGCTCGGCCAGCACCTGGACGGGGCGCCGGCCGGTGGGGCGGGCGACACCAACCTGGCCGGTGCCAGGGGCCTGCCCACCCTGGACGGCCTCGGCGCGGTCGGCGCCGGCCCGCACGCCCGCCACGAACACCTCCGGGTCGACCAACTCGGCCCCCGCATCGCCCTGCTGGCCGCCCTCCTGGCCGTCCCCCTCCCCAGGCTCCGCGACCGCTGACCCCACCCGATCCCGCTCCACCCACGCCCCCACCCGACCCCGCTCCACCCACGCCCCCACCCGACCCCGCTCCACCCACGCCCCCACCCGACCCCGCTCCACCCACCACCCCGCCCGGCGGCCCCGACGGACCCCTCCCCGTCCCCGCCGGGCGGGCCGGGCCCTCCGCCGCGCTGCCGCAGGGGCATGCCTTCCGGTGCGCTGCCTGCGGCCGCCCGTCCCCGGTTCCGCCGGTCGGGCGGGCCCTTCCGTCGCTTCTTCTCCTTCTCCTGCGGTTCCGCCGGTCGGTGCGGCCTGTCCGGCGGGTCCGCCCGTTCGGTTCCGTCGCTGCCGGGCTCCTTGCCACTGCCGGGCCGCTGTGTACAGAATGGACCCGACCGAACGGTCAGTCGGGAGGTGGGCGATGGAGACGCAGGAGCGGTTCGACGCGGTGATCGCGGCGGAGCAGCGGGTGGAGCCCCGGGACTGGATGCCCGAGGCCTACCGGGCCACACTGGTGCGGCAGATCGCGCAGCACGCCCACTCGGAGATCATCGGCATGCAGCCGGAGGGCAACTGGCTGACCAGGGCCCCCTCGCTGCGCCGCAAGGCGATCCTGCTGGCGAAGGCGCAGGACGAGGCCGGGCACGGGCTGTACCTGTACGCGGCGGCGGAGACCCTCGGGGTGGACCGCGCCGAGCTGACCGAGAAGCTGATCGACGGCCGGCAGAAGTACTCCTCGATCTTCAACTACCCGACGCTGACCTTCGCCGACGTCGGCGTGATCGGCTGGCTGGTGGACGGCGCCGCGATCTGCAACCAGGTGCCGCTGTGCCGGTGCAGCTACGGGCCGTACGCCCGGGCGATGGTGCGGATCTGCAAGGAGGAGTCCTTCCACCAGCGGCAGGGCTACGAGCTGCTGATGACGCTGATGGCGGGCACGGACGCGCAGCGCGCCATGGTGCAGGACGCGGTGGACCGCTGGTGGTGGCCGTCGCTGATGATGTTCGGCCCGCCGGACGGGGCCTCGCCGAACAGTGAGCGCTCGATGGCCTGGCGGATCAAGCGGCACAGCAACGACGAACTCCGGCAGCGCTTCGTCGACATGACCGTCCCGCAGGCCCAGCACCTCGGCGTGACGCTGCCGGACCCGGCGCTGGCGTGGAACGAGGAGCGCGGCGGCTGGGACTTCGGCGAGCCGGACTGGTCGGAGCTGCAGCAGGTGATCAAGGGCCAGGGGCCGTGCAACGCGCAGCGCGTCGAGCGCCGCCGCGAGGCCCACGAGAACGGCGCCTGGGTGCGCGAGGCGGCGTCCGCGTACGCCGCCAAGCGGGCGGCGCGGGAAGGGAGTTCGGCATGAGCGGGGAACGCGCGGCCTGGCCGCTGTACGAGGTGTTCGTCCGGCCCCGGCGCGGCCTGAACCACGTGCACGTGGGGTCGCTGCACGCCGCCGACGACCGGATGGCGCTGCTCGCCGCCCGGGACGTCTACACCCGGCGCAACGAGGGCGTCAGCCTGTGGGTGGTCCGCTCGGACGCGATCACCGCCTCCAGCCCGGACGAGCAGGACCCGTTCTTCGAGCCGAGCGGCGACAAGGTGTACCGGCATCCCACCTTCTACCCGATCCCCGAGGACGTCCCGCACATCTGACGGACCGTCAGACCGGCCGACCGGGCAGCCGACCGACCGCCAACCACCGAGCAGGGAAGACGACATGAGCGACGACCACGTGTACCTCTCGCTGGCCGAGGCGGGCCCGGAGCCGGACGGCGAGGCCCGCTGGGCGTACGGCACGGGCTTCGCCGACCCGCTGCTGGGCGTGGACGCCGCCCCGCCGGCCGGGATCGACCCGGCCGACCTCGCCGCGTACTGCCTGATGCTCGGCGACGACGCCCTGGTGCTGGCCCAGCGGCTGATCCAATGGGTCACCCGGGCACCGGAGTTGGAGGAAGAGGTGGCGCTCGCCAACCTCGGCCTCGACCTGCTCGGCCAGGCCCGCCGCCTGCTCACCCGCTCCGGCCAGCTGGACGGCACCGGCCGCAACGAGGACGAACTCGCCTACTGGCGCGAGGAGTCGGCGTACCGCAACGTCCGGCTGGTCGAGCTGGAGAACGGCGACTTCGCGCAGTGCGTGGTCCGGCTGCTGCTGTTCGCCACCGCCCGCGAGGAGCTGTACCGCCGACTGGCCGGCCACGCCGACCCGGTGCTGGCGGCCGTCGCGGCCCTCGGCGTCAAGGAGTTGGCGTACCACCGCGAGTACGCCGAGTCCTGGACGGTCCGGCTCGGCGACGGCACCGCGCACTCGCACGGCCGGATGCGCGACGCCCTGGACGGCCTCTGGCCCTGGCTGGAGGAGCTGTTCACCCCGCACGAGGTCGAACTCCGGCTCGGCGTCGACCCGTCGGAGCTGCGCGCCCCCGTCCTGGCCAGCCTGGAAAGGGTGTTGACGGAGGCCACGCTGCCCGTCCCCGAGGTCGCCGGGCGGGCCTACGTCAACGGCCGGGCCGGCCGGCACGGCGTCCACACCGAGGCGCTCGGCCCGCTGCTGGCCGAACTCCAGGTGCTGGCCCGGGCGCACCCGGGGGCGACGTGGTGAGCACCCTGGAGCGGGCCCGGGAGGTCGCGGCCGCCGTCCCCGACCCCGAACTGCCCATGCTGACGCTGGCCGACCTCGGCGTGCTGGCCGGGGTCGAGGAGGAGGACGGCGCCGTCACGGCCTGGCTGACGCCCACCTACTCGGGCTGCCCCGCGATCGCCGAGATGGCCTCCGACGTGGCCCGCCGGCTGCGCGCCGCCGGGTTCGCCCGGGTCGAGGTGCGGCTGCGGATCGACCCGCCGTGGTCCAGCGACCGGATCACCCCCGAGGGCCGCCGCAAGCTCGCCGAGGCGGGCATCGCCCCGCCGGCCCCCGGAGCCCGGTCCGCCCCCGGCGGGCTGCTGCACCTCGGCCCCACCCGGCGGACCGTGACCTGCCCGCAGTGCGGCTCCACCGACACCGAGGAGCTGTCCCGGTTCGGCTCCACCGCCTGCAAGTCGCTGTGGCGGTGCCGCAGTTGCCGCGAACCCTTCGACCGGATCAAGGAGATCTGATGGCCGTCCGCCGCCCGCGGTTCCACCCGCTGCCGATCGGCGCCCTGGAACGGCTCTGCGAGGACGCCGTCGCGGTGACCTTCGACGTTCCCGCCGAACTGGCCGGGGAGTTCGCGTTCCGCCCCGGCCAGACCCTCACCATGCGCCGGGTCGTCGACGGCGCCGACGAGCGCCGCTCCTACTCGCTCTGCTCGCCGGTCGGCGGCCCGCTGCGGATCGCCGTCCGCGAGGTGCCCGGCGGCCTGTTCTCGCACTGGCTGGTGAACGAGGCCGGGATCGGCGAGAGCGTCGAAGTGCTGCCCCCCGGCGGCCTGTTCACCGCCGATCCGGCCGAGCCCGCCGAGCACGTGCTGATCGCGGCCGGCTCCGGCATCACCCCGATGCTGTCGATCGCCGCCTCCGTGCTGGCCGGGAACCCGGACTCCCGGGTCACCCTGCTGTACGGCAACCGGCGCAGCGACACCGTGATGTTCGCCGACGAGCTGGCCGACCTGAAGGACCGCCACCTCGGCCGCTTCCAACTGGTGCACGTGCTCTCCCGGGAGAGCCGGGACGCCGAACTGCTCAGCGGCCGGCTCGACCCCGACCGGGTGCGCGCCCTGCTGGCCGCCCTGGTCGACGTCCCCGCCGTCGACCACTGGTGGCTGTGCGGCCCGTTCGGCCTGGTCACCGGGGCCCGCGAGCTGCTGGCCGAACTCGGCGTCCCCGCCGGGCGGGTGCACCAGGAGCTGTTCCACGCCGAGGACGAGCGCCCCGAGGAACGGCACCCCGAACCCGAGCCGGACGCCGCCGCCAGCGAGGTCACCGTGGTGCTCGACGGCCGCTCCAGCACCCTCGCCCTGCCGCGCGACCGCTCCATCCTGGACGGCGCCCAGCGGGCCCGCCCCGACCTGCCGTTCGCCTGCAAGGGCGGGGTCTGCGGCACCTGCCGGGCGCTGGTCTGCGACGGCAAGGTCGAGATGCGGCGCAACTTCGCGCTGGAGGAGTCCGAGATCGAGGCCGGCTACGTCCTCACCTGCCAGGCCCGCCCGGTCTCCGACCGGGTCACCGTCGACTACGACCGGTAGCGGGCCGGGCCGGGCCAGAGCGGAGCGGAACAGGGGCGGCGGGGCGGGCCGGGACGGGGTCAGCGGGACGGCGGCAGCCGCCGGTGCACGATCCAGGCGTGCTTGCCGACCTGCCGGACCCGGGCGAACCCGTGCTCCTCGAACAGCTCGACCGTCCCGCTGAACAGGAACCGGCCCTGCGCCGTCCGCCCGTCCACGGTCTCCGGGAGCGCCTCCACCAGGCCGCCGCCCGCCCCGGCGAGCAGGTCGAGCGCCCCCGCCAGCGCGGCCCGGGCGAACCCGCGGCCGCGCTGCCGGGGCTCGACGTACACGCAGGTGATCCGCCAGTCCGGGCGCGGCGGCGGCTCCTGCCGGTAGACGCGGCCGTGCTTGATGTTCGGCAGCTCCTCGGCGCTGCCGAACTGGCACCACCCCCGGGCGGCGCCGTCCCCGTCGAGCACCAGCGCGGCGTGCGCCCGGCCGGTGCGCACCAGTTGCTCCTTGAAGGCCCGCCGGTCCAGGCCCGGCGGCCGGCAGTCCCCGTGGTAGGCGGTGCACCAACAGCCGCCGTACACACCGTTGTCGCGCTCCGCCAGCTCGGCGAACAGCGGCCAGGTCGAGGCGTCCAGCGGGACGGTGACGGGCACGGGCGCCGCCTCCGGGCGGGTCAACTCCGCCGGTCCGCGCGGTCGACGGCCTCGGCCAGCTCGACGGGGCGGCTGAACATCGGCCAGTGCCCGGAGTCCAGCGGCACGAGCGCGATCCGCTCCATCCGGGACACCTCCGGGGCCGCGCCCTGCGCGATCCACTCCCGCACCTGCTCGGGCGGGGCCTCGGCGCAGAGCATCGTCACCGGGACCTGGTGGCGGCGCTCGTCGGACAGCCGCACCGTGCCCCGGGCGACCTGCTCGGGGACGGTCACGGCCGCCGCCGCGATCCGGTCCCGCAGCCCGGCGTCCAGGTCCGAGATGCTCGGACCCTCGAACGGCTCCCAGCCCGGGAACGGCACCACGCCGTCCACGACCGGGAACGCGCCCGCGTACAACTCCCCGTCCGCCTCCGGGAACCCGTCCACCAGGACCAGGCCCGCCACCCGCTCCGGACGGGCGTCCACGGCCTGCCAGCCGAGCGTGCAGGCCGCCGAGTGCGCGACCACCAGCGGCGCGCCGTCCGCCGCGTCCACGGCCGCGACCACCGCCGCCACCTGCTCGTCCAGCGTGGCGGCGGACCGGCCGTCGCCCTGCCCCGGCAGCGTCAGCGGGACCGGGCGGTGGCCCAGCTCCTCCAGCGCGGGCAGCACCGCGTCCCAGGCCGAACCGTCCAACCACAGGCCGCCGATCAGCAGCACGTCCATGAGGGGCTCCGTTCCGTACGGGGCACGCGGGCGTCGTCGCCGCGGCCCGTTCCAGCAGGTCGCCACCCATGCTAGGAACGGTTCCGGACGATCTGCTTCCTGAATTCCGCACGGACTCGCCCGGGTCCGCACAGGCCCGCACCGGGTGCCGCGGGAGCCCGGGACCGGCGGGCTCCTAGGCTGGTCGGCGTGTCCACCGGAACCAGCCCCACCGCCCGCGCGCTGCGCGCCCTGGAGATCCTCCGCGACCGGCCCGGCACCACCTCCGAGCAGCTCGCCGAACGCCTCGGCGTCACCGACCGGGCCGCCCGCCGCTACGTGGCGATCCTGCGCGAGGCCGGGGTGCCGGTGGAGTCCGAGCGCGGCCCCTACGGCGGCTACCGGCTCGGGCGCGGGACGCGGCTCCCGCCGGTCTCCTTCACCCAGGACGAGGCGCTCGGCCTGGTGATGGCCGTGCTCGACGGCCGCCCCGCCGCCACCGACCCCGACGACCAGGTCGGCGCCGCCCTCGGCAAGGTGGTCCGGGCGCTGCCCGAGCCGATCGCCCGGCAGGCCGCCGTGCTGCGCGAGTACGCCGCCGCCGCGCCCGACCCGTACCCGACCCACCCCGACCCCGCCGTCGCCGCCGCCCTGGTCGAGGCGATCGCCGCCCGCCGCCGGGTGCTGATCGACTACCGCAGCGGTGGCAGTGGCGGCAGCGAGTGGCGGGCCGAGGTCGACCCGTGGGCGGTGGTGGTCCGCCGGGCCCGCTGGTACCTGCTCTGCCACTCCCACCGCTCCGACGCCGTCCGCACCTACCGGATCGACCGGGTGCGCGCCGCCGTGCCCACCGCCACCCCGTTCCGGATGCCCGAGGACCTCGACCCCGTCGCGCTGCTCGAACAACACCTCGGCACCGGTTGGGCGTTCGAGACCCGGGTGGTCTTCGACGCCCCCTACGAGCAGGTCGCCCCGTGGGTCGGCGCCGCGATGGGCCGCCTCGAACCGGCGGGCGGGGGCTGCACGTTGACCGGCAGCACCCGCAACCCCACGATGTACGCGGGGGAGTGGCTGGCCGCCGTCCCGTTCCCGTTCCGGGTCGAGGGCGGGCCCGAACTGCGGGACGCCGTCGCCGTGCTGGCATCCCGCTTCACGGCCGCGCTGGAGCCGGAACCCGGCTCCTGACGGACCGTCGGGTCGCGTGAATCGTCACGCCTCGCGGACCGTCACGCCTCGCGGACCGTCACGCCCCGTGGACGCCGACCGCCGTCTCGGGCGCGCCCAGCAGCGCCACCACCTCGTTGACCGCCGTGCGGCCCGCTCGGTTCGCGCCCACCGTGGACGCCGACGGCCCGTAGCCCAGCAGGTGGACGCGCGGATCGTCGGCGACCCGGGTGCCGTCCATCCGGATGCCGCCGCCCGCCGTGCGCAGGCCCAGCGGCGCCAGGTGCGTCAACTCGGCCCGGAAACCGGTCGCCCAGATGATCGCGTCCACCGCCGACTCCTGGTCGCCCCAGGCCACCCCGTGCTCGGTCAGCCGGTCGAACATCGGCCGGCGGTGCAGCACCCCCAGCTCCTCGGCCCGCCGGTAGGCCACGCTCGGGCCCAGGCCCGTCACCGAGACCACGCTGCGCACCGGCAGCCCCGCCCGGACCCGCTCCTCCACCCTGGCAACCACCTCGCGCCCGAACTCCGGCGTGAACGGCCCCTGGTGGACCACCGGCGGGGTCCGCGTCACCCAGATCGTCTCCGCCACCGCCCCGACCTCCGACAGCACCTGCACCGCCGACGCCCCGCCGCCGACCACCACCACCCGCTGCCCCGCGAACTCCGCCGGGCCCCGGTAGTCCGCGTAGTGCAGCTGACGCCCCGTGAAACTGCCCGGGTAGCGCGGCAGGAACGGCCGCGTCCAGGTGCCGGTGGCGTTCAGCAGCGCCCGGGCGATCCAGTCGCCCGCGTCCGTCTCCACCCGTAGCCGCCCGTCCGGCCGGTCGTGCACCGCCCGCACCCGCGCCGGCCGCAGTACCGGCAGCGCGTGCTTCGCCTCGTACGCGGCGAAGTACCCCGGCACCGCGACCCGGGCCTGCTCGGCCGGGCCGGTGGCCGGGAGTTCGAAGTCCGGCAGGTCGTGGAAGCCGTGCACGGTCGCCATCGTCAGCGAGGGCGAGCGGTGCGCCCAGGCGCCGCCCGGGGCGTCGTCGGCGTCCAGCACCACGAAGCCGGTGTACGGCGCGAAGCCGCGCCGCCGCAGGTGGTAGGCCGCCGACAGGCCGGCCTGCCCCGCGCCGATCACCAGCACGTCCACCTCGCGGACGGGCCCCGCCACACTGGTTGCACCTTGAACAGTCACACCGGTGAAACATCTCCGGGGTGCCGGACTGTTCCCGTGCGCGGCAGCCGTGCGCGGGAACAGTGCGCGGGAACGGTCCGGGGAACTCGGCCGAGCGGGGAGACGACCGCCGCCGTACCGTAGGCGCGGACCTCGGTGCCCACGCCGCCCGTCGCGTCCTGGACAGCGCCGACCTGAACACCGACCTGGAGGCCGACGGGCCGGGCTGCTGGTTGTGGCAGGGGATGAAGGACCGCGACGGTTACGGCCGGATGACCTACAAGGGCCCGCGCCACAGTCGCAAGTGGTTCGCCCATCGGGTGGCCGTCCATGTCTGGCGCGACCCCATCCCGCCCGGCATGGAGGTCGACCACCGCTGCGGCGTACGGACCTGCGTGAACCCCTGGCACTTGGACGTCGTCCTACCGGCCGAGAACCGCCGCAACGCCACCCACCACGGCCTGAAGGACTCCCTGGACGTCAACCGAGGCCAACACTACGTCTGGGAGATCACCCAGCTCGCCCGCGCCGCAGAGCAGACCCACACTCGCAAGCGCCGGACATGATGATCACGGACGAACTCCTTAGATCTACCCAACGTCAGCTTCGGCAAATGGAGTTGGCCGACAAGAATTCCAAGTCGCAATGATCTCAGTGAGGTTGAATGCCAGATTCGGTGCGCTTCGACCTGTGGTGCTGGTCACTGGACCCCGGGGGGTGACTCCCCTCGCGCCGTTCTCCCCTCCGGGGTGTCATGGCAGCTCAGGTCCGATGCGACCAGGGAACCGGACCACTTTCAACCCCAAAACCCTTGCAAACACTGGGCTGCGGACATCCGCGGCCCGTACCGAAAACCCCTGGAGCAGCCAATGGCCGACCACCCGGCCGCAACGCCCCCGGCCGGTCGACCCCGAGGGATGCGGCAAGAGCGCATCCGGGCCCGGCTGGTGAGCCAGTTCACGGAAGACCTACCGCACCCCGACGGCGGGGAGCCCGTCCCGGGCCAAGTCCTGGACCCCGCCGACTTCGTCCTGCTCGACAACGCCGCCGCCCTGCTCGCCGAAGTCGAAGCACTCGAAGACCAGGTGCGCCGCGACGGCCGAATGATCGACGGCGGCATGCGCGCCGGAGTCAAGGTCATCCACCCCGCCATCGCCCAAGCCGAACGCCATCGCACCGCCGCCGACCGCATCCTGCGCCCCCTCCGCCCGACGCCGCACTGCGCGGCCACAGCGCCCGCGACGCCGCTCTGGCCCGCCACTGGGGACGGCGCTGACCCGACTGCCGCAGCCCCGAACCCACGAGCGCCCCAAGGCCCCGCCCTGCCCCGCCCCGGAGGCAGAGCTGGGCCTTTCTCTCGTTCCAGCCCCGTCACTCTCCGCTCCGCCGGCCGTAGACCCTGCGTGACCCTGACGGGCCGTCGAATTCATTGGCGCCACTTGCTGACAGCTCATCAGAACTTGATGCGCCTGACAGGGACACGCTCGCCCAGCATCCTTGGAACCACGTGGAATCAGCTAGGCAGTGGAGGCCGACGTGGATCTAGAGTTTGTGGGCATCATCCCCAACACCCCTACCGACGAGTCGCCGACGATCTGGCGCGACGCGGCGACCGGCGACCTGATCATTCAGTCCTACAAGGCCGACGCGGAGACGATCCGCGCAGCCCAGATCGTCGGGTCGATTCCCGGGCACTCGACGGACATCCCGGACCACGAGACCATGATTCGGCTACCAGAAGTCATGATCCAGTTCCTTGCCCCGATCGTCGCCCAGTACCTCAACCAACCTCACGGAGTGTCAGAAAGTGCAACCCCCGGCGCGTAACGCACTTGCGCAGGCCCAGCGGACCGCCGTCCACCTTGAGATGCGCGACGCATACATGCTGGATGACCCGGAGTTCATCGCCTGGAAGGGGGGCAAGCGGCTGGACCAGGCCGACCGTGCCACCTGGTGGAACTCGTGGCACGACGTAGTGGCCGAAGCGGTCGGCCGGGGTGTCGTGGTCCGACGGGCCCGGATCGTGTCCGAGCCGATCAGCGATTACGTCCGGTACGAGTACGACGGCACGTTCGCCAATGTGGCGGCTGGCGAGCAGGTCCGGTGGCTGCCGAGGCGGAACACGGTGGGCCTGGCCCTGCCGGGTACGGACTTCTGGGTGTTCGACGGTGAGACGGTGTTGCTCCACCACTTCACCGGAGAGGGCCAGTTGGACCAGGACGGCCGCGAGTACCTGACCGATCCGGCGCTGGCCGACCTGTGCGGCTCCGCGTTCGAGGCGGTGTGGGACCGGGCCGTACCGCACGAGGACTACCGACCGCGCTGATCTGCTCTCACCGTGGCTGCCACATCATCGTCAAGCGTCCAGTACGCCCGGCAGGCCCTCGCCGCTCAGCTCCGCGAGATACAGCGGGACGCTGGGATCAACGGCCAGGAGCTGGCCGCCGCCTGTGGCTGGTACCCGTCCAAGGTCAGCCGTCTGCTCAACGCCCACACTCCTCCCTCGGAAGAGGACGTCCAGCAGTGGTGCCGGGCTTGCGGGGTGCCCGAGCGGGCGGCTGACCTGATCGCCTCTCTCCGGGCCGTCACCGGCATGTTCATCGACTGGCGGCGTATGGAGCGGGCCGGGCTGAAGCAGGCTCAGCTGGCAGTCCTCCCCCTGTTCGACCGCACGCGCCGGTTCCGGGCCTATTCGTCGTGGCTGGTACCCGGCCTGCTGCAAACCCGGGCCTACACGACCTCGGTGCTCCGCGCCGTACAGCGCCGCCGCGTGGCCGTGGACGACGTGGACGCCGCCGTATCCGCTCGAATGGACCGGCAGCGCATCCTCTACGAAGGCGACCACCAGTTCGCCTTCCTGGTGGAGGAGTCGGTTCTGCGGTCCTGCCTCGGTGATGCCGAAGTGCTGCGCGGGCAGCTCGACCACCTCGCCACGGTCGCGGCCCTGCCGAACGTCAGCCTCGGGATCATCCCGATGGCAGTCGGCCGGGTGCGCATGCCCGTGGAAGGCTTCTGGATCTTCGACACCGCACAGGTGAACGTGGAGCTGGTCTCCGGTTATCTGACGATCACTCGACCGTCCGAGATCAGCGCCTATGCGGACACGTTCGCCGAACTTGCCGAGCAAGCCGTGTACGGAGCCGCCGCACGTGACTTGCTCCGACAGGCCGGGCGGGGCATTGCCTGAGCTGCACCAACTCGCGTGGAATCTCGTGGAATTTCGTAGCAACGGATTCGGGCCGCTCCGTACCTTCCTGCTGACGGGACTGCACGGGAGGAACGGGCATGAGCGTGGATGCGAAGCAAGCAAGTAGGCGGGCTGCCCTGTCGCAGACCGCGTGTCCCTCGTGCGAGTACTTCAACGATGTTGCTGCCGCGTATCCGGTCGAGACGCACCCCACGATCGCCCGAAGGATCGCGGGATGGCGTGCCCGACACGCCCGCGAGGACGGGTGTCCGCAGGTGCCCGGCGTGGGCAGCCGCGCCGCGTGACGTCGGGAGGAATCCCGGACCGCGAGACCCCACGCCGGCCGACCGCAGGAAGGGCCCGGCCGGAGCGGGCCAGCACCACCCGGCGGGCGTATCCGCCCATCGGGACGCTGAACCACTCCACCCGGAGGTAAGCGCCATGAGCGTGAACGGCACTGCGGACCTCACTGCCACGGACCCGCGCGACCTGATCGGCCCGGAGGTCCGGGAGCTGATCCTCACCACCTACCGGGCCAACCACCCGGACGTGCCCGAGGCCCGGACCGAACTGGGGGTCGGCCAGTTGGCCGCCTTCCTGACGGCGTGCGCGACCAGTGACCGGCCGCTGAGCCCGTCGCCGGAGGTGGACGACTACTGGCACGCCTTCGTGCTCAACACCGAGGCGTACATGGGCTGGTGCACGGCCAGCTTCGGCAGGATGGTGCACCACAAGCCGGGATACCTGGACCCGGAGCAGCACGGTGGAGGCAAGGTGCTGCGGGCCCGCGCCATCGACGCCATCGCCGAACTGGGCTTCCTGCTGGAACCCGACTTCTGGCCGGAGATCGAGCTGGCGGACTGCTCGCAGTGCCACGCCAACTGCCACGACAGCCCGTTCGCGGGCAAGTAGATCCGCCATCCGGCCGGGGCCCCGCCACGGGGCCCCGGCCGACCCCCATTCACGAACGGAACTCACCAGTGACGCGCACCGCATGGGACCAGCTCCCCGCCCAAGCACGGCAAGCCGTAGAGGTCCTGACCGGCCCGGTCGTCAAGGCGCAGAGCGCGGGCAACGGGGTCAACTCCGCGTTCGCCAGCCTGTTGGAGACGAACGGCGACCGGGTGTTCGTCAAGGGCGTGCCGACGGACGCCCCGGGAGCGTGGGTGTACGGGCACGAGGCCGATGTGTCCGCCGTGGCCCCGTTGACCGCTTTCCCCAAGTGGCGGGCGGAGGGCGGCGGGTGGAGCTTCTACGGGTACGAGTTCTGGCCCGGCCGCCACCCCGACTTCTCGCCGGACTCCCCGGACCTGCCGTTCGTGGCCGCCTCGCTGGCCGTGGTGTCGTCCTACCCGTGGCCCGCCACCGTCCGCAAGAAGCCCCTGAGCGACCGCCTGGCCCGATTCGTCCCGCCGGACGGCGTCGGCGCGCTGGACGGCTATTCGCTGGCGCACACGGACATGGGCGAGTTCAACCTGATCGTGTCCGGCGCTCAGGTCCGGTTGATCGACTGGGCACTGTCGTGCCCCGGGCCGGAGTGGACGGACGCCGCGCTGTGGGTGCCCCGGCTGATCGCGGCCGGGCACCCGGTGGAGGCCGCCGACCAGGTCGCGCGGGGCGTCACCGCGTACCGGGAGGCGGACCCCGACCGGCTGGGCGTGTTCGCCCGGACCATCCGGGCCGCATGGTCGGCGCGCACGGCCGAGGACCCCCTCCCGCAGCGTGTGAGGCTCACGGCAGCGGCCGAGGCATGGGCGGCAGCGTACGAGTGAGAGCAGCCCCGGGAGTGTGGTCTCCCCGGTCGCGGCATCTCCTGCTGACACGATGGATGGCCGACGCGGAGGACTTGGACGAGGAGCCCCCGGAGGACGTGAGGGGCCGGGCGGGGAGACGACCGCCGCCGTGCCGTAGGCGCGGACCTCGGTGCCCGCGTCGGCCGCCTCCGTGATGTCGAAGCGCATCGTCGGGCCGGTTCCACCGCCTCCGCTGATCCGGGGGGAGGGCGGAGGGGTGGTGTGCGGCGGGGTGCGGACGGAGGGTGGTCAGGCGATCGGGGAGATCACCGCGGCGGTGCCGTAGGCGCAGACCTCGGTGCCCACGTCGGCCGCCTCCGTGACGTCGAAACGCATCATCAGCACCGCGTTGCCGCCGCGGGCCTTGGTCTGCTCGACCAGGCGCTCCATGGCCTGGTTGCGGGTCTCGACCAGGGTCTTCGTCAGGCCGCGGAGCTCGCCGCCCATCAGGGACTTCAGGCCCGCGCCGATCTGCGAGCCGATGTGCCGGGAGCGCACGGTCAGGCCGAACACCTCGCCGATCACCCGCTCCACCCGGTAGCCGGGGATGTCGTTCGTGGTCACCACCAGGACGCCGCCGGACGGGTCCTGCCCGCCGCCGTACTCGTTCAGTTCGCTCATGCCCCCAGCCTCCGCCACGCCCGGGCCGGAGTCCGGACCGGCGCGCCGGGAAAGCGCTTTCCACTCGGCCGGGGCGGCCCGGCGGCGAGGACGCCGACACCTCGGCGGACGCCGTCGCCACACTGAACACCCGCCTCGGGCCGGACGTCGACGGGAGCCCGGAGAACTCGCCGGTGACCCTCGCCCGCACCGCCGCGCCCCCGTCCAGGTCGCGCGGCGACCTGGACGGACCGAGCGGGACGGGGGCACCCGCAGGCCCCGGTCGGCGCGCTGTGCGCGGTCTCCGCCACCCCGGTCATGTACGTCGAACTCCCGGGCGGCCACCACGCCTTCGACCTCTCCCACTCCTTCCGTTTCGAGGCCCCCGCCAACGGCATCGAGGACTTCGCCGGGTGGGTGATCGGCCGGAGAAGGGCCGCCCGGAGGCCCCGCCGGGCCCGCGCGGCCCGCGCCCGGTGGGGCCGGAACCGCCGCCCCGGGACCGCCCCCACCGGCACCTTTTGCGGAGAGCTGATGGACACCGGACCCCGGGTTTGTCAACCTTGTCGCATGGGCGAGCGAAACGATCATCCACAGGGGCCTGGTGCGGCGGAGGACGCCGGCGCGCAAGAGATCGAGGCCACGGTGGTGTTGGGGATCAGGATCACCGACTGGCCGGCACTCCGGGCCGCCGCGCAGGCGGCCGTCGAGGACCTCGACTTCGCCGGGATCGATCCCGAGGGCCAGCGCGTCCAACTGCTCCGGGAAGTCGCCGAGGACCCCAACGCGGCCCTCGGCGCGCTGCTCCACCCCGACCGCCTGGTCGCCGCGATCCCCGGCATCGAAGCACTCGGCGGCACCCTGGAGATCAGCGTCACCGACGACTTCGCCCCGGACTTCGCCGAGCTGTTCCCGCTCGACGACGACGGCGACACCGGTGACTGGACGCTGACCCCGCGCACCGCCTGCCTGCTGCACACCCAGCTGATCAGCCTCGCCGACGCCGCGTACGAGGACCTCGACGAGCACGGCGAGGACCCGGTCACCCTCGCCGACGAGGCCGACTGGTCCGTCCTCGGCCGCCTCCCGCAGCGCACCTGGAGCCTCCACCGGGGCTGGCGCCGCGCCTTCGCCCGGGCCTTCGACGACCTCGCCGACGACCTCGCCCTCGGCGAGTGGCCGCTGCCGCGCTGCGCCGCCGAGGACCTCGCGCTCCGGCTGGCCCTCGCCGACGCCCGGACCCTGCTCGGCTCCCAGCCCGAATCGGTCGCCGACATGATGGGCGACCTGCCCGCCGACCTGTACGACTACGACTGGGACGGCTGCACGGCCGAACTGTTCGGCGTCTACGGGCCCGACGAGGACGACAACGACCTCGACACCGGGCAGCGGATCGACCGGCTGCTCGCCGCCACCCACCCCGAGGGCTGGTTCCTCGGCTACGAGGACGCCGAGGAACGCGACCCCGCCCGGGGCTACCGCCGCTGAACTGGCATCCTGGAGGGGTGAGCTCACCCTTCGACCTTCCCGCCGCCGCCTCCGCTCCCGCCGACCCGGCCGACCCGGCCGACCCCGCCGAACTCCCGGCCGTCGGCGGGGGCGGGGCCGACCGCGACGCCAACCCGCAGTACGTGCTGCCGCTGGTGGTCCGGCTGGAGCGGGCCGAACCGCCCGCCCGCACCGACGCGTTGGAGACCTCGGCGCGGGCCGTGCTCACCCTGCTCGCCGACCCCCGGGTCACCGAGCCGGACGGCGAGTGGGCGGCACGGGTCGCGGCCTGGGAGGACGCCCGGATCCGCAAGGTGGTGCGGCGGGCCCGCGGCGGCGAGTGGCGCAAGGCCGCCGAACTGCCCGGCATCACCGTCCCGGGCGAGGGCGCCGAGGTACGGGTCTTCCCGCCGATCCCGCTGGACGGCTGGCCGAAGGAACTCGCCAAGCTCCAGGTCTCCGGCACCGACCTCGACGACCCCGTCCCGCCCGGCCCCGTCCCCGAGGGCGTCCCCGTCCTCTGGCTCAACCCCGCCCTGGAGATGAGCGCGGGCAAGACCATGGCGCAGACCGGCCACGCCGCCCAGCTCGCCTGGTGGCAACTGGACGACACCCGGCGCAAGGAGTGGGCGGAAAGCGGTTTCCGACTGGCCGTCAGAACCGCCGCCCCCGACGCCTGGCCCGCCCTCACCGACGGCCGCCTCCCGGTCGTCCACGACGCCGGCTTCACCGAGATCGCCCCGGGCAGCGCCACCGTCGTCGCCGACCACCCCGCCCTGCGCCCCGGCCGCCCGTAACGCACCGGCCCGCGCCGTCCGGACCGTCGGCCTGGCCCCGGGAGTTCGAGGGGCGGTCAGCCCCTGCCCGTCGAGGTCCCGGTCATCGGTCGGGAGCTGTTCCAGCTGGCGAGGAGGCCGAGGGTTTCGGCGTCGCGGCTGCCGGGCGGGACGGCGCAGAGGAGGTCGAGGCGGGCGTTGCGGAGGTGGGCGAGGACGCCGCCGACCGTCTCGACGAGGTTGCGCAGGCCGGGGCGGACGGGCCAGCGGGCGGGCCGGGCCGCTCCCGCCGGGCCGGTGGCGGTGGCGTCGGCGGCGCTCGCGGGCCTGCTGTTCCTGCCGATGACGTTGCAGAGCGTGGGCGTGTCCTTCGTGTCGGCGGCGGCGCCCCGCCGCTTCGGTGCCAGGGCCACGATGGTCGCCGGGCAGGGGCTGATGGGCGCCGGGCTGCTGGTGCTGTGCCTGCTGCCGGCCGCGTCCCCGGTGCGGGCGGTCGCGCCGCTGCCTTGGCACGGCGACGGCCAGGGCCGTCGCCGCCCACAGCGTCGCACGCCGACCACCGGGGCCGGACAGACCTGCCCGGCCCCACTGCCACGGTCCTCGCCCCCGGAGTCCGCCCGGAGTCCGCCCGGCGGGCCGTACGGGGACCGGTGGGTTTCAGGCGCGGATGTAGCGGGTGCGCTCCGGGCCGTCGGGCAGGTCGAGACGCTGGACCACCGGGTTGCGCTTGCCGCCGGCCGTCAGTACGAAGGGTGCGCCGATGCGGTGCCGCAGCCGGAAACCCTCTCCCGGGCCGAAGCGTTCCCCGAGCCGGGTGTCGATGTCCTGGACGGCCCGGGCTTCGGACGGGGAGGAGCCGGGGGTGTGCAGGTCGACCAGTCCGGGTTCGTCCTGGACGAGTTGGAAGTCCGGGATGCCCGAGGCTGCGAGGGCCGCCAACAGGGCGTAGGGCGAGTAGGAGGCCCCCTCGGCCCCGAGCAGGCTCACCCGGGCCCTGCCGATCAGGCCCTTGGTCACGGTGCCGGGCAGGCCGCAGCCGCAGGTGGTGGGGGCCGGTGCGAGGTCGCCGGTCACGTACCGGATCACCGGCATCGCTGTGGACAGCAGGCTGGTGAGAACGATGTCGGCCACGTCGCGGCCGGGGGCCGGGACGATTTCGGGCAGGACGAAGTCGTCCTGGAAGTGCATCTGCCGCTCGCGGCACTCGAAGGCTGCGTAGCCCGTCTCGGAGGTGGCGTAGAGCATCGTCACCGGGCAGTCGAACACGTCCTCGACGAACCGGCGCCCGCTGTCGGGCATCTGTTCGTAGGTGGCGATCACGCCACGCGGCCGCAGGACGATGCCGCGCTCCAGGCAGTACCGGGCCAGGCTGATGATCCGACTGGCGGAGCCGGTGATCTGGTCGACGGGGAAGCGGCCGACCACCGCCTCGTAGTCGGCGACGATCCCGGGCGCGTCGGGGTCGAACCCGCCGAGGTTGCACTTGACGTGCGGGCGAGGCAGCATCACCGGTTCGAACAGCGGGGTCTTGTCGAACAGCAGGCCGACGTTCAGGACGGTGCCGTTCGCCTCCGCCAGGCCGAGGTGGGCGCTGAGCCGCTCCCGGACGACCACGAGCGCGAGTCCGCCGGTCTCCGCGGTGGACAGCAGCACCACCGGCTGGCCGGTGCTCCCGCTGCTCCGGGTGAGGAAGAAACGCCCCGGTTCCATCCGGCCGGTGTCGTCGCGGCTGACGAAGTCGATGAAGTGGGCCTGCAGATCTGCCTTGCGGGTCAACGGGAAGTCGTCCAGGACCAGGTCGTCCCGGCCGCGCAGCGCCCGGTAGCGCGGGACGCGCCGACCGGCAGCGGCCAACAGCCCCGCGAGGCGCTCGGCACCCCGCTCGGGGTGGTACTCGGCCAACTGCAGGATTCGTTCGCGCTGTTCGTGGAACCAGGCCGAGGCTTGCTTGCGCGAGACGCGTTCCTGCACCTGCCGGAACTCGTGAGCGAGGTCGATCGGCAAATTCATCGCGGTGCCCTCCCGGTGCGGACGGGGGGGGGGGGGGGGGGGGGGGCCCCCCCCCCCCCCCCCCCCGGGGGGGGTGCCCGGGGGCCCCCCCGCCGGGGCGCCCCCCGCCCGCCCCCGCGGGGGCCACGGCTAAACGGCCCCCCACCCCGCCGGGC
>NZ_JBIVNB010000002.1:514916-607900 GCF_044753345.1 Kitasatospora sp. NPDC088391
GGTTCGGGGCGCCCCCCCGGCGCGCCGGGGGGGGGGGGGGCCCCCGGCGGGGGGGGGGGGGGGGCCCGGGGGGGGGGGGGGGGGGGGGGGGGGGGGCCCCCCCCCCCCCCCCCCACGGCCGGTCGGTTCAGATGCGCTCGAGGCCACCGGAGAGGGCCTCCAGGTCCTCGTCCTCGATGTCGACGACGATCTCGGCACCCGTCTCCGGGTCGGCCTTCTGGAAGTCGTTCATTTCGGGTTCCTCCACGTGGGAAATTCGATACAGAGTTCCGGACCCGGCCTCGAAAAATACGGCAGGAATTTCCGGAGCCCGTCTGCCGTCGACGGGGTCTTTCGAAGCTAGGTCCGGCAGGGCGGTCCGGGCAACGCGTTCCGGTCGATTCCCCTGCGGCGTACCGGAAATCGGTCGGGCCGCTGCACCGATCCGCGCAATCGTCGGCCACCGGATGACGGCGAACGGAGCCGCTGCCCAGGGTCCCGAGGCGTGACGTCGACATCTAGGCTGCGATCCGAGGCCGGGACGTCGCTCCCCTGCCGCCGTTCCACCGAGAAGTGCGGCACGATCCTCGGCACGGCCGTCGAGGGGCCGGCTGTCCCGACCCCGAAGGACCAGGTGAACCTCTGATGACCGCCACGGACACCCGCCCGTCGCCCCCGTGGGCCGACGGCACCGAGCACCTGGACCGGTTGCGGCAGGCGCTGGCCTCCCTGGACGTTCGGCAGTTGGGCGAGTGGGGCGCCCAGCTGGCGGGGGTGTTCCGCACCGGTGGACGGCTGCTGGTCGCCGGCAACGGCGGCTCCGCGGCCGAGGCCCAGCACCTGACCTCCGAACTCGTCGGGCGCTTCCGCGCAGAGCGGGCACCGATGTCCGCCATCGCGTTGCACGCCGACACCTCCTCGGTGACCGCCATCGCCAACGACTACGGAGTCGAGCAGGTCTTCGCCCGCCAGGTCCGCGCCCACGGTCGGCCCGGCGACGTCCTGCTCCTGTTGTCGACCTCCGGCACCAGCCCCAACGTCCTTGCCGCTGCCGCCGCCGGCCGGGAGTCGGGCATGACCGTCTGGGCGCTCACCGGTCAGGGGCCGAATCCGCTCGCCGACGCCGCGGACCGTGCCGTCCGGGTGGACGCCCCGCAGGTCGCCACCGTCCAGGAATGCCACTTGGTCGCCGTGCACCTGCTGTGCACGGCCGTTGACGCCCGGGCCACCGAACCGTCCCTGCCCGCGGCAGCCGTGCCGGACCGCACCCGGCGACTGGTGGTCGTCGGCGACGTCCTGCTGGACCGCGACCTCACCGGCACCGCCGACCGGCTCTCCCCGGAAGCCCCTGTCCCCGTCCTCTCCGGCACCCGGGAGACCGAACGGCCCGGTGGCGCAGGGCTGGCCGCCGTCCTCGCCACCCGCGAGCCGGGCTGGCAGGTCACCCTCGTGTGCGGTCTCGGCCGGGACGAACCCGGGCGCCGGGCCCGCGGCCTCCTCGAGGAGGCCGGCGTCGAGGTGATCGACCTCGCCACCGGCGGTACCACCCCGGTCAAGACCCGCGTCCGTTCCGCCGGCCGCACCCTGCTGCGCTTCGACACCCCGGCCGGAGAGTTGCCGCTCGGCCCGCTCCCGGTCGTCGTCCGCGCCCGGCTCGCCGAGGCAGCCGCAGTCCTGGTCTGCGACTACGGACGCGGTGTCACCGCCCACGAGCAACTGCGCGCAGCCCTCACCGCTGCGGCCTCGGCCCGCCCTCTGGTCTGGGACCCGCACCCGAACGGCGCGCCCCCGGTTCCCGGCACGGCCCTGGCCGTCCCGAACGCGGACGAAGCGCTCCTCCTGACCGGCGGCGCAGCGTCGTGCGGCCTGGCGGGCGACACCGCCCGGGCCGTCCGGCTGCTGACCGAATGGCCCGTCAAACAGGTTGCCGTCACCCGGGGGCCCGGTGGCGCGGTGCTGGTCGCGAACCGGGAGGACCATCCTCTGGTCGTCCCGGCCAGGGCCGTCACCGGGGACACCTGCGGCGCGGGTGACCGACTCGCCGTCACCGCCACCGTGCTGCTCGCCGCCGGACGGCTGCCCTCCCACGCCGTCGCCGCGGCCGTGGACGCGGCCACCGGCTACGTCGAAGCCGGCGGTCCGGCCTGTCTCACCGTCCGGCCGCGCCGGGAAGGCACCGGCCCGCTGCAACTGGCCGCCCGCGTCAGGGCGCGCGGCGGGACGCTGGTCGCCACCGGCGGCTGCTTCGACCTCCTCCACGCGGGACACCTCGCCCTCCTGGAACAGGCCGGCCGCCTGGGCGACGCGCTCGTCGTGTGCATCAACAGCGACGACTCCGTACGCCGGCTGAAGGGCCCGGACCGGCCTGCCGTCGGTCAACGCGAACGTGCCGCGCTGCTCGAGGCGCTGGACCGCGTCGACGGCGTGATCGTCTTCGACGAGACCACCCCCGAGAAGGTCCTCGCCGAACTGCGCCCCGACATATGGGTCAAGGGCGGCGACTACGCGGGCCGCCGCATCCCGGAGGCGGACCTGGTGGAGAGCTGGGGCGGCGAAGTCGTCATCGTGCCCTACCTGGACGGCCACTCCACCAGCACCCGGATCGACCGCCTCGTCCGACGGGCGGCGGCTCGGTGAACGCCGGCACCGGCCTGCCGGTCACCGGCGCGACCGCCGGGAACCGCGCCGGCCGTTCGCGTCCTTCTGCGGCCGTGCGGTCCGCTGAGCCCGTGCCGGCGTGCGACCGGCGACGTCCGCGGCGCGCGGTGTTCCTGGACCGCGACGGCACGCTCACCGAACCACGCCACTATCCCCGCCGTCCCGACGACCTGGTCCTGCGACCGAACATCGGGGCAGCGCTGCGTGCGCTCCGGCACGAGGGTTTCGCCCTGGTCGTCGTCACCAACCAGAGCGGGGTGGCGCGCGGACTCCTCACCCCGGACGATCTGGAGGCCATGCACGACCGGCTCCGCGGGCTCCTCGCCGACCACGGGGTCCACCTCGACGGGATCTACGCCTGCCCCCACCACCCCGACGGCACGGTGACCCGCTACCGAAGCGCCTGCCCCTGCCGGAAGCCGGCGCCGGGCATGCTCCACCGGGCCGCCCACGACCTCGGCATCGACCTGCTCCGCTCGTGGACGGTCGGGGACTCGGCGTGCGACATCGCCGCAGGGCGACGGGCGGGGACCCGTACGGCAGCCGTCGGCCGCGACCCGCTCGACGGGGTCGCCCCGGACGTGCGACGCGCGACGACCGCCGGGGCGCTCCACGAGGTTCTGCGCCGGTGCGGCACCCCGCCGGGAACCGTCGCGGGTCCTGCCGACCCGGTCGGTGGCCGGGGGCGGGCTCTCCCCGCGCCACCGGGCCGTCCGTTCGGCACGTGACCCGTCCGGAGGGGAGCGCGTTCGACCCGTTGCCGTCACCGGAGGGAGAGCCCGGTCGGCAGGCGGTGGCGCGGATCGGTGCGCCAGGTGTCCGGCAGTCGGTGGAAGAGGGTTCCGGGCCGGGCCCAGAGAAGGGCGGTGACGCGTGGATTCGCGACGAGCCTCGGGCATTCCACCCGGTGCCAGTTGCTCTCTTTCCTGATGGTGTCGCCGAAGACGATCCGCACCTCGCCCCGGGCGGCTTCGGAGAAACCCGCCGAAGCGTTCCGCCAGAATGCTTCGGCCCGTTGCGAGTATTCGGAGTAGTACGGGGTGGGCATGCGGAGGTCCTCGATCAGCATCATCATCGTCTCCCCGCCGTACTTCCGGGCGGTGGCCTTCGTCGCCTCCTCGACCGACCTCCCCCCGCAGGTGCCGCTGTAGTACCACAGCGCGGTGGGGACGCGGTTCTCGGCAGCGGTCCGGATCTGTGCCCGGGTCACCCATCGGGAGGCGTCGTCCGTCTGCCCGGGAAGGACGATCCCGTCGCTCTTGGTCAGCCACTCGCTTTCCAGGGGAACCGACGCGTCGACCGGTTCGGCTCTGAGGCCGGAGCCCGTGCGCGCGGTCACAGGTAGGCGGAGTGCTCGGGGACGTCCGGAAGGGGCAGGTGCTGGATCACGGGGTTGCGCTTGCCGCCCGGGGTGAAGTGGAAGTCCTGGTGCGGGCGGTGGCGCAGGCGGAAGCCCGCACGGCCCCCGAAGTACGAGTCCAGGCGGAGGTTGATGTCGCGGACGCAGGCGGCGGCGGGTTCCGCCGGGCCGGCGGTGACGAGGTCGAGGACACCTGGTTCGGTCTGGACGACCTGGTAGTCCGGGAGGCCGGCGGCGGCCAGCGCGGCGAGCAGTGAGTACGGTGAGTAGACGGCTCCGTCGCGGCCGACCAGGCTGCTGCGGGTGCGGCCCACGAGCCTTTCGGTGACGGTGCCGGGCAGACCGCAGCCGCAGTCGACCGGGCGGGGCGCGAGGTCGCCCGTGACGTAGCGGATGACCGGCATGGGCGTGGAGACCAGGGAGGTCAGGACGATCTCGCCCACCTCCCGGCCGTCGGTCGGCTCGATCTCGGGCAGGACGAAGTCGTCCTGGAAGTGCAGGCGCCGCTGCTCGCACTCGAAAGCCGCGTAGCCGGTCTCCGCGGTCGTGTACAGCATGGTCACCCGGCAGCCGAAGGCTTCCTCGACCACGCGGCGGCCACTGTCGGGCATGTGTTCGTAGGTGGCGACGACGCCGTGGGGACGCAGGACGATGCCGCGTTCCAGGCAGTACCTGGCCAGGGTGATGATGCGGCTCGACGAGCCGGTGATCTGGTCGACCGGGAGGCGACCGACCACGGCTTCGTAGTCCGCGACGATGTCGGGTGCCCCGGGGTCGTAGCCGCGCAGGTTGCACTTGACGTAGGGGCGCGGCAGCATCACCGGTTCGAACAGCCGGGTGCCGGGGAACAGCAGGCCCAGGTTGAGCACCGTGCCGCTGTCCGGCAGGCCGAGGAAAGCGCTCAACCGCTCCCGGACCACCTGGAGCAGCAGGCTGCCGGTCTCCGCGGTGGACAGCAGGGTGACGGGTTGTCCGGTGCTGCCGCTGGTCTGCGACAGGAAGAACGCGCCGGGGGCCATCCGGCCGGTCGGGTCGCGGGTGATGAAGTCGGCGAAGTGCTCGCGCAGGTCGCTCTTGCGGACCTGTGGGAAGTCCCGCAGGCCCAGGTGCCGGCGGTTGCGCAGGGCGGAGTAGTACGGGGCCCGTTCCACCGCAGTGGTCAACAGGTGGTCGAGGCGTTCGCGTCCCCGGTCCGGGTCGTACGGCGCCAGGTCCTCGATCTCCCGGCGCTTCTCCAGGAACCAGTCGGACGACGTCTTGCGCGTGATGCGTTCGCGCAGCCGCTGGAATTCGTGTGCCAGATCGCTCGGCAGGTTCAACGCGTTCCTCCGGGGAGGCGGCCGTCCGGGTGCCGCGAGGCGCCGGCACCCGGACGGGGAGCGGGCTTCAGCTGACTTCGAGGCCACCCGCGACGTTCTCCAGGTCCTCGTCGCCGATCTCGGCGGCGAACTCGTCGGCGGCGGTCTCGGTGGTGGTGTTCCGGGTCTCGCTCATGATTCCTCCGTGGAGTCGCCGGCCGCATTCCGGCGGAAGCCGCGCGGAGATGTCGGTGGGGTGTGGCGGGAAAGCGTCGCTTCCCGGTGGGACGCCTCGAACCTAGGAGCTGGGGAGAAGGGTCACAAGGAATGCCCGACACTCTCCCCGAAGCGTGCACGGCGGCGAGGAACCGTCCCACCGATCCGATCCGTTCCGCCGTCGCCGGGGACGCGGTCGCGACACGTATCCGTGCAAGCGTGGGCGCGGCAGCGGCCGGGAGCGGTGCCGTTCGTGCCGGCCGTTGCACCCGCGGTGCCCTCCCGGCCTATGCTCCGGACCGACGGCCCCCCGTGGCACGGTGGTTCGGTCTCCCGCGCGCAGCCCCGGAAAGGACCTCGGGTGGTGCTCGGCCGGGCGGTCCACAACCGGGTGGCCCGTTCCGGCCCCACTCCCGACCCCGTGCCCGGAGGCATCGTTGCGCGCCGAATCCGCTGCTGCGAATATCACCAACGCCCTTGAAGGGCAGCGGAGTTCGTCGATCCCACGGCCCGGCCCCGCCGAGCCGGTCAGGGCGGAGCCGCTCGGAGCGTGGGTCCCTCGCGCGGACGAGCGGCCGTCCAACGGTGGCGGTGTCGTGCTGCCGGGGCAGACGGACGACGTGTCCCGGTGGGTGACGAGGGAGCAGATGCGGAACGCCACGAGGGACGGCGGCCCCACCGCCCTGTGGTACTACTGCGGCACCTACCGGGGAAAGGCGGTCGAGGAATCGGCGAAGGCCACCGCCAGGAAGTACGGCGGGCGGACGATGATGATGCTGATCGAGGACCTCGGACTCCCGACCCCCTACTACTCCGACTATTCCGAAAGGGCCGCGGCCTTCTGGCGGAACACATCGGTGGGATTCTCCGAGGCAGCCCGGGGCGAGATCCGGGTCGTCTTCGGCGACGTCGTACGCAGGGGGAACACCTGGCAGCGCGTGGAATGCCCGGTGCTCATGGCGAACCCGCACGTCACCGGCGTCCTGTGGGCTCAGCCCGGTACCGCGTTCCGCCGCCTCCTGGGCCCGGGCCGGCGCGATCCCCGTCTCCACCTGCCCCCTGGACTCGTACCGGGCTGAGCCGTGCCCCGGCCGGGACGTTCCGCGACGGCCGGCAGGAGCGGGCGTCCGGCGGGTCGGCAGCCGATCGTCACTGCGGCGTTAGTCGTTCATTAGCAGGACGATCGACCATGGCAATGCGCTGTGATCATCACCTTCGGAGTGGGGACCCGCACGCCCCGAGCTCGGTGGACTCGGATGTTCCCACCTCAGGAACGTATTCACTCGGCGTGGTCCCTCCAGCCTCCGGCACGGCTGCGCCAACACCGCTGCACAACCGAGGAGCAAGACATGGAGTCGACCCAGCCGTCGACCGCGGCCCGCGCCGGTCGACCGGGGACCTGCTACACGGTCGAGGAGGTCTCCCAACTGGTGGGGATGTCACCCCGCAACATCCGCGCCCACCAGTCCCGCAAGCTTCTCCCGTCCCCGGTGCGCCGGGGACGGAACTGCTACTACGACGAAACCCACGTCCTCCGGTTGCACCACATCGTCAAACTGCAGCGCCAGGGCTTCAATCTCGTCTCCATCGCGGCCTTCCTCGGAGTGGGGGCCCACGACGACGACGAGGAGGCGCTGCTGGCGGCCGCGGTCAAGCGGACGGTGCGTGACCAGCCCGCCGTGTTCTACGCGTTGAACCGCCACGGCATGCTCGGACGGGAACCCGACGGGACGGCGACGATCTCCCAGCCCGGCGTGCACCGGGCGATGACGGAACTCGTTCGGACGGGTGTCCCCCCGACGGCCGCGCTGCGCTGCCTCGCCCGGTCGCTGGACCGGATAGCCGGCGTCGCCGAAGAACTGATCGCCTCGTCCAGCGCCGAGCTCATCGCCGCGGCCGAAGGCGGAGGCCCGGCCCGGGCGGCCGATGCCCGGGTGCCCGACCAGGGGGCGGCCGGCGTGCGGGAGGGCGTGCTGCGGCCCACCCGGTTCACCGAGGGGCTGGTGGAAGTGCTGGTGAGTACGTTCCGGTCCGCGGTGGAGGACCGGGGCCGCGATCTGGTCACCGAACTCCTGATGGAGGACGGCGGTTCCGAACCCTGGTTCGAGGAGCACCTGGTGGTCGAGAACGGGTGACCTCGACGGCGTCGTCGCGGATCCCGGCACGCCTTCGGCGGCACGGTTCGGTGCAACCGTGTTCCGTCGGTGGGCGATGCCGCATAGCGTGTCCTCGGTCAAGGCACCTCGGCTCCGGCCGGGGAGCCGTGCGCCGACCGTGATTGCTCGGGCCTGTGCCCCCGGCGGCACACCGCACGACCGCCCCAGTAACGGAAGCACGAATGCCAGTGAACCCCGCCTTTTCCCTCCCCGCACCGGACACGATCAGGGCCGACAGCTACCGGCTCCGCGCCGACGCCCGGTTGATCGAGGAGCCGGACGGCCGAATCGTCCTCGAGCAGTCCCGCTACCGACTGCACCTGCCCGGACTGGAGGCCGGTCGCAAGGCCGTCCTGCTGCGGATGGAGGAGGACTGGCTGAGCGACCTCCAGATCGCCCAGCTCGTCACCGGGCTGGAGGGCGGCTCCCGACTCCTGTCGGCCCAACTGCTGGTGCGCCGGCTGCTGATGCACTCCTGGCTGGAACGCCGGGTCTCGGCCGGTGCCCGGGCCCTGCTGGACGTGGTGCCCCGCCGGATCGGCCCCCAGAACGTCCCGCCACGGCGTCAGCAGCAGATCGGGACGGCGTACCGGATGTCCAGGTTCGCGGTGCTGCGTGCCGAACCGGGCCGGATGGCGGCGTACTCGCCGCTCAGCACGGTCGGGATCGGCTGCCTGCACCCCAGGCTGACCGCCGTCCTGGCCCGTGCCTGTGCGGAGGGGGTCGAACTCGCCGACGTGGCCGACGAACTGGACGTCGACACGGCGACGGCGGGCATCCTGCTGGAGGAACTGCTTGCCGCCGGCCTTCTGCTGACTCCGGAGGAGGCCGCGGCCGAAACCGGGGCGGCGCCGATGGCGTTCTGGTCGGCGGAGGAACTGTGGCTGCACGACCGTTCGCGGGCGGAGCGCCACTCGGCACCGATCGGTGCGACCGACCGGTTCCGCGGTTTCGCGCCGGAGGACCTCGGACGGACGCCCGCCGCCGCGCCCCGCTCCTCGGTCGCGTTGCCCGAACCCCCTTGCGCCGCCCGGGGGGACGCCTCCCTGGCGGCGGTGATGGCGCGCCGCCGCAGCCTGCGCCGACACGACGACAGCCGACCGGTGACGCTGGCGCAGCTCGGGGAGTTCCTCCATCGGGTGCAGCGCCGCGAAGCCCGCGACGACGACGGCGGGAGGACCTCCGTCCGGCCCTATCCGGGCGCGGGCGGTCTCGGCGAGCTGGAGATCTACCCCCTGGTCTCCCGGTGCGCGGATCTGCCCGGTGGCCTCTACCACTACGACTCGGTGCACCACGGCCTGACCGTGGTCGCCCCGCCGGGGCCCGAGACCGAGCGGATGCTGTCGTTCGCCCGCGGTACGGCCGCCATGCCGGCACCGCCGCAGGTCCTGTTCGTGATCACCGCCCGGGTCGGGCCCCTGATGCGGAAGTACGAGGGGACGCCGTACGCGCTGGCCCTCAAGGACGCCGGGATACTGACCGCCTGGATGTACCTGGTCGCCACCGACATGGGCCTGGCGCCCTGTGCCCTCGGCGCGGGCGACGCCGCTGCCTTCTCGGCACTGGCCGGCCTGGACACGCTGAGCGAGCCGGCCATCGCCGAATTCGCCCTCGGTTCCTGCCCGCCCACCGCGCGGAAGCCGGCCTGAACCCCGGAACCGGACCGCTCCGGCCCGTAGCGCACTCCCTTCAGCCCCAGACCGCAGAGGAACGAGCCATGTACTCCGTCGAACGCACCGCTTTCGCCTCCGGCTACAGCGCGGCGGTGGCCGCTGTCTGGTCCGACCCCGGCCAGGAGCGACTCCTGGAGCAGGACCCGCGCACCTTGCTCGCCGAGCACGGCGTCCGGGTGCCGGCCGGGACCGCGGTGGTCGTCGACCGGGACAGGTTCTCGGCGTCGGAGGTGTTGGAGGAACAGATCCGCTCCTGGGAGGAGTCGGCCGTCAGCGGGCTCCTCACGCTGTTCGTGCCCCACCCGGACCGGTTCGAGGAACGGGAACTACGGGAGGAGGAACTGGACGCGCTGGTGGCCGGGACGGGGTCGCAGGGTTTTCCGGAGATTCCGTTCTGACCGCCCCGCCGGCCGGAGCCCGCGGGGACGGGCGCCGGCCGGCCCGGTGCGCGGTCAGTCCCGTGCCGTGGCCAGGCCCGCCAGCGTCCGCCGGTCCCCGGCGGAATCCGCGTCCGGCCGCGGGACCGTCTCGACGGCGGCGCACAGCTCCTCCGGCGTGAGCGCGGCCAGGAGCCTCCGGTGGTGGTCGAGCAACTCCTGTGCCGTCCGGCGAAGTTCCGCGGGGTCGATCGGGAGGAGGGGCAGTACGAGCCCCTCGGCGAAGCGGCGGGCGAGCTCGGCGCGCAGTTCACCCGTACCGGGCTGACGGACGGTCAGCGACAGGTGGAAGGACAGGCCCTCGGTGTGCCCGACGGCCGAATGCGCCGCACCGCGGGGAACGTACAGCACCTCGCCGGCGTGCACCGTGGTCTCCAGCTGCACCGGGCCCGGGTCCGCCTCGGGTCCGGGCCGCCAGTTCCCGTCGGCGGGCGGGTGGTGGATCTGCCACCGCTTGCCGCCCTGCAGTTGGAGCACGAAGACGTCGGCGTCGTCCCGGTGCGCGGGGAAGCCGCGCCGACCGGGCGGGGTGACGAAGAGGAAGGCTTCGACCCGTCGGCCCAGTTCGGCGCCGAGCCGGTCGGCGAAGGCGGCCGTTCCGGCGTGCCAGTGCTCGATGTTGCGCATCACCAGGGTGGCACCGGACTCGACGTGTCCCCTCACCTTGTCCGGATCGGCGTAGCCGCGGAAGTTGCGGTCGACGAGGTGGCGGGTGCTGGTGTACTCGCTCTGCTCCAGCGCCTTTCCGTCGGCGACGACCTCGAGATAGGGGACCCGCAGCAGGCCCGAGGCCAGCACGGTGTCGACGTCCACCAGTCCGACCGGCGCGGCGAGCGGGACGGGTGGGCGCAGTACGAGGGCCCGGCGGCGCCAGGCCGTCGCCAGGAACGGTGCGGGGTCGCCGACCATGGACCGGAGAGTTTCCATCGGGGATCGGCCTTCCGTCTCTTCGGGAGCATTTCGCCGTGCGGTGGGACGAGGCGAACCTAGGGCCCGCCGGACGAACGGCGCAAGAATTCCCGGACACTTCCCCGGATGCCTTCCCCGGCGCGTCCGGATCGTTCCACCGATCCGTGCCGTGATTTTCCCGCACCGCACCCCCTCTCCCCGATCCACCGGCCCGCACGGGCGGGAGCGATTGCCCCGGGCGTGTCGGATCCGCCCGACGGGCAAGGGAGCCGGGGACGCGCCGCTCCGATGCCACCGATCGGTGCAATCCCCGGGGGAGCCGGCCATGGTTCCGCGCCGCCGAATCGATTTCTTGTCGCTGTCGAAAGGCTGAACTAGGGTGGCCCGGAAATCCGGAGGAACCGGCGTTTCCCGCTGCTGTGCGGGGTGCCGGGTCCGGTGGGCCTCCGTGTTTTCCGGAGGAAATGCGCACAGGGGGAGCTGCCCGTGTTCTTGGGTGTCGAGATCGGCGAACCGGGGTCCGCCGGGGCCGGCTGCGTGCGGGCCGCACGACTGGCCGAACAGGGGGCGTTCGCCTTCGTGACCCTGGACGAGTCCCTCGTCCCCCCGGCCGGGGCCGGGACGGCCTGGCCCCCGGCCGGGCAGAGCCGGCTGAACCCGGTGACCGCACTGGCCCGTGTCGCACCGCTGACCACGTCGATCGGGCTGCTCGCGACGACGAACGTCAGCCACCTCGAACCGTTCCACGTGTCGAAGGCCCTGGCGACGCTGGACCACGTCAGTTCCGGGCGCGCCGGCTGGTGCGTACGGGTGTCCCGGGGCGCGGAGGAGGCGGGGCTCTTCGGGGACCTCGCCCCGTGCGACCTGTCGGCCAGGTACGAGGAGGCGGCCGAGTTCGCCACCGTGGTCGCGCTGCTCTGGGACAGCTGGGCGGACGGTGCGGAGATCCGCGACAGCGCCACCGGGAGGTTCCTGGACGGGACCAGGATCCGCGCGGTGGACCACCGGGGCAAGTACTTCCGGGTCAAGGGCCCGGGGATCGTCCCGCGGCCGCCCCAGGGGCATCCGGTCATGGCGGTGCGGGTCGACGCGGACGAGGACCTGCCGCTCGCGGCCTGCGCGGACCTCGTCCTCGGCCGCTTCGACCGGGTCGTCGCCGCCCGTCCCCGGCTCGGCCCCGGGAGCCGGACGGTCGCGGACCTGTACGTGGACTGCCGGGGACTGCCGCCCGGCCGGTGGGCCTGGGGGACGGACGGCCCGGTCACGACCGGCGGTGTCCGCGACCTCGCCGGCTTCCTGCGGGGCGCGGCGGAAACCGGAGCGGTGGACGGGTTCCGTCTCGTCCTCGCCGACCCGGCCGTGGAGCTGGGCCGCTTCGTCGCCGAGGCCGTCCCCGTGCTGCGGGCGGACGGCCTGCTTCCCCCCGCGGGCGGGCCGGACGGGGCCCGTCGCACCTTCCGCGAACGTCTGGGCCTGCCGCACCGGGCGCCCAACCGGCTGTTTCCGTGAACCCGCAGTCCCGTCCGGCCCATCGACACGCTAGGAAGACCGCAGTGAACCTTGGACGGCGCCGACTCCACCTGGGCGTTCTCTTCCCGGTCAATCCGACCACCACGGTCTGGCAGGGCGGCATGCCGGGCAGCCAGATCGACTTCGCCGCGATCGCCGGGCTGGCCGTCGCCGCCGAACGGGGCAGGTTCGACTACCTGCTGCTGGCCGACGACCTCCGGCTGCCCGAACGGAACGGCGCGGTGACCGAGGTCGGGGTGGCCGGCCGACACGACCTGCTGACCGTCCTCTCGGCCGTCTCGGCAGTCACGGACCGGTTGGGCCTGGTGGCCACCGTCAACACCACGTTCAACGAGCCCTACGACATCGCCCGCCAACTCGCCACCCTCGACCACCTCGCGAAGGGGAGGGCCGGTTGGAACGCCGTGACGACGCCGGACGCCTGGGTCGGGGAGAACTTCCGCCGGGGCGGCTTCCTCCCGCACGCCGAACGCTACGAGCGGGCCGCGGAGTTCGTCGGGCTGTGCCGCGCTTTCTGGCAGGGCGGGGACGGCACGCCGTCGGCCCACCAGGGCCGTCACTTCCGGGTGGAGGGCCGCCCGGTGACCGCTTCCGACGGGACCGAGCCGGTCCTGGTGCAGGCCGGGGACTCCGAGCAGGGCCGGGAGTTCGCCGCCGCCCACGCGGAGGTGATCTACAGCCGGAAGAAGGGCCGGGCCGGTCTCGACTTCTACGCCGATGTCAAGGGCCGGCTGGCGCGCCACGGCCGCGATCCGGGGCAGCTGCGGATCATGCCCGCCGTCACCTACGTGGTCGGGGAGTCCCGGGCGGAGGCCGAGGAACTGGCGCGGGCCAGGCGGCTGGAGATCGTGACGCCGCAGATGGCGACCCACTACCTGGAGGCGCTCTGGGGGTGCGACCTCTCCGCCTACGACCCCGAGGGCCCGCTGCCCGACATCGGTCCGGACCTGGACGGCGCGGCGGCTTTCGTCACCGGTCGGCCGACCGCCATGGACGCCCGGAGGCGGGTCGACCGGGTGGCGTTCCTCCGCCAGGTCGCGGAGTCCAGGAAACTGTCGATCCGTGGGCTCGTGGCCCTGGTCACGCACACGAAGGCGCTGGCAGGCACCGCGTCCGACATCGCGACCGAGATGATCGGTTACGTCGAGGCGGGCGGCTGCGACGGCTACATCATCGTCCCGGACCGGGCGCCCGACGGGCTCGACGACTTCGTCGAACACGTGGTGCCCGAACTCCAGTCCCGCGGAGCGCTTCCCGCGGAGTACGGGTCCACCGGCCTCCGGGGCCACCTCGGCCTGCCGGAACGCCTACCGGCCCGGCGCTGAAGGATCCCGGGCGGACCCGCCCCCGCCGTGCGAACGCCGGCCCCGAGCTCCCGATGACGACGGGCGCCCGGGGCCGGTTCCGTTCTCGGCGCGCACCGCCGGATGCCGATGGAGCCCGGTCGATGACACGGATCGCTGTCATGGTCGGACGCCGCCCCTGCGCGTCTTGGTGGAAATCCCGCCCGATCCTTGTCGGCCGCCGAATCCCGAGAATATCGTCCTTCTCGAAGCCGAACGGAACCGGACGTGAAGTCCGCACCGTTTCCCGGTGTTCCCACAACGATCAGGAGGTTTTTTCATGGGTGAGAACGAGAACCTGAACGCCGCTGCCGAGGCGACCGAGAACGACGAGTTCCGTGACGAGGACCTGGAGGGCGTCGCCGGCGGCGAGTCGCACCGCTACCTGCTCTGACGGGCCGCACGATCCGGCCGCGTTCCGGCCCCGTCCGGAACGCGGCCCGCAGCATTTCACAGGCGACCAGGAGGAGGTGTTTGTCGTGCAGGACCAGCTGACCGATCCGAAGCGCGCAGTGGCGGAGATCGGCGAGAAGTTGAACCGATTCCTGCGCTCGTCCCGCTATGCCCAGAAGCGGGCGGAAATCGAGGGGATCGTTGAATTCAGTCGCACGACGGCCGAGGAACGCCTGGCCGGCATCCTGGCCCACGCCCGGGACCGGGTGCCCCGCTACCGCGCACTGCAGGACCGTGCGGCGCTGACGCTCGGAGACTTCCCGCTGACCCTGAAGGCGGACCTGCGGGACCGGTTCACCGACTCGATCAGCCGGGACGAGACCGGCCGGATGGAGCCGGGCCACTACTTCATCCACGAGACCAGCGGCAGCACCGGCCAGCCGGTACGGCTGCTGACCACCGCGGAGACCGGCGGACTGTCCAGCCTGGTGATCGCCGAGCGGCTCAACCGCTACCTCGAACTCCCGGACACCGGAACCGAGTTGAACCTCGGGCTGCAGTACGAGGGCACCCCGCTGGTCGAGGCCGGCTACCTGCCCCGCCCGTACGTCCGGTGCAACCTCCGGGGCTTCGACCCGTCCTCCCCCCGCATCGCGCAGACCTACGCGGCGACCGTCGGGGCGTTCCCCGTCGACCGGATCGTCGGCACGTCGAGCCGACTGGTCGGCCTGGCCCGGTACTGCCTGGAACGGGGCGTCGAGCTACAGCCGAAGGCCGTGGTGGCCTCCTACGAGCACCTGCCCGAGGAAGGGCGCCGACTGATCGAGGCGGCCTTCGGGCGGTCGGTCACGACCGTCTACGTGACCTCCGAGACCGGGCCCGCGGCCTGGGAGTGCCGCCGGGGGAGCCTGCACTTCCAGGACGACTTCGTCACCCCCGAACTCCTGCCCTACCAGGGCGACCCGGCGCTGCGGAGCATCACCTTGACCGCGCTGCTGTCCCGGGCGATGCCGGTGCTCCGCTACGTCACCGGCGACCTGTGCGCCCCCGCGACGGACTGCGGCTGCGGACTGCCCGGCACCGCGGTCCACTCGCTGGTCGGACGCTCGAAGGCCACCCTGGTGGGCACCGACGGCTCGGTCTACTCGCCCTACGCCCTGCTGGCGGCCCTGTCGAACGCCGGGCTGCCGGACTTCCAGGTGCTCCAGGAGCAGCCGGGTGACCTGCAGCTCATCGTGCCGGAGCCGACCGCGGAGGTCCGCCGGTGCGTCGAGGCCATCGACGACGACCTCGCCGCGTACTTCGCCGACGGCCGGGGGCTGCGCCTGCGGCTGTCCGCGGCCGACACGTTCGTCCTCAGCGGCCGGGGCAAGCGCAACCCCGTCGTCCAGCGCCTCGACGTCGCACCCGGCGCCGTCGAGGGCACCGGGTACCTGCGCTCCGGGGTCCGCAGCCCCGCCTACACCGGCCCGGTGCCCCGGCGCCCTTCCGTCCCGTAGAGGAGTTCGTGCCGTGACCGGATCGCCTCTGCAGGTGGTGGGTTCGCTGGAGCAGGTCCCTTCCGTGCCGGACGCCCTGACGGTGTTCCTGGCCGGCGGCATGCGCGACTGCCCCGACTGGCGGCAGTGGGCCGTCGAGGCGCTCGCCGACCAGTGGCGCCGGTCGGGAACCGGCCGCCCCGTCACGGTGCTCAGTCCCAGCCGGGCCGTCCCCGGCCGTGCGTTCAGTCCCGAACTGGTGCGGTGGGAGCACGAGGCCCTCCGGTCCTGCGACATCGTCCTGTTCTGGTTCCCCCGGGGCAACGAGAAGGCCCCCGAGCAGCCGATCGCGCTCTACGAACTCGGGGTCGCCGCCGCGACGTTCAAACCGATCGCGGTGGGCGTCGAGCCCGGTTACGCACGCAGCAACGACGTGACGACCCAACTGCGGTTGATCCGCCCGGACCTCTCGGTCCGCCACGACCTGGACGCCACCGTCGGCGACGCGGTCCGCGTGCTGCGCCGCACCGGGGAAGCGCTGGGCGCGGCGTACTCGACCGCCGCCGCGCTCCAGGCCGTCTGAACGGCGAGCGACACACCGCCCGCAGGAAGGAAGCCACACCGTGCAGTTCCGTGAGCAGGCCCTGGCCAAGCTCCAGTCCACCGCCGACCTCGGGACGGCGGCCACCCTCGCCAGACCGCGCACCATGGTCGCGGTGGTCATGGTCACCGTGCTCGTCGCCCTCGGATCGCTGTGGGCGGTCACCGGCGCGATCCCCCGACAGGTCACCGTCCCCGGCATCCTCACCTACGGGGACGGCAGCTACACCCTGGACAGCTCGGTGTCCGGGCAGATCACCGGCGTCTTCGCCCAGCAGGGCACCACCTTCCCGGCGCAGGCCCCGCTGTTCACCGTCCAGACCGACTCCGGCCAGCAGACCGTCCGCGCCTTCAGCGGCGGCCGCACCACCGCGATCCTGGCCCAGGTCGGCCAAGTGGTCACCGCGGGCACCCACCTCGCGGTCGCCGAGCGCATCAGCGGGCCCACCGACCCGCTGATCGCGGTGCTGTACGCGCCGACGAGCAGCGCGGGACTCATCAGCCCCGGCAGCAGCGTGGACCTCGACCTGCGCTCCGCCCCCGCCCAGCAGTACGGGGTCCTGCGCGGCGTCGTCGAGTCGGTCAGCCAGTTCTCGCAGACCCAGGGGCAGATCGCCGGCTTCCTCGGCGACGCCCAACTGGCCGGCCAGTTCTCCGCCCAGGGCCAGCCGATGCAGGTGGTCGTCCGCCTGCTGCCGTCGGCCGACACCGCGAGCGGGTTCCAGTGGTCCACCCGGACCGGCCCGCCCTACCTCGTCGATTCCCGCACACTGGTGAGCGCATCCGTGCACTTGCCCTCGGTCAAGCCGATCGGCTGGGTGCTGTCGTAGATGTCCGCGTTCACCACCTCCCTCCTCTCCCGGACCCGCGGCCTGCTGCGGCGCCGTCCCGCCCGCCGCGTCAAGCCGCCGGTGGTCTTCCAGATGGAAGCGCTCGAGTGCGGGGCCGCCAGCCTCGCCATGGTCCTCGCCCACTACAAGCGCTACGTGCCGCTGGAGGAACTGCGGGTCGCCTGCGGCGTCTCCCGGGACGGCTCGAAGGCCTCCAACGTGCTCAAGGCGGCGCGCCGCTACGGTCTGACCGCCACCGGGCGCCGGATGGACACCGAGGCGCTGTCGAAGCTGGCGCCCCCGGCCGTCCTGTTCTGGGAGTTCAACCACTTCGTGGTCCTCAACGGGTTCGGCCGCCGCCTGGGCCGGGACGTCGTCCACCTCAACGACCCCGGCACCGGGCCGCGGGTCGTCGAACTCGCCGATTTCGACGAGAGCTTCACCGGCGTGGTGCTCACCATGGCGCCCGGCCCGGACTTCCGCCCCGGCGGACGCCGCCCCGGCGTCCTCGCCGGAATGCCGACCCGGCTGCGCGGGAGCTGGGGCCTGCTCGCCCTGAGCACCTGGATCAGCGTCCTGCTCGCCGTCGTCGGTGTGGCCTACCCGGCCCTCACCCGGGCCTTCGTCAACAACGTCCTGCTGGGCGGCGACCACTCCTTCCTGACGCCGTTCTTCGGTCTGATGGCGGCCACCGCGCTGGTCACCGGGTCCCTCGCGTTCCTGCGCCAGTCCTTCCTCCTGCGCCTGCGCATCACCAACGCGACGGTCAACAGCAGCCGCTTCCTGCGACACGTCCTCCGACTGCCGATCAACTTCTTCGTGCAGCGCAGTCCGGCGGACATCAGCAGCCGGGTGCAGTCCAACGACCAGGTCGCCGTCACCCTCTCCAACGACCTGTCGAGCACCCTGGTCAACGCTCTCGTCGTCGTGGTGTACGCGGCCCTGCTGTGGTCCTACGACCCCTGGCTGACGGTCCTGAGCGTCTCGCTGTCACTGCTCAACATCGTGGCCCTGCGGATCGTCGCCCGGCTCCGGGCCGGCGGGGTCAGCCGACTGGCCAGCGACGAGGCCCAGTTGCTGATCACCTCGTTCAGCGGCCTGCAACTGATCGAGACGATGAAGGCCACCGGCGGTGAGAACGCCTTCTTCCGCCGCTGGGCCAAGGAGCAGTCCGCCGTGGTCACCGGGCAGCAGCGGATCGGTGTGCCGAGCGCCGTGATGGCGGTGGTCGCCCCGGCCCTGGCCTCCGTCACCACGGCGATGCTGCTGCTGATCGGCGGCCTCCAGGCGGTCCAGGGAAATCTGACGGTGGGTCTGCTGGTCGCCTTCCAGGCGCTGGTGTCGGCCTTCGCCAATCCGATCGCCCAGCTGATCGCGGTGGGGCAGCGGGTCCAGGATTTCGGCGTCCAGGTGACCCGGCTGCGCGACGTGGAGAACTACCGGCCGGAACCGCGCCCCGAGGCGTCCGCGGTGCCGGCCGGGCGGTTGGCCGGGAACCTGACCTTCGACCGGGTCACCTTCGGCTACAACCAGCTGGACACCCCGCTGGTCAGCGACTTCTCCTTCACGGTGGGCCCGGGGCGGCAGATCGCACTGGTCGGTGGCTCGGGCAGCGGGAAGTCCACCGCGGTGCGGCTGATCTCGGGCCTCTACCGCCCCTGGGAGGGCTCGGTGGACATCGACGGCCTGCCGCGCGAAGGCATCGCCCCGGAGGTGCTCAGCGCTTCGGTGGGCTTCGTCGACCAGGACGTCTTCCTGTTCGAGGGAACGGTACGGGACAACGTCACGCTGTGGGACAGCTCCGTCTCCGACGAGCGCGTCATCACCGCGCTCCGGGACGCCGCGGTGTACGACGTGGTCTCCTCGCGTCCGGGCGGCATCTACGCCCGGGTGGAGGAGGACGGCCGCAACTTCTCGGGCGGCCAGCGCCAGCGCCTGGAGATCGCCAGGGCGCTGGTCCGGAATCCGCGTCTGCTCGTCCTGGACGAGGCGACCAGTGCCCTGGACGCCGGGACGGAACTTCTGATCATGAACAACGTCCGCCGCCGCGGCTGCGCCACGGTCGTCGTCGCGCACCGCCTGAGCACCATCCGCGACAGTGACGAGATCGTCGTACTGAATCGGGGCGCTGTGGTCGAACGGGGCACCCACGACGACCTTGCCGCAGCCGGCGGAGCCTACGCCCAGCTGATCAGGGAGCACTGACGCATGAGCACGACATCCATCGGCCCCAGGCAGCCGTCGGCTGCCGCGGCGCCGTGGCGGCCGCCCGTCGGGATCGGCACCGAAGCCGACTTCGGCCCGGGGCACGTCCCGCTGGCGGACCGGGACGCGCTGTGGATGGTGACCGACGGTGCCGTCGACCTGTTCGCCGTGGAAGGGGGCGAAGGCGGCCCGTGGCACTTCGTCGGCCGTTTCTCCCAGGGCGCCGTTCTGCCCGGGGCCCCGGCCGACCGGGCCGCCGTGCCGGTCCTGCGCCCCGTCCGCGGCGCTCGCGTCCGGCGCCTGGACGGTGCCGACCTGGCGGAACTGCGGCGTGCGGACCCCGGGGACCGCGCCGGACTGTCCGACTGGCAGGCGGCGCTGTGCCGGGGCATCGACAGCGGTCTCGAAGGCCTGCTGGCCTTCGTCACCGAGAGGCCGACCGCCCGGGAACAGGTGCTGCTGGCCGCCGGGGAGCCCCGCGCCCTCGCGGACGGCGAGTCCGGGCGGGCGGCCGCCGGTCCGGTCTGGGCCGAGGTCCGCGCCGGCCGACTGCGGGTCGGGACGCCCGACAGCGGTGAGTGGCTCTCCCGCGGCGACACCTTCGTGGTCAGCAAGGACAGTTCGGTCCACGGCGGGCCGGTGGCTTCGCTCGCCACCCGGTCGACCGCCGAACTGCTCGCCGACGGCCGGCTGTGGGAGTGCCTGGCCGCCGTGCACGCCCGCCTGCTGCGGATGGTGGACCGGGTCGTCGCCGCGGACAGCGCCCAGGCCGAGGACCGGATCCGGGCCGTGCGCGAGATGGAGGACGCGCTCGCCGACCGGGCCGACCGGGTCCTGCGGGCGGTGCTGCAGCCCACGGACCACGTGTCGCGCAGCGGCCCCGTCCACACCGAGGACGCCACCGAGGCGGCCTGCCGGATCGTCGCCGACGAACTCGGCGTCCCCGTCCTGCCCGCCCACGGAGCCGCAGGCGCCGGCCGGATGGGCCCGATCGAGGCGGTTGCGGTGCGCTCCCGCTTCCGCATCCGCGCGGTCGACCTGGAGAACCGATGGTGGCGCACCAACATCGGGCCGTTCGTCGGGCGCCGTACCGGCTCCGGCGAACCGGTGGCTTTCGTCCGGCGGCGCGGCCGCTACCTGGCCTGGGACCCCGTCACCGGCGACCGCACCCCGGTGCGCGAGCAGAACGCGGACGAGTACGACGACACGGGAGTGCTGTTCTACCCCCCGCTGCCCGAGAAGCCGATCAGCACGGGCCGACTGGTCCTGTTCGGCCTGCGGGGCAGCGGACAGGACCTGCGCAACCTGATCCTCTTCACCCTGGTCGCGGTCGCCGTCGGCACCACGGTGCCGATCAGCACCGGCCTGGTCCTGGGCACCTTCGTCCCCAAGGCCCAGACCGACCTCATCGTGCAGGTCTGCGTCCTGACGCTGGTGGCCGCCCTCGCCTCCGCCGTCTTCGCGGTGATGGAGAACCTCGCACTGCTGCGCATCGGGGGCCGCTTCGAGGCCACCCTGCAGGCCGCGATCTGGGACCGCCTGCTGCGCCTGCCGGCCCCGTTCTTCCGCCGGTACTCCACCGGTGAACTGGCCAGTGCCGCGCTGGGGGTGAAGAACATCCGGACCGTGCTGATGAACGTCGGCTACGTGGTGCTCTACTCCGGCGTGGTCGCGCTGGTGAACTTCGCGGTGATGTTCTGGTTCAGCGTGCCGCTGGCCCTGCTGACCGGCCTGTACGTGCTGGTCGGCACGGGGTTCTTCGTCGTGCTGGGAGCCCGGCAGATGAAGTGGCAGACCCAGTCGCTGGACCTGGAGCACAAGCTCGCGAACCGCGTCTACCAGCGGTTGCGGGGCCTCCCCAAACTGCGGGTGGCCGCAGCCGAGAACCGCGCGTACGCGGCCTGGGCGAACGAGTTCGCCCAGCAGAAGGAGCTCCAGAAGCGGATCGGCAGGTACCAGAACGCGGCAGCGGTCTTCAACGCCGTCTACCCGCTCCTGTGCGTCCTGGTCACCTTCGCCGTCGTCAGCGGCCCGGCCCGCGGCATCCTGACGATGACCAGGTTCCTGTCCTTCCACGCGGCCCTGGGCATCGTCCTCGCGGCCCTCGTCCAGGTGACCAACTCCCTCGCCTCGGCCTTCTCCGTGATCCCCATGTTCAACCGGATGAAGCCGCTGCTCACCGAACTGCCGGAAGCCTCGGAAGCGCACACCGTCCCGGGGGAGCTCACCGGGAACATCGAGGTGAACCGGGTGACGTTCCGCTACGACGAGAGCAGCCCGCCGGTACTCGACGGCGTGTCCCTGAGCATGCGGCCCGGGGAGTTCGTCGCGATCGTCGGCCCCAGCGGGTGCGGCAAGTCCACCCTGCTGCGACTGCTGCTCGGCTTCGAACGCCCGACCAGCGGCAACGTCCTGTACGACGGCCAGGACCTCGCCACTCTGGACAGCGTCGCGGTGCGGCGGCAGTGCGGGGTCGTCCTGCAGCAGACCAAGCCCTTCGCCGGCACCGTCTTCCAGGCGATCACCGGTGCCCTCAACTACAGCCACGACGACGCCTGGGCCGCCGCCGAACTGGCCGGCATTGCCGCGGACATCCGCGCCATGCCGATGGGGATGCACACCCTGGTGAGCGACAGCGGGACCTTCTCCGGCGGCCAACGGCAGCGCCTGGCCATCGCGCACGCCCTGATCCGCCGCCCTCGGATCCTGTTCTTCGACGAGGCCACCAGCGCCCTCGACAACGAGACCCAGCGCATCGTCACGGAGAGCACCCGGCAACTGAACGCGACCCGGGTCGTCATCGCCCACCGGCTCTCCACCGTCCTGGACGCCGACAAGGTCGTCGTCCTCGCGGAGGGCCGGATCGCCGAGTGCGGTCCGCCGTCCGAACTGCTGCGCGACCCCGGGAGCCTCTTCCACCAGCTGGTGCGCAGGCAGATCCACGAATCAGAAGGGGCACTGACATGAACCGCCCGAAGAGAACGCTCCGGCTGTCCGCCGCCGCGGCCGCCCTCCTGCTGGGCGCGGTCGGCACAGCCGGCTGCGGCACCCGGGGCAGCGACGGCGCGGCGAGCGCGCCCACGGCCGAGGCAGCCATCTCCCGGGCGGACGCGCTCGCCGTGGTCAACCGGTACGACTCGACGAACAACCAGGTCAACGATGCCCAGGACAGTGCCGGGCTGAGCGGTATCGAGGCCGAGCCGCTCCTCACGGCGGACATCGCCTGGATGCGGATCAGCAAGCAGTTGAACCAGCCGGTCGCCCCGATCAACGACCAGGGCATCACCGTCTACCCGACCACGGGCACCGCCTTCCCCCACTGGTTCCTGGCGGTCTCCAGCCGCTCCCAGGGCGGCGTGCCCTTCCCCGGCCCGACCTATCGGGTTTTCGTCCAGCAGGCGGCCGGGGCACCGTACCTGGCCGCGTACTCCCTCACCGTCACCGGCCCGGTGCCCAAGATCGCCGTGGACGCCCGGGGCACCGCCACCGCTGTCCCCGGCTCCGACGGCCTCCTGCTGTCCCCCGACTCGCTGGCCACCGGGATCCTCGCCCACTACCAGCAGAACCTCGTCGACAAGGACGCCTTCGCCCACAGCGGCCCGCTCGACGAGAACCTTTCGAACGGCTACGCCCTCGGCACGAAGGCCCTGAACGGCCGCGGTACGACCCTCACCCGCACGCTCGACCACGCCCTGCCGCACACCTTCGCCGTCCGCACCGAGGGCGGGGGCGTCCTCGCGTTCACTTCCGACGTCCTCACCGACACCCTGACCCCGATCAAGGCCGACGGCACGGTCTCCCTCTCCGCGAAGGGCCGCGAGGCGGCCCAACTGGGCAAGCCCGACGGCGCCACGGCGAACCGCTTCACCATCAGCCGGCTCGAAACCTTCCTGACCCACATCCCGACCGGCTCCGCAGGAACCAAGGCCCAGGTCCTCGGCTACAGCGAAGTCCCTACCACCGTCAACTGACCGTTCCCGTCCACGAAGGAGACCCCTGTCATGATCGACACCACCCCCACCCCCGAGCCCGCCGACGCCACCGCTCCCGAAATCAACGAGGAGATCAGCGACGGCGACCTCGACGCCATCGGCGGCGGTGACGGCGGCCAGCCCACCTACCCGCCCTACGTCTGACCCCCCGGCACCCCGCGCCGAAGGCCGTTGCCCGACCTCCCCGGGCAGCGGCCTTCCGCTGTGCCCGGCCCGCCCACCGTCCCGGCCGGAGCCGGGGTTCCCACCCGGCCCTCCCCGGTCAGGGGCAGTCGGGGAGGGCCGGGTGGTCCTTGGTGCGGACGGCGGGGAGCCAGCCGGTGGTGGGGCCCGGCAGGCGGACGCGGTACCAGAGGGTGGAGGCGACGTCCTCCTCGTTGATGACGGGGAGACCGGCGCGGAGCAGGCAGTCGGCGTCGAGGACGTCGCCGTGCCAGACGCGGGTGGCGATGACGTTCTCGGCGGTGTAGGGGCGCATCGGGTCGACGGCGAGGCCGAGGCTGCACCGGGGGTCCCGGTCCGTGCGGTCCTGGCAGCCGCGTTCGGCATTGAAGACGCGCAGGCGGCCGGGCCGCGCGGAGGGGCCCGGGGGCGGGCGGACGGCGGTCGCGGTGGCGGCGACCGCGACGGCGGCGGCGGTGCAGGCCACGAGGACGAGCAGGACGGGCCGGAGCCGTGGGCGGCGGCGGCCGGAGCGGTGGGCGCGGATGCGGGCGAGCAGGCTCTCGGCGCTGTGCGGGGCGCGGGCGGCATGGGTGGCGGCGAGGCAGTCGGCGGCCAGGGCGCGCCAGAACGGCGGGACGCCGGGGTCCAACCGAAGGGCGGCGCGCCCTTCGGCGTACTGCTGGGCGGCGGCGCTGCGGGCGGCGGGGGTGGCGCCGGGGAAGGGCGGGACGCCGGCGGCGAACACCTCGTGGACCACGATGCCGAGCGCCCAGATGTCGGCGGTCGTGCGGACTTTGACGCCGCGTTGGCCCAGCGGCTCCTTCCACCGCTCCGGGGGGAGGTAGTCGGGGGTGCCCAGCGGGGCGGAGTGGCCGTGGGTGCCGGTGAGTTCGATGGCGAGGCCGAAGTCGGAGAGGCGGACCTCGCCGTCCTGGCCGATGAGGACGTTCTCGGGTTTGAGGTCGCCGTGGGCCCAGCCGGAGCGGTGCAGGTGGGCCAGGCCCTCGCAGACGCCGGCCACGATCCGGGCGCCCCGGTCCTCGTCCAGGCCGGTGCCGAGCAGGTCGCGCAGGGTGCACCGGGCGCGTTCCATGACCAGGACGATCGCCCCGTCGAGCAGCGGGAGGTCGGGGGCGGCCAGGACGAGGGTGTCGAGCAGGCGGATCAGCCGGGGGTGCGGCGCGGCGCGGGCCAACTCGGCTTCCCGCCGGGCGGTTCCGGCGACCCGGCGGGCTTGGAGCGGGGAGAGTCCGGCGGTGGGCAGCACCTTGAGGGCGACCGTGTCGTCCGCGGCCGCCGTGCCGCCCGTGCCGCCTGCGCCGTCCGCGCCGTCCGCGCCGTCCGCGTCGTCCGGGCCGGGGGCCGGACCAGCCCGGCGGGCGGCGTAGACGGTCGCCCAACCTCCTTCGCCGATGCGCTCGGTGACGATCCATTCGCCGACCCGGTGGCCGGGCGGCAGCAGGTCCTCGCGGTCCTCGCCGAAGACCGGGTCGGGCACCATCGGCACACCTCCCTACCGTCCGGGCCCGGTGGGTTCGGGGTGCGGCAGGAGCGCGAGGTGCTCCTCGCGGACGATGCCGAACTTCAGGGCGAGTCCGACGACGGCCTCCCGCTTGCCGTGGCGGCGGTCCGCCCGGCCCGCGCCGTCGGGCAGCTCGATGCGGAGCTTCTCGTCGGCGAGGTAGTCGAGGTGCGAGCTGACCGCGCGGGCGGTGAGCCGGGCGCAGGCGGGGTGGCCGTGCAGCCGCGCGACCACCTGGGGGGTGGTGGGCACGGCGGCGGGGGAGTGGTCGCGCAGCCAGGGTTCGCAGAGCGCGACCAGGACCAGGAAGTAGGTGGCGGTCTCGTCCATCGAGTACGCCGTCATGGTGCGGCTCGTCCCGGAGCCGCCGCGGGTGTGCGGGTCCAGGTAGACGTGGTCGGGCGCGAACACCTGGAAGGACAGCGGGGTCTCCCGCCGCGAGGGCAGCACCACCCGGGAGAACTCGAACGGGATCGGCGCGCCGACCCGCCGCGGTGGCACCCGCAGGTACTCGCCGGCGCCCTCCGGGTTCTCCACCAGGTAGGCGTGGGTGTTGCTGAGGTTGCTCAACTGCCAGTGGTCGTCGACCGCGTGGATCTCGCCGGCCAGCCGGGAGACCGTCTCGTCGCCGAGCCGCAGCTCCACCGGCGTGCCGGCCGAGCCGCGGCCGAACCGCGCCCGTTCCCCCGGGCCGAGCCGCAGGGTCACGGCGTCGTCGCCGTTCCCCGCCGGCAGGTGGACGACGATCCCGCTCACCGTTCCCCCGTCCCGCGCCGCACCGTTCCCCCGTCCCGACCGTTGCCCGACGGACGAACGTTACCTCTTTGAGCATGACAATTACCGTGTGGTGTAGGTCACGTGACGAGGCGTCGGACGGGCGGTGGTCAGGGCACCGGCGTCCCCGCGGGCAGCGGCGCCACCCGGCGGTCGCCGAAGGCGGCCCACGGCCGCCAGCCGCCGCCGGGCCGGTCCTGGACCCGGGTGCGCAGCCGGCCGTCCTCGGTCACCGCGAAGACGTGCAGCCGCCCGGTCGGGTCGGCGACGGCCGTGGGCGGGGCGGCCGCGGCCGGGCCGGGTTCGCCGAAGTCCTCGCCGAGCACACCGTCCGGCGCCCAGGCCCCCGCGAGCGTCGACTGCCAGCGGTGGGACAGCCGTGCGCCGCCGGGGGCGAGGGTGAACGCCTCCAGCCGGCCGTCCGCCCCGGCGACCGTCAGCGGGGCGGCGGTGGACCAGCCGAGCAGCGGCTGCCAGTCGTCCCAGCCCCCGCTCGGCACCGACTGGCGGCGCTGGAAGGCCGCCGTGCCGGACGGGGCGACCGCGGTGACGTTCAGCCGGCCGGTGCCGTCCCGGGCCACCCGGGGCGCGCCGCCCGCGGGCGTGCCGAAGCGCTCCCAGCCGGACCAGGCGCCGCCCGGCGAGGTCTGCCAGCGGTGCAGCAGCGCCGCGCCGCCGGGCGCGAGCACGAACACCTCCAACCGGCCGTCGGCGTTGGCGGCGACCACCGGCGGCGCGCCCACCGGTCCGCCGAACCCCGCGTCCCAGTCCTCCCAGTCGGCCGAGCCGGGCGAGCGCTGCCGGCGGCGGGCGACCAGCGCGCCGCCCGGCGCGGGCGCGAAGACCTCCAGCCGCCCGTCCGCGTTCCGGGCGACGGCGGGGGCGGCGCCGGCCGGGCCGCCGAACACCTCCCAGTCCGACCAGGAGCCGTCCGCCCGCTGCACGCGGTGGTCCAGCCCGGCGCCGCCGGGGGCGAGCGAGAACACCTCCAGCCGGCCGTCGGTGTCACGGCCCAGCACGGGCAGCGCGCCGGCCGGGCCGCCGAACACCTCCCAGTCGGACCAGGCGTCGGCGGCCGGGTCGAGCTGCACCCGGCGCAGCACCGACCGGTCGGCCGCGTCCAGCGCGAAGACGTTCAGCAGGCCCCGCGCGTCCGGGGCGGCGACCGGGTTGTCCGGGCTCTGCCAGGGCGGCGGGGCGGGCTGCCAGCTCAGCGGGGCCAGGTACAGGCCGTGCCGGAACCACCCGGCGGCGCTCGCCCACCACCGCTGCCCGTCGGTGACCGCCTCCACCGCGTGGCCCGGCACGTGGCCGGCCCAGCCGTCGACGGTGAAGCGGAACGGGTCGCGGGAGGCGAGGACGTCGGTGCCCTCGTAGCCGTTCCGCGGCCCGAGGAACAGGTAGTACCAGCCGTCCCGGGCCACCACGAACGGCGACTCGGTGACCGACACGCCGTCCGCGGCGGTGGCCGCGTCGGCGAAGGCCACGCCGGGGGCGCCCCAGTCCAGCAGGTCGGTGGAGCGCCGGCAGCAGACCTGGTGCCGGCCGTCGGCGGCGGACAGTTCGGTGTAGTACATCACCCACTCGGCGCCGATCCGCAGCACCATCGGGTCGCGGGCGGCGTTGCCGCGGAACAGCGGCCCGGACGGCAGCCGGGTCCAGGTGAACAGGTCGGTGGAGGTGGCGGCGTTGATCGCCGCCCCGGCGCGCCCGCCCGCCGCGTAGAACATCCAGTGGACGCCGTCCGACTCGACGACGTGCGGGGCCCACAGGTGCTCCTCCCCGAAGTACGCGGGATCGACCGTCAACGCGTCCGGGTGCCCGGTCCACGGGCCGGACGGGTCGGGCGCCGAGGCGTGCGCGAACGAGACCTCGGCGGAACTGTCGGGGGCCTGCCCGGGCGGCGCGCTGTCGCCGACGATGCCGAACAGGTGCCAGCGCCCGCCGGCCCGGACCAGCGTGTGGTCGTTGAGGTAGCGGCGGCGCTCGGTGGACGGGTCGTAGACCCGGTCGAACGGTCCGGCGCCGACCCACAGGTGGGGCTCGGCGGCGCCGGGCGGGGCTGCGGTGGCGGGACGGCCCGCGAGCGGGAGCACGAGTGCTCCCGCTCCGGCCGCCCGCAGCAGTCCGCGCCTGCTGATCGGGGACATGGCTGCGCTCCAGGAGGGTCGCCGGTACGGTCAGCCGACCGCGGGTCCGGCCGTGGTGTTGAGCCAGGCCCAGTCGGACCAGGTGGAGAATCCGGTCTGCCACCGGTGGAAGACACCGGCACTGCTGGTCCCGAAGACTTCGATCCGGCCGTCCGCGTTGGCGGTGGCGACGACCTCGGTGCCGCCGCCGCCGAAGGTCTCCCACTGGTTGTAGGGGGCGTTCAGGCCGGTCTGCCAGATGTGCTGCGCGGTGCTGCCGTTGATGGCGAACACCTCGACCCGGCCGTCCGCGGTCGGCTGGCTGGTCAGCCGGGAGTCGGCGGGGCCGCCGGTGGGTTCCCAGTCGGACCAACTCGTCGGATTGGTCTGGTACTTGTGGAAGACGCCGACCGGTCCGGAGGCGAAGACTTCGAGGCGGCCGTCCTGGTTGTGGTCGACGGTGAGGTCGTGGCCGCCGCCGCCGAAGGTCTCCCAGGCGGACCAGCCGCCGTTCACGCCGGTCTGCCACTGGTGCTGGAAGGTGCTGCCGTTGAGGGCGAACACCTCCAGGCGTCCGTCCGGGGCCTTGCCGAGCGCGATCTCGCTGTCGGCGGGACCGCCGCCCGCGGACTCCCAGTCCGACCAGCCGCCGTTCGGCGCGCTCTGGTACTTGTGGAAGACGCCGACGGGTCCGGAGGCGAAGACCTCGATGCGGCCGTCCTGGTTGGAGCCGACCGCGAGGTCGTGGCCGCCGCCGCCGAAGGTCTCCCAGTCGGACCAGCCGCCGGAGGGCTGGAGCTGGTAACGGTGTTGGAAGGTGCTGCCGTTGAGCGCGAACATCTCCAACCGGCCGTCCGCGTTGGGTGCGATGGCGAGTTCCGCCCCGCCGGGGCCGCCGAGCGTCTCCCAGTCCGACCAGGCGCCGCTGGCCGTGGTCTGCCAGGCGTGCGAGACGCCGTTCGCCCCGGCCGCGAACACCTCCAACCGCCCGTCCGCCGACCGCGCCGACACCACCCGACCGGACTGCGCCGGATACACCAGCGGCGCCGGGCGGGGACCGGACCCCGGCGTGCAGGGCACCGGGACGCCGCGCTCCGCGAGGTACGGCACCGGGTCGGTGCGCACGGTCGCGTTCGAATCCGCCCAGACCCGCAGGTGCAGGTGCGGGCCGCTGGAGGTGCCCTCGCTGCCCATCAGCGCGATCCGCTGACCGGCCGTCACGTGGTCGCCGACGGCCACGTCCCGTTCGTACATGTGCCCGTACTCGGTGATGGTCCCGTCCGGGTGCAGGACGCGGATCCACTGGCCGTAGCCCTGGGCCGGGCCGGAGGCCACCACCTCGCCGTCGCCGACCGCGTGGATCGGCGTCCCGTAGTCGTTGGCGATGTCGATGCCGTTGTGCTCGTCGGTGTAGCCCTGCGAGATGAACCCGGCGGCGGGGCAGGACGCCGCGAACCCGGCCGCGGCGGCGGGGGCGGCCGGCCCGGAGAGCGGCAGCAGCACGGCGGCCGCGGCCAGCGCCAGGTAGGGGGCGCGGCGGGTGAGGGAGGAGAACACCGCGGCCGCCCTCACGCCTTGCGCAGGCGGTCGACGATGCCGTCGAGGTCGAGCTGCATCAGGTCGGGCCGGACCCAGTGGCCGCCGGGCACCTCGTGCGAGTCGTGCGGGATGCCGGCCTGGTCGAGCAGCGAGCGGAACTCGCGCTGTCCGGCCAGCACCTGCGGCTCGTTGACGCTGCTGAACCAGTCCACCGGGTCGGGGCTGGTGCCCGCCACCAGGAAGACCCGCTTGTTGCGGTAGCTCTCGATCCGCTGCACCGGGTTGTCGGCGCTCACCCGCGCCTCGTCCCAGAGCGGCGCGCCGTAGATCGTGCCGCCGTTCAGGTCGAGGGCCGCGGACGAGGCGTTCGCCCAGTGCGCGACCAGGCCGCCGTCGCGGCGCAGGCTGGCCGGGCCCGAGTGGGCGCTGACCGAGGCGAAGTGCCCGTAGTACTTCGCGGCGTACTTGAGCGCGCCGAAGCCGCCCATCGAGAACCCGGCCACCGCGCGGCCGTCGTACTCGGCGAAGGTGCGGAAGTTGGCCTCGACCCACGGCAGCAGCTGGTTGATGTGGAACTGCTCCCAGTTCCGCGGGCCCACGTTGGAACTGACCGGGTTGGAGTACCAGCCGGCGTGGCCGCCGTCCGGCATCACCACGATGATCGGCTTGCCGACGGTCCAGTCCCGGATGCCCATCCGGTCGAAGGTGATGAAGTCCTGGTCGGTGCCGCCGCCGTGGAACAGGTACAGCACCGGGTAGGTGCGGCCGCTCCAGTGGTAGTCGTCCGGCAGCAGCACGTTCACGGCGGGGTTCCAGCCGATCGCCGAGGTCCGGAAGCGGTAGTACCACATCCGCGGATCGCCCTCGTTGCGCTCCACGATGCTCAGACCGAAGCCGTCGTCGGCCGCCGCCGCGGGCCCGGCCGCCGCCAACGAGCCCGCGGTGCCCAGCGCCAGTGCGGCGCCGAGCCCGCCGGCGGACTTGAGCAGGCTCCTGCGGGTGGGGTGGTTCGCAGTCAAGGCGGCCTCCTGGAAGCGCGTGACGGCGGCCCGTTCGGACCGCCGGGAATCGAGCGCTTGGGACGCTAGCCACGCGCCGCGCGACCGGGAACCCGGAACCATCCGGACTGACAGGAGGCCCCGTCACCGCTAACGGCGCGACACCGGGGGTCGGTGTCGCGCCGTCGGCGGTGACGGGGCCTCGTCCGCCACGAGGGGGCGGCGGCGGGTCAGGGGCGGGCGCGCTCCCGCAGGTCGAAGCGGTCGAGGTCCATCACCCGGGTCCATGCGGCGGTGAAGTCCTCGACGAACTTCGCCGCGCCGTCGGCGGAGGCGTAGACCTCGGCGAGGGCGCGCAGTTCGGCGTTGGAGCCGAACACCAGGTCGGCGCGGCTCGCGGTCCAGCGGGCGGTGCCGGTGGCGCGGTCGCGGCCTTCGTAGAGCGAGGGGTCGTGCGCGGCGGGGGCCCACGCCGTGCCCTGGTCGAGGAGGTTGACGAACCAGTCGTTGGTCAGCACGCCGGGGGTGGCGGTCAGCACGCCCGTCGCGGTGCCCTGGTAGGTCGCGCCGAGCGTGCGCAGGCCGCCGACCAGGGCGGTGAGGTGCTGGGCGCTCAGGGCGAGCAGGTCGGCGTGGTCGACGAGGCGGTACTCGGCGGGCAGCGCGTCCTTGCCCGGGTAGTTGCGGAACCCGTCGGAGGCGGGCTCCAGGTAGGAGAAGCCGTCGATGTCGGTGTGCTCCTGGTCGGCGTCGACCCGGCCGGGGGTGAAGGCGACCGGGACGGCGTGCCCGGCGTCGGCGGCGGCCTTCTCGACGGCGGCGGTGCCGGCGAGCACGATCAGGTCGGCCATCGAGACGCCGTGGCCCTCGGGGCGGGCGGAGGCGAAGTCCGCGCGGACGTCCTCCAGCCGGCGCAGCAGCGCGGACAGGCGGTGCGGCTCGTTGACGGCCCAGCCGTTCTGCGGCTCCAGCCGGATGCGGGCGCCGTTGGCGCCGCCCCGCTTGTCGCTGCGGCGGAACGTGGACGCGGAGGACCAGGCGAGCCACACCAGGTCGGCGGTCGGGAGGCCGGTCGCCAGCACCCGGGACTTGAGCTGCTCGACGGCGTCGCGGTCGAGCGGTGCTTCGGCGGGGGCGGGCAGCGGGTCCTGCCAGACCAGCTGCTCCGCGGCGACCTCGGGCCCCAGGTAGCGGGTGATCGGCCCCATGTCGCGATGGGTGAGCTTGTACCAGGCCCGGGCGAAGGCGTCGGCGAACTCCTCGGGGTGGTCGAGGAAGCGGCGGCAGATCCGCGCGTAGTCCGGGTCGACCCGCATCGCGATGTCGGTGGTCAGCATCGCGGGCGTGCGCCGGGCGGCCGGGTCGTGCGGGTCGGGGACGGTGTCGCGGCCCGCGCCGTCCTTGGGCCGCCACTGGTGCGCGCCGCCGGGGCTCTCCGTCAGCTCCCATTCGTAGCCGAGCAGGATCTCGAAGTAGCGGTTGTCCCAGGTGGTGGGGGTGTCGGTCCAGATCACCTCCAGGCCGCTGGTGACGGTGTCGTTGCCCGTGCCGGAGCCGTGGGCGCCCTTCCAGCCGAGGCCCTGCTCCTCGATCGGGGCGGCCTCCGGTTCGGGGCCCAGGGTGTCGGAGCCCGCGGCGCCGTGGGTCTTGCCGAAGGTGTGGCCGCCCGCGCACAGGGCGACGGTCTCCTCGTCGTTCATCGCCATCCGGGCGAAGGTCTCGCGGATGTCGACGGCCGCGGCCATCGGGTCCGGACGGCCGTCGGGGCCCTCGGGGTTGACGTAGATCAGGCCCATCATGGAGGCGGCCAGGGGCGCCCGGAGCTCGCCGTCCTCCTGGTGCCGCTCGTTGGTGAGCCACACGGCCTCGGGGCCCCAGTACACGGCCTCGTCCGGGCCCCAGACCTCCTCGCGGCCGCCGCCGAAGCCGAAGGTGGCGAAGCCCATCGACTCCAGCGCCACGTTGCCGGCCAGGACCATCAGGTCGGCCCACGACAGGGCCCGCCCGTAGGTCTGCTTCACCGGCCACAGCAGCCGCCGGGCCTTGTCGAGGTTGACGTTGTCGGGCCAGGAGTTGACGGGGGCGAAGCGCTGCAGGCCGGCGCCGTTGCCGCCCCGGCCGTCGGTGACCCGGTACGTTCCCGACAGGTGCCAGGCCATCCGGACGACGAACGGCCCGTAGTGCCCGAAGTCGGCCGGCCACCAGTCCTGCGAGGTGGTCAGCACCCGTTCGATGTCGCGCTTGACCGCGGGCAGGTCGAGCGCGTCGAACGCGGCGGCGTAGTCGAAGCCGTCCCCGTTCGGGTCGGTGCCCCCGCTGTAGCGGCGCAGCACGCCGAGGTCGAGGCGCTCGGGCCACCACTGCTGGATGCCGTCGCCCCTGAGCGGGCCGGGCTGCCCGCCGGTGAACGGGCAGCCGCCGGCCGCCGAGCCGGTGTTGTCGGGCAGTGCGTCGGTCTCGGCCGGTTCGCGGTTCTCGGGCACGGGCTCGCCTCTCGACGGGACGGGGAACGGGACGGGGCGGCGGACCGGTCCACCGCACGCCGCAGGAGCCGGTGGCTCCGGCGGCACAGCCCGATCGTGCGATCCGCCCCGCGCACCGGCAACCGCTCCACCCGGTGGCGGCTACCCTCCGTGTCCGTTCCCGCGCGGCACCGGCCCGCGGCCCGCGGTCACTCCCAGCCGGTACGGCACAGCTCTTCGAACAGGGCGCGGTCCTCGTCGCGTTTCGAGAACATCGCCGGCCCCAGGGCCGGGAGCACCCGGACGGGGAACGGGCCCGGCGGCGCCAGCTCCGGCCACCGGGTGGCCTCGAAGTCCGCGGCCAGGCCGGTGCCGTCGCTCTCCCAGACTTGCGCCCCGTCGCCGGGCCAGACGACGACGAGCGCCTCCCCGCCGCACGGGCAGGTCGCGCAGAAGCCCAGGACCTGGCCCGTTTCGTCGGCGACCTCCTCCAGGCCGGCGGGCCGGTGGACGCGGTGTCCCCGGTCGCAGATGTTCAGTGACGGGTGCTCGGCGCTCATGGCCCGGAGCGTAGGTGAACAGTCCGGCGGTTTGCACGCAGGCTCGACGGGCCGCGGCGGGGCGGCCAGGGCGATCGAATGAAGTCCGATATTAGGTAAATAGGTTCAACTTTACATATCTGGCGGGTCGTCCACCGCCCCGCCGCGATGCCGTCGCCGGGAGAATCTTCCGGACGGGACCTCACGTTCCGCCGCCGCGCACCGTCTACGGGGTGAGGGAGCAGGGACGACAGGAGAGACGACATGGACACCACCCGGCACACCGTCGCCGACACCCGGCTCGGCGCGATCACCCTGGTCGCCGACGGCGACGCCGTCACCGGCCTGTACTTCCACCACCACGTCCGCCGCCCGGACCCGCGGACCTTCGGACCCGCCGTCGAACCGGCCGCGGACCCGCTGCTCGCCGCGGCCGCCGAACAGCTCCACGACTACCTCGACCGCCGCCGCGACAGCTTCGACCTGCCGCTGCGCACCGCCGGCGACGCGTTCCAGGAGAAGGTCTGGGCCGCCCTGAGGGCGATCCCGTACGGCAGCACCACCACGTACGGGCGCCTGGCCGAGCAGCTCGGCGACCGCCGCCTCGCGCAGCGGGTCGGCCAGGCCGTCGGCGCGAACCCGCTGTGCGTCCTGGTGCCCTGCCACCGGGTGGTCGGCGCCGACGGCTCGCTGACCGGCTACGCCGGCGGGCTGCGGCGCAAGCAGGAACTCCTCGAACTGGAGGAGCCGGCCGAGGTCGCCGCCGCCCGCCTGTTCTGACCCGCCGTCACGAGAGAGCCCCGTGAAACAGCCCTTCGAGAAGATCGTCGCGGAGCACGGCCCCACCGTGCTCCGGGTCTGCCGGGCCGTGCTCGGCCCGCAGGACGCCGAGGACGCCTGGTCGGAGACCTTCCTGTCCGCGATGCGGGCCTGGCCCGACCTGCCGGACGACGCCGACGTCGAAGCCTGGCTGGTGACCATCGCCCACCGCAAGGCCGTCGACGTCCACCGCGCCGCGAAACGCCGCCCGCTGCCCGTCGGCGACCTGCCCGAGACCCCCGCCGCCCCCGACCACCCCGCCGAGGACAGCGGCCTGTGGGCCGCGGTCCGGCTGCTGCCGCCCAAACAGCGCCAGGTCGTCGCCTACCACTACCTCGTCGGCCTGCCCTACGCGGAAGTCGCGCAGATCCTCGGCGGCACCGTCGAAGCGGCCCGCAGAGCCGCCGCCGACGGGATCAGGACCCTCCGGAAGCACTACCCCCCGTACGGGGACGAAGGAGAAGCACCATGACCGGCGACCGGCTCACCGCCCTGTTCTCGACCCCCGAGGACGCCGCCGTCCTGGCCCGGCTGCACCGCCGGCTGGAGGCCGACGCCGACCGGGAGGGCCTGGTCGACGTCGCCTACACCACCGTCGACTCGCCGCTCGGCCCCCTGCTGCTCGCCGCCACCCCCCGCGGGCTGGCCCGGGTCGCCTACGCCGCCGAGGACCACGACCGCGTCCTCGACACCCTCGGCCACCGGCTCGGCCCCCGCGTCCTGCGCGCCCCCCGGCGCCTGGACGACGCCGCCCGCGAACTCGACGAGTACTTCGCCCGCCGCCGCCGGACCTTCGACCTGCCGCTCGACCTCTCCCTGTCCAAGGGCTTCCGGCAACTCGTCCAGCAGCACCTGCCGGAGATCGGCTACGGCGAGACCCGCAGCTACCGGCAGGTCGCCGAACTCGTCGGCAACCCCGGGGCCGTCCGGGCCGTCGGCACCGCCTGCGCCACCAACCCGCTGCCCGTCGTCGTCCCCTGCCACCGCGTGCTGCGCGCCGACGGCACCCTCGGCGGCTACATCGGCGGCCCCGACGCCAAGGCCGCCCTGCTCGCCCTCGAAGCCGACTGACCGTCCCCCCGGTCCGCCGCTTGGTCGAAGTCACCGACAAACCAAGGACGTTGAGGAGACAATGCGGTGTGACGGATACCGAGGACGACGCAAGGACCGAACCCCGGGGCACGGACGAACGGCTCGCGGCGATGACGGACGCCCTGTCCGCGCGGGGCCTCGGCCCGGTGCGCAGCAGCGTCTACCGGGACGAGAGCGCCGACGGCACGGGCGACATGGGCTGGCTCTGGCTGCGCGCCGACCCGCCGCTGCACCCGCGGGAGCCGCACGACTGCGTGGTCCGCTACCGCGCCGCCGACGACAGTTGGCAGCTCACCTCCCCGGGGCGGCGGACCCGCACCGTGCCCGGGAGCGACGGCACCGCCGCCGTCGCCGCGCTGATCGCCGGCGAACTCTCCCGGCCCCCGGAGACCGGGGCGGACGGCGGGCCCGTCGCCGCCCCGGCGGTGCGGGACGTGCCCGCATGGGTGGCGCTGATCCTCGGCGGGGCCACCACCTCGGTGGTGCTGCCCTTCGTCCAGGCGTTCGTGGGGAAGACCGCCGAGGACGCCTACACCGCGCTCCGGGGCCTGCTGCGCGGCTCGCGGCGGGCCGGGGGTGTCGGGGACGCCGGGGGTGTCGGGGGTGCCGGGGGTGTCGGGGGTGCCGGGGGCTCGCTGGGCCCCGGGGGAGAGCAGCCCGCCGCCCTGGCCGCCGCTCCCGCCGACTACCTCAGCGTCCTCGACCCCGAGACCGACCTGCACCTGCTGGTGCCGGACCCCGTCCCCGCGAACGCCCTGCGCCGGCTGGCCGTGATGGACCGCAGCGAACTCCGGGGCCGGACCCTGGTCTGGGACGCGAGCCGGGAGGAGTGGCTCCCGTGCCGGAGGGTCTGAACCCGGACGGTCCGGGCCCGGAGGAGTCGGCGGCGCGGGCGCTGCGGCGACGGCTCGCGGCGTACGCCGACCGCCAGGACCCCGCCGTCCTGGCCGGGCCCGGGGCGGAGCGGGAGACGGCCGAGGCCCTGGAGGCCGCCGTGCGGGCCGTCCTCCGGGACATGCGGCTCGACGTGCAGCCGCACCTGCGCCTGCTCGAAGCGGCCGGATGGGTGTGCTGGCTGCGCGGCGGGGCGGACCGGCGGCCCGACCCCCGGGGCGAGCGGGACCTGTGGGTCGCGCTCACGCTGCTCGCCCCGCTGCGGGACGCCGAGCCGGAGTCCGTGCCGGAGGCCGTCCGCGAGGTCCTCCCGGGGCCCGCCCGGCCGGGGACGCCCCAGGTCGGCAGCTGGGGCAACCTCGCGGGCCACCTGCTGGAGCAGACCGGGCCGCACGACCGGACGGCCCTGCTCGCCGCGGCCGCGGTGCTGCAACTGGGCACGGTGACGGCCGGGACCGCGGCGGACCGCGGCCGGGCCACCGGCAACCTGGTGCACGTCCTGACCCTGCTGCACGAGCACCACGCCGTCCCGGACGCCATGGCGGGCGCGCTCCGCCTCGCCCGGCGGCAGTTCGAGGAGTCCCCCGCCGGGACGCCCGAGCAGGCGCAGCACCTGGCGCGCCTGTGCGAGACGCTGCTGGTGGCCTACGAGTCCCGGCACGCCCCCGACGCGCTCGCCGAACTCGTCGCGCTGAACCGCCGGGCCCTGGAACTGCTGCCGCCCGGCCACCCGAACCGGTCGGACCACACGACCAACCTCGCCGGCCTGCTGCAGCGCAGGTACCGGGAGACCGGCGACGCCGCCTCCCTGCGCGAAGCGGTGGCCCTGGGCCGGTCGCAGGTCGCGGCCCTGCCGCCCGGGCACCCGACCCTGCCCCGGGAACTCAACAACCTCGCCTTCCTCCTCGAGAACCTGGCCGAGGACGAGGACGGGCAGATCGACGCCACGACGCTGGACGAGATGATCGGCCTCGCCCGCACCGCGCTCGCCGGGCCGACGGGTGGGGGGCCGGCGGGTCCGGGGCCGGTGGGTGCGGGGTCGGTGGGTGCGGGGTCGGCGGGTCCGGCGCTCCGGGTCGCGCTGACGGCCAACCTCAGCCGCTGGCTCGGGCGGCGGGCCCGGCTCGTCCCGGCCGGGCAGAACGGGGCGTCCGGGGCGGCGGCGGTCCGCGACGCCGAGGAGGCGCTGGCACTCGCCCGGCAGGCCCACCGCGCCGCCGCCGGCCACCCGACCGGCGTCGTCCTGGAGGCGCTGGCCACCGCGCTGTCCGAGGCGTACGCCCGCTCCGGGGACCGCGCGGACCTGGACGAGGCTGTGGCCGTCCTGCGCGAGGCCCTCGACGCGGCGGACACCCCGCACGGCCGGGCGGTGCGGGGCTTCGCGCTCGGGGCGACGCTCTCCAACCGGTACCTGGACCTCGGCGACCGCGCGGACGCGGACGAGGCGGCCCGGCTGCTGCGCGAGGTGGCCGGCTCGCCCGCCGCCCCGGTGCGCCGACGGCTGGAGGGCGCCTGGGCGGCGGGCAAGCTCGCGCTGGCCCTGGACGACCCCGGGGCGGCCGCCGAGGACCTGGAGCTGGCGAGCCGTCTCCTCCCGGAACTGGTCGGACAGCTGTGGCACGACCAGGACCGGGCCCGGGTCCTCGCGCCCTTCGCGCCGCTGCCGGCGGTGGCCGCCTCCTGCCTGCTCTCGCTCGGCCGCCCGGAACGGGCCCTGGAACTCCTGGAGCAGGGACGCGGCCTGATCCACCGCGAGTCGGCCGCCGTCTCGGCGGACCTGGACCGGCTGGAGGCCGGGTCCCCCGCCCTGGCGGCCGGGCTGCGGGCCCTCCCGGACGAGTGGCGGGCCGCGCCGGACGCCGACCGCCGACAGCAACTGGCCGAGCGGCGGCAGCAGTTGACCTCCGAGATCCGGCACCTGCCGGGGTTCGAGGAGTTCCTCCGGCCGCCGCGGCTGGAACAGATCCTCGGCGCCTGCACGGCGGGCCCGGTGGTGGTGACCCTGGCCGGCCGGGACGGCGCGGGCTCCCACGCGCTGATCGTGACGGCGGAAGGCGTCCGCGCGCTCCCGCTGCCCCGGCTCGACCGGGACACCCTCAGGGCGCTCGCCACCGGCATCGTCGTCGGGACCGAGGACGCGCTGGACGCCGGTCGGCCCGTGCGCGAGCGGCTGCGCGCCGAGGACGGCGTGCGGTCCGGCCTGGCCCTGCTCTGGGACACCGTCGCGGGCCCCGTCCTGGACGCGGTGCGGGACCTGCCCCGCGACGGCGCGGCCGGTGCGGCCGACCCCGACGGGCGCCCCCGGCTGTGGTGGTGCCCCACCGGCTTCCTCTCCTACTTCCCCCTGCACATGGCGGAGCGCCCGGCGGAGGGCTCCGCCTTCGACCTGGTGACCTCCTCGTACACCGGCACGGTCTCCGCGCTCGGCCGGCCCCGGCCCCGGCGGGCGGAGGAGGCGGGGGACCGGAACGGGCCGGAGGAGGCGGGGGAGTGGGGGCGGCCGCTGGTCGTCGCCGTGCCCCGGGCCCCCGGCGTCCCCGAACTGCCGGGCGCCGACGAGGAGGCCGCCGTCCTCGTCGGCCTGCTGCCGGGGGCCCGGCTCCTGCACGGGGCGGCCGCCACCCGCGAGCGCCTGCTCGCGGAACTGCCGCGGCACGACCTGGTCCACATCGCCTGCCACGCCGGGTTCGACGCCGACCGGCACTACGAGGGCCACCTCGTCCTGCACGACGGCAGGCTGCACTTCGCGGACATCGCGGCCGCCCGGGCCGGCCGGGGAACGCTGGCGTTCCTGTCGGCCTGCGGGACCGCCCGCGGCCGCACCGACCTCCCGGACGAGTCGCTGAACCTGCTCTCCGCCTTCCGACTCGCGGGCTACCGGCACCTGGTGGGAAGCCTGTGGCCGGTGGCCGACGACACCGGCGTCCAGCTGGCGGAGTCCTTCTACCGGCACCTGACCACCCGTCAGGACGCCGGGGTCGCCCGAGCGCTCCACCACGCGGTGTCCCGGCTCCGGGCGGCCGACCCCGACCGTCCCTCCCGCTGGGCCTCCCCCGTGCACATCGGCCCGTGACCCCGGCTACGGCGCGGTGCGGACCTCCGTACGGGCCTCGGCACGGGCCCCGGTGCGGAGTTCCGCGCGGGCCAGGGCGGTGACCGAGAGCAGCAGGACGGCGGTGCCCAGCAGGGCCGCCGGGGTGAGGGGTTCGCCGAGCAGGGTGGCGGCGATCACGGTGGCGCTCAGCGGTTCGATCAGGGCGATCACCGAGGCGGTGGCGGCCCGGATCACCGCCGCGCCCGCGAAGTACAGGGCGTACGCGAGCGCGGTCGGGACGGTCGCCAGGTAGCCGAGCAGGGCGAGCGTCGAGGGCAGGGCGCCGCCGCTCGGGAGCAGGCCCTCGGCGAGCGCGAACGGGAACAGGCAGGTCGCGCAGATCACGAACGACCACAGGGTGGTGGCCACCGGGTCGTCCGCGGCGCCGGAACGGGACGCCCGGTGGCGGGTGGCCAGCGTGATCGCCGCGTAGCCCGCCGCCGAGACCAGCGCCCAGGCCAGCCCGACCGGATCGGCGCCGGCACCCGACGAACCGTCACCCAGCACCAGGACGGCCAGGCCCGCGACGGCGCCGAGCACCGCCGACACCCCGGCCCGGCCCAGCCGTTCGTCCATCAGCAGGCGGCCGCCGAGCGCCACCAGCACGGGCGCCGAACCGAGCGTCACCACGGTCGCCACGGCCAGGCCGGTGTGCCGGACGGCCAGGAAGTACGCGGCCTGGAAGAGCGTCAGCCCGAGGCCGTTCAGCAGGACCCGGGCGAGCGCCGGGGCACTGCGCGGGGCGGTCCGCGGCCGGGCGCTCCGGCGGGGCCCGGTGAACGGGCGCAGCGCCAGCAGGACGGCCGCGCCGCCCAGCGAACGCCAGAAGGTCAGGGCGAGCGGGCCCAGGCCGCTGTGCCGGAACAGCAGCGCGGCCGCCGCACCGGCGGTGCCCCAGGCGGTGGCGGCGAGGGCGACGTACAGCAGGCCCCGCCGCGCGGGCAGGGCGGAGTGGAACGAGAACACGGGTGGACTCCCGGAAAGCCGTCATGGTCAGTGGCCACGGAAGCGGGCAGCACCGACCGGCCCGGGAACCGCCGCGCCCTGCGCGACGGAGCCCCGGACGGGCTCAGGAAGTGGCCGGCCGCCCGCTCAGACGGCGGGAGGGGGCAGAACACCGCGATGCATGCCCGCCACTGTACGCGAGCCCGCCCCGCCCGCCCGGGGCGACGACGTCCACGTGGACGACTTCCTGCGCACCTGCGACTTTCCCCGGGCCGATGAAGGCGGTGGGACCGCAGCCGTAGGCTGCGGACGGTGACCTACGACATCCACTTCCTGCGGGTCGAGCCGGGCCGCTCCTTCGACGAGGCCATGCAGGAGGTCGGTTCCGCCTACGACCCGGAAGCCGAGCCCGACCCGATGAACCCGACCGACGCCCAGCGTGCCGTCTGGGACAGGCTCACGCGGCGGATCTCCCAAGAGGTGGGGCCGATCACGTCCGAGGAGTACCTCTACAGCCTGACCCTGTGGCGTGACGGGCCTGCCGGTCACCTCCAGTTGGACTACGCCGGAGACTCGGCGTTCATCGGGATCCCCTACCGGTACTCGGGACAGGCGGCGCTACCGATCATGGTCGAGGCGTATCGGATTGCTCGGACGGTCGAGGAGGAGTGCGGCCTGGAGGGTTACGACGCAGAGGCCGACCAATCCGTCCGGACCGGTGACGTCGGCGTAGCGGCCGCCAGGCTCGGCGGAGTCTCCCACTGGGCCCGCAGCCGTCTCACCTGATCAGGAGGCCCCGGAGAGGGCGAACGCCACTCGATGCGGCGCTAGGCACTCCCGACGTACGCGCGCAGGTCGGAGTGGTCGGTCGGGACCTTCCAATGGCGGAGGGCGTCCATCCCGTCGGTGGGCCAGCCGTCGCTGTGCCGGGCGGCGAGGAAGCGGAGAACGCGTTGTTGCGCGTCGTTCAGGTCGGCGAAGGACCGCGGGGCTGCGGCGTGGGTGTCCGGGAAGACCAGGGTGAAGAGCCTGGACGCCGTGTAGTACCTGTCGTGGTACCTCTCGGCGCCCTTGCAGTCGGCCAGGCCGGCGAGCATGGCCTCCACCGCCCGCGGCGTGGTGGCCTCGGGGGTCTCGGCCAGGGCCATTGCCGCGAGGCCGCCGTAGGAGCCGCTCAGGAACGTCATGGTTCCGGTGCTCTCCGGCGGCCGGGCGACGACCTCGACCAGCGCGTCGACGACGGGCGGGCCGGTGATGCCGAGCCGGATCAGGGCGAAGGCGGAGGCCCAGCGCAACTCGACGGCCGGGCTGTCCAGGTGGCTCTCGACGAAGGGGGCTGCCGTCGGGTCGCCGAGCAGTCCGAGGGCGACCAGGCCGGTGGCCGCGGCGCCGGGTGAGGCTTCGGCGGTGACGAACGCCTTCAGCCGGGGGACCGAGGTCGCCGCGGACTCGGGGAACCAGGCGAACAGGTTCGCCGTCCCGGCGCGCAGTTCGGGACTGTCCGAGGTCAGCAGGGCGGCGAGGGCGGGAAGCGCTTTCCGTACGGTGTCGTAGGAGAGCACGACCGCCTCGGCGTCGACGAGCACCTGCTCGCACATCGCCGCGCGCTCCTCGCGCTCCTCGTCGTCCGCGGCTTCGGCGATCCACCGGGCCTGTTCGTCTGCCTCGCCGCGCAGGCTGTCCAGGCAGTCGCGGTCCTCCCGGGGGTGGTAGCCGTTCGGCAGGTGGTTGTTGTCCAGCCCGATCGCGATGGCGGTCAGCAGGGCGACGAGCCGGTGCCGGTGGGCCTGTTCCGGGTCGAGCGCCATCCGCACGAGGAACGGAACGGTGTGCGCCGCGGCCTGCGAGCGGGTGCCCTGGTGCACGACGTGGTTCGCCAACCGCGTACTCGGCGGGTACGGGCCCTCCGAGTCCCCGGCCCGCATCGCCCGGAGGAGTCCGGGGACGTCGTCGGCCCTGCCGTAGGAGTGCCGCAGTTCGGCCCAGGGCACGTCGTCCAGGCCGGCAAGGGGATCGTTGGTCACAGTCGCAGATCCTGGCACGGCGGGTGGCTCGGCTTCGACCGCCGGGCGGGGTCAGTCCCGGTCGAAGGCGGTGGCGGTGGTCGAGGGCGATCCAGGTGTGGCCGTCGCCGGAGAGCAGGACGACGGGGGACGGGAGGCCCCACTCCCGGACCAGGGAGGGGGTGTCCAGCAGGGAGAGCGGGCCGCCGATGCCGAACAGGTGGTCGAAGGCGGTCATGGCACCCGGATGGTAGCGGGCCGGGCCCGGGCCGGGCGGGGCCGGGTCAGGCCGGGTAGGCGTGGGTCTGGGTGGCCTTGACGGCGGCCCAGACCCGGGTGCCCGGGGTGAGGTCGAGGTCGGCGGCGGCGGTCGGGGTGAGGTCGGCGGCGAGCGGGAGGGGGCCGGTCAGGTCGACCCGGAAGCGGTCGCCGTGCAGGTCGAGGCCGGCGACGGTGCAGGGGAACAGGTTGCGGGCGCTGGTCTCGGGGCGGTGGCGGTGCAGGGTGACCGCGTCGGGCGGGAAGGCGACGAACGCGGGGCCGGTCAACTCGCCGTCGGTGACGAGGACCTGGCCCTCGGGGAGGGTGACGCGGCGGCCGTCGGCGGTGCCCTGGTACAGGTTGAGGCCGACCAGTCGGGCGATGTAGTCGGTGCGGGGCCGCCGGGCCACCTCGGCGGGGCGGCCGGTCTGCACGACCCGGCCGGACTCGACCACCACCAGGCGGTCGGCCAGCACCATCGCGTCCAGCGGATCGTGCGTGACCAGCACCGCGACCGCCTCGAACTCGGCCAGCCGGTGCCGGAGTTCGGCCCGCACGTCGAGCCGGGTCCGGGCGTCCAGCGCGGCCAGCGGCTCGTCCAGCAGCAGCAGTCGGGGCCGGACGGCGAGCGCCCGGGCCAGCGCGACCCGCTGCGCCTGGCCGCCGGAGAGCTGTGCGGGGCGCCGCCCGGCGTGCTCGGCCAGTCCCATCCGCTCCAGCCAGGGCAGCGCCCCGGCCCGGGCGGCGGACCGGCGCAGGCCCCGGCAGCGCAGCCCGAACGCGACGTTGTCGAGCGCGGACAGGTGCGGGAACAGCAGGTAGTCCTGGAAGACCACGCCGATCGGGCGCTGCTCGGCGGGCCGGAAGACCCCGTCGGCGGGGGAGTCCAGCACGGTGCCGTCCAGCCGCAGGTGGCCGCCGGTCAGCGGCAGCAGCCCGGCCAGGGCACGCAGCGCGGTGGACTTGCCGGCCCCGTTCGGGCCGAGCAGCGCGACCACCTCGCCGGGCTCGGCGCTCAGCGCCACGTCGAGGGTGAACGCGCCCTGCTCGACGCGCAGTTCGGCGTCCAGGGCGGGGGAGGAAGGGGGAGGGGGCTTCACGGCGTGGACATCCAGCGGTCGCGCAGGCCGGCCAGGACGGCGACCGAGACGGTGAGCAGGACCAGGCTGAGGGCGATCGCCGCCTCCGGGTCCGACTCCATGGCGAGGTAGACGGCCAGCGGCATGGTCTGGGTCCGGCCGGGGAAGTTGCCGGCGAAGGTGATGGTGGCGCCGAACTCGCCGAGCGCCCGGGCCCAGGCCAGGACGGCGCCCGCGCCGATCCCGGGGGCGACCAGCGGCAGCGTGACCCGGCGGAAGGCGGTCAGCCGGGAGGCGCCGAGGGTCGCCGCGGCCTCCTCGTAGCGCGGGTCGGCGGCGCGCAGCGCGCCCTCCACGCTGATCACCAGGAACGGCATCGCCACGAACGCCTCGGCGAGCACCACGCCCGAGGTGGTGAAGGGGAGGGTGACGCCGGTCCAGGCGTCCAGCCAGCGGCCGAGGATGCCGTTGCGGCCGAGCACCAGCAGCAGCGCCACGCCGCCGACCACCGGCGGCAGCACCAGCGGCAGGGTGACCAGGGCGCGCACCACCCGGCGGCCGGGGAAGTCGGTGCGGGCCAGCAGCCAGGCCAGCGGCACGCCGAACAGCAGCGCGACGGCGGTGGCCAGGGTCGCGGAGATCAGCGAGAGCTTCAGCGCCTCCCAGACCTCGGGGCCGGTGAGCAGCTCCGGCAGCGTGCTCCACGGCGCGCGCACCAGCAGGCCGAGCAGCGGCAGCACCAGGAAGGCGAGGCCGAGCAGCGCGGGCAGCAGCAGTGCGGCGGGGGCGCGGCCGGCCCCCCGGGGCCGCCGCCGGCCCCGGGGGTGTGGTGCGGTGGTGGAACGGGGGGAGGTCACGGCGCCTGGAAGCCGGCCTCGGTGAGCACCCGGCGGGCGTCCGCGGAGCCGACGTAGCCGAGGAAGGCGGCCGCGCCGTTGGTGTTCGGCGCCTTGGCGAGCGCGGCGATCGGGTAGTCGTTGACGGCCTGGGCGGCCTCGGGGAAGTCCACGCCGTCGATCTTCGCAGCATCGGCCTGCACGTCGGTCCTGTACACGAGCGAGGCGTCGACCTCGCCGAGTTCGACCTTGGTGAGCGCGCCCTTGACGTCCTGCTCGTAGGTCGCGGGGGTGAGGTTCACGCCCGCGGCCTTCAGCGCGGTGACGGCGGCGGCGCCGCACGGCACCTCCTTGGCGCACAGCGCCGTCTTCAGGCCGGTCAGGTCCTTGAGGCCGGCCACGTGCTTCGGGTTGCCCTTGGCGACCGCGATCTCCAGCGTGTTCTTCACGAACACCTTCGGGTCGCCGCCGGTCAGCTTGGCGTCGCTGACCGTCTTCATGGTGGCCGGGCTGGCCGCGGCGAACACGTCGGCGGGCGCGCCGGAGACGATGCTCTGGGCGAGCGCCGAGGAGCCGCCGAAGTTGAAGGTCACCTTGACGCCCGGGTAGGCGGTCTCGAAACGCTTGCCGATCTCGGTGAAGGACTCCTTGAGGGAGGCCGCCGCGAAGACCGTGACGGTGCCCTTGACCTCGGGCCGGGGCGTCACGGCGGCATCGGTGGTGGAGGAGCCGGTGGAGCCGGTGCACGCCGTCAGGCCGGCCGCGAGGACGAGGACGGCGGAGGCGGCGAGGAGTCGTCTGGCGCTGCGCATGGGTGGGTTCCCCTGGTAGTGGTGGGCGGACGTGGTCGGGTGTGGCCGGCGTAGGTGAAGGCTCGGGGTATGACGAGGCGATCATAGTGCCGCAGCTGCTGGCCCCGGGGCTGCTGCCTCATTGCACAAGCGACCTTAAGGGGAACTTAAGGGTTGCATGTGCAATGCCTCAAGCCCTCCCCGGGGGTTCCCGGGCCGGGCGCCCTCGCCCCGCGCGGCCCCGCCGGGGGATACTGACGCGGTTTCAGCGAACCGTCCGCGCACGGCGGTTCGCCCGCTGACGGAGGGGGAGACTCCATGGCCACCACCACCCGGGCGCCCGGCCCGGCCGGACTGCCGCTGATCGGCTCGCTGCTCGACCTCAAGCGCGACCCGCTCGCCACCTACCTCGCCGCCCGCCGCGACCACGGCGACGTGGTCCGCATCCAGGCCGGCCCGCCCGGCCTGCGGGCCGAACTCTGGATGGTCACCTCGCCCGAGGGCGCCCAACAGGTCCTCGCCACCGAGGCGGCCAACTTCCGCAAGGACAACGTCTTCTACGGCGAGATCCGGGAGAGCTTCGGCAACGGCCTGCTCACCTCCCAGGACGAGGACTACCTGCGCCAGCGCCGCCTGGTCCAGCCGCTGTTCACCCGCCGCCGGGTCGACGGCTACGCCGACGCGATCGGCATCGAGACCGAGGCGCTGGCCGCCCGCTGGGCCACCGTCCCCGGCGGGCAGGTCGACCTCGCCGAGGAGATGAACCGCTTCGCGCTGCGCACCGTCTCCCGCATCCTGTTCGGCCAGGACGTCGAGGAGGCGGTCGAGACCGTCCACCACGCCTTCCCGATCCTCAACGCCTTCGTCCGCGACCGGGGCTTCTCCCCGTTCCGGCTGCCCCGCGAGTGGCCGCTGCCCGGCCACCGCAAGGCGCTGGCCGCCGAACGGGCGCTCTACGAGGTGTGCGACACGATCATCGCGGGCCGGGCCACCGACGGGGACGCCGCCGACGGCGAGGACCTGCTCACCCTGCTCGCCAAGGCCCGCGACGAGGACGGCAACCAGCTCGACGCCACCGAGCTGCGCGAGCAGGTGCTGATCTTCCTGCTGGCCGGGCACGAGACCACCGCCACCTCGCTCACCTTCGCCCTGCACCTGCTCGGCAAGCACCCCGCGGAGCAGGAGCGGGCCCACCGGGAGGCCGCCGACCTGCTGGCCGACGGGCGCCGCCCGACCGCCGCCGACTACCAGCAACTCCCTTACCTGACCATGGTGTTGAAGGAGGCGATGCGGCTCTACCCGGCCGCGCCCTCGGTCGGCCGGCGGGCCGTGAAGGCGACCGTGGTCGGCGGGGTGGAGATCCCGGCCGGCGCGGACGTGCTGATCGCCCCGTACGTGACGCACCGTCACCCCGCGCACTGGGAGGACCCGGAGCGCTTCGACCCGGAGCGGTTCACCCCCGAGCGCGAGGCCACCCGGCACCGCTACGCCTGGTACCCCTTCGGCGGCGGCCCGCGGGCCTGCATCGGCCAGCACTTCTCGATGCTGGAGTCGGTGCTGTCCCTGGCCGTCCTGCTCCGCGACCACCAGGTCACCGCCGTCGACACCGAGGTCCCGCTCGGCCAGGGCATCACCCTGGAGGTCCGCGGTCCGGTCCGGGTGAAGCTCACCCGTCGCCCGGCCTGACCCCGCACCTCCTGCGACCCGCCGGGCCCGTCCGGCGGGCCGCGCCGTGCTCAGACGCCGCGGACGGGGACGCCGTACGGGTTCGGGATCGCGGACAGGCAGAGGGTGTAGCGGGAGTGCCCGGCGGAGGCGACGTAGGAGGCGGTGGAGCCGGGGAGGGTGTGGCAGGCGGTGGTGTCCTCGCGTTCGAAGCGGCCGATGATGCGGTAGTTCGCGGTGCGGTCGGCGCAGTCGACCACCTTGACGTCCGGCATGAAGGTGCCGGTGGCGTGCACGCAGTCGCCGACGTCGGCGAGGTCGGGGTCGTCCTTGAGGGCGAGGTAGAACAGGCCGGCGGCGGCGACCGGGATCAGCAGGCCGGCCAGCTCCGGGCGGTGGTACAGCGGCCGGCCCGGGTGCTCCGGGACGCCGGGGGCGCCCGGGACGGGGTCGGCCAGGCGGCGCAGCTTGAACCAGGTCAGCAGGTTGGCGAGCAGGGTGATCGGGTTCCACAGGACGGAGCCGATGCTCGTCCAGCCCTGCCAGAGGCTGTCGGCGCTCAACTCCCGCAGCGTGGCCAGGCCGCAGCTGCGGCAGAACGGCCCGCGCACCTTGCGGAAGCGCATCACCACGACCAGGCCGACGTGCGCCCGGACGGTGGCCGCGACAGCGGGCACCGACCCGCAGACCCGGCACTGCGGCCCCTCCTGCCCGGGCGGCGGGTACGCCCCGGGACGCCCCTGGGAAGCCTGTTCGGCGAGCGGGCGGATCGGGTCGGCCGCCGGGGCGGAGGTCGGGTCGGACGGGAGCTGCGGGGCGGGCACGGACACGCGGTTCCTCGGGGAGCTGGGGACGCCGTTCCGGACGGATGGCATGCGGAGAGTACCGGTCGCACCAGCTGATCTCGAACGAATTTCCGGCCGCGCCGCAGCGGGTCGGGCCGGCGGAGGGCACGGCCGCGGGAGCCGGGGGCGTACGCGGGGCGGACGGCCATTGGAGCACACAACTCGCATGACGCGTGGTGCTTTTCACATCTTCCGTTGACCATCCGTCGGCCGTGGGTAGCGTCCAGCCTCCCTGAACCACACACAGCTCGGGCGGGCGGCACAGACCCTCGCGGGGGAGGCACGGATGGGATCGACGGACCACTTCAGCTTCGGCTGGCTCACGCCACTGCTCTCCTACGCGATGGCCTGCGTCGGCGCCGCCCTGGGCCTGCGCTGCACCCTGCGGGCCCTGTCCGCGACCGGCGCCTCCCGGCGCAACTGGCTGCTCACCGCCGCCGCCGCGATCGGCTCCGGCATCTGGACCATGCACTTCGTCGCCATGTTCGGCTTCACGGTGGGCGGCACCGACCTGCGCTACGACGTGCCGCTGACGGTGCTCAGCCTGCTGGTGGCGATCGCCGTGGTCGGCCTCGGCGTCTTCCTGGTCGGCTACGGCCGGCACCGCGGCCGCAGCCTGCTGCTCGGCGGCCTCGCCACCGGCGTCGGCGTCGCCGCCATGCACTACCTGGGCATGGCCGCCGTCCGCATCCACGGCGAACTCCGGTACCAGGCGGGCACCGTGGCGCTCTCCGTGCTGATCGCGGTGGGCGCCGCCACCGCCGCGCTGTGGGCCGCGGTCACCATCCGCAACGTGTACGCGGCCGCGGCCGCCGCCCTGGTGATGGGCATCGCCGTCAGCTGCATGCACTACACCGGCATGGCCGCCGTGCACGTCCACATGGAACCCGCCCGCACCGGACTCGGCGGCGCCACCCCCATGCAGTTCGTCTTCCCGCTCGCGGTCGGACTCGGCTCCTTCCTGTTCCTCACCTCCGCCTTCGTCGCGCTCTCCCCGACCGCGCAGGAGCGCGCCGCCTACCGCGAGGCCGGCGAACTCGCCGTCGAGGACCTCGGCCGCGCCGCCTGACCCGACGTCAGCAGCGGCGGAGGACACCGAAGACCGCCCGAGCACCGCCCCGAACGCCGCTCCGAGCACCGTTCCGACGATCCCCGGACCCCGGACCCCGAAAGGCCCCGCCGACCCATGCGCGCAAGCCGAGGCACCTCCCGCAGCGGACCAGCGGCCCCCAGCACCCCGCGCGGTCCCGCCCGCAGCCGGCCCGGCGCACCCCGGCGCGGGGCCCACGCCGGGCCGCCCGCCGACGAGACCCCCGAGCCGTACCCGGCCGCCCCCCGCCCGTCCACCGGGCTGCGGCCGCGCACCGTCCGGGCCCGGATCGTGGCCCTGCTGATGGTCCCCGTGGTCTCCGTGATGGCGCTCTGGGCCTTCGCCACCGTCACCACCGCCCAGGACATCTCCGAACTGCGGCGGATCAAGAACGTCGACGCCACCCTGCGCGCCCCGCTGGACCGCACCGTCGCCGCCCTCCAGGCCGAACGCACCGCCGCCGGACAGCTGCTGGCCGCCCCCACCCCCGACCGGGAGGCCCGGGCCCGGGCCGCCGCCGAGCAGACCGACCGGGCCGCCGCCCCGCTCACCCTCGCCCCCGGCTACAACCTCGCCGACGCCGAGGGCCTCGGCGCCGAGGCCGCCGACCGCCTGGACACCCTCGACCGGGCCGTCACCGCCCTCCCCGACCTGCGCCGCCACCTGGCCGACCGCAGCGTCCCCTGGGGCGACGCCTACACCGTCTACACCGCCGCCGTCGACGACGCCCTCGCCGCGGCCGGCGCGCTCACCGGCCTGCAGGACCACCGGGTCGCCGCCGACGCCCGGGTGCTGCTGGAGTTCGCCCGCTCCCGCGAACAACTCGCCCGCGAGGACGCCCTGCTGCGGGCCGCCGCCACCGCCGGCCAGCTCGGCCCCGTCCAGTACCGGGCCGTGCTCCGGGCCGCCTCCGCCCGGACCGAGTTCGAACGGGCCTCGGCCGCCGACCTGCGCCCCGTCGACCGGACCGCGCTGGCCGCCGTCACCGGCGGACCCGAGTACCAGGAGGTGCGCCGCTACGAGGAGACCGTGGGCGACGCCGCCGACCCGGCCGCCGCCCTCGCCGCGCTCCCCGCCGACCGCTGGGCCGCCGCCGCCGACGCCACCGCCCGCGCGCTGGCCGCCGTCGAGCAGCAGGCCGGCGCGGCCGCCGCCGACCGCGCCGACCCGTACGCCCTCGGCCTGTTCACCACCTCCGGCGCCACCGTGCTGCTCGGCCTGCTCGCCGTCCTCGCCTCGCTGCTGATCTCGGTGCAGATCGGCCGCTCGCTGGTCGCCGAACTGCAGGGCCTGCGGAACTCCGCGCTGGAGCTGGCCGGACGCAAACTCCCCGCCACCATGCGGCGGTTGCGGGCCGGCGAGGAGGTCGACGTGGACGCCGAGGTGCCGCCGCGCGAGCACGGCGGCGACGAGATCGCCCAGGTCCACGGCGCGCTCGACACCGTCCAGCGGGCCGCCGTCACCGCCGCCGTCGAACGCGCCGAGGTGCTCTCCGGCGTCTCCGGCGTCTTCGTCAACCTGGCCCGCCGCAGCCAGGTCCTGGTGCACCGTCAACTCACCCTGCTGGACGCCATGGAGCGCCGCACCGAGGACCCCGCCGAACTCGACGACCTGTTCCGGCTCGACCACCTCACCACCCGGATGCGCCGCCACGCCGAGGGCCTGATCATCCTCTCCGGCGCCGCCCCCGGCCGGGCCTGGCGCAAGCCCGTCCCGCTCACCGACGTGGTCCGGGCCGCCGTCGCCGAGGTCGAGGAGTACGCCCGGGTCGACGTGCACCGCCTCCCGTACGCCGCCGTCACCGGCCCCGCCGTCGCCGACCTCACCCACCTGTTCGCCGAACTCGTCGAGAACGCCACCGGGTTCTCGCCCCCGCACACCAAGGTGCAGATCCGCGGCGAACAGGTCGGCACCGGCTACGCCGTCGAGATCGAGGACCGCGGCCTCGGCATGGGCCCCGAGGCGCTGGCCGACGCCAACCGGCGGATAGCGGCCAGCGAACAGGTCGACCTCTTCGACAGCGACCGGCTCGGCCTGTTCGTGGTCAGCCGCCTCGCCAAGCGGCACGGCGTCAAGGTCGCGCTCCGGCCCTCCGCGTACGGCGGCACCACCGCGATCGTGCTGCTGCCGCTCGCCATGCTCGACCTGCGCGCCCCCGGGACCGCCGAACCGGCCCGATCCGCCGGGGAGTCCACCGCCCTCGGCGCGGGGCGGGAGCCGGAGCGGCCGGGCCCGGCGGGCGGGGCGCGGGCGGCGGTCGCGGCGGCGGCGAGGGTGCCGCGGCCCGCGGTCGGGCCCGGGGCGACTGCGCCCCCCGGCACGGGAGGCGCGCCGATCGCCGCCCCGCCGGCCGGTGCGGTGCCGCCGGTGCGGCCGCCGGTCCCGTCGGCGCCCGCCGCCCCGGTCGTGCCCCGGACCGCGCCGCCCGCCGTCCCGTCCGCCGTTCGGCCCGCTGTTGCGCCCGCCGTCCTGTCGGTCGCGCCGCCTGCCGTGCTGCCCGCCGTGCCGCCGATCGGGCCGAACCCGGAGGAGGGCGAACTCCCGCGCCGGGTACGGCAGGCCAGCCTCGCCCCGCAGCTGCGCGAGGGCCCCGGGCCCGCCCGGCCCGGACTGCGCCCCGCCGGCCCGGTGGAGCGCGACCCCGAGCAGGCCCGCAGCGCGATGGCCGCCTTCCAGCGCGGCTGGGCCCGCGGCGCCGAGCGCGAGCACGCCCCGGCTCCCGAAACCGACCGCACCCACCCCCACGACCTCGACCGAGGAGACCGCGCCCGATGATCGGCAGCACCTACCAGAGCGGCGAACTCAACTGGCTGCTCGACGAGTTGGTCACCCGTACGGCCCGGGTCAGATTCGCCGTGATGCTCTCCGCGGACGGCCTGTCGATGGGCAACTCCGCCGACCTGTCCCGGGAGGACACCGAGCACCTGGCCGCCGTCGCGGCCGGCTTCCACAGCCTCGCCAAGGGGGCCGGACGCCACTTCGACGGTGGTGAAGTCCGGCAGACCATGGTCGAGTTGGAGCGCGGCTACCTGTTCGTCGCGGCCGCCGGGCAGGGCTCCTGCCTGGCCGTCTGGGCCGAACCCGACGCCGACCTCGGCCTGATCGCCTACGAGACGGCCCGCCTGGTCCGCCGGGTCGGCGAGCACCTGCACGCCGCACCGCGCGCCTTCCACGAGGGGTGACCGCGTTGGCCTACCCGCCCCGCCACTACCTGCCCGGCAGCCCGTTCGGCTACCCGCCGCCGCCCGAACGCCCCGTCCAGTGGTACGACGAGGACGCCGGCCCGATGGTCCGCCCCTACGCCCTCACCAAGGGCCGCACCCGCCCCGGCCAGCCCTTCGACCTGATCGCCCTGGTGGTCACCGACCTCCCCGACCCGGCCGCCCTGCCGGTCGGGCCCGAGCAGGCCGCCATCCTCACCCTCTGCCGGGGCAACGCGCTGTCCGTCGCCGAGATCGCCGCCGACCTCGACCTGCCGCTCGGCGTGGTCCGGGTGCTGCTCGGCGACCTCCTCGACGCCGAACACATCCGGGTCAGCCGCCCCGTCCCACCGGCCCTGCTCCCCGACGAGCACATCCTCCAGGAGGTCATCCATGGGCTCCGCGCCCTCTGACACCCCCGACCTCGCCCTCAAGATCCTGGTCGCCGGCGGCTTCGGCGTCGGCAAGACCACCCTGGTCGGCGCCGTCAGCGAGATCAAACCCCTGCGCACCGAGGAGCGGTTGACCGTCGCCGGGACCGGCGTCGACGACCTCGACGGCGTCGAGCGCAAGACCACCACCACCGTCGCCATGGACTTCGGCCGGATCACCATCCGCGACGGCCTGTCCGTCTACCTGTTCGGCACCCCCGGCCAGGACCGGTTCTGGTTCCTCTGGGACGAACTCGCCCAAGGGGCCCTCGGCGCGGTCGTCCTCGCCGACACCCGCCGCCTCACCGACTGCTTCCCCGCCGTCGACTTCTTCGAGCACCGCGGCATCCCCTTCGTCGTCGCCGTCAACCGCTTCGACGGCAGCCGCGCCTTCCGTCCCGACGAGGTCTCCCGCGCCCTCGACCTGGACGACCGCACCCCCGTGGTGCTCTGCGACGCCCGGCACCGCTCCTCCGGCAAGGACGTCCTGATCACCCTGGTCGAACACGCGGGCCGCGAACACGCCGCCCGGGTCCTCGCCCGGGCCAGGAGCTGACGCCCCGTCAGTTGATTCCCTCGACCCGCGGCAGGACGACCGGGCTCGCGGTCAACCGGACCAGCCAGGCGTGCAGTTGGGCGGCCAGCACCCAGGACTCCGGCCCCTGCGCGTCCACGGCCTCGGCCAGCGCGCGGAGGAACTCCCCGGAGGGCTCGCCGTCCGGCTCCGGCCCCGGGCGGGACAGCGCCCGGAGCACCCCGCCGCTGGTCTCGAAGTGCTGCACGAAGAGACCGGACAGGTCGACGCCGGTGGGGACGGACTCGCGGCACCGGGCCAGGAACGGGGCCAGCGCCTCGGCGAGCGGCTCGGCCCGGACGGTCCGGTAGTTGTGGCGGAAGAAGTCGGCCAGCAGGGTCGGATCGGCCGAACGGAAGTAGTACTCCTGCCGCCGGGCCTCCTGCAGGCCCGGGCCGAGGAGTGTGAAGGTGGTGGCCGCCCTGGCGTCGGCGCCGAGGCCGGACGGCAGGGCCGGGAGCATTCCCGCCGTCATCCACCGCGCGTCCTGCGACCGGAGCGCCCGCTTCAGGGCCCGTTCGACGATCTCCCGGCCGGCCGCGGACTGCTGGGCGGCCCGGCCGACCCCGGCCGCCCAGGTGCCGCACTGCGGACCGGGCGGCCCCTCCAGCACCTCCACGGCGTGTCCGACCAGCAGGCGGTGGTGCCTCGGGTGCGCCGTGGCGAAGTCGTCCCCCAGCAGGTCGGCGGCCAGGTACGCCCCCGGGCGGAGCGTCATCGCCGCCCGGCTCTCGGTGTCGAGGGCCCGGAGCACGGCCAGCACGCCGTCCCGCAGGTGCGGCCGGTGCGAGAAGAGCCCGGCGGCGGCCAGCAGCCAGGTGTTGTTCCAGGCCGGGGAGGCGGCGAGTCGCTGGAGCCGGGGCAGGATCTCGTCCTCCGGCCCCGAGATCAGCGCCTTCGCGGCCATGAACTCCTGCAGGCTGCGCACCTCGAAGCCGGTCCGCCCGGCGTCCGGGGCCACCAGCAGCACCAGCCGCTCGGTCGCGGCGGCGAACAGGGTGGACGTCAACTTCCGCGCCAGCGCGGGGTCCTCGGTCTCCCCGACCAGGCGGTCCAAGGCGCGTTCGTGCAGCTCCTCCTCCGGCATCACGGAGTCGAGCTCCCCGTCCAGCGTGGCCCGGGACTGCAGGGTCAGGCCGACGTACTGGTGCATCCAGTCGATGTGGCCCCGGTGCTCGGCGAGCAGCCGGCCGGTCTCGCCGGGCTTGTCGACCTCGCGGGCGTAGATGGTGGCGTAGTAGGACTCGAACAGCTCGTAGCGGTTCTGCGGCATCCTGGTCCGGCGCTCGACCAGCAGCGACATGATGGTGACCTGCAGCGGAGTGCTCATCAGGCGGGCGGTGGCGGGCTGTTGCGCGGCCTCCGCGAAGCGCTCGACCACGGCCTCCCGCATCTCCGGGTCGTCGGCGTGCCGGGCGTCGGCCAGCCGCTCCGCGTAGTGGGTCGCGGCGTCCGCCGTCAGGGGCGAGAGCACCAGCGGCTCGAAGTCGCCGATGTGGAACTCGTCGCGGTAGCCCTGCGGCCGGGTGGTCGCCAGGACCAGCAGGTCGGCGTCCAACTCCCGCATGTGCAGCAGGAACCGCTCGATCGCGGCCATCACCTCCTCCCGGGTCTCCGGCGCGGACACCTCGTCCAGGCCGTCCAGCACCAGGAAGCACGGCCAGGCCGCCAGCCACTTCGCCAGCCGCTCCCCGTCCAGCGGGCCGGGCGTCCGGCGCCCGATCCGGGCGGCCAGGTAGCGCAGCAGGTCGGCGTCGCCCCCGGAGGCCAGGTGGTTGGCGAACTCGTGCAGCACGATCCGGACCGGCCAGCGGCGCGACCGGGGCTCCGGGATGCCCGCCGCCGCCAGGTCGCCGCGCAGGCTGGTCAGCAGCGCGCGGGTCGAGGCGGGCAGGAGGCGCTCCCGGTCCGTGCCGAGCAGCGCCACCCGGTAGGCCTGGCAGACCAGTTGGCCCAGGGTGCTCTTGCCCTGGCCGGGGCCGCCGATCAGCGCGAGGTGCCGCAGCGACCGTTGGACCGGCGGTCGGGACGGCCGCAGGACCTCGTCACCGCGTTCCAGAACGTACTGCGCGCACCGCACGGTCTCCGGGGCACCCGGCCGGTCCGTGCCGGCCTCCAGGTCGACGGCGATCGGACCGAGCGACAGCTTCTGCCGGTCGCCGTCGGCCCCGGCCTGTCCCAGCCGCACCCACTGGTCGGCCAGCAGTTCGGACGCCAGGTTCGCGCGGATCAGCGGCCCCAGCTCCTGGGCGCCCGGATCGGCGAGGAGTTCGCCGAGCAGCGACAGTGCATCCTCCGGGGCCAACAGTCCGAGGAACAACCGACGGTGCACCGGGTTTCCGGCGATCAGCCGCCGCACCTCGTCGCCGGAGACAACGGTGTAGTCGACGACACCGCAGGCCCGGAGCCGGCGGAGTGCGGCGGCCAACTCCCGGTCGGGCGGGGCGGTCTGCACCCGCGGGTCCAGCAGGCGGCCCAGGTCGGGGGCCGGGTGCGGCGGGAGACCGGTCAGCACGACGGCCGAGAAGTGGGGCGCGTCGTCGTCGTAGTCGTCGACGAGGGGCTCGGCCAGGGATACGGCCCGGGCGATGGCGAGTTCGTCCGGATCTCCCGATCCGGCGTGCCAGAGGACGAAGCTCACGGAGGAGTGCCGGGGCTCGGCGGACGTGGTCAGGAAGCGGGTGGAGTCCGGGCGCAGGGCGTTGCGGATCTCGGCGAAGAACTGCGGGGTCATCCGGGCGAGGTCCGTGTCGCGCAGCCGGTCCAGGGCGTACTCCGGCACCGGGGCGTCCGGGACGTCCCGGGTGTCCGGTCCGGCGGCCGTCGGCCCGTCGCCGACCGGCGTCTCGCGGGCCTGCTCGGCGAGCCCGGCCCAGTACCGGCGGGTGCGCGGCGGGCGGCCCGCCGTCTCCGACCAGAGCCGGACCAGGGCCCACAGCGCCTCCGTCCCGTCCGCGGACGGCACTTGGGCCTTCCGGTGGTCGGCCGGAACCCAGTCGCTGACCCGCTGGCCCCGGAAGTCCGCCACTCCGTACGGGGGCTGACGCAGCGTCCGGGTGATCTCGGCCTGCGAGAGCGGGCGTTCGCCCCGGGCGCGGCGGGCCGTGTCGGCGTCCTGCTTCAGGGCCCAGAGTTCGGCGTGCAGGCGGCGGCGCGGGTCGGGTGCGGCGATGGGTGGTTCCCCCAGTCCGGTCGGGTGCCCGCACTGCCCGCTGCGGGCGGGCCGGGGCGGTGCTGCTGCCTGCAGCGTAGCGCCGAACCCGCCCGCGGTGCCCGGGGGTCGGGACGGTGCGGGCGGGTGCGCGGGAGTGTTCTCGCACCGCCCCCGGCGACGGGCCGGGGCGGGGAGACGGAGGTGCGGGAGAGATGGCGGACGGACGGCGGCGGACGGTGGAACGGCTGCTGCGGGCGGCCCTGTTCAGCGCGGTGCGGGCGGCCGCGGCGGCGGGCGGGACGGCGGCGGTCGGCGGCGTGGTGTGGTGGCTGCAGCAGCGGTGACGTGCCGTCGGGGGCGCGGCGGACGGCCGGGGTGGCGGACCCCGGCCGCCCGGGGCGGGGGAATTCGGTTCCGTACGGACGGAAAGGCCGCTACCATCGCCCCCATGTTCCTCACGCGTGACTAGGACCCCGTGCAGCGACCGCACGCCGAACCGGCGGAGCGGTCCCTCGGCGTCCCTGTTCACCGGCGCGCTGCGCGCCGCCTTTTCCTGAGGAACCCCTCATGTCTTCGTCCTACGCGACGGTTCTGCGTACCCCGGGCGCGGCCCGGCTGTTCGTCCCGGCCCTGATCGGCCGCCTCTCCTACGGCACCGTCTCGCTGTCCCTGCTGCTGGCCACGGCCGGGGCCACCGGCTCGTACGCCCGGGCCGGCTGGGTGATGGCGGTGTTCTCCGTCGTCAGCGTGCTGCTCTTCCCGACCCGGGCCGGACTGGTCGACCGGTACGGCCCGCGCCGGGCACTGCCGCCGATGGCCGCCGGCTACGCGGCCGTGCTGGTCGCGCTGGCCGCCGCCACCTGGACCGGCGGCACCCCCTACCCCGTCCTGCTGCTGCTCGCCGTCGCGGCGGGCGTCTTCGCCCCGCCGCTCGGCCCGGTGACCCGGGCCCGGTGGAGCGCCCTGATCACCGATCCCGAACTGCGCCGGCGCGCCTACAGCCTGGACACCGTCGCGGAGGAACTGCTGTACGTCACCGGCCCGTTGCTGGCCGGACTGCTCGCCACGGTCGCCCGCCCCGCCGTCGGCCTGCTGCTCAGCGCCGCGCTCGTGCTGCCCGGGACGCTCGCCCTCGCCCTCACCGCCCACCGGGCGGAGGCGGCCCCCGCGCAGGCCACCGGGCAGGCGGCGCCGCGCAGTTGGGCGCTGATCGGGCTGGCCCGCCAGCCGCTGGCGGCCGCGGCCGGCACCGGGGCGGGCCTCGGCGCGTTCGGCCTGCTCGCCGTGGTGTTCGCGGACCGGTGCGGCGGAGCCGCCGACGTCGCCTGGGTGGAGGCGGCGCTCGCGGCCGGTAGCGCGGTCGGCGGACTGGCCTTCGGCGCCGTCACCTGGCGGGCCGGATCGGCGACCCGGCTGACCGTCCTCACCCTCGGGCTGGGCACGGCGCTCGCGCTGACCGCCCTCGCCCCGAACGTCGCCGTCCTCGCGCTCCTCGCCGTCCCGGCCGGCCTCGCGGTGGCGCCCACCCTCACCACGGCGTACCTGCTCACCGACGAACTGGCCGCGCCCGAGCAGCGCACCCGGGCCGGCGCGATGGTCAACGCGGCCTTCAACGCGGGCGGTTCCGGCGCGACGGCCCTGGCGGGCCTGCTCACCGCCCGCGTCCCGCTCCCCGTCTGCCTGCTCCTGGCGGCCGCGCCGGTCCTCGCCGCCGCCCTGGTCCGGGTCGGCGGCCGGGCGCGGCGGGTGACGGTGGGCCAGGAGCTGGCCGCCTAAGGGCTGCGCCGACGGCCCGGTAACGACGCTCCGGGAACGGTGGTTCGGGGGGACGGGGGATGCGCCCCGTCCCCCCGGCGTCTGCGCGGCGGCGGTCAGCGGGTGCGGGGCTCGGTCGTCGTCGGGGTGGCCGGGGTGGCCGGGGCGATCAGCCAGGGGGCCGGGGGGAGGGTGTGGCCGGTGGTGCGGAGGGCCTGCTCGTAGGCGTGCATGGCGGCTTCGGGGTCGCCGAGGTGCTGGTGGAGGGTGGCGGCGCGGCGCCAGCACTCGACGGTGCGGCGGTCGCCGTTGCGGGGCAGGGTGCCGAGCAGGTCGACGGCCAGGCCGAGGTGGTGGGCGGCCGCCGCGGGGTCGGCGGCGGCCAGCAGGGCCTCGGCCTTGGCGAGCCGGGCCCGGGCCTCGTGCGGGTGGCCGGTGCCGGTGAGGCGGTGCAGCAGGGTGTCGGCGAGCCCCTCCGACGCCGTGCTGTCCCCCTGCCGCACCAGGTGCTCGGCGAGGGCGAGTTCGCAGGCCGTCAGCTGTTCGGCGGTGCCGTGCGCGAGCAGTTCGGCGCGGACGGCGTGCAGCTGCTCGACGGCCTCGGCGACGCGGTCGGGTTCGGCGTCGGCGAGCAGGATCGCGGACAGCACCCGGAGGGTGAGCCCGTCGCGGCGCCGGTCCACGGCCCGGTGCAGGGCGAGGGCGTGCTCGGCCAGGGTGTGTGCCTCGCGGTGGCGGCCCGCCTCGTGCGCGGCGAGGGCCGCGTCCCGGTACGCGGCGGCCCGCCCCGGCTCGTCGGGATGGCCCAGGACGGCGCGGTGCACCTCGGCGAGCAGGGCCCGGCCGCCCGCGGAGTCGCCCTGCCGGGCCCGGGCGTCGGCGAGCTGGGTGGCGAGCCGGACGGCGGGGTCGGTCCAGAGCAGGCCGCGGTCGGTGTAGACGGCCAGGGCGCGTTCGGCGAGGGCGGCGGCGGAGGCGGGCGCGCCGTCGGCGAGATGGCGGCGGACCAGTTCGGTGGCGGCCTCGGCCCAGGCCGGGCTGTCGGCCTCCAACCGGGAGAGCCGGGTCTCGTGGCCGTGCACCGCCTCGTCGGTGCGGGCGAGTTCCTCCAGGGCGCGGATGCGGGCGGCGCCCGCCTCGCCGTCCCAGCGGCAGGCGTCGTCGACGGCCGGGCCGGTGGGGCCGGCGGGGCCGTCCTGGTCGAGCAGGGTGAGGCAGTCGGCGGGGCGGCCGTCGTGCAGGGCGAGGCGGGCCAGCGCGAGGCGGCTCTCGGCGGCGGCCCGGCAGTCGGGTTCGAGGCCGAGCGCGAGGTGGTCGACGGTGGTGCCGAGGCGGTCGGCGAGGTGGCGCAGCGCGGCGACGGAGGCCCGGCGGGCGCCCGACTCGATCATCGACAGGTAGCTGGCGGAGAGCACGTCGCCGCCGAGCTCGGCCTGGGACAGGCCGAGGCTCTTGCGCAGGGTGCGGACCCGGCTGCCGGTGAGTTGGTCGGGCGTCATGGGAGTTGATCCTAGGCCCTCGCCCGGCGGGCTTGCCGGACACGCGACAAGCCCGGGGGAGGGGACGCGCGCGCGACGGGACGGGGGCCGCCGGGCAGGGCCGGGCACCGGGCGGGTCAGGTCCAGACGGGGCCGATGTGGCCGGTGGCGAGCAGGGCGCGCCGGTAGGCGCGCATGGCTTCGCCGGGGGAGCCGAGGCGGCGGTAGAGGGCGGCGGTGCGGTGCCACTCGCGGGCGAGTTGGGAGTGGCGCTGGCTGTGCGGGGAGAGGATCGCGGCGGCGGCCTCGACCTCGGCGGCGCAGCCCGCGGTGTCGCCGAGGGCGGCGAGGGCCTCGGCGAACACCAGGTGGGTGTCGGCCAGGACCAGGCTCTCGGAGCGCTGCGGGCGGGCCAGCGCGGCGCGCAGGTGCGGGACGGCCCGCTCGGGGTGGCCGGCCCGGACCAGGATCTCGGCGACCTCGGTCTCGGTGTCCACCAGCCAGGCGCCCTGGCCGAGTTCGGTGAGTTCGGCGACGGCGCGCAGCAGCAGGTCGAGGGCGTCGCGCCAGCGTTCGGGGTGGGCGCGGGCGAGCATCCGGCCGTGGATGCCGCGGACCACGGCGAGGTGCCGGGGCAGGTCGGCCTCGCCGAACAGGGCGAGGGCCTGGGCGGAGAGCCGGTGGGCCTCCTCGGGGTGGCCGAGCAGGTGGGCGGTGAGCGAGGCGTTCCAGCGGACCGCGCCGCGGGCGGCGGGTTCGCCGAGCCGGTCCGCGACGGTGCCGAGCATGGTCAACAGGCGGCGGGCGCGGTGGAGTTCGCCCAGGTCGGTGAGTTCGCCGGCCAGCGTCACGCCGAGCCGGACGGCGGCGCCGTGCCAGGCGTGGCGGGGCGGGCCGAACTCGGCGAGCGCCGTCTCGGCGAGCCGGACCGAGGCCGTCGTCTCGTCGCACAGGCCGAGGCAGCGGACCGCGCCGACGGCGTGCTCGGCGCGCTCCACGCTGCCGGGGGCGGCACCGTCCCAGAGCGCCCGGTGCAGGTCGGCGGCCTGCGCGTCCTGGCCGAGCGCCTCCAGGGCCCGCGCCTCACCGCTGCGGGCCCGCACGCCGCCGACCTGCCGGAAGCTTTCGAGGGCCTCGGCGGGGGAGCCGTTGTTCAGGGCCAACTCGGCGAACGCCAAAAGCCGTTCGGACTCGACCGGGTCCTCCGGCGGGTCGTCCGGGCAGCGGTTCCCGTGGATCTCCATCGCGGCCAGCATAGCGGTGTGAAGTTCTGTCACATTCGACTTTACGAAACATCACAGAGCCGCTAGCTTTCCTGCTCGACGGGTCGATCGGCCCGCCAACACCTCTGGGGGAAAAGCGACATGAGCACCACGACCGTCCACGTCCACACCGGCTCCGAAGCCGGGCTGTTCGTGAACTCCTACCTGCTGGAGACCGCCGAGGGCCTGGTGGTGATCGACACCAACCTGCTCAACACGGACATCGCCGTCCTGGTCGAGAAGGTCGCCGCGTTCGAGCAGGCCGGCAAGCCGCTGCTCGGCGTCTTCGTCACGCACGCCCACCCCGACCACTTCAACGGCGCGCACGCCCTGGTCGAGCGGTGGGACGTGCCGGTGTACGCCACCGAGGCGGTGGCCGCGACGATCCGCGAGATCGCCGACGCCAAGCGGGCCCAGTGGGGCCCCGTCTACGGCGAGGAGTGGCCCGCCGTGACGGCCTACCCGACCGTCGAACTCAAGGACGGACAGCAGCTCGAACTGGGCGGCACCACCTTCACCGTCCGGCACGTCGGGCCCGCCGAGAGCCACGCCGACAGCGTGCTCCTGGCCCACCCCGCGGCCGACGCCGCACCGCTCGCCTTCATCGGCGACCTGGCCTTCCACGGCACCCACCCGTACACCGCGGACGGCCACGGCGTGCACTGGCTGGCGGCGCTGACCGAACTGGGCACCGAACTCGCCGACGCCGCCGTGCTGTACCCCGGCCACGGCGAGCCCGCCGGCATCGAGGTGCTCACCGCCCAGCGCCAGTACCTGCTCTTCTACCGGGAGACCGTCCGCCGACTGGCCGCCGGACAGCCCGCCCTCACCGACGAGGCCCGGGAGGAACTCGACCGGGTGGTCCAGGACTACGCCCCGAACCTGCCGCTCGGCTGGATGATCGGCCTCGGCGCGGACGCCGTCGCCGCAGAACTCGCCGCCACCTCCTGACACCACGTCACCCGGTGGGCGGCACCCCACTCCCGCCGCCCACCGGGCGACACCCCACCACCCACACCCACCCGCCCCGGGGGAGGCCCACCCGCATGTCGAACACCGCACCACCCGCGCTCGGTGAAGAAGCCTTCGGCGAGCAACCCAAGGATGAGGAAGTCTCCGGCAAGGAAGCCTTCGGCGAGAAGCTCAGGGGCGAGGAGTCCACTGCTGCGGAGAGTTCCGGTGGGGAGGTGGAGCAGCGGGTCAGTTGGGCCGAGTTGTTCTTCGATCTGGTGTGGGTGTTCGCGATCACCCAGATTGCGGCCGCGTTGGCCGACACCGCTACGCCGGGGGCGGTCGGCCGTACGTTGTTGCTGTTGGTGCCGCTCTGGTGGGGTTGGACGGGGGTGACGCTGCTGGGCAATCTGGCCGGGCCGGCCATTGACCGGACGGCGGGGCGGCTCACGTTGTTCGCGTTGTCGGGGTGCGGGTTGCTGATGGCGATCGCGGTGCCGCACGCGTACGGTGCGCAGCCGTGGGCGTTCGCCGGGGGGTGTGTGCTGTTGCGGCTGGTGGTGGCCGTGGCGATCCACCTCAGGACCCGTCCCCGGCTGGGGCGTTGGCACCCGTTCAGTGCCACGTTGCTGCTCGGCGGCCCGCTGCTGCTGGCCGGTGCCGCGTTCGACGGGTCGGGGCGGGCGGTGTTCTGGGCGGCGGCCGCGCTCGCGGACCTGGGGTGCTGGTCGCTGCTCGGCCGCCGCCTGGACGCCGTCCGGTTCGAGACCGGCCATCTGCCCGAGCGCTTCGGCCTGTTCGTCATCATCGCGCTCGGCGAGACGGTGGTCGCCGTCGGCGGCCAGGCGGCCCGCGCCCCGCTCGACCTGCCCGCGGCGACCGCCACCGGGCTGGCCTTCGTGCTGATCGCGACCCTGTGGTGGACGTACTTCCACTACGGCGCGCCCGCCGCCCGGCACAGCATCCGGCACAGCCCCTCCACGGCCCGGACCGTGCGCGAGGTGTTCACCTACGCGCACGCCAGCTACGCCACCGCCGTGATCGGGGTCGCGGTCGGGTTGAAGAAGCTGGTCGCGCACCCCTTCGACCATCCGCACGGCCCGCCCGCGCTGCTGCTCGCGCCCGGTGTCGCGCTCTACCTGTTCAGTTTCTGCTACGCCCGGCTGCGGATGTTCGGCGCGGTCGGCGTCCCCCGTCTGCTCGGCGCGCTGGCCTGCACCGCCCTGGCGGCGCTCGCCCCCGTCCTGCCGGGCGCGGCCACCGCGGCCCTGGCCACGGCGGTGCTGCTGGCCGTCAACGCCGCCGAGGCCTGGTACGTGGAGACCGGCCGCCCGCTGCCGCTGCTGCGCCCGCCGGTCAGGCGGCGTTCGGGGTCCGCCGCATCCGCCACTCCACGAACGCGAGGTTGACCAGCCACGACCCCCAGGCCGCGGACTCGTACGTCAGCGCGTCCGACACACCCAGCACCGCGCCCAGCGGCAGCCAGATCCGCAGCGTCACCGCGGCGAAGATCAGCGCGTACGAGCGCAGCATCCAGCGGCGGTGCCGGGCGATCCGGCCCCGGCGGGCCTCCCGGACGCCGAGGCCGGTGGTCACCAGGACCAGGACCGCCAGCACCGCGAACCCGATCGGCGCGACCGGCGGGTGCATCGCGTACCGGGCCAGCACCAGTCCGCCGAGGCTCAGTGCCAGGGCCGAGACCGCGTACACCCGGCCGGTCCACCGGTGCACGGCGGGGCGGCGGGCCCGCAGCCCCGGCAGGAACTGCAGCGGGCCGATCGACAGCGCCACCACGGCCCCGCCGATGTGCAGCAGCAGCGGGGCCAGGTGCGCGGCGTAGACCAGGCGCTGGTCGTCGATGTAGTAGTCCGGGTCGAGGGCGAAGTAGCGCAGTGAGAACAGCGAGACCAGCAGGGCCAGGGTGGGGACGGCGATCCGGCCGGCCCGCCGCAGGCCGCCCGGTCGCGGAACCGCGGTGTGATGGTGTGTCATGCCGCCGAAGCTACGGACCCGCCCGGGGCCCGGACGTCCCCCCACCGGGGTCGCCCGACTACCCCCACGGGGGTACCCGGAGCCGCCGGATCTCCGGGACACCCCGATTTCTCCCCGAGTTCGGGTGCGCCGCGGCCCGGCACTGACTAGCCTCCACGCTGCACCCCACCAGCGAGGACCCGGCCCATGCATCCCACCGCCACCGCCCCCGGCACCACCCCGCAGTCCCGGCGTCCGGCACTCGCCGCCCTGCTGCGCCCGCTGCCCGACGGGCTCACCGACGGCGCCCCCGCCGTGGTGCTGTTCGCCGCGATGCTCGCCGAACGGCTCGGTGCCGCCGACCGGATCGGCTCCGGGCTGCCGTACGCCCTCGTCCTGACGGTGCTGCTCGCCGCCGCCGTCGCGGTCCGCCGCCGCTTCCCGCTGACGTCCTACCTGATCGGCACCCTGGTCCTCGGCGTCGAGGCGCAGGCCGTGCTGCCCAGCCCGGTCTCCCCCTACGCCAACCTGTTCGGCGCGTGGGCGCTCGGCCGCTACGGCAGCGCCCGGTTGACCCTGTGCGGCCCGCCGATCGTGGTGGTCGGCGTCGCCGGGTACTTCGTCGGCCAGGACACCGACACGATCATGCCGATCGGCGTGCTCGGGATCTGGCTCGCGGTCTGGGCGTTCGGCTGGGCCACCGCCCGCCGGATCGCCGACCAGGCCGTCCAACGGCGGCGCGCCCGCGAGGAGTTGCTCGCCGAGGAGCGGGCCCGGATCGCCCGCGAGGTGCACGACCTGGTCGGGCACTCGCTCAGCCTGATGCTGGTCCAGGCCGGGGCGGCCCGCCGCCTGCTCGACCGGGAGGACCGCGAAGACCCGGACGACGGTGAGGACGGTGAGGACCGGGACGACCGGGGCGGCGGCCGTGCGACCGGTCGGGGCCGCAGCCGCGCACTGCTCGCCGAACTCGAACAGACCGGCAACGACGCGCTGGGCGAACTCGACCGGGTGCTCGGCCTGTTGCGCGGCCCCGCCCCGCACCGGCCGGGCGCCGCACCGGCGTCCGAACCCGGGCTCGCCGAACTCCCGCGCCTGGTCGGGCGGATGAACCGGGCCGGACTCCGGGTCACCCTCGCCCAGGACGCCCCGCCGCTGCCCGCCGACCAGGACCGCTGCGCCTACCGGGTGGTGCAGGAGGCGCTCACCAACTCGCTGCGGCACTCCGGGGCGCGGCACGCCGAGGTGCGGATCGCCGCGGCCCGCGACGGACTGGAGGTGGAGGTCCGGGACGACGGCTCCGGTCCGCCCCCCGGCCACCGCCCCGGCCGCGGCCTGACCGGCATCGCCGAACGCGCCGCCCGCCTGCACGGCACCGCCGAGCACGGCCCCGGACCCGACGGCGGATTCCGGCTCCGCGTCACCCTCCCGCTGTGAGCGGCGGCCCGCGCCCGGTCCGGGTGCTGATCGCCGACGACGACCCGCTGCTGCGGGCCGGGCTCGCCGTCGTCCTGGAGACCGCCGACGGCATCGAGGTGGTCGGCCGCGCCGAGGACGGACTGCGCGCCGTCGAACTGGCCCGCGCCCTGCTGCCCGACGTCGTCCTGATGGACGTCCGGATGCCCGGCTGCGACGGCATCGAGGCGACCCGCCGACTCGCCGGGGCCGGCCCCCGGGTCCTGGTGCTGACGACCTTCCAGCACGACGCGTACGTCTGGGGCGCGCTGCGGGCCGGGGCCGCCGGGTTCCTGCTGAAGCGGGCCTCCCCGGAGCGGCTGATCGACGCCGTGCGGGCCGTCGCCGTCGGCGAGGCCGTGCTCGACCCGGCCGTCACCCGCGACCTGCTCGGCCACCTGCTGGCCGCGCAGCCCGCCGCCGCGCCGCCGGTGGAGGAGGGACGGCTGGCGGCCCTCACCGTCCGTGAACGGGAGGTGCTCCGGCTGGCCGCGGAGGGCCACCCCAACGAGGAGATCGCGGCCCTGCTGCACCTGGCCGAATCCACCGTGAAGACCCACGTCAAGCGCATCCTCGGCAAGCTCGGCGCCCGGAACCGCGCCCAGGCCGTCGCGGCGGCGTACCGGCACGGGCTGATGGGGTGAGGAGCGCCCGGCCCGGCCCGGACGCCCGGCCGGACGCCCGGCGGGGTTCCGGCGGGGCGGTGTCCGGCGGGGTGACACTCCGTCACGTGCGGGCTGTCGGTGCGTCGCCCGGTCGGGTCGTACATTGACCTGATGATCGGTGAAGAGGTGCGCTACGGCCGGGGACCGTCCGGGGCACGGCTGGCCGCGCAGGGGCGGTGGGTCGAACTGCTGGAGCGGTTCCGGCTGGCCAGGGCGCTCCGCGACCCGCTGGCGGGCCCGCTCGGGCACCTGCTCGCGTACGGGGCGCCGGCCGGGGTCGGGGCCCGGCTGTTCGACCCGGCGGGCGGGGCGGCGACGCTCGCCGACCACGACGCCGGGCCGCTCTGGGAGGTGTTCGCCACCCGCCACCCCCGGCCGGTCCTGGACGCGCTGCCGCTGCCGCCCGCCGTGGCCCGGCTGGCCGCGCACACCCGGGCGCTGCTCGGCGAGGAGCCGCCCGAGGGGGAGTGCGACGCGGCGGGCGTGCCGTACCGCCTGCAGCCCTGGGAGGAGGGCGGCTGGGAACGGGACACCCGGGTCCGCGAGTACCTGCCGACCGGCGGCGCCCGGCGCGCCCTGCACCTGGTCCCGCCCAGCCGGGAGGGCCTGGCCGCCGTCGAACTCCCGCTCCCCGGAAAGCGGTTGACCGGCCTGGCGGCGACCCGGCTGCTGGCCGGCCTCTCCGACTGGACCACCGCCGTCTGCGTCCGGGGCCGGGCCGCCGACGCCGTCGCCCAGCTCGCGGGCGGGCCCGAGGTCACCGGCGGCGAACTGCCGTTCGCCGCCCTCTACCCGGCCCTGGTGCACCTCGCCTCGGCCCGCCCGGACCGCGGCGCCGCCCAGGGACGGCTCGCCGTCTGGCAGTTGCTCGCCGCGATGGACGGCGACGGCGCCCCCTCCCGGGCCGGGGCGCGGGCGCTGGTCGCCCGGCTGCGCTGCCTGACCTGGAGCGAACCGGCCGACGACCTGCGCCACCTGCACCTCGCCGTCGAGGACCCGGCCACCGGCCTGGCCTGGGCCCTCTCCGGCAGTACCGCCGAACCGGCCTGACGACCCGTCAGGCGGGTTGCTGCGCGCGGTCGTCGGGCGCACCCGCCTGCGCGGGGAGTCCGGCGACGGCGGCGCTGTCCTCCTCGTACGGCAGCGCGCCCGCCAGCACGGCCGCCATCCGCCCGCGGTCCAGCTCGCCCGTCCAGTGGCCGATCAGGACGGTCGCCACCGCGTTTCCCGCGAAGTTGGTCAGCGCCCGGGCCTCCGACATGAAGCGGTCGATGCCGACGATCAGGCCGACCCCGTCCACGAGTTCGGGCCGGTGCGACTGCAGGCCGCCGGCCAGCGTGGCCAGGCCCGCGCCGGTGACGCCCGCCGCGCCCTTGGAGGCCAGCACCATGAACAGCAGCAGCGAGAGCTGCTCGCCCAGCGACATCGGCTTGTCCATCGCCTCCGAGACGAAGATCGACGCCATGGTGAGGTAGATCGCGGTGCCGTCCAGGTTGAAGCTGTAGCCCGTCGGCACGGTGATGCCGACCACCGGGCGGCTCACCCCCAGGTGCTCCATCTTGGCGATCAGCCGCGGCAGCGCGCTCTCCGAGGACGAGGTCGACAGGATCAGCAGGAACTCCCGCCCGAGGTAGCGCAGCAGCGCGAACACGTTCACCCCGGCGGCCAGCCGCAGCAGCAGGCCCAGCACCACGACCACGAACAGCACGCAGGTCACGTAGAAGCCGACCATGATCACGGCGAGGCTCTTCAGCGCCGCCGTGCCGGTCGCCCCGACCACCGCCGCCATCGCGCCGAACGCGCCGACCGGCGCCACCCACATGATCATCGACATCACCTTGAACACCAGCTTCTGCAGGTGCTCCACCCCGCGCAGCACCGGCGTCCCCGCCGCGCCCATCGCCTGCAGCGCGAACCCGACCAGCAGCGCCACCAGCAGGGTCTGCAGCACCTGCCCCTGGGTCAGCGCCGACACCAGGGTGGTCGGGATCACGCCCAGCAGGAAGTCGGTGGTGGACTGCGCCGCGCCCGCCGCGGCCTGCGCGTGCCCCGACTTCGCCAGCGCCGCCGTCAGGTGCAGCCCGCTGCCCGGCTCCAGCAGGTTGCCGACCGCCAGGCCGATGCCCAGCGCCACCGTCGAGGTCAGCAGGAAGTAGCCCAGCGCCAGCCCGCCGACCCGGCCCACCTTCGCCGCCTTCGTCACCGAGCCCACGCCCAGCACGATCGTGCAGAAGATCACCGGGGAGATCATCATCTTGATCAGGTTCACGAAGCCGGTGCCGACCGGCTTCCACTCCACCGCGAACCCCGGCGCCGCCAGGCCCACCACCACACCCGCGACCACCGCGGCGATCACCGCCAGGTACAGGTAGTGCGTCCGGTCGGACCGGCCCGGCCCGGACGGCCCCGCCGTCCCGGTGGGCTTCACGTTCTCGGTCGGCTCCATGCGCGGCTCCTTCGCCGTCTGCCCGCTCTCCCGGCGCCCCGGGGGAAGAGGGCGCCCGGCCCGTGGGTGGCGGGCCGCGGCCCGACTATCCGGCCCGCCCGGCCCCCGGTCACCCTTGCGGTCATAGCGTTCACGCGCCCGCCCGTGCCCCGGACCGCCCCCCGACGTGCACACTGGTCGGCATGCACCCGACCAGCAGCGCCCCGCCGCCCCGCCGCCGGCGCAGCCTGGCCGGCCGCCTGTTCGCCGTCCAGGTGGTGATCGTCGCCGCCGTCGTGGCGGGCGGCGCCGTCCTCGCCTACCTGTTCACCGCCCAGCGCGCCGAGGACGCCGCCCTCCGGCAGACCACCGCCGTCGCCCGCTCGCTCGCCGCCGCCCCCACCGTCCGCGAGGCCGCCGCCGGACCGGACCCCACCGCCGTGCTCCAGCCCTACGCCGAACAGGTCCGGGCCGACACCGGCGTCGACTTCGTCACCGTCATGGACCCGAACGGCATCCGCTGGACCCACCCCGACCCCGCCCAGATCGGCCGCCCCTTCCTCGGCCACACCGACCGGGCCCGGGCCGGCGCCGTCCAGCACGAGACCTACACCGGCACCCTCGGCCCCTCCGTCCGGGTGGTCGCCCCCGTCCTCGACGACCACCACCGGGTGGTCGCCCTGGTCAGCGCCGGCATCACCGTCGACAACATCACCGCCCGGCTGCGCACCCCGCTGCTCGCCCTCACCGGCGTCGCCGCCCTCGCGCTCGCCCTCGGCGCCACCGCCAGCTACCTGCTCGCCGCCCGGCTGCGCCGACACACCCACGGCATGGACGCCGGGGAGCTGTCCCACCTCTACGAGTACCACCAGGCGACGCTGCACTCCGTCCGGGAGGGCCTGCTGCTGCTCGACCGCGAGCACCGGGTGGTGCTGTGCAACGACGCCGCCCGGGAACTCCTCCGCGTCCCCTTCGACACCGACGGACTGACGGTGCGTCAACTCGGCCTGCCGGACTCGCTGCGGGACGCGCTGGAGTCCGCCGACCCCGCCCGCGACGAGGTGCACCTGACCGCCGAACGGGTCGTGCTGCTCAACACCTCCCCGGTCGGACCCGGCCTCGGCACCGTGGTCACCCTCCGCGACCACACCGAACTCCAGGGCCTCACCGGCGAACTGGACACCGTCCGGGGCATCGCCGCCGCCCTCGACGCCCAGGCCCACGAAGCCGCCAACCGGCTGCACGCCGTGGTCTCGCTGATCGAACTCGGCCGCCACCGCGAGGCCGTGGAGTTCGCCACCGCCGAACTCGCCCTCGCCCAGCGCCTCACCGACCAGGTCGTCGGCGCCGTCGGCGAACCCGTCCTCGCCGCCCTGCTGCTCGGCAAGGCCGCGCAGGCCGCCGAACGCGGCATCGAACTCGAACTCACCGAGGACAGCCGGATCGACGACGGCGTCCTCCCCGACCGGCTCACCCCGCGCGACCTGGTCACCCTGCTCGGCAACCTGATCGACAACGCGATGGACGCCGCCGTCGAGAACGCCGCCCGGGCCGCCCCCGCCGTCCACGTCACCGCCCGCACCGAGGACGGCCACCTGCTGCTCCGGGTCGCCGACACCGGCCCCGGCATCGACCCCGCCGCCGCCGACGAGGTGTTCCGGCGCGGCTGGACCACCAAGCAGCACGGCCGCGGCCTCGGCCTCGCCCTGGTCGCCCAGACCGCCCGCCGCAACGGCGGCGACGTCCGGATCGCCCACCGGGAGGGCGCCGAACTCACCGTCCGGCTCCCGCTGCGGCGCCCCGCGGGGGAGGCCCGGTGATCCGGGTCCTGGTGGTCGAGGACGACCCCGTGGTCGCCGACGCCCACGCCCGCTACGTCGACCGCACCCCCGGCTTCACCGCCGTCGCCGTCGCACACTCCCGCGCCCAGGCGATCCGCGCCCTCGACGCCCACACCCCCGTCGACCTGATCCTGCTCGACCTCCACCTCCCCGACGGCCACGGCCTCCAACTCTGCGCCGCGCTCCGCACCACCGGGCACACCGCCGACGTCATCGCCGTCACCTCCGCCCGCGACCTCGCCGTCGTCCGGCAGGCCGTCACCGCGGGCGTCGTCCAGTACCTGCTCAAACCGTTCGGCGCTGCCGCCCTCGGCGACCGCCTCCGGCAGTACGCGCGCTACCGGGACAGCCTCGGCCGCGACGGCGAGGCCCTCGGCCAGGACGAGGTCGACCGCGCCCTCGCCCTGCTCCGCGTCCCCACCCGCACCAGCCTCCCCAAGGGCCTCAGCCCCGCCACCCTCGACACCCTCGCCACCGCCCTCCGCGACGCCCCGGACGGCCTCTCCGCCACCACCGCCGCCACCGCCACCGGCGTCTCCCGCATCACCGCCCGCCGCTACCTCGAACACCTCGTCACCACCGGCCGAGCCACCCGCGAACCCCGCTACGGCCAGGTCGGCCGCCCCGAACTCGGCTACCGCTGGCGGGACACCTGAGAACCCCCCCTCCGGGCGGTCGGAGGGGGACGGGGTTGAGCTCGCCACTTGCGGGCCCAGCTGCCGCCAGGGCCACTGTGGGTGGGATGGGGACGCAGGTGGCGTGGCGTGGCTGTGTGACTGGAATGAGCGGTGCTGACGGCTCGAGTCGGTCCAGCACGGGATGCACTTGTCCATGGACGCATTCCATCCTGTTTGTCCCTCCCCCGGCGTAGCGTGGTCTCGTTCGTCGACGCTGTGGTCGGCGGCATGGTCAGCACAGGAGAAGCGCGATGCGCCTGCAGTCCGCTCACATCACCAAGTACAAGAGCATCAACGACTCCACGCAGTTCACCCTCGAAAGCGATATGACTGCCTTCGTGGGTAAAAATGAGTCAGGCAAGACGGCCGCTTTGGAGGCTCTCTACCGCCTGAACCCGTTGCCCAGCGGTCATCCCACGGAGTTCGAGGAGCTTCGGGACTACCCGCGGCGTCACCGCGCCCGTGACAAGAGCCGGATCGCGCAGGCTAGGCCGGCCACCGCGACGTTCGAGTTGGAGCAGGACGACATCGACGCCGTGGTCAAGGAGTTCGGGCCTAAGGCTTTCACCGCGAAGGCCATCACGATGTGTCGCGGATACGACGTTGCCACACGCTGGTACCTCGACTTCAGCACCGACGAGCTGGCTGCCGCACAGCACCTGGTTGCTAAGGCCGGGTTGGACGTCACCCGATTCGCCAAGGTGAAGGACATCGATGCACTCGTCGCAGCACTCAGTGCTGACGAGGATGCTGAGGCCGCGGTCCAACTAGCAACCGACCTCGCTGAGCGTGATCTGAACACCGAGATCAGGAATATCCTGCACTTGCGGTTGCCGAAGTTTCAGTACTTCGACGAGTACAACGTGCTGCCAGGCAGCGTCTCCATCGCTCGACTGCAGACCGTTCAAGAGGACGACCTGGACCCGGAGGAACGGACGGCTCTGTCCCTGCTGAAGCTCGCTGGGGTGGAGTCCGAGGAGTTCACCCGGGACAATTACGAGAGCCGAAAAGCTGCACTCGAGGCCGCCGCCAACGAGCTGACCGACCAACTCTTCGAGTACTGGACCCAGAATCCTGATCTCTCGGTAGAGCTCGACATCGAGTTCAAGCAGGTACCCACTCCGCAAGAACCTCACCGCACCGAGCCGTGGCTTCACATCCGGATCAAGAACCAGCGGCACCGGGTCACCCTCGGCATGGAAGGCCGGTCGAAAGGATTTATTTGGTTCTTCTCCTTTCTGGCTGCGTTCTCGGAGTACAGCGACGTCAAGCGGCGGCGAATCATTCTCCTGGACGAACCCGGCCTGAACCTCCACGCCAAGGCCCAGAATGACCTTCTGCGCTACATCGAGGAGCGCTTGGTCCCACAGCACCAGGTCATCTACAGCACCCACTCCCTGTTCATGATCCAGCCCTCCAAACTGGACCGCTGCCGTACGGTCGAAGACGTTGACAACGACGGCACCCAGGTCAGTCAGGAGCTGTGGCGGGCCCGTGCTGACACCGTCTTTCCTCTGCTGGGAGCCATCGGCGTCGACATGACCCAGACACTGGTGATCGGGCCCAACCAACTGCTGGTGGAAGGTCCATCCGACGTGGTGTACCTGACCGTGATGAGCGAGGTGGTGCGTGAGGCTGGCGGCACGCCCCTTGACCCCAACTGGACCATCACCCCGGTCGGCGGACTCGACAAGGTGCCGTCCTTCGTGTCCCTACTGGGCAGCAGTGACTTGGGCATCGCCGTGCTGATGGATGTTGCGGGCGGGGGCAACCAGCGCATCGCACAGCTCGTCTCACGCGGCCTGCTCGACAGGGGTCGCTTGGTCTACCTCACCGAGTTCACCAACACGAGCGAAGCCGACATCGAGGACCTTTTCACCCCTAGCTGGTACCTCAAGCTCCTGTCCGCCGCAAAGGTCGGGCGGTTCACCACGGCACAGCTCAATGGGGGTGGTCGAATCATCAGGCAGGTGGAGGCTATCCACGGTGGGCGGTTCGATCACTACCAGCCCGCCAGTCATCTGATGCGCTCACCCGGTACTTTGCTGGACCAGATTGACGATCAGACCCGGAATCGCTTCGAGGCTCTTTTTACCCGCCTCAATGCCCTCCTCTGATGCGCACCGTGCCAGTGCTGCTGTTTCCCACTTAATGCAGCACTGGCACGGTGCAGGGCCGCATTCCGAGAGGTATGCCCAACTCGCCGAGTGAGCCGCCCGGTCAGGCGGTGCGGTCGGCGAGGACGAGGTAGCGGGTGGGGGTGTCGGTGTAGGAGCGGGGGGTCCAGCCGGTGGTGTGGAGGAGGGGGTGGAGGTGGTCGCGGGCGCGGAGGTCGTCGGGGGTGAGGGGGCGGCCCTTGCGGGCGGCGAGGGCGGCGCGGCCGAGGGGGTGGAAGAGGGCGAGGCGGCCGCCGGGGCGGGTGACGCGGGCGAGTTCGCGGAGGCCGGTGGCGGGGCCGGGGAGGTGGGAGATCAGGCCGGCGCCGAAGACCAGGTCGACGAGGGCGTCCGGGAGCGGGAGGCGGGTGCAGTCGGCCTGGACGAGGGCGGCCTCGGCGCGGTGGACGGCGGCCCGGTCGAGCATCTCGGGGGTCAGGTCGACGCCGAGGACGGTCCCGGTCGGTCCGACCGCGGCGCGCAGCAGCGGGAGGGCGCGCCCGGTGCCGCACCCCGCGTCCAGGACGAACTGACCGGTGGTCAGCCCGCTGTCGGCGATCGCGGCCGCGTAGCGGGGGCTGTCGTCCGGGTACTTGCCGTCCCAGTCGGCCGCGCGCTCCGCGAAGAAGGCGCGGGTCTCGGCGAGTTCGCGGGCGTGCGCGGCGGAGGCGCCGGAGTGCGGAAGGTCCATGGGCCGCAGGGTACTTCGGGTCCGGGCCGTGACCGGCCGGGGCCGGGCTCGTTGGGACGGTGGGGGAGGGGTCTCACCCGGACGGGTGATCAAAGCGCCTGGTGGCGGGCCCGCCGGACTCCCGGCAGTAAAGTTAGGCTTACCTAACTTCCCCAAGGGAGCTCCGCTGTGACCCTCACCGTCGGCACCTCCGCCGTCCCGGCCGGCGACGCGATCCTGCGCCGCCAGCGCATCCGCGAGTCGGCCGCCCGCACCTACGCCCGGTCGTTCCCGATCGTCCCGGTGCGCGCGAACGGCATGACCGTGGAGGGCGCCGACGGCCGCCGCTACCTCGACTGCCTCTCCGGCGCGGGCACCCTCGCCCTCGGCCACAACCACCCCGTGGTGCTGGAGGCGATCCGCCGCACCCTCGACAGCGGCGCCCCGCTGCACCTGCTCGACCTCGCCACCGCCGAGAAGGACGACTTCACCACCGCCCTGTTCGAGAGCCTGCCGGAGAAGTTCGCCGCCAAGGCCCGGGTCCACTTCTGCGGCCCGGCCGGGACGGACGCCGTCGAGGCCGCCCTCAAGCTGATGCAGACCGCCACCGGCCGCCGCGGCGCGCTCGCCTTCACCGGCGCCTACCACGGCATGACCGCCGGCGCGCTCGCCGTCACCGGCAACACCGCCGCCAAGGCCCCGCTGCCCAGCGGCGGCGAGGTCACCCGGCTCCCGTACCCCTACGCCTACCGCTGCCCGTTCGGCGTCGGCGGCGAACGCGGCGCGCAACTCGCCGCCGCGTACACCGAGCGCCTGCTCGACGACCCGTCCGGGGGCGTGCTGCCGCCCGCCGCGATGATCCTGGAGGCCGTGCAGGGCGAGGGCGGTGTCGTCCCCGCGCCCGACGCCTGGCTGCGCGAGATGCGCCGGATCACCGCCGAACGCGGCATCCCGCTGATCCTCGACGAGGTGCAGACCGGCGTCGGCCGCACCGGACGGATGTGGGCCGTCGAGCACAGCGGCGTCGAACCCGACGCGATGGTGCTCTCCAAGGCGATCGGCGGCAGCCTCCCGCTCGCCGTCGTGGTCTACCGCGAGGAGTACGACGGCTGGCAGCCCGGCGCGCACACCGGCACCTTCCGCGGCAACACCCTCGCCATGGCGGCCGGCGCCGCGACCCTCCGGCACATCACCGCCCACGGGCTGGTCGCCCGCGCCGAGACCGTCGGCGCCCGGATCGCCGCCCGCCTCGACGGCGCCCGCGACCGCCTCCCGGTGATCGGCGACGTCCGCGGCCGCGGCCTGATGCTCGGCGTCGAACTCGTCGACCCCGCAGGGGAGTCCGACAGCTGCGGCGCCCGCCCCGCCGACCCCGCCCTCGCCGTCCGGGTCCGCGAAGCCTGCCTCGCCCGCGGCCTGATCGTCGAACTCGGCGGCCGCCACGACGCGGTGCTGCGCCTGCTCCCGCCGCTCACCATCACCGACGAACAGGCCGAAGCGGTGCTCGAACGGCTCTGCGACGCCATCGAGTTCGCCATGCGGCAGCCGGGGGACGGGAAATGACCGGCGGCGGGGAGGCCGGCGGGGAAGGGAAGACCCAAGTGGCTCTCGGGGGACGGGAAATGACGGGCAGTGCGGGCGGCGGGGCCGAGCTGTCGGGCGGGGTCGGCGGGCCGGCGGCGTTGCGGCCGTTGCTGGGGGAGGTGCTGGCGGCGTTGGAGGACGGGGCCGTGCGGCGCGGGGGGCCGGTGGTGCCGGGGGAGCCGGCGGCGGTCGCGGCGGCGGTCCGGGAGGTGCTGGGCCGGGCCCAGGGAGGCGACGCGCTGCGGGAGTTGGTGGCGGCGCTGGCGTACGGCGCGGCGGACCCGGCCGATCCGGGCTGTGCGGCGCACCTGCACTGTCCGCCGCTGGCCGTCGCCGTCGCGGCGGACCTCGCGGTGAGCGCCCTCAACCCCTCGCAGGACTCCTGGGACCAGGCCCCGGCCGCCACCGTCCTGGAGACCGAACTCCTCGCCGAACTGGCCGTGCTGGTCGGCTTCCGCCCGGACCGGGCGGTCGGCGTGCTCACCAGCGGCGGCACCGAGTCCAACCTGATGGGGCTGATGCTGGCCCGTGACCAACGCCTGGGCCCGGACGTCGAGTTGAACGGCCTGCCGCGCGGCCTGCGCCCCCGCATCCTGGCCTCGGAGGCCGCGCACTTCTCCGTCCAGCGCGCCGCGGCCCTGCTCGGTCTCGGCGAACGCGCCGTCCGGCCGGTCCCGGTCGACCGCGAACTCCGGATGGACGCCGCCGCGTTGGCCGACGCCTTCGCCGAGGCGGGCTGGGAGGGCGCCACCCCCGTCGCGGTGGTCGCCACCGCCGGGACGACCGACACCGGCGCGATCGACCCGCTCCCCGAGATCGCCGACCTCGCCGCCCGGCACGGCGCCTGGCTGCACGTCGACGCCGCGTACGGCGGCGGCGCCCTGTTCTCCGACCGGCTCGCCCCGCTGCTCGCCGGGATCGACCGGGCCGACTCCGTCTCGCTCGACTGGCACAAGCTCGGCTGGCAGCCCGCCGCCGCCGGGGTCTTCCTGGTCCGCGAGGCCCGGACGTACGCCTCGCTGGCCCGCCGCGCCGTCTACCTCAACCCGGCCGACGACGAGGAGGCCGGCTACCCGAGCCTGCTCGGCCGGTCGCTGCGCACCACCCGCCGCCCCGACGCCTTCAAACTCGCCGTCACCCTGCGGACCCTGGGCCGGGACGGACTCGGCGCGCTGGTCGACCGCTGCCACGAACTCGCCCGGCACGCGGCCGAACTCGTCCGGGAGGCAACGGAGTTGGAGCTGCACTGCGATCCGGTGCTGACCGCCGTGGTGTTCCGCTACGCGGTCGCCGACCCGGCGCGCAGCGACCGGGTCAACGCCGAACTCCGCCGCCGCCTGCTGCGCTCCGGCCGCGCCGTGGTCGGCCGCACCGAACTCCCCGGCACCGGCCCCGGCCGGGTCCGCCTCAAGCTGACCCTGCTCAACCCGCACACCACCGAAGGGGAGGTGGCGGCCCTGCTGGCCGAGGTCGTGCGCGCCGGGGCGGACTGCTGAGGTGCTACCGCGCCGTCCCGGGGCCCTGCGCGCGCAGGGTGTCCCGGGCGACGCCGGCCCGCGCGGCCGGGTCCGGCGGCGGGACCGGGGTGATGCCGGCGCCGGTGAGCAGGCCGAGGTCGAGCGTCCAGTCGACCCGGGAGCGGGCCTCCCAGAGGTCGAAGGCCCGGGCGATGTGCCGGTCGGCCTCGGCGGGCGTCATGCCGGTGACCTCGATCAGGTGGGCGCGGGCCTGCGGCGCGAGCCCGCGGACCCGGGCGAACCCGAAGTGGGTGACGGTGTGGCAGTCGCTGCACAGGCAGATCAGCCGCTTCAGGGTCTGGACCCGGCGGGCCTCGTCGTAGGTCCACCGCTCGTGGGCCTCCAGCCGGCGGTCCGCCGAACGGTCCTGGCCGGCCCCGCAGACCTCGCAGCGGTTCCCGGCCCGGGCGTCGATCATCCGGCGCAGGCGGTCCCAGTCCCGCGGGGCGACGCAGGACCGGACGTTGGTGAACCAGCAGCTGCTGGGCACCAGGTCGACGAACAACCCGCTGCCGAGCGAACGGTCCTCGCCCGGCAGCAGCTCGGGGACGTCCGGACCGGCGGCCCACCGCTCCAGGCCGGCCAGGTCGGGCCGCGGCGCGTACCAGCGGCGGGCCGACGCGTCCCAGCGGGCCCCGGCGGCCTTGGCCTCGTCCTTCTCCGCGAACGGAACGTCCAGCCAGCTCCGTCGGACCGCCACGCCGCCGCCCTACAGCCCGGCCAGCAGCAGCCCGCGGAGGGTCTCCCACTGCTCCGGGTCGCCGGCGACCAGCAGGCCGTGCGGGCCGCCGGGCGGGCCGGGGCGGTACGGGGAGCCGTCGAAGCGGGCGCTGCGGCCGCCCGCCTCGGTGACCAGCAGGGAGCCCGGGGCGTGGTCCCAGGGCAGGGTGCGCCAGTAGAGCAGGAAGTCGTGCGCGCCCCCGGCGACCAGCGGGTACTCGATCCCGGCCGCGCCCCGACCGGGCTCGGCGGGGCCGAGCGCGGCGGCGTTGGCGAGCAGGCGGTCGGCCTGCGGCCGGGGCAGGTAACGGGTCTTCAGGATGCCCGTCCACCGCTCCGGCGGGGTGGTGGCCGGGGGGAGGGTCAGGCGTTCGCCGTCGCGCCAGGCGCCCGCGCCGAGTTCGGCGGTGTACGCGGTGCGGGTGGCGGGCTGCCAGATCCAGGAGGCGACGGTCTCGCCGTGGCGGACCAGCGAGGCCATCACCGCGTACGCGGGGTGCCCGGCGACGAAGTTCCGGGTGCCGTCGACGGGGTCGACCAGCCAGGCGGCGGGCTCGTCGCGCAGGGCCAGCGCGAGGTCGGGGTCCGCGGCGACGGCCTCCTCGCCGACGACCGGGACGGGGAGGAGTTCGCGCAGGCGGCGGGAGATGATCTGCTCGGCCTCCCGGTCGGCGACGGTGACCACCTCGCCGGGGGCCTTCTCCATCACCTCGCCCTCGGCCAACGCCCGGAACCTGGGCTCGACCGCCTCCGCCGAGGCCTCCACGAGGATCTCGGTGACCTTCTCCATCAACACGCCCGCGCTCCCTTCACCGCCCCCACTCTCCCACGCCGGGCCGATGCGCACGGTGCGCAGGTGGCGGGTGGGACGGAGCGGGAGGGCGGCGGGCCGGTGCGCGCGGTGTGCCGGTGGCGGGTGGGGCGGAGCCGGTGGGAGGGGAGGGCGGCGGGCCGATGCGCACGGTGTGCGCGTGGCGGGTGGGACGGAGTGGGAGGGCGCGGGGTCAGTACACGCGGTGTGTGGGTGGCGGGTGGGGCGGAGCCGGTGGGAGGGGAGGGCGGCGGGCCGATGCGCACGGTGTGCAGGTGGCGGGTGGGACGGAGTGGGAGGGCGGCGGGCCGGTGCGCGCGGTGCGCGGGCGGCAGGTGGGACGGGGCGGGCGGGAGCGGGTGCGGCGGCCAGAAGGGCGGAGCGGTGGCGGGGGAGCCCGCCGCAGGCGTCATTCGGCGGAGAGCCGGTCGTACTCGGCGCGGGCCCGGCGGTCCATGGCGAGGGCGAACTGGGCGTCGTTGACGGTGCGGGCGAGCGGGCGGACGCGTTGGAGCTGGTCGGTGAGGCGGGCGGCCTCGGCGGGGGTGAGGTCGTGGACGTGGGTGAGCGCGCCGAGCAGGTGGTCGCGGATCAGGGCGACGAAGATGTCGGCCATCGCGTCGGCGTACTCGCGGGCGCGCCGGCTGACGTCGAGGACGGCGGCGAGCGGGACGCCCTCGTCGACCAGGGCGGTGGTGGCGTCCATCAGGCGGCGGCTGATGTGGGTGATGCCGTCGGGTTCGACGGTGATGAAGCCCTGGGCGATGGACTCGGCGGTGTTGGCCTCGGTGAGCTGGTCGCCGAAGGCGGCGCGGAGTTCGTCCCAGTCGAGGTGGACGGGCGTCTCGTCGGACCAGGGGGCGACCAGCGCGGCCTGCAGGCCGATCAGTTCGGCGACGTCGCGGCCGTCCTCGCCGGCGCCGATCAGTTCGGCGATGCCGCCCAGGGCGTGTCCGCGGTCGAGGAGTTCGGCGATCAGCCGGAGCCGGGCCAGGTGCTCCTCGCCGTACCAGGCGATCCGGCCCTCCTTGCGGGGCGGCGGGAGCAGGCGGCGCTCGCGGTAGAAGCGGACGGTGCGCACGCTGATGCCCGCCGCCTCGGCGAGTGCGGCGACGCGGTACTCGCGCGGGGGTGGGCTGTCGTTCTCGATCTCCGCCACGCCGGTCAGCATAGGCCCGGCCGGTCGGGGCGGAGAACGAACGGGGGACGGGGGAGGGACGGAGCGGGGAGGCCGTGCGGACGCCGTCGAACCGGCCCGTTCCGCGCTATTCCACTCGGTGTCAACAAGAGCTACGCTGCCGAACGTGCCAGTGATTACTGGCAGCTTTCGGGAGTCCGCCGCCCGCACCCCCACCCTCGCCAGGAGGCCGCCCATGGCACCCCGCACCAAGCAGCCCCCCGCCCCGGACGCCGCCCGGCAGCCCGTCCCGCACGTCCGGGTCGCCGTCGTCGGCTCCGGCTTCGGCGGCCTCGGCGCCGGCGTCCGGCTCCGCCGGGCCGGCATCACCGACTTCGTGATCCTGGAGCGCGCGGACTCCGTCGGCGGCACCTGGCGCGACAACTCGTACCCGGGCTGCGCCTGCGACGTGCCCTCGCACCTGTACTCGTTCTCCTTCGCGCCGAACCCCGAGTGGCCCCGGGTGTTCTCCGGCCAGCCCGACATCCGGGCCTACCTGGAGCGGGTCGCCGACACCTTCGGGCTCCGCCCGCACCTGCGCTTCGGCGCCGAGGTCACCGAGCTGCGCTGGGAGGAGGAGCACACCCGCTGGCGGGTCACCACCCGGGCCGGCAGCTGGACCGCCGACGCCGTGGTCTCCGCCGCCGGGCCGCTCGCCGACCCGCAGATCCCCGACCTGCCCGGCCTGGACTCGTTCCCCGGCAAGGTCTTCCACTCCTCGCGCTGGGACCACGACTACGACCTGGCGGGCAAGCGGGTCGCGGTGGTCGGCACCGGCGCCTCCGCCGCCCAGATCATCCCCGCGATCCAGCCCACCGTGGACCGCCTGACGGTCTTCCAGCGCACCCCCGCCTGGGTCCTGCCGCGCGCCGACCGCGAGGTCACCGGCGCCGAGAAGTGGCTGCACGGCAAGGTCCCGCCGAGCGGACTGCTGCGCCGCTCCGCACTGTTCGTGATGCGTGAGCTCCAGGTCGACGCGTTCGTCCGCCGCCCGCAACTGCTCAAGCTGGTCCAGCAGGTCGCGCTGCGGCACATGCACCGGGCCGTCGCCGACCCGGCGCTGCGCGCCAGGCTCACCCCGGACTACCGGATCGGCTGCAAGCGCATCCTGCTCAGCAACACCTACTACCCGGCGCTCGCCGCCCCCAACACCGAGGTGGTCGCGGGCGGCCTGCGCGAACTGCGCGGCTCCACCCTGGTCGGCGCGGACGGCAGCGAGCACGAGGTCGACGCGATCGTCTTCGGCACCGGCTTCCACGTCACCGACCTGCCGATCGCCGAGCGGGTGTTCGGCGTCGGCGGCCAACCGCTCGCCGAGGCCTGGAAGGACGGCATGGAGGCGCTCCGCGGCTCCACCGTGCGCGGCTTCCCCAACCTGTTCTTCCTGATCGGCCCGAACACCGGCCTCGGCAACAACTCGATGATCCTGATGATCGAGTCCCAGCTGAACTACCTGATCGACGCGCTCACCACGCTGGACTCGATCGGCGCCACCGCGATGCAGCCCACCGAGCGGGCCCAGCGCCAGTGGAACCTGGAGCTCCAGCACAAGATGGGCCGCACCGTGTGGACCACCGGCGGCTGCCGCAGCTGGTACCTCGACGAGGAGGGCAAGAACACCGTGCTGTGGCCCGCCTCCACCAGCGCGTTCCGGCGCGCCACCCGGCACGTCGACCTGGCCGAGTACGAACTCATCAAGCGCGCCGCCCCGAAGGCGCTCGACACCGAGGCGGTGCCCGCGTGAGCCCCCGCATCCCCCGCGACTTCGTGCTGCCCGACCCGGCGGCCGTCCGCACCGTCCGCTCCGCCGACGGCGCCGAGCTGAACGTCGAGGAGTACGGCCCGGACGGCGCGCCGCTGATCGTGCTCGCGCACGGCTGGACCTGCGCCACCGCGTTCTGGGCGCCGGTGGTGAACCGGCTGGTCGCCGACTTCCGGGTGGTCGCCTACGACCAGCGCGGCCACGGCCGCAGCCCCGCCCCGGCCGGCCCGGCCGGGTACTCGACCGCCAAGCTCGCCGAGGACCTGGAGGCGGTGCTGGTCGCGACCGTCCCCGCCGGGCGGCGCGCCGTGGTCGCCGGGCACAGCATGGGCGGCATGACCATCATGGCGGCCGGCGGCCGCCCCGAGGTGGCCGCCAGGACCGCCGCCAACGTGCTGGTCAACACCGGGCCGAGCGCCCTGGTCGAGGAGTTGACGGTCCTTCCGCCCGCCGTCCGCGGCCGCGGCCTGCGGCGCTTCCTGCACCGGCAGGTGCTGCGCTCCCGGCTGCCGCTCGGCCCGGTCAACGGGATCTCCCGGGCCGTGCTGAAGTACGCCACCATGGGCCCGGCCACGCCCGCCGACCGGGTCGAGGGCTGCGCGCAGATCGTGCACGCCTGCCCGAGCGGGGTGCGCTTCCACTGGGCCGGCGTGCTGGAGACCCTGGACGTGCACGCCGGACTGGCCCGGCTGACCGCGCCCACCGCCGTGGTGGCCGGCAGCCACGACCGGCTGACGCCGCCGGTGCACGCCCGCCGGATCGCCGCCGAACTGCCCGACCCGTGCGGCCTGCTGGAGCTCGCCGGGGCCGGCCACATGAGCCCGGTCGAGCGGCCCGCCGACGTCGCGGGCGAGATCCGCCGGATCGCCGCCCTGGTCGCCCACGACCTGGCGGCCCCGGTGCCCGCGCCCGAAGCCGCCGTGCCCGAAGCCGTCGTGCCCGCGCCCGCGGCCGCCCCCGAGTCCGTCCGGAACACCCCCGTCGAGGAGTCCGCATGACCCCGCCGCTGTCCTCGCAGGTCGTCGTCATCACCGGGGCCGCCCGCGGCCTCGGCGCGCTGATGGCCCGCAAGCTGTCCGAGCGCGGCGCGAAGGTGGCGCTGGTCGGCCTGGAGCCCGCCGAGCTGAAGGCGGTGGCCGCGCAGTGCGGCGAGCACGCCTCCGCCTGGGAGGCCGACGTCACCGACCTGGACGCGCTGATCGAGGTCGCGGCCCGGATCAAGGAGCGCTACGGCCGGATCGACACCGTGGTCGCCAACGCGGGCATCGCGCTCGGCGGCCCGATGCTGGACAGCGACCACCGGGCCTGGACCCGGGTGGTCGAGGTCAACCTGCTCGGCTCGGTGGCCACCGCCCGGGCGTTCCTGCCGCTGCTCGCGGAGAGCCGCGGCTACCTGCTGCAGATCGCCTCGCTGGCCGCGCTCACCCCGGCCCCGCTGATGTCCGCCTACTGCGCCTCCAAGGCGGGCGTGGAGTCCTTCGCGCACGCGCTCCGCGCCGAGGTCGCCCACCAGGGCGTCAAGGTCGGCGTCGGCTACCTGAGTTGGACCGACACCGACATGGTGCGCGGCGCCGACGAGGACCCGGTGCTGCGGCAGATGCGCTCCAAGCTGCCCTGGCCCGCGAACCGGACCTACCCGATCGGCCCGGCCGTGGACCGGCTGGTGGCGGGCATCGGCCGCCGCTCCGCGCACGTCTACGCGCAGGCCTGGCTGCGCGGCATGCAGTCGGTCCGCGGGCTGCTGCCGAGCCTGATCGCCACGGTCGGCGCCCGGGACGTGGCCAAGCTGGCGCCCGAGCTGAAGGCCACCGCCGCGACCCGGCTGCGCCCGGTCGGCGCGGGCGGCGCGGCCGACCTGAACGCGCGCTCCGCCAAGGGGGAGTGACGGCGGCGCGCAGCGCGCGGCGGGGGAGCGCCGCGTCGCGGCGGACGGACCGCCGGCCCGGGAGAGGGGTCGGCGGTCCGTCCGCCGTTCCGGCGCGTCCGGCCCCGGGTGCCCGGGTGCCCCGATGAAAGGTCGTTCGTCGGCCATCGATCGTTCAGCGGCGGTTCCCGCGAAGTTCTGACAGGATCACCTCACTTCATGGGGTCCGGAGCGCTAGACTCCGTCCGGCTCGGCCTGCGGCCCCGACGGATGGCGCACGGGCGGGACTCACGGAAGTGCCGGAAGCGGACAGCTGTTTTTCCTGTCCACATACGGTGTGACTAATATCAATCCGTCAGAGTCCTGTCAGATTCGACCAGTTACGAACGACTGGCGACGTCTCCAAGGAGAATGCCCTGCGCACGCGCGCTTCTCGGCGGACCAGAACGGGCCGGCTCTCGCTCCGCGCGACCCTGCTCGTCCTGGCGATCGTCCCCGGCGTGGCCCTCGCGGCCCTCTGGGCCGTCACCAGCGGACAGCTCCTGCTGGACTTCCAGCGCCAGGCCGCCCAGGGCCTGCTCGCGCAGGAGGCCGGCCAGCCGTCCAACATCGTGTACTACAACCTGCAGGAGGAGCGGCGCCTGAGCGCCGACGTCCTCGCCACCCACAGCGGCGTCACCGACGCGCTGCGCGCCCAGCGCGCCAAGACCGACCAGGCCATCCGGGACTTCCAGAAGGCCTCCGACGTGGCCGCCGAGGACGCGCCCGCCGAGGTGCTCGACGCCGTCGGGACGGCCCGCCAGTCGATCAACCAGCTGCCCGCGCAGCGCGCCCTGGTCGACAGCGGCAGCGAGCAGCAGCAGGCCGCGGTGTACCGCTACTACACCGACCTGATCGCGGTCGACCTCAAGCTGTTCACCGCGCTCAGCCACGTCGACAACGGGAAGATGACCACCATCTCCGGGCCGCTGGTCGACCTGTTCTGGGGCAAGGAGCTGATCTCCCGCTCCGACGCCCTGCTGTCCCGCGGCTGGACCGCCGGCAGCCTGAGCAGCGAGGACTACCAGCAGCTCCGGCAGGCCGTCGCCGAGCAGGACTTCCAGTTCGACACCAAGGTCGCCCCGTACCTGTCCGACGACCAGGCCGCCAAGTGGCGGCAGATCACCGGGAGTCCGGCCTGGCAGGCCAAGGAGCGCGCCGAGCAGGAACTGCTCAAGCCGGTCGCCGACCGGGGCGGCCGGATCGCGCTCGGCGTCGACCAGGCCACCTGGCGGCAGTCGATCGACGCGCTGAACCCGCAGTTCACCGACCTGCTGGAGTACCGCACCGCGTACGTGGTCGAGCACGGCAAGAGCAGCATCATCGCGCTCGCCGTCCGGCTGATCCTGACCACCGTGGTCGGCCTGATCGCGGTCGTCGTGGTCGCCGTCACCTCCTGGCGGCTCACCCGCACCCTGCGCCGCCGGATCGGCCGGCTCCAGGAGCAGGCCGAGGACCTCGAGTCCACGCTGCCCGCGGTCGTCGAGCGGCTCGGCAACGGCGAGCAGGTCGACCCGGACGAGCACGCCCGGGCCATCGCGCCCGACCCGTGGGGCCGCACCGGCGACGAACTCGCCAAGCTGGCCGAGGCGTTCAACCTGGCCCGGACCAGCGCCGTGCAGTCCGCGGTCGCCCAGGCCGAGCAGCACCGCGCCTACGAGCGGCTGCTGCAGCGGATCGCCCGCCGCACCCAGTTGCTGATCGGCCAGCAGCTCAAGAAGCTCGACGAGCTCGAACGCCGCCACGAGGACCCGGAGTTCCTGGAGGGCCTGTTCGACCTCGACCACCTCACCGCGCGCCTGCGCCGCTACGAGGAGAACCTGGTCATCCTGGCCGGCGGCACCCCGCACCGGCGCTGGCGCAAGCCCGTCCCGCTGCTGGACGTGATGCGTGCCGCCCAGGGCGAGGTGCAGGACTACCGACGGGTCGTCATCGACCTGGAGGGCAGCCCGTGGATCTCCGAGCGGGCCGTCGGCCCGGTCGCCCACGTGCTCGCCGAGCTGATCGAGAACGCGCTGTCCTTCTCCCGCCCGCCGAACCCGGTCGAGGTCCGGGCCGGCCACGTCAGCCGGGGCGTCGCGATCGAGGTCGAGGACCGCGGCCTCGGCATGGACGAGGAGCAGATCGACGCCGCCAACGCGATGATGGCCCGCCCGCCGCGCGCCGACGTGCTCGCCCGCGGCGACGACATCCGCCTCGGCTTCTACGTGGTCGCCCGGCTCGCCGAACAGCACGGCCTGCGGGTCGAGTTCCGCCAGTCCGCGTTCGGCGGCACCCGGGTCGTGGTGCTGGTCCCCGACGAGCTGATCGTCCCCGACCCGACCGCCCGGCCCACCGTCGTCCCGGCCCAGCCCGTCGGCGGCCTGCCCACCCGCAACCGCGGCCAGGCGCTGGCCGGCGTCACCGCCATCGGCACGGCCGCCGAACAGATGTACGAACCGCTCGCCCCGGCGCCCGCGCCGCTCGGCCTGCCGCCGGTCACCGAGGAGGTGCCGTACGTGCCGGTCGAGGACCCGTACACCCCCGGCGACCCGTACCCGCAGCACGAACCGCTGGGCGCGCCGTACGAGGAGCACCGGGCGGCCGGTCACGAGCAGCCGTTCCCCGACGCGGTGCTGCCGCTGCGGCCCGCACCCGTGCCGTACGCGCTGCCCGCCGCGTACCACCCCGAACCGGCGCCGGCCGCGCAGTGGCCCGCGCCCGTCCAGCCCCCGGCCGTCCCGGCGCCGGCCCCGACCGGGTCGTACCCGCCGCCCGCCGCGCTGCCCCCCGGCGGCGAACCCCCGCTGCCGCGCCGGGTCCGCCAGGCCAGCCTGGTCGACGAGCTGCGGATCGACCCCACCACGCCCAAGGCCGCGCCCGCGCCGCCCCGTTGGGACGAGAACCCGCTGTTCCGACCGGCCCCCCGACGGGCCGGAGCAGCGATCGGTGCGTTCCAGCGGCGCTCCCGCGAGGCGCGGACCGGCCCCGTCCCCCCGACCGCCGACACCAACGGCGGCCCCGAGGGAGGGTCCGGTCCCGCGGAGGGCTGGAACAACCACCACATCCCGACGAGAGAAGATCGGTCATGACGCGCACTACCGCCACCCACCAGGACCTCGACTGGCTGCTCGACGGCCTGGTGGACTCGGTGGCCGGCACCAGGAACGCCGTCCTCCTCTCCGACGACGGCCTCGTGGTCAGCCACTCCCGCACCATCGACCGCTCCGACGCCGAGCGCCTGGCCGCCGTCGCCACCGGCCAGCAGAGCCTGGCCCGCGGCGTCGGCCAGCTGTTCGCCGGCGGCCCCGTGCACCAGGTGATCGTCGAACTCGCCGACCTCTGGCTGTTCGTCATCGCGGCCGGCTCCGGCACCCACCTGGCCGTGGTCGCCTCGCAGGACGTCGACGCCGAGATCATGTCGCTGGCCATGCACAACCTGGTGCAGCAGGTCGGCCAGAAGCTCAGCACCCCGCAGCGCGGCGACTTCGACGCGTTCGGGGCCCGCAGCGGACAGCGCGTGTGAACGCGCTCTCCTGGGACGACGACGAGCACGAGGACGACGACGGCGCCGACAGCATGGTGCGGCCGTACACGATCACCCGCGGCCGCACCGCGCCCGAACGCGACGACCTCACCCTGATCACGCTGCTCACCAGCGTGCCCGGCCCGGTCGACGCCTACGGCGCGCCGGTCCGGGCCGCCCGGCTGCAGCCCGAGCACCGGCTGATCGTCGACCGCTGCCGGACCCCGACCGCGGTGGCCGAGGTCGCCGCCGACCTCGACCTGCCGGTCTCGGTCACCAAGATCCTGCTCGGCGACCTCGTCGCGCAGGGCCTCCTGACGGCCCGGGCCCCGATCTCGGTGGCCCGCGCCGCGGGCGGCGCCGACCGCGGCCTGCTGGCCGCCGTACGCGAGGGCCTGAGGAGGCTTTGAGATGACCACCACCCAGGCCGGCGCCGCCGCTGTCAAGATCCTGATCGCCGGCGGCTTCGGCGTCGGCAAGACCACGATGGTCGGCGCGGTCAGCGAGGTCGCCCCGCTGCGCACCGAGGAGTACCTGACCACCGCCAGCGTCGGCGTCGACGACCTGTCCGGCGTCGACCGGAAGACCACCACCACGGTCGCGCTGGACTTCGGCCGGATCACCGTCAGCCCCGAGCTGGTGGTGTACCTGTTCGGCACGCCCGGCCAGGAGCGGTTCTGGTTCATGTGGAACGACCTGGTCAACGGGGCGCTCGGCGGCGTCGTCATCGCCGACACCCGCCGGCTGGAGAGCAGCTTCGCCTCGATCGACTTCTTCGAGAGCCGCGGCATCCCGTTCGTGGTCGCCATCAACTGCTTCCACGGCGTCAACACCCGCACCGACGCCGAGATCCGGGCCGCCCTCGACCTCGACCCGCACGTGCCGATGCTGGTCGGCGACGTCCGCGAGCGGCCGTTCGGCCGGGACGCCCTGCTGGCCCTGGTCGACCACCTGATGGCGCTGCCCGTCGGCTGACCGCTCCCCCCACGGCCGCCTCCCCCGGCGCGGCCTTCCCGAACCCACGGAGAGACCATGGCAACACCCCTGCGCGTCCTCGTCCACGGCGGCGGCATCGGCGGCCTCAGCCTCGCCGTCGCGCTCGCCCGGCGCGGCCACACCGTCGAGGTCGCCGAACTCCGCGACCGGCTCGACGCGCTCGGCGTCGGCATCATCCAGCCCTCCAACGCGCTGCACGTGATGCGCGAACTCGGCGTCCTGGACGCCTGCCTGGAGGTCGGCTTCGAATGGGAGGTGCTGACCATCTGCGACCCGGCCGGCGCCACCCTGGCGAAGATCCCGCAGCCCCGGATGGACGACGCCCCCGCCAACAACGGCATACCCCGCCCCGCGCTGGCCGAGGTGCTCGGCCGGGCCGCCGCCGAGGCCGGCGCGACCGTCCGGTTCGGCACCACGATCACCGCCCTCGCCGACGACGGCGCGGGCGTGGACGTCACCCTGTCCGACGGCTCGACCGGCCGCTGGGACCTGGTGGTCGGCTTCGACGGCATCGGCTCGCCGCTGCGCACCCGCCTGTACGGCGACCGCTACCGCCCCGAGTACACCGGCTTCGCCAACTGGCGGGTCACCGTGCCCCGGCAGTCCGAGGTGCAGGGCGTGGTGATGAGCACCGGCAACCAGGCCGCCAAGGCGCTGCTCACCCCGATCACCGGCGACCTGATGTACCTGGGCGCGGTGTTCGCCGAGCCCGAGGACTTCCGCCCGGACCCGGAGCGCGCCCACGAGCAGCTCGCCGAGCGGCTGGCCGGCTTCTCCGGCCCGGTCGCCGAGGCGCTGGGCCGGGTCACCGACCCCGCCGCCGTGGTGTACTCGCGGATCTCCCAGGTCACCGTCGAGGAGCCCTGGCACGTCGGCCGGGTGGTGCTGGCCGGCGACGCCGCGCACGCCTCCACCCCGCACCTGGCGCAGGGCGCCGCGATGGCCGTCGAGGACGCCCTGGTGCTGGCCCAGGAGCTGGACGCCGCCGCGGACGTGCCCGCCGCGCTGACCGCCTGGGAGGCCCGCCGCCGCCCGCGCGCGATGTTCGTCCAGGCGCTGTCCCGGGCGGTCCTCAAGCAGGAGACCGGCACGGCGACCACCCCCGAGGAGGACGAGCTGCTGAAGATCGGCATCCCGGGCGCCGCCCACGTGCTGGTCAAGCCGTACTGACGCGCCGTCGGGCATGCCGCGGGGCCGGGGAGACACTCCCCGGCCCCGCGGCATTGTCCGGTCAGGCGCCGTGCACCGACACCTCGTTCAGCGAGTACCCCCACTGGGTGGCCCGCTGCACGCCGTGGAAGCGCACCCAGCGGGCCGAGGTCGGGGTGAACGCGGCGGTGTCCAGCCCGCCGTCACCCGCCGAAGTCGACCACACGGTGCGCCAGTTGACACCGTCCGCGGACACCTCGATCCGGTACGACCGGGCGTAGGCCCGCTCCCAGTCCAGGGTCACCCGGTCCACCACCCGGGTCGTGCCCAGGTCGACGGCGAACCACTGGTCGTCGCTCCAGTCGCTGGCCCAGCGGCTGCCCCGGTCGCCGTCCACCGCCCGGCCCGGCTGGTACGAGACGAACGGGTTCCACTCCGAGGAACTCGCCGAGGCGGCCGCCCCCCTCGCCAACTCCCGCCCCGCGTCGTGCACTTCGGTGGCCCGCCAGGTGGTCAGGTAGGACTGCGCGCCCTTCATCAGGTCGTCGACCACGCCCTGCCCGCCGGACAGCCGGATCTGCTCGATCCAGTCCGGCAGCAGCCCGGCGTGCGCCAGGCCGTCGGTGTTGACGTCCCAGGTCCGACTGCCGGTCACCTGCCGGTCCAGCACCGAGCCGCCGTCCGCCGAACGGAACGGGTACGTCACCGAGTCGGGCGCGCCGGTGCCGACCGGCCCGGGCCAGCCGCCGACGCCGTTCAGGTCGCTGCCGTAGCCGTAGCCCACGCCGTACTGGTCGCGCAGCGCCTTGGTGCGGTTCGCCTCGGCCACGAAGGCGTTCGCGTCGTGCGGGTACTGGGCCGCGAACCCGCCCAGCCGGTACAGCCGTTCGGTCCAGTTCAGGTCCATCCAGCTGTGGCTGGACAGCACGCCCGGGTAGCCCTTCGCCTCCAGTTGCTCGAAGGCGCTCTTCGCCGCCTTCACGCTCATGTGGTCGACCTCCAGCATCATGTGGCGCTTCACCATGCCGTCGATCGCGTACGCGCCCAGGTCGGTCAGCCCGCGGGTGTTGCACTGCGCGGCCGCCGCGTAGGTCGGCAGGTTCACCCCGGCCGGCAGCATGCCCTGGGCCTGCGCGGTGGGCAGCCCGATCGGGTTGTCGTGCTGCGGCCCGGCGCACTGCTCGGTGGTCCAGAAGGTGCCGGTGGACAGGAACTGCCCGGCGTTCACCGCCACGCCCGTGGTGCCCTCGTCGAAGCGCACCCCGCACAGCGCGTTGTCGAACTTGTGGCAGAGGAACATGCTGCGCACCCCGAGCCCGTACAGCTCGTCCAGGCCGCGGTCGATCGCCGCCCGGTCGCACTGCGGGACGTCCAGGATCATCTTGCAGCCGAACGGCTCCGAGGTCTCCACCCCGAGCACCACCGCCAGCTTGCCCTGCGCGACCACGTCGCGGGCCTGCCCGGAGTCGGTGACGATCCGGAACCAGCCCTTGCCCGGCCCGCCGTACATGGCGTCGATGTAGCTCTGCAGCTCGTACGACTTGCGGGCCTCGGTGCGGATCGCGTCCATCTCGTCGCAGCCGCGGTCCTTGTACGGGTAGATCGAGCACAGCAGGCCGTTGGTGACCAGGTCGTTCACCAGCACCCGCTCGCCGCCGCGCCAGGCCCGCTCCACCCAGGCGTAGTAGTCCTGCTGGTGGGAGAGCGAGTCGTGGGCCGGCCAGTCGTTGAAGGTCGGCCAGCCGACCGGGTCGTGGTGCCCGTCCGCGCCGCCGGTGACGTTCTCGAACAGCGCCAGCGAGCCGTCCGGGTAGTGCTCCGGGCAGTCCTTCAGCGCGTCCGCGACGCCCTGCGGGGAGAACGCGGAGCCGCAGATCACCCGGCCGCCGAAGCCCTCGGCGGACATCAGGTGGTTGTGCGCGTCGACGAAGCCGCGGACGGTGCCGTCCGGGTTCGTGCCGCGGAACGGCTCGCCGGTCACGTCGATCCGCGAGTCCGGAACGGGCCGGGCGGTGGGGTTCCACCAGCCGTCCGCCGCGCGGGCGTTCGGGGCCGGCACGGCGCCGGCGGCGAGGGCGGCCGCGAGCAGCAGCAGCGGCAGCAGACGGGCGAGGACGTGCCTGGCGCGATCGGTTCCGGACATGGATCACCTCTCGGCTCGGGGAGGCGGCGGTGGGGGAGCGCCGCACCCGGCACGGCCGGTGCGCGGTTCCCCCGAGAATCCCGAGCTGTCGACACGCCGTCAAGCCATCCGACCGGATTTACTGACCGGTCAGTAGTCGGCGGGCCGCAGCGATTCGCCGACGGATCGTCAGCATCCGGGCGGGGGAAGCGCGTCGGGCCCGCCCCCGTGGGGAGGGGCGGGCCCGGACTCGGCGGAGGCGCGCCGGTCCCGTCAGTGCCGACGGGGGCGGGGACGGGCCGGCGGCGCGACTTCTATCCAGCGCGGATGGAGCTGAACGGGCATCAGTTCTCCTGGGGTGTATCGGACACCGCGTGGGACGGCGGCGCTGCCCGCACCGTAGGGTGATCCGACGAAGGCCGCGGCGGGGACGCGCCGTCGGGGCCGCCCGGGTCGCCCGAAGGGTCCAAACGTCCATCGGCCGGTCGGTCGATGCGCGGCCGCCCCGCCGCCCGATACGGTCGGCCCATGACGACAGCCCTCATCACCGGCGCCACCGCCGGCATCGGCGCCGCCTTCGCCGAACGCCTCGCCCGCGACGGCCGCGACCTCGTGCTGGTCGCCCGCAACACCGAACGCCTGGACGCCGCCGCCACCCGGCTCGCCGCCCGCTACGGCGTCCGGGTCGAGACCCTGGTCGCGGACCTCGCCGCCGAGGCCGGCATCGAGGCCGTCGAGCACCGCCTGCGGGACGGCGGGCACCCCGTCGACCTGCTCGTCAACAACGCCGGCTTCGGCCACCGCGGCGCCTACCTCGACGTCCCCGTCCAGGACGAGCTGGACATGCTCAAGGTGCACGTCGAGGCGGTGCTGCGGCTCACCACCGCCGCCGTCCCCGGCATGCGCGACCGCGGCTTCGGCGGCATCGTCAACGTCGCCTCGGTCGCCGCGTTCGTGCCGCGCGGCACCTACGGCGCCACCAAGGCGTGGGTGGTCAACTTCACCCTCGGCATCGCCCGGGACCTCGCGGGCAGCGGCGTCCGCCTGCAGGCGCTCTGCCCCGGCTTCACCCGCACCGAGTTCCACGAGCGGGCCGGCATGGGCACCTCCTCCGTCCCCGCCTGGGGCTGGCTCGCCGCGGACCGGGTGGTCGACGACTCGCTCGCCGACCTCGCCCGCAACCGCCCGCTCTGCGTCCCCGGCAAGCGCTACAAGGCCGCCGTCGCCGCGGCCCGGCTGCTCCCGGTCGGCGGCCTCGGCCGGCTCTCCACCACCGCGGGCCGCGACTACCGCAAGCCCTAGGGCCTGCCTTCGAACCTCCGCCTGCCCCACGGCCCCCGGCACGCCCTCTCGCCGCACCGGCCGAAAGCCCGAGTACACCCAGTACGAAGGCTTCCGGCCGGCACGCCGAGAGCACGCACCGGAGACCGCGGGGTCGCGCCGGAGGTCCGAAGGCAGGCCCTGGCACCGCCCCGCCGCCGCGGGCGTGTGTGGCAGAGTGGTGGCGTCAATATCACGGTCGACAATATCGACCACCAGTTGCGGAGGTTGCCGATGCCCGGCCCGATCCAGTCGCTCTCCCGGGCGGCGGCGATCCTGCGGCTGCTGGCGGGCGGGGAGCGCCGCCTGGGCCTGTCGGAGGTGGCGGCCTCGCTGGGCCTGGCCAAGGGCACCGCGCACGGTATCCTGCGCACCCTCCAGCAGGAGGGCTTCGTCGAGCAGGACCCGGAGAGCGGCAAGTACCAGCTGGGCGCCGAACTGCTCCGGCTCGGCCAGAGCTACCTGGACGTGCACGAGCTGCGGGCCCGCGCCCTGGTCTGGGCGGACGACCTGGCCCGGGCCGCCGGCGAGACCGTCTACCTGGGCGTGCTGCACCAGCGCGGCGTGCTGATCGTGCACCACGTCTTCCGCCCCGACGACACCCGGCAGGTGCTGGAGGTCGGCTCGATGCAGCCGCTGCACAGCACCGCGCTCGGCAAGGTGCTGCTGGCCTACGACCCGGTCGCCCGCGGCGAGCTGGGCGACGGCCCGTTCGAGTCCTACACCAGCCGCACCCTGACCACCGGCGCCGACATCGACGCCGAGGGCGAGCTGGTGCGCGAGCGCGGCTGGGCCGACTCCATCGAGGAGACCTGGGAGGGCGTGGCCTCGATCGGCGCGCTGATCCAGGACCGGCGGCGCAACCCGGTCGGCGCGGTCTGCGTGTCCGGCGCGGTCGAGACGGTCTGCCAGGACGGCTTCCCCAAGCCCTCGCTGGTGGCCTCGGTGCGCAGCGCCGCCCGGGCGATCTCCCGTGACCTGGGGGCCGGCCGCTTCTGACCGGCCGCTCCACCCTCCTTCCGTGGCGGGGCGCGGGCGGGCGGCCCCCCCCCCGCCCCCCCCCCGCCCGGCGCCGTCCCGGGCCCCCCCCGCGCCGTCCCGTGCGGGGCGGGGCGCCCGCCCGAGTGTCACCTCCGCGGAACCCCCCCATGAAG
>NZ_JBIVNB010000002.1:607910-649573 GCF_044753345.1 Kitasatospora sp. NPDC088391
CGCGCCGCGCGCGGGGGGGCCGGGCCCGGCGGGGGGCCCGGCCCGCGCCCCCCGCCCCCCCCCCCCCGGGGGGGGGGGGGGGGCGCGGCGCCCCCCCCCCCCCCCCCCCCCCCCCCGCCACTTCGCGTTCCCGGGCCCGCCCGGCGCCGTCCGGTGCGGTCCGGTGCGCCGTCCGATGAGTCACAGCTGCGTAACCCCGCCTTGACGCGGGTGACGCCAGGGGGAGAAGCTTCCGCATGTCGGTCGGCATTGTCGAACGGCGGACGTTCCAACTGATCCCACCCAGCTTTCGTCCGCACAGTGATCGACCGATCACCTGCCCCCACCCCGCTCCTCCGGGCCCTCAGGACAAGGGAGTCTCTGTGTCCGCGTTCTCCAACGGCGACATCTTCGTCGGCGAAACACTCGGCACCGCCGCACTGGTACTGCTCGGCGGCGGCGTCTGCGCCGCCGTCACCCTCAAGAAGTCCAAGGCGATCAACGCCGGCTGGCTGGCGATCACCTTCGGCTGGGGTTTCGCCGTGATGATCGCCGCCTACATGTCGGCGCCGAAGTCCGGGGCGCACCTCAACCCCGCGGTCACCCTGGCGATCGCCGCGGACAGCGGCGACTGGAGCAAGGTCCCGGTCTACCTCGGCTCCCAGCTGCTCGGCGCGATGATCGGCGCGGTGCTGGTCTGGGTCACCTACCTCGGCCAGTTCCAGGCCAACGAGGAGCCCACCCTCGGCATCTTCTCCACCGGTCCGGAGATCCGGAACCCGATCCAGAACCTGCTGACCGAGATCATCGGCACCACGGTGCTCTGCCTGGCGATCCTCACCCAGGGCCTGACCAAGGGCCTCGGCCTGTCCGGCACCGGCATCCTGATCGTCGCCTTCACCGTGGTCGGCATCGGCCTCTCGCTCGGCGGCCCGACCGGCTACGCCATCAACCCGGTCCGCGACCTCGGCCCGCGCATCGTGCACGCGCTGCTGCCGATCCCGAACAAGGGCGGCTCCGACTGGTCCTACGCCTGGATCCCGGTGGTCGGCCCGGCCGTCGGCGGCCTGCTGGCCGGCTTCCTGTACCACGTCGCGTTCTGACCCGGCGCGTCCCGACCCCGCGCGTTCCCACCCGCTTCCCTCACCCAGAGCCGAGGACCCCCGCATGACTGCCAACTACATCGCCGCGATCGACCAGGGCACCACCTCCAGCCGCTGCATCGTGTTCGGCGCGGACGGCCGGATCGTCTCCGTCGACCAGCAGGAGCACTCGCAGATCTTCCCGCAGCCCGGCTGGGTCGAGCACGACGCCGCCGAGATCTGGACCCGCGTGCAGTCCGTGGTTCGCGGCGCCCTGGAGAAGGCCGGTCTGACCAAGGACGACATCCGCGCCGTCGGCATCACCAACCAGCGCGAGACCACGGTGTTGTGGGACAGGCACACCGGTGAGCCGGTGCACAACGCGCTGGTGTGGCAGGACACCCGGACCGAGGCGCTCTGCCGGGAGCTGGGCCGCAACGTGGGCCAGGACCGGTTCCGGCGGGAGACCGGCCTGCCGCTGGCCTCGTACTTCGCCGGGCCGAAGATCCGCTGGCTGCTGGACAACGTCGAGGGCCTGCGCGAGCGCGCCGAGGCCGGCGACATCCTGTTCGGCACCATGGACACCTGGGTGATCTGGAACCTGACGGGTGGTGTGAACGGCGGCAAGCACGTCACCGACGTCACCAACGCCTCCCGCACCATGCTGATGAACCTGCACACCCTCCAGTGGGACGAGAAGATCGCCGAGTCCATGCAGGTGCCGCTCGCGGTCCTGCCGGAGATCCGGTCCTCCGCCGAGGTCTACGGCGAGGCCGTCGGCGACCTGGCGGGCGTCCCCGTCGCCTCCGCGCTCGGCGACCAGCAGGCCGCGCTGTTCGGGCAGACCTGCTTCGACGAGGGCGAGGCCAAGTCGACGTACGGGACGGGAACGTTCCTGCTGCTGAACACCGGCGAGAAGATCGTCAACTCGTACCACGGGCTGCTGACCACGGTGGGCTACCGGATCGGCGACCAGGCCCCGGTCTACGCGCTGGAAGGCTCCATCGCCGTCACCGGGTCGCTGGTGCAGTGGCTGCGCGACCAGCTCGGCATCATCTCCACCGCCGCCGAGATCGAGACCCTCGCCAACACCGTCGCGGACAACGGCGGCGCCTACTTCGTGCCCGCCTTCTCCGGCCTGTTCGCCCCCTACTGGCGCTCCGACGCCCGCGGCGTGATCGCCGGCCTGACCCGGTACGTCACCAAGGGCCACCTGGCCCGCGCCGTGCTGGAGGCCACCGCCTGGCAGACCCGCGAGGTCGTCGACGCCATGCAGAAGGACTCCGGGGTCACGCTCACCGCGCTGAAGGTCGACGGCGGCATGACCAGCAACAACCTGCTGATGCAGAACATCGCGGACGTGCTGGACGCCCCCGTCGAGCGCCCCTACGTCGCCGAGACCACCGCGCTCGGCGCCGCCTACGCGGCCGGCCTGGCCGTCGGCTTCTGGAACGACCTCGACACCCTGCGCGCCAACTGGCACCGGGCCGCCGAGTGGACGCCCCGGATGGACGCCGCCACCCGCGACGCCGAGTACAAGAAGTGGCTCAAGGCCGTGGAGCGCACCATGGGCTGGGTCGAGGAGGACGAGGACAACAGCTGACGCACCACCAGCCGGTCGGGCCCCCGAGGCCCGGCCGGCCGGTCCCGTTCCACCCCAGGGCCCGCCGCACCGGGCCCGACCGGCCCTCCAGCAGGGGCCGCACCGCACACCGGAAGGAGACACGGCGCAGCCGACCAGGGCGCCGTACACACACCATGGCCACCATCCCGACGCTCGGCGCCGAGCGCACCCCCGGACACACCGCCTCCCGTGCCGCCACTCGCGAACTGCTCGGCCGGGCCACCTACGACCTGCTGGTGATCGGCGGCGGCATCCTCGGCACCGCGACCGCCTGGACCGCCGCCCAGGCCGGCCTCAAGGTCGCCATGGTCGACGCCGGCGACTTCGCCGGCGCCACCTCCTCCGCCTCGTCCAAGCTGGTGCACGGCGGGCTGCGCTACCTGCAGACGGGTGCGGTGAAGCTGGTCGCCGAGAACCACAAGGAGCGCCGGGCGCTGGCCACCGACGTGGCCCCGCACCTGGTCAACCCGCTGACCTTCTTCGTCCCCGTCTACAAGGGCGGCCCGCACTCCGCGCCCAAGCTCGGCGCGGGCGTCTTCCTGTACTCGGCGCTGTCCGCGTTCCGCGACGGCATGGGCCGGGTCTCCACCGCCGCGCACGCCGCCCAGCAGGTCCCGGCGCTGCGCACCGAGGGGCTGCGCTCGGTCGCGGTCTACGGCGACCACCAGATGAACGACTCCCGGGTCGCCGTGATGACGGTCCGGGCCGCCGTCGAGGCCGGCGCGGTGGTGCTCAACCACGCCGAGGTCACCGGCCTGCGCTTCACCCGCGGCCGGGTCACCGGCGCCGAGCTCAAGGACCGCCTGGACGGCGCCGAGTTCGGCGTCGACGCCCGGCTGGTGCTGAACGCCACCGGCCCGTGGGTCGACCACCTGCGCAAGCTGGAGGACGCCGGCTCCGCCCCGTCGATCCGGCTCTCCAAGGGCGCGCACGTGGTGGTCAAGCGCCGCACCCCGTGGCGGGCCGCGCTGACCATCCCGATCGACAAGTACCGGGTGTCCTTCGCCATCCCGTGGGAGGACCACGTCCTGCTCGGCACCACCGACGAGGAGTACACCGGCGACCCGCTGGACGTCCGCGCCACCGAGGCCGACGTCGACCAGATCCTCGACGAGGCCGGGCACGCGATCCGCGACGAGCACCTCGACCGCTCGCTGATCACCTACTCCTTCGCCGGCCTGCGGGTGCTGCCCGGCGGCCCCGGCGACACCGCCGCCGCCAAGCGCGAGACCGTGGTCACCGAGGGCCGCGGCGGCATGCTGTCGGTCGCGGGCGGCAAGTGGACCACCTACCGGCACATCGGCCGGGTCGTCCTGGAGAAGCTGAAGAACGCCCCCGGCGTCGGCCTGGCCGAGGACGTCTCGCCGATCCCCGCCACCGTCCCGCTGCCCGGCATCGGCGCGCCGAACGCCGTCGCGCACCGGCTGCTGATCGACCGCGAGCCGGGCTCCCGGATGGACCCGCTGATCGCCCGCCACCTCGCCTCGCACTACGGCACGCTCTCCTTCGACCTGGCCCGGGCGATCGCCGAGGACCCGGCGCTCGGCGAGCCGGTCCACCCCGACGGCCCCGACGTGTGGGCGCAGGTCGCCTACGCGGCCGACAACGAGTGGGCGTACACCGTGGACGACGTGCTGCGCCGCCGCACCACCATGACGGTGCGCGGCCTGGACACCCCCGAGGTGCGCGAGCAGGTGGCGGCCTTCCTGGCGAAGCGCGGGCAGAAGTAGCGGCGGCGCCGAGGGCCTCCCGGGAATGCCGAGAAGTTTAGGTTTGCTAATGGTGAGCAAGGCTCGTTAAGCTCGGGCCCGCTCCTGTCCGCAGACCCCCGGGAGGCCCCCGTGCAACTCCACCGGATCGACTGGACCCCGCCGGAGGAACGGCAACCCGCCCAGGTGCGCCGCATCCTCCGGCTGTTCCGGCCGTACACCGGGCGGCTCGGCGCGGTCGGCCTGCTGGTCGCGCTCTCCGCCCTGGTGTCCGTGGTGACGCCGTTCCTGCTGCGGGCCGTCCTGGACACCGCGATACCCGAGCGGCGCACCGGACTGCTCAGCCTGCTGGTGCTCGGCATGATCGCCGCCGCCGTCGTCACCAGCGTCCTCAACGTGCTCCAGACGCTGATCTCCACCACCGTCGGCCAGCGCGTCATGCACGACCTGCGCACCTCCGTCTACGCGCACCTGCAGCGGATGTCGCTGGCCTTCTTCACCCGCACCCGCACCGGCGAGGTGCAGTCCCGGATCGCCAACGACATCGGCGGCATGCAGGCCACCGTCACCGGCACCGCCACCTCGCTGGTCTCCAACCTCACCGCCGTGGTCGCCAGCGTCGTCGCGATGGTCGCCCTCGACTGGCGGCTGACCGTCGTCTCGCTGCTGCTGCTCCCGCTGTTCGTCTGGATCAGCCGCCGGGTCGGCCGCGAACGCAAGAAGATCACCGGCGAGCGGCAGCGCCAGCTCGCCGTGCTCTCCTCCGCCGTCCAGGAGTCGCTGTCCGTCAGCGGCGTCCTGCTCGGCCGCACGATGGGCCGCTCCGACTCGCTCACCCGCGAATTCGCCCACCAGTCCGACGAGTTGGCCGGACTGGAGGTCCGCGCCAGCATGGCCGGGCGGTGGCGGATGTCCACCATCGGGATCGTGATGGCCGCGATGCCCGCGCTGATCTACTGGGCGGCCGGCCTGGCCACCGCCACCGGCGCCCCGATCGTCTCGCTCGGCACCCTGGTCGCCTTCGTCTCGCTCCAGCAGGGCCTGTTCCGCCCCACCGTCGGCCTGCTCTCCACCGGCGTCGAGGTGCAGACCTCGCTCGCCCTGTTCCAGCGGATCTTCGAGTACCTCGACCTCCCGGTCGAGATCGACGAACCCGAGCACCCCGTCCACCTCGACCGCGTCCGCGGCGACGTCCGCTTCGAACACGTCGAGTTCCGCTACCGCCCCGACCAGGAGCGCCCCACCCTCACCGGCATCGACCTGACCGTCCCGGCCGGCGGCTCGCTCGCCGTGGTCGGCGGCACCGGCGCCGGCAAGTCCACCCTCTCCTACCTGGTGCCCCGGCTCTACGACGTCACCGGCGGCCGGGTGCTGATCGACGGCGTCGACGTCCGCGACCTGTCCTTCGAGACCCTGACCCGCGCCGTCGGCGTGGTCTCCCAGGAGACCTACCTGTTCCACGCCTCGGTCGCCGACAACCTGCGCTTCGCCAAGCCCGACGCCACCGACGAGGAACTCGTCGAGGCCGCCCGGGCCGCCCAGGTCCACGACATGATCGCCGCCCTCCCCGAGGGCTACGACACCATGGTCGGCGAACGCGGCTACCGCTTCTCCGGCGGCGAGAAGCAGCGCCTCGCCATCGCCCGCACCGTGCTGCGCAACCCGCCCGTGCTGATCCTCGACGAGGCCACCAGCGCCCTCGACAACCGCACCGAACTCGCCGTCCAGCAGGCCCTGGACGCCCTCGCCGCCGGCCGCACCACCCTCACCATCGCGCACCGCCTCTCCACCGTCCGGGACGCCGACCGGATCGCCGTCCTGGACGGCGGCACCGTCGCCGAACTCGGCACCCACCAGGAACTGCTCGACCTGGACGGCCGCTACGCGGCGCTGCTGCGCCGGGAGGCCCCGGACCCGGTGGAGGCGGCGGGCTGACGCCCCGTCAGCCCCGGAAGGCGGCCGGGCGCTCCGGGGAGGCCGCGGCGAGCGCCTCGGTGACGCCCTCGACGCCCGCCCGCAGGCCGTAGACCGGGGTGTCCGGCTGCTGGCGCCAGGAGTCGTCGATGCCGCCCGCGTCGACGGTGTCGAAGCCCAGGGCGTCGATCAGCTCGCGCACCAGCCGCTTGGCGGCCGGGTCGTCGCCCGCGACCGGGAGGGCGATCCGCTCCGGGTCGCCGACCGGGCGGGGCGCGTCCAGGATGTCCTGCGCGTAGGTGCCGTTGAACGCCTTCACCACCGGGTGGCCGAGCTGGCGTTCGACCCAGCGGCTCTCGGTCAGGCCCTCGTCCTCGATGCCGGCGATCCGGCCGTCCCGCTGCTGCGGGTAGTAGTTGTTGGTGTCCAGCAGGACGAAGCCCTCGGCCGCGCCCGCCAGCACGCCCTCCGGCAGGTCGGGGACGTTCTTCAGCGGGACGGTCACCACGACCAGTTCCGCGCCCTCGGCCGCCTCGGCGACCGTCACGGGGGTGGCGCCGGTCTCCGCCGCCAGTTCGGTCAGGGTGTGCGGGCCGCGCGAGTTGGCCACCGCGACCCGGTGCCCGAGGGCGGTCAGCCGCCGGGTCAGGTTGCCGCCGATGTTGCCCGCGCCGATGATGCCGATCCTCATGGGTGCACTCCGTGCTGCTCGGTCCGGTGAATCCTCCGGGACGCGCACGCGGTGCGCTCCCCGTGGGATGCCGAACCGGGCCGCCCGCCCGATTGTTCCCGGCCTTCCCGGACGGGCGGTTCGGGCGGGGTGACGGAGCGTCAGGCGGCCTTCGGGGACTCGTTGTACTGCTCGGCCAGCTCCTGGCCGGAGAGCGCGTGGATGGCGGCCATCACCTCGTCGGTGACCTGGCGTCGGACCTTCGCCGAGCGGGCCTGGCCGTGCAGTTCGTCGAAGTGCAGCGGCTCGCCGAAGCGCACCGTGATCTTCCGCAGCCGGGGGATCCGCTTGCCGACCGGCAGGATGTGCTGCGGGCCCTCCAGCGCCACCGGCACCACCGGGACGCCCGCGGTCAGCGCCAGCCAGGCCACCCCGGTCTTGCCGCGGTACAGCCGGCCGTCCAGCGAGCGGGTGCCCTCGGGGTAGATGCCGAAGGCCCGGCCGGAGTCCAGGATGCGCAGGCCCTCGTCCAGCGAGGCGGTGGCGGCCCGGACGCTGCCGCGCTCCACCGGCACCGCGTTGATCACCCGGGTGAAGAACACCCGGGAGACGGCGCCCTTGAGGCCCTTGCCGGTGAAGTACTCGGCCTTCGCCAGGAAGAACACCTGGCGCGGCGCGGCCAGCGGGATCACCACGCTGTCCACGAACGACAGGTGGTTGCTCGCCAGGACCACCCCGCCCTTGCGCGGCACGTTCTCCAGGCCCTCGATGGTCGGGCGGTACAGCGCCTTCGCCAGGGGCTTGAGCACGAGCTTGGTGACGAGGTCGATCACTGGCCCTCCCCGGCCGGACGTCGGCGCCGACCGGCAGGCGCCGGGCAGCCGTCCGCCCGGGCGGGGCGGAGCGCACTACTCGGCGGTAGGTCGGACCTTTGGTTTCGAAACGGCAGACTACGACACCCACCCCGTGGCCCGTCCACCACCCACCGCGACCGGACGGCTGCGATCCTCGTCACGTCCGCCTGTCGGAACGCCGGCGTCCCGACAGGTGGGACGGAAGAAGGGGCGGGCCGGTGCCGGCGGCGGGCCGACGGGGCGTCAGGAGCGGCCCGGGCGGAGGCGTCGGGCCGTCGCGGCGGGCAGCCGGGCGGCCCGGCGGAGCAGGTCGTGGGCGCGGCGGGAGCCGCGGGCGGCCAGGCGGTACTGGAGGCCGCGCAGGCCGGGGGGGAAGCCGTGGCCGGCCGGGCGGTGGCGGGCGAAGTGCTCGGTGATCCGGGCGAAGAACTCCGGGCGGAGCGCGTCCGGGACCAGCCCGGGGGTGTCGTAGACGGTCAGCGCCTGCTTGGCGGTGCGGTCGAAGACCAGCCCGCGCAGCCGGTCCGCCCGCCCGTCGCGGTCCAGGAAGGCGAAGATCGCGTCGTACTGGGCGAAGGCGTCGGCGTGCTTGGGCGAGGAGGTGGCGGTGATCGCGCCGGGGCGGCCGCGCCGGTAGTGGTAGCAGACCCGGTCGAGGTAGCGCAGCCGGTCGGCGGCGAGCAGCAGCGGGTAGGTGACCGAGATGTCCTCGTAGTAGCCGCGGCCGAAGTGCACGTCCAGGTCGAGCAGGTACTGGCGGCGCATCACTTTGTTCCACACCGCGAGCACCGCGTTGAACAGCGCGGGGTGCTCGGCGGCGGTGCAGCCCTCGACCAGCGGGGAGTCGGCCAGCACCCGGCGCCACGGGTTCGGCCCGGTGCCGCCGTCGTGGTAGACGTGCGTGAAGTCGGTGAGCAGCACGTCGGCGGGCACCGCCCGGGCGGTCTCGGTGCGCAGTTCGGCGAGGACCGCGTCCACGGTGCCCGCGGGCAGCCAGTCGTCGCTGTCGACGAACCAGACGTAGGTGCCGGTGGCCTCGGCCAGGCCGGCGATCCGGGCCCCGCCCAGGCCCTGGTTCTCGGTCAGGTGCAGCACCCGCGTCCGCGGGTCGGCGGCGGCGTGCGCGTCCAGCAGGGCGCCGCAGCCGTCGGGGGAGAGGTCGTCGACGGCGATCAGCTCGACCTCGCCGGGGGCGGCGCCGTCGGCCCGGAGCGACTCCAGGCACTGCGGGAGGAAGCGCTCCACGCCGTGAACGGGCAGGACGATGCTGAGCAGCGGTGGCACGTGCGTTCACTCCGCGAAGGGACGGGGGTTCCGGCGGGGTCGCCCGGTGGGCCCCACTCTACGGCCGGACCGCGGCACCCCGGGCGCAGGTGGTCGGGGTGGCCGGGATGCCGCGGGCGGCGCGGAACGCGACCGCCGGTGCCGCGCCGTACCAGCGGCGGCACCGGCAGCCCGGTTCGGCGGTCCGACCGACCCTCAACGATCGACCGCCGGTCCGTCCACCGCGGAGGAGTCGGGCCGCCGCAGCGTCGAGACGGCCGGAAAGTGACTCACCGCGGGGTCGGAAGTCCCGCACGGGACGGCCGGGTGATTCGTTCATGTTCGTTCAGACTCGAAATCACCCGACCGTGGATGAGCGGATGTTCTCCGCTTTCCCGTGTCGATACAGATATTGCTTGGAGGTTTCAGCCACGTCAATCCCTCGTATGTGTTCAATTTCTGAACACTGGGTGACGTGCCCGGCCGGCGGCCGCGCGCAAGGCATTGCCCGCTCCGCGAGCCGCTCCTATATTGACGCAACGTCTCACAGGGGGAGCGAGTCGCCATGGACACCACACTGCCCGTCCGGCCGGTCAGCCCGGTCCTGAAAGCGCTCATGCTCGGCCCGCTCGCGGCCGCCGCCTGCTGGACCTTCCTCACCCTGTGGCCCGCCGCCGGCTCCACCGACGCCCTCTTCGCCTGGCGGATGTCCCCCGTCACCGCGGCCCTGCTCGGCTCCGCCTACGGCGGCGCCGCCGTCATGCTGGCCCTCGCCGTCCGGGCCCGCAGCTGGGCCGACGTCCGGGTCGCCACCGCCGCCAGCGCCCTGCTGATGGTACTGATGGCCGCCAGCACCCTGGCCGACCGGGACACCCTGCACCTCACCGGCGGCGCCCTGCTCGGCTTCCTCGCCGCCTGGGGCTGGCTCGCCGTCCACCTCGCCGCCCTCCCGATCGGCCTGGTCGCCCTCGGCGCCCAGCTCCTCACCCGCGGCCCCGCTCCCGTCCGCACCCCCCGGCTGCCCTGGTGGGTCGCCGCCCCCATGGTCGGCGGCGGCGCCCTGCTCGCCCTGCTCGGCCTGGTCCTGGCACTGCGCCCCGACGCGCTCGCCCCGCACTGGCCGTGGGCGGCCCGCCCGCTCGACGTCCGCGCCCTCGGTGCCTGGACCCTCACCTTCGGCACCGCCCTGCTGCTCGCCAGCCGGGAGGCCGAACTGCGCCGGGTCCGCAGCGGAATGGCCGCCCTGGTGCTCACCGGCCTGCTCGGCCTGGCCGGCCTGGTCCGCTACGGCGACCGGATCTCCTGGGAGCTGCCCGCCGCCTGGATCGCCGTTCTGGTGCTCACCGGGCTGCTCGGCCTCGGCCTGTGCGGCTACGGCGTCTCCGCCCTGCTCGACCCGCCCCGCGACCCGTGGCACCCGCGCGGCGCGGCGGAGTTCGGCGAGGTCGAGGAGGTCGAACTGGGGTGAACGCCCCGTCCGTCCGTGCGCCCCGCGCACCGGACACGCCCGGCGCGCCCCGCGAACACCCCGGACCGCCGCGGCACCTGACGGCAGGTCAGCGCGTCGATGGTGCACCATCAACCGATGCGCAGTCGTGACCGATTCCCGGGCTGCCCGCTGGACCACCGCCCGGGTTCGCACGATACGGTGGCAGAACACCAGGACGGTTGTGTGAAGGCGGTCCCGGGCGGATAGTCTTCGCCACACGGCCCTGGCGCCTCGTAGGGGTGGGAATCAGATGGAACACATGCAAGTGCGGACGCGGCCCCGGGTGCCCGCGATCCAGTGCGGCGTCGGCACCACCGGCCGCCGGATCGACCGGCACCTCGCCGTCCTCGGCGCGCCCGCGCTGTCGACGGTCGACACGGCGGAAGCGCTCGGCCTGATAAGGGAACTGACACCGCGCGGCCCCGGTGTGCCCGCCGCCGCGGTCGCACCGCGCCGGATGGTGCGGCTCTCCCTGATGGCCCCGCTGCGCCGCCTCAAGCGGAGCCTGTTCGGCAACCGCCGCTAGCGGTACCGGCGTACCGGGCGGTCCGCCGCCCGCGCGCCCACCCGACGGACCGGGAGTCCGTCGGGCCTTCGGCGTCCCCGCGACCGGTCCGGCGCGGGTTCGACGCCCCGGGCCGGGCGGTGGCGCGCCGTGGCGGGTGCTGGCGCGGCCTGGCGGGTCTCCTGGCGGTGCACTGGCGTTCGGCCTGCGCCCCTACGGGCGGACGGCCAAGATCGGCCAGGATGGCCCCATGTCCGACACCTTCCACACCCAGACCCTCGACCTGGCCACCGGCCGCGAGGAAGTCGCCCTCGACGTCACCGACCGGTGCCACGCCTTCCTCCGCGAGGTCGCCGACGGCCGCGACGGCCTGCTCAACGTCTTCGTCCCGCACGCCACCGCGGGCATCGCCGTCATCGAGACCGGCGCCGGCAGCGACGAGGACCTGCTCGCCGCCCTGCGCGACCTGCTCCCCGCCGACGGCCGCTGGCGCCACCGGCACGGCAGCCCCGGCCACGGCCGCGACCACGTCCTGCCCGGCCTGGTCGCCCCGCACGCCACCCTCCCCGTCGTCAACGGCCGGATCGCGCTCGGCACCTGGCAGTCCGTCGTACTGATCGACACCAACGGCGACAACCCGCACCGCAAGCTCCGGCTCTCCTTCCTCGGCTGACGCCCCGTCGGCCCGGCCGCCGCCGCGCCCACGGGACGGGGCCGGGGCGGAAGGGCACCCTCCGGCGGGTCGGGCCCAGCAGGGCGGACCCGGGCCGGTCCGCCCCTCGGGCGGGCGACGCGTCCGGGAGCGGCGCGGCGTACCCTGTCCGGCATGGGAGAGCCGCCGAAGACCCGGGACGCCGCCGCGGAGACCGCCGCGGACGCCGCCGCCGAGCAGGTGTGCGAGGTGTCCGCCGACCCCGAACAGGCACTGCGCGGGCTGACGCCCGGCGGGGCGGGGGAACGGGCGTCGTGCGTGCTGTGCGGCGCGGAGACCGAGCACCCGGCCGGAACGCCCGGGAGCACGCTCTGCCCCGTCTGCACCTGGCAGCAGGCCCAGCGTGCCGCCTGCTCCGGCTGACGGAGGATCAGGAACCGTGCCGAACGGGCTGCTGGAGCGGCCGCACGCCGTGCTCTCCTACAGTGTCGCCGGGAGCGGACCGCTGGCCGTGCACGCGCACGGGGCGCTCTCCAGCCGGGCGCACGAGGACCGGGCCGGACTCTTCGACTGGACGCCGCTGACCGCCCGCCACCGCTTGGCCCGCTACGACGCGCGCGGACACGGCGACTCCACCGGCCGGGCCGAACCCGCCGACTACACCTACCCCGCGCTCGCCGCCGACCTGCTGGCGCTCTGCGACCACCTCTCGCCCGACGCCCCCGTCACCGGCCTCGGCGCGTCCATGGGCACCGCCACCGTGCTGTGGGCCGCGCTGGCCCGCCCCGAGCGCTTCGACCGCCTGGTCCTCGCCATCCCCGCCGTCGCCTGGGAGGCCCGCACCCCCCGGCGCAACGGCCTGCGGGCCGTCGCCACCCTGGTGGAACGGCGCGGCCGGGGCGCGCTGGACGCCGTCGCCCGGGTCGCCGGACCGCCCGCCGTGCTCGCCGAAGTCCCCCAGTACACCACCGAGTTCGACCTCGCCCCGGAACTGGTCCCGGCCGCGATGCGAGCCGCCGCCGAAGCCGACCTCCCCACCCCCGACCTGCTGCGCACCCTCCCGCACCCCGTCCTGCTCCTCGCCTGGGACACCGACCCCGTCCACCCCCTCGCCACCGCCCGCACCCTCGCCACCCACCTCCCCGCCGCCCGCCTGCACGTCTCCCGCACCCTGACCGACATCCGCACCTGGGGCCGACGCGCGGCCGACTTCCTGACGGAGGAGTGAACCGCACCGCGGAACCGGTCACCGTCCCCGACCACCACCTCGACACCCTGCTCACCGCCCCGGGCCTCGGCCCGGAGGCGTACGTCCACCACCTCCGCGTCGAGTACGAGCACACCTCAACGGCCGGACGCTGGAGGACCGGCACCCGAAGCGCGACCGATCTCCCGTCAGGTGGCCTCGCGGGTGGTGTGGTGGAGGGTGGAGCCGTTGCGGTGCTTGCGGACCAGGAGCTGGGTGGGGACGCGGGTGCGGAGGTCGGGGACGTGGCTGACGATGCCGACGGCGCGGTCGTGTTCGCGGAGGGAGTCGAGGACGTCCATCACCTCTTCGAGGGCGTTCTCGTCGAGGGTGCCGAAGCCCTCGTCGATGAAGAGGGTGTCCAGGGGCATGCCGCCGGCCTCGTCGGTGACCACGTCGGCGAGGCCGAGGGCGAGGGCGAGGGAGGCGAAGAAGGACTCGCCGCCGGAGAGGGTGGCGGTGTCGCGTTCGCGGCCCGTCCAGGCGTCGACCACGTGGAGGGAGAGGCCGGAGCGGCGGGTGCCGGCGACCAGGCCGTCGCTGTGGACCAGGGTGTAGCGGCCGCCGGACATCTTCAGCAGGCGGCGGCTGGCCGCCGCCGCGACCTGTTCCAGCCGGGCCGCCAGGACGTACGACTCCAGGCGCATCCGCAGCGCGTTCTCCGCCGGGGCCCCCGCCAGCAGGGCGGCCAGCCGGCTGACCCGGGCGTAGGCGTCCAGCACCGGGGCGAGGGCGGTGGCGAGCGCCGCCAGTTCGCGGCCGATCCGGGCCAGGGCGTCGACCCGGTCCACGGCGGTGCGGTGCGTCGCGTCCGCCGCCCGCAGGACGGCGGTGGCCCGCTGCTCCGCCGCGCGCGCCGAACCGGCGTCGGCGGGCGGGAGTCCGGCCGCCGCGAGCAGTTCGGGATCGGCCAGCCGGGCCCGGTTCCGCTCCAGCGCGGCGTCCAGGTCCTCGAACCGCCGCCGCAGCGCCTCGCGTTCGTACGGGGGCAGCACGGCCGCCGCGAGCGCCGCCGGGTCGGCGAAACCGGCGTCCCGCGCGGACCGGGCCAACGCCTCGGTGGCCCGGGCCAGTTGGTCGGCCGCCCCGGCGCCGGTACGGGCCGCGGCCAGCACCGCCGTGACGGCGCCCGCCAGTTCGGCGACCGCCGCGCCGCGCACCGCCACCGACGGGGCGTCGCCCCGGGCGGCGGCGACCCGCCCCGCCAGGGTGTCGAGTTCGACGGCGAGCGTGCCCAGCCGGTCGGCCAGCACCGCGCCGCGCTCGCCCGCCCGGCGCAGCCGCTCCCGGCGGGCCTCCCGCTCGCACTCCAGCCGCTCGACCTGCTGGCCCAGCGGCACCAGCCGCTCCGCGGTGTGCAGCGCCTCCCGCCGCTGCTCCGCCAACTCGGCGGCAGCGGAAGCGAGTTCGGCGACGCTGCGGCCGCCGGTGGCGGTCTCGGCGGCCGCCAGGTCGGCCCGCAGCCGGCCCGACCGCCCCTTGGCGGTGTCGAGTTCGGTCTCGGCCTGCTGCTGGGCGGCCCGGGCCCGCTGCTCGTCCGCGGCCGTCACCGGCTCGGCGTCCGGCCGGGCCGGGGCCGGGTGCTCGGCCGAACCGCACACCCGGCAGGGCGCGCCGTCCGCCAGCTGGGACGCCAACTCGGCCGCCATGCCCGCGAGTCGGCGCTCCTGGAGGTCGAGCGTGCGGGCCCGCGCGGACAGCGCGGCGTCCGTCCGGACCCGGCACTCGTCCTCGGCCGCCGCCAGTTCGACGAGCAGCCGCTCCCGGCGGTGCGCCGCCTCCTGGCGGGTCGTCAGTTCACGGTGCTGCCCGTCGAGCCGGTCGAGCAGGGCACGGGCGTCCCGGGCCGCGTCCAGTTCGGCGTGCACCTGCTTCAACTGCTCCTCGAAGCCCGACAGCCAGTCCTGCGACTCCTCGGCCAGGTCGTCGGCGCGGCGCTGCTCCGCGACCAGGTCGGCCCGTTCGACGGTGAGCCGGCGGTGCCGCTCCTCGTCGGCCCGGGCCGCCTCCAGCCCGGCCAGCTCCGCGCGCAGCCCGTCCTCGGCGGCGGCCAGCACGGCGGGCGGCGAGGACGGGGTGAGGCGGGGTGCGTCGGCGCGGGCGAGGGCGTCGGCGAGCAGGGCGGGGGCCCACGGGGCGTGGGCGAGGCGGGTGGCGAGGGCGGTACGGCGGGCGGACTCCTCGGCGGCGGCCGCGGTGTGGGCGGCGGTGGCGTCGCGGTGCAGGGAGCGCAACGGGGCCAGGGCCTCGGCGGCGAGGGCGGAGGTGAGCCGGTCGCGGTCGGCGGCGGCCTGTCCGGCGACGCCGGCGAGGCGCCGCTCGTCCTCCCGGGCGGTGCGGTGGCGCTGCTGACGGTCCGCCAACGCGCCCTCGGCGTCGGCCCGTTGCCGGGCCGCCGCGTGCGCGTCCTCGGCGGTGGCGAGCGCCAGCCCCGTCGCGGTGGCGCGTTCGGCGGCGGCGCTGCGCAGCATCGCCGCCCAGCCCAGGACGGCGCCGACCTCGGCGTCCTCGTCCGGGCGGTGCGCGGCCGGGTCCGCGGCGAGCGGGCCCGCGGCCTCCTCGGCCCGGGCCGCCAGGTCGCGCAGCTGCTGCCGCCCGGCCTGCACCCGGTGCTCCTGGCGGAGCCGGCGCTCGGCCGTCCAGCGCTCCAACTGCTCGAAGCGGGAGGTGTCGAAGAGCCGGCCGAGCAGGTCGGCGCGCTGCTTGGAGTCGGCCCGCAGGAAGCGCGCGAAGTCGCCCTGCGGCAGCAGCACCACCTGGCAGAACTGCTCGCGGCTCATCCCGATCAGCCGGGTCAGCTCCTCCCCGGCCTCCTGGTGCGAGCGGCTGACCCCGACCCAGCCCGGCGCGCCCGCCCCGGCGTCGGCGGCCCACTCGCGCAGCAGGGTCTGCGCCTTGTCCACGGTGTACCCGGAGCCGCGCTTCTTCGGCCGGGACTGCTCCGGGCTGCGGGTGATCTCCAGCCGCCGCCCGCCGAGCGTCGCCTCCAGCACCACCTCGGTGCGCACGCCCGGCTCGGCGTGGTCGCTGCGGACGCCGTTGTTGCGCCGGGTGCCGGGCAGCTCGCCGTACAGGGCGTAGCAGACCGCGTCCAGCACGCTGCTCTTGCCCGCGCCGGTCGCGCCGCGCAGCAGGAACAGGCCGGACGCGGACAGCCGGTCGAAGTCGACCCGCTCGGTTCCGGCGAACGGGCCGAACGCCGTGACGGTCAGCTGATGCAGCCTCAACGGGCCACCCCCTCAAGGGACTTCGAGCATCGACGGGGTCGGCCGGGCACGGTCACCGGCCGTTCTCCTCGGCCCGCCCGGCGGCCTCCCGGCGCACCGACTCCAGGCCCTCCAGCAGCCAGGCGTGCTCCCGGCCGTCCAACTCCCGGCCCGGTCGGACGTGGGAGACGAAGCCCTCCACCACCTCCTCGTCGGAGCGGCCGCGGACCCGCTGCGCGTACGACAGCACCGCGCCCTGCTCCCCGCCCTCCGGCTCGAACAGCAGCTGCAGGGTGTGCGGGAAGCGGCCGCGCAGCCGCTCCATCGGATCGGCCGGGCGGACCGGGTCGGTGAGCGTCGCCTGCACCCAGCACTCGCGCGCCCACTCGTGCCGGTCGGCGGAGAGCAACTCGTCGAGCGGGCCCTTCAACTGCGCGAGGCGCCGCGGCACCGGGCACGGGACGCGCCGGGCGTCCACGACGCCGTCGGCGCCCAGGTCGACCAGCCACATCGACTTCTCGTGGGAGGTCTCGGAGAAGGAGTACGCCAGCGGGGAGCCCGAGTAGCGCAGGTGCGGCGCCAGCGTCTGGCAGCCGTGCAGGTGGCCCAGGGCCGCGTAGTGCACGCCGTCGAAGACCGCGGCCGGGACGGACTCCACGCCGCCGACCGCGATGTCCCGCTCGCTGTCGCTCGGCGCGCCGCCGGTCACGAAGGCGTGCGCCAGCACGACGGCGCGGGTGCCCGCCGGGCGGGCGGCCAGGTCGGCGCGGACGGCGTCCATCGCCGCCGACAGCACCTGCTCGTGGCCGCCCCGGGACAGGCCGAGACGCTCGCGCACCAGCGCGGGCTCCAGGTACGGCAGGCCGTAGACCGCGACCGGGCCGTGCGCGTCCGCCAGCAGGACCGGCTCGGCGAGGGCGCCCGGGTCGGTGCGCAGGTGGATGCCCGAGCGCTCGATCAGCCGGGAGGCGACGCCGAGGCGGCGGGCCGAGTCGTGGTTGCCGCTGATGAAGACCGTCGGGACGCCGTGCTCGGACAGCCGCCACAGCACGTCGTCGAAGAGCGCGACGGCCTCCAGCCCCGGGAGCGCCCGGTCGTAGACGTCGCCCGCGACCAGCACCGCGTCGACCCGCTCGGCGACGGCGGTGGCCACCAGGTGGTCGAGGAAGACCCGTTGGGCCTCGTGCAGGTTCTCGCGGTGGAAGGACCGGCCCAGGTGCCAGTCCGAGGTGTGCAGCAGCCTCACGCCGACACTCCCCGCCGCATGCCCGTCACCCCTCGTCGATTCCACGCCGGTCCCACCGCCATCGAGTATCACAGGTCGGAACGACAGGGACCGACGGGACGGGAGGGGAAGGAGGGGGAGAGGCCGAAGCAGGGCGGTACGAAGGGTGGGCGGGTCGGAACGACAGGGACCGACGGGACGGGAGGGGAAGGAGGGGGAGAGGCCGAAGCAGGGCGGTACGAAGGGTGGGCGGGTCGGAACGACAGAGACCGACGGAGAGGGAGGGGAGGGAGGGGGAGAGGAGGAGAGGAGGAGAGAGGGGAAGCAGGGTGGGGCGGGGGTGGGCGGATCGGGGCGGCAGGGGGTCGGCGGGGCGGGAGGGGGAGGAGGGGAGAGGCGGTGCGGGAGCGGGGGAGAAGCGGGGCAGGGGTGGTGACCCGGGTGGCGGTCGGGGCTGTTCATCGGTCGGGTGTTCGGGGAAGATCATCGGATGACGGGGCCGGACGCCCGGCGGAGCGGAGGGAGTGCGATGGGCATCGAGTTCAGCCCGGAGATCTCCGACCTGCTCGGGCGGGTGCGGCGGCGGCCGAACGCGGGGTGGCCGTGGCGGCCGGGGGAGGCGGTGCCCGCGGGGCTGACGGTGAAGCAGTCGTGGGGGTGGCTGTTCGCGCCGGACGGGCGGGTGCTGACGCTGGTCAATCCGCGGGACGGGGTGGTCAGCCTGCCGGGGGGCTCGCTGGAGCCGGAGGACGCCGGGGACCCGGGGTCGGCGCTGGCCCGGGAGGCGGGCGAGGAGGCGCAGGCGGTGATCGGTCCCGCCGTGTACCTGGGGTACCTGTACGACCGGGTCGGGTCCGCGAACGGCGGGCACGAGTGCGCGCGGGTGCGGATGGCGGCGGCGCTGCACGGGGTGGGGCCGTCGGTGCCCGATCCGGCCTCGGGGCGGCACTACCGGCGGCTGCTGGTCGCGCCGGGCCTCGCGGTGGAGCTGCTCGGCTGGGGGCCGACGGGGCTGCGACAGGCCCGGGCGGCGGTGGGGACGGCGGTGGCCCGGTGGGGCGTCCCGGCCCTGGCGCTGGAGACGATCGAGGAACTCCCGCGCGGCGGCTGCGCGCTGCGCTAGGGCCTGCCGTCGGACCCCGGTCCGCCCCGCGACGCCCGGCAGGCCGGGAGCACGGACCGGTCGCCGCCCGCAGGAGGGGGCCGGGGGCAGGCCCTAGCATCCTGGGCATGACTGCTCTGGAACCCCGCCGCACGGCGCTCGTCCTGATCGACCTGATGGACCGGATCATCGCCAACGACCTCGCGCCCCGGCCCGGTGCGGAGGTGCTGGCCGCCTCGGTGGAGCTGGCCCGGGGGTTCCGGGCGGCCGGGGCGGTGGTGGTCGCGGTGCGGGTGGAGCGGCCGGGGGTCGCCGAGCAGCCGGCCGGCAGCGGGTTGGCGGCCGGGGTCGCGGAGTTGGCGGACGAGGTGGTGGTGAAGCGGACCATCGGGGGCTTCCACGGCACGGGGTTGGACGCGCTGCTGCGGGCGCGGGGGGTCGACACGCTGGTGTTCGGCGGGATCGCGACCAACCTCGGAGTGGAGTCGACGGCCCGGGCGGCGGCGGACCTCGGGTACCGGCTGGTGTTCGTCGAGGACGCGATGGCGGCGCTCACGCCCGAGGAGCACCGGGCCGCGGTGGAGCTGGACCTGCCGCGGTTCGGGGCGGTCGTCGCGGCGGGGGAGCTGCGGCTGGGGTGAGGGGCGGCCGGGGTGAACGGCGGGCGGCCCGGCCCCGCCGGGGCGGGGTCTCCTCGGTGGAGGTCCGGTGGAGGGCGGGCCGGGGGCGTCGCCCGGGCGGGTGATTGTCCGCCGGGGGTGTTCGAGCGGGTGTCGGGGCGTTTCTGCTGACCAGGTCAGGGGTGGGTCTGCGCGCGTAGCGGGCGTTCGGGGCGCGTTCGGTGAACGTTCGTCAATTTCTTTGGCATGACCGCTTCCGCCCGAGGCTACTGGCTGGTATCCAATGTGTGGCCTGCGTCACTCCGTGGCCGTTTCCCCGCACTGGAGGATCGATGTCCCGCGTCCGTGCTGCATCGGTCGCCCTCGTGGCGACCGTCCTGTCCGTCACCACCCTCGCCGCCGCCACCGAGGCGAACGCCGCCGGCGTGCGCTACGCCGCGCTCGGCGACTCGTACTCGGCCGGGGTCGGCTCCGGCAGCTACACCAGCGACAGCGGCAGTTGCAGCCGCAGCACCAAGGCGTACCCGTACCTGTGGAGCGCCGCGCACGCCCCCACCGCGTTCTCCTTCGTGGCCTGTTCCGGCGCGAAGACCGACGACGTGATCGCCAACCAGCTCGGGGTGCTGAACACCTCGACCACGCTGGTGTCGATCACCATCGGCGGCAACGACGCGGGCTTCGCCTCGACCATGCAGACCTGCGTGCTGAGCAGCGACAGCGCCTGCCTGAGCGCGGTGGACTCGGCGAAGTCCTACGCCACCAACACGCTGCCGGGCAAGCTCGCCAACGTGTACGGGCAGATCAAGTCGAAGGCGCCGAACGCGCACGTGGTGGTGCTGGGCTACCCGCACCTGTACAAGGTGCCGGGCTCCTGCATCTTCGGCATCTCGGACACCAAGCGGACCGCGATCAACAGCGCCGCGGACACCCTGGACACGGTGATCGCCAAGCAGGTGGCGAACGCCGGGTTCACCTTCAAGGACGTCCGGCCGGTCTTCGCCGAGCACGAGATCTGCGGCTCCTCCAGCCAGTGGCTGAACAGCACCACGCTGCCGATCAGCGACAGCTACCACCCCAACTCCAGCGGCCAGGCGTACGGCTACCTGCCGAGCTTCGGCGCGGCCGCGTGACCTGACGCGGGTCCCCCGGAACGGCCGGTGGCCGGGCTCGTGGAAGGAGCCCGGCCACCGGTGTCCGGGGGTGACGTGCCGTCAGTGAAGGTAGTCGGTGAGCGCGGCGGGCGTCAGGCCGGCTGCGGCGGCCGCGTCCAGGGCGCGCTGCAGGTCGTCCGCCAGGGTGTCGGTGAAGTGCATGATGATCACGTCGCCGGGCTGCAGCGGGCCGCCGTGGTAGACGTTCGAGGCGCCCGAGGTGAAGTCGGCGGTGGCCGTCAGCACGTACTTCATGCCGCAGTTCGCGGCCGCCTGCTGGACGTCCGCGTTCCAGGCGAAGTACGGCGGCCGGAAGATCGTCGGGACGGTGCCGTACCGGGCGGTGACCGCGTCCCGGGCGTCGCAGATCTCGGCCTGCTGCTCGGCGGGGGAGAGCGTGGTCAGGTCGCGGTGCGAGACGCTGTGGTCCTGGATCGAGGAGCCGGGGTTGGCGGTGAACCGGGCGAAGTAGTCCGGCTCGAAGCCCTCCGGCATCGGCAGCGGGAAGGCGGTGACCGGCAGCTTGCGGTCGGCGACCAGCTGCGCCGCCGCGGGGGTGCGGAACCAGCCGTCGTCGACGGTCAGGAAGACCACCTTGTCGGTGGTCCAGGCGTTCCAGGTGGCGGCCGCGGGGGCGGGGGAGTCGCCGGTCACCGAGACGTCGTCGACCGAGACCGGGCCCTGCCCGTACCAGCCGTGGACGTACAGCTGCACCGAGGAGGCGTTCGCGCCGGTGGTGAAGGTGGTGGAGAGCTGCTGCCAGCCGCCGCCGGTGGACGCCGTCCAGGCCGGGGGGACGTCGTGGCCGGTGCCGGTGGCGCCGAGGAAGGCGTACGAGCCGCGCACCCAGGCCCGGTAGGTGTAGGTGGTGTTCGGGCGCACCGCGAGGGTCTGCACGCACTGGGCGTTCGAGTCCGCCGAGGCAGGGGTGACGGTCAGCGCGGCCGAGCCGGTCCGGGCGGCGGCGGTGACGGCGCCCTCGCCGGGGGCGCAGCGCCAGCCCGGGACCGAGCCCCAGTCGGCCAGCGGGAGGGTCGGGATCTCGAAGCCCGGGTTGGTCGCCAGGTTCGGCGGCGCCGGGGCGGTGGCGTCCGCGTGCGCGGCCGGGGCGGTGCCGAGCGCGGCCAGCAGGACGGCGGCCGAGGCCGCGGCGAGCCGGCGCAGGGAGCGGCCGGCGGGGCGGCCGGCGGAACGGCGGGGAGAACTGAGCACGGGTCAACTCCGTTGTGGGGGTGGAGAGGAGACGTGACTCCCGGAGGGGGCGGGGGTCGGTCGCGGCCCTGCCGCACCAGGCCGGTGCACACAATGGACTGGACCAATCCCGGTGGTCAAGCGGAATCGTCGGAGATCGGTCAACCGGCGTAGAGCTCCTCGATGTCGGCCGCGTAGCGCTCCGCCACCGCGGACCGGCGGATCTTCAGCGAGGGCGTCAGCAGGCCGTCCTCCAGCGAGAACTCGCGCGGCAGCAGCCGGAACGCCCGGATCGACTCGGCCCGCGAGACGGTGGTGTTCGCCGCCGCCACCGCCCGCTGCACCTCCTGGTGCAACTCCCGGTCGGCGAGCGCCTGCCAGGGGTCCAGCGGGGCCCGGCCGCGGGCCCGCAGCCAGTGCGCCAGCGCCGTCGCGTCCAGCGTGATCAGCGCCGCCACGTACGGCCGGTCGTCGCCCACCACCAGGCACTGGGCGATCAGCGGGTGCGCGCGGACCCGCTCCTCCAGCACCGCCGGGGCCAGGTTCTTGCCCGAGGAGGTGACGATCAGCTCCTTCTTCCGGCCGGTCAGCGTCAGGTAGCCGTCCCCGTCCAGCGTGCCGAGGTCGCCGGTGGCCAGCCAGCCCCGGTACAGCGCCTCCTCCGAGCAGCGCGGGTGGTTCAGGTACCCGGCGAACACGCCCGCGCCGCGCACCCACACCTCGCCGTCCTCGGCGATCGCCACCGAGGAGCCCGGCACCGGCCGCCCCACCGTGCCGAACCGGGGCCGGCGCGGCGGGTTCGCGGTGACCGCCGCCGCCGTCTCGGTCAGCCCGTACCCCTCGTACACCGTCATCCCGGCGCCCGCGAAGAACAGCCCCAGCTCCCGCCCCAGCATCGACCCGCCGGACATCACCGCCCGCACCCGGCCGCCCAGCACCGCCCGCACCCGCTGGTACACCAGCCGCTCGTACGCCGCGTGCCGCAGCCGCAGCGCCGGGGACGGCCCCGGGCCCTCGCGGTGCGCCCGGCGCTCGCAGGCCGCCGCCCACTCCACCGCCACCTGCTCCGCCTGCTCGAACACCTCCAGCCGCCCGGCCGTCTCGGCGGCCTCCCGGGCCCGGCGGTGGATCTTCTCGAAGACGTACGGCACCGCGTGCAGGAAGGTCGGCCGGAACGCCGCCAGGGCCGGCAGCAGGCTGTCCGCCGACACCTGCGGGTGGTGCCCGATCCGGAAGCCGCCGCGCACCGCCGCGACCTGGGTGATCCGCCCGTACACGTGCGCCAGCGGCAGGAACAGCAGGGTGGCGGGCTGCCCGCCGCCGGTGTCCCGGAACACCTCGCCCCAGCCCGCCAGCAGCCCGTCCGCGACCGAGGCCAGGTTCCCGTGCGTCAGCAGGCAGCCCTTGGGGCGGCCGGTGGTGCCCGAGGTGTAGATGATGCTGGCCAGCGAATCCGCCGTCACGCCGACCCGCTGACGGTGCACCAGGGAGTCCGGCACGCCCCGGCCGGCCGCGACCAACTGGGCCAGGCAGCCCCGGTCGAGCTGCCAGATGCCGGTCAGCTCCGGCAGCGCGTCGCACACCGCGCCCACCGTCATCGCCTGGTCCTCGTCCTCGACCAGGCAGGCCACCGCCCCGGTCTCGGCCAGGATCCAGCGCACCTGCTCGGGCGCCGCCGTCGGGTACACCGGCACCGGGATCGCCCCGATCGACCAGAGCGCGTAGTCGAACAGCGTCCACTCCCAGCGGGTCGCCGACATCACCGCGACCCGGTCGCCGTAACGCACCCCGCGGGTCAGCAGGCCCTTCGCCAGCGCCAGCACCTCGTCCCGGAAGCCGAGCGCCGTCACCGGCAGCCACTCGCCGCCGCTCCGCCGGGACAGCTGCACCAGCCGCGGCTCCCGCTCCGCCCGGTCGAACACCGAGTCGGCCAGTCCGCCGGCCGCCCCGGTGCCGAGCGCGGGGCTGCTGAACTCTCGCACGGTCCCCCCGATCCGGCCTCCCGCCCCGGCCCGCACGGCCGGAGAGCGGCACCACGCGAAGCTACCGGATCGGCGCGGCGCTGCCCAGAGTCACCGGCCGACGACACCCCGCACAGGGGACAGTGCCGCAGGTCGGGGGCATGCCAGGAGAGCGCGGGGAAAATCGAGGACGATCCGGACAACGGCAGATCACGATGCTCTTCCACCCTACGAACGGATGGTCAGGAAGTAGTAGGCTCGCGGCTCTCGCACCCGCCCGTGCCCCGGCACGCCCGCATGCCCGCACGTCCGTCGTCCGTCCCGCCCGATGTCCCGATGTCCCGCCCGACGACCTGCCCGACCGAGGACCGCAAAGGACCCCCATGCGCCTGCGCCGCAGCTCGATCCGCGCGAGGATCATCGCGCTGCTCCTGGTGCCCATCCTGGCGCTCAGCGGTCTGTGGGTGTACGCGACCCTCGTCACCACCGGCGACGTCTGGAACCAGCTCGACCTGAGCGCCACCTACAAGGCCTTCGGCAGCCCCGCCGACGACTACGCGTCCGACCTGCAGATCGAGCGGACCGCCGCCGTCCTGCGCCTGGCCGCCCCCACCGACCAGAACTACGTCGCCGACTACGCCAAGGCCCAGGCCGCCACCGACCGCCGCCTGCAGCTGCTGCGCTACCTCGGCACCTCCGGCGACGCCCACAAGCTCGACGCCGAACAGCGCGGCCGGTTCCGCGACGTGGTGGCCGCCGCCGACGAGCTGACCGCCGTCCGCAACCGGATCGGCCAGCAGCGGGAGAGCTGGGACGGCGCGCTCAAGGACTACAGCGACCTGATCACCCCGGTCTTCGCGTTCCGCTCCTCCTTCGTCGCCAACCAGACCGGCAACCTGCCCCGCCAGGGCACCATCCTGATCGAGCTCACCCGGGCCGGCGAGTACCTCGCCCAGGAGACCGCCGCGATGCGCGCCCTGCGGGTCGGCCCGCAGGCCACCGCCGCCGACCCGCGCAAGCAGCAGGTCGCCCTCGACGCCATGCACGCCCAGCAGGCGCTGTTCCGGGTCTACATCGCCGAACTCGACCCGCAGGACCAGAACGACTACAACGACCTGCGCACCGGCCCCACCTGGAGCGAACTCAGCACCGCCGAGACCGGCTTCGACAAGGCATCCGACCGGTCCGCCGAAGTCCGCGGCGGCCCCGTCGACCCCTGGTCCGACACCGCCGACCGGGTGCTCACCGACCTCGACTCGATCAACGACCGGCTCGCCGACAAGATCGGCGACCAGGCCCGCGCCTACGCCGTCAACTCCCTGCTGCGCGGCGGCGTCGCCGGTCTGATCGGCCTCGTCGCCCTGGTCGTCTCGATCATCATCTCCTACCGCACCGGCCGCCGGCTGGTCCGCGAACTCGTCGGCCTGCGCAACGCCGCCGCCGACCTCTCCGCCACCCGGCTGCCCTCCGTGATGCTCCGGCTGCGCCGCGGCGACGCCGTCGACGTGGTCGCCGAAGTGCCCCAACTCGACCTCGGCAGCGGCGAGATCGGCCAGGTCGGCCGGGCCTTCAACGAAGTCCAGCGGGTCGCCGTCGAGGCCGCCGTCGAACAGGCCGAACTGCGCCGCGGCGTCTCCGCGGTCTTCGTCAACCTGGCCCGCCGCTCCCAGGTGCTGCTGCACCGCCAGCTCACCCTGCTCGACACCATGGAGCGCCGCACCGAGGACCCGCGCGAGCTGGAGGACCTGTTCCGGCTCGACCACCTCACCACCCGCATGCGCCGCCACGCCGAGGGCCTGATCATCCTCTCCGGCGGCTCGCCCGGCCGGGCCTGGCGCAAGCCGGTCCGGATGGTCGACGTGGTGCGCGCCGCCGTCGGCGAGGTCGAGGACTACGCCCGGGTCATCGTCCGACCCTTCCCCGGCACCGGCCTGCTCGGCAGCGCCGTCGCCGACGTCACCCACCTGATCGCCGAACTGGTCGAGAACGCCACGGTGTTCTCGCCGCCGCAGACCCAGATCACCGTCCAGGGCGAGGTGGTCGCGCACGGCTTCTGCCTGGAGGTCGACGACCGCGGCCTCGGCCTGAGCGAGCAGCACCTCGCCGACATCAACCAGCGCCTCGCCGTGGAGCAGGAGTTCGACCTCGCCGACACCGACCGGCTGGGCCTGTTCGTGGTCTCCCGGCTGGCCCGCAGGCACGGCATCCGGGTCCACCTGCGGCCCTCCCCGTACGGCGGCACCTCCGCGGTCGTGCTGATCCCGCGCGAACTCCTCGCCGAGGCCGTCGAGATGGCCCCCGACGGGCCGCGCCCCGACACCCGGCGCCCGGACGGCCCGGACACCGGGGGCGCGCGGCCCGCCGCCGCGGGCGGCCGCACCGGCGGGGCCCACGCCGCGCCCGCGCCGCCCGCCGCCAAGGCGCTCGGCGGCCCCCGCCCGGCCCCCGCCGACCCCGCCAGCACCCCCGGCGGGCTGCCCCGCCGCCGCTCCGCGCAGGCCGCCGCCCCGACCGCCGAGGCCGAGGCCGCCTCCGGCACCGGCCGGCACCGGCGCGACCGGGCCGCCGCCCCGGCCGCGGTCGGACCGGCCGAACCGGTCGGGGTCGGACCGGCCGGGGCCGAACCGGCCGCGCCCAGGCCGCCGTTGACGCCGGTCGCCCCGGCCGGGCCGGTGGCGGGCGGGCTGCTGCCGCGCCGGGTCCGGCAGGCCAACCTGGCGCCCCAACTGCGGGCCGAGGCCGCCGCCGAGGCCCCCGAGGCGCCGCGCGAGCGCGACCCCGAGGAGGCCCGCTCCGCCTTCGCCTCCTTCCAGCGCGGCTTCGCCCGCGGCCGCGGCGACCGGCTGCAGCCCGCCTCGCTCACCGTGGTCCGCTCCGACCCCGACGACAGCGCGCCCGCCGGGCCCGACCGCTCGGCCGGGCCCGAACTCCCGCCCCCCGGAGGGCTGTTCCCGCCCCGGCTGCGGGTCGCGCTGCCGTCCGCGCCGGTGCCGCCCGCGCTGCCGGCCGCACCCGTCCGGCCCGGCCTGGTCCGTGCGCTGCCCCGCCGGACCGCCGTCCCCGGCCCGGCCGTCCCCGGCCCCGCCGGACCCGTCCCCGGCCGTTCCGCTTCCGACCGGTCGCTTCCCGACCGGCCCGTCCCCCCGGCAGACTCGACGCCGGACGCACCGCCCGCACCGCCCTCAGCAGAAGGAACCGAATCATGACCGCAACAACACCGCCGTCCGGGGACCTCGACTGGCTCCTCAACGACCTGGTCGGCCGGGTGGCGACCCTTCGGCATGCGGTGATCCTGTCCAGCGACGGCCTGGCCACCGGCGTCTCCGGCGGGCTGGCCCGCGAGGACGCCGAGCACCTGGCCGCGGTCGCCGCGGGCTTCCACAGCCTCGCCAAGGGCGCCGGCCGGCACTTCCGGGTCGGCGGGGTCCGGCAGACCATGGTCGAGCTGGACGAAGCCTTCCTGTTCATCACCGCCGCGGGCGACGGCAGCTGCCTCGCCGTGCTCAGCGACGCCGAGTCCGACGTGGGCCACATCGCCTACGAGATGGCGCTGCTGGTCAAGCGCGTCGGCGAGCACCTGGCCGCCGAGCCGAGGACCGATACCACGTCCGGGAGGTGACCGACCGATGAGCGAGCCCGAGCCGACCGAGCCCGAGCCGACCGTGCCGTCCGGGGACACCGGTGCCCCGGCCGGCCGCCCCGGCGCGGACGGTGACGACCCGTCGGCCGACGCACCGTCGGTCGACCTGTTCGTGCCCCGCACCCCGGTGGACGACCGCTGGTTCGACGACGAGGCCGGACCGATGGTCCGGCTGTTCTCGATGACCAGGGGCCGTGCCCGCCCGGTCGACGACGGGCTGTTCGACCTGATCTCGCTGGTCACCGCCGCCGGGCCGGCCGCCGGCCCCGGCGGCGCCCCCGCCGACCTCGCGCTCGACCCCGAGCACCACGCGATCCTCGACCTGTGCCGCGACGAACCGCTCAGCGTCGCCGAACTCGGGTCCTACACCGACCTGCCGGTCAGCGTGGTCCGGGTCCTGCTCGGCGACCTCCACGACGCCGAACTGGTCAGCGTCACCCGCCCGTTCCAGCTCGCCCGGCAACCGGACGAGCGCCTGCTGCGAGACGTGATCAATGGACTCCGTGCACTCTGACGCCCCCTCGGCCGCCCCCGGCACCGCTCCGGCCGCCGACCCCTCCGCCGCTTTCGCGCGCAAGGCCCCGTGGGGCACCGGCGCGGTCAAGATCCTGGTCGCCGGCGGGTTCGGCGCGGGCAAGACCACGCTGGTCGGCGCGGTCAGCGAGATCCGACCGCTGCGCACCGAGGAGGTGCTCAGCGAGCGCGGCCGCCCGGTGGACGACACCGCGGGCGTCGAGACCAAGCGCACCACCACCGTGGCGATGGACTTCGGCCGGATCGACCTGCGCCCCGGCCTCGCCCTCTACCTGTTCGGCACCCCCGGCCAGGACCGGTTCTGGTTCGTCTGGGACGAGTTGGCCCGCGGCACCCTCGGCGCCGTGGTGCTCGCCGACACCCGCCGGCTGGCCGACTCCTTCCCGTCCGTCGACTACTTCGAGCAGCGCGGCATCCCGTTCGTGGTCGCCGTCAACTGCTTCGAGGGCACCGAGGTCTACGCCCCCGACGACGTCCGCGCCGCGCTCGACCTGCCCGCCGGGGTGCCCGTGCTGCTGTGCGACGCGCGGCGGCGCGAGGACGGCAAGGAACTGCTGATCCGGCTGGTCGAGCACGCCGCCGAGAAGGCCGGCGTCCGGCTCTAGGACGGGTCGGCAACGCCGCAGGTCACGACGGTGCCGTCCGGATGGTGGACGGTTTCCGTCCTGCTGTGCGGACAATTGACTGCAGTGGGTTGCCTTCCGGGCACCGGGCGTGGAAGTCTCGTACCCGTGCCCGCCGTTCGCCGCGGGCCCGATCGCACACACCGGGGAGGGGCCGCATCATGACCGCTGACGTCCGCGTCGCCGCCCTCCCCGCGCTGACGGTCCTGACCGTCCGCCGGTACATCGACCACGGGCTGATCTTCAGCGCCTGCTGTCGCTGACACACCGCCACCACGGCCGTCCCCGACGGTCGGTGGCGGTTCCGCGCGCCCCCGTCGACCCCCGCCGCGCTCCGGAGAGCCGCCGTGCACCCACGCACCCTCCTCGACCCCTTCTGGCCCTCGCGCCAGGCCCACCACTTCGACCAGACCTGTCGGCGTGCGACCCGCGCCTCCCGCCCCGCGGCCTGACCACCCGTCAGCCCCGGCGCTGGAAGCGCAGACGAGAACACCCCAACCCGTCACGCGCGAAAAGAGCCTCGACATGTCGTACGCCGCCACCGCCACCGCCACCGCGACCTCCACCCCGCACCTGCGCGCGGTCCGCGCCCTCCCGAACCTCCCGCACACCGCCACCGAGCACCGCCGCGCCGCCACCCTCCCGCGCACCGCCGCCCCGGCCGCGCCGGTCGCCGCCGCGCCGGAGAGCCTGCTCGCCGGACTGCAGGACGGCGGCGCCGTGGTCGCCGCGCTGCCCCGGTCCGTCCTCCCGCAGGGCCTCCTGGCGCAGCTCGGCGCCGCCGACGCGCCGCTGGTCGGCTACCTGGTGCTGGTGCCCGCCGAGAGCGCCGCGCCCGCCCCGGCCCCGGTGCCCGCCCCCGCCGCCGCGCAGCCGCGGCCGTTCACCCGCCCCGCGGACAGCGGCATCTCGGTCGACCTGGACCGCCGCAACGCGTACGTCGACGGCTCGCTGCTCGACCTCACCTACCTCGAGTTCGAACTCCTCGCCCACCTCACCGAGCACCCGCACCGGGTGCACACCCGCGACCAGCTCGTCCACACCGTCTGGGGCTACGGCCACGTCGGCGACGGCCGCACCGTGGACGTCCACGTCGCCCGCCTGCGCCGCAAGCTCGGCGCGGCCTACCGCGACTCGATCGTCACGGTCCGCCGGGTCGGCTACAAGTACGCCCCGGCCGCCTGAGCACCGCACCGCCGCGAGGAGGCCGCGACGGGGGGAGACGCCCCCGTCGCGGCCTCCTGCCGTTCCCGGCGGCCCGTCAGCGTTCCTCGGGCGGGAGGAGCAGGACGGTCAGGGCGGCGGCGCAGGTGCGGGCCTGGGCGAGGGTGCGGGGGAGGGTCTCGGGGGTGAGGTGGTCCGGGGTGGAGCGGACGGCGAGGGCGAAGCGGGCGACGGGGGCGCGGTCGAGGACGGGGACGGCGAGGGTGCGGACGCCCGGGGCGGACTCGCCGTCGTTGAGGGCGTAGCCGCGGTCGCGGGTGAGGGCGAGTTCGGCGTCCAGGGCGGCCGGGTCGGTGAGGGTGCGGTCGGTGCAGGCGGGCAGCGGCCCGCGCAGCGGGGGGTCGGTGGGAGCGGGCCAGGCCAGCAGCACCTTGCCGAGCGCGGTGGAGTGCAGCGGCCGGCGCAGGCCGAGGCCGCCGGCGGGGCGGACGGAGCCGCCGACCAGGACGACCGCGTGCGGGCCGGAGCGGATGGCCAGGTCGGCGACCGCGCCGGTGCGCCGGGCCAGCCGGTCGAGTTCGGGGGCGGCGAGGTGCAGTCCGCGCCGGTGGAAGGCGAGTTGGCCGAGTTCGGCGACGGCCGGGCCGAGCCGGTAGCGGGCGGTGCGCTCGTCCTGGTCGAGGAATCCGGTGGCGACCAGGGTGCGGGCCAGGCGGTGCGCGGTGGAGACCGACAGGCCGGTGCGGCGGGCGAGTTCGGAGGCGCTGAGGTCGGGCCCGTTGTCGTGGAAGCTCTGCAGCAGGCCGAGCGCCCGGTGGACCGCCTGCGCGCCGGCCGGTGGGGTGGGGACGGTACCGGGGCTGGCGGGCATCGCACCTTCTCCAGGTCGGGGGCCGGGCCCGGGCTCGTGGCCCGGATCCGGCCGCGGTAGCGGTCGGTTGACGCTTCGTTACCAGGATATGGGAGTGATCGCTGCGGCGGTGTGACGGCAGTATTGCGGCTGTCCGGCCGCCCGTGAACAGGTGATCCCATCATCTGGCAAAGCTTGATTCCGCTCCCGGTGGCGTGGAACGCTCGGTGCATCAGCCGGTTCGAGCAGGAGGGAGTCCACCGTGAAGACGCACCGGTGCCGCCCCTCCTGTTGTCGCTGACCACCTCCGCGCACCCCTTCCCGCCGCGCGCCCCTCCCACCATGTGGCAGGGCCCGTGCGCCTCCTGCCGATTCCCGGAGCCCCGCCATGAGCACGTCCCCCGCCGCGCCCCCGTACCCCGACACGCTGTGGTTCACCCGCTGCCCCGTGCCGACCGCCACCGGCATCGCCGCCGACCGGGGCTGGCTGGCCGAGGAGTTCGCGCCGGAGGGCATCGCGGTGCGCTCGCTGCAGGACGTCCCGCCGGAGGTCGCCGCCGACCACCACTACACCCACGCACTGACCGGACTGTTCCGCGAGGGCGGCAACGTCCCGGCGCTGTGGGCGCGTTCGCGCGGCGAGCGGACCAGGCTGCTCGGCCTGACCTGGATCGAGGAGCGGCAGACCGTCCTGGTCCGGGCGGACAGCGGCATCCGCTCCGCCGGGCAGCTGCGCGGCGCCCGGCTCGCACTGCCCCGGCACCCGATCGCGATCGACTTCTGGCGGGCGATGGCCCTGGCCGGCCACCGCGGCGCGCTGGCCTCCGCCGGACTCGCCCCGGACGACGCCGCCTGGGTGGACGTCGAGGCCGCCCCCGGCGGCGGCCAGTGGGAGGCCGAACTCGCCGCCCTGCGGGACGGATCGGTCGACGCCGTGTACGTCAAGGGCGCCCTGGCGGTGGAGGCCGCCCGCCGGTACGGTGCGGTCCCCGCCGTGGAACTGGACACGCTGCCGGACCGCCGCCACCGGGTCAACAACGGCACCCCGCGCCCGATCACCGTCCACCAGCAACTGCTCGACGAACAACCCGAGTTGGTGGTGCGCTTCCTGGCCGTGCTGCTGCGCGCCGCGGACTGGGCGGCCGACCGGCCCGCCGAGACGGCCCGGATCCTCGGCGCCGAGACCGGCGCCGGACCGGAGGGCGTGGCCGGCGCCTACGCCGCCGGCGGCCACCGCACCCTGCACCCCGACCTGTCCGCGGACCGCCTCGACCTGCTCGCCCGGCAGGAGCGCTTCCTGGCCGGACAGGGCTTCCTGGCCGACCGGGTGGACGTCCACGACTGGGCCGACCCGGCCCCGCTGGCCGCCGCCCGCGCCCTGCTCGACCGCCGCAACTGACCTTCCACCGAACCACCCTGGAGACCGCCATGCGCACCGCCGTCCGGATCGCCGCCACCACCGCCGCCCTCGCCGGGTCCGTCCTCGCCCTGACCGCCTGCGGCTCGTCCGCGAAGGACACCGCGGCCTCCGCCGACGGCAAGGGCGGCGCCGAGGTGGTGCTCAGAGTCCCCGACCCCGGCAACTCCGGCTTCCTCGCCAAGGGCAAGAAGGACGGCTCGCTCGACCGGGCGCTGGCCGCCGCGCACGCCAAGGTGGTGTGGACCGGCAGCGCCGGGCCGTTCGCCCCCGCCGCGCAGGCCCTGAACGCCGACCAGCTCGACGTCGCCCAGGGCTCGATCACCTCGGCCGTCGCCGCGCTGGCCCAGAAGCCCGGCTTCAAGCTGTTCTCGCAGACCGCGCCCGACGAGGCCGGCGAAGGCATCCTGGTGAAGAACGGCTCGCCGATCAAGGAGGTCAAGGACCTGGTCGGGAAGAAGGTCGCCGTCTCGCAGGGCGGCACCTCCGAGTACCTGCTGCTCAAGGCCCTGGAGAAGAACGGCATCCCCGTCGACAAGGTGGAGCGGGTCTACCTGCGGGCCGACCAGACCTCCGGCGTCTTCAACTCCGGCCAGGTCGACGCCTGGGCCACCTGGGGCACCTTCTCGATCCCCGCCCTGGCCAACGCCGACGCCCGCTTCCTGGCCAACGGCAAGGCCGTCGGCAGCGACAACTACGCCGTGTGGGCGGTGCGTTCGAAGTTCGCCGAGCAGCACCCCGAGGTGGTCAAGGCGTTCTACGGCTACCTGCACGAGAACGGCGCCAAGGAGAAGGCCGACCCCGCCGCCTACCTCAACGTCTTCACCGACGCCGGCCCGACCGCCGTCACCCCCGCCGAGAAGGAGATCGCCGTCGACTTCGGCCGGCAGCGCGCCGTCGACGCGCCGATCACCGACGCCGACACCGCCCGGTTCGCCGTGGTCGCCAAGTTCTACGCCGACCAGGGCGTCACCAAGTCGCAGGTCGACGTCAAGCCCTACCTGATCGACATCGACTCCCTGGCGGGAGGGGCGAAGTGACGACCGCGACAGCGGAGGCGGCGGCCACGGAGGCCGCCCGGGCCGCCGGGCTGGTCGCCCCCCGGGCCCGGGCCGCCGCCGTCCGGCCGCGCGGGGTCTCGCTCGCGCTGCGCACCCTCGGCCCGCTCGCGCTGCTCGCCGCCTGGCAGCTCTCCTCCGCCACCGGGGCGCTCACCCCCGACGTGCTCGCCTCGCCCGGCCAAGTACTGGACGCGGTGGGGGAGTTGTGGGGCAACGGCCAGCTTGCCGACGCGCTCTCCACCTCGCTGACCCGGGCCGCCCTCGGCCTGCTGTTCGGGGCCGGCGCCGGACTGGTGCTCGGCGTGGTCACCGGCTTCTTCCGGCTCGGCGAGGAACTGCTCGACTCCGCCGTCCAGGTCCTGCGGACCGTCCCGTTCCTGGCCCTGGTACCGCTGTTCATGGTCTGGTTCGGCATCACCGAGACGGCGAAGATCGCGCTGATCGGCGTGGCCACCTCCTTCCCGATGTACGTCTCCGCGTCCGGCGGCGTCCGCAACACCGACCGCAAACTCGTCGAGGCGATGCGCAGCTTCGGCCTCTCCCGGTGGGCGGTCGTCCGCGAGGTGGTGCTGCCCGGCGCGCTGCCCGCGCTGCTCTCCGGCCTGCGGCTGTCGATGACGCTCAGCGTGATCGCGCTGATCGCCGCCGAGGAGATCAACTCCACCGAGGGGATCGGCTACCTGATGGCCCAGGCGCAGAACTTCTCGCGCACCGACGTGCTCGCCGTCTGCATCCTGATCTACGGCCTGCTCGGCCTGGCCGCCGACGGCGCGGTGCGCGTCCTGGAACGCGTCCTGATGCCCTGGCGGCCCGTCACCGGACGGCAGGTGGCCGGACGATGAGCAGCACCCCCGCCGTCCACCTCCGCGGCCTGCGCCGGGTGTTCGGCACCCGCGCCGTCCTCGACGGCATCGACCTGGACATCGCCCGCGGCGAGTTCCTCGCCCTGCTCGGCGCCTCCGGCACCGGCAAGACCACCCTGCTGCGCATCCTCGGCGCGCTCGACCGGGCCGACGGCGGCACCGTCCTCGTCCCGCCGTCCCGCACCGTGGTGTTCCAGGAACCCCGGCTGATCCCGTCCAAGCGCGTCCTCGGCAACGTCACCGTCGGCCTGCCGCGCGGCGCCGCCACCCGGGAGACCGGCCGCCGGGCCCTCGCCGAGGTCGGCCTGGCCGGCCACGCCGACGCCTGGCCCGGCACCCTCTCCGGCGGCGAGGCACAGCGCGCCGCACTCGCCCGGGCCCTCGTCCGGGAACCCGAACTCCTGCTGCTGGACGAGCCGTTCGCCGCCCTGGACGCGCTCACCCGGCTGCGCATGCAGGACCTGGTCGGCGAACTGTGCCGCAAGCACCGGCCCGCCGTCCTGCTGGTCACCCACGACGTGGACGAGGCGATCCGGCTCGCCGACCGGGTGGCCGTGCTGCGCGACGGCGCGCTCGTCCGGGACGAGACCGTCGCCGTCGAACGCCCCCGCGACCCCGCCGACCCCGACTTCGCGGCACTCCGCCGCCGCCTGCTCGCCGACCTCGGCGTGCACCAGAACTCCGCACCCCAGCACGCCAGCTGACCCCCACTCAGGAAAGAGAGCCCACCATGACCGTCGTCGTCGGCGTCCACCGCTCCAACCCGTCCCTCTACCACCTGGCCCGACTCGACTACCTCCAGCAGGAGTTGGCGCCGCTCGGCGAGAGCGCCGAGTTCCACCACTACACCGACGGCACCAGGACCGGCCCCTACCTGGCCGACGGCACCATCGACTTCGGCGGCACCGGCTCCACCCCGCCGATCACCGCGCAGGCCGCCGGGCACGACATCGTCTACACCGCCGTCTCCGCGCCCCGCCCCGACCACGGCGCGCTGCTGGTCGCCGCCGACGGACCGGTGCGGTCGGTCGCCGACCTCAAGGGCGGCACCGTGGTGCTCGGCATCGGCTCCTGGCAGACCCACCTGCTCGCCAAGTCCCTGCACCAGCACGGACTCTCCTACCGCGACGACATCACCGCCGAACGCCCGGCCGGCGACGAGGCCGAGCGGCTGCGGGACGGCCGGATCGCCGGCTGGATCGCCCAGGGCGCCGAACTCGCCGCCGCCCGCCGGGAAGGCGGCTTCCGCGAACTGGTCCGCACCGGCGACGTCATCACCGACCGCTCGGTGTTCTTCGCCCGCCGCGAACTCGCCGTCCGGCGGCCCGAGATCGTCGCCGCCATCGTCACCGCCCTGCAGCGCGCCGACCACTGGGCCGCCGCCCACCCCGCCGAGGCCGCCGCCCTCGCCGCCGAGGACCAGGGCGGCGAGGCCGCCGACTGGCACACCGCGCTCACCGCGCTGCCCTGGCGACTGGAGCCCGCCACCGCCGAGTTCGTCGCCGAACAGCAGGAGGCCGCCGACATCTTCCACCGGGTCGGCTTCATCGACCGGGCCGTCACCGTCGCCGACGCCCACCTGCCCGCGCTGGAGCAGCCCGTCGCCGCCGCCGTCTCCCGCGCCGCCGCCGTCCGGGAGGTCTGAGCACGATGGCCACCGAAGTCCTCTGGTACCTGATCCCCCGCGAGGGCCACTACCCGTGGGAGCCCGAAGGCCGCCGCCCCGTCGACCTCGGCTACCTCCAGCACCTCGCCGCCACCGTCGAACGACTCGGCTACACCGGCGCGCTGCTCGCCACCGACCAGTACGACGTGTGGACGCTCGGCTCCGCGCTCGCCGCCGCCACCGGCCCCGGCTTCCAGCCCCTGCTCGCCGTCCACCCCGGCCTGGTCGCGCCCACCCTGCTCGCCAAGATGGCGCTCTCCTTCGAGCACCTGCACGGCCCCGGCCGGCTCCGCTTCAACGTGGTCAACGGGTCGACGCCGCAACTGCGCGAGTACGGCCTGCACGTCGAGCACGACGACCGCTACCGGCTGTCCGCCGAGTACTGGAACCTGGTCAAGCGCCTCACCAGCGGCGAAGTCTTCGACCACGAAGGCGAGTTCTACCACCTGAAGAACGCCGGGGCCTCGCTCCGCGACCTCCCGCCGCTGCGCGAGGGCCACATCCCGCTCTGGTTCGGCGGCTCCTCCGCGGCCGGCATCGAGGTCGCCGCCGAACACGTCGACGTCTACCTCACCTGGGGCGAACCCCCGCACCTGCTCAAGGAGAAGCTGGAACGCGTCCGCGAACGCGCCGCCGCGCACGGCCGCACCCTGCGGCTCGGCCTGCGCCTGCACCTGATCGTCCGCGACACCGAGGAACAGGCCTGGGCCGCCGCCGACCGCCTGCTCGACGTCACCAGCGAGGCCACCTACGCCCGCCAGCTCGGCGGCCACCGGGGCGAGGACGGCATCGGCTGGCAGCGCCAGTTCCGCCAGCACGGCGGCCGCGTCCCGGCACACGCCCGGGAACTGGAGAGCCACCCCAACCTGTGGCCCGGCATGAGCCTGTTCCGCCCCGGACCCGGCACCGCCGTGGTCGGCTCCACCGACCAGGTCGTCGAACGGCTCCGGGAGTTCCAGGAACTGGGCGTCGACACCTTCATCCTGTCCGGCAACCCGCTGCTGGAGGAGGCGTACCGGGTCGCCGAGACCGTCCTGCCGAAGCTGCACCCCTGAGCCCGGGCGGGCGGCCGTACCCCCGTCGGCCGCCCGCCCGCCCGGCGTCCTACCGGCTCAGCCGGTCGATCTCCGCCAGCTCCCCGGCGGTCAGCGGACCGGCCGCCAGCGCGTCCAGGTTCTGGTCCAGCTGCTTGACGCTCGACGCGCCGATGATCACCGACACCACCCGCTCGTCCCGCAGCACCCAGGACAGCGCCAGCTGCGCCAGGCTCTGCCCGCGGCCCTCCGCGACCTTCGCCAGCCCGCGCAGCTGCTCCAGCTTCGCCCCCGTCAGCGCCTCCTCCTTCAGGAAGTGGCCCACCGACATCCGCGACCCCGCCGGCACGTCCCCCGACAGGTAGCGGTCCGTCAGCAGGCCCTGCGCCAGCGGCGAGTACGCGATCAGCGCGGTCTGCGTCTCGCCCACCGCGTCCAGCAGCCCGTCCTCCGGCTCCCGGTTCAGGATCGAGTAGCTGGCCTGGTTCAGCAGGCACGGCGTGCCCAGCTCGCGCAGGATCGCCACCGCCTCCCGGTGCTGCTCCGCCGGGTAGTTCGAGATCGCCGCGTACAGCGCCCGGCCCGACCGCACCGCCGTGTCCAGCGCGCCCATCGTCTCCTCCAGCGGAGTCGTCGGGTCCCACCGGTGCGAGTAGAAGACGTCGACGTAGTCCAGGCCCATCCGCTCCAGCGACTGGTCCAGGCTCGCCAGCAGGTACTTGCGGCTGCCGCCGTCCCCGTACGGGCCCGGCCACATGTCCCAGCCCGCCTTCGAGGCGATGAACAGCTCGTCCCGGTACGGCCGGAAGTCCTGCGCGAACAGGTACCCGAAGTTGCGCTCCGCGCTGCCGTACGGCGGACCGTAGTTGTTCGCCAGGTCGAAGTGCGTCACCCCCCGGTCGAAGGCCCGGCGCAGCACCGCCCGCTGCACCTCCAGCGGCTGGGTGTCACCGAAGTTGTGCCACAGGCCGAGCGAGACGGCGGGCAGCTGCACACCGCTGCGCCCGGCGCGGCGGAAGGTCATCGAGGCGTAGCGGTCGTCCGCGGCGAGGAAGCTCATGCCAGCATCCTGCCAGGTGAGCGCCCCGAACGGGACCAACGGCCCTCCCCGTCCCAGCCACCGGGACGTACCCTGGCGGGGCGCCCACCAGCAGGGAGGACCGGCACCGTGGACACCGAGGCACTGCCCGACATCACCACCCGGGACGACCTGGAACGCGCCCTGCGCCGCTTCTACCGCGCCGCCTTCGCCGACCCGCTGATCGGCCCGTTCTTCACCGAGGTCGCCCGCCTCGACCTGGAGGCCCACCTCCCCCGGATCACCGACTTCTGGGAGAGCGCCCTGCTGCGCACCGCCGCCTACCGCGGCAACGCGCTCGCCCCGCACGCCGCCCTGCACGCCGTCGCCCCGCTCACCGCCGCCCACTTCGGCCGCTGGGTCCAGCTCTGGCGCGCCACCCTCGACGGCCGCCACGCCGGGCCCGTCACCGAACGGGCCAAGGACCGGTCCCAGCGGATCGCCGCCGCGATGCTCCGCCGCCTCGACGCCGGGGACACCGGCGGCGGCACCGGCGGCTTCGTCCCCCTCTCCGCCGTCCGCCTCGCCTCCGGCCACTGACAGCCCGGCCACCGACACCCCGGCCGGGCGGGTCGGGCCGGGTGCCGTCACCCGGTCCCGCTGTCCTCGCCGAGGGCGTTGCCGGACATGGTGCCGCCGACCGCCGTCCCGCCGTTCTCGGCCCGGACGTCGAGGTCGCCGCCGATGCTGACCGGGGCGGGGCCGGGGGCGGGGAGCGGGCCGGAGGCGACCCGGCTGCCGGCACCGAGGGCGTTGCCCGTCATGTCGCCGCCCACCGCGATGCCGCCGTTCTCGGCCCGGACGGTCAGGCTGCCCCCGACGGTGGTGGCACCGGGCGCGGGCGCGGAGGAGGGGGAGCCGCCGACCGTGCTGCGGTCCCCGACCGCGTTGCCCGTCATGTCGCCGCCCACCGCGGTCGACCCCGCCCCGTCGGCCCGCACGCTCCGCCCCGGCTCCGGGGCGGAGGTGGCGGGGGTGGCGGCGGCCCGCCACAGCGAGAAGGCGGTGCCGATCAGCAGCACGGTCGTCCCGACGACGCTCGCGGTCCGGTCCGCGCCGTCCGGGTCCAGCAGCATCAGCACCACCAGGCCGATCGCGGCCAGCGCGCACACCGCCGCCGCCGTCCGCCACAGCCAGGTCCGACCCGTCGCCATCAACCGCCCCCTCACCCGGGCCGCGGGCCCGCACGTTCCCGACGACTGCCCCAGGGTGCCAGCCGGGGCCCGGTCGCGCATCACCCCAGGTCGAACCGGTCGGGAAAAGCGTTGGATGCCTTGCCGGGCGCGGTGGTTGACTGGTCGTCATGGACTCCGAGCTGCTCCCCGCCACGCGTCGCACCCTCGACCACCGGCTGGCCACCGCCCAGGCCGAGGCCCGGGTGCCGACCCTGGTCGCGGCCCTCGCCCGGGGCGGCGAGCAGGTCTGGTCGGGGGTGCGCGGCGCGGCCGACGGGCGCTTCGACCCGCTGCGGACGCAGTTCCGGATCGGGTCGATCACCAAGACCTTCACCGCCGCACTGGTGCTCCGGCTGCGGGACGAGGGCGCGCTCGCGCTGGACGGGCCGATCGGCGCCCACCTGGACGGGCTCCCGCCCGAGGTCGCGGCCGTGACGCCGCGCCAACTGCTCCTGCACACCTCCGGCCTGACGTCCGAGCCGCCCGGCCCGTGGGCCTCCCGCACCCCCGGCCGGCTCCGGCCCGCGCTCGCCGACCTGTTCCAGGAGCCGCCGCTGCGGCACCCGCCGGGCGCGGTGCACCACTACTCGAACGTCGGCTACGCGCTGCTCGGCGCACTGGCCGCCCGCATCCGCCGGGCCCCCTGGGACGAGGTGCTGCGGGCGGAACTGCTGCACCCGCTCGGCATGGACCGGACCGGCCGGACGGCGCAGGCCCCCGCCGCCGAGGGCTGGGCCGTCCACCCGCACGCCGACGTGCTGCAGCGCGAACCGGCCGAGGACAGCGGGCTGCTCGCCCCGGCCGGCCAGTACTGGTCGACGGCCGGGGACCTGCTGCGCTGGGCCCGGTTCCTGACGGAGGGCGAGCCGGGCGTGCTCGACGCCGCCACCGTCCGGGAGATGCGGCAGCCCGCCACCGCGGGCTCGGCGGGCTACGGCCTCGGGCTGGACCTCGGCTCCGCGCACGGGCTCGACCTGTTCGGCCACACCGGGTCGGTGCCGGGCTTCCGGGCCGGGCTGTTCGTCGCCCCCGGCGCCGGGCTGGCGGCCGTCGCGCTCGCCGACTCCGGCTCCTTCCCCGGCGGCATCGACAGCCTGGTCCACGACCTGCTCGCCACCGTCGAACGGCACGAGCCCCGGTTCCCGGAGCCCTGGCGGCCGATGCCGGACGCCGACCCCGACCTGCTCGCCCTCACCGGCCGCTGGTACTGGGGGCCGGTCCCGTTCACGCTCGGCCTGCGCGCCGGGCGGCGGCTCGAACTCGCGCCCCACGGCGGCGGCCCCGACCTGCTGCACCCGCAGCCGGACGGGACGTGGACCGGGCACGACGGCTCCTGGCACGGCGAGACGCTCCGGGTGGTCCGGCCCCCGGACGGCGCCGCCCCGTACCTGGAGGTCGGCACCCTCGTCCTCACCCGCGAGCCCTACCCGGCACCCGGCCCCACCCCGGGCGGCACCGACCCGGAGGGCTGGCGCGGCCGCCCCTGACGCCCCGTCAGGCCCCGACCGGCTTCGCCCGCGCCTGCGCCTGGCGCGGCGCGGCGGGCACGGGCGCTCCGGCGGGCTCGCGCAGGTCCGGGATGCGGCGCAGGCCGCCGCTGAGCGTGCTGTACCCGGCCAGCACCAGCAGGACGCCCGCATTCAGCAGCAGCACCGTGGACGCGGCGAAGTGGTCCAGCAGGACGCCGCTGGCCAGCGGCCCGAACGGCACGAACAGCGCCGGGGCGATGCCGCACGCCGTCTGCACCCGGCCGAGCAGGTGGTCGGGCACCGAGTGCAGCCGGGCCGCGGAGATCACCGCGTTCGCGGCCGGGGTGGCCAGGCTGCACAGGCCGATCAGCACCGCCGGCAGCAGGGTGCCGCCGCCCAGCGCCAGGAACGGCGTCAGCAGGGCGGTGCTCCAGCACACCGCGAGGACCAGCGTCCGGGGCGCCAGGGTGCGGCCGGCCCGGGCCGAGAACAGCGCGCCCACCAGGTTGCCCGCGCCGGACATCGCGATGATCAGGCCGTTGTGGTAGCTGCCGCCGGACGCCGCCTCGGCGCCCTGCGCGACCAGCACCACCACGATGCCGCTGAACACGAAGTTCACCAGCGCCCCGTTGACCAGCGTGTACCGCAGGAACGGGCTGCGCCGCACCTCCACCAGACCGGTCGTCAGGTCCTTCACGAACGGCTTGCGCGCGGCCCTTCCGGCGCCGCCCGCGGCCTTCGGGTCCTTCGGGGCCTCCGGCGGCAGCCGGACCGTGAGCACACACAGCGCCGAGGCGGCGAACGAGGCCGCGTCGACCAGGAACGGCAGCACCGGCGTGACGGCGTACAGCGCGGCCCCCAGCAGCGGGCCGCCCAGGGTGGCGACGGCCGAGCGGGCCTGCGCCAGCGAGACGGCCGTGGTCAGCTGCGAGCGCGGCACCACGTGCCGCAGCGCGGCCGAGGCGGCGGGCCCGAACGGCGCGCTCAGCACGCTGTTGACGACCGCGACGACCACCGCGAGCGGCAGGCTCACCCGGTCGGCGAGCACCGCCACCGCGAACAGCCCGACCGTCGCGGCCCGGGCCAGGTCGCAGACCAGCAGCACCGTGCGGCGGCGCAGCCGGTCGACCAGCACGCCGGCGGGGAAGCTGGCGAAGAGCGAGGAGACGATCTCGGCGAAGGTCACCACGCCGAAGTCGGTGATCGAGTGCGTCGAGGCCAGCAGGACCAGCGGGAGCGCGAGGTAGGTCGCCTGCGAGCCGAACGCGGACAGCGCGTGGGCGAGCCACAGGCGCCGGTAGTCGGGGTTGCGGTGGAGCGGGACGGTCGGGGCGTTCGGGGTGTCTGACACGGCGGTCCTCCCGGGCCGGAACTGGGGACGGAACGGCCGAGGCGGCCGGCACCGGAGTGGGTGCCGGCCGCCTCGGGTGGACCCGGTCGCGCCCTACGGGGGTCAGGGCGCGGCAGGTCGTGGGCGGGCCGTGCTCAGAGGTTCTCCTCGTCCACGCTGTGGCAGTAGTTGGAGATGGTGCTCCAGTCGTTGAGCTCGCCCTCGTCGGTGTCGGCGACGGAGAGGTTCTGCAGCTTGAGGATCTCGGACATGGCGGTTCTCCTTCGGTGGGTGGGGAGTTGCGGGGGTGGGCGGG
>NZ_JBIVNB010000002.1:649671-970524 GCF_044753345.1 Kitasatospora sp. NPDC088391
CCCTCGTCGGTGTCGGCGACGGAGAGGTTCTGCAGCTTGAGGATCTCGGACATGGCGGTTCTCCTTCGGTGGGTGGGGAGTTGCGGGGGTGGGCGGAGGATTTAGAGCGCGTCCTCTTCGATCTTGCTGCCGCAGTGGTTGGAGATGGTGCTCCAGTCGTTCAGCTCGCCCTCGTCGGTGTCGGCGACGGACAGGTTTTGCAGCTTGAGGATCTCGGACATGTTCAACTCCCATGCGGTAGTGGTGCGTTCGGCTCCAGGGCGATGGCCCGGAGAGTCTGTGGGGCCCGCGGGGCGGGCTCAGGCGCGGCCGGCCGCCGGGTGGGGCAGGGCGGCGGCGCCGGGCAGGTGCAGCGGTCCGCCGGCGGCGGCGTGCACGGCGAGCAGGACGCCGGCGGTGCCGGTGGCGACGTCCATCGAGAGCCGGTGCAGCTGGTCGCCGACCATCGCGGTGCCGTCGCGGAACGGGACGGCGTGCCAGGCCAGCAGGCGCAGTTGGCGGTCGATCAGGTCGGCGGTGCCGGGACGGTCGCGGTGCTCGGCGAGCAGGGCCAGCAGGCCGGCCCGGCCGTGGAACAGGCCGCCGAAGATCACCAGCTGGGCCCGGGCGGCGAGCAGGACGCCGTCCAGGGCGGCCGCGAACTCCGGGTCGGGGCGGTGGCGCAGGTAGTGGCCGAGGGCCAGGCCGACGCCGCCGCTGCCGGAGCCCAGGTAGGGCAGCAGCCGGGTGCCGTCCAGCAGGTTGACCGCGCCCTCCTCGCTGGTGCGGCACTGCGCGAGGTCGGCTCGCAGGGCGCGGGCGGCCAGGTCGAGGTGGGCGGCGTCGCCGCCGTCCTCGTACCGGCGCAGGAAGAACTCGGCGATCCCGCTGGGGCCGTGCAGCAGTCCGGCACCGGTGGGCGGCAGTCCGCCCGGGGCCAGTGCGGCGGCCAACTGCTCCGTGACGCGGTCGAGTTCGGACCGCAGGCGGTCGTCGCCGGTGCGCCGGTGCAGTTCGGCCAGGGTCAGGCCGACGCCGGCCAGGCCGTTGTGCAGGAACGGGTCGGTGGTGTCGGCGGCGCGCCGGACCAGCTCCGACGCCTGCTCCTCGCGGCCGAGTTCGGCCAGCACCAGGGCCGCGCCGTGCAGTCCGCCGTACAGGCCGGGCCGGGGGTCGGCGGCCCGGCGGGCGGCCCGCCAGAGCCAGTCGGTGTGCGCCTCCTCGACCGGGTGGCCGGTGACGTGCAGGGCGTGCAGCACGCCGGCCGCGCCGTGCGCCAGGGTCCAGCCGCCGTCGGTCAGGCCCGCCGGGTCGCCGGGGAACAGCCGGTCGGCGCGCTCCGGGGTGGCCGAGCCGAGGATCGCCCGGGTCAGCGACTCCGCCAGCAGGTCGGCCCGTCCGGACCCGAACAGGTCGGGGGCGGCCGGAACGGCCGGGGCGGCGCCGGGTCGGCGCAGGCCGCGCCGGACCCGCTCGGTGTGCGCGGCCGGGACGGGGAAGAACTCGGCCATCGCGTCGGCGAGTTGGTCGGACTTCCCGGGCTCCAGGTCGAGCAGCATGGTGTACGGCAGGAACAGTGCCAGCCGGATGCAGTCCAGCGCGTACCGGTCCCGCTCGAAACCGGCGTCGGCGTGCGGGGCGACGTAGCCGGGACAGCCCACGGACGGTCCCGGGTCGAGGTCCGGCCGGTGCGCCACCTCGAAGTCGACCAGGCAGACCCGGCCGTCCGGGCGGAGCAGCACATTGGCGGGGTGCAGGTCGCCGAAGGCCCAGCCGCGGGCGTGCATCTGCTCGACCGCGCGCTCCAGCTGATCGACGACGTCCAGTGCCCGGGCGGTGTACCGGGCCAGGTCGGCCGGGGACGGGTCGGGGCGGGTCAGCGGGTTGGAGCGGGCCAGGAACTGGCGCAGCGTCTCGCCCTCGACGTACTCCTCCGCCAGGTAGTGGTGCTCCCAGACGGTGAACTCCCCGAGCAGCCGGGGCACGAACTCCAGCCCCGCCAGGGCCCGCAGGGCGCGGGCCTCGGTGCGCAGCCGGTCCACGGCGTCGTGGCCGGCCCCGTCCAGCCCGGCCAGCGGCCGGGCCTCGCGCAGCACCACGGGCCCGCCGTCGGCCCGGTCCCGGGCCAGGTAGACGCCCCCGCCGTTGGAGAAGTGCAGGGCGCGCTCGATGTCGTAGGGCAGTCCCGCCTGCCCGGCCGCGGCGGCCTGGTCGGCCCGCAGCTGCGCCGCGACGCACGCGGGCGGCTCGACCCAGGGCGGGAGTTCGAAGTACGGGGGCCGCCGGTCGGGCACCAGGGCGCCGTCCGGCCCGGCGAGGGCGAGCACCCGCTCGCCGCTCTCCAAGGTGCACCACAGCTCCCGGAAGGCGCCGTAGCGCAGGTACAGCGGGCCGTCCTGCCAGCGCAGGTCGCCGAGCACGTACGGGGCGCGGCGGCCGGCCAGCAGCGGGCCGAGGCCGTCGAGCGCGGCCTGCAGCTCGGCCTCGTCGGCCGGGTACACGGCCAGCAGCTTGCCGCTGCTGCCCCGGCGGGCGTACTTGCTGTTGTTCAGGTGGTGCACCCGGGGGCCGACCAGGAACTTGTGCGGCAGCCCCGCCGTCAGGCAGTACCCGCTGACCAGGTCGATCACCTCGGCGGCCTCGCCGGGCACCGCCGAGACGTGGATCTTCCAGCCCTGGTCCGGCAGTTCGGCCCCGTCCGGGGTGAGGTACAGCCAGCTGGTGCCCTCGTCCCGCCGCCAGCCCGCCGGAGCGGGACGGTCGGTGGCGGCGAACCTGCGCCGGGCGGAGCCGGCCACGGGGTGGTCGTAGAACAGCGGATCGTCCCCGGCGAACATGTGGTGCGTGCGTTTCATGCTGTCCACCCCTTTCTGCGTTTCTGCGGTCGGCGTTTCTGCGGTCGGCTGCGGCGAGCGGATCACCGGTCCCGGGTCCTCCGGGGAACCGGGAAGGTCAGGCGACGATCCAGCCCTGGTTCGCGGAGCGGCGGGAATTCCCGAAGACGCTCTCGGTGCGCTCCGCGGACTCCGGCGAATCGGCGAGGAAGTTCGTGGTGGCGTTCATGGCGTTCTCCTTGGCGAAGAGTCGGTCAGTGGCCCCAGGTCACGTCGCCGCCCTCGGCGGTCGGCGTGGCACCGGGCACCGGGGCCGCGACGGCGGCGGTCCGGAGGTCGGGGGAAGGCGAGCCGGCCGTGCCGAACAGGACCGGAATTCCGGCGAGGAGGAGTCCGGCGAACGCGGTGCGAGTCGTACGGGTGGCGTTCACGGAATGCGCTCCTTCGCGGGAATCGGTACTGCGGCGGGGAATTCGCGGACACTGCCCGGGAATTCCCGTTCGGTCGGTGTCGGCCGGTTTCCTTCGTTCCTTCTTCCCTGCCGACACCTCTACTCTGGCGGCTCCGCGGAACCCGCGGAAGGCCGATCCGGTGGACGGAAACTGCACTGGCACAAGGCGTCCAGTCGTCCCACCCGCCCCACCTGCCACCCCCGTCCCGGGGCGGTGTCCGGGACCGGCCCGGCACTGCCCCGGCACCGGCTTGGAAGCGGCTTGGAACGCAGGTCGGCGGCGGTGGGGCGACGGCATCGCATAGGCTCGGGACACGATGGTGCGGATCACGGTGCTCGGTGCACTGACGGCGCAAGTGGCGGGGGCCGACATCCGGTTGGGGGGCCCGCGCCAGCGCGGCGTGCTCGCCCAACTGCTGGTCGCCCACGGCACCGCCGTCCCCGCCGACCGGCTGATCCACCACCTGTGGGACGGCCGCCCGCCCGCCAAGGCCGCCGTCTCGCTCCAGGCGTACGTCTCCAACCTGCGCCGCCTGCTGGAACCCGACCGCGGCCCCCGCCGCCCCGCCAGGCTGCTGGTCAGCGAGGCCGGCGGCTACGCGCTGCGCGGCGTGCGCACCGACGCCGGGGAGTTCGAGGCCCTGCTCACCGCCCCCGGCGGCCCGGACGTGCTGCGGCGGGCCCTCGCGCTCTGGCGGGGCACGGCGTACGGCGAGTTCGCCGACCAGGCGTGGGCCGCCACCGAGACCGCCCGCCTGGACGGGCTGCGCACCGCCGCCCGGGAGGCCGTCGCGGCCCGCGAACTGGCCGCCGGCCGGGCCGGGGCCGCCGCGCAGGACGCCGCCGCCCTGGTCGAGGAGCACCCGCTGCGCGAGGAGGGCTGGCGCCTGCTCGCCCTCGCCCTCTGGCACGCCGGACGCCAGGCCGAGGCCCTCGCCGCCGTCCGCCGCGCCCGGGCCCACCTGGCCGCCGAACTCGGCCTCGACCCGGGGCCCGCGCTCGCCGCCGTCGAGTCCGCGATCCTGCACCAGCGGATCGAGGAACTCGCCGTCGCCGGGCCGGAACCGGCCTCCGGCCCGGCAGGCGACCGGAGCGGGGCGGACGGGAGCGGGGCGGACGGGAGCGGGGCGGACGGGAACGGGACGGACGGGAACGGGGAGGTGCGGGCCCGGACGGGTGCGAGCGGCGCGGTCGGGAGGGCTGCGGGCGAGAGCGGTGCGGGCGGGGCGGGAGTGGCCTTCGGCCGGGGCGGCGGGGCGGGAGTGGCCTTCGGCCGGGACGGCGGGGCGGGAGTGGCCTTCGGTCGGGACGGCGGGGCAGCTTCGGGTCGGGACGGCGGGGGAGTAGTGGCCTTCGGCCGGGAGAGCGAGGCGACAGCAGGTCGGGGCGGCGGGGCGGCGGGGGGCCCGGGGGCCGGTTCGGGGGTGGGTGGGGCGGCTTCGGCGGGGGTCGGCGGGGGCCGGTCCGCGCGGCGGGCGGGGGTGTTCGTGGGGCGGGAGGAGGAGTTGGCGGCGCTCCGGCGGGCGGCCGGGGCGGCGCGGGGCGGGGTCGGGTTCGCGCTGGTCGGCGGGGAGGCCGGGGCCGGGAAGTCGACGCTGCTCGGGCGGCTGCGCGAGCAACTCGCCGACGCGGGCTGGCGGGTGGTGACCGGGCGCTGCCCGGAGAGCGCCGGCGCGCCCGCCGCCTGGGCCTGGACCGAGGTGCTGCGCGAACTCGCCGGGCACGAACCCGGCGCCGCCGCCGACCCGGCACTCGCCCCGCTGCTCGCCGACCCGTCCCTGACGGACCGTCAGGACCCGGTGTCCGGAAGGTTCCGGCTGCACCGGGCCGTGGTCGCCCGGCTGAACGCCGCCGCCCGCACCGCGCCGCTCGCCGTGCTGCTCGACGACCTGCACGCCGCCGACCCCGAAACCCGGGAACTGCTCGGCGAGTTGGCCGCCGACCCGGGCCCGGACGACCCGGCCGGCGGCCTGCTGCTGGTCGCCGCGCTGCGCCCCGGCGAGGGCGAACTCGCCGACGTCCTCGCCCGGTTGGCGCGCCGCGCGCCGACCAGGGTGCCGCTCGGCGGCCTGGCCGAACAGGACGCCGGGCGGCTGATCGAGGCGGTGTGCGCCGCCCCCGTCCGCCCGGAGACCGTCCGGGCGCTGGCCGAACGCACCGGCGGCAACCCGTTCTACCTCGCCGAGAGCGCCCAACTGCTCGCCCTGGAGGACGAGTCGACGGCCCTGCGGCAGGTCCCGCAGGGCGTCCGGGAGGTGCTGCGCCGCCGCTTCGAGCGGCTGCCCGCGCCCGCCGTCGACCTGCTCCGGCTGGCCGCCGTCGCCGGCCGGGAGAGCGAGGTCGACCTGCTGCTGCGGGCCGGCGAGCAGGACGAGGACACCGCCACCGAGGCCGTCGAGGCGGCCGTGGCCGGCGGCCTGCTGCTCGAACCCCGGCCCGGCACCGTCCGGTTCGCGCACGTGCTGGTCCGCGACACCCTGTACGCCGACCTCGGCGGCCTGCGCCGGGCCCGGCTGCACGGCCGGATCGGCCACGCCCTGCACGACCTGCGGCCCGGCGAACTCACCGCCCTCGCCCACCACTTCACCGAGGCCGCGGCCACCGGCACGGCCGCCCTCGCGGTCGAGCACTGCGTCCGCGCCGCCGAGGCGGCCGACCGGCGCTACGCCCACCGCAGCGCCGTCACCCTGTACCGGCAGGCCGTCGACAACCTGGAACGCGCCGCCCAGCCGCCCGGCGAGGACCGGGCCGCCCGCCGGATCGACCTGCTCGGCGCCCTGCTGCGGGCCCAGGTCCGGGCCGGACAGGTCACCGCCGCCACCGAGACCAAGGCGCGCGCCCTGCGGCTGGCCCGGGAGAGCGGCCGGGAGGACCTGCTGATCGCCGCCTGGACGGCCTGGACCGAACCCACCCCGTGGGTCACCCACCCGTACGGCGCGTTCGACCACGAGGCCGTCGAACAGCTCACCCGGCTGCTGCGCCGCCCCGACCTGCCGCCCGCCACCCGCTGCCGCCTGCTCGACGCGCTCACCCAGGAACTCGACTGCGCCGGCTCGCCCGACGCGCTCGACACCGGTGCCGAGGCCGTCGCCATCGCCCGCGCGGTCGGCGACCCCCGGCTGCTCTGCCTCGCTCTCGCCGCCCAGGCCCGCTCCTGCGACCACGAGTTGGCGCCCGTCGACCGGGCCCGGCTGGCCGCCGAACTCGCCGCCCTCGCCACCGAGCACGACCTGCCCGCCTACCGCTGGCACGCCGAGCACCTCGCCGCGACCGCCGCCGCCGTGCACGGCGACCTGCCCGCGCTGCGCCGCCACCTGGCCGCCGGGGAGGAGATCGCGCACCGCTACGGACTGGTCGAACTCGCCGACGTGGTGCTGTTCCAGCGCGCCATGCTGGAACTCGCCGCCGACCGGATCGACGCCGCCGCCGCCCTCTACGAGCAGGCCCTGACCGGCCTGCGCGAACGCGGCTCGCTGCACGCCGCCGGGCTCGGCGCGCTGATCCGGATCGTCATCGCGCACCGGCAGGGCAGGCTGGCCGAGACGCTGCCGCTGATCGCCCGGCACCGCGAGCAGTACGGCCCGCTGGTCGTCGACGTCACCGCGCTCGCCCTGCTCGCCGCCGGCCGCGACCCCGAGGAGGCCCGGGCGGTCCGGCGGGGCCGGGTCGAGGTGCACGCCGACTACTTCCGCTCGCTGTTCCTGACCCTGCGCGCCGAGGTGGTCATCGCGCTGGACGAACGCGCGGAGGCCGCCGAACTCCTCGACGAGATGCGGCCGTTGGGGCACCTGGTGTCCGGCGCGGCCTCCACCTCGATCGCGATCCGGCCGGTCGCGCTGTCGCTCGGCGAACTGGCCCGGCACCTCGGGCGCACCGCCGAGGCCGCCGAGTGGTTCCGCCGGGCGGCCGAGGTGGCCCGCCGCTGGGAGTCGCCGTCCTGGGAGGCCGAGGCGGCCGCCGCGCTCGCCGCGCTCTGACCGGCCCCGGAAACCCGTTCGCCCGCGAAAGCGCCGCGGCCTACTGTGCCCCGCATGAGCCCCCTGCACGAGATCCGCCCCGAACAGGACGCCGACCACGCCGCCGTCCGCCGCCTGCACGCCCTCGCCTTCGGCGGCCCCGCCCCCGACCGGGTGCCCGACCTGGTCGACGCCCTGCGGGCCCGCGGCGGCACCACCTCGCTGGTCGCCACCGCGGACGGGGCCGTCGTCGGCCACCTGATGCTCAGCCCCGCCCGCCTGGACACCCCCGAACGGCTGGTGGACGTCCTCACCCTCTCCCCGCTCGGCGTCCACCCCGCCCACCAGCGGCACGGACTCGGCACCCGCCTGCTCGCGGCCGCCCTCGCCGCCGCCGGACGACTCGACTGCCCCGCCGTCTTCCTCGAAGGCTCACCCGCCTACTACGGCGCCCGGGGCTTCACCCGCGCCGACACCCTCGGCTTCCGCCGCCCCTCCCTCCGCATCCCCGCCCCGGCCTTCCAGGTCGCCCTCCTCCCCGCCCACCGCCCCTGGATGACCGGCAGCTACGTCTACGCCGACCCGTTCTGGGCCCACGACTGCGTCGGCCTCCGCGACCCGGACCTCATCGCCCGCATCGAGGCGGCGGGCTGACCGGCCGACGCCCTGCCGGGCGGGCGGGGCAGCCCCCGGGGTGTGCCCCGGGGGGTGGGCGGGGGCGCCAAGTGGGCTCCAAGCGGGGGGTTCCAGACTGGGGTTCGACATCGGGATCGAACGCAGGACGGAAGGCGCACGCAATGTCCACTCTCCTCGGCCGCCTCGGCGGGGCCGCGGCGGCCCGGCCCTGGCGGACTGTCGCCGCCTGGGTGCTGCTGATCGTCGCGGTCTTCGGCCTGGCGCAGGTCTTCGGCGGCCAGCCCCGCGACAACTACCGGGTGCCGGGCACCCGTTCGACCGCCGGGCTGGACCTGCTGAACGAGCGCTTCCCGGAGACGGCGGGGACCAGCGCCCGGGTCGTGGTGCACGACAGGGGCGGCAAGCAGCTCCCGGCGGAGCCGCTGCTCGCGTTGCGCGAGCGGCTGGCGGCGCTGCCGCACGCGCTGTCGGTGACCCCGCCGATACCCTCGGCGGACGGGGCGACCGCGCTGCTGACGGTCGGGTACGACGTCAAGGTCACCGAGTTCAAGGGCGCCACGGGCCTGGACGCGCTGCGCGGGGCCGCCCGGGCGACCACCGACGCCGGGTACCAGGTGGAGTTCGGCGGGCAGCTCCCGGAGAACTTCAGCGCCCCGGACGGCACCGCCGAAGGTCTCGGGATGGCGGCCGCACTGGTCATCCTGGTGGTGGCGCTCGGCACGGTGACCGCGGCCGGCCTGCCGCTGCTGGTCGCGCTCGCCGGTCTCGGCGCGGGCACCGGCCTGATCACGCTGATGGCGGCCGTCACCGACATCAGCGACATCGCCCCGACCGTCGCCTCCATGGTCGGCCTCGGCGTCGGCATCGACTACGCGCTGCTGCTGGTCTCCCGGCACGTCGAGGGGCTGCGCCGGGGCCTGGACGCCCGGGCCGCGGCCGCCGAGGCCAACGCCACCGCCGGGTCCTCCGTGGTGGTGGCCGGGTCGACCGTGCTGGTCTCGCTGTTCGGCCTCAAGCTGGCCGGGCTCTCGGTCTACGCCTCGTTCGGCTACGCGACCTTCGCCACCGTCGGCGGCGTGATGGCCGCCTCGCTGACCCTGGTGCCCGCGCTGGCGGCGCTCGCCGGGCCGCGCCTGCTGCGCCGCGCCGAGCGGAAGGCCCCGGCCGAGGCGCGCGCCGACGGCGCCCCGACCCGGACCGAGCGCTGGGCGAAGCTGATCGGCCGCCGCCCGCTGGCCGCCGCCGCGCTCTCGCTGGTGGCGCTGCTCGGCCTGGCCGCGCCGATGCTCGACATGCGGACCTGGCCGCAGGACGCGGGCAGCCAGGCGTCCGGCAACACCACCCGCAAGGCGTACGACCTGATCGACGCCGGGTTCGGGCCCGGCGCGAACGGCCCGCTGCTGCTCGCGGTCGATCTGGACCGGCTGCCGAAGTCCGAACTCCCGTCACTGGAACAGCGGCTGACGATGGATCAGGACATTGCCTCGGTCCAGCCCGCGCAGGTCAACGCGGCCGGGAACGCCGCCGTGATCACCGTGCAGCCGAGGACGGGCCCGCAGGACCCGGCCACCGTGGAGCTGCTCCAGCGGCTGCGCGACCGCGACCTGCCGGCCGGGGTGGAGGTGACCGGCGTGGTCGCGTCCTTCTCCGACATCTCCGACCGGCTCTCGGCCCGGCTGTGGGTGGTGGTGCCGTTCGTGGTCGCGCTCTCGCTGATCCTGCTGACGGTGCTGTTCCGGGCCCCGGTGATCGCGGTCAAGGCCGCCGCGATGAACCTGCTCTCGGTGGCCGCCGCGTACGGCGTGATGACGGCGGTGTTCCAGCACGACGCGGGCGCGAAGCTGCTCGGCCTGCCGCACGCGGTGCCGGTCTCCAGCTGGGTGCCGATCCTGATGTTCACCGTGCTGTTCGGCCTGTCGATGGACTACGAGGTGTTCCTGCTGTCCCGGGTCCGCGAGGACTGGCTGGCCACCGGCGACCCCCGGGGCAGCGTGGTGCGCGGCCTGTCCGCGACCGGACGGGTGATCAGCAGCGCGGCCGCCATCATGGTCGCGGTCTTCACCGGCTTCGCCATCGACCCCGACATCACCGTCAAGATGATCGGCGTCGGCATGGCCGTCGCCGTCCTGGTCGACGCCACCGTGGTCCGGCTGGTGCTGGTCCCCGCCACCATGACGCTGCTCGGCCGCCACAACTGGTGGCTCCCGGCCTGGCTCGACCGCGTGCTGCCGAAGCTGAACATCGAGCCCGGCCACCGGGCACCCGCCCCGGCCGCCGGACCGCGCGAGTCCGTCCCGGCCTGACCCGTCGTCACCCCCCCGACACGGGGCGGGGGGTGACGGACCGGCGGCGCTCAGGCGCCCCGGACCAGGTCCAGCCGCTCGGGGCCGGACACGAAACCGGCCGCCCGGTAGGTGGCGACGGCGCCGGTGTTCGCGCTCGGGGTGCAGACCAGCGCACTGGAGGCCCCCAGGTCGCGCAGCGCGGCCGCCGCGGCGACGCTGATCGCCCTCCCGTGGCCGCGGCCCCGGTGGTCGGCGTGCACGCCCACCGGCTCCAGCAGGCCGGGCCGCCCCGGGCCGGCCGACCAGACCGTGGCCGCGGCCACCGCGACGCCCTGCTCGTCGCGGCCGACCAGGCAGCGGGCGTCGGCGTACAGCGGCCCGGCCGCGAGGACGCGCCACCGCTCCTCGGTGAACCGGGCGCTGGCGAAGGCCGAGCGGTGCACGGCCGTCCGCACCGCCGCCGTCCCCGGGCCGGACACCTCGATCCGCAGGCCGTCGACCCGCAGCGGCCCGGCGAGGTCGTGCCGCAGCGGCGTCCACGCCTCGTCCGCCCGCCAGCCCGCCCCGGCGAGCACCTCGCGCAGCAGCGCCCCGTTCGGGACCTCGACCCCGGCCCGCCCGGCGGGCAGCACGCCGCGCGCCGGGTCGTCCAGATCGGCCCGCAGGCGCCGGGCCAGCGCCTCGTCCTGCCGCAGCTCCGGCGCGGTGGTCAGGCGCAGCAGGTCGGGGGCGTCCAGGTACCCGAGGGCGACGATCCGTCCGTCCGCGCTCCAGGTCCGCAGCGTGGCGGCCAGCCGCTCCGGGCCCACCGCCCAGGCCCAGCCGAGGTCGCCCGGGTGGAACTGCAGCGGCGCCCCGTCGTCCTGCCAGGAGCGGAGCGCGTCCACGACCGCGGGCAGGTCGGCGACGCCGGGCTCGTTCACAACGAAGGTCATGGCCACGCATCCCACACCACCGCCGGGGCCGTTCGCACCCGGTTTTCCCCCGGTCGGGGCGGTGCCGGTGTGATCACGGCCGTGCTGACGGCGTGTCAAATACGTGCAAAAGGTGCGAATGGGGTCTCATGCGACCATGAGCCTCCTGCGCGAGAACGCCGTCCTCGCCCTCTTCTTCTGCCTCGGCCTGGGCTACCTGGTCGGGAAACTGCGGGTCGGACCGATCCAACTCGGCGGCATCTGCGGCGTCCTGATCGTGTCGATGCTGGTCGGCGCCCAGCACGTCTCGGTCAACGCCGACGTCAAGAACGTGGCGTTCGCCCTGTTCATCTTCTCGCTCGGCTACATCGCCGGCCCCCAGTTCTTCGCCAACATGAACGCCAAGGGCCTGCGCTTCGGCGTGCTCTCGGTGATGGAGGCGGTCGTCGTCATCCTGATGGCGCTGGGCATCGCCAAGGCCGCCGACCTCGACGTCGGCACCGCCGCCGGCATCCTCGCGGGCGCCGCCACCGAGTCCGCGGCCGTCGGCACCGCGCAGGACGCCATCGCCAAACTCCCCGGCATCACCCCCGACCAGACCACCCAGCTGCAGGCGCACGTCGCCACCGCCTACTCGGTCTGCTACCTGTTCGGCCTGATCAGCATCGTCCTGCTGACCAGCCAGCTGTTCCCGATGCTGATGCGGATCGACCTCGCCGAGTCCTCCCGCAAGCTGTGGGAGAAGATGCGCGGCCAGGCCGGCGAACTCGAGGCCGGCGAAGCCCCCTCGCTGCCCGCGCTGGTCGGCCGCACCTACCTGGTCTCGCAGGGCGAGGGCACCCGGATCAGCCAGGTCCAGGAGGGCTCCGGCCAGCTCGTCACCGTCGAGGCCGTCAGCCGCGGCGGCAAGAAGCTCACGGTCGACGACGACCCGGTGCTGCGCCGCGGCGACCAGGTGCTGGTGGTCGGCCGCCGCGCCGCCGTGATCGACGCCGGGCACGACCTCGGCCCCGAGACCAGCGGCGTCCCCGGCCTGGACAGCCCGATGGCGGTCCGTCAGGTCGTCGTCACCAGCAAGGACGTCGCCGGGCGCACCCTCGACGCCGTCCGCGACGGGGACGCGCGGGCCACCGGCGGCGTCTTCCTCACCGACATCCAGCGGATCGACCACCACCTGCCCGCCGTCGGCGAGACCGAGGTCCACCGCGGCGACACCCTCACCGTGGTCGGCGCCCGCTCCCGGGTGGAGCGGTTCGCCGCCAAGGTCGGCGCCACCGTTCGGCAGGACACCGTCGACTACGTCTACCTCTCGCTCGGCATCTGCCTCGGCGTCCTGCTCGGCAAGATCAACGTGCACTTCGGCGAGGTCAACCTCACCCTCGGCACCGGCGGCGGCTGCCTGATCGCCGGCCTGGTCTTCGGCTGGGCCCGCTCGCTGCGCCCCACCTTCGGCGCCTACCCGCCGGTCGCCGCGCAGACCATGAAGGACCTCGGCCTGGCCATCTTCATCGCCGTCACCGGCATGGCCGCCGGGCCCGACGCCGGACCGCTGCTCAAGCAGTACCCCGTGCTGCTGCCGCTCTCCGGCATCCTGATGGTCGTCGTCCCGGCGTTCCTCGGCCTGTTCCTCGGCCGCAAGCTGCTGAAGATCGAACCGCCGATCCTGATCGGCGCGATCGCCGGACAGCAGTGCTCGACCCCCGCGATCACCGCGATCGGCAACGTCGCGCAGAGCAGCGTCCCGATGCTCGGCTACACCATCACCTACACCATCTCCAACTTCCTGCTCCCGCTGACCGGCCCCGTCCTGGTCGGCCTGGTCGGGCTCTGAACGAAGGGGACGACCGATGGACTGGATCACCGCGCACGTCTTCAAGCCCTACCCGGAACTGCTGATCTTCCTGACCGTCGCGATCGGCTTCCTGGTCGGCCGGCTGCACTGGAAGGCCATCGGCCTGGGCGCCGTGACGGGCTGCCTGATCGCCGGGCTGTTCACCGGCTGGCTCACCGGCGTCGAGATCAACGGCACCGTCAAGTCGGTGTTCTTCATCATGTTCCTGTTCGCCCTCGGCTACAAGGTCGGCCCGCAGTTCTTCCGCGGCCTCAGGAAGGACGGCCTGCCGCAGGTCGCCGTCACCCTCGCGGTCTGCCTCAGCGGCCTGGCGATCTGCTGGGGCTTCGCCGAGATGCTCGGCTACGGGCCCGGGCTCGGCGCCGGACTGCTCGGCGGCGCGCTCACCCAGTCCGCCGTCATCGGCGTCGCCCAGGACGCCATCGGCGGACTGCCCGGCCTGAGCCAGGACCAGATCACCGCCCAGCAGAACCTGGTGCCGATCGGGTACGCCGTCACCTATCCCCTCGGCACCATCCTGTGCGCGATCCTGCTCGCCAACATCGCCCCCCGTCTCCTGCACAGCGACCTCGCCGCGGACTCCCGCGAACTCGCCGCCGAACTCGACGCCCCCGCCGACGACCCCGACCTCGCCGAGGGTTACTACGAGGTCGTGCTGCGCGCCCACACCGCCCGCAACGGCCCGATCGGTTCCACCATCGAGGAGTTCGAGCAGCGCCAGCGCGACGCCGGACGCCGGATCTACCTCACCCGGGTCCGCCGGGACGGCAAGATCCTCGACCACGACCAGCAGACCGTGATCGAGGCCGGCGACGTGCTCGCCGTCAGCGCGCTCCGCCACGACCTGGTCGAGTTCGACCCGGCCACCGCCATCGGCCCCGAGACCGACGACGTCGAACTGCTCGGCTACCGCACCGAGACGCTGCACGTCGTCGCCTCCGAGAAGGCCCAGCTCGGGAAGACCGTCGCCGAACTGCGCCGCGAACCGTTCATGGCCGGAGTGTTCGTCGACAAGCTCTACCGGTCCGGGGCCGAGTTCCCCTACCGGCTGAGCACGCAGGTCGAACGCGGCGACACCCTGCTGCTCACCGGCCCGGAACGGCTGGTCGGACCGGCCGCGAAGGCGATCGGCAAACCCGTCCCGACCAGCTTCGCCACCGACATGACCTGGGTCGGCCTCGGCATCTTCCTCGGCGGCTGCATCGGCATCCCCGCGCTCACCCTCGGCGGCGTCCCGATCAGCCTGTCCACCTCCGGCGGCGCGCTGATCATGGGCCTGCTGTTCGGCTGGATCCGCGGCAAGTACCCGACCTACGGCAACGTGCCGCCCGGCGCCCAGTGGTTCATGGACACCTTCGGCCTGTGCGCGTTCGTCGCCATCGTCGGCATCAACGCCGGACCGAGCTTCACCAGCGGCCTCTCCCAGGCAGGTTGGGGCCTGCTGCTGTGGGGCGCGGTGGCCACCGTCGTCCCGCTGGTCGTCGGCCTGCTGGTCGGCCACTTCGTGTTCCGGATGCGCCCGCCGATCCTGATGGGCGTCGTCGCGGGCGCGCAGACCACCACCGCGGCGATCGGCGCGATCAACGAAGCCTCCCGCAGCCAGATCCCCACCCTCGGCTACACCATCCCGTACGCGGCAGGGAACGTCCTGCTGACCATCTGGGGCGCGATCATCGTCGCCCTGCTCGGCTAGTCGTCCCGGAGGACCCAGCACCATGACCAAGCCCACCATCGGCCGCGAGGAGATCCACCGGCTCTCGCAGCTCAGCCCGTTCGAGCTGAAGGGCGAGTTCATCAAGCTCGCCGAGCAGCACCAGGGCGACCGGCCCGGGCAGCAGGAGAAGTCGACCGCGCACATGCTCAACGCCGGGCGCGGCAACCCCAACTGGATCTGCACCGGCCCGCGGGAGGCGATGCTCGCGCTCGGCCACTTCGCGCTCTCCGAGTCCCGCCGGGTCTGGACCGCCGACAACCTCGGCGGCATGCCCGAACGCAACGGCATCGCCGCCCGCTACGACCGCTTCGCCCGCTCGCACCCCGAACTGCCCGGCATCGAACTGCTCACCGCCTGCGTCGGCCTCGCCGTCGACCGCTTCGACCTCGACCGCGACGACTTCGTGCACGAGCTCGCCGACGCCGCGATCGGCGACAACTACCCCGTCCCCGACCGGATGCTGACCGGCGCCGAACAGGTCGTGGCCGGCTACCTGCACGACGAACTGATGGACCGCCGGCCCCCCGAGGGGCAGCTCGACCTGTTCGCCACCGAGGGCGGCACCGCCGCCATGTGCTACATCTTCGACTCGCTGATGAAGAACGGCCTGCTGCACAAGGGCGACCGGATCGCCCTGATGGTGCCGGTCTTCACCCCCTACATCGAGATCCCCGAACTCGACACCTACGAGTTCGACGTGGTCCGGGTCGAGGCCAGCTCCTTCGCCGAGGCCGGCGTCCGCGAATGGCGCTACCCCACCGAGGAGGTCGCCAAGCTCGCCGACCCGTCGGTCAAACTGGTCTGCCTGGTCAACCCCAGCAACCCGCCCTCGCTGGCGCTGTCCCGGCGGGTCACCGACCAGATCAAGGAGATCGTCGCCACCGACAACCCCGGGCTGATCGTCGTCACCGACGACGTCTACGGCACCTTCGTCGACCACTTCCGCTCGATCGCCGCCGAACTGCCCCGCAACACCCTGCTGGTGTACTCCTACTCCAAGCACTACGGCTGCACCGGCCACCGCCTCGGCGTCATCGGCCTGCACCGCGACAACGTCCTCGACGACGCCCTCGCCGCCCTCCCGGACGAGGAGAAGGCCCGGCTCGCCAAGCGCTACGGCAGCCTCAGCCTCGACCCCGGCGCGATCCGCTTCATCGACCGGCTGGTCGCCGACTCCCGGCAGGTCGCCCTCAACCACACCGCCGGGCTGTCGCTGCCCCAGCAGGCCCAGCTCACCCTGTTCTCGCTGTTCGCGCTGCTCCCCGAGGGCCGCGCCTACAAGGCCAAGGTGCAGGGCATCGTGCACCGGCGCCTCGACCTGCTGCTGGAGGGCTCCGGGATGAAGATCTCCGACGACCCGCAGCGGGCCGGCTACTACATCGAACTCGACCTGCTCGCCGAGGCCGAGCGCACCTCCGGCCCCGCCTTCGCGGCCTTCCTGGAGAAGAACTACGAACCCACCGAGCCGCTGTTCCGGCTCGCCGAACAGACCGGCGTGGTGCTGCTCAACGGCGGCGGCTTCGACGGCCCGCAGTGGTCGGTCCGGGTCTCGCTCGCCAACCTCGACGACCTCGACTACCTGAAGATCGGCCACCACCTGAAGGCCATCTTCGACGAGTACCGCGCCGAGTGGCAGGCCGCCGAGGGCAGTTGACGCCCCGACAGCCCGGGAACGGCGGACGCCGGTGGGCGGGAGCAGCGCTCCCGCCCACCGGCGTCCGGTCGTCGCGCGGGTCAGGCCCGCCGGGCGCGGACCATCCGGAACCGGCCCCCGACCACCCCCCAGCGCAGGAAGGCCGCCTGCACCGCCAGCAGGGACAGCAGCACCGGAACCGGCCCGAAGACCAGCAGCGGCGGCACCAGCGGGACCAGCAGCGCCGCCCCGGCGAACCACGGCAGCCACCGGTTGAACCGCAGCGGCGACACCAGGAGCAGCGCGGCCAGCGCCGTCACCGCCCACACCGGCAGCGCGAGGTACAGCTCCCGCACCCGGTCGAAGGCCGGGCCCTCGCCGAACGCGGCCGCCAGTCCGGCCCCCGCCGCGAACAGTGCGCACCAGCCCGCCGCGGTGAACAGGGCCAGCCGCCCCGCCGTCCGCACGAACCAGCGCCAGGCGCCCTCCGCCCGCGCGCTGCCCCGGTCAGCAGTCATGGCACTGGAAGGTGCGGTCGCGGTCGCCGGACTCCAGCGGGTTGGTGCCGCGGACCGCTGGGTCCGGCCAGCCGTCCGACATCGAGTCCTTGGCGATCACGTTCGGCGACATGCCCCGACGGTACTGGACCACCTCCATGTCCGGGAAGCTGTCGCCCTTGCGCCGCACCGACACCGAGTTGGTGCCGAGGCTGATCGTCATGGTCTGGTTCGCCGCGAACACCGGCAGGATCGAGTTGACGCCGTGGATGTCGACCTTGACGTTGTCGGGGTCGGTCTCCAGCGGGTTGATGTTGTTGTGCCAGGCCACCGTGGTGTCCGTGAAGCTGTACGGCCCCACGTCCAGCGGCCGGGCCGGGACCATCTTCACCGGGACGTCCGTGGTCAGGAACCGGTGCGCCGGCTTGTGCGAGGGCGCGACGGTGAAGCTGATCTCACCGGTCGCGGTGTCCCAGAACAGCACCATCCGGTAGCCCGCGTTCGGGTCGTCGGAGAAGTCCCGGTCGTCGCCCAGCATGTTGACGCCGAGCCCGACCTCCTTCTGGTGGATGAAGAACCGGACCATGATCACGCCGTGGTCCTGGGAGGAGCGCTTGACGAACAGGTGGGTCCGCTGCGCGCCGGTGGGCGTGTCGCACCCGAAGCCCTCGTTCTGGGCGTCGTCGACCTGGTCGATGTCGTCGCCGGAGCCGAGCGGACCCGGCGTGGTGGTGGCCGGCGGGCTGCCCGGGCAGCGGTTCGTCGCGTACGGGTTGTAGCTGCACGCGCCGCTGCTGCTGGTGGCACCGCAGCCCGGCTGGAAGATGCTGCAGGTCGGGCCGCCGCCGCAGTGGTCCTTGAGGCCGTCCGCGCACGGGGCGAGCCCGCTCGGGTCGGACTGGTTGACCGGGTCGTTCTCGCTGTACGCGTAGGCGTTCCACTGCTGCGGGCTGGTCGGCCGGGTGATCGGGTCGGGGCTGACGAACCGTCCGGTGGACGGCTGGTACAGCCGGGAGCCGAGCGTGGTCAGCCCGGTCGAGCTGTCCTGGAGCCCGCCGACGAAGCCCTTGTCGCCCGCCCAGGAGGACGGCTCGGCCCCGCGGGTGTTGCCGAACGGGTCCAGCGGGCGCCGGGTCTCGGCCAGCGAACCGCCGTCGATGGACAGCAGGTTGGAGCCGTGCGGGTCGGCGAACTGGTACGTCGACCCGCCGCCCTGCCGGACCAGCGTGATGCCGCCCGGGATGCTGTAGTACCGGGTGCCGGTCAGCTTCCCGCCGCTGAAGGTCAGCTCGTCGTTCTTCAGGTACAGCGTGGTCCCGCTCGGAGAGGTCTTCTCCATCTGCTTGCCGGCCGCGTCGTACAGGTAGCCGACCCCGCCGGCCCGGGTGCTGGAGTAGGCGCTCAGCCGGCCCTCGCTGTCCCAGGTCAGGCCGGTCGGGCCGTCCGCCCCGCCGGTGACCTTGGTGACCCCGCCCGCCCGGTCGTACTCGGTGCTGGTGACCGAGGGCGCGCCCGTCCCGGTGACGGTGCTCGCCGACACCGCGGCGTGCGGGCCCGCGACCGCGCCGTTCACCCCGTTGACCGTCCCGGCGGCCGGGAAGGACTGGGTGACGGTCCGGTCCTTGGCGGTGCTGCCCGCCGGGTCGTGCTGGACCAGCTGCTTGCGGTTGCCCGTCAGGTCGTACTGGTAGGTCTGCCAGTACGGGGCCGGGCCGCCGACCGTGGTCAGCGCCGGGGCCGTCGCGCCGCTGGTGGGGCTGGAGTTGGCGCAGGCGCCGCGTCCGCCGACGGCCGGGTTGGGGGCGAGGTTCAGCGCGCCGCTGTCGCTCCAGGCCGAGGTCAGCCGGCCCAGGTAGTCGTAGCCGAAGCACTGCAGGTCGGTCGCCGACGGCGTGTTGTCCGGGATGCTGCGGATGCCGGTGACCCGGCCCGAGGCGTCGTAGGCGTACGTGGTCTGCTGCACCGCGCCGGTCGCCGCGGTCTGCTTGTCGACGAACTGGGACAGCGGACGCCCCGTCGACTCGTCGTAGACGTTGGTGAGCACGATCTGGGTGCCCCACGGGTTGACGGTGGAGCGGATGCTGCGCCCGTAGGCGTCCCAGTCCGAGGACAGGTCGTACGTGGTGGTCGCGCTGCCGAAGCTGCTCAGCGTGCCGTACACGTCGTAGCTGTAGTTCACCGTCTCGGCGGGGATGTCGCCGATCGCCGAGCGGTTGTCGGCGGCCAGCACGCCCGTGATCGGGTCGAACCGGGCCTGGTAGGTGTAGGTGAAGGTGGTGTTGTCGGCCTGGCCGACGTCCTTGCCGGGAACGGTGGTGGTGGTCTTGGTCGGGTGGTACGCGGTGTCGTAGGAGAGCACCGCGTCCGTGTACGCCGGGCCGCCCGCCCCCGCCGTGTACCGGGTGGACGCGCCGGGCTGGCCCTTCACCACGGTGTCGTAGGTGTAGGCGGTCAGCTGGTTGGCGGTCGCCACCGAACCGGCGTAGGAGCCGGTCTTCCGGCCCAGCAGGTCGTAGGTGTACGCCACCGTCCGGCCCCGGCCGTCGGTCTGGCTGACCAGGCTGCCGCCGGGGGTGTAGACCTGGGTCGCGGTTCCGCTGTCCGGGTCGGTGGCCGAGGTCTGACGGCCCCTCAGGTCGTAGCCGTACGTCCAGACGTTGCCGGCCGCGTCGGTGCGGATGGCCGGCTTCCCGGCCGGGGTGGTGGTGTACGCCGTGACGTCCGCGTCCGCGCGGTTGCCGGTCGCGGTCGCGGTGCGGTACTGCCACAGCTGCGCCAGGTTGCCGAGCGCGTCGGTCACCGAACTGGTCGGGGTGGTCCCGGCCGGCGGGGAGACGTCGGTGCGGTCCGCGCCCGGGTAGGCGGTGGTCGTGGTGCTCTGCGCGACGCCGAAGGCCAGCAGCTGCGAGGAGACCGGGCGGCCCCGGCCGTCGAAGGACGTGACGGTCTGGGCGGGCACCTTGGCGGGCGGGGCCGCGTACCGGGTCGTCCCCGGCGCCGCCTCGTCGTTGTACCAGGTCGCGTTCGCCCGCTGGACCCGGCCCTGCGAGTCGTAGAACGTGTCGGTCAGCATCCGGCCGTGGTAGGCCGAGACCGCCGGGTCGGACTGCACCTGCACGGTCCGGGCCAGGCCGTCCATGATGCTCACCGAGGTGGTCCACCCCTCGTCGGAGCGGAGCGTCCTGGTGGTGACGGTCGGCGGCTGCGCCACGTTGTTCACCACGCCGGGCACCGCGTACGCGAACGTCACGGAGGCGTTCTGCGGGGCGGCCCGGCCCGGCTGCCAGGCGGCCGTCAGCCGGCCCAGGGCGTCGTACTTCTTGCCGGTCACCCGCCCGTTGGGGTCGGTCACCTGCAGCGGCAGGGCCCGGCCCGGCGCGAGCGCGGTGGTGGTGACCCGGCCCGGCCCCGTCGCGTCCGGCGCCCCGGCCGGGGCCGGCGTGGTCACCGTCATCGAGGTCGGCAGCTCACCCGGCTGCGCGGAGGCGTACGCGGTGGTGAAGGTGACGCCGGAGCCGTGCGTGCCGTCGGTGTGGTTCGGGTCGGTGACGCTGGTGCTGCGGCCGTACGCGTCGTAGACGGTGACGGCGGAGGTGGTGAACGTCGCGGTGCCGCCGGCGTCGATGCCCTCCACCGCCTGGGCGCCGGTCACGTCGTGCGTCGCGCCCATGGCGCCGAGGGCCTTGCCGTCGTACAGCGACCTGGTCCAGGTCACCGTGTTCGCCGCGGTCGGCGACGCGGTGCAGGCGTTCGGACCCGAGACGGTCAGCTGCTCGGAGAGCACCGAGGAGACCTGCGGGTCCGGGCCGCTCGCGTAGCTGTCGCGCAGGCAGCTGTCGGGCAGGCCGTCCGCGGTGTTCAGCACGGTGGTCACCCGGTTCGCGTGCGCCGGGTCCGAGCTGGTGGTCGTCCCGGTGGTGCGCCAACTGCCGTCCGCCTTCAGCGCCTTGGAGACGGTGCCGGCGGTGGTGGCGGGGTAGCGCGCGACCAGGTTCGGCAGCCCGGTGCGGGCGTGCGTCGCGGTGCTGGTCGGGCCGCTGGTGGTGTTCACCGTGTACGCGGCGATCGAGCCGCCCGCCGCGGTGTACGTGTCGCTCTCCAGGGTCCGGCCGGACAGCCAGTCGGAGTCGGTGACCGGACCGCTCATCGGACCGGCCGCCTGCACGCTGCGGGTCGTCCCGTCGGCCTTGTAGTCGCCGTCCATGCCCTGGTGGAAGGTGGTCGAGGTCTGCGACTTGGGCCCGTCGTTGCCGTTGCCGGTCACGGCGGTGACGCTCGCGTAGCCGCGGAACCGGTCCCAGGTCCGGTCCGCGCTCTTCACCAGCGGCGAGTCGTTGCGGTGCCAGGCGGCGTTCCCGTACGTGTAGGCGGTGGTCTGCGGGACGGAGCCCTCGGTGTTCGGATTGACCGTCACCGTCTTCACCGGGTAGCGCTGGAACCAGTCGTCGACCGGGGCCGCGCCCGGCGCCTCGTTCGGGACGTGCCACTTGACGTTGTAGCAGGACTTGGTGTCGCTGTCGGCCGAGGCCGGCATCACGTTGTTCACCCGCGAGCAGGCCGCCGGCGCGTAGTCGACGCCGATGGTGCCGCCGGTCTCGATGGTGATCAGCTGGATGCGCGGCCGGTTGAAGGCCGGGCGGGACGGCACCAGGTTGGTCCCGTCGACCCGGTTGGGCAGCAGCATCTCGGTGAACGACACCGGCGGCAGCTCCACCGGGTCCGGCGAGGCGGTGGCGTCCCGGCCGGTCCGCCGGATCGCACCCAGCCACGGCACCTGGGTGTTCTCGGTCGCGTTCTGCACGTTCACGAAGCGGTGGTCGAGCACGTAGCCGTCGACCGCCTGGTAGCCGCCGTTCGACCTGATCCGGGTGGTGACGCCGGTCAGCCACTTCGAGGACCAGAAGGTCGGCTGGTAGTTGGTGCAGGCGCCGGTGGCCCCGCACTGCTGGTCCATCGGCACGTCCGGCCAGTCGCCCGCGTGCGCGGAGGTCCGGTTCGCCGGGTCGCAGGCCGCGGTCGAGGTGACGCAGCGCTCGCCGGAGTCGAAGACGATCTGCGCGGCCGACTGGTAGCCGCCGTTCGCGCCGGTCTGGTCGGCGAGCCGCTGGCCGTAGCCGACGGTGGAGAGCACGCCCGCCCGGGTGTACGCGGTGTTGGTGCCGGTGCCGTTGTTCTGGCCGCCGCCCAGCGCGTAGTAGTTGGTCTCGGGGGTGTACGCGTAGCTGGTCAGGTTGCCGTGCGGGTCCACGACGTAGTCGAGGTTCCACCGCCAGCCCGCGTTGCACCAGGACTTCGCGCCCTTGGCGCTGTCGTAGCACGGGTCGCCGCTCTTCGGCGAGAACACCGGCACCGTCCAGGCCGAGTTGCTGGCCGGCCCGGTCGAGGTCGGGTTGCCGTTCGCGTCCGGCAGGTGGTTCAGGCCCAGGTAGTAGGCGGTGCCGGAGGTGTCGGTCACCTTCAGGTACGCCCCGTTCCAGGTGCCGTTGTCGGCCCCGGTCAGGAACTGCACCTTGGTGCCGTCGTCGTCCTTCAGCCGCCAGGTGCAGTCCGACTGCTCACTGGTGCGCGGCGCGTTCGCCCGGCAGCTCGCGTCGTCCTGCACCAGCTCGCCCGAGTGCCCGGCCAGCGACAGCGTCAGGTTCGCCCCGGCCCAGCAGTCGTCGCCGGAGTTGGCGATCCCGTCGTTGTTGCAGGACTGGTAGGAGCGCTCCACGTAGCCCGGGTCGTAGCTCCAGCCGTCGCCCACCCAGGACGCCTGCGCGTTGGTGGAGGAGGTCAGGCCGTCCACCGAGGACGAGTCGTAGGAGAGCGCGACCTGCGGCGCCGCCCCGCCGATCGTCGGCGGCACCGTGATCGGGTAGCTGTAGGTGAACGAGCCCGCGGACCCGCCCGCCGTCCAGGACTGCGAGGGGTTCAGGCCGGTCGCCGCGAAGGTGCCCGCGCCGCCCGAGGCGTCGGCGACGGCGGCCAGCACCATCGGCGCGGCCGCCGCGGCCGCCGACTCGGCCCGCTGCGCGGAGTTCGCCGTCGCGGGCGCCTTCGCGCCGCCCGGCTGCGCCGCCCCCGCCAGGGTGACGTCGGCGGACAGCGTGCCGGTGGCCGGGTCGAAGGCCGAGGGGAGCGGGGTCCGCTCCAGGCAGCCCGCGAGCTCCGGAGTGGTCAGGGCGCACGCGGGCAGCTGGACCAGGTGCGAACGGGCCGCCCAGTCGCCGCCGGTGCCGTGGCCCAGCTTCGCGGTGTCCACCGCGACCCGGACCGGCCCCGCCGGAGTGCCGTCGGTGCGGGCCAGCGAGAGCAGCAGCCCGGGCGCGCCGGCCCGGGCGACGGCCCGCTCGTCGGCCACCGTCACCTGCACGTGCTGCCCGGAGCCGGCCGACCGCTGCCCGGCGTCGGCCGCCAGCGGGGCCAGTGCCACCGCCAGGCCGGTCGCGCTGGCGGCGCCGGCCTCCCGGTCGGAGGGCGCCGGGGCCGACCCGGACGCCTTCGCGGCCCGGGCCCCGGCCGCCGGGGCCGCGCCGAGCACCAGGTCGGCGGTGCCGTGCGGCCGCGCCGCGCCCGCCGCCGGGGGCTGCCAGGTCGGCGGCACCGGGTGGGCGGGCTTCGCCGGGGCCGCCGCCGCGACGTCCGAGCCGTGCACCGAGGCGGTCCGCGGCAGGGCGGTCCCCGACGGGCTCCACTTGCGGGAGAAGTCCGGGCCGGCGGCACTCGCGAACTGCACCGGCGCGAGCACCGAGACCACCAGCGCCATGACACCGGCGGAAATCAAATTCCGGCCGACCGGACGGCGATTTCTCCTTTTGACGAAATCCTGGAAATCGATGGACACATCCCACCCCTTTTGTCGGCTGACGCACCGTCAACTGTGTTACGGAACAGCCCTTTGCCAAGGGCCGTGCGTAACCTATCCGGCAGCCAGGGGAGGCTGGTCGAGAGTCGCTGGAGAATCAATGGAGCGGTATTTTCTGAGCCTTCCCGGATGCCCGTAATAGACCCCGGGGAGAATTCGGGTGCGATATTCCGGACAGGTCCGGTTCGGTCCGGTTCGCGCGCGGACCGGCGCTCAGGGCCCCGGGCGGACCACGCCGTGGTCGAAGGCGAACACCACCGCGTGCACCCGGTCCCGCACCCCCAGCTTGTCCAGCACCCGGCGGACGTGCGTCTTCACGGTCGCCTCGCCCAGGTGCAGGACGGCCGCGATCTCCGCGTTCGAGCGGCCCCGGCCCAGCAGCTCCAGCACCTGCCGCTCCCGCCCCGTCAACCGGGCCAGCGCCCGCCGCCCCGCCGCCCCGCCCTCCGCCGGGGCCGAGCGGGCGAACTCCGCCAGCAGCCGCCGCGTCACCGACGGCCCCAGCAGCGCCTCGCCCGCCGCCACCGTCCGCACCGCCTCCAGCAGCAGCTCCGGCGGCGAACGCTTCAACAGGAACCCGGCCGCGCCCGCCCGGACCGCCGCGAACACGTACGCGTCCAGCTCGAAGGTGGTCAGCACCAGCACCCGCGCCCCCGGACAGCCCGCCGCCAGCTCCCGGGTCGCCGCCACCCCGTCCAGCACCGGCATCCGGACGTCCATCAGCACCACGTCCGGCCGCAGCTCCCCGGCCAGCCGGACCGCCTGCGCGCCGTCCGCCGCCTCGCCGACCACCAGCAGGTCCGGCGCCGTCCCCAGCATCATCCGCAGCCCCGCCCGCATCAGGTCCTCGTCGTCCACCACCAGCACCCGGACCGGCCCCGACCCGCCCGCGCTCACCACGGCAGCACCACCTCCAGCCGCCAGCCCCCCGCCGTCGGCCCTGCCACCACCGTGCCGCCCAGCGCCGCCACCCGGTGCCGGGCCGCCGCCAGGCCGCGACCGCCCCGCCCGCCCGAACCCCCCTCCAGCGGACGGCCGTTGTCGGTGACGACCAGCCGCAGCGCCGCCGGGCCGGGGGAGAGCCGGACGGTGGTCGCGGTCGCCGTCGAGTGCCGCAGCGTGTTCGTCAGCGACTCCTGCACCGCTCGGTGCACCGCCTCCGCCTGCGAAGGCGTCAACTCCAGTGCGGAAGAAGGGAGTTCGAGCTGTCCGGTCAGCCGGGGCGGCAGATCGGCGAGCAGTGCCCGCAGCACCCCCTCCAGCGGCCCGGGCGAGGACGGCTCCAGCAGTCCCAGCACCTTGTCCAGATCCTCCATCGCCGTCCGGCCCACCCGCTCGATCCGCTCCAGCGCCCCCCGCGCCTCCGCCGGGCCGCCCCCCAGGCAGAGCCGGGCCGCCCCCGCGTGCATCACCATCACCGTCACCGCGTGCCCCACCGCATCGTGCAACTCCCGTGCCATCCGCGCCCGTTCCTCCGCCAGCGCGCGCCGCTCCCGGTCCGCCGCGGCCGCCCGCCGCCGCCCCGCCCGGACCCGCGCCGCCACCCCCGCCGCCGCCGAACCGGCGTGCACCAGGCACACCGGCGCGAACCCGGGCCGCGGCGCCAGCGCCAGCAGCACCGCCGCCACCGGCAGCACCGCCAGCAGCGCCGCCGGAACGGGCGGCCTGGTCCGGCCGAGCACCGCCAGCGGCAGCGCCGAGGCCAACGACAGATTGGTCACCGGCCCGCCCACCGCCACCACCGCGACCGTCGCCGCCGCCCCCGCCCAGAGCGCCGCCACCGGCGCGAACCGCCGCCCCAGCAGCGCCCCGAACCACACCGCCACCGCCGCCCGCGACACCGGCGGCCCGTGCAGCAGCGAAGCCGTGTACCCCGACCCGCCCACCGCGATCCCCGCCGACGCCCACGCCACCACCCCGTCCAGCACCACCCACCACCCGCGCGCCACCCGCCCGTCCGCCCGCCACCGGCCCGCCCGCCACCGGCCCGCCCGCTTCCCCCGGCCGGAGGGGCGCGGCGGGGCCGGGGCCGGGCCGGGGGAGGGGCGGACGAAGAAGCGACTGCTCATTCCGCCAGGCTAAGGACAGTCCCCACCGCCGGTCGTCCGCCCGGGAGTTGACGCCCCGTCCCCCTGCGGGAGGACCCGGGGGGCCCGGGCGGCGGGGATACGATCACCGCATGACCGCAGACGAACGACTCGCCCTGGCCGAACACGCCTACCACAGCGCCACGTTCGGCGGTGACAACGCCCAACTCGCGGTCGGCGCACGGGCCCTCGACGCCCTGGAGGCCGACACCGCACTGGCCCGCGGGCGCCTGGTCCACGCCCGCTACCTGGCCGAACGCGTCGAACAGGCCGAGGAGTTGGCGCTGTTCGAGCGCGCCGCCGCGCTGTACCGCGGGCTCGGCGACCCGCGCGGCGAGGGCGAGGCGCTGTTCTGGACCGGCACCTTCCACCAGGTCGTCCGGGACGACCACGACACCGCGCTGCCGCTGTTCACCCGCGCCCTCGAACTCGCCGAACAGGCCGACGACCGCCTCACCGCCTCCTACGCGCTGCGCCACCTCGGCTTCGCCGAGCACATGGCCGGCCGGCTCGACCGGGCCCGCGCCCGCCTGGAGGAGTCCACCCGGCTCCGCCGCGACCTCGGCTTCCTGCCCGGCGTCGCCGCCAACCTGGTCGGCCTCGCCCACCTCGCCACCCAGCAGGACCGCCGCGAGGACGCCGCCGCGCTCCTCGACGAGGCCGCCGAACTCGCCCGCCGCAGCGGCGCGCACGCCGTCGCGGGCTGGATCGACGGCGCCCGGAAGGAGACCGGCCTCCCGGGGTGACCGTGATCCCCCGGGCGGCGCCCGGTCCACCCGGGGGCGGACCGGGCCGAGCCGGCGGGGGGACGCGGCCCGGCCCGGCCCGGTCCGAGGGTGGGGTGCATGAAGAAGCAACTGCTCGCGCTGGCCCTGATGGTGGTCGGACTGGTCGGTGGGACGCTCGGGGCCGGGGCCGGACTGGTGGCGGCGGGCGCGCTGGTGCCCCGGCCCTGGGCGATGCTGGCCGGGGCGGCGCTCGGGACCGCCGTCGGGTGCGGGCTGCCCGGACGGGCCGCCCGGCGGATCGGCGGCTGGCCGCGCCGCACGCCCGCGGTGATCGGCGTGCTGCTGGCCGCCGTCCTGGCCGCCGCCGTCCTGCCGCCGGGGGAGCGGACCGCCCCCGGCGCCGCCGCCGACCTGTGGGACCTGCCCACCGGCTCCCGCCTCGCCCACCACCTGACCCCCGCCCGGGGAACGCCCCGCGCCACCCCCGTGATCCGGCTGCACGGCGGCCCCGGCACCCCCGGCGAGGCCGCCGACGGACTCGCCGACGCGCTCGCCGCGGCCGACTGGCCCGTCCACGACTACGACCAGCTGGGCTCCGGCGACTCGCCCCGCCCCGCCGACCTCTCCGGCTACACCGTCCAGCGGCAGGTCGACGACCTGGAGGCGGTCCGGCAGCGGATCGGCGCCGACCGGGTGGTGCTGATCGGCGCCTCCTGGGGCGGCACCCTCGCCGCCGAGTACCTCGCGGCCCACCCCGAGCACGTCGCCGCCGTCGTGTTCACCTCGCCCGGCGCGCTCTGGACCCCCGCCCACACCGACGAGCAGGCCGGGCAGCTCTGGGACCGGCTCACCCCCGAGCAGCGCGCCCGGGTCTCCCGGATCGGCGGCCCCGGTCCGCGCGTCCCGCTCTGGACCCTGCTCACCGCCCTCGACCCCGCCCAGGCGCACGCCCTGGTGCCCGACGCCGAGGCCGACGCCCTGTTCGCCCGGCTGCTCGCCGCGGCCGGACCCGCCGCCACCTGCGACCCCGGCCACGCCGCCGAACTCCCGCTCCGGACACCGGGGTTCTACGCCAACCTGCTGATCGCCGCCGACCTGCGCACCCGCCCCGACCCGCGCCCCCGGCTGCGCGCCGTGCACGTCCCCGCCCTGGTGCTGCGCGGCGAGTGCGACTACAAGCACTGGGAGGTCACCCGCGAGTACCGCGACACCCTGCCCGACGCCCGCCTGCTGTACGTGCCCGGCGCGGGCCACGCCGTCGCCGTCGACCGGCCCGCCGAGTACCGCGCCGCCGTGCTCGCCTTCCTCACCGGCGCCCCGCTGCCCACCGCCCCCTACACCGGCGCCGAGGACCCGGCGAAGCACTGACCCCGCCCCGGAACGCCCCTGTTTGTCCGACCCGCGCCGGGCGGAGCATCCTGGAAGGACCAGCCCGGCTCCGAGGAGAGCGTCATGGAGATCAGGGGACCGAACGGGGTGGTCGCGGGCGTCGACGGCTCGGCCCCCGCCGCCGCGGCCGCCGAGTGGGCGGCCCGCGAGGCCGAGCGGCGCGGCACCGGGCTGCACCTCGTGCACGCCGTCAACACCGGCACCGTCACGCTCTCGCCGCGCACCGGCACCGCCGTCACCGACCTGATCCTGCGCGAGGCCGCCGAACTGCTGGACACCGTCCGCGCCGCCCTGGAGGCCGCCCACCCCGCGCTGCGGATCACCGCCGACGTGGTGCCCGGGGACGCCGCCGAGGCCGTGCTCGCCGCCGCCGAGCACGCCACGCTGGCCGTCCTCGGCACCCGCGGCCACGGCGGCTTCGCCGCCCTGCTGCTGGGCTCGGTCAGCCTCCGGGTCGCCGCCCACGCCGACTGCCCCGTGGTGGTGGTCCGCGGCGCCGACCACCCCGCGGGCCCCTTCCTGGTCGCCGTCCACGACGAGCGGGACGCCGCCGCGCTCCGCTTCGCCTGCGCGGGCGCCGCCCGCCGAGGGCTGCCGGTGCGGGCCCTGCACACCTGGTCGCCGGTGGTCGCCGAGGTCGGACGGACGACCCCGATGGTCGACGAGCCCGGCGAGGAGGCCGCACTGCACGAGCGGCTGCTGCGGCGGACCTGCGACCCCGTCCGGGAGGACTACCCGGAGGTCGAGCTGGCGGCCCACCAGCTGACCGGCTCCACCGCCGCGACGCTGGTCGAAGAGTCCCGCACCGCCGCCCTGGTGGTGCTCTCCCGCTACGAACCCGCCCCGCGCTTCGGCCTGCGGCTGACCGGCCCCGTGCACGCGGTGCTGCACCACGCGCACTGCCCGGTGGCGGTCGTCCCGGTCTGAACCGCCGTCCCGGTCGGAACCTCCGTGCCGGCCGGGGTCAGTCCCCGGCGGCGGGGGCCGGGAGCGGGCCGGCCAGCCGGTGCAGGGCGATGGCGGCCAGCTCGGCGGCGGCCGCGGGCGGGGCGTCGCCCGCCGCCCAGGTCTCGACCGCGACCCGCATCGCGGTGTTGGCGGTGGCCGCCAGCAGCCGGGCGTCCAGGCCCGCCGGGTCGAGGCCGCCCAGCCGGGCCAGCACGGGCAGCAGCGCGGCCTCCGCCTCGTGGTGGACCCGGTGCCAGACGTCGCGCAGCGCCGGGTCCGCGGGCATCGCGCGCAGCAGCCCGCGGGTCCAGACCAGCGACTCGGCGGGCTGCCCGGGCGCCGGGTCCAGCGCGGCCCGGGCGGCCGCCACCAGCGCGGGCAGCGGCGCGCTGCCGGGACCGGCCGCCGCGAGCAGCGCGATCCACTGCCGGGAGCCCTCCGCGAGCAGCGGGGCGACGGCGTCCTCCTTGGTGCGGAAGTAGCGGTAGAAGGTGCGCAGCGAGACGCCCGCGGTGCGCGCGATGTCCTCGGCGGTGGTGCCCTCCGCGCCGCGCTCGGCGAACAGGCGGGCCGCGGCGAGCGCGATCTCGTGCTGGGTGGCGGCCTTGCGCCGCTCGGTCAGCGACAGCGCGGGGCCCGGGTCGCGGTCGGGTGCGGGCGGGTGTGCGGCCATGGTCGGTTCCCCCGGAGGTGCGGCGCGGGCGCGGAAGATCTCCAGCGTAGCCGGAACGTCACCGTATGCGAATGTGGCACAACGTGCCATCGAGGCGTACCGTGTCTTTCGAGAGGTCGGACCGACCCGCCCCGCACCCCAGGGAGACCCCCATGCACCGCTTCGAAGGCCGCCGCGTCCTGATCACCGGCGCCGGCTCCGGCATCGGCCGGGCCACCGTCCACCGCGTCCTGGCCGAGGGCGGCACCGTGGTCGCCGCCGACGTGGTCGAGGCCGGACTGGCCGGCACCCGCGCGCAGGCCGAGGCCGACGGCACCGCCGACCGCCTGCTGACCCGGCTGGTCGACGTCTCCGACGAGGCGTCCGTCCGGGCCGGGGTGGGCGGCGCGATCACCGAACTCGGCGGCCTGGACGCGGTCGTCAACGCCGCCGGCATCCTGCGCTCCGCGCACACCGAGCAGACCACGCTGGAGTTCTGGAACCGGATGCTCGCGGTCAACCTGACCGGCACCTTCCTGGTCACCCGCGAGGCGCTGCCCGCGCTGCTCGCCACCGGCCGCGGCGTGGTCGTCAACTTCTCCTCCACCTCGGCCTCCTTCGCCCACCCCTACATGGCCGCGTACGCCGCGACCAAGGGCGGCATCCAGTCCTTCACGCACGCCGTCGCCGCCGAGTACGCCAAGCAGGGCCTGCGCGCCGTCTGCGTCGCCCCCGGCTCGATCGCCTCCGGGATGACCGCCGACCCCGGCCTGCCCGCCGACGCCGACCTGTCCTGGTTCGCCAAGCTGCAGCCCGCCCTCGGCCGGGGCTTCGCCGGACCCGAGACGGTGGCCGGCGTGATCGCCATGCTGGCCTCCGACGACGGCGCCTTCGTCACCGGCACCGAGATCCGGATCGACGGCGGCACCCACGCCTGACCCGCCCCGGGGGTCGGGGGGCACGGAACCGCCGGGCCCGGGGGAACCGTCGGGCCCGGCGCGGACGTCCACCCCACGGCGTGCATACTTGACCGCACGTTCGTCACGGCCGCGCCGAGCCCGAGGCACCCGACTCCACCCGGCTCGCGGACGCGCCGCGAGTGGGAGACACGGGGATCACGGGCCATGGGGCTGACCAGCACCACGCTGCTGCTGTTCACGATCGAGATCGCGGTCGGGGTGCTCGCCGCCACCGTCCACTGGTGGCCCGCGCTCGCCGCCCGGCACTGGCGGGCCGTCCTCGGCCGGATCGGCGTGCTGCTCGGCGGCCAGCTCGCACTGCTCGCCGTGATCGGCCTGCTGGCGAACAACTACTTCTCGTTCTACAGCAGTTGGGACGACCTGCTGGGCAGCGGCAAGGACGCCCCGGTCAGCGTCCGGGCCGCCGTCACCCCCACCCCCGCGCCCGGCACCGCCCCCGCCCCCGGCGCCACCCCCGAACCGGAGCCCGAGCCGGCGAACCTGCCGCTGCTGCCCGCCGAGGAGACCGGCAGGGAACCCGTCAACACCGGCCTCGGCCGCGACCCCGGCAAGGTCGGCGAGATCCGCGCGGTCCGGATACCCGGCGCCCGCACCGGCCTCAGCACCGACGGCTACGTCTACCTGCCCCCGCAGTACTTCCAGCCCGGCAACGAGCAGCGGAAGTTCCCCGCGATCATCGCGATGACCGGCTTCCCCGGCGACGCCAAGGCGCTGATCACCCGCTTCAACTACCCGGGCGTCGCCCTGGACGAGATCCGGGCCGGCCGGATGCAGCCCACCGTCCTGGTCCTGATGCGGCCCTCGCCCGCGATGCCTGCCGACCCCGAGTGCGAGAACGTCCCCGGCGGCCCGCAGGCCGAGACCTACTTCGCCAAGGACGCCCCGCGCGCCCTCGCCGCCACCTACCGCCTCGCCACCGGCCCCGGCGCCTGGGGCGTCATGGGCAACTCCACCGGCGGCTACTGCGCGGCCAAGCTCGCCATGCGGCACCCCGAGGTCTTCGCGGGCGGCGTCTCCATCTCCGGCTACCTCAAGGCCGCCGAGGACGTCACCACCGGCGACCTGTTCAAGGGCAGCCAGCAGCGCCGCGACGAGGCCGACCTGCTGTGGCGGCTCCAGCACCTCCCGATGCCGGGCACCGCCGTGATGCTCAGCGGCGCCGAGAAGGGCGACGGCGACTTCCGCAAGGACGCCGACGCCTTCACCGCCGCCGCGAAGCCCCCGCTCACCACCGCCGTCGCCTCCGTCCCCGAGGGCGGCCACAACTACACCACCTGGATCCGCCTGCTCCCGGCCGGCTTCCAGTTCCTCTCCGCCCACCTCAAGCCCTGACCGGCCCGGGGCGGAAGAGGCTCCGCCGGAGCGGAGCCGGGAGGACGGGGGCCCTGGCGGGCCGGAGCCGCCGGGCCGGAGGGGAAGGGGAGGTTTCGCCGGGCCGGGGGGAAGGACAGGAGGCCCTGACGGGCCGGGGGCGGAGGGAAGAGGGCCCCGGCGGAGAAAGGGGTGCTCCGCCGGGGCCTGCGAACGAGGGAGAAGAAGACGCTCCGGCAGGTCAGAACCGGGTCAGGCTCACCGGCGGGGTGCCGGGGGCGGTCGTCCAGCCGGTCCAGCCGACGCCGGGCTTCAGGTAGTTCTCGTAGATGCTGCCGTCGGTGCCCAGGACGTACGTCACGTTGACGCCGTTGCGGTCCTTGGTCGAGTTCGGGACGCCGACGAAGGAGACCCCGTTCGGGAGGGGGGTGTTGTAGGTGTGCCAGCCGGACCAGGGGCCGTTGCCGGGTTGGGTCCGGTAGCTCTCCTGGAGGTTGCCGGATCGGTCGAGGGCGGTGATGACGGTCTTGCCGGCGGAGTCGACGAAGACGCTGGGGGAGCTGACGAGCGAGCCGTTCGTGCCGGGTGCGGCCGTCCAGCCGTTCCAGCCGACGCCGGGGGTCAGACGGTTCTCGTAGATGTTGCCGTCGGTGCCGGTGGCGTAGGTGGTGTTGACACCGTTCGCGTCCTTGCCGGCGAACGGCGTGCCGACGAAGGAGACCCCGTTGGGGAGGGGGGTGTTGTAGGTGTGCCAGCCGGACCAGGGGCCGTTGCCGGGTTGGGTCCGGTAGCTCTCCTGAAGGTTGCCGGAGCGGTCGAGGGCGGTGATGACGGTCTTGCCGGCGGAGTCGACGAAGACGCTGGGGGAACCGGCGAGCGAGCCGTTCGTGCCGGGCGCGGCCGTCCAGCCGGTCCAACCGGTGCCGGGCTTCAGGTAGTTCTCGTAGACGTTGCCGTCGGTGCCCAGGACGTACGTCGCGTTGACGCCGTTCACGTCCTTGGTGGCGAACGGCGTGCCGACGAACCGGACCCCGTTCGGCTGCGGCGTGCTGTAGCGGTGCCAGCCGGACCAGGGGCCGTTGCCGGGCAGGGTCTGGTAGTTCTCCTCCAGGTCGCCCGCACCGTCGATCGCGGTCAGCACCGTCCGGCCCGTCGCGTCCACGAAGGCGCTCGGCGCGCTGACGAAGCCGTTCGCGATGGTGGTGGGGCTGTAGACCTGGCCGTCGCCGAGCGACGCCCAGCCGGACCAGTTGCCCGCGCCGGGGGAGCGCTGGTAGCTCTCGTGGATCCGGGCGTCGGTGCCCAGGGCGTAGACCGCGAGGGCGCCGTTGTGGTCGACCACGGTCGCCTGCGCGCCGGCGAGCATGCCGTGCGGCCCGTTCGGGACGCCGGTCCGGCCGGCGTAGCCCGCCGCGACGATGTTCGCCTGCACCGCGTCCTCGGCGGCGTCGCTCGGGTAACCGGCCGTCATGACGCCCTCGAAGAAGGTGCCTTCGGCCCAGTTGCTGTTGTCGCCGCCGATGCCCAGGATGATGCCGCCCTCCTGCTTCATCGGCCGGTAGGTGCCCCGGCTCGGCAGCGGCCCGTTCCACCAGGTGCTCAGCGCGCCGGACCGGGCGTCGCCGCCCTTGAGCGCGTACGTGCTCTGCCCGTCGTTCTTCAGCATCGCCGTGACGAACTGGCTGCTGTTGCCGAGGTTGGCGGGGTTGACCCCGTCGTCGCCGGAGAACAGGCCGTCCTCCAGGTCGGCCTGGACCCACGGGCCCGAGCCGGTGCAGGACCCGAAGAAGCACCTGGTGCTGAGGGTGAGGGCGTCCATGTGCGCGTTGCCGGTGTCGGCGGGTACGGTCTCCGCGTTGCCGTAGTCGAAGCAGCAGTCGGCGTTGACGTGCTTGCCGCTCGCCACCATGTAGGCGCCCTCGGGCGCGCCGTTCACCGCGACGCCGACGGCCCGCCCGGCGGACCGGTAGCCCACGCCCTGGGTGATCCAGACCCCGTACACCTTGTGGCCGCCCGCGGTGACCGCCAGCGCGTTCGCGTCCGCGGGCCGGTCGGCGCCGGTGCCCCAGGCCGAGTGGGTGCCCCAGGGGACGCCCGCGGGGCCCGGGGTCAGGTCGTTGTGGTTCGGTGTCTGGTCGTAGATCCGGGTGATCGCGCACTCGGTCCCGGCGCAGAAGGCGTCGTGGTCGGCCGCGTCGGCGTAGCCGTCCGGCAGCGGGGAGACGTCGTGCACCGCCCCGTCCGAGACCCGGGTGAGCCGGTACAGCGGGCCGCTGTAGCCGGTGAACAGGGCCCGGACGGTGCTGTGCGCGGCGACGCACGCCGTGCCGTGGGAGCCGTAGATGTCACAGGGGCCCTTACCGCTCGCTCCCGCCGCGGTCGGCAGCGAGACCAGGCTCGCGACGAGGACGGACAGGACGCCGAGCAGGGCGCGGAGCGGATTCCACCGGCCGGGGCGACTGCGGGTCGTGGACAAGGGAGGACCCTTTCGGGGCAGCGGGGGCTGGGAACGGGCCCGACCACCGACCCGCCGAGGCCCGGCGCAGACTATGGCAGGCCCTCAGACGCTGTCCACGAACTTTTGTGCGCATGCCCGGCCGCGCCGGGCGGGGCGTCAGGCCGGGGTGAGGGTGCCGGTGTGGAGTTCGCCGACGCGGCCGGTCTCGCCCTCCCAGGTCCAGAAGACCTTGACGGTGAGGGCGTTGAGGTCCATGACGTGGCTGACGGTGATGCCGCTGCGCTCCGTCCAGGAGACGAACCAGATGCCGGGGGCGACCTGGGCGGCGTGCAGCGGGACGTCCTCGTACTGGCCGGCGGACTCGCCGAGGCCCTCCCAGCGCAGCCGGGTGCCGTCCGCGGAGTAGGAGTTGCGGAAGGCGGCGCCGTTGTCGACCTCGAAGAGGTAGGTGCGGCCGGCGAAGCCCGGCAGGGGGGCGGCGGTCATGGTGTGGGCGGTCCTTCGGACGGTCGGCGCGGTGGACGGCGGCGGCCGGGTGCGGCCGCCGCCGTTCCAACCTATCCGACCGGGGCTCCGCTCAGCAGCCGAAGTTCACGCGGCGGAAGGACGCGTAGTGGTCGGCCGTGTAGTAGTCCTCGTGGTAGGTCCGGCCGGTGATGATCCGTCGGGTGCCGCGGGTCGGGCTGCCCGGGGTGATGACGGTGTACTCGTGGTAGTAGCCGCTGCTCTGCGCGGGGAGGACGCCCTCGCGGTTCTGGAAGACGACACCGTCCTGCGAGTACGGGAACGGGCCGCCCGCGTCGATCAGGCGGATGGTGTCGCGGCCCTGGCTGGGCAGTGCGGTGTAGCAGACGGTGCCGCTGACGGCGGCGTGCGCCTCGGTGGTGGCCACGGCGACCGGGGCGAGGGCCAGCAGGCCGAGGGCGGCGACCGAGGCGGAACGGATTTTCAACGCGCGTAGAGTCATTCGCATGCCAGCAGTGTGGCGCGGGCCCCGGCCCGGCGGAACCCTTGGCGCGAACACTTCATTTCTGGGTAACTCCGGGGAAAACCGGCCGACTTGTGGCGTACCGCCACCGGCGGCGCCCCCGCCCTGTGGGCCGGGCACATGGGCGCCGGGCCGCCCCGCCCCTACCGTGACCTGACCCGTCGTCACCCCGTCACCAGGGCAAGGAGGACCGCGTGCGCCACCCGCTGAGGTCCCTGATCACCGCACTGCTGGCCGGCGCGCTGCTCGCGCTCGGCCCCGTCCCCGTGCAGGCCGCGACCCCCGCCACCGCCCCCGCCACCGCCCCCGCGTACCTCACCAGGGAGGCGGTGTTCGGCGCGCCCGGCAACGGCTGGGCGCAGGTCGAGCGCTACCTGGACGGCACGCCGGGATTCACCCAGGAGCAGTACCCGGACGACGGGCGCGGCGACCAGGACGGCGCCCGCGTCACCTATTTCGGCGGGGTCGGGCGCCCGTTCTCCGGCCGGTTCCTGCTGTACAGCGCGGCGGGCTGGGACACCGCCGCCGGGACGCCCGTGCTGCTGGTGCACGGGGCCAACGACAACGCCGACCGGGCCTGGGCGAACCCGGGGGAGAGCGGCAGCTGCGGGGCGTCGAGCTGCCCGGCCACCGGCATGGCGCAGGCGCTCGCGGCGGCCGGGCACCGGGTCTTCGCGATCGGGTTCGCGCACAAGCAGGGCGACGACCTGATGCAGGCGCAGGCGGTCGGCGACGCGCTCGCGCTGATCCGGGCCAGGACCGGCGCGCCCCAGGTGGACCTGGTGGCCTGGAGCAAGGGCGAGGTCGCGGCCCGCGCCTGGGTCTCCTCGGTGAAGCCGTCCTGGGGCCGGTCCTACGCGGGCGACGTGCGCCGACTGGTCACCCTGGGCGGCCCGAACGGCGGCCTCGACTACGTCTACGCGCACGGCTGGGCGTTCTCGCTGGCCACCTGGCCGGCCTGCGGCGGCACCGCCAACGCGCCCTCCCCGCACCTGTACATGACCTGCTACGGCAGCTACACCGCGCAGCCCTGCCTGGGCGTGCTGCCCGGCGGAGGCCGCGACTGCTTCCCCGGCCAGCGGCAGCTGCTGGCCCGCTGGGACGGCACGTACGGGGTGGACGGCACGATGCAGGACTGGTGGACCACGTACTACGGCGGCCAGGGCTACTACACCTCCGGCCGGGGCATCCAGGCCGCGATCGACGCCGGCTCGCTGATCGCCCCGCTGAAGCGGGCGGGCGTCCCGGCCGCCGTGCGGAGCTACCTGCTGGCGGGCGGCTCGGCGGACGTCCCCGGCATCCTGAACGAGAACCGCGGGCCGAGCGACGGGCTGGTGTTCACCGCCAGCGCGCTGGACACCGCCGGGTACGGGACGGTCGGCGGCACCGCACTGCTGAGTGGTCTGAACCACATGGAGCTGGCCTGGGCCCCGGAGGCGATCGGGCAGGTCCGCGCCTGGCTGGGATGAACGCCCTGGTGAGCGGCGTCACATGAGGGCCTGTGAGGCTGCTCTCAGCGGGCCGGTGGCTATTGGAGACAAAGCGACAATCCGCCTAGCCTGCAGAAGCCGCCCGTTCGGGCGGACCCGCCGTCGGGACGCCGAATCCTGCCCGGCCGACGGCGCGGTTCCCCCAGCACACCACGGGCGGGAGCGGGGGACCCACGGCAGTACGCCGTGCCTTCCCCCGTGCCTGCCCGGGCCCGCCCGGCAGCCGTGGTGAGCGGCGCGGCTCGGGGTGAAGCCGCGCCCGCGCCCGACCCAGCGCGGGCCGACGCGGCCGGGCGACCTCGGCGCCCGAACCCGACAGCTCACCTCGCAGGCGTCGCGGAGGACCCCCTTCCATGCGACGACCCCTCGCCACCCCTGCCCGCCCCGCTTCCCCCGCCCGTCCCGCCGGTTCCGACCGTCCCGCCCGCCCCGCCTCCCTCGCCCGGCTCGGCGTGCTGGCCGGCGCGGCCGCGCTGGTCGGCGTCCCGCTCGCCACCACCCCCGCCGGAGCGGCCGCCACCCCCACCGTCACCCAGGACCGGCTCGCCCCGGCGGGCATGACCGCGGGCACCGCGGGCACCGCCTCGGTGACCCTGCACGCCGCCCGCTGCTTCACCGCCAGGACCGTCGGCGTCGGCGTCCGGGACGCCTCCGGCGCGAACCTGGACTTCCCCGGCAGCGCGAGCAACGTCCGGATCTGCCCCGGCGGCACCACCGTCACCACCGGCGCGCGGAACCTCCCGGCCGGCGACTACACCCAGTTCGGCTTCTGGCAGGACACCGCGGGCGGCTGGCACAACCTGCCCTCGCGCACCCTGGCCGTCACCGCCCCGACCGCCCCGACCGTGCCGTCCGGCCCCGTCCAGGGCAAGGAGCTGACCTGGTCCGACGAGTTCGACGGGCCGATCGCCTGGGGTGCCAAGTGGACGGGCGACCGCTCCAGCTCCTACCGCTACGGCACCCACAACCCGGACGACAACAAGCTCGACTGGCTGGCGCAGTCCGCCGTCACCGTCTCCGGCGGCGCGGCCGTCTTCACCGCCACCCCGTCCGCGCACACCCTGGAGAGCGGCAAGCGGGCCTGGGACACCGGCATGCTGACCACCGAGTACAGCCAGGAGGGCTTCCAGGTCCGCACCGGCGACTACATCGAGGCCCGGGTCAAGCTCCCCGCCGCGGACGGCGCCTGGCCCGCGCTGTGGACCTGGAAGGACGGCAACAACGAGATCGACTCCTTCGAGTACCACCCCGACAACCCGAACCTGCTGGAACTCTCCAACCGGATACGGTCCAGCCTGAAGTACCACACCGACGCGGGCGCGGTCGGCCCCGACCGCTGGGTCACCGTCGGCACCTACTACGGCGCCGACACCGTCGAGTGGTACGTCAACGGGGAGAAGGTGTTCTCCGACGGCAACGGCGTCGGCCCGAACTGGTCGGCCTACCCGATCCTCAACCTGTCGATCGGCGCCGGGCAGTACCACCCCGCGGCGAGCGGCGGCACGCCGATCGGCTTCAGCGCCGACTGGGTCCGGGTCTACCGCTGACGACCCGTCAGGAGACCCGCAGGGCGAACGGCGTCAGGTTGTTCGCCGGGTCGTGGTCGTCCGCGCCCACCACCCGCACCTGCCCCGAGGACGTCAGGCCGCGGGGCAGGTGCGCGTCCGCGCGGACCGGGACCAGGGCCGTCGCCGAGCGCAGCGGCGGAAGGCCCGCCGGGAAGGTGCAGCTGACCCGCCGGCCGGCGGCGGACGCGGTGCAGGAGGACGGGAAGTACGGGCCCTCCGCGGTGAACCCGGCGGGCAGGTCCACCAGCACCGTGAACGCCGAGGCCGTCCGCTCCGGCCCGCCGTTGGCGACGAAGGCGTGCACCGTGGTCGTCCCGCCCGGCGCGACCGGGTCCGGGTCCAGCCGCACCACCTGGAGGTCCGAGTCCGAGACGGCGGGAGCCGCGGCCGGCCCGGCCAGCGCGAGCACGGGGGCGACGAGCAGCGGAACGAGACGGTGCACGGGAACGCTCCAGCGGACGGCGGTCTGACGTTCACTCAGCGTAGCCGCACGCCGGGGGAATCCGCGGCGCAGCGCGCCCGCCGGGCAGGTCGCCCGCGGTCGGAGCCGTGGTTCGTCTCCGCAACGGATCTCCGCGAAGGCCTCACAGGTCGTCCATGCCGCAGGTGATCGTGTTCTGCCAAGCTCGGAGATCCCCCAGACCTGCGAAAGCTCCGACCACCGATGACAGCTACGAGTTACTGCGTGCCCTGCCGGCGCCACCTCAACGGCGCGTTCTCCTGCCCCGGCTGCGGCGCCCCGGCCGGTGTCGGCCCCGTCCCGGAGGCGCCCCGGGCCTCCCCCGCCGCCGTGCTGCCCGCCGTCGTCGCGGACCGGCCCCGCCGGGACCGGGCCGGCTCCCGGCGCCGGGCCGGCCGACCGGGTCGCCGGGTCGCCGTGCTCACCGCCGCCGGGCTCGTCCTCGGCGGGGCCGGCGTGGTCGCCGCCACCGTCGACGGCGGAGCGGGTTCCCCGCCGCCCGCCCCCGTCGGCAGCCCCGACCGGCCGGCGCCGTCGTCGGCCCCCGCGAGCGTTGCGCCGTCGGACGCCCCGACGCCGTCCGCGACCACCGCCAAGCCGTCCCGCAGCCCGGGGGCGAAGCCGTCCGGCGCCGCACCTGCCACCACCGCGCCGTCGACCGCCGTCCCGGTCGCGGCCCCCGCGACCACGCCCGCGCCGAGCACCCCGGCCGCCACCGCGCCCGGCGGCCCGCCCGGTTCGAAGCCCTCGCCGTCCCCGACCTGCACCCCGTTCCTGTTCTGGTGCCGGTGACCCGGAACGACCGGGCGGCCCCGACCCGGGACGTTCCCGAGGAACGCGGGCGCGCACGCGTACGTGTCAGATCGCGCCGAGGTCGATCTCGACGGCGAACGGAGCGGCCGTCCTGATGGTGCCCGTGAACACGTCCGTGTCGCGGTAGGACCGGCTCGCGGGGTCGAGAACGTAAGTGCAGACGAGGGGGACGCCGTTGGCGGTCTGCTCGATCCGCCAGTAGAAGGCGATGCCCGCCCGGGCGTACTGCTCCACCTTCACGATGCGGTCGGTGGTCTCCGAGCCGGGTGACACGACCTCGACGACCAGGAGGACGTGCTCCGGTCGGGTGGGCGTGATGTCGATGGTCTCGGCCCGGTAGACCACGACATCGGGCCGCCGGTTGGTGAGCGGCACGTCCTGCAGCCGGACGTCGAAGTCCGTGTCGGCGTTCCAGTCCGGACCGGCGGCCGCGTCCAGGGCGTTCGCCAGGATCCGGGCCAGGCGGTTGTGCCGTTTGGACGCGCTCGGGCTCACGACGACCATCCCGTCCACGACCTCGATGCCCGCACACTGCTCCTCGGACCAGGAGTCGTACTCGTCCGCGGTGATCTGGTGGTGCATCCACTCGGGCGCGACCATCTCGGCGGTCATCGGCGTACCTCCTCGGGAGTCGGCGGGCTCCGTGCTGCTGGGCCCAGCGTACTGTTCGGCGGTTCCGGTCAGAGGACTTCGCCGAGGCGGGCCGCGATCGACTGGAGGAGGGGGACCAGGGCGCTGGCGCCGGACTGGGTTTCGAGGGCCTGGATGCGGGCCTCGGGGCCGGAGACGGAGAGGGCGGTGGGGGTGGGGGCGCCTGGGACGGCGACGGCGAGGCAGCGGACGCCGATCTCCTGCTCCTGGTCGTCGACGACGTAGCCGCGCTCGCGGGCGGCGGCGAGCTGGGCGAGCAGTGCGCCGGGGTCGGTGACGGTGTGCGGGGTGTGGGCCTGGAGCGGGCCGGGGCCGAGCAGGGCGCGGGCCTCGTCCTCGGGGAGCTGGGCGAGCAGGGCCTTGCCGACGCCGGTGCAGTGCGGCTGGACGCGGCGGCCGACCTCGGTGAACATCCGCATCGAGCGCCGGGACTGGACCTGCCCGACGTACACCGCCTCGCCGCCCTCCAGCACGGCGAGGTTGGCGGTCTCGCCGGTCGCCTCCATCAGTTCGGCGAGGTGCGGGCGGGCCCAGGAGCCGAGCAGGCGGCCGGCGGTCTCGCCGAGGCGGATCAGCCGCGGGCCGAGGGTGTAGCGGCGGGCGCTGTCCTGCCGGACGTAGCCCTGGGCGACCAGGGTGCGGACCAGCCGGTGGATGGTCGGCATCGCCAGGCCGGAGGCGCCGGACAGCTCGCTGAGGGTGGCGACGCCGCCGGAGTCGGCGAGCACCTCGAGGAGCCGGAAGGCGCGCTCGACGGACTGCACCGAGTTGGTGGTGCGTTCGGTGGGCGTGCTGGCCACGGGCGGTTCCCTTTGCTGTGGTGGGGGCGGGCTCCGCGCGATCCGATCAACAAACCGTTGAAATTCTGTATCGCGGAAACTAGTCTCCACCCTACAGAACGGAACTGCCCGAGGAGAGTCCCGCCATGGCCGCAGATCAGGGTCCGTCCCCCGTTGTCCCCGGTGTCGTGGTCGCGGGCCCGCCGGTGGCGCGCGCCGAGGAGGTGCTGACCCCGGCGGCGGTGGCCTTCGTCGCGGGCCTGCACCGGGCGTTCGAGGCCCGGCGGCAGGAACTGCTGGCCGCCCGCGGGGCGCGCCGCGCCGAGATCGCCCGGACCGGGACGCTGGACTTCCTCCCGGAGACTGCCGGCGTCCGGGCCGCCGACTGGCAGGTCGCCCCCGCCCCGCCCGCCCTGACGGACCGCCGGGTCGAGATCACCGGCCCCACCGACCGCAAGATGGTGGTCAACGCGCTCAACTCCGGCGCGAAGGTCTGGCTCGCCGACTTCGAGGACGCCACCGCCCCCACCTGGGAGAACGTCCTGACCGGCCAGGTCAACCTGATCGACGCCTTCGAGGGCCGGATCGACTTCACCGACGCCCGGGGCAAGGCGTACGCCCTCGGGCCCGCCGCCGGACTCGCCACCGTCGTGGTCCGCCCGCGCGGCTGGCACCTGGACGAGCGCCACCTGACGGTGGACGGCACGCCGGTCGCGGGCGCGCTCCTCGACTTCGGCCTGTACTTCTTCCACAACGCCGCCCGGCTGCTCGCCAGGGGCGCGCAGGACCCCAACTCCGGCCCGTACTTCTACCTCCCCAAGACCGAGAGCCACCTGGAGGCCCGGCTCTGGAACGAGGTCTTCACCCGCGCGCAGGCCGAACTCGGCGTCCCGCACGGCACGATCCGCGCCACCGTGCTGATCGAGACCGTCACCGCCGCCTTCGAGATGGACGAGATCCTGTACGAACTGCGCGAGCACGCCGCCGGGTTGAACGCCGGCCGGTGGGACTACCTGTTCTCGATCGTGAAGAACTTCCGGGACGCCGGCGGGCACTACGTCCTGCCCGACCGCAACACCGTCACCATGGCCTCCCCGTTCATGGCCGCCTACACCCGGCTGCTGGTGCGGACCTGCCACCGGCGCGGCGCGCACGCCATCGGCGGGATGGCCGCGTTCATCCCCTCCCGCACGGACCCGGAGGTGAACGCCGCCGCCCTGGTGAAGGTCCGGGCCGACAAGGAGCGGGAGGCCGGCGGCGGCTTCGACGGCTCCTGGGTCGCCCACCCCGACCTGGTGCCGGTGGCCCGGGAGTGCTTCGACGCGGTGCTCGGCGACCGCCCGCACCAGAAGGAGAACCCGGGCCCGGACGGCGAGGTGACGGCGGCCCGGCTGCTCGACGTCGCCGGCGCGGGCGGCAGCTGCACCCGCGCCGGACTGCACAACGCCGTCCAGGTCGGCCTGCGCTACATCGAGGCGTGGCTGCGCGGCCTCGGCGCGGTCGCCATCTTCCACATGATGGAGGACGCCGCGACCGCCGAGATCTCCCGCTCGCAGATCTGGCAGTGGGTCCACAACGGCGTCGTCCTCGCCGACACCGGCGAAAAGACCACCGCCGAGCTGGTCCGCCGCCTGGTCGCCGAGGAACTCGCCGCCCTGCGGACCGAGTTCGGCGAGCAGGCGTACGCCACCGGGCGCTGGACCGAGGCCGCCGTCCTCTTCGAACAGGTCGCCCTCGCCGAGGAGTTCCCGGACTTCCTCACCCTCCCCGCGCTCGCGCTGCTCGACTGAGACCCCGCCCCGGCCCGCCCGGGGACGGGGCCGGAAAACCGGGTGCGGGTGCGGGCGGGGCGTCGGTAGGGTCGGTCTCGTCCGGGTGCGCAGGCAGGGGTTACTTCCACTGTTAATGGGCGTGTCGCGGGTTCGAGTCCCGCCATCGGCGCTCCGTGCCGGTGTAGCTCAGTCGGCAGAGCAGCTAATGTCACCTCCGCCGCCTTCGATCTCCGGACACCCAACTTCACACCACTGCCACCTCCCGGTGCGCAGGCGCCGGTTACTTCCTCCAACGAAACCACCGGCGCCGCTTTCGATCTCGGGAGGCACCGTGCCGGGGCGTCCGGTGCGCGGGCGGGGGTTACTTCTGGTTCCGGCAGTCCCGGGTTCGAGTCCCGGACGGCGGCGCGTGCCGCCGGTAGCTCAGCTGGTAGAGCGCCGGAAAGGCACCCCCGCCGCGGCCGGCCCACCGGGCCGGCCCGACCTCGGACGCCCCGGTTCGGCACGCCTCGCCGCAGGAGAGGAGTCCGCCATGGCCCGCTTCAACCACCGCCGCCCCACGGGCGGCCCGACCTCGCCCGTCGCCACCACCGGGCGCACCACCGCCAACCACGGCGGCGGCCCCGGCTTCCTGCGCGACCGGAAGTCCGAACTCTTCCTGCTCGCCGTCGCCAACCTGGTCGGCCAGGACACCTTCTACGAGCAGGGCGGCGCCCGCGACGACCGCTACACCGCGCTGGTGCGCGAACTCGCCGTCGCCGACCCCGAGTGGACGCTCGGCCTGCTGCGCTGGCTGCGCGACGGCGCCGCGATGCGCACCGCCGCGCTGGTCGGCGCCGCCGAGTTCGCCCGCGCCCGGCTCGCCGCCGGCCTGCCCGGCCACTCCCGGCAGGCGGTCGACGCCGTCCTGCAGCGCCCCGACGAACCCGGCGAGATGCTCGCCTACTGGACGTCCCGCTACGGCCGCGCCCTGCCCAAGCCCGTCAAGCGCGGCGTCGCCGACGCCGCCGCCCGGCTGTACGGGAGCCGCGCCCTGCTCAAGTACGACACCGCCGGGAAGGGCTTCCGGTTCGGCGACGTGCTGGAGCTCACCCACCCCTCGCCGCACCGCGACAAGCCGTGGCAGGGCGAGCTGTTCCGGTACGCGCTCGACCGGCGGCACCGCCCCGACGAGGCCGTCCCGCCGTCCGGCGACGCCGTGCTGACGGCCCACCGGGAGCTGATGGCGCTGCCCGTCGCGCAGCGCCGCGCCGTCGTCACCGGCCCCGGCGGGGCCGAGGCGCTGGCCGCCGCCGGCCTGACCTGGGAGGCGCTGGCCGGCTGGCTGCAGGGCCCGCTGGACGCCGAGGTCTGGACGGCCGTCATCCCCTCGATGGGCCCGATGGCGCTGGTGCGCAACCTGCGCAACTTCGACCGGGCCGGGGTGTCCGACCAGGTCGCCGAACGGGTCGCCCGACGGATCTCCGACCCCGAGGAGGTCCGGCGCTCGCGCCAGTTCCCGTTCCGCTACCTGGCCGCGTACCGGCACGCGCCCTCGCTGCGCTGGGGGCACGCGCTGGAGACGGCGCTGCGGCACTCGCTGGCCAACGTCCCCGTGCTGCCCGGCCGCACCCTCGTCCTGGTCGACCGCTCCGGCTCGATGTTCGACCGGCCGAGCGAGCAGACCCAGCTCAACCGGGCCGACACCGCGGCCGTGTTCGGCACCGCGCTCGCCCTCCGGGCCGCCGACGCCGACCTGGTCGAGTTCGGCACCGGCAGTCGGCCGGTCCGGCTGCAGCGGGCCGAGTCGGTGCTCAAGGTGGTCGACCGGTTCGGCGACCTCGGCGGCACCAACACCGCCGCGGCGGTGTTGGGGCACCAACACCGCCGCGGCGGTGCGCGCCCACTACCGCCGCCACGACCGGGTGGTGATCGTCACCGACGAGCAGGCGTACGGCGACTTCCGGCACGACCCGCTGGAGGCCGTCCCGGCGCACGTCCCGGTCTACACCTGGAACCTGGCCGGCTACCGGACCGGGCACGCCCCGTCCGGCGGCGCCCGCCGGCACACCTTCGGCGGCCTCACCGACGCCGCGTTCCGCCTGATCCCGCTGCTGGAGGCCGGACGGAACGCCGCCTGGCCGTGGGAGCGGCAGGGCGAGTGACGGGGCGTCAGGCTCCGCCCCCGGCCAGCGAGTCGCCGAGGGCGGAGCGGGCGTAGAGCACCGAGCGGCCGCTCCTGGTCCGGGTCAGCAGGCCCGCGGCGGCCAGCGCGGACAGGTGGCGGCTGACCGCGCCCGGCGTCACCTCCAACCGGTGCGCCAGCGCCGTGGTCGAGGCCGGCTGGTCGAGCAGCACCAGCAGCCGGGCCCGCGGCGGGCCGATCAGCTCGGCCAGCGCGTCCGGCACCCGCAGCGGCGGCCGCTCGCCCAGCAGCGCCTGCCCGCGGGCCGGGTAGCTGATCGCCGGCGGCCCGTCCGGACTGATCACGGTGTGCGCCCGGCCGCCGCACAGGGCCGGGATCAGCACCAGCCCGCGCCCCGCCACCCGGGTGCACCGCCCGCCCAGCGCGCGCACCCGCGGATCGGGGTCGTCCAGCCGCAACACCCCGTCCCGCCAGGACAGTTCGGGCGCCAGGTCGGCGAACAGGCCCTCCGCGCCGCGCTCCGCGAACATCCGCCCCCGGTGCGCCAGGTCGGCCTCCAGCACGGCCCGGGCCCGCGGCCACCACTGCGGCAGCAGGCAGCGCTCCCAGTAGGCGGCCAGCACCCGCGCGCAGCGGGCCGGCAACTCGGCCGGATCGTCCAGCAGTTCGGCCACCACCGGCGGCAGCGGCGCCCCGTCGCCCCGGTACGCGGCCAGGAAGTCCGCCGCCGCCTCGGCCGGCGGCGTCCGCGCCAGCACCGCCAACTCGCTCTCGAAGGACGGTCGCCGCACCGCCGGACGGGGCGTCAGGAAGTCCGGCACCCACACCCGCGGCGTCACCAGGGCGTCCAGCAGCGCCGTGTCCAGCGAGCGGTAGCCGTCCTCCCAGGACGCCGTCCAGCGCCGGTAGTGCGGGTACGCCGCGGGCCGCCGCCGGGCCCGCAGCGTGAACACCGCCTCCTGCAGGGGCGAATAGGTGATCCAGGTGGTGGCGAGATCGTCCACGCCGAAGGAGAACTCGAACATTGACCCCCACGGTAAAAGAGTGCCGGGGCGTTGGGAACCCTGGTGTCCTGACCGCCATGACCGCCACCGTCGCGCCCGCCGGGCGCCGCTCCCTGCTGCCCGCCGACCCCGTCCTGCGCCGGCTCGCCGTGCTGACCGCCGTCAACACCGTCGGCAACGGCCTCTACTACTCCGTCAGCGCGCTCTACTTCACCCGGCAGGTCGGCCTGAGCGCCGCCCAGTTGGCGACCGGCATGGCGTTCGCCGGGGTCTCCGGCATGCTCGCGGGCGTCCCGTTCGGGCGGCTCGCCGACCGGGTCGGCCACCGCCGCCTGCTGTACGTCCTCGGCCCGCTCCAGGGCCTCGCCGTGCTCGCCTACACCGTGGTGCACGGCTTCGCCGCGTTCGCGGTGGCCATCGTGGTCGCCACCGTGCTGGAACGCGGCGCCGTCGTGGTGCGCAGCGCGCTGATCGCCCACCTGCTGCCCGCCGAGGACCAAGTGAGGTCCCGCGCCCTGCTGCGCTCGGTGATGAACGCCGGACTGGTGATCGGCAGCACCGGCGCGATCTTCGCCCTCCAGGAGGACAGCCACTGGGGGTACGCCGTGGTGCTCGCCCTCGACGCGGCCAGCTTCGCCGCCACCTCGCTGCTGCTGCGCGGCCTCCCCGGCTCCGCCCGCCCCGACGCCGCCCGCCCCGACGCCGGGAACCCCGCCGGGCCGCAGGACCGCCGGGCCCGGCCGCGCACCGCGCTCGCCGACCGGCGCTACCTGCTGGTGGCGTTCCTGCACGCCGTGCTGGAGCTGCAGTTCGCCATGCTGGAGATCGGCATCCCGCTGTGGATCGCCGTTCACACCGGCGCGCCGCGCGCCCTGGTCGCGGTGGTCGGCATCGTCAACTGCCTGACGGTGGTGCTGTTCCAGGTCCGGGCCGGGCGCGGCGTCACCGACCTGCGCAGCGCCGCGCGGGCCTGCGCCCGGGGCGGCGTGCTGCTCGGCGCGGCCTGCCTGGTGTACGCGGCGGCCGCCGGACGGGGCGTGGCCCTCGCGGTGGCGCTGCTGCTGGCCGGGGTGCTGCTGCACAGCCTGGCCGAACTGCTCACCTCGGCCGGCGGCTGGACGCTCAGCCTCGACCTGGCCGACCCGGCCGCGCACGGCGAGTACCAGGGCGTCTTCATGAGCGGCCAGGCCGGCTCGCACGTGATCGGCCCGCTGGTCGTCACCGCCACCGTCCTCGCCCACGGCGTCGCGGGCTGGGCCGTCCTGGGCGCCCTGCTCGCGGCGGCGGGCCTGACGATTCCCCTGGCGACCCGCGGGGTGACCGGGCCCCGGGCCGCCGTCGCGGCATAGCGGGACGGGCGTGGTCGGCCCCGGACCCTTCGCCGGGGTCCGGGGCCGTGGGCCGGGAGTCCGCCGTCGTCCCTGGCGGCGGGCCCCCGGGGCGGGAAGGGGTGTCAGCCGCGGGCGGCCAGGGTGCGGGCGGCGCGGGCGGCGGTGCGGGCGATCCGGTCCTCGTCGACGGTGCTGAGGCGGCCGTGCTCGACCACCGGGTTGCCGTTGACGAACAGCGCGGTCAGCGGCGGGAGCGCGCCGAGGACGAGGGCGGCCACCGGGTCGGCGATCGAGGAGTGCAGCACGCCGTCGACCTTCCACAGCGCCAGGTCGGCGAGCTTGCCGGGCTCGATCGAGCCGATCTCGGCCTGGCGGCCCAGCACCCGGGCGCCGCCCATGGTGCCCAGCCGCAGCGCCTGACGGACCGTCAGCGCGTCGGGGCGGCCGTGCAGCCGGTTGATCAGCAGCGCGTTGCGCAGCTCGGTGCCCAGCTCGCCGGACTCGTTGGAGGCGGTGCCGTCCACGCCCAGGCCGACCGGGACGCCGGCGGCCAGCATGGCGGGCACCCGGGCGATCCCGGCGGCCAGGCGAGCATTGGAGGACGGGCAGTGCGCCACGCCGGTGCCGGTCTCGGCGAACTTGGCGAGGTCGGAGTCGTTCATGTGGACGCAGTGCGCCATCCAGACGTCCTCGCCCAGCCAGCCCGTCGACTCGAAGTAGTCGGTCGGGCCCATCCCGAACAGCTGCTTGCAGAACTCCTCCTCCTCGGCGGTCTCCGAGCCGTGGGTGTGCAGCCGCACCCCCTTGCGGCGGGCCAACTCGGCGGACTGCCGCATCAGTTCGGTGGAGACCGAGAACGGCGAGCAGGGCGCCAGCGCGACCTGCAGCATCGAGCCGGGGGAGGGGTCGTGCCACCGGTCGACGGCGGCCTCGGAGGCGGCCAGGATCTCGTCGGTGTCCTCGACCGCGTGGTCCGGCGGCAGTCCGCCGTCCTTCCGGCCGCGGTCCATCGAGCCGCGCAGCGCGGTGAACCGCAGGCCCAGTTCGCGCACCCCGTCGATCGAGGCGCCGAGCAGGTCGCCGGCGCCGCGCGGGAACACGTAGTGGTGGTCGGAGGCGGTGGTGCAGCCCGACTTGAGCAGGGCGGCGGCCGAGCCCTGGGTGGCGGCGCGCACCAGGTCCGCGTCGATCCGGGCCCAGGTCGGGTACAGCGCCACCAGCCAGTCGAACAGGATGGCGTCCTGGGCCAGCCCGCGGGTGATCCACTGGTAGAAGTGGTGGTGGGTGTTGACCAGCCCGGGCGTCAGCAGGTGCCCCTCGCCGTCGATCCGCCGCGCCACGCCGTCCAGCCCGGCGGGCGCGGGCCCGTCCCCGACCGACTCGATCGTGTTGCCGAGCAGCACCACGTGGCCGCGGGCGTACTCGGTGTCCCGCGCGTCGACGGTGGCGATCGCGGCGTTCTCGATCACGGTCCGCCGGTCGGCGGCCGGGGGCTGGACTGCCATGGGGGAAGCTCCTCGCGGGGAACGGCCGGCGGCACCGGCCTGCTGGAACGGCGGTTCGGGCCACGCCCGCCGGGGGAACGGCGGGTCAGGCCACCGGTATGACCGGGGTGACGCCCTCGCGGTGCACGGTGCCCTCGATCAGGCCGTACATCCGGTCGGCGGCGTAGTAGACCTCGTTCTCGTTCCGCAGCCCGAAGGGTTCGAGGTCGACCAGGAAGTGGTGTTTGTTCGGCAGCTCCAGGCGGACCTCGTCCACCTCGGCGCAGTTGTTCAGCACCCTGGTCCCCATCGCGTGCAGGGTCTGCTGCAGCGAGTAGGAGTACGTGTCGGCGAAGGCCGCCAGCAGGTGCCGGCGGACCTGCCGGTAGGAGCGGTTCCAGTCCGGCGCGGCCAGGCCGTCGCGGCCGTGGAAGCCGAACGCCCAACGGGCCGTCACCTGGGTGGCCAGGATGCGGTCGTGGGCCTCCCGCAGGGTGGTGTACCGGTCCTTGATGTAGCCCCAGAACTCGGAGTCGGTGGTGTTCATCACCACCAGGTCCTTGAGCCCGGAGACCACCCGGAACCGGTCGCCGTCGTACACCACCTCGGTGGTGCGGACCTCCCGGCCGTCCCGGACGAAGGAGTGGCCGGACTCCGCCGTACCGGTCTCCGCCGCGTCGGCGTCCGTCGGGTCGGCGTCCGCCGGGCCGGGCGGCCCGATCCGGTCCCAGGCGTACTCCTCGACCCTGATCCGGGCGCTGTGCACCACACCGCGCTCGGTGTTGTCCACGAAGTGCCGGGCCAGCAGGACCGCGAAGCCCTCGGCGGACTCGATGCCGTGCTCCTTGGCGAAGGCGTACACGGTGTTCTTGGTGGTGTCGGTGGGCAGGCAGTTGGCGTTCGAGCCGGTGAGGTGCACGTCCTCGAACTCGCCGCGCAGCGAGACCGAGACGTTCAGGTCCTTGATCTCGTGCCGGGCGGAGTCGCGGTACACCCGGACGATGCGGTTCTCCGCCTTGCCGTACTGGTTCTGGCCGAGCACGTGGGCCATGACGTGACTCCTAGGGGTCCAGGCGGTCTACCTAGCTTCCGCGGTAGACCGAGTAGCCGAACGGGGAGAGCAGCAGCGGCACGTGGTAGTGGCGCTGCTCGGGCGCGACCGCGAAGACGACCGACACCTCGGGGAAGAACGGCGGCCCGTCCGGCCCCGCCCCGTACGCCGCGGTGTCGAACAGCAGCCGGACGACCGAGCCCGCCGCCACGGCCGGCAGGTCGGTGACCCGGCCGTCGGAGTCCGTGGCGGAGGTGCCGAGCACCGTCCAGCCGCCCGCGGTGCGCAGGGCCAGCTCGACCGGGACGCCCGCGGCCGGGCGGCCGAGGCTGGTGTCGAGCACGTGGGTGGAGATGCCGGTCATGGGGAGGACCTCACTGGTGGCGGGAAGGGCCTTGCAGGCGACAAAAGATGACGACCCGTCAGGATATGACGCCCGGTCGGGCGGTCAGGGCGCGTCGAGCAGTCGGCCGAGGCGGAGGTCGTTGATCCGGCGCAGCTCGCCCCGGACCGTCCCGGCCTCGGCGGCCGGGTCGTTCGGGAGGCGTTCGCGCAGCGCCTCCAGCATTCCGGCCGCGGTGCGGCCGGTCGCGCAGATCAGGAAGACGTGGCCGAACTTCGCCTCGTAGGCGGCGTTGGCCGTGCGCAGCTCGTCCAGCAGGGCCCGGTCGGCGCCGCGGACGCCGGACTGCTCGCGCTCGGAGACGGCGTCGCCGGTCTTCGGCGCGCCGATCCGGGCGTGGCCCGCCAGCGCGTCGCGCAGGTCGGCGGCGGACAGCCCCGACGTCGCCGCCGCGTTGGCGGCGAGCAGTTCGGCGCGGTCCGACCAGGGACGGGACGCCGCGACGGCGGCGGCCCAGGCGGGGCTGGAGCAGACCTCCAACAGGATCTCCCGCAGCCCGGCCGGGTCGGCGGCGGCCAGGGCGGCGAGGGCGGGGGGTGGCTGGGTCACGGGTGGACCTCCTGGGGGTTGGTGCCACCCGCACAAGCTAGATCCGCCGCAACGGAGCGTCAACAGTTTGTTGAAGTGTTTGTGGGGCCGTCCCGAGGCGCCCGGCCGGACGGTCCGGCGCCGTGTGCGATCCGCCGAACGGACCGCGCGGGCCGGGCGGGCGGAACGTGTCGAGCGGGCGGGCGGGTCGAACCGGTCGAGCGGGCCGAACGGCCGGGCTCAGCCCTTCTCCTGCCGGTTGAGGTAGTTGTACACCGTGAACCGGCTGACCCCGAGCGCCGACGCGACCGTCTCCACGCCGTGCCGGACGGTGAACGCCCCGCGCTCCTCCAGCAGGGCCACCACCCGCTGCTTCTCCGCGCGCTCCAGCCCGTCCAGCGGCCGGCCGTCGAACTGGCGGGTCATCTCGGCGAGCAGCCGGTCCAGCGCGCTGCCCAGGTGCGGCAGCCGGACGGCCACCGCAGGCGCGCCGTCCCACTCCAGGACGACGTCCTCGGCGCGGGCCTCGGCCGGGTCGACGGCGGTCGCGCCGACCGCCGCCAGCAGCGGCTCCAGCGCCGCGGCCAGCGGGTGGCGCGGGGCCCTGCTCACCGCGCACCCCCGTCGGCGGCATCCTCCGCCGGGTCCGCCGCGGGCAGCACGCTGACCTGGAGCGAGATCCGGCTCGCCCCCGCCGCCAGGCTCTCCCGCAGCAGTCGGACGACGGCGGCCAGTGCCGGTTCGGCGTCGCCCTCGGCGCTGGTGCCGAACGGCCCGACGGCGACCTCCAGGCCCGCCTCGTCGACCGCCCGGCGGGCGGCCCTGGCGTGCTCGGGGAAACCGTCCAGTTCGAACGGCTCTGTCGTGAACTCCACCATCAATCGCACCCGCTCACCTTATCGACCGGCCTGGTCGATCGGACAGCGGACGGCCGGGCGGGCGGCCGCCGTTCGGCTGCTCCGACAAAACGTCGCGGGCTTCCTTGACAGTCCGGACGGACGGCGGAGAGGCTTCCGTCAAGCAGAATTCAACTTCCGCATCATGGAATACTCAGCCGCAGGCGAGAGCAAAGGTGAACCACGTGACCGCCGCCGCCCAGCACCGCTTCACGGTCAACCTGTCCATCCTGTTCGCCGAACTCCCGCTGCCGGAACGGCCCGCCGCGGCCGCCGCGGCCGGCTTCACCGCTGCCGAGCTCTGGTGGCCGTTCGGCGCGGACCCCACCCCCGACCCGGCCGAACTCGACGCGCTGGCAACGGCGTTCGAGACCGCGGGCGTCCGGCTGACCGGCCTCAACCTGCTCGACGACCTGTCCCTCGGCGGCCGCGGCACCCTCTCGCTGCCCGCCGAGAGCGCGCGCTTCCGGGCCAACCTCCCGGTCGCCGCCCGGTTCGCCGAACGCCTCGGCGCGGGCGCCCTCAACGCCCTCTACGGCAACCGCGTCCCGGGCGCCGACCCGGCCGCGCAGGACGCGCTCGCCCTGGAGAACCTCGTGCTGGCCGCGCACGCCGCGCACCGCATCGGCGCCGTGCTGCTGGTCGAGGCGCTCAACTCCGCCGAGTCCCCCGACTACCCGCTGGTCACCGCGCGGGCCGCCGTCGACGTGGTCGACCGGGTCAACGCCGCCACCGGACTCGGCAACGCCAGGTTCCTCTGCGACCTCTACCACCTCGCCCGCAACGGCGAGGACCCGGCCGCCGTCATCGACCGCCACGCCGACCGGATCGGCCACGTGCAGATCGCCGACACCCCCGGCCGCCACCAACCCGGCACCGGCGACCTCGACTTCGAGGACCTGTTCGCCCGCCTCACCGCCGCCGGCTACCGGGGCCGGATCGGCCTGGAGTACCGCCCGGCCGGCGGCGCCAGCGCCGACAGCTTCGGATGGCTGCCGCGCGAACTGCGCTGACGCCCCGTCACCCCCGGCCACTCCCAGACAAGGACACGCACGCGATGAGCCGCAAGATCGCCTTCATCGGCCTCGGCATCATGGGCCGGCCCATGGCCCTCAACCTGGTCCGGGCCGGCCACCACGTCACCGGCCACAACCTCACCCGGGAGCCCGTCGACGCCTTGGTCGCCGCCGGCGGCCACGGCGCCGACTCGGTCGCCGGGGCCGTCGCCGACGCCGAGGTCGTCATCACCATGCTCCCCGCCGACCCGCAGGTCGAGCAGGTGCTCCTCGGCCCGGACGGCGTGCTGGCGCACGTCCCCGCCGGGACGCTGGTCATCGACATGTCCAGCATCACCCCGCAGACCTCGGTCGCGGTCGCGGCGGCCGCCGCCGAGAAGGGCGTCCGCACCCTGGACGCCCCCGTCTCCGGCGGCGAGGCCGGCGCGGTCGAGGCCGTGCTCTCCGTCATGGTCGGCGGCGCGGCCGCCGACTTCGCCGAGGCCCGACCGCTGTTCGACGCGCTCGGCACCACCGTCGTGCACGTCGGCCCGGCCGGGGCGGGCCAGACCGTCAAGGCCGCCAACCAGCTGATCGTCGCCGTCCACCTCCAGGTCCTCGCCGAGGCCGTGGTCTTCCTGGAGAACACCGGTGTCGACCTCGCCGCCGCCCTCGACGTCCTCGGCGGCGGACTGGCCGGCTCCACGGTGCTCGACCGCAAGAAGACCAACATGCTCACCCGCGAGTTCGCCCCCGGCTTCCGGATCGACCTCCACCACAAGGACATGGGCATCGTCACCGAAGCGGCCCGCGCCGTCGGCGCCCCCCTCCCGCTCGGCACGCTCGCCGCCCAACTCGTCGCCTCCGCCCGCGCCAACGGCGACGGCCCCCTCGACCACTCGGCCCTCCTCCGCGGCGTCGAACGCCTCTCCGGCCGCGAGGTCGCTCCGCTCGGGTGAACCAGGGGCCCGCCGGGCTTCGCGGGAGCGAAGCTCCCTTCCGGGCCCGCCGGGAGCGAAGCTCTGTCCTGGGCCCGGGGAGCGAAGCTCCAGGGGCCCGGGGAACGGCGGTGCCGAGTGGCTGGTGACCGACGGGCTGCGAGGCGCTACCCCGTTTCGGGCCGGAGGTCTTTTGGCCGACGCCCCGTGGCGCCCCGCTGTGTTCCGGCGATCAGCCTCTCGGCCCCGCCGTTCCCCGGGCCCCTGATTTCTCCCGTCCCGCCTGCCGAGAAGTTCCCCCGGGCCCCTGGCTTCTCCCGTCCCGCCTGCCGAGAAGTTCCCCCGGGCCCCTGATGTCTCCCGTCCCGCCTGCCAGAAGGAGTCCGCCCGTGCGAGGTCATGTGGTCGTCGCCCCCGACAAGTTCAAGGGCTCGATGGACGGGGCCGAAGCGGCCGCGCGCCTCGCGGCGGGGGTCCGGCGGGCGGTGCCCGGGGCGGAGGTGCGGGAGCTGCCGGTGGCCGACGGCGGGGAGGGGACGCTGGCGGCCGCGCTCGCGGCGGGGTTCGGGCGGGTGGTGGTGAAGGTCGCCGGACCGACCGGCCTGCCGGTGGTCGCGGGGCTGGCGGTGAAGGGCGGGACCGCCGTGGTGGAGCTGGCCCAGGCAGCCGGGCTGGCCCGGCTGCCCGGCGGCCGGACGGCGCCGCTGGCGGCGGGCTCGTACGGGGTGGGCCAGTTGATCGCCAAGGCGGTCGCGCTGGGCGCGACCCGGGTGGTGCTCGGCCTCGGCGGGAGCGCCTGCACCGACGGCGGCGCGGGCCTGGCGCAGGCGCTCGGGGCGGAGCTGTACGACGCCGACGGCCGTCCGCTGCCGCCCGGCGGGGCCGCCCTGCGGCGGTTGGCCCGGGTGGAGCCGGGGCCGCTCGCGGAGGGCCTGCGCGGGGTGGAGGTGCTCGTCGCGTCCGACGTCGACAACCCGCTGCTGGGGCCGCGCGGGGCGGCCGCCGTGTACGGCCCGCAGAAGGGTGCGGACGCCGCGGACCTGGTGGTGCTGGAGCAGGGCCTGACCCGGTGGGCGGACGCCGTCGCGGAGCTGACGGGCCGTGAGGTCCGGGAGGCGCCCGGCGCGGGCGCGGCCGGCGGGGTCGGTTTCGCGGCGCTGGCCCTGCTCGGGGCCGAGGCGCGTCCCGGGATCGGCGTGCTGCTGGAACTGCTCGGCTTCGACCGGGCGGTCCGGGGCGCCCGCCTGGTGCTGACGGGGGAGGGCTGCCTGGACGCGCAGACCCTGCACGGCAAGGCCCCGGCCGGGGTGGCCGCGGCCGCGGCCCGGGCCGGGGTGCCGGTCGCGGCGGTGGCCGGGCGGCTGGAGCTGGCCGAACGGGAGTGGCGCCGCGCGGGCTTCGTCCGGGCGCTGGCGCTGGCCGACCTGGCCGCCGACCCGGCCGAGTCGATGGCCCGGGCGGGCGAGCTGGCCGAGCTGGCGGGGGAGCGGCTGGCGGCCGAACTGCTGGCCTGACAACCGTCCGTGGCCTCGTACGTTCACACATTGACGTTTTGTTGAAGGCGGGCCTACGCTCCCCCCACTCCTTCGACCCACCCCTGTCCTTCCCGACGTTCGGAGGTTCCCCGTGCCCCTCGGCGACAGCGCGCTGATCCGCTCCCGGCGGGTCGTCCTGCCCGACGGCGAACGCCCCGCCGACGTGCTGGTCCGGGCCGGGACGATCGAACGGGTCGCCGGGCACGGCACCCTGGCGGCCGACGGCCTGCCGCTCACCGACCTCGGCGACACCGCGCTGCTGCCCGGCCTGGTCGACACCCACGTGCACGTCAACGAGCCCGGCCGGACCGACTGGGAGGGCTTCGCCTCCGCGACGAAGGCCGCCGCGGCCGGCGGCGTCACCACGATCGTCGACATGCCGCTCAACTCCGTCCCGCCGACCACCACGCTCGACGGGCTGCGTGCCAAGCGCGGCACCGCCGCCGGGCAGACCTGGGTCGACGTGGGCTTCTGGGGCGGCGCCGTCCCCGGCAACACCGGCGAGCTGGAGGGGCTGCACCGGGCCGGGGTGTTCGGGTTCAAGTCCTTCCTGGCCCCGTCCGGGGTGGACGAGTTCCCGCACCTGGCCACCCCCGCCGACCTGGAGGCCGCGCTCGCCGAACAGGCCCGGCTCGGCGCGCTGGCGATCGTCCACGCCGAGGACCCGGCCGTGCTGGCCGCCGCCCCGCAGGTCCCCGGCGGCCGCTACCGCGACTTCCTGGCCTCCCGCCCCGACGATGCCGAGGCCGCCGCCGTCGCCCGGCTGCTCGACGCGGCCCGCCGCACCGGCGCCCGGGTGCACGTCCTGCACGTCTCCTCCGCCGCCGTGCTGCCGCTGCTGCGCGCCGCCCGGGCGGACGGCGTCCGGGTCACCGCCGAGACCTGCCCGCACTACCTGACCCTGACGGCCGAACAGGTCCCGGACGGCGACACCGCGTTCAAGTGCTGCCCGCCGATCCGCGACGAGACCAACCGCGACCTGCTCTGGCAGGCCCTCGCCGCCGGCGAGTTCGCCGCCGTGGTCTCCGACCACTCGCCGTCCACCCCCGACCTCAAACTGCTCCGGCGGCTGGGCGGCAGCGGCGACTTCGCCGCCGCCTGGGGCGGCATCGCCTCCCTGCAACTGGGCCTGCCCGCGATCTGGACCGAGGCCCGCCGCCGCGGCCACACCCTGGCCGACGTGGTCCGCTGGATGTCCGCCGGGCCCGCCGCCCTGGTCGGCCTGACCGGCGCCAAGGGCGCCGTCGCCCCCGGCCGCGACGCCGACCTGGTCGCCTTCGACCCGGACGCCGACTTCGCCGTCCACGCCGACCGGCTCCACCACAAGAACCCCGTCACCCCGTACGCGGGCCGCACCCTGACCGGACGGGTCCGCCGCACCTGGCTGCGCGGCCGCCCCGTCGACCCCGACGGCGCGCCGCACGGCCGCCCGCTCACCCGCCCCTGACCCGACCCTGACCCGACCCGACCCGACCCGACCCGAAGGAGAATCAGTTGCCCACTGATCGGACCGTTCCGACCGATCGGACCGCGGAGACGCCGTTCACCGACCTGGTCGACCTGGCCTCCCGGCTGCTCGGCGCGGGCGTGGTCGCCACCAACGAGGACACCTTCGCCGACGCCGAGAACCTGCTGGTCGCCGCGCCCGCCGAGTTCCGCCCGCACACCTTCGGCCACAAGGGCCAGATCATGGACGGCTGGGAGTCCCGCCGCCGCCGCGGCCGCAGCGCCCGGCAGCCGCACCCCACCGACGAGGACCACGACTGGGCGGTCGTCCGGCTCGGCGTCGCGGGCGTGGTGCGCGGCGTGATCGTCGACACCGCGCACTTCACCGGCAACTACCCCGAGACCGCGTCCGTCCAGGCCGCGTCCGTGCCCGGCCACCCCGCGCCGGACGAACTCGCCGCCGCCGAGTGGACCGACCTCGTCCCGCGCACCCCCCTGCGCGGCGACACCGCGCACGCCTTCACGGTCGCCGACCCGACCCGGTACACCCACGTCCGGTTGAACATCTGGCCCGACGGCGGCGTCGCCCGGCTCCGGGTGCACGGCGAAGTCCGGCCCGACCCGCGGGAGTTGACCGGACTCACCTTCGACCTGGCGGCCCAGGAGCACGGCGGCGTCGCCGAAGCCGCCTCCGACCGCTTCTACTCCTCCCCGCACCACCTGAACGCCCCCGGCCGCGCCGCCGTCATGGGCGACGGCTGGGAGACCCGGCGGCGGCGCGACCAGGGCCACGACTGGGTGCGGATAGCCCTGGCCGGGGAGGGCGAGGTGCTGGCCGCCGAGGTGGACACCTCCTGCTTCGTCGCCAACGCCCCCGGCTGGGCCGAACTCGTCGGCTCCGTCGACGGGACCGAGACCGTCCTCCTCCCGCGCACCCGCCTCCAACCCGACACCCGCCACCGCTACCGCCTGCCGGCCGGCGCCCCCGTCACCCACGTCCGGATCAACGTCTACCCCGACGGCGGCCTCGCCCGCCTCCGCCTCACCGGCCGCCTCACCCCCGCCGGCCAGGACGCCCTCGCCCTCCGCTGGTTCAACGCCCTCCCCCCGGCCGAAGCCCGCGAAGCCCTCACCGCGGCCGGCCTCCCCACCGACCTCGCCACCGCCCGCCCCCTCGCCGACGCGACACCCGTCCGGGCCCTGTACGCGGACTGAACGGCATTGAGCCGCGCGTTTCCCTTCGCTCTCCCAGGCCCGCGGAGCGAAGCTCCAGGGGCCCGGGGAACGGCGGTGCCGAGTGGCTGCTGTCCGACGGGCCGCTGAACGCCACCCCGTTCCGGGCCGAAGGCCCGGCCCCTGAACACCCTCCGGGGCATATGCCTGTCAAGGGGGCCCGGCCCTCTCGGGCGAATATTCGGTGGGTGGGGCATGGGTTCGGGGCGGGCTGGCTAGGGTGGTGACGGAGGGGGCGAGGCGATGGCGACGGTGAGCAGCGGGCGGCACGGGGGATTGCTCGGAGGCGGTGGCGGGCCGGGGTCGTTCGGGGTGCTGCGGCGGGCGTTGCGGCTGCTGGAGGCGGTGGACCGCCGCCCGGAGGGGGTCGTCCTGGCCGAGCTGGCACGGGAGTTGACGATGCCGGTGGCCTCGGTCCGGCTGCTGGCCGAGGAGTTGGAGGCCGAGGGGTACCTGGTCCACCTGGACGGGGTCTGGGCGCTGGGCGGGGCGTTCACCCTGCTGGGGTCGCAGCACCGGGAGCCGATGGTCCGGGCCCGGCTGCACCACCGGCTGGAGGAGCTGCGGGACGAGCTGGGCGCCGCCGTGTACTTCTCCCGCTACCACGACGGGGAACTGTCGGTGGAGGCGGTGAGCGCCGCCGAGCACGCCCCGGCGGTGCACGAGTGGGCGGACTTCCGGGCGACGGCGCACGCCTCGGCGATCGGCAAGTGCCTGTTGGCCCAACTCGACCACCGGGCCCGGCTGGACCACCTGTCCCGGCACCCGGCGGCCCGGCTGACCGCCCGCACCATCACCCGCACCGACCGGCTGCTGCACCGGCTCGACCGGCAGCCCGCCACCGTCCCGGTGCTGGACCTGCAGGAGTACTCGATGGACACGGTGTGCGCGGCCGTGCCGGTGGTCGCGGGCGGCACCGTCGGCTGCCTGGCCACCTCGCTGCCGATCGCGCAGGCGTACCGGCTCCGCGAGGCCGCCGAACTCCTCGCCCTGCGGGCCGCGCCGCTGATGCTGGCGATGGCGGTCTGACGGGGTCCGGCGCAATCCACTTGTGGGAGCGCTCCCCGGCCGGTCAGGATGGGGCATGAGCGATCACCGGGAACGGGCCGTGGTGCGCCCGTACGAGCCGCGCGACCGGGCCGACCTGTTCGACATCTGCGTCCGGACGGGGGAGTTGGGCGGCGACTCGCGGCACAAGTACCCCGACCTCGACCTGCTGCCGACGATCTTCGCCGCCCCGTACGCGGAACTGGAGCCCGACCTCGCCTTCGTGGTGGACGACGGCACCCGGGCGGTCGGCTACGTGGTGGCGACCGCCGACACCGCGGAGTTCGTCCGGCGGTTCCGCGCCGAGTGGCTGCCCCGGGTCGCCGACCGCTTCCCGCCGCCCGCCGGCGAACCCGGCACCCCCAGCGAGGAGATGGCGCGGCTGCTGCACGAGCCCGAGCGGATGCTGCTGCCGGAACTCGCCGCCTACCCGGCCCACCTGCACATCGACCTGCTGCCCAGCCACCAGCGCGTCGGCCACGGACGGGAGTTGATCGACACCCTGGTCGCCGCGCTGACCGCCAAGGGCGTCCCCGGCCTGCACCTCGGTATGGTCACCGCCAACACCCGGGCCCGCCCGTTCTACGACCGCCTGGGCTTCCACCCCGTCGCGGTCCCCGACCCCGGCCCCGTCACCTACCTGGGCCGCCGTCTCGGCTGACGCCCCGTCACTCCCGGGGAACGGACGCGGGAGCGGCCGGTCCGGACCGGGTGATCCGGAACGGCCGCTCCCGGCGTTCGGCGAACCTCCCCCGTGTTCCGGCCCGGTCCCCCCGGGGCCGGTGGTGGTTCGCCTCGGGCCGGGCCGCCGTGGGGTGGGGCCCGGAGTTCCCCCCGCGGTGTCCAGGCTAGGCGGGCGGGGCCGGGCGGGTGTTGGCGCTGCGTCGACAGCGGATTGGCACTGCGTTCACCCGTCCGCGCGTCCGGCGGCGGCGGTCAGCGCCTGCCGCCGGTGGTCGCGCGGCGAGAGCCCGTACTCGGCGCGGAAGGCGCGGCTGAAGTCGTCCGGGCGGGGCATCCCCCAGCGGGCCGCCACGGTGTGGATGGGGGTGGCGCGCAGCGCCGGGTCGGCGAGGTCGCGGTGGGCCCGGGCCAGGCGCTGGCGGCGGACCCAGCCGGCCACCGTCTCGCCCGGCGACTCCTGGGCGAACACCCGGTGCAGGTAGCTGACCGAGATGTGGTGCGCGGCGGCGACCGTGGTCGGGGTCAGCCCCGGGTCGTGCAGGTTGCGGCGGACGAACGCCCGGACGCCCTCGATCAGAACCCGCCGCCGGGCGGTCGGCGACAGCGCGGCGTCCTGCTCCAACTCGTCGGCGAGCCAGGTCGAGACCAGGTCGACGGCGAGCGGGCCGAGCCGGGCGGCGGCTGCCGGGCCGAGGCTGCCGGACTGCCGGTCCAGGCTGAGCAGGAAGTCGCCGACCAGCGCCGCCGTGCCCTCGCCCGCCGGGAAACCGCGGCCGAGCAGCCGGCGCAGCTGGAACGGCGACATCGGCAGCAGCGAGATCGGGAAGTCGATGCCGACCGCGTCCACCGAGGCGGGCCGGTCGTGCCCGTCGGCGCGCCCGCCGAGCGCCCGCAGCTCGTACGCCCGGGAGCTGTCGACCACGGTCAGCTCGCCGGGCCGGAAGGACCGGGTGGGCTCGTTGGCCCGGGTCAGGTTCAACTCGCCGCGCAGCACCAGGGTCAGGTGGAACACGCCCGGGTCGGAGCGCCGCACCCGGGTGTCGGTGCGCCGGAAGCTCGCCGAGGGGAACGACGTCCCCAGGAAGGTGACGGGGCCCAGCTCGGAGCGCCGCAGTTCAGCCTCGAACCGGTCCGCGTACGGGCTGGTGGTGTCGCAGTCCCTGGTCAGGCCGATCAGCTCCCGCCAGGCGTCGAACCAGTCCTTCGGGTCCACCCCCTCGTCCGGGGCACCCCCGCCCGTCGCCACTGCCATGCCCCGCCCGCCCTCCACCTCGCCGGCCCCCGCCACCCGCCAGCATCCCAGGTCCGCCCGAGCGGCTCGGGGCCGCCCCGGAGCACTGTCGCAACCCCCTGGCAGGATCGGCCCCCTGACGCAGCGTCGCCCACCGGGAAGGAAGCCGTGATGTCCGAGCCGTACTGTGCGATGGCCCGACTGCACCTGGAGCCCGCCGCGCTGGGGCGCTACCTGGCGGCCGCGCCCCGGCCGCTGGCCGAGTGGGCCGACCGGGCGGGGCTGACGGGGTGGCACGACCGGCGGGGGGAGGACGGCGGGCTGCCCTGGTCGCTGCACCCGGGGCCGGACGAGGAGACGGTGGCGCGCTGGCTGGCGGACGGCGACGACCACCGGGCCCAGCTCCGGGCCTTCCTGCGGACCGCCGAGGAGCCCGGCCTGGCCCGGGTCGACTACGACGCCGGGCGGGGCGTGCTGACGGTGGTGAACCTGACGGTCCATCGGGAGAGCTTCCGCGACCCGCTGTGGTTCCTGGCCCTGGTCCGCGCCGCCGCCCCCGAGACCGGCCCGGCCGGCGGCTTCGCGGTGGTCCGCGACCACATCTGGCCCGGTCCGCGCGACCGCTACACCCTCGGGGTGCTCGCGCTGGCCCCCGCCGGGGCCCGGGTGCTGCACCCGGTGGCGGACGCCGCGGCCTACGCCGCCGCCGTCCGGGCCGCCGACGCCGAGTTCGAGGCGACCGGCCAGGTGGGTGAGGACGACGACCCGGAGGAGTGGAACGGCCCCGACCCGGTGGAGGCCCTGGACCGCCTGTGAGGCGGCTCGTGAGGTCGAAGGCAGGGCCGCCGACGGGCGAGGATGGGCGAGGATGGGGGAAGCCCGGGCGCACCGGCCCGGGAAACACGAAAGGCAGGGAGTTCGCACTCTCCTGCCGTTATCCAATGTATACCGCACGGGGGGCCTTGCGGCAAGGCCCCCCCAGTGCCGCACAATCGCTGATCTGAACCTGGGAACCCGCGCAAACAGCACAAACGGGGCAGACCGCGAGCAGCACGCGGGCGGCGCGCGGCGGACCAGACAGCGGATCGGAGCCGACACCCATGAATTCCCCGACGACCAGCGCCTTCGACCTGCCCGAGCGGCTCGCCGCCAAGGCGGACCCGGCCCTGATCGCCGCCGACGACCGGCACTTCACGGACATCGCCACCACCCTGGAAGCCGACATCGCCGACCTCACCGCCCGCCTGGAGGAGGTCCGCCGCAGCCCCGGCGGAGCCGGCCGGGCCGCGATGGACCGCGACAGCGAGGTGCACCGGCTCTCGGCCCGGCTGCGCACCCTGCGCCGCTTCGGCACCGACCTGTGCCTGGGCCGGATCGTCCGCGCCGACGACCCCGAGCCCGTCTACATCGGCCGCCTCGGCCTCGCCGACGCCGACGGCCGCCGCCTGCTGATCGACTGGCGCTCGCCCGCCGCCGAGCCCTTCTTCGCCGCCACCCACGCCAACCCGATGGGCCTGGTCAGCCGCCGCCGCTACCGCTGGCAGCGCGGCGCCGTCGGCGACTACTGGGACGAGGTGTTCACCGCCGAGGGACTGGAGGGCCACGCCGCGCTCGACGACCAGTCCGCGTTCATCGCCAGCCTCGGCAGCTCCCGCTCCGAGCGGATGCGCGACGTCCTCGCCACCATCCAGGCCGACCAGGACGCCATCGTCCGGGCCGGTTCGCGCGGCGCCCTGGTGGTCGACGGCGGCCCCGGCACCGGCAAGACCGTGGTCGCCCTGCACCGCACCGCCCACCTGCTGTACTCCGACCCCCGGCTCGGCCACCGCAAGGGCCGGGTGCTGTTCGTCGGCCCGCACCAGCCGTACCTGGCGTACGTCTCCGACGTGCTGCCCAGCCTCGGCGAGGAGGGCGTGCAGACCTGCACCCTGCGCGACCTGCTGCCCGAGGGCGCCGCCGTCGCCCCCGAACCCGACCCCGAGGTGGCCCGGCTGAAGGCCGCCGCCGGGATGGTGCACGCGATCGAGAAGGCCGTCGCCGTCTACGAGGAGCCGCCCGCCGAGGGCCGCAAGCTCTCCACCGAGTGGTACGAGCTGTGGATCGACCCGCAGGACTGGTCCGAGGCGTTCGCCGCCCCCGGCCCCGGCGTCCCGCACAACGAGGCCCGCCAGCAGATCCTCGACGAGCTGATCACCATCCTGCTCGACAAGAACGCCGACTCCTTCGACGACGAGGACGGCATCTCGCCCGAGGTGCTCCGCCGCGAACTACGGCGCGACCCCGAACTGCTCGGCGCGCTCCGCCGGGCCTGGCCGATCCTCGAACCGACCGACCTGGTCGGCGACCTGTGGACCGTCCCCGCCTACCTGCGGCTGTGCGCCCCGTTCCTGGACCGCGAGCAGGTCCGCGCCCTGCAGCGCACCGACCCGGCCGCCTGGACGCTCTCCGACCTGCCGCTGCTGGACGCCGCCCGCCGCCGGCTCGGCGACACCGACGCCGACCGCCGCGAGCGCGCCCACCGGGCCCGGCTCGCCACCGAGCGCGAACTGATGGACGGCGTCGTCGACCACCTGCTGAAATCCGACGACGACGGCGAGGGCGCGGTCGCCATGCTGCGCGGCGCCGACCTGCGCGACGCCCTGATCGACCACAGCGAGGCCGAACCCGTCGACCCCGACCTGCTGGCCGGCCCGTTCGCGCACATCGTGGTCGACGAGGCGCAGGAACTCACCGACGCCGAGTGGCAGATGCTGATCGCCCGCTGCCCGTCCCGCTCCTTCACCATCGTCGGCGACCGCGCCCAGGCCCGGCACGGCTTCACCGAGAGCTGGACCGAGCGCCTGGAGCGGGCCGGCCTGGACCGGATCACCCTCGCCTCACTGACCGTCAACTACCGCACCCCCGAGGAGGTGATGGCCGAGGCCGCGCCCGTCATCCGGGCCGTGCTGCCCGACGCCAACGTGCCCACCTCGATCCGCTCCAGCGGCCTGCCGGTCCGGCACGGCGCCCGCGCCGAGCGGGACGCGGTGCTCGCCGAGTGGCTGGCCGCGCACCCCGAGGGCACCGCCTGCGTGATCGGCGACCCGTCCTTCCTCGGCCTGCCCCGGGTCCGCTCGCTCGCCCCCGAGCTGGTCAAGGGCCTGGAGTTCGACTTCGTGGTGCTGGTCGACCCGGAGTCCTTCGGCGACGGCATCGAGGGCGCGGTCGACCGCTACGTGGCGATGACCCGGGCCACCGGGCAGCTGGCGATCCTCGCGGGCTGACCCGCTGCCGTCGGCCCGGCAGCGGGCCGACGGGGCGTCAGCCGGCGGGCGCGGGAGGGGTGCGGACGCCGAACCACTGCTCGGCGCCGTACTCCTCGAAGCGCTCCAGCTCGGCGAAGCCCAGCTTCTCCGCGACCCGCATCGAGGCCGCGTTCGCGCTCTGCGTGCAGAGCACCACCGGCTCCCCGGGCAGCACCTCCGCGTGCCAGTCCAGGGCGGCGGCGCACGCCTCGGCGGCGTAGCCGCGGCCCCAGGCGTGCGGCAGGAACAGGTAGCCGATCTCGGCCTCGCCGCCCTCCGGCCGCAGGTGCCCGGTCCGCTCGGGGGCCCGCCGGTCCAGCGTGACGACGCCGATCGCCGCGCCGTCCAGCTCCGCGACGAAGAAGCCCGGACGGTTCCCCGGGACCTCCGGCACCGCCCGCTCCAGCTCCGCGCGCGGGCGGGCGCCGCCGATGTACGTGCCGACCTCCGGCGAGCAGAACAGGTCGACAAAGGCCGCCCGGTCGCGGGCCTCCGAGGGGCGCAGCACCAGACGGGCGGTCCGGATCGGGGCGGGCGGCGGCCAGGCGGCGGGCGGTATCTCGGTCATGCCCGGGAACCTATCGCACCCGAACCGAACGCGGGGTCAGTTCCCCGGGGCCAGCAACTGCCGCTTGGCGAGCGCGAACTCCTCGGCGGTGAGCGCCCCGTCCAGATGGAGCCGGTGCAGGCGGGCGATCCGGTCGGGCAGGTCGGGGTCGTCGGCGGGCAGGCCCGCCGGGTCCAGCACGACCTCGATGTCGGCCGGGTCCGCCGACAGGTGGTGCACGGTCGCGCCCCGGCCCACCCGGGGGGTGTCGTGCACGGAGAAGCCGGCCCGGTGCTCGACGGTGTGCTCGGTGCCCGCCGCGACGGTGTAACGGAGCGTCAGCCCCGTCCAGTACCGGCCCCGGTCGTCGGGCGTGTCGGCGCGGGACAGCACCTCGACCACCGAGGCGCGGACGGTCTCGCCCTCCGCCCGGACGCGCACCCGGTGCAGCGCCGCCGCCCGGACCCCGGCCAGCGCGGCCAGCCGCAGCCGGCGGTCGCGCCGGGCCGCCCCGGCCGCGGCCAGGACGGCGGCGACCGCCCCCGCGCCGACCGGCCACCCGCCGGCGCCGCCGAGCAGGACCCCGGCCGCGAACACCGCCGCCCCCGCCGGGAAAGCGGCCCACCAGCCGAACACCGGGCGGTACAGCTCCCCTTCGGCCCGGGCCAGGTACTGCGCCCAGAGGAAGGCCAGGAACCCGAAGAACGCCGCCAGCCCGAACAGCACGTACCGCTCGGCGGCCGCCCCGGTGCCCCGCAGGGCGGACCCGGCCAGCCACCCGAGCACCGCCACCACCGCGGCGAGCAGGCCGATCCCGGTCCAGCGCCCGCCCGACAGCCCCGGCCAGCGCGGCTCGCCCGGGACGATGATCTCCTCCATGCGGGGGAGCGTAGCGGCCGCCCGGATTGGTCCGGACCATTTTCCGGTGAAGCGGGGGAGAAGCCCGGCGGGCGCGCGGGCGACGGGGCGGGGTCAGTCCGGCGGGGCGATCAACTGCCGCTTGGCGAGCGCGAACTCCTCGGCGGTGAGCGCCCCGTCCAGGTGCAGGTGGTGCAGGTGCTCCAGCTGCGCGGGCAGGCCGGGGACGGCGGGGACGTCCACGGGAGCGGGAGCGGAGGCGGGGGCGGGGGCGGGCGGGGCCTCCGCGGCGGCGGTCACCGGGTCCAGTGCGATCTCGGTGTCGGTCGGGTCCTCGGGGAGGAAGCGCACGGTCGCACCCAGGCCGACCCGGGGCGGGCGGTGCACCGAGAAGTCCGTGTCGTGCCGGACGGTGTGGTCGGTGCCCGCCGCGGTGGTGTAGCGGATGCGCAGCCGGGCCGAGTACAGGCCCCGGTAGTCCGGCTCGTCCGACAGGTCCGCGACCTCGACCACCGCGCCGCGGGCGCTCTCGCCCTCCTGCCGGATGCGCACCCGGTGCAGCGCGGCGTTCCGCTCCCGGGTCAGCCGCCCCAGCCGTCTGTGGCGGTCCGCCCGGCCTGTGGCGACGGCCGGTCCGGCGGCGGTCAGCGCCAGCGCGGCGGCCGGCCAGCCGGCGCCGTCCCGGCCGCGAACAGCGCCACCGCGCCGAGCGAGGCGGTCCACCGGCCGATCGGTGGCCAGGACGTCCACCACTCGGCGCCCCGGGCCACCTGCTGGGCCCAGCAGGCCGCCCCCGCCGCGAGGAGCGGGGGGACCGCGGAGTACCCGGGGGGCAGGTGCCGCCAGGCCGCCCCCGCGGCCAGGCCGAGTGCCGCGACCAGGGCGGCGAGGGCCGCGAGCGCGGCCCACCGCCCCGCCGCGTACCCGGGCCAGCGCGGCTCGTCCGGGACGGTGATCTTCTCCATGCGGGGGAGGGTAGCGGTTCGGGTGCGCAGGGCCGAGGGCGAGGGGGCATGACGGCGGCCGGGCGAAGGGCATGACGGCGGCCGGGTGACGGGAATCGGGCGGAAGCCCCACGAACGGGCGGCGGACTTCCGAAGCTCCGGGGAAACCCGGGCCCGCTCTGGCACACTCGGCCCCATGCCCGAGTTGACCGAGGCCGCCGAGCCCCCCGATTCCGAGGACGACCCCGACGCCCACCCCCGCACCCTCGACCCGATCGCCGTCCGCTGGGAGGCGCTGCGGGCCTTCGCGGCCGGCCAACCCGGCGCGGACGCCCGGGAGTTCGTCGAGGCGGCCTACGCCCAGCCCCGGCTGCGGGCGCTCGCGCCGGGCCGGGCGATGTACTGGATCACCTTCAGCCACCGGGCCGCCCCGCCGCAGTGCCACGACCTCCCCCGGGTCCGGACCCACGGCGGGAACCGCTTCGACGTCCACCTCGCCGACGGCCGGGTGCACGAGGGCCGCACCGCCGCCGCCTCGGTGGCGCTGGTCCTGCAGCACCTGCCCGAGGACGCGGCCCCGTCGTCCCCGGTGGCCTGACGGGACGTCAGTCCACGGCGGCGGCGGTCCAGTCGGCCGGGGTCCAGCCGTCCGGGGTGCGGGCGGCGTGCAGGGCGAGGTGCCGGCGGTCCGGGGCGGCCTGCCAGAGGTCGACGGCGACGGGGTGCAGGACGTAGCAGCGCAGGGCGGGCGACGGCGTCCAGCAGTCGGGCCCGGGGCGGACCGGTCCGCGCAGGCGGGCCTGCCGGCCCTGCCGGGGCCAGTAGGCGGTCAGCGCGGCCTGCGGGTGGGCGGCGAGCTGCCGTGCCTTGGCGGAGTCCGGTTCGGTCCAGAAGTGGCAGGCGGCGGTGCCCGGTTCGAGGTCGCGCAGGACGAGGACCCGGGCGTCCGGGTGCCCGTCGGCGCCGAGCGTGGAGAGCGTCACCACCTGGGCGTCCGGCTCCCCGGCGGCCAGCGCGTCCAGCAGCCAGGCGGCGAGCAGGCCCGCCGGGTCGGCGACCGGCCCGGGCGGCGGCGCCGGGTAGGCCGGGGCGGCCAGCACCGGGTGCGCGAGCAGCGCGGCGACGAGCGGGGCGGGTGCGGGGCGGTCGGTCACGGCGTCTCCCTGGGCGGCTCGGAGTCACCCTATCGAGCGGCTTATTAGACTCGATGTTGATAAGAACGGTCCAACCCCTTGTCCAGCCCACTACCCGCGAGTAGTTTGCCGGTGTGCCCACCGGTCCCCCCGGAGCCCTCCGGACCCGGACCCTCCGGTACGGCCATCTCCCGGCCGGCGCCCGCACCCTCCCTGCCGCCGGGTGCGGAACCGAAGCCCCGCCGACGGGAGATGACCGCACCGGAAGGCCCGGAGCCACCCGTCCGTCCGCGCCCAAGGAGGCACCCCCATGCCCCGCACCACCCCGCCGCCCGCCGTGCACGACAGCCTGGTCCTCGAACCCCGCGACGTGCACTTCGACTGGTCCGCGCTGCCGATGCACTGGATCCCCGACGAGCCGATGGCCACCCACACCATCAACGTCCTGCACCTGCTGCTCCCCGAGGGCGAGCGCTGGTTCGTCAAGGTCTTCAAGGACGCGCTCCCGATGATCCGCGACGAGCAGCTCCGCGAGGAGGTGCTCGGCTTCATCGGCCAGGAGGCGATCCACGCCGAGGCCCACCAGGAGGTCCTCGACCACCTGCTCGGCCAGGGCCTCGACCCGCGGCCGTACGTCCGGCAGGTCAGCTGGCTGTTCCACCGCGTCCTCGGCGACAAGCCCGGGCTGAGCGCCCGGCAGCACCGCGAGAACGTCATCGAACGGGTCGCCTTCGTCGCCGCGATCGAGCACTTCACCGCCTTCCTCGGCAACTGGGCCCTCAACTCGCCCGGCCTGGACCGGGCCAAGGCCGACCCCACCATGCTCGACCTGCTGCGCTGGCACGGCGCCGAGGAGGTCGAGCACCGCAGCGTCGCCTACGACCTGATGCGCCACCTCGACCCCGGCTACCTGCGCCGGGTCCGCGGCATGTTCGTCTCCGGCCCGCTGCTCGTCCACCTCTGGGTCCGCGGTGCCCGCTTCATGCTCGCCGCCGACCCCACCCTGGACGGCCGGATCGTCCCCACCTGGCGGGAGGCCCAGCGCGCCGCCCGGCGCGGCCTGCTCCCCGAACCGGCCCGCTTCGTCCGCTCCGCGCTGCGCTACTTCGGCCCGGGCTACCACCCCACCCGCGAGGGCAGCTCCTCCCAGGCCCTCGCCTACCTGGCCAAGTCCCCGGCCGCCCGGGCCGCCGCCACGCACTGACCGCGCGGAGCGGGGACGCGGCCCCTCGCGGGTGGCCCGTCCACCTGCACCTCCCCCTCGGCCCACGGACCCTGCGGACGCTCCTGTGCCCCACCCGCGCAGTTCCCCGCGCCCCTGGGTGCACGCTCACGAGTGCCCCGACCGCACGTTCCGTCTCCCTGACAGCCCTCTTCCCGGAGTGTTCCCCCATGGATCTCGAAACCCCGCCGCCGGACCTGTACGGACGCCCGCGGGCGGACCGGTTCTTCGAGCGGCTGACCGCGTTCGGGGACTGGTACAGCCCGGCGCTGGGGCGGCCCGGACTGCGGCGCAGTCCGCGGCGGGCGGAGGCGCGCGGGGTGCCGCCGCTGTTCCTGGTGGTGACGGCGCACCGAGTGGTGGCCGAGGACGTGGTGGAGCTGCGGCTGGCGGACCCCTCGGGCGGGATGCTGCCGGAGTGGCAGCCGGGCGCGCGGGTGCGGCTGACGCTGCCGTCGGGGCGCGAGCGGCACTACTCGCTGTGCGGCGACCCGGCCGACCGGCACGGCTACCGGATCGCGGTGCGCCGCGTCCCCGACGGCGGGGGCGGCAGCGCCGAGGTCCACGACGCACTGCACGTCGGCGTGCGGCTGCGGGTGCGCCGCCCGCGCAACGGCTTCGCGTTCTGCGGCGAGGAGAAGGTGCTGTTCCTGGCCGGCGGCATCGGCGTCACCCCGCTGCTGCCGATGGCCCGGGCCGCCCAGCACGCGGGCGTGGACTGGCGGCTGGTGCACACCGGCCGCAGCGCCGCCTCGCTGCCGTTCACCGACGAGCTGAGGTCGCTGGACCCGAACCGGGTGGAGATCAGGACCGACGAGGAGCACGGCCTCCCGGACGCCGCCGAACTGCTGGCCCGCGCCCCGCGCGGCGCCGCGGTGTACGTGTGCGGCCCGGCGCCGATGCTGGCGGCCGTGCAGCGGGCGCTGGACGCCTCGCCCGCGGTCTCGCTGCACTACGAACGGTTCGGCGCCGCCCCGGTGCTGAACGGCCGTCCGTTCACGCTCCGGCTGGGCCCGGGCGGCCCGGAGCTGGCCGTCCCGGCCGACCGCTCCGCGCTGGACGTGGCGCGCGAGGCGCGGCCGGAGCTGCCGTACTCGTGCAAGCAGGGCTTCTGCGGGACGTGCGTGCTCAAGGTGGCGTCCGGGACGCCCGAGCACCGCGACCGCAGGCTGACCGAGGAGCAGCGGGCCGCCGGCCTGATGCTGCCGTGCGTGTCCCGGGCCGCCGAGGGCGAGACCCTCGAACTGGAGGTGTAGTCGGATGAAGCAACCCCCGAAGTTCCCCTTCGACGAGCGCGACCTGGCCCGGTTCCGGGAGACCCAGCAACTGGCCTACCACTGCGCCGAGCAGGTCGCGGCCTGGATCGAGCCGGGCGTGACGGAGCGTCAGGCCACCGCGCAGCTGCGCCGCTGCCTGGTCCGGGCGGGCGTGCAGGACTTCTTCCACGTGCCGTTCGCCTGGTTCGGCGACCGCACGGCGTTCCGGCACTTCCACACCCCGCTGCAGTTCTTCGCGGGCTCCCGGGTGCTGAAGGAGGGCATGCCGTACGTGCTGGACTGCGCGCCGGTGGTGGACGGCTACACCGCCGACATCGGCTACGGCGGCAAGGTCGGCGAGAACCCGGTCTGGGACCGCCTCGCGCTGGACCTGAAGGCGTACCGGGAGCTGATCCTGCGCGAGGTGAAGGCCCGCAGGACCCTCGCCGAGGTGTACGCGGCCGTGGACGCGCAGATCGCCGAGCACGGCTACGACAACCGCCACCAGGTCTACCCGGGCCGGGTGATCGGCCACCAGGTGACCCGGATGACGGCCCGCGGCCCGGCCGGGGTGAACCTGTTCGGCTTCGGGGTGCGTACGCTGCAGACCCTCGGACGCGAACTGGTGAAGGAGCGGCTGGAGGGCAGGTCCCCGCTGTGGGCGGGCGGCCGGGCCTCCCGGCACGCGCCGACGCCGGGCCTGTGGGCGGTGGAACCGCACATCGGGTTCCGCGAGGTGGGCATCAAGTTCGAGGAACTCCTCGTGGTCACCGAGGACGACGTGTACTGGCTCGACGACGACCTGCCGCACGTGCGGCGCTGGGCACTCCTGGAGGACGCGGCATGACCAGCGGCAACACCGAGATCCGCCGACGCACCGTCGACTCCGGCGGGCTGGCGCTCGCCGTGTACGAGCAGGGCGACCCGGCGAACCCGACGGTGGTCCTGGTGCACGGCTACCCCGACGACCACTCGGTCTGGGACGACGTGGCCGCGGACCTGGCCGCCGACCACCACGTGGTGCGGTACGACACCCGGGGCTCGGGGGCGTCCGGGGTGCCGGCCGGCCGCGAGGGCTACCGGCTGGAACTGCTCGGCGAGGACCTGTTCGCGGTCGCGGACGCCGTCAGCCCGGACCGGCCGGTGCACGTGGTGGCGCACGACTGGGGGAGCGTGCAGTCCTGGGAGGCGATCACCACGCCCGGCTCGTACCGGCGGATCGCCAGCTACACCACCATGTCGGGCCCGTGCCTGGACCACATGGGGCACTGGATCAGGCACCGCACCCGCCGCCCGACGCCCCGTCACCTCTCCCAGCTGCTCCGGCAGGGCGCGCACTCCTGGTACATCGCGCTGTTCCACCTGCCGGTGCTGGCGCCCGCCGCCTGGAAGCTCGGCCTGGCCCGGCTCTGGCCCCGGGTGCTGCGCGACCTGGAGGCGGTCCGGCCGCGCCCCGGGCACCCGCAGGCCACCCTGGCGAAGGACGCGGTGCACGGCATCGAGCTGTACCGGGCCAACATGAAGCCCACCGTGCGCCGGCCGCGCGAACGGTTCACCGAGGTCCCGGTGCAGCTGATCACCCTGGAACGGGACCACTACGTCTCGGACTTCCTCTCCGAGGGCCTGGAGCAGTGGGTGCCCCGGCTGACCAGGCGCTCGCTGAACGCCACGCACTGGTCGGCGCTGCTGGAGAAGGGCCCGGCGGTGGCCGCGCTGGTGCGCGAGTTCGCCGCCCGCGACCACGGCGCGGTCCGCCAGGAGCCCTCCGGGGCGGGCGAGCTGGTGGTGGTCACCGGCGCGGGCAGCGGCATCGGCCGGGCCACCGCGCTGGCCTTCGCCGACCGGGGTGCCCGGGTGGTGGTCTGCGACCGCGACCTGCCCGCCGCGCAGCGCACCGCCGAACTGTGCGAGCTGTCCGGCGTCAAGGCCGCCGCCTACCGGGTCGACGTCAGCGACGCCGCCGCCGTGGACGCCTTCGCCCGGCAGGTCGCCGCCGACTTCGGGGTCCCCGACGTGGTGGTCAACAACGCGGGCGTCGGCCACTCCGGGACGTTCCTGGAGACCACCGAGGCCGAGTGGAAGCGGGTGCTGGACGTCAACCTGTGGGGCGTCATCCACGGCTGCCGGGCCTTCGGACAGCTGATGGTGGAGCGCGGCCAGGGCGGACACATCGTCAACCTGGCCTCGGCGGCGGCCTACCTGCCGTCCAAGGTGCTGGCCGCGTACGCCACCTCCAAGTCGGCGGTGTTCATGCTCTCCGACTGCCTGCGGGCCGAACTCGCCCCGCACCGGATCGGCGTCTCCACCATCTGCCCCGGCATCGTCAACACCAACATCACCCGCACCACCACCTTCTCCGGCCTGGGGGAGGACGACCAGGCCGCCAAGCAGGCCAAGGTGTCCAAGATGTACGCCCGCCGGGGCTTCCCGCCGGAGAAGGTCGCCGCCGAGATCGTCCGCGCCGTCCGGGCGAACAAGGCCGTGGTGCCCGTCACCGTGGAGGCCAAGGCGGCCCGGCTGCTCGGCCGGCTCAGCCCCGCGCTGCTGCGCAAGGCCGCCCGGATCAACGCGGGCTGACGGCCCGTCGGGAGGGGGCGGGGGCGGGGGGGGGGGGGGGGGGGGGGGCCCCCCCCCCCCCGCCGCGCCGGGGGGGGGGCGGCGGGGGGGGGGGCCCCCCCGGCGCGGGCCCCCACGACGCCCCCCACAACAGCGTCTAGCCCCCCCCCCGCGCGGCCCCGCCCCCCCGCCCGGCCCCCGGGGGGGGGCCCGCCGGGGGGGGGGGGGGGGGGGGGGGGGCGCGGGGGGGGGCCCCCCCCACCGCCGTGCTCCTGCCGGTGCGTCAGGCCAGCGGGCGGCAGAGCACGGCGTCCGGGACGCCGTAGTGCAGCCACTTCCAGGTGTAGGCGACCCCGGCCAGGTACTCGCCGTCCGCGCACTGGCCCTTGTACGAGCCCGGCGCCCAGTCGCTGCCCGCCGAGCCCCCGGCGGCCGGCCGGTTGTCGCCGTGGTCGAACCAGAGCACCCGCCCGGTGGACGGCAGCGGCCCGGCCGCCGGGGCGCAGAGCAGCGCCGCCATCGCGTTGTTGCGGACGCCGTAGCCGACCGCGAAACTCCCGTCCGGGCACTGGAGCTTGTTGTAGCCGGACGCCCAGTCGCCGCCCGTCACGTAGCGCTCGTCGGTGACGGTCGTCCAGCCGCCCGGCCCGGTCGCGGGCTGCCCGGCGTCGGTGCACAGGCCGCGCCCGCTGCCCCGGCCCAGGCCCACCACCCGCTGCCCGTCCGGGCAGTTCCCCTTGCGGTTGCCGCCGCTCCAGTCCGGCAGCGCCAGCATCCGGCGGGAGGCGATCGCGTCGGCGTGGTCCAGGTCCAGCAGGTTCCAGTGCGCGACGGGGGCGACCGGCCCGGTCGCGGACGGGGCGGCCAGCAGCCGGTTCCAGGCCGCCGCCCGCCAGTCGCCCGGGTCCTCCAGGCCGAGCGCCCGGCCCGCCGGGTCGAAGCTCAGCAGCGCCCAACTGTCCTGCGGGAAACCGCCGTTCTGCCAGCCGACCAGCGGCCAGATCGCGAAGTCGGTGTCGTGCGCGGCCAGGATCGCGGTGAAGTTCGCGAACCAGGCCTGCCCCGCGGCGTCGGTGTCGCCCCGGCCGCCCGCGCCGAACTCGCTGATCCACACCGGGGCGGTGAAGTGCTGCCCGGCCTGGGTGACGAACAGCGCCTCGTCGTTCACCACCTGCTCCAACTGCTGCGGGGAGAAGTCCTGGTAGCGCGGGTCGCTCGTCGAGCCGGGCCCGCTGCCCGCGCCGGTGTTGGCCGGGCCGGTGTAGCCGTAGAAGTGCGCCGAGTACACCAGCTTCCCGGAGTCGACCAGGGTGTTCGACAGGGTGCGGACCGGCGTCAACTGCGGCCGCCCGTGGCTGAACCCGGCGGCCGGGATGCCGTACCAGTTGATGCCCTCCATGATCACCAGCAGGTCCGGGTCGGCACGCAGCAGGCGGTTGCCCGCCTCCTCGTAGGCCGCGTACGTGTCGTGGGCGTCGCCCAGGCCCCAGTTCGGGTCGTCCCAGGTGTCGCGGCGCACCTCGTTGCGCAGGTCCGCGCCGACCACCCGCTTGTTGTCCCGGTAGCGGGCGGCCAGGGCCAGCCAGTCGTCCTCCCACGCCTGGGTGGACTGGCCGCTGTTCCAGCGCTCGTTGCCGTCCAGGCCGCAGCAGAACCGGTAGCTCGTGGTGTGGTTGTTCAGGATCACCGCGAAGCCGTCGGCGGTCAGCGCCGCCACCACCCCGTCGTACACCTGCAGCGGCGTCCGGCCCCGCCACTGCGGGTTCGCCGCCACCGCCGCGTCCGGCACCGGCGCGGAGTCGTGCAGCATCGCGTCGGCGAACGGCAGCCGGACGCTGTTGATCCCCAGCCGGTGGAACCCGGCCAGGATGTCCGCGACCGGGGCCCGGTCCAGCCCCAGCGGCAGGTTGTACGAGACCTGCCCCGCCTGGTTGTTCGCCGGGTCGGTGGTCGACCCGCTGCCCTGCCAGGTGCCCTGCGCCCCGGCCCAGTTGCCGGCCTTCAGCTTGAACCGGTTCCCGTTCGCGTCCACCACGTACCGCCCCCGGGTGCTCAACGGCCCGGTCCAGGACGCGGCCAGCTGAGCCCCCGTCAGCACCGGCGGCGGGCCGGGATCGGCCGCGGCGGACGGCGCGGCCCGGGCGGCGGAGACGGACAGCGGCAGGCAGAGCGCGAGCGCGGCCGCGGCGGACAGCGCGCGGCGGACGAACAGCTTCATGGCCATCCCTGGGGGAAGTGGAGGGAGTCGACGGCCCGTCGGGCGGCTCTGCGCATGCACGCGACAACGGACCCGGACACTTCCTACTCGCAAGTAGCCACCACGGCAAGGGCGTTGACGTACCGCCCGCCACCGGGCCGCCACCGGGCCACCGCCCGCTCGCCACCGGGCCACCGCCCGCCGCCCGCCGGAAAACCGGCTGCGCCACCCGGCCCGCCCCGGCAGACTGCGGGGGCATGGACCCGACCCCCGCAGCCCGCGCCCTGCACCACGTCGCCGCCCGCAGCCGCGGCGGGCCGCTGCCCGCCGGGCTCACCGTCACCCTCAACTTCCACCCCGACCGGCTGATCGACGGCCGCCCGATCCTCCGCTCGATGGCCGAGGACGGCGTCTACCGCTCCCAGTTCTCCACCGGCACCAGCAACGGCGGCCTCACCGCCCACCCCGGCGGCGACCGCTGGAAGTGGGAGAGCCGGATCTTCGGCGGCGCCTACGACGACGCCCCCGCCGAACTCCGCCCCGTCTACGGCGCCCTCGACCACCGCCGCGACCCCAAGGGCCGGCCCTCGGACCCCCGCCTGCCCCACGACTCCCGGCACGCCCTCTCGCCGCACCGGCCGAAAGCCCGAGTACACCCAGTACGAGGGCTTCCGGCCGGCACGCCGAGAGCACGCACCGGACGCCGCAGGGCTGCGACGGGGGTCCGAGGGCCGGCCCTTGCGGCGGCGCGCCCCGGTTCGGCTCCGCCCACCTGCGGCTGCGCCCCGACACCCTGCACCGGGCCACCTTCTGCTACCCCGACAGCTTCCTCGAACCCGAGGACTTCGGCACCGCCGCCGCCAACCACCTGATCGCCCTCGCCGAGGCCGACGACCAGGACCTGCTGGACTCCTACATCGAGGCCCAACTGCACGGCCCCGTCCGGTTTACCGAACACGTCGACGCCCTCGTCCTCGACCCCTGCTACCGCGGCACCGAGATCGAGGCCGCCGCCCGCCTGCTGCCCTGCCCCCTCGCATGGCACCCCGGCCACCGCCTCCCCGCCACCGACCTCCACCGGTACGCCGACTACCGGGGCCCGCACATCACCGCCCTCGCCGCCATCCTCGCCCGGGACGGCGTCCTCGACCCCGCCGCGATCGGCGCCGCCGCCCGCAGCGGCGCGCACGACCCCCAGCACGTCAAACAGGTCTGGCACTGCCTCGCCCGCTACGGCCGCCCGGCGCAGAGCTAGGCTGAGCGCCCATGGACCTGACGACGATGGCCGGGCCGCTGGCCTCCTTCGCCCTGGTGGTGGGGCTGCTCACGCTGACGCCCGGGCTCGACACCGCGCTCATCCTGCGGACCGCGGCCCTCGGCCGGCGGCGGCAGGCGTGGGGTGTGGTGCTCGGCATCCAGACCGGCACCCTGGTCTGGGGCACCGCCTCCGCCGCCGGGCTGAGCGTGCTGCTCACCGCCTCCCGGCTCGCGTACGAGACGCTGCGCTGGGCCGGGGTCTGCTACCTGCTGTGGATGGGCGTCCAGTTGCTGCGCAGCCGCCACTCCGCGCAGGACGAGGACGCCGGGCCCGCCGACCGGGACGGCGGCTGGTGGGCGGGCTGGCGGCGCGGCACCGTCACCAACCTGCTCAACCCCAAGGTCGGCGTGTTCTACGTCGCCGTGCTGCCCCCGTTCATCCCCGCCGGGGCCCCGCACCTGGCCGCCGGCGTGCTGCTCACCTCCGTGCACGTCGTCGAGGGCCTGTTCTGGTCCGCCGTCCTGATCGGCTTCGCGCACACCCTGCGCGGCTGGCTGCGCCGCCCCGCCGCCCGCCGCCTGCTCGACCGGGTCACCGGCACCGCCGTCCTCGGCTTCGGCGCCAAGCTGGCCCTCGGCGACTGACGGACCGTCAGGGCGGAACGTCACGACTTGTCGACAGCGCCCGGGCCGACCCGCCCGTCCCGTTAGAGTGCCCGGGTGACCGAGCAGCAGCCGGAAGTCGTCGCGGGCCGCTACGAGTTGGCCGAAATGATCGGACAGGGCGGGATGGGCCGGGTCTGGCTGGCCCGGGACCGGCAGCTGTTCGGGCGCGAGGTCGCGGTCAAGGAGATCCTGTTCCCGCCCGGCCTGGAGGACGAGGAACGCGCCCGCCTGCTGGGCCGGTTCACCGCCGAGGCCCGCGCCGTCGCGCTGCTCAACCACCCCTCCGTGGTCACCGTCCACGACGTGGTCGAGCATCGCGGCTCGCCCGTCATCGTGATGGAGTTCCTGCGCGGCCGCTCGCTCGCCGCCCTGCTGCGCGCCGACGGCCCGCTGCCGCCCGCCCGGGTCGCCGGGATCGGCACCGCCCTGCTCGGCGCGCTCCGCGCCGCGCACGCCGCCGGGATCGTGCACCGCGACCTCAAGCCCGACAACGTGCTGCTGGCCGGGGACCGGGTCGTCCTCACCGACTTCGGGATCGCCCACCTCGCCGACGCCACCACCCGGCTCAGCCACAGCGGCGCCGTCGTCGGCACCCCGCACTACATGCCGCCCGAGCAGCTGGAGGGCAGGCACCCGGCCCCCGCCAACGACCTGTGGGCGCTCGGCGCCACCCTCTACCACGCGGTCGAGGGCCGCCCCCCGTTCGACGCCGACGGCCTGCACGCGCTCGCCCTCGCCGTCTTCACCCGCCCGCACCTCCCGCCGGTCCGGGCCGGTGCGCTCGCCCCCGTCCTGGACGCGCTGCTCGCCAAGGACCCCGGGCGGCGCGCCGACACCGACCGGGCCGCCGCCCTGCTGGCCGCCGCCACCGAGACCCTGACGGCACCGCCCCCGCCGCCCCCGCCGCCGACCGCCCCGCCGGCCCGCCCCCGCCGGACCGGGCTGCGGATCGCCGCCGTCGCCGTCGCGCTCGCCGTGCTGGGCGGCGGCCTGCTGGCCCGGCAGTTCATCGGGAGCGGCGGCACCGGCGGCAGCAACGGCAGCGGGCTGACCGCGGCACCGCCCCCCGACGGGAAGGCCGTCAAGGTGGTGATCGGCCTGGACGCCCCGCTGACCGGCTCGCTCGCCGCCACCGGCCAGGCCGTCAAGGACGCCGCCGACCTCGCCGTCAAGGACGCCAACCGCGGCAACACCGTCCCCGGCGTGCAGTTCGAGCTGCGCGCCCTGGACGACCACGGGCAGCCCGCCGACGGCCGGGCCAACGCCACCCGGCTGGTCGAGGAGGGCGCGGTGCTGGGCGTGGTCGGCCCGGTCAACTCCTCGGTGGCGCAGAGCATGCTGCCGCCGCTGGACGCCGCGCGGCTGGCCACCGTCTCACCGGTTGCCACCAACACCATGCTCACCCTCGGCCCGGACTGGGCGGCGGGCCGGGCCACCCGGCAGTACGGCTCGTTCTTCCGGGTCTGCGCCAACGACGCCGAGCAGGGTGCCACCGCCGCCGACCACCTGGTGCGGACGGCGAAGCGGCCCAAGGTGTTCCTGGTCGACGACGGCTCCGCGTACGGCAGCGGCATCGTCGCCCGGTTCGCCGCCGAACTCGACCGGGTCGGCGGGACCGCGGCCGGGGCCGAGCACATCCGCACCGGCGACACCGACTTCACCGCGCTGGTGGCGAAGGTCCGGGCCTCGGGCGCGCAGGCGGTGTTCTTCGGCGGCATGTACCCGGACGCCGGACCGCTCTCCCGGCAGCTCAAGCAGGGCGGCGTGGACGGCCCGCTGATGGGCGGCGACGGCCTCTACGCCCCCGAGTTCGCCAAGGCCGCCGCCCCCGGCGACCTGACGGTCTCCACCACCGTCCCCGGCAGCCGGATGCCCGGCGCCAAGCAGTTCCTGGCGGCCTTCGCCAAGGGCGGCTACACCAGCGACCCCGAGCAGTACGGGGCCTACGCCTACGACGCCACCGGCGCGATCGTCCGGGCCGTCGGCGCGGTCGCCGCCGCGCACGGCGGCACGCTGCCCGCGGACGCCCGGGCCGAGGTGGTCCGGGCCCTCGCCGAACTCCGCTTCGACGGTGTCACCGGGCCGGTCGCCTTCGACCAGTACGGCGACCTGGCCCAGCCCGTCCTGGGGGTGCTGGCCGTCCGGGACGCCGACTGGGCGCAGGAGAGCACCGTCCGGCTGACCCGCTGAGCCGCCGGCCGCCGCCCTGCGGTCAACTCGTCAACTTGTCGATACCGGCCCGCAGTTCCTCCGCGTTCATGCACGGCGTCAGCGTCACGTGGGCGCCCAGTTCCATCCAGAGCGGTTCGACGGCGGTGACCAGCGCGGACTCCTGGTCCAGGTCCACCACCAGGGTGAAGGCGCGGTGGCCGCCGGCCGGGTAGAAGTAGGCCGCCTCCGGCTTCAGGGCCGCCAGCATGGCGCCCATCCGCTCGGGCATCAGCCCCTCGGCGATCAGCCGGTTGGACTTCTCGGTGTCGAGCTCCGCCACGATCATCGTTCGCATCGCGTGCCTCCCGGGGGGTGCGGGCCTTCGGCGAACCGTCCCATTCTCCTCCGCCCCCGGGCCCCGGTCACGGCGGAACGGTCAGTCGCCCGGCCCCGCGAGCGCGACCAGCTCGACCTCGAACCCGTCCTCGTCCTCCAGGTAGCCGGCGTAGTGCCCGGGCCCGCCCGCGTAGGGGTGCCGGTCCGCGAACAGCAGCCGCCAGCCGTACGCGGGCGCCGCCGCCACCAGGGCGTCCACCGCGGCCGCGTCGCGCACGTGGAAGGCCAGGTGGTTGAGCCCCGGCCGACGGCGCTCGTGCCGGTCGGCGGCCAGCGCGGGCGAGCGCTCCACCACCAGGTAGGTCGCCCCCAGCACCCAGCTCCGCCCGGCGGGCCAGTCCTGGTGCACGGCGTACCCGAGCGACTCCAGCAACCACCCGAAGGACCGCACCGCGCGCTCCAGGTCGGGCACCCACAACTCGACGTGGTGCAGCGCCCCGTGGGCGGACGGCAAAGGTTGTTCGACCATCGGGCCACCCTAGTGCCGGTGGCCGAAAGCGTTTGACATGGCAGTCGCAGGGCGGGGCACGCGGGGCGCACCGGGCGCACGCGGAGGATCGGTCGTGCTTCCTGATGGGACGTCAATTTTCCTGTTCCGTACGCCGGATGGCCGTATTCCGCTTACGATTCGGCCAAAAGAGGTGTACGCAGGGCCGTCCGGGTGGTTCCGCGGCCCCGGTCCGGCGTGCCTTCCCGACCACGAGAGCAGGGCATGATTCAGACAGCAGAACAGCCTCGATCACCCGTGCCGCGCACGGGCCGGCGGCGGGCAGGCCGGGCCGCCGCCGTGGTGGCCGCACTGGCCGCCGCGACGGCGGTGGCCGCGCCGTCCGCCTCGCCCGCCGGCGCGGAGGGCTCGGTCACGGTGCGGGTGGTCCGCGCCGTCGACGAGAGCGGGACGTGGAGCCCCGCACTGGAACCCGGCATGGCCGGAGTGACGGTCACCCTCACCGGCGACGACGGCACGGTGCGCACCGCCGTCACCGCCGCCGACGGCACCGTCACCCTCGCCCCCGCCAAGGCCACCGCCAGCGGCAGGTACCGGGTGGAGGTGGTCAATCCGAAGCCGGGCGTGCTGTACCCCGCGTTCGCCGCCCGCGAGGGCCTGGCGGGCGCCCCGAACCGGCTGAGCAGCAACGAGGAGTTCGTCGACCTCTCGGCGGGCAAGCAGGCCACCCTGACCACCGGCCTGTGGAACCCGTCCGACTACTGCCAGGCCAACGCCCCGCTGGCCACCGCCTGCCAGCCCGCCGCCCTCGGCCCGGACACCCAGCGCACCCTGCTGACCTTCCCGTACCGCTCGCGCGGCGTGAACAAGGACGTCACGGACATCGGCGACACCGCCGACACCGGGAACGTCTTCGGCATCGCCTGGAACCGGGACGACAAGCGGCTGTTCAGCTCGGCCCAGGCCAAGCGGGACACCAAGTACGGCCCCGGCGGCCCCGGCGCGGTCTACGTCACCGACCCCGCCACCAAGGCCACCACGCTGTTCACCACCGTCCCGAACACCGGGACGACCGCGCACGGCGGCGGCGACGACGCGGCCTTCTACCCGGCCGTCGGCAAGGAGAGCCTCGGCGGGCTGAAGCTCACCGAGGACGGCCGCGACCTGTACGTGGTCAACCTGCACGACCGCAAGCTCTACCGGTACGACGCCACCGCGGCGACGGCGTCCGCGCCGAAGGCCGTCTACCCGATCCCGGCGGCCGACTGCCCGGCCGCCGGCGACTGGCGGCCCTACGGCCTCGGCATGCAGGACGGCGTCGGCTACCTCGGCGGCGTCTGCTCCGGCGAGTCCACCCAGCGGATCACCGACCTGCGGGCCGTGGTGCTGCCGTTCGACCCGGCCACCGGCGTCTTCGGCGCCGCCGTGCTGGACCAGCCGCTCGACCACCGCGGCACGCCCCCGGTGTCCTGCACCGGCGGCTACTACTGGTACCCGTGGACGGACACCCGGGTCCGGTCGGCCAACGGCCAGGACTGCGGCCTCTACCCGGAGCCCGAACTCGGCGAGGTCGGCTTCGAGACCGACGGCTCGATGCTGCTCGCCTTCCGCGACCGGTACGCCGACCAGGCCGCCGCCGCACCCGCCGAGGGCCAGCCGTTCCCGCCCGGCTTCGTGTACGTGCTCGCCTCCGCGGACCTCAACAAGGCCTGCAGGGCCGGCGACGCCTACGTGCTCGACGTCAACCTGGGCTGCGGCGCCACCACCCGGAACAAGGGCTTCTTCGACCTGCACCGCCCCTACCCCGGCGGCCACCCGTACCCGGCGTTCGCGGGCATGGCGCTGTCCAAGGCGGAGAACTCCATCGCCACCTCCGGCTACGACGTGTCCAACAACATCGTCACCGCCGGCACCATGTTCACCCTGCGCACCGGCGGCCCCGACCCCGGCTTCGGCCAGGAACTCTCCGACGGCCGCTCGCGCTTCGGCAAGGGCGCCGCCATGGCCGACCTGGAAGTCCTCTGCGACCGGGCGCCCCTGCAGATCGGCAACCGGGTCTGGTACGACCCGGAGCGCTCCGGCCTGCAACTGCCCCAGCAGAAACCCGTCCCCGGCGCGACCGTCGACCTGTACGACGCCGACGGCAAGAAGGTCGGCAGCACGAGGACCACCGCGCGCGGCGAGTACTACTTCGACGACAGCAACGTCACCGGCGGGCTGAGGCCCAGGACCGCGTACACCATCCGGCTCGACAACCCCGCCGACTACGCCAAGGGCGGCCCGCTGCACCACTGGGTCCCCACCGCGGCGAACGTCGGCGACAACCGGCTGACCGACTCCGACGGCACCGTCCCCAAGGGCGGCACCTACGTCGAGCGGGCCCTGACCACGGGCGCGGCCGGACAGGACGACCACAGCTTCGACTTCGGCTTCCAGCCCCAGCGCGGCGCACTGCGCCTCGCCAAGCAGGACCAGGACGGCAGGCCCCTGGCCGGAGCCGTGTTCCAGCTGTGGCGCGAGACCGACGGCACCGACGGCCTGCAGACCGCCGGCGACAAGCCCGACACCAAGGTCGGCGGCCCCTGCACCACCGGCACCGACGGCACCTGCGCCACCCAGGCCGACCAGGGCACCTACTACTGGGAGGAGGTCGCCCCGCCGCAGGGCTACGCCGCCCCGCGCGAGCCGGTCCTCGGACCGGTCGTGCTGGACGACGACCACCTGGACGCGGGCATCACCACCACCGCCGTCAACACCTTGATCCCGCCGACGCCCACCCCGACCCCGACGGTGGACACCCCGGCCCCGCCGCAGGCCCGGCCGGTCCCGTCCGGGCCGCTGGCCAGCACCGGAGCCGGCGGCAACCTGCCCCACCTGCTCGCCGCCGGCGGCCTGCTGGTCGCCCTCGGCACCGGACTGCTGATCGCCGTCCGCAGGCGCCGCACCGGCTGACGTACCGTCAGTGCACCACCGGGGCCCCGGGGCGAACCGCCCCGGGGCCCCGCCCGAGCCCCGCACCCCGGAGGACCCGACCCGCATGGCGACCCGCACCGGCCCGAACCGGGCCACCGAGAAGACCCGGCCCGCCCGGGAGCCCCGGCCCGCCGGGAAGAAGCGCCGCACCGCCGTGGTCGCCGCCCTCGCCGCGGCACTGCTCGCCGCCGGCGGGGTGACGGCCTGGCAGCTGACGGACCGTCAGGACGGGCCGCGGCCGCTCACCACCGAGGAGGCGTCCCGGCTCGCCCTGTCCCGGTTCACCCTCTACGGGGCCAGCCCCGTCCGGGTCGCGCTGACCGCGCAGGAGGGCGACGGCATGGTGGTCGAGGTGCACGGCGTGGTCGACTACCGCACCCGGCACGCCGCGGGCGGCTACCGGGTCAGCGGGCCCGCCGGGACGCTGGACGAGGGCCTGGTGGTCTGGGACACCGGCGGCCTCGGCCTGGCCAAGGCCCCCGCCGGGGTGGCCGGGCCCGCCTGGGAACAGGCCGACCACGTGCCCCGCAGCGGCTGGTCGTCCCGCGCCTACGGCACCGACCCGCTCGACTCCGGCCTGAACCTGCTGGTCCAGCTCGGCGCCGACCGCCCCGACAACCCGCTGCTGCTCGTCCAGTCCGGCCCGCGCCGGCTCGGCCGGGACACCATCGACGGCCGCGCCTACGACCGGATCTCCGGCCCCCGCCCGCGCGAGGCCGCCGACCGCGACACCGCCGACTCCCCGCTCACCTACTGGATCGACGCCGACGGCGGGCTGCGCCGCGTCACCATGCGGATCGCCGGCCTCGGCACGCCCACCACCCTCGACCTGCAGGGGCAGCAGGCGGGCGCGAAACTCCCCGAGGCCCCCTGGGCCACGGCCGGCTGACCGGGCCGCGACCGTGGCCGACGGGGCGTCAGACGGCGGCGGGCAGCGGGTACGCGTCCGGGTCGACCGGGCCGGGCAGGCCCACCGCCGGGACGGCCGGGACGTTCGGGTCCGGCAGCGAGGGCTGCGCGGGCGGCGCCGGCACGGCGTTGAACGCGGTGCCCGGCGGCGCCTGCACAGCGGCGGCCCGCCCCGCCGGGACCTTCGCCCCGCCCGCCGCCCCGCACGGGGCCAACTGCTCCAGCCCGGGCGGGCTCTGCACCGCCGGGGCGTTGTCGGTGAAGCAGTTGCTCGGATCGGCGGCCCCGCCGACCAGGTCCACGCCGTTCCCGGAGACCCGGTTCCCGGCCACCCGGTTGCCGCTCGCCGGGTGCCCCGGCGGGTCGGTCACCACCACGCCCGCCGCCCGGTTCCCGCGCACCAGGTTCCGCTCCACCCGGTTGCCCGTCCCGCCGCCGATCCCGATCCCGATCCCGAAGCCGCCGTCGGCCTGCTCCGGCGAGTCCGCCGCGTTGTTGTCCGCCACCACGTTGCCCGCGATCACCGCGGCGTGCTGCGGGGCCAGCGACTCCAGGTCGTTCGAGTTCACCGTCACCCCGACCCGGTTGCCGACCGCCCGGTTGCCCACCACCGTCAGGTTCTCCGAGGCGTTGGTGATCTCGATGCCCACCGCGTTGCGCTCCACCGTGTTGCCGCGCACCAGGGTGTCGCACGGCCGGCACTGCCCCACGTAGATCCCCGAGTCCGCCATCCCCGAGGCGTACGAGTCCTCGATCACCCCGCCCCGCGCGTCGAACGCGTAGATGCCGTACAGCGCGTTCCCGTACGAGGTCACCCGCGTCGCCCGGAAGCCCTCCACCGCCGGGAACCGGGTGGTGTCCAGCGGGTCGTACGCGGAGCCGCCCGCGCCGTGCCGCTGCAGCTTCTCGTCCGTGACGCCGGTGAACAGCACCCCGTTCGCCAGGTACCCGCGCACCGTCAGGTTCTCCACCACGGTGCCCGCGCCCGTCGCGGTGATCCCGTTGACCAGCTTCAGACCGCCGTCGAAGACCACCGCGTTGCGGTCCGTGCCGCGCAGCACCACCCGCGGCCTCGTGATCCGCACGCTCTCCCGGTACGTGCCCGGCGAGACCAGCACCAGGTCGCCCGGCACCGCCACGTCCACCGCCCGCTGCACCGACGGGAAGTCCGCCGGCACCCGCAGCACCGTCCCCGGCGGATGCCGGTCCGCCGAGGCGCCGCCAGGGCCGGCGGAACAGCCGGCCGCGGCCGCCGCCAGCAGCAGCACGCCCAGCAGCGGCGGGACCGCGCGGAGCTGACGGTCCATCAATGACACGAGACCACGGAGGAATTGCATGAAACGTGTTCTATCGTCTGCAATGGCGGGCATGCACACCGAACCCGGGAACCCGCAGGCCGCGCCCGACCCCGCCCGCCCCCGGCTCGACCGGCGGACCCTGTTCGCCGCCGGGGCCGCGCTCGCCGCCGGAGCGGGCGCCGCGACCGTGCTCGCCCGGGACACCCGCCCCGCCCCCGCCACCGCGGCCCCGCCGCCGCCCGCCGCCGTGCCCTTCCACGGGGCCCGGCAGTCCGCGCTGACGCACCCGCAACTCCCGGCGACCCGGCTGCTCGCCCTCGACCTCCCCGCCGACGCCGACCGCGGCGCCCTGCGGGTGCTGCTGGCCGGACTCTCCGACGTCCTCGCCAGGACCGCGGACGGCACGCTCGGCGACACCCGGCTCACCGGCACCCCGCCCGTCACCTCCCTGGTCGCCGTCGGCGCCGCCCTCGCCGGACGACTCGCGCTCCCCGCCCCCGACACCCTCGCCGAACTGCCCGCCTTCACCGGCGACCGGCTCGAACCGGCGCGCAGCGGCGGCGACCTCCTGGTCCAGGTCTGCGCCGAACAACCGTGGACCACCGGCATCCTGACGGAACACCTGGTGGCCGCCGCGCACACCGCCGGAGCCGCCGTCCGCTGGCACCAGGCCGGCTTCCTGCCGCCCGTCCCCGACGGGCAGACCCCGCGCAACCTGTTCGGCTTCAAGGACGGCACCGCCAACCCCGACCCCGCCGACCCCGCCCTCTGGCACCAGGACGGCACCCTGCTGGTCTACCGCCGCATCCGGATGGACACCGCCGCCTTCGCCGCCCTCCCCACCGACCGGCAGGAACTCGCCATGGGCCGCCGCGCCACGAGCGGCGCGCCCCTCACCGGCACCGCCGAACACGACGACCCCGACATCTACGCCAAACACCCCGACGGCTCCTACCTCATCCCCGCCACCGCCCACGTCCGCCTCACCAGCCCCCGCCTCGACGGCGGCACCCGCATGCTCCGCCGCGGCTACTCCTACGACGACACCCCCACCGACCGCGGCCTCCTCTTCTGCGCCTTCCTCCGCGACCCCGCCCTCTTCACCCGCGTCCAATCCCGCCTCGCCGACCACGACGCCCTCACCCCCTACCTCACCCACACCGCCTCCGCCGTCGCCTGGGTCCTCCCGGGCGCGAAGCCGGGCGAGCCCCTGGGGGCCGGGCTGTGAGGACGCCCTCCGGGCGGGGAGGGTTCAGCCGGGGGCGACGGGCTGTTCGAGGAGTTCGGCCGGGGGGCCGAAGCCGTGGCGGCGGTAGAGGGGGGTGCTGCGGTCGGAGGGCCAGACGACCAGGGTGTCCAGGGGGCGGGCGCGGGCGTAGCGGTTCAGTTCGTCGAGGAGGGCGCCGCCCAGGCCCCGGCCGCGCCGTTCCGGGGTGACGTAGAAGTTCGTCACGTACCCCAGCGTGTCGGCGGACGGGTACGGGCTCGGCACCTTCTCCACCAGTTGGAGGAACACGTGGCCGCAGACCCGCCCGTCCGCCTCCGCCAGCCAGACCCGCCACGGTCCGGCCAGCCGGGAGCGCAGCCACCCCTCGCACCCGGCGAGGAACTCCGCCGCCGGAACCGGCGGTTCGCCGTCCTCGTCCTCCCGCTTGAACCGCAGTCGCAGCGCGGCCAGCGCGGGCGCGTCGTCGACCCCGGCCCGGCGGATCACCACATCGCTCATGGCCCCACTCTCGCAGACCGCCCGACGCGGCCGACGCGGTGTCAGGCCGCGTGCGGGGAGCGGTCGGTGGGGGAGCGGTCGTGGTGGATGGGGCCCGGGGTGGTGGTGAGGGGGAGGCAGGAGCCGCCGCGGGTGTGGGAGACGAGTTCGGCGGCGATGGAGACGGCGGTCTCCTCGGGGGTGCGGGCGCCGAGGTCGAGGCCGATGGGGGAGTGCAGGCGGGCCAACTCGGCCTCGGTGAGGCCGGCTTCGCGGAGGCGGGCCTGGCGGTCGCGGTGGGTGCGGCGGGAGCCCATCGCGCCGACGTAGCCGACGGGGAGGCGCAGGGCGCGTTCCAGCAGGGGGAGGTCGAACTTGGCGTCGTGGGTGAGGACGCACAGGACGGTGCGGCCGTCGAGCCGGTCGAGCTGGGTGTCGAGGTAGCGGTGCGGCCAGTCGACCACGATCTCGTCGGCCTCGGGGAAGCGCCGCGCGGTGGCGAAGACGGGCCGGGCGTCGCAGACCGTGACGTGGTAGCCGAGGAACTTGCCGATCCGGACGACGGAGGACGCGAAGTCGATCGCCCCGAAGACGATCATCCGGGGGGCGGGCACCCAGGACTCGACGAAGACCGTGACGGTGCCCGCCGAGGAGGGGTCGCAGGGCCGCCCGTCCAGGCCGAGGACCAGGCGCCCGGTGCGTCCGGCGGTGAGCATCGCGCGGGCCTCGGCGGTCACCGCGCGTTCCAGCGGGAAGGAGGCGAGGGCGCCGTGCCGGGTGTCGGCGGTGACGGCGAGGGTGCCGCCGAGCAGGGCGGGCGGGCCGTCGACGATCCGGGCGACGGCGACGGGGGTGCCGGCGGCGGTCAGCGGGAGGGCGGCGTCCAGGCCGGGGGAGGCCCCGGGCAGCACCGGCTGGACGAAGACGTCGAGCAGGCCGCCGCAGGTCAGGCCGACGGCGAAGGCGTCCTCGTCGCTGTAGCCGAAGTGCTCCAGGGCGGGGCGGCCGGTGCGCAGCGCCTCCCGGCACAGCTCGTAGACGGCGCCCTCGACGCAGCCGCCGGAGACCGAGCCGACGGCCTCGCCGTCGGCGTCGACGGCGAGGGCGGCGCCGGGGTCGCGCGGGGCGGAGCCGGAGACGCCGACGACGGTGGCGACGGCGAACGGGCGTCCGGCGGCGTGCCAGTCGCGGAGTGGTGCGGCGATGTCGTGCACGAGCGTGCTCCTTGCGGTACCGGTCCAGTGTGCGACAGGAGGCGCCGCCCCACCGGTGGAGGGGACACCGGCGGGGCGGCCGGGGATCAGTGCACGCCCAGCCAGGACTTGACCGGGACGAGCGCGAAGTACACGACGAACACCGCCGTCAGCACCCACATCAGCGGGCCGGGTTCGCGCCACTTGCCGGCCCCGGCCTTGATGACGGTCCAGGAGACGACGCCGGCCGCGACGCCCGCGGTGATGCTGTAGGTGAACGGCATCAGCACGCAGGTCAGGAAGGCGGGGACCGCGGTCTCGCGGTCGGCCCAGTCGATGTGCCGGGCCTGGCTCATCATCATCGCGCCGATCACCACCAGCGCCGCCGAGGCGACCTGCACCGGCACCACGGCGGCGACCGGCGAGAAGAACAGCATCAGCGCGAACACGCCGCCGGTGACGGTGGAGGCCAGGCCGGTCCGGGCGCCGTCGCCGACGCCGGTCGCCGACTCGACGAACACGGTCTGCCCGGACGCCCCGGCCAGGCCACCGATCGCGCCGCCCGCGCCGTCGACGAACAGCGCCTTCGACAGGCCGGGCATCCGGCCCCTGTCGTCGGCGAGCCCGGCCTCGGTGCCGACCCCGATGACGGTGGCCATCGCGTCGAAGAACCCGGCGAGGACGAGGGTGAAGACGGCGACCGAGGCGCTGATCGCGCCCAGCCCGTGCGGGCCGAACGCGCCGAACAGGTCGACGTGCCCGAACAGGCCGAAGTCGGGGGCGGAGACCGGCGAGCCGGGCCAGGCGGGCGCGGAGCCGCCCCAGTCCGCCGCGGTCAGCCCGGCCGCCTTGTCCACGACCAGCGCGACGACGGTGCCGGCCGCGATGCCGATCAGGATCGCGCCCCGGACGTTCCGGGCCAGCAGCACGAACACGGTCAGCAGGGTGAGCGCGAAGATCAGCACCGGCCAGCCCCGCAGCTCGCCGAACGGGCCGAGCGAGAGCGGGGTGGGGCCGCCGGTGTGCACGAACCCGGCCTTGTAGAAGCCGATGATCGCGACGAACAGGCCGATCCCGATGGTGATGGCGTGCTTCAGCGCCACCGGGATGCCGTTCATGATCTTCTCGCGCAGGCCGGAGACCACCAGCAGCACGATCAGCAGGCCGTAGAGCACGCACAGGCCCATCGCCTGCGCCCAGGTGGTGTGCGGCACCACCAGCGCGGAGATCGCCCCGGAGACCGAGAGCCCGGCGGCGACGGCCAGCGGCACGTTGCCGACCACGCCCATCAGGATCGTGGTGACGGCGGCGGCCAGCGCGGTCGCGGTGGTCAGCTGGGCGTGGTCGAGCTTGGCGCCGGTGACGTCGGCGCCGCTCAGGACGATCGGGTTGAGCAGGACGATGTAGGCCATCGCCATGAAGGTGGTCAGGCCGCCGCGGATCTCGTTGCCGAGGGTGGAGCCCCGGGCGGAGATCTTGAAGTAGGCGTCCAGGGCGCCGCGCGCCGCCGGTGCGGGCGGCGTGGGGGCCGCTTCGGTGGGGCCGGGCTCCGTGGAGGTCCGGTTCATGTCCACTCCCAAGGTTCATAGGGGGTTGGGGTGGGCGAGCCGACCTGAGCGCCCGTCAGGGGGGTACGCAGGGGGACTGGTTCGACTCACGGGTGGTGCGCGGGCCGCCCGGCCCGGCGAGGCGCGGGCGGCCCGGGGTGGCGCACCGTCAGAGCGTGTCGGTCAGGTGCTCGGGCCGCACCGGGATGCGGGTGAGCGCCTTGCCGGTGGCCTGCCGGATCGCCGCGACGATCGAGGGCGTCGCGGAGACGGTGGGGGCCTCGCCGACGCCGCGCAGGCCGTAGGGGGCGTGCGGGTCGGGGAGTTCGAGGAGCTGCACCGGGATCGGCGGGGTGTCCAGGATGGTCGGGATCAGGTAGTCGGTGAAGGAGGCGTTGCGCACCTTGCCGTCCCGCAGCACGATCTCCTCCATCACGGCCAGGCCGAGCGCCTGCGTGCAGCCGCCCTGGATCTGCCCGACCACCGAGAGCGGGTTCAGCGCCTTGCCGACGTCCTGGACGGCCGTCAGCTCGACCACCTTCACCAGGCCCAGTTCGACGTCGACGTCGACCACGGCCCGGTTGGCGCAGAAGGTGTACTGGACGTGGCCGAAGCCCTGCCCGGTCTCCTTGTCGAACGGGACGGTGGGGCGGTGCCGGTGCTCCCGGGTCTGCTCGATCACGTCCTCGCCGAGCAGGTCGACGATCGGCACCAGCACGCCCGCCGAGGCCGACACCACCTTGCTGCCGGCCAGCGACAGGTCGGTCCGGGTCCAGCCGTAGCGCCGCCGGCCGCGCTCCAGCAGCTCGTGCCGGACCGCCTCCGCCGCGAGCTTCACCGCGCCGCCGGTCATGTACGTCTGCCGGGACGCGGAGGTCGAACCCGCCGAGCCGACCTCGGTGTTGGCGGGATGGATGGTGACCTGCTCGACGCCCAGCTCGGTGCGGGCGATCTGGGCGTGCACGGTGACGCCGCCCTGCCCGACCTCGGCCATCGCGGTGTGCACCATGGCGACCGGCTCGCCGCCGATCACCTCCAGCCGGACCTTCGCCGTCGAGTAGTCGTCGAAGCCCTCGGAGAAGCCGACGTTCTTGATGCCCACCGAGTAGCCGACGCCCCGCACGATGCCCTCGCCGTGCGAGCTGTTCGACAGCGCGCCCGGCAGGGTGCGGACGTCCAGGTGCTCCGGGTCCAGCGGCGGCGGCAGCGGCATGTCCTTGACCCGCTGGAGCAGTTCGGCGACCGGCGCGGGCGCGTCGATCTCCTGCCCGGTCGGCATCCGGTCGCCCTGCGCGACGGCGTTCAGCTGCCGCAGCTCCACCGGGTCCATGCCGAGCGCCTCGGCCAGCCTGTCCATCTGCGACTCGTAGCCGAACGCGGCCTGCACCGCGCCGAAGCCGCGCATCGCCCCGCAGGACGGGTTGTTGGAGTACAGCGCGATCGCGTGCATCCGCACGTTCGGGATCACGTACGGGCCGTGGCCCAGCGAGGCCGCGTTGCCGACCACGGCGGGGGAGGCGGAGGCGTACGCGCCGCCGTCCAGCACGATCCGGCAGTCCGCGAACACCAGCCTGCCGTCCCGGGTCGCGCCGTGCTCGTAGCGCATCCGTGCCGGGTGCCGGTGCACGTGCCCGAAGAAGGACTCGTCGCGCGAGTACACGATCTTGACGGGCTTTCCGGTGCGCAGCGCCAGCAGGCAGGCGTGGATCTGCATCGACAGGTCCTCGCGGCCGCCGAACGCCCCGCCCACGCCCGCCAGCGTCAGGCGGACCCGCTCCGGTGGCAGGCCCAGCACGGGCGCCATCTGCTGGCGGTCCACGTGCAGCCACTGGGTGGCGACGTACAGGTCGACGCCGCCGTCCTCGGCCGGCACCGCGAGGCCCGACTCCGGGCCCAGGAACGCCTGGTCCTGCATGCCGACCTCGTACTCGCCGGAGACGACCACGTCCGCCAGCGCCCGCACCTCGTCGGTCACGCCCAGGCCGGAGACCAGCCGCTGCTCGTGGCAGACGTTGCCGTGGGCGTGCGACCTGTACTCGTGCGGCTCGTGCACGTAGCCGTGCACCTCCGGGTGCAGGCACTGCTCCTCGGTGGTGATCGGGGTCAGCACCTCGTACTCGACCCTGATCTTCTTCGCCGCGCGCCGCGCCGTCTCCGGGTGGTCGGCGGCCACCAGGGCGATCGCCTCGCCGTGGTAGCGGACCTTGTCGATCGCCAGGACCGGCTGGTCGGCGATCTCCAGGCCGTAGTACTTCTCGCCCGGGACGTCCTCGTGGGTCAGCACCGCGTACACGCCGGGGACGGCCAGCGCCGCCGAGACGTCCACGGACAGGATGTTCGCCCGGGGGTGCGGGGAGCGCAGCGCCGTGCCCCACAGCATGTCCTCGTGCCACAGGTCCGAGGAGTACGCGAACTCGCCGCGCACCTTCAGGACGCCGTCCGGGCGCAGCGGCGAGCCGCCGATCCCGTCCTTCGACGACTGGTGGATGTTCTGCAGGTTCTTCTCGCCCCGCACCGTACGGGCCGTCACTTCTCCGCACCCCCGCCGGAGCCGGCGCAGATCCGGGCCGAGGCCAGCCGCACCGCGTCCATGATCTTCTCGTAGCCGGTGCAGCGGCACAGGTTGCCCGACAGCGCCTCCCGGATGTCGGTGTCGGACGGCTGCGGGTCGCGCGCCAGCAGCGCGTCGGTCTGCACCAGCAGGCCCGGCGTGCAGAAGCCGCACTGCACGGCCCCCGCGTCCACGAACGCCCGCTGGACCGGGCCCAGTTCGCCGTCCGGGCCGCCCAGGCCCTCCACGGTGCGCACCTCGCGGCCCTGCACCTGGCCCGCCGCCACCAGGCAGGAGCAGACCGGCACCCCGTCCAGGTAGACCGTGCACGAGCCGCACTCGCCCTGCTCGCAGGCGTTCTTCGAGCCGGGCAGGCCGACCCGCTCGCGCAGGACGTACAGCAGCGACTCGCCCTCCCACACGTCGTCGGCCTCCACCGGCTTCCCGTTCGCGCTGAACGTGACCCTCATGCCGCGCTCCTGATCTGCTTGCCGTAGTCGTTCCAACACCACGTCAGGGTGCGCCGGGCCAGCACGGCCAGCGCGTGCCGCCGGTACGCGGCGGTCCCCCGGACGTCGTCGATCGGCGAGGCCGCCTCCCGCACCAGCTCGCCGAAGCGCCGCACCACCTCCGGGCCCAGCAGGCCGCCCGACTCCCACAGGCCGCGCGCCGCCAGCTCCCCGGCCAGGTACTCCTCGGCCGCCACCGCCCGGCGCGGCGTCGGCGCGGCCGAGCCGATGCCGGTGCCGACCGTGCCGTCCTTCGGGTGCAGCGCGAAGCCGAACGCGCAGACCGCGATCACCATCGCGTTCCGGGTGCCGATCTTCGAGAACTGCTGCGGCCCGTCCGCGACCGGGATGCGCACCGCCCGGATCAGCTCGTCCGGCGCCAGACTGTTGCGCTTCACGCCGACGTAGAACTCGTCGATCGGGATCAGCCGCGTCCCGCGCACCGACTCCGCCTCCACGGACACGTCCCGGCCCGCCGCCAGCAGCGCCGGGTGCGCGTCGCCGGCCGGCGAGGCCGCGCCCAGGTTGCCGCCGACACTGCCCCGGTTGCGGATCTGCGGCGACCCCACCGTGTGCGCGGCCAGCGCCAGCCCCGGCAGCGGCCCCGACAGTTCCTCGATGATCCGGGCGTACGGCACCGCCGCACCCAGCCGGACCACCGCGCCGTCGTCCGACCACTCGGCCAGCTCGGTGACGCGGTTCAGGTCGAGGATCGCGGACGGCCGGCGCACGTCGAAGTTCAACTCGACCATGACGTCCGTGCCGCCGGAGACCGGCAGCGCGGCGGGGTGCTCGGCCTTCGCCGCGAGTGCCTCGTCCCAGCTCGCGGGCCGAAGGAACTCCATGCGGGTAACTCCTCAAGTCGTCGCCGACCGGACGCGGGCACTGCGCCCTTGCCGGCGCCCGCGGCCGGGGCCGGTCGGGTGCCGCGGTGCAGCCCGGCGGCGTGTTGGCCAGTGAACCGCTGTGACGGGGACCACTGGCAGTCACCGATGGCATGAGCCCCGGCGGTGGCCCGTGGCACCGTCCTGTACGTTCCTCCAAGATGGACGATCCGCCCGTTCAGGTCGTGCACACTGGGCCGTCCCGGCCCTCGCCGCCACCCTCACAGACCACAAGGAGGGCCCGCCCATGCGCGTCCGCGACCTGCTCGCCCCCGGCGCCCCCCGGCTGCGCCTGCTCGCCGGCGAGGACGAGCTCGACCGGCAGGTCACCGGCGTGATGACCACCGACCTCCAGGACCCGGGCCGCTACCTGCACGGCGGCGAACTCGTCCTCACCGGCATGCTCTGGCGCACCGACCCCGCCGACTCCGAGCGCTTCGTCCGCACCCTGGCCGGTGCCGGGGCCGCCGCGCTCGGCGCCGGCCAGGTCGAGGTCGGCCCCGTCCCCGACGACCTCGCCGCCGCCTGCCGCCGGCACCGGCTGCCGCTGCTCGCCGTCCCCGACGACGTCGCCTTCGGCGCCGTCACCGAGTACGTCGGCCGCCAGGTCTCCGCCGACCGGGCCGCCGACCTCGCCGCCCTGGTCGACCGGCACCGCCTGCTGGTCTCCGCCGCCGGGGCCGGCGGCCTCGACGCCGTCCTCGACCTGCTCGGCGGCGACCTCGACCTCGACTGCTGGGTGCTCACCCCCACCGGCCGGGTCGTCGCCGGACCGGCCGACCACCTGACGCCCGCCGACCGCGACCGGCTCGCCCGCGCCCACCTCGCCGCCCAGCGCGGCCGCCGCCGCCCCCCGCACCGGGTCCGGCTCGCCGACCGCACCTACTCGCTGCTGCCCGCCGCCGCCGAGGGCGCCGAGGAGTCCCCGCTCGCCGACTGGATCCTCGCCGTCGCCGGCGACGTCACCGAGTGGACGCCCAAGCGCCAGCAGCTCGCCGACAACCTCGCCCGCCTGGTCGCCGCCGAACGCGCCCGCCGCGACGAGGGCGGCCGGCTGCGCCGCCGGATCGCCGACGAGGTGCTCGCCCTGCTCCAGCGCGACGCCGACCCCGCCGAGACCGGCCGCGCCCTGCACACCGCCACCACCATGGCCGTCCGCTACGAGGGCGCCGCCGAACCCCCCGGCACCGACCCGCAGTGGCTGGTGCTGTCCGCCGACGCCACCGGCCTGCCCGACGGCGCGCTCCGCCCGATCCTCGAGGAGGCGCTGGCCGGCGCCACCGACCGGGCGCTGACCGCCGCCCTCGGCCGCACCGGCGCCGTCGCCGTCCTCCCCGCCCTGGACGCCGCCGTCCCCGCCGACGCCGTCCGCGACCTGCTCGCCCCGCTGGAGGCCGGCCTCGGCTCCGAGGGCCGGATCACCGTCGGCGTCTGCGCCCCCGCCGCCGAGTCCGGCGGCCTGCGCGGCGCCCTGGAGGAGGCCCGGCACGCCCGCCGGATCGCCGCCGCCCGGGTCGGCCGGGTCTGCGTCGCCGGCCCCGAGGAACTCGCCTCGCACGTCCTGCTGCTGGCCGCCGTCCCCGACGAGGTCCGGCGCGCCTTCCGCTCCCGCCTGCTCGACACCGTCATCGCCTACGACCTGGAGCACCAGGCCGACCTGGTCCGTACCCTCGAAGCCTTCCTCCGCTCCGACGGCTCCTGGACCCGCTGCGCCGCCCGGCTGCACGTGCACGTCAACACGCTGCGCTACCGGATCGGCCGGATCGAGGAGCTGACCGGCCGCGACCTGTCCCGGCTGGAGGACCGGGTCGACTTCTACCTGGCCCTGGAACTGGCCCAGTGAACGCCGCGGCTCACCATGGCAACTGCCTCGCCCAGTCGCCCCGGAGGCGGTAGGAGCGCCCGTCCTCGACCTCCTGCACCCCGCCGGGGAGGACGGCGCCGTGGTACGGGTACCGCTCGGACACCGTCGCCAGCAGGAACGCCAGGAAGCCGCCCTCGAACAGGTCCCACTCCTGCCTCGCGTGGAACCTGGCGGCGACCGGCCAGCGGTCCGGGTCCGGGCCCCGCATCAGCCAGAAGAAATAGTCCGAGTTGTAGTTGTTGCCCCACCTGAGCAGCCCGTGCTCGGCCGGGAACAACGGGTACGGGCACTCCTCGTGGTCCCCGTCCCGATGGGCCTCGGCGAGCCAGGCGCAGTATCCGTACGGGTTCGTCGTGCCGTACAGGAACCCCTCGAAGCCGAGCGGTGCGTCGGCCTCGACCCCGCGCGCTCCCGACGGCGTGCGGACGTGCAGTTCGCCGCTGATGCTGACCGACCCGTACCGGTCGACGAACGCCCGGTAGTCCAGCGGCAGTTGAAAACCCATCACCCCGGGGCCGAGCTCCCACGGCACCGGTGCCACCCCGCCCTCCGGCGGCGGCCCGAGCACCGTGCCCAGCCGGTCCAGCATCTCCTCGACGTCCATGTCCACTCCTGTCGGCCGCCCGCTCCTGCGGGACGGCTAGTCTGCGAGGTTCACGAGTCCGGCCTGGATGTACATGGCGTTCTCCACCGCCGTCGCCGCGAAGTCCCGGAACGCCCCGGTGGTGGCGTCCCACGCGTACAGTGCCATGTACCACTTGTACGGAATGGTGCTGCCGGGGTTCCTGTACTGCGGACGCACGCTGTACAGCACACAGCCTCCGTCCATGCTCCTCCCGGCCCTGCTCTCGAAGGCCCGCATGCTGTTGGTGATGGTGCCGCCGGTCGCCTGGTTGATGTTGGCCCCCACCTGGAAACACGGCGTCAGATTCCGCTCGTCCTTTGTTCCGCCCGCCATCTTCGGCACGGAGTGGCAGCGGGCGAGGACATCGCCCGGGCGCAGTCCGAGAGCGGTGGCCCGCGCCTCGGCGTCCGTCCAGCCCCGGATGGTGCCGGCCGCGTCCTGACCCCTGTTCCTGGAATCGGGCTTCCCCTCGAGACAGGCCCGGACCCCCCGGTTGCGGCCCTTGTCGTCCGCCGGCAGGTAGTCGACCCAGCCGCCGCCCTGCAGGTCCGTGGCACCCGACGGCTTCAGGTCCTTGCAGGCACTGATCCTCCGGTCGCCGTCCCCCTCGGCAGCCGGATCGCCGTGCCCCGCTCCGGAGGCCGGGGAGCCCCCGGGGGCCGGGCTGCCGCTTCCCGGGGCGGGCGCCGGGGCGGCTGCGGGGGCCTCGTCCACCGTTGTGACCTCGTCGACAGGGAGCCGCGCGCCGTTCTGGTACGCGACCAGGCCGCCGGAACCGAGGGCCGCCGGGGCCGGGGCGGTCGACGGGGCGTCGGCGGCGGCCGGGGCCCGCACCTGTACCGCCGTGTAGTGGCCGTTCGGTTTGCGGACCAGGCCGTCGTAGCCGACCGCGGGGCTGCCCAGGGCGGCCGCCTGCGCGGGGGAGAGCCGCCGGACGGCGTCGGGCGTCAGGTACGCCGTGCCCGGGCGCGCCTCGACGGTGCCGCCGTGCTGCTTCGCGTACTGGGCCAGCGCGGCGGTCCTGGGCTGCCGGTCGGGACTGTCCCCGGGGTCCTCGTCCTGGCCGGCCGACCGGTTGCCGGCCTGCGGAGCCGGGGCGGGCGCGTCACCGCCCCGGTCCATGGCGGCCACCGGGTCGGCCGGGGCGGAGTCGAAGCTCTGCACCACCTGCGCCATCTGTATGATCAACTGCTGCGCCTGGGAATGGAGTTGCTGCCCCTTCGCCCTGAGCGCGGCGGCCTTCGAATCGTTGGCCGCGGCGGCGCTGTCGAGCTGCGAGGACCTGGCGTCGACCTGGGCGGCCTCCTGCCGGATCTGGTTCTGCTCGCCCTGGACCCGGTCCTCGACGGCGTTCTCCTGGTCCCTCTTGGCCTCCAACTGGCGCGCTTCGGCGTTGTAGGCGGCGACTGCGCCCGCACCCTGGACCGTGCCCTGCTTCGCGTTGTGGGCGGTGATCTCCTCGTCCACGGCCTTCGCGCGCTCGTTGTGGCTGCTGATCTCCTGGTTCACCGCGGCGACCCTGGCGTTGAGCGCCGCCTTGCTGTCGCGGACGGCGGCGGCCTCCTTGGTGATCCGCTCCGCCTCGGCGACCACCGCCTTCTCCTGCTGCGCCTGCTCCGCCGCCTGTCGGTTGGCGTCCTCGGCCCCCGCCAACAGGGCCGCCACGGCGGCCTCGTAGCCCCGGGGCGCCACCAGCGGAGCGGGGGCGACGGCTCCCGCCGCGGCCGTCACCGCCGCGGCACCGGTCGCCGTGACCGTCTGCGTCACCGCGACGAGGAACGGTGCCAGGAGCGCCACCAGCACGAGGTGCAGGACCCGGCGCGGCATCCACCGGCGGCGCGCGGCCTTCGTGCGCGCGGGCGCGGTCATCCGGTCACCCGGCCGGCCAGCGCGTCGGCGATCATGAAGGCGGTGGGTCCGCCGTCACCGGCCTGGCAGACGGAGACCTGTATCAGACCGGTGCCCTTCACCCGGGCCTGGTGGGAGCAGGACCAGTTCGCGGTGTCGCCCTGCGTGGCGGTCCACGCCACCGCGTCCTCGGCGGCGGGGTGCGTCGCGTAGGTCCACTTCGAGGTGCGTCCGGCCTGGTCGGCGAGGGTCGAGGACGGGCACTTGGCGAGGCCCTCGGTGAGCGTCCGGAAGGCCGCGGTCGCCTTCGCGCCGTCCGGGAACACGCCGACCACCTGGTTGACGGTGTAGCTGCCCGAGCCCGCGGCGTCCTGGTAGGTCGCCGACAGGAAGGCCTTCCACGCCTGCCCATAGACCGACTGCGTCGTCGGCCCGGCGGCGACGGCGCAGTCCGCCGGGGCCGTGGCGAGCGGCGGGTGGGGCCGGTTCGACTCGGGCCCGGCCACCACCGTCGTCCCGACCAGTTCGCTGACGCCGTCGGTGCCGAGCAGGTCCGCCTGGACGGTCCCTTCGGTGATGTGCGGCGGGAGGCCCGTCGGTTGTTGCGGCCAGAACCACCACCCGATGCCGGCCAGCAGCAGGCAGGGCACCAGCGCGGCCACCAGCAGCCGCCAGTGGCGCAGCACCCCGGCTCCCCGGCGCGCCGCCCGCGCCCCGGGCGGCGGCACCGGCCTGCCCGGCGGCACCGGCCTGCCCGGCGGCACCGGCCTGCCCGGCGGCACCGGCCTGCCCGGCGGCACCGGCGGCGGGGTCACCGGCCCGGTCGGCGGCTGCCCGCCCGTCCCGGCGGCCGGCCGCGCGGGTACGGACGGTGCCGAACCGCCGCCGCTGCCGCCGCCGTTGCCGCCGCCGGGTCCGAGCGGGGGCGGTACCGCGCGCGGGGTCTGCTGCCAGGTGGGCGGTGCCGGTGCGGCCGGGCCCTGGTTCCAGTAGTGCTTCGTCATGTCGCCCTCCTCGTGGGGGTGTCGGGGCCGTCGTCGTTCACCGGCCGCACGAGGCGGCCAGCATCAGCAGCAGGAACAGCACGGCGAGGGCGCCGAGGCAGCCGAGGCAGCCGTTGCCCTCCGGGTTCTTGGTGTTGGTCTCGACCGTTCCGCCGGGGTACAGGCCGGGGTGGCGGTCGGCGTAGTGCGCGACCTGGTCCCGCTCGCCCTGGGACTCGGTGCCCCAGGAGGTCTTGAAGCCGCACTCGCCGCACCGGTAGCGGTATGCCATGTCGGGTCCTCGAACTTCGTCGGTGGGATGGTGGATCGGTCGACGCGCGGCGGCGGGGTCAGCGCCAGCGCCAGCAGACGGTGTAACCGAGGGCGGGGAAGTCGTTGGAACGCCAGTAGACGGAGGCGTCCTGGCCGCAGAACGCCGGGTAGTTCGGCGTGTCGGTGCGTCCGGTGACGTAGACGTTGGAGCGGTCGCAACTGCCGACGTTGGTGAACGTGGAGCCCGACTTGGACAGGCATTCGCGGACGGTGGCGTAGCCGGCGTCGTCCGGGAACACCATGGACAGGCACTGCAGGGCGTCCCGCCCCGCGCCCCTGGGGCCGGAGACCGTCCGCCACTGGTTGTAGTGCGGCCAGCCGTCGCACTTGGAGTGGTCGTCGGTGCCGTAGTAGACGGCGAGCACCTTGAAGACGCCGGTCCGGCAGGACAGCAGCGACCACGGGCCGGTGCCGTTCGGCCCGAAGACGCAGTCGCCCTGTCCGGCGTGGTACGAGTCCCCGCCGGAACTCTGGTAGCTGAGGCACAGGACCCGCGAGTAGCGGGTGGAGCTGACGCTCTCGTCGTTGTCGCGCACGCCGGCGCAGCCGTTCAGGTCGGTGCTGCCCTCGTTGATCCGGACGACCTTGTACGACCCGCCGGTGCAGGCGGTCGCGGTGAGGTCGGCGTGACCACTGGTCCCGGTGTCGAAGAAGCAGTCGCCGAGGTCCGCGAGGGCGACCGGATCGGTCGGGCTCGGACTCGGGGTGGGCGTCGGGCTCGGGCTCGGGGTGGGCGTCGGGACGGGCGTCGGCGTCGGGCCCGGGGGCTCCGGACGGGGGCTGCCGGTGACCGGGTCGGGCAGTGGGGGCCGGTACGAGCCGCCGACGGCAGACGGCCGTCGGCTGTCCGCCGGTCGCGGATCGTCGTGGTGGGCCGCGTACAGCAGCACCACGGCCACGACGGCGGCCACGGCGGCGAGCACCTTACCGATCCCGGCCGCCGTGCTGCCCGCCCCCGTGCTGCCCGAGGTCGGCCCGGTCGGCCCGCCCCCGCCGTTGACGGGCGGTTTCGGCCCGGCCGGCGGCTTCGGCTTCGCGCCGGCGGCGGCTTTCGCTCCGCGGCCGGGCTTCGACGCGCCGGACGCGGAGGCCAGTTGCTCGGCCCAGGCGGCGGGTGCCGGCCGGGCGGCCGGGTCCGTCCCGAGCGAGGCGCGGGCCAGCGCCCCGAGGGCCGGGTCGACCGCCGCCAGTGCCGCCGGATCGGTCGCGCCCTGGTCCCGGGCGAAGAGGCGGACGGCGAGCAGGGCGAGCTTGTGGGTGTCGCTGTGCCGGGTCCCCCGTTCCTCGCCCGGCGGGACCTGCCAGTCGGGGGTCTCGGCCTGCGGCAGCACCGTCGCGCCGTCGGTCCGGGCCGCGTCGCAGTCGATGAGGAAGCACTCGGGCCGCGGCCCGAGGGCGAAGAGCAGGTTCTTCGGCGAGAGGTCGCCGACGGCGACGCCGAAGCGGTGCAGCCGGTCGAGGGTGGTGGCGAGGTCGGCGAGCAGCAGCAGCCGGTCCCGGTCGGTGACGGTCAGTCCGATGCCGGCGACGTAGGCGTCCGGGTTGAGGAGGTACTCCAGGGTGGCGAGCCGGGGCGGGCCCTGGTTGCCGGTCGCCATGGTCCGGAGCGTGAAGCGGAAGCGGTCGGGGACGGCCCGCATCAGGAACCCGCAGGTCTGCCCGCCGCGCCGGACCACGGCGGCCGGCCAGGCGGTCTTCTCGCACAGCCAGCGCCCCTGTTCACCGGTCAGCCGGGTGGGCAGCGCGACCGCGGCGGCCAGCGCGGCGGCGTCCACCTGCGGCAGTACCGAGGGGGCGTACTCCTTGTAGACCACCTCCCAACCACCGTCGGCCGCCGACTCGTTGATGCGCTTGTTGCGCACCCGGTGGACCGTTCCCTGGCCGCCGCGGCCGAGTTCCCCGCCCAGGGCGAGCGCGGCGAAATCGACCGGGGCGGTCGGTCCCGCGCTCACCCGCGCCCCTCGGCCCGGGGCCAGACCGCCAGCAGGGTCCGGTCGTCGTCGAAGGTCTCCCGGGTGAAGTCCAGCACGTGGCCGAGCCACAACGGTGGCGGGGGCGAGCCGAGTTGACGGGTGAACAGCTCCCCGACCCGGCCGTCCCCCTCGCCGAGCGGATCGCCGAACCCGTCGGTGCCGACCAGCAGCACCCAAGGCTCGGCCAGCCGTCCGACCGCGCTCTCCGGCCGGTCCGGGACCAGGGGGAGCGGCGAGACCTCGTTGCCGACCAGCGGCGTGCCCGGTACGGCCTTGCCCCCGAACAGCGGGTGGTAGCCGCCGCCGACCCGGTCGAGGAGCCACGCCCCGGAGTCGCCGATCCGGAACACCTCGGCCTCCAGGGCCTCGCCCGCGACCCGGACCACCCCCGCCACCAGGGTGGTCGCGTACAGCCGGGTCACCTCGGCGACCTGCGGTGCGGCGATGCCCAGCCGCCACCGGGCCAGTTCGCGCAGCCGTTCCGCGGCGTACGACGCGACGTCGGCGCCGTCCAGCCGCTGCGCGCCCCGGTCGAGCAGGTGCAGGATGCGCTCGACGGCGGCCCGGCACGCCTCGACGGCGCCCTGGTGGGACTCGGTGGCGCTGGACACGCCGTCGGCGACCGCGAAGACGACGCTGCCGGTGGCCTCGTGCACGGCGGCGCGCGCCGCGTCCTGGCGCGGCTGCCGGTAGTAGCGGTGCTTGGCGCCGCGCACGGACGCGAACCGCAGCGTGAGCCGGTCGGTGGACCAGCCCTCGCACTCGCTGTCCGGGAAGTCGAAGGCGTACTGGCCGGGCGGCCGGGCCTCGAACTCCAGGCCCGGCACGTCCACGGTGATCCGCTGCCAAGGAGCCGGGTCCGGCCCGCCCGCCCGGGGCGGTCCGGCGGGCCCGGGGGGCGCCGTCGGCGGCGCGGGCTCCGGGTCGTCCCGGCGGGCCGGCGTCACCGGCCGACCTCGTCGATGGCCATGGTGAACTGGTCGGGCCGGTTCACCACCAACTGCGGGGCGGCCGAGTTCAGGGCGTGCCCGGAGGCCACCAGGCTCATGGTGAGCGAGTGGAAGAACTCCGAGATCGCCCGGCCGACGTCGGTGCCGGACTTGGCGAGGAAGGCGAACTCGGGGCGGGTCGCGACGTCGACCATGGTCTGCGCCCGGGCGTCGCCCAGGCCGCAGGCGATGATGTTCGGCGCGGTCGGCGTGCGGTCCCGGTCGGTCAGCTCCGCGTGCGGCGCGCGCCAGGATGAGCCGTCGGTGGGCTGGCCGTCGCTGAGCAGGAAGACCACCGGGCGGTGCACCCGGTAGCCCTCGCCGCGCAGCCACTTCACGTCGCCGGGGATCCGCTGCAGCAGGTCCTCGAAGACGGCCCGGTAGTTGGTCACTCCCCGGATCACCAGCCGGGGCACCGTGGTCTCGGTGCGCATGTCGGCCACCGCGAGCCGGACCTGGACGTCGTCGGAGAAGCCCAGCACCGCCAGCCGGAGTTTGGCCGCGACCATCGGCTCCGCCCGCAGCCCCTCGCACAGCGACGCCACCCCGTCCCCCAACTCCCGCTGGTACGGCGCCATCGAACCCGACTCGTCGGCCACCACATAGGCCGGCAGCAGGACACCCTTCGCCTCCGCCATCGCAAACACCGCCTCCCTCGATCCGTGCACCGGTCCCGCGGACGGGGCGGCCCGGCCGGGCGACGGGGTGCGTCGCGAAGACCCGGCAACCGCCGTCCGCACCACCGATGCTGACGTCGCGTCAGTGAAGTTCCCAGGTCACGGCACCGGTCATATGTGACCGGTCGTCGGAGGTAGGCTCACCTCTGCATCCGAATCACCGGGGGAGGGACGGGGCGTGGCGGAGACGCTCGGAGCACTGGTCCGCGAGTTACGGAAACGGGCCGGTCTGACGCAGTTCCAGCTCGCCGAGCGGGCCGGGTGCGGGGAGAGCACCGTCCGCCGGATCGAGACCGACCGGCCCTTCGACCACCGGCGCGGCACCATCAACCGCATCGCGGACGCGCTCGACGCCGGCCCCGGGGACCGCCACCGCCTGAACGCCCTCGGCGGTGGCACCGGCCCGGCCGCGCCGGAAGCCCCGGACGCCCCGCCGGAACCACTGCCACCGCTCCGGGAGCACGGCCCGCTCGCCGACGCCGCCGAGGAGTTGGCCCGCGAGAGCCGGCGGCGCTGGCGCCGCGAGGAGGCCCAGCACCGGGTGCACCACCCGTTCGCGCTGCCGGTGCGCTGGCAGCAGGTGCCGGCGGGAGTGGCCGACCAGTCGGCGAACGCCCTCCTGCAGGTTCCCGGCGAGACCCGGGCCGCCCCGGACCTCGGCGGCGACCTGAGGAGGGTCGCCGAGGTCTACCGGCGCATACCGTCCGGCCGACTGGTGGTCCTCGGGCGGGCCGGATCGGGCAAGTCGATCCTGGCCGTCCGCTTCGCCCTCGACCTGCTGGACGCCCGCACCCGCGGCGAACGGGTGCCGGTGATCTTCAGCCTCGGCGCCTGGAACCCGACCGCCGTGGCCCTGCGCGACTGGCTGATCGGCCGACTGCTGCGCGACTACCCGCACCTGGCCCGCCGGGTCGCCAGCGGCAAGACACTGGCCGCGGACCTGCTCGACGACGACCTGGTCCTCCCCGTCCTCGACGGGTTCGACGAACTCGCCGAGGGCCTGCGCGCCCCGGCCCTCGAAGCGCTCAACCTCTCCCGGCTGCCACTCGTCCTGACCAGCCGGCACGCCGAGTTCACCGCCGCCGTCCGGACGGCCCACGCCCCACTGGCCACCGCCGTCGTCCTGGAACTGCGCGACCTCGACCTCGACGACCTGCGCGACTACCTGCCCCGGACCGACCCGGCCTTCCCCCGTCCCGCCGACACCGACGGGCCGGACGCGAGCTGGGAGGCCGTCCTCGACCCCGCCCGGACGGCGGACCGCACCGGCCGCGCCAACCTCGCCACCGCGCTGCGCACCCCGCTGATGATCGCCCTCGCCCGCACCATGTACAGCGACCACCCCGAACGGCGGCCGGGCGAACTCCTCGACACCGCGCGCTTCCCCGACCCCGAGGCGATCGAGGAGCACCTGCTGGCCGGGTTCGTCCCCGCCGTCTACCGCCCCCGTCCCGCCGAACGGCTCGACACCGCCCGGCGCCGACCCGGACCGTGGGACGCGGAACGCGCCGAACACTGGCTCGGCCACCTCGCCGACCACCTGACCCGGCTCGGCCCCGAACGGCAGGACCTCACCTGGTGGGAGATCGGCACCAGCCTCGGCCGCACCCCGCGCACCCTGGTCATCGCCTTCCTGGCCGGTCTCGCCTTCGGCGTCACCACCGCGATCGGCAACCTCCCGGTCGACCTGGTCGCCACCACCCACGGCCTCCGGTTCGCCGTCGTCCGGGGCCTGCTGGTCGGCCTCCTGCACGGCCTCGCCGCCGGCACGCTCTTCGGACTCCTGTACCGGCACGCCCGCGCCGGCCTCAGACCCTCGCCGGTCCGCATGCGGCTCGGCCCCGGCACCCCGACGACCCGCCGCAACGCCCGCACCCGGTTCCTGATCGGCCTGGCTGGCGGAGCGGCCGGAATGGCACTGCTCATCCTGGTCGACGAAGGACTGGTGGCACCGCTCGGCCTCGCCGACGGCCAGGGCGCCGGGCTCACCGCCGGGCTGGTCTTCGTCGGCCCGATCGCCCTCTCGGTCGGCCTGGTCTTCGGCCTGATCGCCCTGTTCGAGGCCCCGGTCCGCACCGACTCCGTGGTCAGCCCCGCCGACCTGCTGCGCATCGAGCGCCGCAACGTCGTCTACCACCTGATCACCTGGGCACTCGTCCTCGGCACCGGCGTCGGCCTGGTCAACGGCATCGTGTACGGGCCGCTGCGCGGCTTCGAGGTCGGCCTGGTGTTCGGACTGGAGGGTGCGTTCGGCGCCGGTCTCGGCTACGGGCTGAGCCTGACCGCCTGGGGCCAGTGGGTGGCACTGGCCCGGATCTGGCTGCCGCTCACCGGCCGACTGCCCTGGGCGCTGATCGCCTTCCTGGAGGACGCCCACCAGCGCGGCGTGCTCCGCCAGGTCGGAGCGGTCTACCAGTTCCGGCACGCCTGGATCCAGAGCCACCTGAGCCGCAGCCACCGGCAGCGCCACGGTCGGCACCGACCCGGCCGCCCGGCGGAACAGCACCTGACGGAAGGGACACGATGAGCGCCGCACCCCGTACGCACCGCCCGCCCGGGCGCACCCGGCGCGCGGCCGTCGCCGCGACCGCCACCGCGCTCGTCGGCACCCTCGGAGCCGCCCCCGCGGCCGCCCGGCCCGCCGCCCCCACCCTCCGTTACACCTGCGTCTTCCCGACCATCGGGGGACAGGCCGTCACCGCCGTGATCTCCGCGGACATCCCGGCCGCCCTGCCGGCCGGCGAATCCAGCCCCGCCTTCGGAATCCGGGCCGCCGCCACCGTCGAGGCGTCCTTCACCCTCGGCCTGCGCTACGTCCTCGGGGTGCGCAGCATCGAGGGCTCCGTCGACGCCGACACCCGGGTCCTCGCCCCGCAGGGCGAGACCGCCGTCCCGGTCCACCTCGCCATCACGCCCACGCCCGTTCCCGCCGCAGGGGCCTTCGAGATCCCCGCGACCGGCAACGCGCCCCGGCTCTCCTTCACCCGCCCCGGTACCGGGCGGGTGACCGCCGGCAGCTTCGTCCTGCACCTCGTGCCCAAGGACGCCGACGGCAACCTGGCCGGGCCCGGCCGGGTCGACGTCCCCTGCACCTTGAACGCGGGCCAGGACAGCACCGTCGCCCCCTTCGAGGTCACCCCCGCGAAGGCCGTTCCCGCCCCGCCCACCGGCGCCCCGGCCCCGTCCTCCGCGACACCGGCCGACACCCCGTCGGGAACCGGAGCCCCCGCTGCCGCGAGCAGCGCCCCCGCCGACGGCACCCCGCCCGCTCCCGCCCCGCCCTCCGCCGCCCCTGACCCGACGGCCACCGGCACGACAGTCCCCGGCACGCCGGCCGCCACCGGCCCGACGGACGCCCGGCCGGTGTCGGCCGGCCGCGCCCCGGTTGCCGGCCCGCTCCTCGCCGCGCTCGCCGGGGCCCTCGTCGCCGCTGTCGCCGCCGCGGCCGTCCTCCACCTGCGGTCCCGCCGCCGCAGAGCACCCCGTCCCCCGGCCTGACCGTCCGGTGCGCAACGCCGCGGGGCCCGGCACCCCCGTGCCGGGCCCCGCGGGACGACGCCCCGTCAGACGGTGCTGCCGCGCCGCTTGCCGCGCTTGCGGCGCGGGTACGGGAACAGCCGCGGCGAGCGCTTCGCCGCCACGTCCTCGACCCAGCCGAAGAGCAGCACCAGCAGCCCCAGCAGCACGACGCCCACCAGCAGGGTGAGCCACTGGCTGGTCAGCAGCCAGCGCAGGTGGGAGTAGAAGAAGTCGACGTCCCACAGGTGGTCGATCAGCGGCACCGCCAGCACCAGCGCCGTCACGTGCCACAGGTAGACGCTGACCGCCCGCGCGTTCAGCAGGCTCACCAGCCCGTTCCAGCGCTCCAGCGGCTCCGGCCACTGCTCCCAGGACGGGCTGACGTGCAGCAGCAGCGCCACGAAGCCGAACGACCAGACCGCCTGCGCGATCGGCCACGCCTCGATGTCGGTGGACTGGGTCGGGTCGACCGGCCGGCTCTGCAGGTACCAGAAGCCCGCCACCATCACCAGCGGCGCGATCGAGGGCAGCACGTACTGCGGGATCCGCTTCAGCAGCCCCTCCTGGTGCGCCATGCCGAGGACCCAGCAGGAGCCGAAGGTGGCGAAGTCGTTGGCGGTCTCCCAGACCCGCTGGTAGACGAACTCCTGGTCCGGGAAGCAGCCGTTCATGACGATCACCATCGCCAGTGGGAACAGCAGCGTCGGCACCGGGAAGCGGCGCAGCGCCTTCAGCAGCAGCGGCGACAGCAGCACGTACCAGAGGTAGGCCCGCAGGTACCACAGCGGCACCACCAGCTGGGTCGCCCAGCCCGACTCCACCAGGTGGCCGAAGCCGCCCAGGCCCTCGTCGGCGTACGGCGGGGTGCTCAGCGGCAGCACCCAGAACGCCAGCTTCGCCCACCACCAGGTCGGGTGGCCGTCGGCGTGCGGGCCGCCGCCGTCGGCCACCTGCAGGACGACCACCAGGCCACCGAACAGCCACATCGGCGGCAGCAGGCGGCGCAGCCGGCCCCGGACCACGCCGAGCGCGGGGCGGCTCAACGAACGGGCCATCAGCGAGCCCGCCAGCGCGAACATCACGCCCATCGACGGGAAGAGCAGCGGCAGCCAGAACCAGCCGAAGTTGTGGTAGAGCACCACGCGGACCAGCGCCAGGGCGCGCAGCAGGTCCAGGTAGCGGTCGCGGCCGCCCTTGCGCACCGGCTCCACGGGCTCCGCGGGGTGCCCGCTGTCCTCGGCGTACTCGCGGCGCAGCTGCTCGGGGATGCGCAGCGCCAGGGTGTCCTGGTGGCCGCCGAAGTTCACCGGCAGGCGCAGTGCCACGGTGTCCTGGTGGCCGCCGCGGCTGTCGCGGCCGTCCCGCCCGTCGCGGCCGCCGTGTCCGTCCCGCCCGTCGCGGCCCTGGGGCTCGGCAGGTGACGCCATGTCAGACCTCCACCGGCGCGGCGGAGACCTCGCCGGTGCGCCGCAGTTTCTGCCAGCGCAGCCGGCCACCGGTGAGCGCGGTGATCGTGGACTGCAGCAGGACGATGTACATCAGTTGCCGGTAGACCACCTGCTGGAGCGGCAGGCTGATCAGGTGCCAGGGCTTCTCGCGGTCCAGCCGGAAGGCGTACCAGGACAGCACCGACTGGAGCAGGATGAAGCCGCCCCAGCTGGCCAGGGTGATCGGGGCGTCCGCGAACAGCACCCCGTACAGCAGGAACAGGTCGACCAGCGGCGCCAGCAGTGGGGCGACCACGCCGAACAGCACCACCAGCGGCAGGCCGATCCGGCCGAACCGGCCGGCCGGGCCGGTGGCGACCACGGCGCGCCGGTGCTTCCACATCGCCTGCATCGAGCCGTAGCTCCAGCGGTACCGCTGCGACCACAGCTGCTGCAGGCTGGCGGGGGCCTCGGTCCAGGCCCGGGCGCGCTCGGCGTAGACGACCCGCCAGCCCGCGCAGAGCACCGCCATGGTGATGTCGGTGTCCTCGGCGAGGGTGTCGTCGCTCATCCCGCCGGCCTGCCGCAGCGCCTCCTTGCGGAACGCGCCGACCGCGCCGGGGATGGTCGGGATGACGTTGAGCACGTCGTACATCCGGCGGTCCAGGTTGTGGCCGAGCACGTACTCGATGTGCTGCCAGGCGCCGATCAGGCTGTCCCGGTTGCCGACCTTGGCGTTGCCCGCGACCGCGCCGATCGCCGGGTCGGCGAACGGCTGGACCACCTCGCGGACGGTGGACGGCTCGAAGACGGTGTCGCCGTCCATCATCACCACGATGTCGTGCGAGGCGGCGGCGATGCCGGCGTTGAGCGCGCTGGGCTTGCCGCCGTTGACCTTGCGGATCAGCCGGACGAACGGCAGGTCCATCTCCTCGACGGCGTCCGCGGTGCCGTCGGTCGAGCCGTCGTCGATGACGATCACTTCGATCGGGTAGTCGCTCGCGGCCAGCGAGTTCAGCGTGTTGGCGATGCACTCGATCTCGTTGTACGCCGGGACCAGCACGGTGACCGGCTCGGTCACCGGCGGCCCCCACTGGTCCTTGCGCTTGGCGCGGCGGGCGTGCACCGGGGCCAGCACCAGCATCAGCGCGAACCGGCCGAAGTTCAGGAAGCCGACCAGGGCGAGCATCCCGACCAGCAGCGGCAGGGTGACCACGGCGGCGTGGGTGGCCCAGATGAAGCCCTTGCCCGCCCACAGCTGGAAGCCGTGCACCGGCACCATCGCGCTGGACGCGCCGAGCGCGTCCGAGACGGTGGTGAAGCGGTAGCCCTCGCCCTGCAGCTTGACGATGATCTGTTCCAGCGCCTCGACGGTCTCGGCGCGGTCGCCGCCCGCGTCGTGCAGCAGGATCAGCTCGCCCGCGCCGGGCCTGGTCGGCATCGCGGACTTGACGATCTCCTCGACGCCGGGGCGCTTCCAGTCGTCGGTGTCCCGGTCGATGAACGCGGTCAGGTAGCCGTGCGCGCCCACGTACTTGATGACCGGGTAGTTCCAGTCGTCCATCGCGGAGGCGTCGGAGGAGTACGGCGGCCGGAACAGCGAGCTGTGCACGCCCGCGACGCCGGCCAGCGCCAGTTGGGTCTGGGCCAGCTCCCAGCTGATCCGGGCGTGCGACTGGTAGGCCAGGTCGGGGTGGGTGAAGGTGTGCAGGCCGATCTCGTGGCCGCCCGCGACGATCTTCCGGATCAGCTCCGGGTTGCGGGTGGTCATCGAGCCGGTGACGAAGAAGTCCGCGCGCACGTCGTGCTTGGCCAGCACGTCCAGGATCTTCGGCGTCCAGTCCGGGGAGGGGCCGTCGTCGAAGCTCAGCACCACCGTCTTGTCGGGGATGCGGTAGCTCACCGGGTGGGCGTTCTTGCTGCCGCGGGCGTCGATCACCGGCCCGCCCTTGAGCAGCTCCGGCGGCACGGTGTCCTTGTCGACCGACACCGCGATCCGGGTGTCGTGGAACACCTCGTTGGTGGCCAGGCCGCGCAGCACGAGCAGCACCAGCAGGCAGGCCAGCAGCGACAGCGGCATGAAGAAGCGCAGTGGCGGCGCGGCCAGTCGGCGCGGCCTGAGCAGGGACTGCCGGCGGCGCTGGTGGCGGGACAATGGTGCTCCTGGGAGGGCGGTGCGGACGTTCGGGGGTGCTGCTCCGAGAAGCGGGTCAGGGGTGCTTGGACGCGGCGCCGGTGGGCGCCGCCCCGCGCAGCCCGGCCGTGGAGGCCGTGGAGGCCGTCGACCTGGCCGGGGCGCTGGGCGAGTTCTTCGGCTTGGCGGGCGAGGAGGCGGCGCCCCCCGGCTTCGCCCCCGGGGAGGCGCTCGGCGCGGGCGTGCTGGGCACGGCCGAGGGCGAGGGCGCCGGGGCGGCCGGGGACTGCGCGGGCTGCGGCGGTATCCCGAGTGCCGGGGCGTCCGCCTGCATGCCGACCAGGCTGCCGCCCATGGCGACCGCCAGCACCGCGCCGACCAGCGAGACCGGCCAGCCCAGACCGCGCAGCAGCCGGCCGCGCAGGCCCGAACCGTCGACGAACACCGGCTCGGGGAGCGCCTCTTCGGCTTCGAGGTTCGTACCGGATGGAACGGGCTCCGCGGCAGGCACCGATCCGGCTTCGGGAGAAGTCATGACAGGGCGCATGGTGCGGGCCTTTCGGAGCGCGGCCCTCGGGCCGCGGGAGATTAGGGCGAACGCTAGTCCACGGACCTGAGGGGACCCTTAAGGGAATGGGTACTATGTCTGCTTTTACGGCGATCTGACGCAGTGTTGTAATCGGATCGAGACCACTACCACCACGTACCGGTACAGACCTGTGCACGGACCGTTGACCTTGGCTCATGCACGTCAGCGAGCGGACGGGGCAAGGGCGGTGACCCTTGCGCGCCCCGTTAGGATGACCGCCTCACCGGAACGGCCGTCGACGCCCGCGCAGCGGACGGGCCCACCGCACCGCCGCGCCACCCAAGGAGCCCGAGTTGAGCCAGCCCCGCCGCCTCCCCCGCCGCCGCGCGCGGAGCGTGCTCGCGCTGTCGGCCCTGCTGTGCGCGCTGGCCGCCTGCTCCTCCGCCCCCGCCACCGGCGGCGCGGCCGCCGGAGCCAAGGACGGCGCCGCGAAGGACCCCGCCGCCGGCGCCTCGCCGACGCCCACCGGCCCGCCCGGGACGCTGTTCGACACCTTCCACTACACCGGCGCCGACGACCCCGCGCTGACCGCGCACGGCTGGGAGGTCCGCTCCGGCGCGGGCGGCCCCGGCATCAAGGACACCTGGTCCGCGGCCGGCGCCGGCTTCCCCGCCGACTCCACCGCCCAGGGCGGCCGGACCATGCAGCTGCGCTCCACCACCGACGGCACCAAGCAGGGCACCCGGCAGGTCGAGGTGCTGACCACCGGCACCAACCTGCTCAACGGCACCTACGCGGCCCGGATCTACCTCAGCGACAAGCCCGCCACCGGCCGCACCGGCGACCACGTCGTGCAGACCTTCTTCCCGATCTCGCCCGCCGACACCTCGCCGAACTACAGCGAGCTGGACTTCGAGTACCTGGCCAACGGTGGCTGGGGTGCGCCCGGCCCGCAGCTCGACACCACCAGCTGGTTCAAGGCCGACCCGCCGGACCGGGTCACCAAGCCCACCAAGCAGGCGTTCGGCGGCTGGCACCTGATGACGATCACCGTGATGGACGGCAAGGCCACCTACGCGATGGACGGCAAGGACCTGTACACCAGCTCCGGCAAGTACGTCCTGCGCGAGAAGGTGGACGTCCACTTCAGCAACTGGTTCATCGACCTGCTGCCCGCGATCGGCGGCAGCCGCAGCTGGGACATGAAGGTCAACTGGTTCTACTACAAGGCCGACCAGGCCGTCCCCGCGGCCGAGGTGCAGAAGACCGTCGACGCCTTCTACGCGGCCGGCACCGACTACGTGAACACGGTGCCGAAGTCCTGAACCGGTGCCGGCCCCCGCACGGGGGCCGGCACCGGGCCGGGGCCCCGGGTCAGTGGTTGGCCGGGATCACCGAGGTCAGCCAGGTGAAGATGCCGGGGACCATCGGCTTCCACACGTCGCTGCTGTGCGCGCCGGTGGTCTCCTGCACGGTCACGGTGGTCGGCGCCTTCGCGGCGGCCTTCAGCGCCTCGCCGGCCTCCAGGCCGTCGCCCTTGTTGCCGCTGACGTAGAGCGCGGTCTTCGGCGGGGTCTTGGCGGACTTCAGGATGTTCAGCGGGTTGGAGACCTCCCGCAGGTGCGGGTCCTTCGCGGTCAGCGACTTGTCCTCGCCCGCCGGGTCGTTGTAGCCGGACAGGCTGACGCCCGCGCGGTAGCGGTCCGGGTGCTCCAGCGCCAGCTTGGCCGCGCAGTGCGCGCCCGCCGAGTAGCCGGCCACCGCCCAGCGGTCCGCCGACGGGTCGACCCGGAAGTTGTCCAGCACCATCTGCGGCACGTCCCGGGACAGCCAGGCGTCCGCGTTGACCTTGCCGGGGACGTCCGCGCAGCCGGTGTCGACGCTGTCGCCCAGCAGGTTGGTGCGCGGCGAGACCAGGATGAACGGGGCGACCTGGCCGCTCTGCATCATCGGCTTCAGCTGCTCGGAGACCCGCAGGGTGCCGAACCAGGTCTTCGAGGAGCCCGGCCAGCCCGGCAGCAGCTCGACCACCGGGAAGGTCTTGTCCTTGTACGCCGGGTCGTCGTACTGCGGCGGCAGCCAGACCAGCACCTCGCCGTCGACGCCGGAGACCGCGCCCTTCAGGTTGGTGGTCCGCACGTCGTTCGGCACCTTCGGGTCGCCGACCGGGTCGAACTTCTGGATCACCTTGCTGTGCTTGGCGTCGTTGCCGGGGGCGCCCGGCCCGCCGGACGCGCCGCCGGTCTCGGCCTGCACGTTCGGCACCGCGCGGACGTGGTTGCCGGTGCCCAGCAGGTCGTCCCAGCTGCCGTAGATCAGGTTGGCGTTGTTCACCATCACGAAGACCGTGGTGACCGCGGTGATCTGGCAGAACAGCAGCATCACGATCCTGGACAGTGCCTGGACGGGACGCGGGCCCCGGACCCGCCCCCACAGCAGCAGCGCCACCGCGATCGAGACCGGCACCAGGACGATCGTGAGGAGGAGGAACGGGGTGCCTGTCAGCTGCATCGGGGTCTCTCGAATCGGGTCGTCCGGCCGTCCGGGGCACGGTCCCCCGGTTCGCACATCACACTTGTCAGACTGCGTCAAACACACGATCAGTTGCTGCCGACACCCGGAGAAACCTGAGAGGAACATCACGTTTTCGTGAGAATCCGCTGTGCGTTCGTGGCTCAGTCTGCCAGTTCGCCGACGGCCGACCTCCACTCGGGCGGACCTTTTACCGAATCCAGGAGCATTCATCACGTGACCACAGCCAGCGGCTCCGGCCGCCCCGTCCTGCCGAACCTGCTGGGCCTCGGCCCCCGCGCCGAACGGCGCCGCCGCACGCTGCCCGCCGGGGTGCTCCGCCTGCCGACCATCGGCGTGGACATCGGCGGCACCAAGGTGGTCGCCGGGGTCGTCGACGGCGAGGGCCGGGTGCTGGACCGGGTCCGCGCCGAGACCCCCGACAAGAGCAAGAGCCCCAAGGTGGTCGAGGACGTCATCGTCGACCTGGTGCTGGAGCTCGCCGACAAGCACGACGTGCACGCCGTCGGCGTCGGCGCGGCCGGCTGGGTCGACGCCGACCGCTCCACCGTGCTGTTCGCCCCGCACCTGAACTGGCGCGGCGAGCCGCTCCGGGAGGCGCTCAGCTCCCGGCTGCGGTTCCCCGTCGTGGTCGAGAACGACGCCAACGCCGCGGCCTGGGCCGAGTGGCGGTTCGGCGCCGGCCGCGGCGAGGAGCAGATGGTGATGATCACCCTCGGCACCGGCATCGGCGGCGCGGTGGTCCGGGACGGCCGGGTCGACCGCGGCCGGTACGGCCTGGCCGGCGAGTTCGGCCACATGCAGGTGGTGCCCGGCGGCCACCGCTGCCCGTGCGGCAACCGCGGCTGCTGGGAGCAGTACTCCTCCGGCAACGCGCTGGTCCGGGAGGCCCGCGAGCTGGCCGCCGAGGAGTCCCCGGTGGTCCAGCCGCTGCTGGCCCGGGCCGGCGGCACCCCGCTCGGCATCACCGGCCCGCTGGTCACCGCGGCCGCCCGGGACGGCGACCCGGTCGCGGTGGAACTGCTCTACGAGGTCGGCCGCTGGCTCGGCGTCGGCCTCGCCAACCTGGCCGCCGCCCTCGACCCCGGCCGCTTCGTGGTCGGCGGCGGCGTCAGCGAGGCCGGCGACCTGCTGCTCGGCCCCGCCCGGGACGCCTTCCGCCGCACCCTCACCGGCCGCGGCTTCCGCCCCGAGGCCGAGATCGTGCCCGCCGCCCTCGGCAACGAGGCCGGCCTGGTCGGCGCCGCCGACCTGGCCCGCCAGGTCGCCCGCCGCTTCCGCACCGTCAAGCGCCGGCGCGCCCTGACCGACTGACCCGCCGTTCGTTGACGGCGTGTCAACATCCGGTGAAGCCGCCGCGGTTGGCCGAACGACCGGTTGTCCGGTGCACGGCGGGTGTGGGAGAACGGGGGACCGACGCCGTCCCTGGGAGGCCGCATGCGTGCCCGCACCCGTCTCGTCCCCGTCCTCGCGCTCGTCACCGCCACCGGGCTGCTGGGCGCCGCCGCGCCGGCCCGGGCCGGGCAGGCCCCGCCCGGCAAGCAGCCGGAGGCCGTCGGGTGGGGCGGCGCGGTGTCCAGCGTCGACGCCGACGCCACCGCCGCCGGGCTGGAGGTGCTGCGGCGCGGCGGCAACGCGGTGGACGCCGCCGTCGCCACCGCCGCCGCGCTCGGCGTCACCGAGCCCTACTCGGCGGGCATCGGCGGCGGCGGGTACTTCGTCCACTACGACGCCCGCACCGGGAAGGTCGAGACGATCGACGGCCGGGAGACCGCGTCCCGGACCGCCGACAGCACGCTGTTCCAGGAGAACGGCACCCCGCTCCCGTTCGCGGACGCCGTCACCAGCGGCCTGTCCGTCGGCGTCCCCGGCACCGCCGCCACCTGGCAGGAGGCGCTGCGCCGCTGGGGCAGCCGGAACCTGGACGAGGTGCTGAAGCCCGCCGAGCGGATCGCCGAGCGCGGCTTCACCGTCGACCAGACCTTCCGCGACCAGACCGCCGGCAACCAGGCCAGGTTCCAGGACTTCCCGGCCAGCCGGGCGCTGTTCCTGCCGGACGGGCAGCTCCCGGTGGTCGGCTCCACCCTGCGCAACCCCGACCTGGCCGCCACCTACCGCGAACTCGGCCGCACCGGCACTGCCGCGTTCTACCGCGGCCCGATCGGCGCCGACGTGGTCCGCGCCCTCCAGCACCCGCCGGTCGACCCGGCCTCCGGCCGCAACGCCCGCCCCGGGAAGGTCGACACCGCCGACCTGGCCGCCTACCGGGTCCGGGTGCAGGACCCCACCCACGTGAACTACCGGGGCCTGGACGTGTACGGCATCGCCCCGTCCTCCTCCGGCGGCAGCACCGTCGGCGAGGCGCTGAACATCCTGGCCGCCAACGGCGCCGCGCGGCTCACCGACCCGGCCGCCTACGACCACCAGTACCTGGAGGCCAGCCGGATCGCCTTCGCCGACCGCAACCGCTGGGTCGGCGACCCGGGCGCCGTCCAGGTGCCGACCCGGCAACTCCTCGACCCCCGCTACGCCGCCGCCCGGGCCTGCCTGATCGACCCGGCGCACGCGCTGACCAGCCCGCTCGCCCCCGGCGACCCCTACCGCCCGGCGGCCTGCGCGAGCAGCGGGCAGCCCGCCGCCGAGCCCTACGAGGGGCAGAGCACCACCCACCTGACGGTCGCCGACCGCTGGGGCAACGTGGTCGCGTACACCCTGACCATCGAGCAGACCGGCGGCAGCGGCATCACCGTCCCCGGCCGGGGCTTCCTGCTCAACAACGAACTCACCGACTTCGACTTCGCGCCGCTCACCCCGGGCGTGCCCGACCCCAACCTGCCCGGCCCCGGCAAGCGGCCGCGCTCCTCGATCTCGCCGACCGTCGTGCTCAAGGACGGCAAGCCCTACCTGGCGCTCGGCTCGCCCGGCGGCGCGACCATCATCACCACCGTGCTCCAGGTGCTGACCAACCGGGTCGACCGCGGCCTGACGCTGGAACAGGCCATCGCCGCGCCCCGGGCCAGCCAGCGCAACACCGCCGCCACCCAGGCCGAACCCGCCTTCCTGGCCTCGCCCGAGGCGGCGCGGCTGCAGGCCCTCGGCCACGTCTTCGCCGCCGTCCCGGAGATCGGCGCCGCCACCGGCGTCGAACGGCTCCCCGACGGCCGCTGGATCGCCGCCGCCGAACCGGTCCGGCGCGGCGGGGGAGCGGCGGCCGTGCTGCGGCCCGCCCGCTGACGGACCGTCGGCTGCCGGGGGCTGTCGGCCCCTGGCGGTATGTTCGGACGGGGCGCCCGGCCCGCGTGCCGGGGCCCCGTCCGTCCGCACCGCCGAGGGAAGGCCGCCGTGACCGTCCGCATCGCCACCTGGAACATCAACTCCGTCACCGCCCGGCTCCCCAAGCTGCTGGAGTGGCTGGAGTCCGCCGAGCCGGACGTGCTCTGCCTGCAGGAACTCAAGTGCGCCACCGACGCCTTCCCCGCCGAGGCGATCGCCGAACTGGGCTACGAGTCCGCCGCGCACGGCGACGGCCGGTGGAACGGCGTCGCCCTGCTGTCGAGGATCGGCCTGGCCGACGTGGTCCGCGACCTGCCCGGCCAGCCCGGCTACCTCGCCGAGGACGCGCCCGCCGCGGTGGTCGAGCCGCGCGCGATCGCCGCGACCTGCGGCCCGGTCCGGGTCTGGTCGGTGTACGTGCCCAACGGCCGCGAGGTCGACCACCCGCACTACCGCTACAAGCTGGAGTGGATGGCCGCGCTCCGCGACGCCGTCCGCGAGGACGCCGCCGGGGCGCGGCCGTTCGCGGTGCTCGGCGACTTCAACGTCGCCCCCGCCGACGAGGACGTGTACGACCGCGCCGCCTTCGAGGGCCTCACCCACGTCACCGAGCCCGAGCGGGCCACCCTGACCGCCCTCCGGGAGACCGGCCTGCGGGACGTCGTCCCCCGCCCGCTCAAGTACGACCGCCCGTACACCTTCTGGGACTACCGGGCGCTGGCCTTCCCGAAGAACCGCGGCATGCGGATCGACCTCACCTACGCCAACAAGCCCTTCGCCGAGGCCGTCACCGACACCTACGTCGACCGCGAGGCCCGCAAGGGCAAGGGCACCTCCGACCACGCCCCCGTGGTGGTCGACCTCGACCTCTGACGCCCCGTCGGTTCCCGACGCCCCGTCAACTGCGCCGTACGCCCTGCTCGGAGGGCGTACGGCGCTCTTTCCGCCCCGGTATTCTCTGAGTGTATAGACGCGGAGTGTACGCGCGGCGTAGGCTCCGATCATGAGCGTTCCCCTCACCCTGCTCGGGCTCCTCGAACGCGAGCCCAGCCACGGCTACGACCTCAAGCGCGACTACGACGCCTTCTTCGGGCGCGGCAAACCGCTGCCCTTCGGCCAGGTCTACGCGACCCTCGGCCGCCTCGCCCGGGACGGCAAGGTGGTGGTCGGCGAACCCGAGGCCGGCGACGGCCCGGACCGCAAGCGGTACGTGATCACCGACGCCGGGGCCACCGAGTTCGAGGACTGGCTCCGCGAACCGGTCGCCGCCGAACCCCACCTGCAGACCGTGCTGTTCAGCAAGGTCGTGCTCGCCCTGATGCTCGGCCGCGACGCCGAGCAGTACCTCGACACCCAGCGCGCCGCCCACCTGCGGCGGATGCGCGAACTCACCGCCGTCAAGCGCACCGGCAGCCTGGTCGACGCCCTGCTCGCCGACCACGGCCTGTTCCACCTGGAGTCCGACCTGCGCTGGATCGACCTCACCACCGCCCGACTCGACGCCCTCGCCGCGGAGGTGACCCAGCGATGAACCCGCTGATCGAAGCCCGTGCCGTCACCCTCGCCTTCGGCGAGACCCCCGCCCTGCGCGGCGCCGACCTCGCCGTCGAGGCCGGCGAGATCCACGCCGTGATGGGCCCCTCCGGCTCCGGCAAGTCCACCCTGCTGCACTGCCTGGCCGGCATCCTCGCCCCCGACAGCGGCGAGATCCGCTTCGACGGCCGCCGGATCGACAACCTCGGCGAGCAGGAACGCAGCACCCTGCGCCGCGACTCCTTCGGCTTCGTCTTCCAATTCGGCCAGCTCGTACCGGAACTGACGGCCGAGGAGAACGTCGCCCTGCCGCTGCTGCTCGGCGGCGCCAGGCGCGCCGCCGCCCTCGCCCGGGCCCGCGCCTGGTTCCCCCGGCTCGGCCTCGACGGCCTGGAGGGCCGCCGCTCCGGCGAGCTCTCCGGCGGCCAGGCCCAACGCGTCGCCCTGGCCCGCGGCCTGGTCGCCGAACCGCGCGTGCTGTTCGCCGACGAACCCACCGGCGCCCTCGACTCGCTGACCGGCGAGCACGTCATGGACCTGCTGGTGGAGGCCGCCCGCGGCCAGGGCACCACCGTCGTCCTGGTCACCCACGAGGCCCGGATCGCCGCCTACGCGGACCGCGAGAGCATCGTCCGCGACGGCCGCGCCACCTCGCTCACCGGAAGGCTCACCCCGTGATCCGCCTCGGCCTGCGGCTCGCCGTCAGCGGCGGCCGCGAAGCGCTGCTCCGCCTGCTGGTCACCGCCGCCGCCGTCGCCATCGGCGTCGGACTGCTGCTCACCACCCTCGCCGCCATCAACGCCGTGCACACCCAGAACGACCGCTACGCCTGGTTCAACACCGGCTTCACGGCCGCCTCCCGGGTCGCCCCCGCCGATCGGGAGGCGGCGGGGGCGACGGTCTCCGGTAGTACGGCGGGGAGTTCCGCCTCCGGCGGGGAAGCGGGTGCGGGGACGACGGCCTCCGGCGGTGCGGCGGGGAGTTCCGCCTCCGGCGGGGAAGCAGGTGTGGGGAGTTCCGCCTCCGGCGGGAAGGCGCCGATGTGGTGGCTGACCCGGCGCGACAGCTTCCAGGGCCGGGAGATCGGCCGGGTCGACGTCGCCCTCACCGGGGCGTCCGCCGCGACCTCGCCCGGGGTGGACCGGATGCCCGCCGACGGCGAGTACTACCTGTCGCCCGCGCTGGCCCGGCTGGCCGACGCCACGCCCCCCGAGCAGCTCGCCGACCGCTTCGGCGGCCACCGGATCGGCATCCTCGGCAAGGACGCGCTGCCCGCCCCCGACAGCCTGGTCGCCCTGGTCGGCCGGGCCCCGCAGGCGGTCCGCGCCCTCCCGGGCGCCGCCCTGGTCGACCGGATCGCCACCACCTCGCCCGACCACTGCGACGACTGCGTGGTCGGCATCAAGTCCAACGGCACCTCGCTGATCCTGACCGTCGCCACCGGCGCCCTGGTCTTCCCGGTGCTGATCCTGATCGGCACCGCGACCCGGCTCACCGCCACCCAGCGCGAACGCCGCTTCGCCGCGATGCGCCTGGTCGGCGCCACGCCGAGGCAGGTCTCGGTGGTCTCCGCCGTCGAGGCCGTCGCGGCCGCCGCCGCGGGCGTCGCGCTCGGCTTCCTGCCGCACCTCGCGCTGCGCGCCCCGGTCGCCGGGATGTCGCTGAGCGGCGACCGGTTCTTCCCCTCCGACGTCACCCTGACGCCGCTCCAGGTCCTCGCCGTCGCGCTCGGCGTCCCGCTGGCCGCCGCCGTCGCCGCCCGGATCGCGCTGCGCCGGGTCCGGATCTCCCCGCTCGGGGTGAGCCGCCGGGTCACCCCGAAGCCGCCCCGGGCCTGGCGGGTGGTCCCGCTGCTGGCCGGCCTCGCCGAACTCGCGGTGTTCCTGGTGTGGCACCCCGGCTCCGTCCCCGGCCAGATCCGCGGCTACCTGTCCGCGTTCGGCCTGATCATGCTGGGCCTGGTGCTCTCCGGCCCCTGGCTGACCGGCCGGACCGCCGCCCTGCTGGCCCGCCGCACCCAGCGCCCCGCCACCCTGATCGCGGTGCGCCGGCTCGCCGACAACCCGACCGCCGGGTTCCGGGCCGTCAGCGGCCTGGTGCTGGCCCTGCTGGTGATGACCGCGACCGTCGGCATCATCGGCACCATGACCGCCGAACGCGGCCGGGTCGAGGGCGGCCCGCAGTTCGACAACGTGCTGACCAACGACCTCAGCACCGGCTACCGGCGGGACGGCCTGCCCGCCGCCGCCGGCCGCCCCGCCCCGTCCGGCCTGGTCGACGCCCTGCACGCCGTCCCCGGCGTCACCGGCGTGCTGCTGGTGCACCCCCTCGACGCGCCGGTGCCGATCCACGTCGCGGACAGGACCGCCGCCGACGAGACCGTCGCCGGCGAGACCGTGGACTGCCGTGACCTGGCGGCCGTCGGGGTGTTCGGCCACTGCGCGCCCGGCGCCGCCACCGCCTACGTGCCGTTCGTCTGGAGCGGCTTCGTGGACTACTCCGCCACCGAGTGGCCCGCCGCCCCGTACACCGCCGAGCAGCTCACCGCCCGCCCCGTGGTCAACGTGGTGGTGAGCACCGACGGCTCGCAGGCCGCGGTCGAACACGCCCGGACGACGGTGGACGCCGCCTACCCGGCGATCCGGCAGTCGACCACGCTGGCCGAGGGCCGCCGACTGGCCGGCAGCGAACTGAGGGCCTATCAGCAGCTGGCCGGCGTGGTCATCCTGGCCACCTTCCCGATCGCGGGCTGCAGCCTGGCCGTCGCGGCCGCCGCCGGACTCGGCGAGCGCAAGCGGCCGTTCAGCCTGCTGCGGCTGACCGGCGTCCCGCTGCGGATGCTGCGCCGGGTGGTGCTGCTGGAGTCCGCCGTCCCGCTGCTCGCGGTCTCCGCGGTGGCGGTCGGGGTCGGACTGCTGGCCGCCGACCTGTTCCTGCGCTCGCAGCTGAAGTACACGCTGCACCCCCTCGACGCGGGCTACTGGCTCGCGGTCGCGGCGGGCCTGGTCGCCGCGCTGGCCGCGATCGGCGCGACCCTGCCGATGCTGCGCCGGATCACCGGACCGGAGACGGCGCGCAACGAGTGACGGACCGTCGGAAGTCGTTCGGGCCCGGAGGAAACCCCGGACCGAACGGCCCCGAACGGCCCCGAGGTGTCGCCGGGGCGGACAGCACTGCCTAGCGTGGGCGGCAACCGGGAGTAGCGGGATGCACACGGAGCCGCCCCCTCCCGCCCCGACCCCCTGGAGGTACGGCATGCGCCCGACGCGCACCGCCGCCGCCGCTCTGCTCGGCACCACCGTCCTGCTCGGCCTGGCCACCGCCGCCCCCGCGTCCGCGAAGGGCAGCGAACCCGCCTGGGTCACCCCCGCGCAGGCGCAGCCCGGCCAGTCCGTCGCCGTCAGCGTGACCTGCGCGAGCAGCACCGAGAAGAGCGTCACCGCGACCTCGGCCGCCTTCGCCGGCGGCTCGACCACCCTGAGCGTGGGCCCCGACGGCAAGTACTCCGGCAACGCCACCGTCATCTCCGAACAGGAGATGGCCACCGCGATCGCCAAGCGCAGCACCTCGGACTCCTCCTGGGGCATCGACGGCAAGTGCCCGAACGGCGACTCCTTCGTCGGCGCGGTCGCCGTCGCGATCGCCTCCGCCGGGAGCGGCGGCGCGGCCGGGGCGGCCGGGGCCGGCGTCTGGGAGGGCGCCCGGGTCCCGCACGGCGGCGTGGAGACCGGGCTCGGCGGCTCGGTCGGCGTCGACGGCGGACGGATCGCGGCGGGCGGCGCGCTGGTCGCCGCCGGGATCGGCGGGTTCTGGCTGCTGCGCCGGCGGGGCGCCGCCCGCCGGACCCCCTGACCGCCGCCACCGCGACGCGCCCACCGCACGCGGCCGGCCGCCCGTCCCCGCGGCCGGCGACGGAACACGACAGCGGGCGGCGCCCACCGACGAGGTGGGCGCCGCCCGCTGTCGTGCCGTCAGACCCGCGGCGGTTCCTCCTGCGCGGTGCGCGCCAGGGTGCCGGTGGTCAGCAGGTACTGGCCGACCAGGTAGGTCAGCATGATCAGGAAGCCGTGCGCGGGCAGGTGCTTCCAGCCCGCCAGGTCGGTGGCGATCAGGGTGTCGGAGAGCAGGAACAGCGCCCCGCCCAGCCCCGCCCGCCAGTGGACCTGCGCCGCCGTCACGGCGGTGGAGGCCAGCAGCAGGCTGTAGACCGCGACCGGGACGCGCATCCCGGCGTCCAGCCCGGGCCAGAGCAGCACGATCAGCACCGCCCAGGCCGCCGCGTAGCCCGCCGCCGTCAGCAGCAGGCGGCGCCGGTCGGCGAACGCCCCGAGCTTCCCGAACATCGTGACGTAGCAGACGTGTCCGGCCGCGAAGGAGCCCATCCCGGCCAGGAAGGCGACCGTGCCGCCGACCTCCAGCAGGATGTCGCCGCCCGCGCCGAACAGCAGCGCCGGGACCAGCAGGCGCGGCGTTCCGGGCCGGGCGAGCGCCCACACCCAGGCCGCCAGCAGCGGCATCAGCAGCGGCTTGGTGGCGTACTGGACGGGCGTCAGGTGGACGGCGATCGCCAGCAGGTGCACGGCCGAGACGGCGGCGAAGGCGGTCAGCAGGACCCGCGCGGTGCGCGGGTCGCGGGCGGGGGTCATGCGGGGGCACTCTCCGGTCCGGCGGCGGGGGCGGGGGGATCGGTACGCGGCGCGGGCTGCCAGCCCGGGCCCTTCACCAGGTGGCGCAGCCGGTCGCCCCAGGTCGTCGCGGAGCGGACGTCCCGGGCGATCGAGGCGTACTCGTGGGTGGCGACCCTCAGCGGGTTGAAGGTGCCGATGTTCTTGGTCAGGCCGTACACCGGGCGCTCGGCCTCCGCCGCGAAGGAGCCGAACAGCCGGTCGAAGACGATCAGGATGCCGCCGAAGTTGCGGTCCAGGTAGCCGCCCTGCGAGGCGTGGTGCACCCGGTGGTGCGAGGGCGTGTTGAAGACGTACTCGACCGGGCGGGGCAGCTTCCCGATCCGCTCGGTGTGGATCCAGAACTGGTACACCAGGTTCGCCGAGGAGCAGAACGCCAGCGCCGCCGGGTGCACGCCCGCCAGGATCATCGGCACGTAGAACACCCAGGTGGTGGCCGAGGTCCAGGGCTGCCGCAGCGCCGTCGACAGGTTGTAGTGCCGGCTGGAGTGGTGCACCACGTGGCAGGCCCACAGCACCCGGATCACGTGGTGGCCCCGGTGCGACCAGTAGTAGAAGAAGTCCTGCGCCAGCAGCATCAGCGGCACCGTCCACCACAGCACCGGCACCCGAAGGGGCGTCAACTCGTACAGGAACGAGTAGATCGCCACGATCGGGATCTTCCACCCGGCGTCGAACAGCAGCGAGCCCAGCCCCATGCCCAGGCTGGTCGCGGTGTCCTTCGCGGCGTAGCCCTGCTCGTCCTCGTCCGGATGGAACCGGTAGGAGACGATCTCCAGCACGGTGAGCAGCACGAAGGCCGGTATCGACCAGAGCACGACGTTGGGCAGGTTCGGCATGCCCGGAACCCTAGGCGACGGCGGCGGCCTGCGGAAGAGGTTGTTACCGGCGCGTAGCCACCGGTTCGGCGACTACTCTTGGGGACGACATGGAGCGGCACGAAACAGCCGCCGGCGCCCCGACGGCGGCCGGCGGGACGGGGATGGGGCGCACCGCGGGGGCGGGGCTGTCCGTCGTTGCCGCGCGCCCGGACGCCGCCGGGGCCGGGCCGGCCGAACGGTTCGCCGCCACTGCTCTCGCTCCTGCCGCTGCCTCCGTTGCCGCCGCCGCCGCGCTGGCCGAGCGGTTCGCCGCCGCCGACCCGGCCGCCGCCGACCTGCTGGCCGCCACCGCCTTCGGCGCGTACGGCGCCCGCCACCTCGGCGGCGCCCCCCGGCAGGCCGAACCCGCGCCCGGCACCAGCTGGTGGCACGGCCCGACCGCGCACCACACCACCTCGCCGCTGTTCCGGCCGCTCGGCTACCGCCGGATACGCCGGGAGCCCGCCGCCGCGCCCGCCCGCCCCACCGGCGGCGGCCGCCACCGCAAACCCGAACGCCCCGCCGACGACCGCTCCGCCGGCACCGGACTGCGCACCGCCGCCCGCCTCCTGATGGCCCGTCCGCTGGTCACCGCCGACGGCCCGCACGGCGCCGCGCTCCCGCTGATCCGCCGGCACGCCGAGGACCTCGCCGAACGCTTCGCCACCCTGCTCGGCTACCGGCTCACCCTCGGCCCCGCCCACGCCCGCCTGCACAAGGCCCCGCTGCCCGGCCGCGGCCTGCCCGGCCTCGACCCCGCCGGGTACGCGGCCCTGGCCCGGGCCCTGGCCGACCCGGCCGCCCCCGCCCCCGCCGCCGTGCGCGCCCTGCTCGACGACTGGCGCCCGCCCGCCGAACTCGCCGCCGACCTGCTCACCGCGCCCCCGCTGCCCGCCGTCGGCCCCGAGGTCGCGGTCCGCCGGCTGCTCGCCGAGACCCCCGTCGTGCTGCTCGACGACCTCGCCCCCGCCGAACGCGCCCACCTGCTCGACGCCGCCCCCGCCGAGACCGAGCGGTTCGCCGACTTCCTCGGCCTCACCGCCGAGATCCGGGCCGAGGGCGTCGCCCTGCTCGACCCCGCCGACGAGCTCACCGACCTCGCGCTGCCCGGCCCCGGCACCCTCGCCCAGGCCGCCCTGCTGCTCGCCGAACGCCTGGTCGAGGACCTCCGCCCGGTCGACGCCGACACCGCCCCGCCCGCCGTGCTGATCCCCGACGCGCTGATCGACGGCACCCTCGGCGACATCACCGACGACTACGGCATGAGCGCGGGCTGGGACGCCGGCTACCTGGCCGACCTCGCCGCGTTCCGCCGCGACGCCCTCGACCTGCTGCACCGGATGGGCCTGGCGGCCCCCGCCGGACGGAACTGGCTGCTGCGCGCCCCCGCCGCCCGCTACGCCCCGCCGGCCGCGACCGGGCCCGCGGTCGGCTCGGGGCGGCACTCCCGGCCCGCCGCTGCGGTCGCTGCCGTCAGCCGGTGAGCGGGTGGACCCGCTCGGCCACCGGGCGGTACTCCTGGACGGTCTCGTCGTAGCGGACCCGCTGCCCCTGGTGCAGGATGCGGCCGTCCTCGGTGTCGGCGAGCACCGAGTCGTAGTACACGGCGACCTCCGGGCCGCCGCCGTCCGGGGTGATGTAGCCGTAGGCGTGGTGGATGTTGAACCACTTCACGGTGCCGGTCTGCATGGCGGGACTCCCTTCGGGCCGGTCACCCCAGTCTCCGCCCGGCCCGTCCGGCCCACCACCCGTCCGGCCCAGCGGCGCGGCGGCCGCGGAGGGCCCAGCGGCTCAGTGGCCGGGCTGCTGGACGGCCGCCTGGGCGGTCCGGGTCTCGTGGCGGACGGTCTCCACGGTGGCGCCCACGCCGAGCGAGCCCAGCGCGACGGAGGCCGCGACGGCGGCACAGGCGAGCAGCCGCCGGTGGCGGCGGGGCAGCGGGAAGCGCCGGTCCTGGAGGGACGGGAGGGTGCGGACGTTCATGGCAGTGAGCTTTCCAGAGCGGTGTTACGCGGTCGCGAAACGCGGGTGAATGCTGGACGGGATCTCGGCGTCGGAACCGGCGCGGCCGTATCGCCGCAGGTCGAACGCGTGATCGGTACTATCGCGGTCCACTCGGGGCGTGCTCGGGCCGTGCTTAAGGGCGGCTCGGGGTACGGCCGGGCGCGCGGGCCCCGGCGGCCCCGGGGACTCACTCCTGAAGGCGGGCGTGCTCCGGGAAGTCGTCGCCGACGCTGGTGCCGACCGCGTCGCGCAGCCCGTGCGCCGGGCGGAGCCGGGACGGGCCCGCCGCCGGGTCGGTGCGCAGCTCGCGCACCAGCGACACGCACAGCCCCAGCATCACCAGCACGAACGGCAGCGCCACCAGGATGGTCGCGTTCTGCAGCGCCGTCAGCCCGCCCGCCAGCAGCAGGGCCGCCGCGACGCCCGCCATCAGCACGCCCCAGACCACCACCAGCCAGGTCCGCGGGTGCAGCGCGCCGCCCGAGGAGAGCGAGCCCAGCACCAGCGAGGCCGAGTCCGCGGAGGTGATGAAGTACAGCATCACCAGCAGCACCGCGACCACGCTGGTCACCGCGCCCAGCGGCAGCGTCTTCAGCATCTCGAACAGCCCCGCGTCCGCGCCCCGCGGAATGGTGGCGACCAGGTCGGCCGCGCCGGTGGACTGCAGCCGGATCGCCGAGCCGCCCATCACCACGAACCAGACCGCCGTCGCCCCGCTCGGCACCAGCAGCACGCCCACCAGGAACTGGCGCACCGTCCGGCCCCGGGAGATCCGGGCGATGAAGGTGCCGACGAACGGCGCCCAGGACAGCCACCACGCCCAGTAGAAGATCGTCCAGGAGCCCAGCCAGTCCTCGTCCGTGAACGCCCCCGTCTGGGTCGCCAGCACCGCCAGGTCCGACAGGTAGCCGCCGACCGTCGACGGCAGCGCGTCCAGCACGAAGACCGTCGGGCCGACCACGAACACGAACAGCATCAGCACGCAGGCCAGCACCACGCTGGCCGTCGACAGCCACTTCACGCCCCGGTGCACGCCCGACATCGCCGACAGCACGAACGCCGAGCCGAGCGCCGCGATCACCACCAGCTCCACGCCCTCGGTGGCCCGGATGTCCGTCACGTAGCCGAGGCCGCCCGCGACCTGGATCGCGCCCAGGCCCAGGCTGGTCGCCGACCCGAAGACGGTCGCGAACACCGACAGCAGGTCGATCACCCGGCCCTGCCAGCCGCGCGCCCCGCGCTCGCCGATCAGCGGCACGAACGCCGCCGACATCCGGTTGCCCCGGCCCTTGCGGAAGGTCGTGTAGGCCAGCGCCAGACCGCCCACCGCGTAGATCGCCCACGGGTGCAGCGTCCAGTGGAACAGCGAGAACTCCAGCGCCCGCTGCGCCGCCGCCGGGGTCTGCGCCGTCAGCCCCGAACCCGGCTGCGGCTGCGCGTACAGCTGCAGCGGCTCGCCCACGCCGTAGAACAGCAGGCCGATGCCCATGCCGGCGGAGAACATCATCGCCACCCAGGCCAGCGTGGAGAACTCCGGCTCCTCGCCGTCCCGCCCCAGCGGCACCCGGCCGTACCGGCTGACCGCGATCACCACCGCGAGCAGCAGGAACACGTCCGCGGCGACCACGAACAGCCAGCCGAAGGAGTGCAGCACCCAGGCCAGCGCCGAATCCGAGGCCCGGCCCAGCGAGTCCTCGGCGAACACGCCCCAGGCCACCACCGCCAGCACCACCGCCGCGCCGACCCCGAACACCACCCGGTCCACCGGGAAGGCGTCCGGGCCGGCACCGGTCTCCGGCGTGCCGGGCTGACGATCCGTCGAGGGGTCGGGAGTGGTGGCCATACCAGGCACTATGTCCACATCCGGGGCCGGGGCGGGCGGCGGCGCGCCGGTGACCGACGCACCGTCAGGCGGTGGACGGTACCGTCCCGGCCCGGTCCGGGCCGCCGGGCCCGTACGGCTCGTACGGGGCCAGCACCAGCCGGACCATCTCCTCCAGCCGGGTGCGGGCGTCGTCCAGCGTGCTGCGCCCCGTCACCCAGGCCGTCAGCTCGCCCTGCCAGGCATGCCCCACCATGTGCCGCACCAGCTCCCCGGAGGCGGGCGGCACCTCCGGCAGCACCGCGCCCAGCGCCGCCCGGTCCGCCCGGGCCAGCCCCTGCAGCGCCTCGCTGGCGAACGGGTCGGTGGACGTCGCCACCGCCACCCGCAGCCGGGCGAGCTCGGGCTGCCGCTGGTACGCCCGCATCCCGCGCCGCACGAACCGCACCGCCCGCTCCGCCGGGGAGGCGCTGCGCCCCACCCCGACCTCGCCGACCAGGTCGGCGAGCAGCAGCCGGTGCCAGTCCGCCATGGCCGCGGCCAGCAGGTGATCCTTCGAGGAGAAGTACCGGTAGGCGGTGCCGAGCGCCACCCCCGACCGCTCCGACACCTGTTTCATCTGGAGCCGCTCCACGCCGATCTCGGTCACCAGGGCCAGGGCGGCCGACAGGAGGGAGCCGCGGCGTTCGAGCTGACGGGGGGACATCGCCTCCACCGGACGAGGTGACAGGTCAACCTTGGTCACCCGGACCATGATACGGGGCGGCCCCGCGCCGCGGTATGACGCCGGAGGTCACCGGTGGATGACGGGGCCTCAGCCGTCCGCCCGCCCGGACCCGCCGGCGGCCTTCCGGCGCAGCTCGCGCAGCAGCACCTCCTGCACCGCCGAGGCCACCAGCACCCCGTCCCGGCCGTAGAACTCGCCCATCGCCAGCCCCCGCCCGTCCGAGGCCGACGGGCTGCGCTGGGCGAACAGCAGCCACTCGTCGGCCCGGAACGGCCGGTGGAACCACATCGCGTGGTCCAGCGAGGCCAGCGCCACCCGGGGCGCCGCGACCCGGTGCACCCGGTGCGGCTGCAGGTGCAGCGCCGTCGTCGAGGCCAGCGTCAGGTCGGAGAGGTAGGTGAGCGCGCAGGTGTGCAGCAGCGGGTCGTCGCCCGGCAGCGGGCCGCCCGTCCGCAGCCAGACGAACTGCTGCGGCACGCCCGGCAGTTCCGGCGGCATCCCGGGTGCGTCCGCGGGCACGAAGCGCATCTCCAGGGCCCGGAAGATCGCCGAGCGCTCGTACTCCTCCGGCGCGTCCCGCCGCCAGGCCGGGTACGGGTCCGGCAGCTCCTCCGGCCCCGGCACCGGCGGCATCGTGCGCTGCCGGTCGCCCGAGGTCTCGGCCCGCTTGAACGAGGCGGACATCGTGAAGATCACCTCGCCGCGCTGGACCGCCGTCACCCGGCGGGTCGCGTACGAGGACCCGTCCCGGGCCCGGTCCACCTGGTAGACGATCGGGCGGCGCGGATCGCCCGGCCGCAGGAAGTACCCGTGCAGGCTGTGCACCCGCCGGGCCGGCTCCACCGTCCGCCCCGCCGAGGTCAGCGCCTGCGCCGCCACCTGCCCGCCGAACGCGCGCAGCGGCGCGCCCGCGTGGCAGCGGCCCCGGAACAGGTTCTCCTCCAGCTCCTCGATGCCCAGCAGCTCGGCGAAGGAGACCGGGTCCGGTACGGCGGCTGGCTTCAGGGGCGCGCGGTCGGTCACCCGGCACATGCTAGAACACGTTCCAGTCCGGGGTGGGTGTGGCGCGGCTCACGCGGCGCGGGCGGCGTGGTGCGTGGTGGGCGGCGCGGGCGGTGTGGTGCGGGTGGGTGCGGGTGCGGCGGTGAGGGCTGTCGGGGGCGGAGGCTAGCGTTCCGGCCATGACCACGGCCGTCCACGCCTTCCGCTACCTCGGGCCCTCCGTGCTGCACCCGCGCCGGCTGGGCCTCGCCACCAGCGGCGGGGCCACCCCGCACGGCGCCGCCGAGCACCCCCGGTTCTTCGACGGCGCGCTGCGCCACCCCGACGCCGCGGCCGCCGCCCTGCTCGCCGTCGCCGACGTGGCCGCCGCCCGCCACCACCGGCCCGCCGCCGGCGCCGCCGCGCTCGACCCCGTGGTCACCGCCGACGGCGACCGGCTCCGCTTCGAGTCCTTCTCCGGCTGCGGCGGCGTCCACGCCCGCCTCGACCTGCTCCCCGAAGGACTCGACGGCACCGGCACCGGCCACGGCACCACCAACGTCGACGTCAACGACCCGCTGCGCGAGGCGCTCCGGCTGCGCACCCCCGGCGAGCGGCTGCGCCTCGCCGTCGGCGCCGAGGACCTGGAGGTCGGCGTCGGCGCCGACCTGCTGGTCGAGCGCAAGGTCCCGCTGCCCGCGCGCTGGCTCAAGGGCTTCGCCGAGACCCAGCTGCTCACCGCCCGCTTCGACCCGCGCGCCGCCCTCCCCGCCGCCGAGGCCGTCCGCTTCCTGCGCGCCCTGCCCGCCGGCGGGCGCGGCACCGTCCGCTGGGTGCTGCCCGCCGGACCCGGACTGCGCGCCACCTCCCGCCCCGGCCCCGGCGCCGTCTGCCTGCCCGGCCCCGAACGGCTGGCCGCGCTCCGCCCGCTGCTGCGGCACGCCACCGGACTGCGGGTCTACGCCCCGCCCGGCACCCCCACCGGACCCACCGCCTCCGCCTGGGAACTCGCCCTGCCCGGCGGCCGGCTCACCCTCACCCTGTCGCCCGACAGCTCCCGCGGCTTCTCCGGCGAGGGCGGCCTGCTCGACCTGCTCGCCGAGGACACCGGGGCGGCGGACGCCGAGACCCTCGCCGCGCTGCTCGCCTGGGAGCCCCGGATCGAACCCGCCGACCTGGCCGAGGACTCCGGACTGACCCCCGACCGGGTCCGCGCCGCCCTGGCCCGGCTCGCCACCTCCGGCCAGATCGGCTACGACCTTGCCGAGGCCGCCCACTTCCACCGCCGCCTGCCCTACACGGACGGCCGGGTCGAACAGGCCAACCCCCGCCTCGGCGGCGCCCGTTCGCTGCTCGACGCGGGCGCCGTCGGCCCCGCCGCCGGGGACGTCCGGGTCGTGACGGTCGGCGACCACGCGCACCACGTCCGGATCGCCCCCGACGGCGCCGCCCTCGGCTGCACCTGCCGCTGGTGGGCCCGCCACCGCGGCGGCCGCGGACCGTGCAGCCACGTGCTCGCCGTCCGGATGAGCGGCGGGGAGCGGCGGGCATGAGCACGGACGGACGGAAGGGTGTGCCGGTGGACGAGGAACGGGACGGGATCGACCCGGGTGCGGTCGATCCGGGTGTGGCCGATCCGGGCGCGGTCGACCCGGGCGCGGCGCTGGAGGAGGCGATCCGGCGGGCGGCGTTCCCGCAGGTCGCCTCGCTGGTACGGGAGTTGGCGCCGGACCGGCGGCGGACCCAGCTGCCCCGGCTGAAGGCGCTGCGCCGCGAACTGCGGGCGGGCGAGTTCTCCCGGGGCGGCGCCTGGACGGCCCTGCTGGTCGCGGGCGCGGTCTGCCACAGCGCCCCGTCCGCCGCCGCCGACTGGATCGGCGGCCGCGGCTTCGACGTCCCGCACTGGTACCAGCCCCCGCTGGTCCTCCTGCTGGACGAGCAACCCGCCGACTGGCAGCGGGCGGTGGGCCTGCGGCTGGCCGCCCGCCCCGCCGACAGCAGCGGCTGGGGCAACGACACCCCCTACGAGATCGCCGAGCACCTGCTCCGCCGCAGCGCCACCCCGCCGCCCGCCGACCCCGAGTTCGCCGCCGAGTGGATGCGCGACCGCGGCGACCCCCGACCCCGGTCCGGCACGGCGCAGTTGCCGCCCGGCGCCGACCTGTACGCCCGGCTGAAGGCCGACGACTGGACACCCGTCCTGGCCGCGCTGGTCTTCGACGGCCCCACCCTCCGGCAACTGGCCGGCCCCTGGGCCGCCAAGGACGACACCCAGCGCTGGCCCGCCGTCCTCGGCCGGCTCGCCGCCGACGGCACCCTCGACCGGGCCGCCCTGGTCCGCCGCGGCTTCGCCCGGCTGGTCCGCGGCGGCGGCGTCGGCGAACAGCGCGGCTACCTGGAGCTGCTGCGCGCCCTCGCCCCCACCGAGGACGAACTCGCTGACAACCGGCGGGCGTTGCTCGCCCTGTTGGACGACCGCTCGACGGTGGCCGGCTACGCCCAGGAGGCGCTGGCCGCCCTCGACACCGCCGGACGGCTGACCGGCGCGGAACTCGCCGAAGCCTCCGAAGTCCTGCTCGCCCGCACCGAGAAGAAACTCGTCCGGGCCCAACTGGCCTGGCTGGGAAGGGCAGTGGCCCGGGACGGCGCGGCGGCCGGGGCGGCGCTGCGGGCCCTGCTGCTCGGCCTCGGCCACCCCGACCGGCAGCTGCAGGGCCAGGCCCTGAAGGTGATCGGTCGGCACATTGCCCGCTACGGAGGGGAGTTGCTGGCGGAGGCGCGCGCCGCCGCACTGTCGCTCGACCCCGTCCACGCGCCCGCCGCCGCCCAACTGCTCGGCACCGCAGCCGTGTTCGAGCCGGTGGCGGAGGAGGGCGACCGGCTCCCCGAGCCGCCCCGGCCCACCCCCGTCCCGGCCCCGCTCGCCACCCCCGCCCAGGTCGCCGAGGAACTGGCCGCCGCCCTCGGCGACTTCGTCGACAGCGTCGCCTTCGAACGCGTCATCGACGGCCTGGTCCGCCACGCCTGGCAGGACCGGGACGCCCTCGCCACCGCCCTCGCCCCCGTCCTGCGCCCCGACGAGTGGCGGCCGCTCGGCACGCTGGCCCGCGCCGTCACCGGCGCCTACTCCCGGGGCCGGGCCCGCCGTGCCCTGCTGGACCGCGCGGCGAGCGAATTCCGCAGCTGGGACCTGCGCGGTGGCATGGGCGAGTTCCTCGGCCGCCGCCTCGACGAGATCGCCTGGCGGCTGGCCGGCGACCCCGTCCCGCTGCTGCTCGCCACCCCCACCCGCACCACCGGCGCCGTCGACCCCGCCACCCTGGTCGAACGGACTGCCCACTACGAGCAACTCGGTCTCACCCCCGACCCGTTGGACCTCGCCCAGGCCCTGCTGCGGACCGCCCCCGACGGCGACGCCGCCACCCTGGCCGCCGCCGGACGCCTCGACTCCGCCGCCGGGCGGCGGCTCGCGGCCTGGCTGCGCCGCGCCGAGCCGCCCCGGCAGCACTCCGTGCCCGTACCGGCCGGGGCCGGCCGGCCCGGCGTCTGGGCCTCGGAGTACCGCCGCTACTCCGAACAACCCGGCCTGACCGAGCAGGAGTCGGCGCTGCTGACGCTCCCCGGGCCCGACCTCGCCCGGACGCCCGACCCGGGCCCGGCCGCCGTCCGGGACCTGCTCGGCCCGTCCACGCACTTCCACCACAGCGCCGCGGTGCTGCACGGCGCACCCAACGCCCGCTGGATCGCCGTCCTGCCGCACCACCGCGAGGAGTTGGCGCTGCGGATCACCGGGCAGCTCGCCGAGGCCGCCGACACCGAACCCGTCCGGGGCGCCCCGCGGCTCCTCCCGCTGCTCGCCGAGGCCGGCGGCCCCTGCGGCTTCGCCGTCCACCAGGCCCTCGCCTACGGGATCGGCGCGGCCGCCCCCGAGGACCGCTCCGCCACCGTGGACGCGCTGCTCTCGCTCGCCGCCCAGCGGCAGCTCGACGCCGGGGCGCTGGGCCGGGAGGCCGCCGAACTGCTCCGGACCGGCGCGGTCAAGCCCAACCGGGCCGCCGCCGCCCTCGCCGAACTCGCCGACCCCGCGCCCCGCCTGGCCTGGACGGTGCTTGCCGCCCTGCTCCCCGCCCTGCTCGACGGGCCGGACGGGGGAGCGGCGGGCGACGGCGCGGCGGTGCCGCGCGGCACCGCCGACCTGTTCGCCGTCGCGGTCGACTGCGCGCGGCGGGCCGGTGTGCGCGGGCCGATCGACGCGGTGACCCGGGTCGCCGCGCGCGGCGGGCGGACCAAGCTCGTCACGGAGGCCCGCGACCTGGCCGCGCTGCTGGCCGGGTGAGGGCGGGGCGCGGCCGGGTGGGGGCGGGTCAGAACAGCTGCACCTCGCCGTCCGGGCCGGAGGCCGGTTCCCGGTCGGCGGCAGCGGGCGGACGGGCGTCGGTCAGGGCGTCGGCGAGGGCGTCCGTCAGGGCCGCGTCCGGGCGGGGCGTGCGGGCGAGGGCGGCCGGGCTGTCCGGGACGGTGCTGCCGGACGGGGCGAGGCCGGCCGGGACGAGCAGGTCGGCCCCCGCCGGGGTCGCCGCCACCGAGCGCCACCAGAGCTTGACGGCGGGCGGCTCGGCCGGTTCGAAGGGGCGGCCCGGGCGCGGCATGGCGAGGGTGACCCCGGCGGCCTGGGCGGCGGCCACCGTGCGCTCGGCGGGCTCCTCCCACGGGTGCGGGGCCAGGTCGAAGGTGGCCCAGTGCACCGGCAGCAGCACCGCGCCGCCGAGGTCGCGGTGCGCCTGCACCGCCTCCTCGGGCGTCAGGTGCACCTCGGGCCAGTGCTCCGAGTACGCGCCGACCTGCATCATCGTCACGTCGAACGGCCCGAGCCGGCCGCCGATCTCGGCGAAGCCCGGGAAGTAGCCGCTGTCACCGCTGTGGAACAGCCGGTGCCGCTTCCCCTCGACCGCCCAGGACGCCCACAGGTGGCGGCGGCTCGGCCGGGGCCCGCGCGAGCAGTAGTGCCGGGCCGGGGTGGCGGTCAGCCGCAGCCCGTCGATCTCCGCGGACTCCCACCAGTCCAGGTCGACGATCCGGCGCGGCGAGACCCCCCAGTGCTCCAGGTGCGCGCCGATGCCCAGCGGCACCGCGAACACCGCGTCGCCCGCCGCCAGCGTCCGCACTGTCGACATGTCGAGATGGTCGTAGTGGTCGTGCGAGATCACCACCACGTCCACCGGCCCGAGTTCGGCCAGCGGCAGCGGCACCGGGTGCAGCCGCTTCGGCCCGACCCAGTCGAACGGCGAGCAGCGCTCGCTCCACACCGGGTCGAACAGCACCCGGACCCCGTCGATCTCGGCCAGCACGGTGGAGTGGCCCAGCCAGGTCAGCCGCAGGCCCGAGGCCGGCGGCGGGGCCAGCTCGACCGGCAGCAGCCGGTGCACCGGCACCGCCGCGGCGGGGGAGCGGCGGTTCGGGTCCGCGGTCACCTTGGTGCGCAGCAGCGTCAGCGGGGTGTGCCCGTACGCGAGCGTGGTCATCGGGTTGCGGAACGCCCCGTCCACGAAGTGCGGCGAGTTGCGGACCCGGTCCCAGCGGGCGCCCTTCGGGTCCGCGCCGAACGCGTCCGTCCGCACCCGGTGCCAGGTCTCGCGGGGCGCCGTCCGGTACGAGCGCTTCGCGTCGCGCAGGGCGAGCCCGGCCTCGGCGGCCAACTCGCCGGCGCGCAACAACCAGGAGACGGGGCGGGACACGGCACCTCCACGGTCGGACACCCGAACGGCGGCCCGTCCCGCGGCGGCAGGACGGCACAGCCTGGGACATTACCGTCCGAACCGGATCAATCCGGGCAAGTGGTGGGCGGCGCGCCGGGGCAGGTCACCCGGGTGGCCGGTCCGGTGGGTGGCCGGTCCGGTGGGTGGCCGATCCGGTGGGTGGCCGATCCGGTGGGTGAACGAGAACGGACCGCCCCGGGTGACGGGGCGGTCCGTGGAGAACGTGTGCGGGGGAGGTCAGCCCGCCGGGTAGAAGCGGGTGATGGCCTCCGCGACGCAGTGCGGCTTGGCGCTCGCCTCGCTGGAGATGGTGAAGCGGACCGTCGCCTGCACGCCGCCCGGCACCTCCTCCGCCGACAGCAGCACCGCCGTCGCCCGCACCGCGCTGCCGGTCGGCAGCGGGGCCGGGAAGCGCACCTTGTCGGAGCCGTAGTTCAGGGCCATCGCGACGCCCTCGACCCCGTAGCACTCCTTCGCCAGCACCGGCAGCAGCGAGAGGGTCAGGTACCCGTGCACGATCGTCCCGCCGAACGGCGTCTGCTTCGCCCGCTCCGGGTCCACGTGGATCCACTGGTGGTCGCCGGTGGCCTCCGCGAACAGGTTCACCCGGTCCTGGTCCACGGTGTGCCACTCGCTGGTGCCGAGTTCGGTGCCGACCGCGGCGGTCAGGTCGGCGAGCGAGGCGAAGGTCGTCACGGTGCGCTCCACAGGTGCGTGCGTCGGGGCAGGACGGCCCCCGCGGGGCCGCCCCGCAGAGTATGCCTACTCGCCGGTCACATGTCAGCGGGGTGCCCGGGCGGCCGTTCCGCGCCCCGGCCGGGCGCTCTCCGGCTCGGGCAGCACCCGGCGGCCCGAGACCAGCTCCGGCGCGATCGCCACGTACTCCGGACCCGGCTCGGGGAGCCACGGGCGCAGCCCGCCCGTCTCGTACGCGGCGCGCTCGCCCGCGTCCCGCACCACCTCCGCGCGCCCGTGCACCAGGACGCTCCAGCCGCAGCGGCCCGCCCGGTCGAAGTCGTCCACCTGGAAGGCCGCCACCGTGCCCTCCAGCACCCGGGCCACCCGGGTACCGGCCCGCAGCGCCAGGATCAGCCGCCCGTCCGCGGACACCCGGAACGCCACCGGCAGCACCGCCGGCAGGGCGTGCTCGGTGTACACCACCCGCCCCAGCGGCACGGTGCCCAGCAGGCGCAGGCACTCCGCCTCGCTCAGCGTCTCCATCCGGTCGTCACGGTCCATACCGACGATGCTGCCCCGCCCGCGCCGCCCCGAACAGGGCCCATGGTCCCTGAGCTGGGGCTCATCGGGCCGATTCGGCCCCGCGCCGACACCTCGCGGCGATACCTTGGCCTCCGGCCGCCCGCAGCGCCCGCCCGCACCGACCGGCGGACGGGTCCGGGGCGGCCCGGGGCGTACAGGGGCAACGGGTGCAACAGATGCACAGGCGGGCGAAGGAGCGGTCCAGGTGAGCGGTGGCATCGAACTGGTGGTGATCGGCGCGGACGGCGGCCCCGAACGCGGCCACGGCGGCTCGGCCCGCGCCGCCGACGGCGCCCGCACCCTCGCCGCCGCCCTCCCCGGCCGCACCTTCGACGCCGGCACCCGCGGCAGCACCGTCAGCCACCCGCCCGCCGACGCCGACGCCAACACCCTGCTCACCGCGCTCCGCCAGGCCGCCCAGCGCCCGGCCCGCTGGCTGGTGGTCTGCCTGCTCGGCCAACTCGTCGCCGACCCGCGCGGCCGCCGGGTCGCCCTGGTCACCGCCGGTTCCACCCCCGACAACGCCTACCGGCGCGGCCTCGCCTGGGACTGGGTCACCAGCGCCATGGTGCACGGCGCCCAGGAGGAGACCCTGCTGGTCGTCGACGCCGTCGCCGACCGCGACACCTGGGCCGCCCTGCAACGCGACGACGGCGCGGGCGAGTTGCTCGGCCACTCGCGCGTCCCGCTGTGGGGCCGGATCGGCCGCTGGAGCCCCGGGCGGCGCGGCCGCGACGGCGTCCTGCCCGGCGCCGAGGGCTCCTTCAGCTGGGCCCTCGGCCGGGTCCTCGACCACGGCGTCCCCGGCGCCCCCGCCGCCGTCGGCCCGCTCGACCTGCAACCCGCCGTGGAGAGCCAGTTGGGCTGGGGCGAACCCGCCGCCGCCGGCGAGGCCCGGCTCCTCGTCCCCCGTGACGGAGGACGACTCCTGATGCGCAATCGGGCCGCCGTGAGAGGAGCGCTCGCCGGACTGCCGCTTTCCGATGAACTTTTGGCTGTTCTGTGGCGAGAAAGTGCCCCAACGGAACCGCCTTCCGCGTAAGGTCAGGAGGTCCCCGGCTGGTGCCGTGCCGGGGCGGGGTGGCGCGGAATCGACCTCCGGGCGACCGCGAGCAGCACAGGGGACGGCAGACGAGAACCGCGGCCCGACCCGCCACAGGTCCGGCCGCAACAAGGTGGGGCTATGCGGAAACGCGGAATTCTGGTGCGCCCTGGGGCGGTTGGGCTCGGCGGGCTGCTCCTGCCATTCCTCCTCGCCGCCTGCTCCGCCACCCCCACCGGCTCCGCCGACCGCCTCGGCACCCCCACCACCACCCTCCCCCGCCCCCCCACGACCACCGCCACCGCACCCACCGCCACGGGCGCCCCGATCCCCGACCAGGGGGCCGAAGGACTGCAGGGCAACGACGCGGTGACGGCCTATCGGTCCTGGTGGGACACGCAGATCCAGCTCTTCGGGCGATCGGATTCGGACGGAATGGCACTGCGCCAGTACGGGACCGCCGCCGCCCTCAGCGACACGCTCACCTCGCTCACCCAACTCCACGACGCGAAACTGGTCATGATCGGCAACCCGCGCATCTCGCCGGTCATCGCCTCCCTCGATCTGAACGGGAATCCGGCCACCGCGACGATCTCCGACTGCCTCGACGTCACCGACTGGCACCAGGCAGACGCCGCCACCAAGCAGATCAAGGACCCGAAACAGCGACTGTCGCGCTATCCGGCGACCGCGCTGCTGAAGAAATACGGAAACCGCTGGCTGATCGCCGACTTCACCCGTGAGGTGACCAAGACATGCTGAACTCCGCTTGGCGAACCGCTATTTGTGTACTGACCGGCATCGGATTGACAATCGCGGCCGTTCCGGCGGCGAGCGCCGACGGCCCGGACGTGGACGTCCGCCCGTGTGCCGAGAACAGCATCTGCACCGGCGTCGACCAGCCGGGCACCCCACCGACGACGGGCACCGGCGGCACGGGCGGGGGCGGCGGGGGGAGCCAGACCTGCGAGTGGAACGGGAAGCCGGTGCCGTGCTGGCGGGACGACTACGGGTGGTTCTCGGCCGGGTGTTACTACCGTGAATCGCAGCCGCAGCCAGGGGCGGGTGAAGCCGTCTGGCAGGGACGCAGTGACAAGGACGGCGTGATCTACGACCAGACCTGCGACCCCGAAGGCAGCGCACGCTTCCAACAGGTCTTCCTCGCCACCCCTCCCGGCAACCCCCCGCCCGAGGCCCCCGGCGTGGTGGCCTGGCGGGCGCTCAACACGATCACCCCGGCCAAGCCCGTCCTGCACGCGGCCCCGGCGGCGGACGCCGTGGTGGGGTCGCCGGTGTGGCTGTGGTTCGACGCCACCCCCGACGTGGCGGGGCCGCTGAGCGGGAAGGCGACGGGCCGCGGCGGGACTCCGACGGTCACGACCACGATCACGCTGAAGAGCGTCAAGTGGACGGTGGACGACGGCCCGGCCGGTGGCAGGTTCCAGTCGTTCACCTGCAACAGCCCCGGCACGCCGTTCAAGGCGGGCGGGACGCCGACCTGCAGCCACGTGTTCACCGCGAGTTCGGCGAAGATGAAGGACCACGCCTACTCGCTGACCGTCGAACTGCACTGGACGGTGACCGCCAAGACCTCGGACAACGTCAAGGTCGACATGGACGGCGTCGACTGGCCCACGACGTACAAAGAGGTCCTCCGCGTTCCGGTCAACGAGGTGCAGGTGCTGAACTGACCGGGGCGGCGGCCGGGGTGGAGGGGGAGGCGGCCGCCGGGGAGTTGACGTTCGATCACGGGTGAGACGAGTGAGAGGCCGCAGAGCGGTGGAGAACCGAAGCATGCCTACCCCGCCGCGGCGCCTCGGTGCGCGGCGGCGGCGGCCCGCCGTGCTGGCGATGGCGACGGCGTTGATCGCGGCCGGCGGTCTCGGCGGGGCGGCGCTGTACAACAGCAGCGGGCAGCGGATCGCGGTGCTGGCGCTGGCCCGGGACGTGCCGATGGGGCAGGTGTTGAGCGGGGACGACCTGACGGTGGCGCACATCGCGGGCGACCCGGCGCTGCACCCGCTGGACGCCCGGGACCTGGACCGGACGGTCGGGCTGCGGGCCACCACGGACCTGCGGCGCGGCGCGCTGCTGGTGAAGGCGGACCTGACCGGCGACCCGGCGACGCAGGCGGGCCAGCAGATCGTCGGGATCGCGGCCCGGCACTCCCAGCTGCCCGCGACCCGGCTGCAGCCGGGCCTGCAGATCCTGGTGGTGAACACCGGCGACGGCAAGGCCGACGGCACCACCCGCACCCCGGAGACGATGACGGCGGTGGTGGCGACGGTCGGGCGGCCCGACACCGACGGCAGCACGGTGATCGACGTGGCGGTCGGTCCGGCCGACGGGCCCCGGCTGGCGCTGTGGGTGGCGAGCGGCAAGTTCCAGGTGATCCTGGCGCCGCGGACGGCCGGGGGGAACTGATGACGGTGGTGGCCGTGCTCGGCGGGCCGGGGGCGCCCGGGGCCACCAGCAGCGCCCTCGCGCTGCTGCTGTCCTGGCCGCTGCGGCCGGGCCGCCGGGTGCTGCTGGCCGAGTGCGACCCGGACGGCGGCGCGGTGCTGGCCGGCGCGCTGGAGGGGCGGGTCGAGGCGGTGTACGGGCTGCGCAACCTCGCCGTCGCGGACCGCCGCGGCCTGCTCGCCGAGGCGCTCTGGGAGCAGCTGCTGGACGTCTCGCCGCAGGGCACGGGCGAGCGGCTGCTGCTGCCCGGCCTGACCGACCCGTCCCAGGCGCCCGGGCTCGCCTACACCTGGGAGCCGCTGGTGGAGGCGCTGCACGCGCTCGAACCGCAGGGCTACGACGTGATCCTGGACCTCGGCCGGTCCGGGGCGAACGGGCCGATGGCGGTGCTGGCCCGGCGGGCCGACGTGGTGGCCGTGACGGTCCGCACCACCCTGAGAGGGCTGTCGGCGGCCCGGCCGCGGCTGGCCGCGCTGCGCGAGGACCTCGACACCCACGGCACCGGCGCGGACGGCCTCGGCCTGCTGCTGGTCGCCGAGGGGCCGTACCCGGAGAACGAGGTGGCCCGGCAGTTCGGGCTGCCCGTGGTCGGGGCGCTGGCGCACGCGCCGCGGACCGCCCGGGTGCTGTCGGACGGTGGCGACACCGCCGACCGGCGCTTCATCCGCTCGGAGCTGATGCGCACCGCCCGCACCGCCGTCGACCGCGTCCAGCAGCTCGCCGAGGCCCGCCGCCACCGCGCGGCCCCGCAGTCCGCCGCCCGGCCCGCGCCCCCGCCGCAACTGCAGCCGCAGCCGCAGCCCCTGGCGCAGCCGCAGTCCCTGCCGATGCCCGGGCCGGTGTCGCAGCAGGCGCCGCAGCAGGTGCCGCAGCCGCAGTACGTCCAGCCCCAGCCGCCCCAACCGGCCTACCAGCAGCCGCAGTTCGACCCGCCGCAGCAGTTCGTCCAGGCGCAGCAGCAACTGCCGCCGCAGCCGCCGCAGTTCGGGACCGGGCCGGTGTCGGGGGCCCAATCGCCGTACCCCGCGCAGCAGTACGTGCCGCAGCCGGCCCAGCCGCAGGGCGGGCAGTTCACGGGGGAGTGGCCGATCCGGGTGGAGCAGCCGCCGCAGATCTCGTACACGGCGCCGTACATAGCGCCGCCGGCCGTCCCGCAGCCGCCCGCGCCCGCGCCGTTCCGGCCGGTGGACGCGCCGGGCGCCGGCGGGCCGGACGAGGACGGCGGCCCGGGGGAGGTGCACCGTGCGCGCTAGCCCGTACCAGGGGCCGCTGCCCCAGCAGCCCGTCAACGGCCAGGTGGTGCAGGGGGGTTCGGCCGACGCGGCCGGACTGCCCTGGGCCGGTCCGGCGTTCCCGCCGACCGGGCCGGTCCGGGTGCCGCCCGCGGACGCGGCGTCCGCCGTCCCGGCGCTGCCCGCCGCCGGCGCGCGCCCGGCCGTCGACCCGCAGGTGGCACGGGAGTTGAAGCGCCAGGTGGCGGCCGAGCTGCACCAGCAGCTGTCCCGGCTGAACCAGGCGTCCGGGAGCGAGGCCGACCGGGCGACCCGGCGGCAGCGCGGCCGGGCGCTGATCGAGGAGTCCGTCGCCCGCTGGTCGGACGCCTACGCGCAGGCGCACGGCATCCCGCCGACCCGCGAGCAGGACCGGGCGCTCTCCGAGGCCGTCTACGACCTGCTGTTCCGGGCCGGCCGGCTCCAGCCCTACCTGGACGACCCGGAGATCGAGAACATCCTGATCAACGGGTGCGACGACGTCTGGGTCTCCCGGGTGCACCAACCACTGCGCCAGGTACCGCCGGTGGCCGACACCGACGAGGAACTGGTCGAGCTGCTCCAGGACCTGGCCCGCCAGCACGGCGGCGGCGAGCGCAGCCTGTCCACCGCCAGCCCGATGCTGGCGCTGCGCCTGGAGGGCGGCATGCGCCTGCAGGCGATGACCGAGGTCACGCCGCGCCCGTACGTGGCGATCCGCCGCCACCGGGTGGCCAGCGCCAACCTCCGCGACCTGATCCAACTCGGCACCCTGGACAGCACCTTGGCCGCGTTCCTGGCGTCCGCGATCCGGGCCCGGAAGAACGTGATGATCACCGGGACGCAGGGCGTCGGCAAGACCAGCCTGCTGCGCGCGATGGCCGCCGAGATCCCGCCGGACGAGCGGATCGGCACCCTGGAGTCCGAGTTCGAGCTCTGGCTGCACACCCTCGGCCACCTGCGGCAGGTCGTCCCGATGGAGGCCCGCGAGGGCAACGGCGAACGCGTCGACGGGCGGCTGGCCGGCGAGCTGTCGATCGGCGAGCTGATCCCGGCGGCGCTCCGGATGACGCTGTCCCGGATCATCGTCGGCGAGGTCCGCTCCGCCGAGGTGGTGCCGATGCTGCGGGTGATGACCAACGGCGAGGGCGGCTCGATGTGCACCCTGCACGCCCGCGGCCCGCACATGGTGGTCGACCGGATCGCCGAACTCTGCCTCGAGTACGGCTCGCACATGACCGACACCCTGGCGTACCGGCTCACCGCCAACGCCGTCGACTTCATCGTGCACGTCACCATGCTCGACGAGACCGCCGTCGGCGGCCGCCGGCACCGCTTCGTCTCGCACGTCCTGGAGGTGGCCGGCCTCGGCGAGTCCGGCCGCCCCGCGATGAACACCGTCTTCGGACCGCGCCCGGAACTCGGCGAGGTCCGGGCGGTGCCCGTCACCCCGCCGCACTGCCTGGACGACCTGCGCCGGGCCGGCTTCGACGCCGGCCTGCTGTCCTCCCCCTACGGGACGTGGGGCGCGCCGCTGGCGCTGCGGATCGGCGGTCTGCGATGAGACGGACCGGCGGCGGACACGGGACGGGGAACGGGCGAACGGTGAGCGGGGAGATGCGCTGATGCTGCTGTACGTGCTGTGCGGACTGCTGCTGGCCGGCGGGCTGGTGGCGTTCGGCGCCGGACTGGTGGGACGCTCCGCCGCCGAGGAGGCGGAGCGCAACCCGCTGGAGGGACGGCTGCACACCCTCTGGTACGGCGCGCCCGGCACCGCCTCGCCCGGCATGGCCCGGCTGCGCCGGATACAGCTCGGCCTGGCCCTGCTCGGCGCCCCGGTGGGCTGGCTGTTCACCGGCATCCCGCTGATGGCGATGCTGGTGCCCGGCGCGGTCTTCGGCCTGCCCTGGCTGTTCGACGCGACGCGCTCCGACACCCGGCGGATCGAACGGCTGGAGGCGCTGGCCGAGTGGACGCAGCGCCTGTCCGACGTGCTGCTGCTCGGCGTCGGCCTCAACCAGGCGATCCTGACCAGCCGGCGCACCGCGCCCGCCGCACTGGAGACCGAGATCGCCGACCTGGCGGCCCGGCTGCAGGCCCGCTGGCGGCCCGAGGACGCGCTGCGGGCGTTCGCCGACCAGCTCGCCGACTCCACCGCCGACAAGGTGCTGGCCGCGCTGCTGCTCCGGGCCGGCGACAGCGGCCCCGGCCTGGCCCGGGCGCTCGGCGACATGGCCGAGTCGGTCCGCGAGGAGGTCCGGCAGCGCCGGGCGATCGAGGCCGACCGGGCCAAGCACCGCACCACCATCCGCTGGATGGTCGGCATCATCCTGCTGGTGCTGATCGTCGGCTCGTTCAACTCCGGCTACACCGAGCCCTACTCCAGCGGCATCGGCCAACTGGTGCTCGGCGTCGTCGCGTTGGCGTTCATGGCGGTGATCGCCTGGATGCGCTCGCTGGCCGCGCACACCCCGCTGCCCCGCCTGCTGGAACCCGACCGGCGCTCCAAGGCCGGCCGGCTGCCCGGCCAGCGCGCCGCCGAGGACGCCGCGGACGGCGGGGACACCGCCGACGGCGGAGCGACGACGGCCGGCGACGAAGGCGGACCGCTGCTGAAGGAGGCCCGATGATCTCCCCCTGGGCCGTGCTCGCGGGCGGCGCCGCGGCCGGCGGCCTGGCCCTGCTGCTGGCCGAACTCCGGCCCGCCCCACCGGACCTGGGCCAGGCCCTGGACCGGCTGCACCGCACCCCCGAGCCCCGCCGGGAGAGCGACCCGGTGGACGGGACGTCCTGGTTCGACCGGGTCGGCGAGCAGTCGCTGAAACTGCGCGGCGTCCGCGTCCCGCACCAGGAACTCGCCCTGATCGGCCGCAGCCCGGCCCGGTTCATGGCGCACAAGGTGCTGTTCGCGGTCCTCGGCTTCGCCCTGCCCGGCTACCTCGCCGCGATGGCCGCGCTGTTCGGCAGCGGCCTGCCGATCGCCGTGCCGCTGCTGGTCGGCCCGCTGCTCGGCGGCCTGCTCTGGTTCGTCCCCGACGGCATCGTCACCGGTGAGGCCAAGGAGGCCCGCACCGAGTACCTGCACGGCGTCGCCGCCTACCTGGAACTCGTCGCGCTGGAACGCGCCGCGGACTGCGGACCGGCCGAGGCGCTGCGCCGCGCCGCGCTGGTCGGCCGCGGCACCGTGTTCCGGCGCATCCACGACGCGCTGGAGCGCGCCGCCACCGACCGGCTCCCGCCCTGGGACGGACTCGACGCGCTGGCCCAGGAGTTGGGCCTCACCCCGCTCCAGGACGTCGCCGACATCATGCGGATCTCCGGCGTCGACGGCGCCTCCGTCTACGACACCCTGCGGGCCCGCGCCAAGAGCCTGCGGGCCGAACTGCTGTCCGAGGAACTCGCCAAGGCCAACACCGACAGCGAACGGATGGTCGCCCCCGGCTCCGCCCTGACCCTGCTGATGACCGTCCTCATCGTCTTCCCCGCGCTGTACAAGATGCTGTCCGTCCAATGAGCGCACCACGCACCCGCTCCGGACGGGCGGCGCCGCACCGCACCCCCCTCCCCACCCCCTCCCACGAGAACCCCGCACCAGGTCCTGGAGGCCACACCGTGACCCGAACCCGCAACCTGGCGGCCGCCGTTCTGCTGCCGCTCCTGCTGCCCGCCCTGCTGCCGTTCCAACTCCTGCGCCCCGTCCTGCAGTTCCGGATGGCGAAACTGCGTACCGCGCGCGCCGCCGGCGACCGCGGCGCGATCAGCATCGAACTCGCGCTCGCCGTCATCGTGCTGGTCGCGATCGCCGGCACCGTCGTGTTCGCCGTCACCCAACTCGGCACCTCGGTGCGCAGCCGCATCCCCGGCAGCGTCCCCGACGGCGGCAACAACCCGACGGCCGGCACGCATTGACCGCCGGCCCGCTCCGGCCCGTCGTCCGGACCGCCCCCCGGGCGCCCCGGCTCCGCGGACGGACGCCCGACCGGGGCGCGATGGCGATCAGCCTCGCCATCGTGTTCCCCGCCGTGCTGTTCGTCATCCTCCTGGTGGTGCAGGCCGGGCTCTGGTGGTACGCCGAGCAGGCCGCCCTGTCCGCCGCCCGGGAGGGCGTGGAAGCCGGGCGCGCCCGCGGGGCGGCGCCGAACGCCGGGCCGGAACGGGCCACCCTCTTCATCGACCGGTTCGGCGACCTGGCGACCCGCACCCGGGTCGAGCAGGGCGGCGCGAACGAACCGCGCTACCGGGTGACGGTCGAGGTCCGGCCGGCCTTCGTCGTCCCGTTCTTCGACGCCCCCACCATCAGCCGGACCGCCTCCGGCCCCTGGGAGAAGTTCGTCCCCGAGGGGCAGCCGTGACGGCCCGCCGGAGCACCGGGGCAACGCCGGGAGCCCCCGACCGGGGCTCGTTCGCCGTCGAAGCGGCCCTGCTGATACCGCTGATCCTGACCTTCGCGCTGATGGCGGTCGCCGCCGGCCGGCTCCAGACCACCGGCGCGATCGTCGACTCCGCCGCCCGCTCCGGCGCCCGGGCCGCCTCGCTGGCCCGCACCCCCGAGGGCGCGCGGCGGGCCGCCGAGGACGCCGTCGCCCAGTCGCTGGCCGAACGGGGCGTCAGCTGCGCCGCCGAACCCGTCGGCGACCCCGAGTACGGCACCGTCGGCGAGGACGGCGGCCAACTCACCACCGTCACCGTGCGGGTGTCCTGCACGGTGGCCTTCGCCGACCTGATGGAACTCGACGGCATACCGGGCCACCGGACCGTCACCGGCTCGTTCACCTCCGTGGTGGACCGCTATCGGGGAAACTGAGAGGAAGTCACCACATGCCGGTGGGAGGGACCGTGGACGAACGAGGCGTGAACGGGCGGGACCGGGGCAGCATCTCGGTCATGGTCGCCATCACCGCCGTCAGCCTGGTCGCCGTGGTCGGCCTGGTCCTCGACTTCGGCGGCCAACTGCGCACCATGGAACGGGCCGACGCGCTCGCCCAGGAAGCCGCCCGGATCGGCGGCCAGCAACTCGACATCGACCGGCTGCGGGCCGGCCAGGGCTACCACTTCGACCGCGCCGCCGCCGAGGACGCCGCACGCGCCTACCTGCGCGCCCACGGCATCACCGGCGACATCACCTTCCCCGACGGCCAGAACACCACCACGTTCAGCGTCGACTGCACCACCAGCTACCGGACCGCGCTGCTCGGCGTGGTCGACATCGACACACTCCCCGTGCAGGGCCACGGCAAGGCCACCCTGGTGCACGGGATCACCGAAGGGACGACCGGCTGATGGCCGCGCGCGGAGCCGAGGACCAGCACCGCAGGGGCCGCCGCGGGCGGCGCCCCGACACCGCCGTCCCCGCCGGGCGGCCCGGCCGACCCGGCCGGCCCGTGCCGCCCACCGGCCGGCCACCGCGCCGACGCGGCGCCGGCGGCTCCGTGCTCACCGCGCTCGGCGCCCTGCTGACGCTCGCCGTGCTGCTGGCCGGCGTACCCGCCCTGCTCGGCTACGGCACGCTCGCCGTCGCCGCGATGGGCGACCCGGTCCACGGCGACCTGCTCGGCGCGCTCACCAGCCCCGACGACGGCAGCCTGTTCCTGTGGCTGCTGGTCGGCATCGGCTGGATCGGCTGGCTGTGCTTCCTGTTCTCCGTCCTGGTCGAGATCCCCGCCCAACTGCGCGGCCGGGTGGCCCGCCGGATTCCCGCCTTCGGCTGGAGCCAGCGCGTCGCGGCCGGCCTGGTCGGCTCCGTCCTGGCCCTGCTCCCGGTGGCCGGCTCGGCCTTCGCCGCCACCCCCGAACTCCAGCAGCGCCCCGCCGCCGTCGCCCAGTTGACGTCCTCCCCGGCACTCGCCGCGCTGCCCGCCGCCGCCCCCGCCGGGGCGCTCGCCGCCGACCCGCAGCAGCAGCCCTCCTACACCGTCCGGGACTCCCGCCCCGCCGACAGCCTCTGGTCGATCGCCGAACGCCAACTCGGCTCCGGCGAACGCTGGACGGAGATCGCCAAGCTCAACGCCGGCCGCCCGATGGACGATTCGGGCACCCGCTTCGACGCCGACCGCCCGATCCAGCCCGGCTGGCAGCTGCTGATGCCCGCCGACGCCAAGCCCGACACCGGCCCCGGCGCCGTGCAGACCCCCGCCCAGGACCGCCCCGCCCCGCCCGCGCTGCCCGCCGCCCCCGCTCCCGCCCACGGCAGCGTCACCGTGCACTCCGGCGACTCGCTCTCCTCGATCGCGCAGCGCGAACTGGGCGACGGCGACCGCTGGCCCGAACTCTTCCAGGCCAACAAGGGCGTCACCGCCCCCGACGGCGAACGGCTCACCGACCCCGACGTGCTCGCCCCCGGCATGGTGCTCACCGTGCCCGGCGCCACCCAGGCCCCGCAGCCCCCCGCCGAGACCCCGGCCCCGCCCGCGCCCGCCCCGCAGACCGAACCGCCCGCCACCGAACCCCCCACTGGACAGACCCCGGCCCCGCAGCCGCCCGCCGCGCAGACCCCCGCCCCCGGCGCGGACGCCACCGCGGCCCCGGCCGACACCGCCGCCCCGCAGCCCGCCGCGTCCGCGAACCTGCCCGCCGTCCGCGACCAGCACCGGACCGAGCGCCCCAGCGACGACTACACCGTCCCGCTGGCCGCCTCCACCCTCGGCGTGCTGATGGCCGCCGCCCTGATCGGCCTGGTCTCCCGCCGCCGCACCGACCAGCAGCGGGCCCGCCGCCCCCGGCACCGGATCGCCCTGCCGTCCGCCGCCGCCGGCCACTTCGAGGCCGAACTGAAGGCCCGGCAGAACGAGAGCGGCCTCGAACTGCTCAACCGCGCGCTGCGCACCCTCGGCCGCAACGCCCTCCGCGGCGAGAAGCGCCTCCCCGCACTGGTCGCCGCCCGGATCACCACCGCCGGCACCGTCGAACTGCACCTCGCCGCCCCCGCCGTCCCGATCGCCCCGTTCCGGGCCGCGCACGCCCCCAACGTGTGGTGGTGCCCCGAGGACTCCAACGAACTCCTCTCGGTCGGCCAGGCCGCCAAGTACACCGCGCCCTACCCGGCGCTGGTCACCCTCGGCAACAGCCCCGACGGCTCCACCGTCCTCGCCGACCTGGAGACGGTCCGGCTGGTCCACCTCTCCGGCCACCCCGAGGACGCCGAGGACGTGCTGCGCACCCTCGCCGTCGAACTCGCCCACAGCCCGCTCGCCGACCGCCTGCACCTGCACCTGGTCGGCGTCGCCGCCGACCTCCCCGCGGCCGGCCCCGCCACCGACCGGGTGCACCACCACGCCACCCTGGAGGCCGCGCTGGCCGCCCTCGGCCCGCGCACCGCCAAGGCCCGCGCCATCCTGGTCGCCGCCGAGGCCGCCAACCCGCGCGAGGCCCGCAGCCGGGGCAGCGCCGACGAAGCCTGGGTGCCGGAGATCGTGCTGTCCGCGCAGCCGCCCGCCGGGAACCTCCCCGCCGAACTCGGCCGCCTGCTCGACGGCCGCCCCCGCACCTGCCTGGCCGTGCTCACCCGCGCCCCCGAGCGCGGCGCCGGACCGGTCGCCCGCTGGACGCTCCCCGCGACCGGCCCCGCCGCCCTGCCCGGCCTGCACCTCACCGTCGAACTCCAGCGCCTGAGCCGCGAACAGTACGACCAACTCGGCGAACTCGTCCGCAGCTCCGGCGACTTCACCCAGCACCCGGCCCCCGACTGGACCCTCGACGGACCGCACAACGGCCCCGAGGACGAGGCCGAACTCCCGCTGCCCGTCCCGGCCCTGGCCACCGTCGGCGCCGCGATCGGCGCCGGCCCCGGCGGCCTGCCCGACCCGTTCGGCGACACCCCCGTCCCCGCGGACGGCACCCTCGACGCCCGCCTGCTGGCCCTCCTCGGCGGCCCGACCGGCCCCGGCGCCGACCCGGACGGCGCGCCGACCGTGGTGCTGAACAAGCCGACCGGCCCCGCCGGCGCGCCGGACAGCACCCCGAACGGCGCCGCCGACCCCGGCCCGCGCCTGCTGGCCCGGGTCGTACCGGCCGGCACCAGCCCGTTCGCGGGCCTCGTCCCCACCGCCCCCACCAACCCCTACGCGGTCGCCCCGGTCACCCCCGTCCTGCCCCCCGCCCTCCCGCTCCCGCCCGCCGCCGAGCCCCGCCACGCGGCGAACGGCCAGGCCCGAAAGGCCACCACCCCGCCGCACGGCACCCCGCTCGACCCCCGCCTGACCACCCCGACCGACAGCGCCCGCCCGCTCGAACTCCCTTCCCCCGCAACGGAATCCGCCCCGGCCCCGGTGAGCGACGGCACGCAGGCGTTCGAACTGCTCCCGCCCGCGGCCCCGTTCGCTGCGGAGGTGGCCCCGGCCCCGGTGAGCGACGGCACGCAGGCGTTCGAACTGCTCCCGCCCGCGGCCCCGTTCGCTCCCGAGCAGGCCCCGGTGGGCGACGGCACGCAGGCGTTCGAGCTGCTGCCCCCGGCTGCCGCGTTCGCCGCCGAGCAGGCCCCGGTCGGCGACGGCACCCAAGCCTTCGAACTGCTGCCCCCGGAGGTGGCACCGGCCCCGGCGGGCGAGGGCACCCGAGCCTTCGAGCCGCCCGCGCCCGAGCAGAGCCCGGTCGGCGACGGCACGCAGGCGTTCGAACTGCTCCCGCCCGCCGCCGCGTCGACTCCCGAGCAGGCCCCGGTGGGCGACGGCACGCAGGCGTTCGAGCTGCTGCCGCCCGCGGCCCCGTTCCAGGCCCCGCCCGTGCAGGTCCCGCCGCCGTCGGCGGAACCGCTGCCCACCCACGACCAGGCGGTCGCGCCCGACCCGCGGGCGACGGCGGCCACCGCCCGCCCGTCCGCCCGCCCCGGCAGCGGGCCGTCCCGTACCGACAGCGACGACCTGCTGGCGATCCTGCGCTCCCCGGAGACCCACCACCTGCGGTCGGCGCCGCGGATCAGGGTCCTCGGCCCGGTCGACGTCCTGGGCGCGGCCGGCAGCGCCGACCCGGCCGGGCGGTCCCGGCTGACCGAGCTGGCCGCGTACCTGGCCCTGCGGCCCGGTTCCGAGCACACCTCGATCGACCGGGACATCCACCCGGGCGCGGCCCACCTCGACCCGCGGGCCACCGCCGAGCGCCTGGCCGAGCCGCTGCCCGCCAAACTCGCCGCGCTCGCGGGCTGGTTGGGGGCCTCCCCGGAGGGCCGCGACTACCTGGCCGCCGAGCCCGCCGAGACGTACACGCTCGCCCCGACGGTGAGCTGCGACTGGGACGAGTTCCGCGGCCTGTACCGGCGCGGCATGCGCTCCACCTCCACCACCGCCGACGCGGCCCTCGCGCACGCCCTGGCACTGGTCCGGGGTGCGCCGTTCGCCGAGTGCACGCCGGGGGCGTTCGCCTGGGCCGAGGCCGAACGCCAGGACATGCTGGCGGCGATCGTCGACACCGCGCACGAACTCGCCGCCCGCCGCCTCCAGTACGGCGACCACCGCACCGCCGAGGCCGCGATCTTCCGCGCCCTCGCGGTCGCCCCCGAGGTCGAGCTCCTGCACCGCGACCTGTTCTACGCCTACGCCTCCGCCGGCGCCCGCGACCAGCTCGTCCGCGCCGTCAACCGCCTCGACGCCCTCAGCCGCCGCACCGGCCGCGACCTCGACCCCGACACCGTCGCCCTCCTCCGCGACCTCCTCACCGGAGCCTGACCCCGACCCCTCCTGCCGGCCGACGGCCGACGACCGACGACCGACGGCACCGCCCCGATGCCCGGACCCGCGCGACCACGGCGCGAATCCGGGCATCGGCGCGCAACCGGCCCCGGGCAGGGGGCGGGATGTGCGAGGGTGGCGGTATGCCGCACCAGGACTCCTTGTCGGCGCTGCTGCCGACCGCCGCCGAGCAGGCCGAGCAGGACGCCCGGCAGACCGTGCTCGCCGCGCCGCTGCTCGCCGCGTTCACCTCCCGTCTGCGGGCCGCCGTGCCCGTCCTCGCGCTCTGGGCGCACGGCTCGCTGGCCCACGGCGACTACCGGCACGGCCGCAGCGACCTCGACCTGATCGCCGTCCTCCCGGACGTCCCCGACGACCGGCTGCGGGAGGAGATCGCCGCCCTGCACGGGCAGTTGATCGCCGAGGACCCGGACGCCGGGAAGCTGCACTGCTCCTACCCGGCCCGCGCCGGGCTCGCCGACCCGGCCGCCGCCCACTTCACCTTCGCCCAGGGCGAGCCGATGGACCGCCCGGTCACCGTGGTCTCCCGGCGCGAACTCCTCGACGGCGGGCTGCTGCTGGCCGGGGAGGCGCCCGAGGCGCTGCTGCCGCCGGTCGCGGACGAGGCGCTGCGCGCCCACCTGCGGGCCGACCTGCGCGACTACTGGTACCCGGTGACGGCCCGCCCCGAGCCGTGGCAGCGCGACATCTGGGTCGACCACGGCCCGGTCACCGCCGCCCGGGCCGGGATCGCACTGCGCACCGGACGGCTGGTCACCAAGCGCGAGGCGATCGCCGAACTGCCGTCGCTGGGCGCGCCGTCGGCCCTGGTCGCGGACATCGCGGCCCGCCGCTACGGCGTCCCGCCGACCCTCACCGCCGAGCAGCGGACCGAACGCGCCGAGCAGGCGCGGCTGTTCACCCGCGCCGCGATCGAGAAGGCGCTGGCCCGGGAGAGTTGAGGCTCAGCCGGTGGCGGCCGCGCCGAACAGCGCGGTGAGGCGGGGAAGCCGGGCGGCGGTCTGCTCGGGCGTCCAACTCGGCCCCACCGCGTCGGCGTTCACGGGGGAGTCGTGGCCCAGCTCCTCCAGGGCCTCCTCCCACCCGTCCTCCTCGCCGGTCAGTTGCTCGTACGCCGACTGGCCGCAGTAGTCCAGCTCCTCCCAGTCCGGGAAGTACCGGTCCGCCCACTGCCCGTACGGCAGGGCGGCGAGCCGGCGCAGCGCCGGGTGGTCGGCCAGCGCGTCCGGGTCGTGCACGGCGAGGCGGTGCGCGTCCCGGCCCAGGCCGACCAGCCAGGCGTGGAAGTACCACAGCCCGTCGTCGCTGACCCGCCCGCCCAGCACCACCTTCGCCAGCGCCAGGGTGGCCGAGGTGTCCAGCGGCGCGCGCGCCTCGTCCAGTCGCAGCTGGAACTCGACGGCCTCGGCCGGCCCGAGCTCCACCAGCCGCGCCACGACCGCCGCCGCCCGCTCCCCGTGCGCGCCGCCGTCGCCGCCCGTACCGCTCGACTCGACCAGCTTCCAGAATCCGTCCAGGTCCATGGCCGGCATCCTCGCACCCGCCGCCGACGGCGGACGGCCTTGACTTCAAGCTTGCTTGAGGTTCCAGGATGGTGCCGCGGCCGGACGGACCGGCCCGCGGACGGGGTGGAGGCATGATGCGCGCGGTGTGGTTGCGGGAGTTCGGCGGACCCGAGGTGCTCACTCCGGGGGCCGCCCCCGACCCGGTGCCCGGCCCCGGACAGGTGCTGATCGAGGTCGCGCACGCCAACCTGACCTTCGTCGAGACCCAGTTCCGCGCCACCGGCCTCGGCCCGTTCACCGCCGCCCTGCCGATGATCCCCGGCAACGGCGTCGGCGGCACCGTCACCGCCGTCGGCCCCGGCACCGACCCCGCCTGGACCGGACGGCGCGTCGTCTCCTCCACCGGCGGCAGCGGCGGCTACGCCGAACTCGCCGCCGTCCCCGCCGACGGCCTGCACGAAGTCCCCGACGGCCTGGCCCTGGACGCCGCCACCGCGCTGCTCGCCGACGGCCGCACCGCCCGCCTGCTGCTGGAGACCGCCGCCCCCGCGCCCGGCGAACGCGTCCTGGTCCTGGCCGCGGCCGGCGGCGTCGGCACCCTGCTGGTCCAGCTCGCCACCGCCGCCGGCGCGCACGTCCTCGCCGCGGCCGGCGGCCCCCGCAAGACCGCCCTCGCCGCCGAACTCGGCGCCGCCACCACCGTCGACTACCGGCAACCCGACTGGACGGCGCCGCTCGCCCCCGTCGACCTCGTCCTCGACGGTGTCGGCGGCCCCCTCGGCCGGGCCGCCGCCGACCTGCTCCGCCCCGGCGGCCGCCTGCTCAGCCACGGCCTGGCGAGCGGCAGTTGGACCGACCTGCCGCCCGCCGAGGCCGCCGCCCGCGACCTCACCGTGCTCACCCTGCGCCCCACCCCCGAACGGGTCCGCGCCGCCACCGCGCACGTCCTCGCCGAGGCCGCCGCCCACCGGCTGCGCCCCGTCGTCGGCCGCCGCTTCCCGCTGGAACGCGCCGCCGACGCGCACCGCGCCATCGAGGCCCGCGACACCCTCGGCAAAACCCTGCTGGACGTGCACGCCTGACGGTCCGTCAGGAACGGCGGCGAAAACCCGGTCGTGCACGGCGCGACCGGGCCGTTAGCATCCCCGCATGTCAGAACAGCCCTCGTCGAACCAGCCCTCGTCGAACCGGCCCGCGCCCGCCCGGCCCACCCCGCCGCGCCCCGTGCACCCGCCGCGCCCGAAGCCGGGCGACCGGATCGCGATCGTCTCGCCCGGCTTCGCCGGCCCCGGCGCGTTCCCGCTCCCGCACGAACTCGGACTGCGCCGCCTGCGCGAGGAGTTCGGCCTCGAACCCGTCGAGTACCCCGCCACCCGCAAGCTCGACGCCACCCCCGAGGAACGCGCCGCCGACCTGCACGCCGCGTTCACCGACCCGACCGTCACCGTCGTGATGGCCACCCTCGGCGGCGACGACCAGCTCACCGTGGTCCCGCACCTCGACGGCGAGTTGATCCGCGCCCACGCCAAGCCGTTCTTCGGCTACAGCGACAACACCAACCTGCTGGACTTCCTCTGGCGGCACGGCGTCGTCTCCTACCACGGCGCCGCCGTGATGACCCAGCTCGGCCGCCCGCGCCGGGTCCACCCGCTCACCGCCGACTCGCTGCGCGCCGCCCTGTTCGACGGCGGCCCGTACGAGTTCACCGAGGCCGCCGACACCAGCACCGAGAACGGCAGCTGGGAGGACCCGGAGACCTTCGACCGCGAACCCGCCACCGAGCCCGCCACCGGCTGGCACTGGCACCGCCCCGACCGGGTCGTCGAAGGCCCCGCCTGGGGCGGCAATCTGGAGATCCTGCACTGGATGGCCGCCGCCGACCGCCTGCTCCCCAACGACGCCTACGCCGGCCACGTGCTGTTCCTGGAGACCTCCGAGGAACTGCCCAGCGGCACCGAGGTGTTCCGGATGCTGCGCAACCTCGGCGAACGCGGACTGCTCCGCCGGTTCCCCGCCCTGCTGATGGGCCGCGCCATGGCCTGGTCCTTCGAGCACCTCAACGACGCCGGGCAGCGCGCCGACTACCGGGCCGAGCAGCGCGCCGCCGTGCTGCGCGCCCTCGACGCCTACGCCCCCGACACCATGGCGGTGTTCGACGTCGACCTCGGCCACACCGAACCCCAACTGGTCGTCCCGTACGGCGGGACCGTCCGCGTCGACGGCCCGGCCCGCCGGATCACCGCCACCTACTGAGCCGCCACTGCCCGCCGGGCTGTTGCGCACCGGAACGACGCCCGCCGGGATGCCGGTTGTCGGTCCGTCGGTTGTCGGTCCGTCGGTTGTCGCGCCGTCACCCACCGGGCTGTTGCCCATGGGGCGAGGCCTGCCGCTGCCGCCGCCGGGCCATCGCCGCCGCAGCGGCCTCGGCGGCCGTCCCCGGCGGCCGCAGGCCGAGCCGCTCGGCGAGCAGCGCCGACCACGGGGCGAGGTTGCCGCGCGGCGAGGCCAGCAGCTCGGCCAACCGCTCCGCCCAGCCCGGACGGCGCAGCAACTCCAGTAGCCGAGAAGCGAGTTCGGCCCGCACCCCGGGCGGCCAGCCGGCCCGCGCGGTGTCGCCGTCCGGGTCGGCGAGGTCCGCGGCCAGGGTGAGGACGGAGGTGCAGCGGTCCACGGTCGGGGCGAGCCGGACGACGCGGTCGGCGTAGTGGGCCAGCAGCGGCAGCCCCTGCTCCAGGGCGGACAGCGTCGGGCCCATGCCCGCGCAGCCCGTCAGCGTGCGCAGCAGCCGACCGGCCTGGTCGACCACCTCGCTCCCCGCCGCCGGATCGGCCACCGCCCGGTCCACGGCCGCCGCGACCACCGTCCGGGCCGCGTAGTACCCGCCGAAGTCGCCGTCGTCCACGGCCCGGCGGCGCAGCCAGGCCACGGCCGCCGGATCGGCCGGACGGTCCGGGTCGGCGAGCGGGTCGCGGCCGCCCCGGTACCAGGGCAGCCGGGCCCGCGGGTCGGCGAGCCGCCCCAGCGCCTCCAGGAACGGGACGCGGGCGGTGCCGGTGGCCTCGTCCGCCAGTTCGGCCAGCACCGGCGCCGGCGCGGGCAGCCGCTCCAGCGCCCGGGCCGCGAGGACGCCGAAGGGCGACCCCCGCAGGGCCGCCGCCCGGAGCAGCGGGACGTCCTCCGCCACCGACGTCTCCGCCAGCAGCGCCAACCCGGCCAGCACCGCGTTCCGCCCGCCGCCGTGCCCGACCAGCCACCGGCCCACCGTCCGCAGCCGCTCCGCCGGATGACGCCCGACCAGCGCCCGCAGCGCCGGATCGGGCCAGGACGGCACCGGCACCCCGGTCAGGTCCGTGGCCAGCAGCCGCAGCGCGACCGGCGTCAACGGCCCGGCCAGCCGCGCCTCCAGGACGCCCGCCGCCTCCGCCGCCTCCGCTGTCGCCGTGCCCGTGCGGCCGGGGGCGGTCACCGCGGGACGCCGGACTCGTTCCTCTTCATACGGCCGATCCTCGCACCGGGACCGGACCCCGGACAAGGCCCCGGCCGGCACCCGTTCCCCGTCCCGCCCCCGTCTCGCCCCCGTCCCGCCACCGCTTCGTCCCCGCCCCGTTCCCGGTCCGGGCGGACGGCCCGACCTGCGGGGGCCCGCTGGCCCGGGCCGCAGTCGACCACGTATCGTGGCCGAGATCGAAGTGTGGTGCCCGGCACCACGGCGGACAGGCACGACGTCGCAGCGCGGCGGCGACACGGGGGCGGTGACCGAACGGTGGCTGACGTGGCATCGACGGCCGGCGACGGGCCGGCGGGGGCCGACGCGGAGGAGACGATCAAGCTCCCCGGCCCGCCGCCGTTGGAGAAGACCGTCGAACTCCCGCCGGGCAGCGACCCGTTCGCCACCTCCATCAACCTGGTGCTGCCGCCGCTCCCGGACGCGCCGCTCACCGGCACGCTCACCATCCCGCTGCCCACCCCCACCCCGGCCGGTGGCACGCCCGTCCCGCCGCCGCCCGCCGCGCCGCCCCTCGCCCCGACCCCGGCCCCGGTGGCCGCGCCGACCCCCGCCCCGGCCCCGGTGGCCGCGCCGGCGGCCGTCGCGCCCGGCATCGGCAACGGCCTGCGCGGACGCATCCTGGTGATCGAGGGCGGCTACGGCGGCGGCCGCCGCTGGGGCCGCGGCGGCAGCGCGCACGCCCCCGTGCTGTCCACCGCGCTGGCCGGCGTCGCCCCGCAGATCCTGCTCTCCGCCGACCAGGTCGACGCCGTCCACCTGCCCGGCGCCAACGACCCGCAGACCGTCCTCGCCCACCTGCGGGCCGCCGCCCGCCACCCCGGGCCGCTGCTGGTCCACCTCGGCGGCCACCTGATCACCGACCGCCGCGGCGAGCAGCTGTTCCTGTCGCTGCGCGAGAACAAGACCTCCGAGAGCCTGCCCTGGTCGGCCGTCGCCAACGAACTGCGCCACCGCGGCACCGAACTGGACACCCTGGTGATCGGCGACCTCAGCGCCGACCCGGTGCTCTGGCCGCAGCTCGCCGCCACCGCGGGCAAGCAGCTCGCCGACGGCGTCCCGCTCTGGGCCACCGTCAACCACGACCCCGACCAACTCGGCACCTTCACCCGGGCGTTGATCGAGACCCTGCACCGGGGCCGCCCCGGCGCCGAGCCGACGCTCACCCCCGAGCTGATCCGCCAGCAGGTCCACTCGGTGCTGCGCGCCGACACCGTCGTCATCACCGCGCACCCCGCCGACCGCCCGTACTTCCGCAACACCGCCCGCCAGATCGGCCCCGGCGACCCGAACGCCGCCCCGCCGCCCGGCGCACCCGGCGCCCCGGCCGGACGCGCCGTCCCCCCGCCGCCCGGCGGGACGTTCGGCGCCGGACTCCACCTCGGCGCCGGCGGCCCCGAACCCGCGGCCCGGCCCCGGCTCGCCCCCCGCTGGACGCCGCGCGGCCTGGTCTCGCTGCGCAAGCCGGGCGTGCCCGCCACCCCGCCGCGCCCCCGCATGATCGTCTCGCTGGTCAAGGGCGAACCGATGGTCCCCGCCGACCTGCCCCTGGTCGACCTCGACAAGCCGACCACGGACGCCGCGCCCGAACCCGCCGTCCGCCTCGGCAAGGACGCGCCCGACAGTGCCGCCGCGCCGCAGCCCCTGGTCGAACTGGCCAAGGGCACGGACGGGACCGCCGGGGCCGCAGGAACTGCCGCAACCGCAGCCGCCGCAGCCGCCGCGGTCGACCCGGCGGCGGCGACCGTCCCGCTGTCCGAACCGGCCGTCCGCCTCGGCAAGGACGCGCCCGACAGCGCCGCCGCCCCGTCCGCGTCGTCCGCCCCGTCCGGGGCGTCCGTCCCGCTCGTTCCGCTCGCCAAGCAGCCCGCCCCCGCCCCCGCGCCCGCCGCCGACGCGGCGGACCGGACGCCGCCCACCGACTACCTGGAGGCGATCGGCGAGATCGTCCGCAGCGCCGAGGCCGGGCAGCACGAGCACGCCGCCACGCTGGCCCTCGCCCTGGAGCAGAAGGCCGTCGGCGTGTACGGCGTCCTCGCGCCCGTGGTGCTGCAGGTCCGGCAGGTCCGCGCGCACGTCTCGCGGGTCGCCGGACTGCCGTCGCTGGCCGCCGAGTTGTACCGGCAGGTCGCCGTCGCCCTGCTGCAGACCGACGGCCCCGACGACCCGGAGACCCAGCGCGCCGCGACCAACGCCGAAGCCTGCTGGCGCGCCGTCAAGGACCCCGCCGAGGCGATCCGGATCGCCCCCGACATCATCGAACTCCGCGCCCACCTGCCCGGGCCGGACAACCGCAAGCTCCGCGCCGCCGAACGCCACCTGCGCCAACTCGCCGAGGCCAAGGCCGCCTCCGAACAGCCGGGCTGAGCCGAGGGCCCGGTCGGCCCGGGGCCGGTCGCTCCGGGTCCGGCCGGCCCGGTCAGCGGACCAGCAGGTCGACGAGGCCCGCCAGCCCCTCCCGGCCGTCGCCCAGGGCGAGCCGGCGGCGCATCAACGCGAACCAGGGGGCCAGCAGTTCGGGGCTGACGCCCTGCTGTTCGGCGGTGGCGAGGAAGGTCGGGATGCCCGCCACCTGCATCGCCAGGCCGGAGGTGACGCCCGCCGTCAGGTCGCCGCCGCGCAGCTGCGCGGCGGTGCCGTGCACGGACGGGGCCGTCGCGGCGAGCCAGTCGGCGAGCAGCGGAGCGAACCCCACTGGGTCGATCCCCGCCGTCCGGACCAGCGCGAACGCGTGCGCGGCGCCCCCGAACATGCCGTACATCGCGCTGAGCAGGGCCACGTCGTACAGGGCCGCGAGCCCCGGGTCCGCGCCGAGGTAGCGGGCCCCGGCCGGGACGGCCAGCACCTCCCGGTGCCGCTCGAACAGCTCCCGCGAGCCGCTGTACAGCACGAAGGCCCCGGCCCCCGGGACGCCGATCATCGGCGGCACCGCCATGATCCCGCCGTCCAGGTGGCGGGCGCCCCGTCCGGCCAGCCACCCGGCCCGGTCCCGGGCCTGCGCGGGCGTCCGTGGTCAGGTCGACCACGTCCCGGCCGGTCGGGTCGACACCGGCCAGCACCTCCCGGACGGCGGCGTCGTCCGCCAGGCACAGCACCACCGGACCGCCCGCCGCGACCGCCTCGGCGGCCGTCCCCGCCACGACGGCCCCCGCCCCGGCGAGCGTCGCGGCCGGCCCCGCCGTCCGGTTCCAGACCGTCACCCGATGCCCGGCGGCCAGCCAGGCCCGGCCCAGCGCACCGCCCATCGCCCCGAGGCCCAGCAGCACCACGGGCGCCTTCTCCACTGCGTTCGGTGTCATGCCGATTAGGCTGGCCCCGGGCCCGGCAGTGATCAAGTACGCACTTCGAGGTGGGTGGTTACCCCGGGGTGAGCGAGCAGGTCGGAAGGAGGCGGGGCATGACGACGCTGAACCGTCCGGGCACACCGGACGGGCACCTGTGCGGGATCGACGCCGCGATGGAGGTCATCGGCGGCAAGTGGAAGGTGCTCGTCCTCTGGGCATTGCACGAGCACCCGCACCGCCGCTTCGGCGAACTGCGCCGCCTGCTGCCGGGGATCACCGAGAAGGTGCTCGCCTCCCACCTGCGCGAACTGGAGGCCGACGGCATCGTGCACCGCCGCTCCTACGACGAGGTCCCGCCCCGGGTCGAGTACGCGCTGACCGAGGACGGCCGACGCCTCAACGACGCACTCGCCCCCCTCTCCGCCTGGGGCCGCACCCGCCGACCCCAGCAGCCCCCACCCCCGGCCGGACCGTCCGAGGAGCGGTGAACGGCCTTCCCGCCCAAGTGGGTTCGGGAACCGCCGGGCCCGCCGACCACCGGGGCCCGGGGCCCGGCCGGGATCAGCGGTCGACCGACCAGGGGGCATCCGGGGGAGCGGCGCCGACGGGACGGTGTCCGCCCTGTTCCCCCGGTCGGAACGCCACCCGCCCTAGCGGGCGCCGCCGTTGACGTACAGGGTCTGCCCGCTGACGTACGAGGCGTCCTCGCTGGCCAGGAAGGCCACCACGGAGGCGATCTCCTCGGGGCGGCCGACCCGGCGCAGCGGGGTGCGGCCCGCCACCTCGGTCTGGTGCTCCTCGGGGGTGGCGCCGACCCGCTCGGCGGTCGCCGCGGTCATCGAGGTGGCGATGTAGCCGGGGGCGACGGCGTTCACGTTGATGTTGAACGGGCCGAGTTCGATCGCCAGGGTGGCGGTCAGGCCCTGGATTCCGGCCTTCGCCGCCGCGTAGTTGGCCTGCCCGCGGTTGCCGAGCGCCGAGCGCGAACTCAGCGAGACGATCTTGCCGTACTTCTGTGCGACGAAGTACTTCTGCGCCACGTGCGCGCAGTTGTAGGCGCTGGTCAGGTTGACCGTCAGCACCGCGTCCCAGTCCTGCTTGGGCATCTTGAAGAACAGGTTGTCGCGGGTGATCCCGGCATTGTTCACCAGGATGTGCACCCCGCCCAACTCCTCGACCACGGCGGCGAACACGGCCTCCACCGCGTCGTAGTCGGCGACGTCGCAGCCGAACGCCCGCGCGGTGCCGCCCGCCGCCGTGATCTCCTTCACCGTGCCCTCGGCGCGCTCCGCCGAGAGGTCGACCACGGCCACCGCCGCGCCCTCCTCGGCCAGCCTGCGCGCGGTCGCCGCACCGATGCCCTGCGCGCCGCCCGTCACCACGGCCACCTTGCCGTCGAACCTGCCCACTGCCGTCTCCTGCCGCTGTCGCCGATGTTCCTGGTACTTCTGGTACTTCAGTCGCTTCTACTGCTTCTGCTGTTCCTGACGGTCCGTCACGCCGACGTCCCGGGAAGGGCGTTCAGTCCCGCTCGACCAGCACGGCCGAGCCCTGCCCGACGCCCACGCACATGGTGGCCAGGCCCCGGCGGGCACCGGTGCGGCGCATCCGGTGCAGCAGGGTGGTCAGGATGCGGGCCCCCGAGCAGCCCAGCGGGTGGCCGAGCGCGATCGCCCCGCCGGAGGGGTTGACCAGCTCCGGGTCGATGCCCAACTCCCTTACCGAGGCCAGCGCCTGGGCCGCGAACGCCTCGTTGAACTCGGCGGTGGCGATGTCCTGGAGCTTCCAGCCGGACCGCTCCAGCACCCGCCGGGTCGCCGGGACCGGGCCGATGCCCATCACGTCCGGGTGCACGCCCGCCGAGGCGCCCGCCACGTACCGGCCCAGCGGCTCCAACCCCAGCTCCGCCAGGGCCCGTTCGCTGACCAGCAGCAGCGCGGCCGCGCCGTCGTTCATCGGCGAGGCATTGCCCGCGGTGACGGTGCCGCCGGCCCGGAACACCGGCTTCAGGGCGGCCAGCTTCTCCGCCGTGGTGTCGGGGCGGATCGACTCGTCGCGCTCGACCACCGTCCCGTCCGGCCTTACCACCGGCAGCAGTTCGGCGTCGAAGTGGCCCGACTCCCGGGCGGCCGCGGCCAGTCGGTGGCTGCGCAGCGCGAACGCGTCCTGGTCCGCGCGGCCGATGCCGTACCGGGCGGCGACCTCCTCGGCGGTCTCGCCCATCGACAGCACCCCGTGCAGGTCCTTCATCCGCGGGTTGGTGAGCCGCCAGCCCAGCCGGGTGTCGAAGGTCTCCATCCGGTGCGGCAGCGCCTCGTCGGGGCGCGGCAGCACGAACGGGGCGCGGCTCATCGACTCGCAGCCGCCGGCCACCACCACGTCCGCCTCGCCGGAGCCGATCGCCCGGGCGGCCGAGGTGACGGCCTCCATGCCGGACGCGCAGAGCCGGTTGACGGTGGCGCCGGGCACCGTGTCGGGCAGCCCGGCGAGCAGCGCCGCCATCCGGGCCACGTTGCGGTTGTCCTCGCCGGCCTGGTTGGCGGCGCCCCAGTACACGTCGTCGATCCGGGCCGGGTCGAGCGCGGGCACCTGGTCGAGCAGGCCGCGCAGCGCGGCCGCCGACAGGTCGTCGGGCCGGACGGCGGACAGCGCGCCGCGCAGCCGCCCGATCGGGGTGCGGCGGGCGGCGGCGATGAAGACCGGAAGCACTTCTGCGGGCTCCTGTTCTCGGTGGCCGCCGAGGGTTCCCGGCGGCTCGTTTCTCGACGGTGCCGCCGCGGCCCGGGGATGGCGGGCCGCGACGGCGCACGGCACGGCGTCAGAAGGCGTTGACCCCGGTCAGGGAACGCCCGATCAGCAGCTTGTGGATCTGGCTGGTGCCCTCGTACAGGGTCATCACCCGGGCGTCGCGCAGGTACTTGCCGACCGGGTACTCGTCGATGAAGCCGTACCCGCCGAACACCTGCAGCGCGTTGTTGGCGCAGCGCACCGCCGCCTCGGAGGCGAACAGCTTGGCCACCGAGGACTCGGTCGCGAACGGCAGGCCGCGGTCGATCAGGTCGGCGACCCGCCAGGTCAGCAGCCGGGCCGCGTCGACGTCCACCGCGATGTCGGCGAGCAGCTCCTGCACCAGCTGGTGGTGGGCGATCGGCCGCCCGAACTGCTCGCGCTCCCCGGCGTAGCGCACCGCCGCGTCCAGGCCGGCCTGCGCGATGCCGACACAGCCCGCCGCGACCGACATCCGGCCCTTGGCCAGCGCCGCCATCGCCACCGTGAAGCCCTTGCCGACCTCGCCCAGCCGCGCCGAGTCCGGCACCCGGACCCGGTCGAAGGACAGCTCGGCGGTGGCCTGCCCGCGCAGCCCGAGCTTGCCGTGGATCAGGGTGCGGCCGAAGCCGGGCGCGTCGGTGGGCACCAGGAAAGCGCTTACCCCCCGGTGCCCGGGCTCGCCGGTGCGCGCGAACACCAGCGCCACCTCGGCCCACGTCCCGTTCGTGATGAACATCTTCGCGCCGGAGATCAGCCAGTCGCCGCCGTCCCGCTCGGCCCGGGTGGTCAGGTTCGCCGCGTCCGACCCCGTCCCCGGCTCGGTCAGCGCGAAACAGGCCAGCGCCTCGCCCGAGCACAGCCGCGGCAGCCAGTGCCGCTTCTGCTCCTCCGTCCCGAACGCGTTGATCGACTTCGCGACCAGGCCCAGCGACACCGACACCACCCCGCGCACCGAGGAGTCGCCGCGCCCCAGCTCCTCCAGCACCAGGCAGTACGCCAGGTGGTCGCCGCCGCTGCCGCCGTACTCCTCCGGCACCGTCAGCCCGAGGAAGCCCAGGTCGCCGAGCTTCTTCACGACACCCAGGTCGATCGACTCGGCCCGGTCCCAGCCGGCGGCGAACGGCACGATCTCCCGGTCGGTGAACTCCGCCGCCAGCGCCCGCACCGCGGCCTGCTCCTCGGTCAGCTCCAGGTCCATCCGGCGACACCCCGACCACTCGATCCGGCCGCAGCGCCCGCGATAAACTAGCGCTGCAAGTTTTACGGTGACTGTAGCCCGCCCCGGCCCGCCGCGAAAGGGGCACCTGCGACAATGACCCGACAGCCGGTCGGCCCCACGGCCCCGGCTCCACCATCGACCCGGCCCAGCACCGGCCCCGGCACCGGCCCGGCACCGACCCCAGCACCCGAGGAGGCGGAGATCGCCCGACCGCGCACACCCCTGCTCAGCCGGGACCGCATCGTCGCCGCCGCCCTCGCCCTGGTCGACGCCGAAGGACTGCCCGCGCTCTCCACCCGCCGCCTGGCCGCCGAACTCTCCGTCAGCGGACCCTCGCTCTACAACCACTTCGCCACCAAGGACGAACTCCTCGACGCCGTCGTCGACAGTGTGATGGGCGAGGTCGACCTCACCATGTTCGACGCGCCGCAGGACTGGCGCACCGCCCTGCGCGACTGGGCCCGCTCCTACCGCGCCGCCCTCGCCGCCCACCCGCACGTCGTCCCCGTCCTCGCCCAGGGCCCCGGCCGCCGCCCGCACGCCCTGCGCCTCGCCGACGCCGTCTTCGGCTGCCTGGTCGACGCCGGCTGGCCGCGCGGCCAGGCCACCCGGATCGGCGCCCTGATGCGCTACTTCGTCACCGGCTCCGCCCTCGGCTCGTTCGCCGCCGGCTTCCCCGAGGACGCCGCCCTCTACGCCGCCGACTACCCCCACCTCGGCGAGGCCCACCGCCTCGCCGAACACCGCCGCACCATCGACGAAGGCGCCTTCGAGACCGGCCTCGAAGCCCTCCTCGACGGCCTCGACCTCCGCCACCGCCGCCTCCGCCCCGCCGACCCGGCCTGACCCCGGCGCCGTCCCCGCCCCCGTTCCCGGCGCCGTCCCCGCCCCCGTTCCCGGCACCGTCCGCGGGCCCCGGCGCGGCACTGTCCGCGCGCTCTGCTTGGATCGGCGGCATGACAGACTGGTCCCGGCTCCACCACGCCTACGGCACCGCCGAGGACGTTCCCGCCCTGCTCGCCGCCATGACGCCCGACCCGGCGGACGACACCTGGGGCGAACTGTGGTCCAGGCTCTACCACCAGGGCAGCGTCTGCACCGCCAGCTACGCCGCCCTCCCCGCCCTCACCGCCGCCGCCCGCGACTGGCCGCCCGCCGAACGCCGGATGCCGCTGTTCCTGGCCGGCTCCATCATCGGCAGCACCGCCCGCCCCGACGGCATCGCGGACCCGCACCACTCCCACGCCGCCGAGATCGCCGAACTGCACGCCCTCACCGAGGAGTCCCTGCACGACCCCGGCCTCGCCGCCGACCCCGGCAACTACGCCTCCCTCCTCGGCACCCTGCTCCACCTGGAGGGCGTCGAGGTCTGGGGCGAACAGCTCGACGCCCTCCAGGAGGAGGAGTACGAAGTGGCCTGCCCCGCCTGCGAGACCGACAACTACGTGGTCTTCGGCGAACACGGCCACTTCACCACCGCCGACGCCTTCTACATGAACCGCGACACCGCCCCGCGGCACCCGCTCCGCCCCCGCGACCCCGCCGAACTCACCGGCCTGGCACGGCGCCTGCACGCCCGCACCACCGCCGACGGCCACCCCGACCTGGCCCGCAAGCTCACCTACGTCTTCGGCGCCGCCGACTGCGCCGACTGCGGCACCCGCTTCGAGGTCGCCGAGGCCGTCGTCGACCGCTGGCGCGACTGCTGACCCGCCGTCCGCCCGATCCGGCCCGGCCGCCGGAAAATTCGGTTCGCGGCCGCCACCGCCCGTGCTGTACTGGGCCGATGGGGGAGAGCGACGGACAGCGGATGCGACTGCGACTGACCAGTCACCGGGTCGGCGACACCGGGCACCGGCTCGACCGGGTGCTCAGCAGCGGCCCCCTGCTCCGCAACACCCACCTCCACCCGCCCGACCAGCGGGTCGGGTTCCTCCGCGCACCCCGCGCCGACCTGCTGCGCCTCGGCGCACTGTTCCGGATCGCCGCGACCGGCCCGCACAGCGCCGTCCACGTCCCCGTCCCGCCGGACGCCCCGCCACTGGTCCACGGCCACGTCGAGACCCCGGCCGTGCCGCTGCTGATCGCCCGCACGGACACCGGCCTGCGCCCCTCCGACTGGCCCGCCCTGCGCCGCCGGATGCGCCGCACCGGCACCCCGCTCACCGTGACCGCGCCGGCCCCCCGCCCCGACCACTGCTCCGACGCCGTCCACCGCCTCTCCCTGCGGCACCCCGCCCGGTTCACCGAACACGCCGGAACGGTCGTCCTGACCGCCCGCCCCGAACTCCTCTTCCAACTGGGCGACCTGCTCACCCGGGCCGGCGACACCGTGGCCACCGACCGCGAGATCCACCGCCGCGGCGAGTCCTGCCTCGACGACCTGGTCGGCTTCTTCGACCCCCGGCACACCGACGACCCCATGCACGCCCTCTGCGTCGTCGCCGTCGACCCGATCTTCCACCAGGCCCGCTGGCAGCACCGGCCCGGAGCGGCCACCGCCCCCTGAGGACGACCGGGTCAGCCGTGGCAGCCCCGTGCGCACCTGGCGGGCTCCGGCAGCGACGAATCGAACAGCCAGAAGTCCGCGGCCTCCTGGGAGTCCGGAACCAGGTCGGGGCAGCCCGCCGGCCGCCGCAACAGGCAGCGGTGGCGCAGCAGTTCCCCGGCCTCCGCCGCGGTCAGCCGCCCGTCCCCGGCCCGGTGCTCCGACAACCGCTCGGAGTCCCGCACGACGTTCCACCGATCGCCGTCCGCGGTCCGGAAGTCCATCCGGTGGCTGGTGCGCCACTGCGAGTGGGAGCCCCAGCCGTGCGACAGGTCCACCGGCCGCCGACCGCGCCGACGGTGCGCCCAGTACATCGGCGAGCCGTCCGCCCAGCCCGGCTCCGCGACCCGCGCCCCGGCCCGGACCCGCACCCCCGCGCGGACGAACAGCAGCTCACCGAAGGTCAGCCCCGGCCACAGCACGTCCAGCAGCTCGATCGGCGCGTCCGGGTCCTCGGCGGGCACCAGCTCGGCGATCTCGTGCAGGAACGGGTCGAACCCGCCCGCCGCACCGACCTCGGTCATCCCCAGCCGGACGAAGAACGCGCTGCGCTCCGCCGGGGCCACCTCCATCCGGACGCCGTCCAGGACCGGCCCGTCGCCGTACGGCGGCTGGAACTCCAGGGCCAGCACGTCCGCGACCCGGCTCAGCGCGTACAGCTCGAACTCCAGCTCGTACTGCCGTTCGGCCGGGAGCGCCGTGAACGGGCGGAACGCCGCCGCCGGGGCCAACCGGGCCGAGTACGCCGTGAGTTCCCGGCCCGCTCAGGCGTCCAGCTCCCGGCGGACCTCGTCGCCCGACCCGCACGCCATCAACGCGCGGTAGCGCTCCCGGGCGGACCCGACCGACCCCGTGCCGGTCACCGCAGCCCGGCCTTGCGCAACGCCCGCCGCACCTCCGCCACCGGGTCCCCCGCGTGGTAGGGCTGCTCACTCGGCTCGATGCCGTCGAGGAACTCCTGGTAGCGCAGCCCGAAGTGGACGTGCATCAGCGGGGCGGCCAGCTCCAGGGACCGCTCCGGGTCGCTGCCCGGGGCCAGGGCCCGCCAGCCGGCGGCCCAGCGGGCACGGACCTCCGCCCAGCGCTCCGGCGACAGGTACGGGGCGGGCCGCAGGCCGTCGACGGCCGGGTGGCCCCACATCGCGTCGGAGAAGTCCAGCACCGTGCCGCGCCCGTCGCCGAAACGCCAGTTGCCGGGGTGGAAGTCACCGTGCACCATCGTCAACGGCAGCCCGCAGTCCGCGAGTTCGGCCGCCAGCGCGGGCAGCCGGCCGGCCAGGTCGAGCGCCGCCGCGTACTCGTCGGCGGCCAGCTCCGGCCGCAGCCGCTCCAGCAGCTCCGGGAAGCGCTCCGCCAGCACCGCCGGCGAACGGTCCGTCAACCCGCCCGGCCCGTCCGCGGCCAGCGCCGCCTGCACGGCCGACCAGCGGTCCAGGATCTCCAGCATGCCGTCCTCCGGCACGCCCCAGCAGTCCACGCCCGGAACCTCGGCCAGCAGCATCCGCCGCCCGTCCGACGCCAGCACCGGCGGCACCAGCCCCGGATCGGCCGCCGCCACCCGGGCGATCGCCGCCGCCTCCGCCACCGCGAACGGCGGCGTGCTCTTCAGCCAGGCCGCGCCCGACCCGGTCGGGAACCGCGACAGCGCCGACAGGTTCCAGCTGCGGACCTGCTCCACCGGGCCGCTCCGGTCCTGCCCGAGCCCCGCCAGCACCCCGTCCGCCCACGCCCACTCCGCGCGCAGGCCCTCCTCGGACGCCCACGGCAGCCGCAGCGGATGCCCGTCCCGAGGGTCCGCCCCGACCGGCTCCAGCCCACCCGCCGGGCGCTCCAGCGCCACCGCCAGGTACGTCACCGCGCCGTTCGCGCCGCCCTCCCCGCCGTCCACCGACAGCAGCCGCAGCACCGCCAGCGGCACCCCCGCCGCCGCCGAGGCCGCCCGCCCGACCTCCCCGACCTGCGCCCAGTACGGGGAGGAGGCCGTGAACGGCCCCACCGCGCCGAGGAGTTCTCCCTGCCATTCGACCAGGACGGTCGCCGTCCGCTGCTCAGTGTTCTGCACCCGGGCATTCTCCGGACGTCCCGGGGCGCACGCCAGCGAATTACGCCTGCGTACGCCCCGTGCCCGGGGCCGCCCCGAGGCCCCGGGCACGGCCGCCCCGGCCGTCAGTCCACGACGTCCTCGGCCGGCCGCGACAGCGACAGCCCGAACCGGCCCGCCGCGTCCGTCCACCAGTCCGTCAGCCGCAGGCCCGCCGCGAACAGCTCCCGCTCCACCCGCTCGCGCCGGAACTTCGCCGACACCTCGGTGTACAGCTCCTCCCCGGCCTCGAAGTGCACCGGCAGGCCCAGCTCGGCGACCTTCACCGTCTGGTCCCGCCGCGAGCGCAGCCGCATCTCGATCCACTCCTGCTCGGCGTCCCAGAGCGCCACGTGCTCGAACTGCTCCGGGTCGAAGTCCGCGTCCAGCTCCCGGTTCAGCACCGCCAGCAGGTTCCGGTTGAAGGCCGCCGTCACCCCCGCCGCGTCGTCGTACGCCGCGACCAGCACCGCCGGGTCCTTCACCAGGTCGGTCCCCAGCAACAGGGCGTCGCCGGGCAGCAGTTGGGACCGCAGCCCGGACAGGAACACCGCCCGCTCGGCCGGCAGCAGGTTCCCCAGCGTGCCGCCCAGGAACACCACCAGCCGCGGCCCGCCGCCCTCCGGCAGGCCCAGCCCCGCGGTGAAGTCGGACAGCACCGCGGACACCTCCAGCCCCGGGTACTCCTCGATCAGCGCCTTCGCCGCCGACTCCAGCGCACTCTCGCTGACGTCCACCGGCACGTACCGCTCCAAGGTCCCCGCGGCCCGCAGCGCGTCCAGCAGCAGCCGGGTCTTCTCCGAGGAGCCCGACCCCAGCTCCACCAGCGTCCGGGCCCCCGTCACCGCCGCGACCTCCGCCGCCCGGGCGGTCAGGATCTCCCGCTCCGCCCGGGTCGGGTAGTACTCGGGCAGCCGGGTGATCTCCTCGAACAGCTCCGAACCGCGGGCGTCGTAGAACCACTTCGGCGGCAGCCGTTTCGGCCGCGCCGTCAGGCCCTCGCGCACGTCCGCGCGCAGCGCCCGCGCCAGGTGGTCCTCGGGCAGCAGTCGGGTCAGCCGGTATCCGGTCATCGCGGGACGTCCTCTCGGGTGCGCGGGCCGGTCGCGGCCTGCGGGCTCTGCGGGCTGTGCGGGGTCAGCGAGCTGTGCGGGCTGTGCGGGGTCAGCGGGGTCAGCGAGCTGCCGGCCGCGTCGGCCACCAGCAGGGTGCGGTCGGGGACTTCGGACCAGCCCGGCCCGTCGTCGAAGGGTTCGGAGGCCACCAGCACCGAGCCGTCCGGGTCCCGGCGCAGGAACAGGGTGTCGCCCCACGCGGTCGCGGCGACCGAAGTGCCGTCGGTGACCAGCAGGTTGAGCCGGGCATCACCCGACTCGGCCGCGGCCAGGCAGACTTCGGCCAGCGCGTCGCCCAACTCGGCGCCGGAGCGCAGCCGGTTCAGCACCACCGCCCACAGCAGCGCCGAATCGGTCCGCGCCTCCAACTCCAGCAACTCGTCCGGCGGCAGCAGCCCGGCCAGCGGCGCGAACGCCCGCGGCCAGCCCGGCAGCACCCCGTTGTGGCTGAACAGCCAGCGCCCGGCGGCGAACGGCGCCGCCGCCTGCGCGCCCGCCGCACAACCCGCCGTCGCCGAACGCACCGCCCCCAGCACCGCCGAGGAGCGCACCACCCGGGCCAGGTCCGCCAGATCGCCGTCCGCCCAGATCGGCCCCTCGCGCCGGTAGCGGGCCGGGCGCTCGTCGCCGTCCGCGTACCAGCCCACCCCGTAGCCGTCCGCGTTGACGGTGCCGTGGCGCTGCAGCCGGGGCGCCCAGGACTGCCGCAGCAGCCCGAACGGCGGGTCCAGCAGCACCGACCGGATCGCCACCGGCCTTCCCAGATAAGCGAAGTGACGGCACATCAGAGCCGCACCTCGGCATCCCGGGCGGTGCGGAAACCGGAGAAGATCTGCCGCCGCACCGGATAGTCCCAGTTCCGGAACGTCCCCCGGCAGGCCACCGGCGCGACCGCGAACGACCCGCCCCGCAGCACCTTGTACTCCGGACCGAAGAACACCTCCGAGTACTCCTTGTACGGCCAGGCCGAGAACCCCGGGTACGGCGCGAAGTCGCTCGCCGTCCACTCCCACACGTCACCGATCAACTGCCGCGCACCGCACGGCGCCTCGCCCTCCGGATAGGCCCCCACCGGGGCCGGGCGCAGATGCCGCTGGCCCAGGTTGGCGTGCTCCGGGCCCGGCGCCCCGTCACCCCACGGGAAACGCCGCGAGCGCTCCGCCGCCGGATCGTGCCGGGCCGCCTTCTCCCACTCCGCCTCGGTCGGCAGCCGCCGCCCCGCCCACCGGGCGTACGCGTCCGCCTCGTACCAACTCACGTGCACCACCGGCTCGTCCGCCGGCACCGGCTCCACGTGCCCGAAGCGCCGGCGCAGCCACTGCCCGCCCTCCCGGAACCAGAACAGCGGCGCCGACAGGTCCGCGTCCATCCGGTGCGCCCAGCCCTCCGGCGTCCACCAGCGCCGGTCCCCGTACCCGCCGTCCGCCATGAACTGCTGGTAGGCGCCGTTGGAGACCGGCACCGTGTCCAGCCAGAACGCCGGCAGCTCGACCCGGTGCGCGGGCCGTTCGTTGTCCAGCGCCCACGGCTCGGTGTCCGTCCCCATCGTGAACGGCCCCGCCGGGACCAGCACTTCGGCCGGCAGCGGCCCCCCGACCGGCGCGGGCGGCGGCGGCGCGTCCAGCACCGCCGGACCCTTCCGCAACTGGTGCGTGATCAGCATCGTCTCGTCGTGCTGCTGCTCGTGCTGCGCGACCATCCCGAACGCGAACCCCGCCTCCAGCAGCGGCGCCCCCTCCAACGGGGAGGTCGACAGCAGGTCCAGCACCCGCCCGCGCACCTCGTGCGCGTAGGCCCGGGCCTCGGCCGGCGGCAGCAGCGGCAGCCGGGGCCGCTCGGCCCGCGGGTGCTCGAAGGCGTCGTACAGCGGATCGATCTCCGGGCGCATCGGGTCGCGGCCGCCGACGTTGCGCAGCAGCCACAGCTCCTCCTGGTTGCCGATGTGCGCCAGGTCCCACACCAGCGGCGACATCAACGGCGAGTGCTGGGCGACGAGTTCGGCGTCGTCCACGGCCTCGGTGAGGCCGGCGGTGCGCTCCCGGGCGGCGATCAGCTCGGCCGCGATCAGGTCGCGCAGCAGCGCGGGGTCGGTCCGGTCGGCGTTCAGCACGGTACGTCCTCCTGCAGGGCGGGGCCGGTGCCGGTGCGCAGGGCGGCCAGCTGGTCGTCGGCGGGGCAGCGGCCCCGCGCCGGGTAACGGGCGGCGAACTCGGCCAGGGCCGGACGGAGCGGGCTGCCGCTCCGCGACAGCGCGCCCTCGGCCGCCGCGAAACAGTCCAGCGCGGCCCGGCGCAGATCGGGGTCGGCCATGCCGAGGGCCGCCGCCCGCCGCCACAGCCCCGATCGCGGCGCCCGGCTGCCCGCGTGGCCCAGCCGCTCCACCGCCGCCGCGGCCTGCCCCGCCGCCACCGGGTCGTCCAGCAGCGCCGTCACCAGGGCCAGCGGCACCCGCCAGCCCTCGCCGGGCTGCGCGTCGATCATCCGCAGCTCCAGGTAGCCGTGCGGCCGCACCGGCGGGAACAGCGTGGTGCGGTGGTAGTCCAGGTCGGCGAGGGTCGCGGGCCGCTCGCCCCCGCCGCGCAGCCAGTCGCGGAAGGTCAGCCCCGCCGGGGCGTCCCACGGCAGCCCGTCCGGGCGGCGCACGCACAGCACCTCGGCGTCCAGCACGTACCGGGCCCACGCCTCGCGCGGATCGCCCGCCGGCGCCGGCGCCGGGGCCAGGGTCCGGGACGGGTCCATCCGGGACCACACCAGCTGCCGGGTCGACTTCCAGCCGGTCGGACGCCCCTCCAGCAGCGGGGAGTTGGCGAACGCGCCGACCAGCACCGGCCCCAGCCGGTGGACCAGGTCCCAGCGCCGGGCGAACGACTCCTCGGTCCCGGCGTCCACGCAGACCTGCACCGAGGCGGTGCCCGTCATCATGATCCGGCCCCACGGGCCGCCCCGGCCGAAGTAACGTTCCATCGCCCGGTAGCGCGGGTGGTCCGCCTGCATCCGGCGCTCGCGGTCCAGCGGATCGGTGCCGCTGCCGGTCAACCGCAGCCCCTCGGCGGCCAACGCCGCCCGCAGCACCGCCTGATCGGTGCTCAACCCCGCCGCGCACGCGGCCGGATCGGCGGCGGGCGGGGAGCTGAGCTCGACCTGCCCGCCGGGTTCACGCGTCAACCGCGAACCGGCCGGAAGCACCGGTCCGTCGGCCGAACCGGGCAGCACCGCCAACGCGGCCGCCACCCGGGCGGGGTCCACCGGAGCACCCGGACATCGGGTGTCGTGGACGAACCACTCCGCCTCCACCCCCACCAGGGCGGGCGGGCCGATCTTGAAGCAGATGGCGCCCAGCTGACGCTCGGCCGAAGCCTCGGTCAACTCCGCCGTACGGGTCACGCTCCGTGCCGACTCCGCCTCTTCGGCGGCCTGCTGCGGACGTACAGATGTCACCGGGTTTCACCATCCCTCGGTACGCGACTCGGGCCCGGTTGTTCCTGCTCAGTCTGCTCCGGGGCAAACCTCGATGCCGCTCAAGTGTTCTTCTCGCAGGTCAAGCGGGTGAGAGCGGTGCGCAGGCGGTCCATCGGCAGGGCGAAATTCAGCCGGAGGCGCCCGGAACCGGCCCGTCCGAAATCCGAACCGTCCGCCAGTTCGACCTGACGCTCCGTGATCAGCTCCGCGCGGCTCCCGAGCCCCGAACCGTCCAACCACAACAGGTACGAAGCCTCCGGGCGCGCCAGCACCGCCGACCCCAGCGCCGCCACCGCCAACTCCCGCGCCGCCACCAGATGCCCCAGCAACCCCTCCAGCCACGGCCCGCCCTCCGCCAGCGCCGCCCGCTGCGCCACCGCCCCCAGCAGACCGCCCTCCCACAGCCCGAACCCCGCCATCACCGCCGCCAGCCGCTCCCGCAGCGCCGGGTCCGGCACCAGCGCGAAACAGCTCGGCAGCCCCGACACGTTGAAGGTCTTGCCCACCGAGTTCAGCGTCACCACGTTCGCCGCCCCCTCCGTCACCGCCACCGCCACCGGATGCGGCGCCCCCGCGTCCGGGTGCCGCAGGTCCCCGTGCACCTCGTCCGACACCAGCAACCCCGGCGCCACCGCCCGGGCCAGCGCCCGGATCTCCCCGGCCGACCGCAGCAGCCCCGTCGGATTGTGCGGACTGCTCAGCAGCACCAGGCCCGGACGGCACGCCGCGATCTCCTCCAGGGGCAGCCGGAAACCGCTTTCCGCGCCGCCTGTCGGGGTGGCCGCCGGGCCGATTGCCGGGCCGATTGCCGGGTGGGTCTCCGGGGTGGCTGCCGGGTCGGCCGCCGGGGTGGTCGTGCCGTCGGCGGGCAGCAGCGGCAGTTCCCGGTACTCCACGCCCGCCGCCCGGCAGACCCGGGCGAAGCCGCCCCACTCGGGGGTGGTGAACACCGCCGGGCCCGACAGCGGGCGCACCGCCTCCAGCAGCAGCCGGACCGCCGTCCCCGGCGCCACTGGCAGCAGCATCACCCAGGCCGGGTCGACCTCCACCCCGTGCCGCCACCGGTACCACCGGGCCACCAGCGCCCGGTCGGCGGCCTCCGCCACCGGATACCCGAACGCCGGATGCCCCGCCCGGACGCGCAGCGCCGCCCCCACCGCCGGCGGCCCCGGCAGATCCATGTCCGCCACCCCCATGGCGATGCTCCCCGCCCCCGCCCGCGCCCACTTGGCGCTCCCCGTTGCCGCCCGCGAGAACCCGTCCACCACCGCGCACTCCCTCCACCGCCGACACCGCCCACGCTAGATCGGGACCTCGCTGAAGGGGAGGGCGCCACCCCGGACGGGCACGGAGCGTAGTGGCCGGCGATGCGTCGGGCGGGGTGCTCCGGCCGCCGGCCCGGCGTGCCCTCGGGGAGCGTGCGGCAGGGGATTTCCGACAACTCCACCGCCGAATCGCTGAATCGATACGGCTTGCTACCGTGCGATGCTTCCGTCAAATCTGCCTTGCATTACTAAAACATTGCTTAACAATTATCGACTTTCGGAAACGTGTGCGGAACCTCTGGACAACGTTGTCCGACGCGGCGCAGACTGAACCCACCGATCGCATCGGCGGCCGATTCGCAGCAGCCCCCGTGACTCAGCGTGCCCATCCCGCCGGACCCACCCTGCGAGGGACCAATGCCGAAGAACAGCACCGCCATCTACCTGCGCTGCTACCCGGAAGACCGGTGGGAGATGATCTCCCACCGCCGCGCCCTCGAGGACCTGGCCGACCGCAGCGGCCTCGCCCGCCCGCTCGTCTACCTCGACAACGGCACCCGCTCCACCGAACGCGGCCCCCGGCTGGAGCAGCTGCTCACCGACCTCGCCGCCGGCCTCGTCGACACCGTGCTGATCCCCGGCGCCTGGGTCTTCGCCCTCGACCCGGACACCGCCCGCACCGTCGCCGACCGCATCCGCGCCGCCGGGGCCCACCTGGTCGAGATGGCCTCACCCCGCACCCGTGGAACGGCCATTCCCGCCGTCACCACTGCCGGACCGGCCGGGCGCAGGGCCCTCCAGGCGGCCTGACTGCGACCGCCGAGAGACGGGGCGGCGAGCGGCGCGGTCCTGCGTGATGGAATTGACGGACTGTCAGCCAACCTTCCCCGCAGCGGACTTGCGCACATGCATCACATACGCGTCCAGCGGCAGCGGTGCGCGGTCCACCAGCTCCAGCCCCGCGTCGGCCAGGAGGCGCGCGTAGTGCGCGGTGGTGCGTTCGCGGCCGCCGACGTTGCACCGCATGTGCAGGTCCCAGGCGGTGGCCAGCGAGGGCGAACCGTCGTCCGGCAGGACCCGTTCGACGATCAACAGGTCGGCGTGCGGGGGCATCGCGGCCGCCAGGTGGCGCAGGATCTCCCGGCAGCGCGCGTCCTCCCAGTCGTGCAGCACCCGCGACAGGACGTACACGTCACCGCCGGTCGGCACGTCCGCGAAGTCACCGGCCCGGCACACCGCACGCGCGCCGCAGCCCGCGGTGTCGAGGAACCGCCGTGCGGCGTCGGCGACTTGGGGGCGTTCCAGCAGCACGCCGCGCAGGCCGGGGTGGGCGGTCAGCAGGCGCGCCAGCAACTCACCGGTGCCGCCCGCGAGATCGACCACGGTGCGCGGCGCGTCCGGCGTGGAGGCGGCCGCCGCGGCCCGGACCGCCGGATGGGCCGGCAGCGGATCGAACATCCGGGTGCTCGCGGCCATCGACCGGTCGAACAGCTCCGCCAACTCCGGGTCGCGCGCGAAATGGTCGAAATGGTTCTCGCCGAACATCAGGTCGAACGCCACCTGTCCGGTGCGCACCGTGTCCGACAGCCGCGCGAACGACTGGTAGAACGGCCCCGCGTACATCAGCGCCAGTGGCCGCAGCGACCCCGGGGCGTCCGCCCGCAGCAGCGCGCCCGCCGGGGAGAGCCGGAAACCGGGGCCGTCCTGGACGACCGCGCCCAGCATCGACAGGTAGCGCAGCAGCGACAGCAGGGCATCCGGGTCCGCGCCGACGACTGCCGCCAACTGCCCGGCGGTGCGCGCCGCGTGCTCGTCCATCGCCTCCGGCACCCCCAGCTCGGCGAACGCGGCCAGCGCCTGGGTGGTCCACGCGCCGGTGAGCCGGCGCAGCATCGCCTCGGCGGGCCGGTCGGCCCGGTGCCGGGCCAAGTGGTCGGCGAGCAGGTCGCGGTGGTCGCCCGGCGCGTACAGCTCGATCCGGCGGTACCCGGCCTTCGAGGTGGCCGGAGCCTCGAAGTAGAACACCGTGCCGTCCTCGTGCGGGTTGTACCCGCCGCCGTCCGGGCCCGCGCCGTGCCGCGCCAGCAGCGCGCACAGCCCGCGCAGCACCAGCGGGTCCGGCCGGTCCACCTCGAAGCCGAGATGGGCCTCGTGCTGCGCGGTCCGTTCGTGGGCGGCGAGCTCCGCCAGGTCCGAGCCCGGCGGCACGGACAGCGCGAACAGCTCGACCACCCGCCGCTCGCCGTCCAGCCCCGTCACGGTCGGCCGCAGGATGCCGACCTCCAGCCCCGCCGGGTCGCGGCGGTGCCGCAGGGCCAGCCGCTCCCGCACGACGGTGCTCGGCCGCGCGGCCTCCCGGGCCGTCAACCCGCAGTCGGCCAGCGTGCGTCGCAGGGCGTCGGCATCCGGCGGGAAGACCAGCAGCGCGGTGTGCGCGAAGCGACAGCGCTCCGTCAGGGCCCGCAGTTCGAGGCCGTCCAGGCCGGGGAGTAACGCCCGCAGCAGTGCGGCGGTGTCGTGGGTGCGGACGTGGTCGACGGCGGCCTGCAACAGGTCCGTGTCGGTGAGCGTGGCAGTCATGGTGCGGGCTGTCCTTTGGTACGTGGCCGAAACGTTTCTGGCCCCGGGCACGGCGCATCCGAGTGGGGCGGGTGCGCACGGAGGCGGGGGCGCGAGAGGGCGCGAGGAAGCGCGGGGGAGGAGCGCCGTCCGTGGGGCGGCGGCGCGGATGCCCGGTGCGGGGGCGGTGTGCGCCACCCCCCGGGCGGTCCGGGCGATCTGACGATCAGTCGGATGCGGTGATCCTAACCACCGGGAAAGGCTTGATCATTACCGGTTCACCCGATCGGGCCGATGTCAGATGATCTTCAGAGGCCGAGCCTCCGCCGGCAGCGGCTGGTTCCCGTCCTGCCGGATCACGGTCGGCGGATTGCCGTACCGCTCGCGCAGTGCGGGTAGCAGTTCGATGCTCGCCGTACCGGGAGGAGCGGCCGGGCCGAGCGGCAGGGTCGCGGACCTTCACCGCCGCCGGCCGCTGTCGCCGGTCGGTTTAATCGAGTGCGCGGGCTTCGGGCCGGGTGGTAGAAGGTCCGGGTGACTGAACAGCATCATTTCTCCACCCTGCTCCGGATGCTCGACGAGCGGTCCGCCGCCTTCCGGTCCGCCGTCGCCGCGGCTCCCAGCCTCGACGCCGATGTCCCCTCCTGCCCGGGCTGGACGCTGTACGACCTGGCGAACCACCTCAGCGAGGGCGACCGCTTCTGGGCCCACATCGTGCTGAACACCGCGCCGGGCGACGAGCGGCCGAGCAAGGACGGGCGGGCCGCGCCCAGGGAGCGCGAGGCCCTCACGGCCTGGCTGGCCGATTCGACCGAGCAGCTGATCGCCGCCCTGCGCGAGGCCGGTCCGGACCGGGGCTGCTGGGCCTGGTGGGAGCCGCTGGCCTCGTCGCACACGACGGCCACCGTCGCCCGCCGCCGCGTCCCGGAGACGCTGATCCACACCTACGACGCCCAGTTGGCCGCCGGGGCCCCGCAGGACCTGCCGACGGTCGAGGCGCTCGACGCCGTCGACGAGTTCCTCGCCACCGTCTGCACCGGCACGCACCCGTGGCCGAACGAGCCCGCCACCATCGACTACCACGTGGCCGGGGCCGGCATCTGGCGCCAGACGGTGGACGCCGCCGGCTCCCGCTACGTCCGCCTCACCGCGGCGCAGGCCGCCGAGAACAAGCCCACCACCGCCCTCCACGGCACGGCCAGTGAGATGGCCCTGCTCATGTACATGCGCATCCCGGCCGACTCGCTGCGGATCGAGGGCGACGCCGACCTGATCCAGCAACTGCAGGACTGGGACTGACCGGTCGCTTCGGAGCGAGGCCCCGGGCCCGCGTGGGCGGTTGATGCCGCGGGCGGGCCGGGGCGGACCCCCTCAATGCCCGTGTGCTGCAAGCGGATCGGGCCCGACGGACTCGCGGCACGCCACTGGCCGACCCCGGGTGAGGGCAGGTCAGGAGGTGGGTGGGACCGGCCGGTCGTTCCGGAGCGAGGCCCCTGGGCAGTTTCGTTTGGATCACCGGGCGGACCAGAGGAAGATGCCCGCGACATGGAGTCCGGCGAGGTAGATGGTCGCGGTCTTCTCGTAGCGGATAGCGATACCGCACCACTGCTTCAGGCGGTCGATGCGCTGCTCGACGGTGTTGCGCTGCTTGTGCGCCTCGCGGTCGAAGGCCGGTGGTCTGCCGTCGGCCGTTCCGCGCCGTCGGCGATTGGCCTGCTGGTCGGCCCGTTCCGGGATCGCTGCCCGGATGTCGCGTCTGCGTAGATGGTCGCGGATCGCGCGGGAGGAGTACGCCTTGTCAGCCAGGATCGGTCCGGCCTGGTGCGGGGCCGTCCCACAGGGCGGGGAACGCGCAGACGGGCCAAGACGTCCGTGAAGGCCGGTGCGTCTCCGGCCTGACCGGGGGTGAGGACGAACACCAGCGGCCGGCAGTGGCCGTCGGCCGCGAGGCGGATCTTCGTGGTCAGTCCGCCCCCGGGATCGGCCGACGGCGTGATCGCCCGGCTCTCCGGCCGGGCCCCTCTTTGCGGGCTCCGGCAGCGTGCGGGTGAGCGCGCACGATGGTGGAGTCCACGGACACGGCCCAGTTGACGTCTTCGTCCGCGTCGGCCTGGGCCACCAGGGCGGTGAATACCCGCTCCCACGTGCCGTCGGCAGCCCACATCCGCAGCCGGTTGTAGATGCCCCGCCAGTTGCCGCACTTCTCCGGCAGGTGCACCCACCGGGTACCCGTCTGGAACTTGAAGGCGAGCGCGCCGATCACCTCACGATGGTCCCGCCAGCGGCCACCCCGCTTCGGCGTCCGGTCTGGGAGCAACGGCTCAATCCGCGCCCACTGCGCATCAGCCAACGGCACACCCGGACCAACGACCGACTGTCGCAAAGAACCTGCCTAGGGATTGAGGCGCTTGCGGACCTGCTCCATCGCCGCCCGTCCTTCAGGGCTCTCGTATGCCCGCATGAGCGCCTCATGGCTCGGATTGACGAGGGCCGCGATGCTGTCCCGCACCTCAAGGATCCAATTGGGCTGGGCGGAAGCGGCCCAGGAACCACGCTCCGTGAGACGACCGCTGGCGGACACCTCGTACAGGCGGACCTGGACGACGGGGTCCGATTCGCCGATGACCGAAAGAACCCAATCGCCGGGCGAAAGATCAACGCGGGCGCCGAAGTTGGCGTACAAGCCGTCGAAGGCTCGCCTGCCGCTCTCCGATGGGTCGACCGACGACAGCAGCATGAGCCAGTTGTCCCGTGCTGGCCTGCCGAGCCCAGTGGGCATGTTGACCATCATGGATCGAACGGTAGCAGCGACGCTTTCGCGGAGCCATCTTTCATCATGAACTGCCTTGCACAGTATGCTACTTCGGGCGAATGAGGTCGCGTTCCGGCCACTCGGTCCGGCTCAGCCGCGCCGGCCGACAGCAGCGTCCAACGGCACCCGCACCGTGTCCTGGCCTTGCCCCGACCTGGCGCTGGGCAGTTTCGTTCGGATCACTGGGTGGACCAGAGGAAGATGCGGGCGCACCCGGTCCAACGACCGACTGATCCAAACGGCAGGCCCTGGTCTGTGCGGGCGGTTGATGTCGCAGGCAGGACGAGGTGAATCTCCTCAACGCCCTTGCGCTGCAAGCAGATCGGGCCTGACGGGCTTGCGGCGCACCGCGGACCGACCCCGGGGGGCGGGTCAGGAGGCGAGACGGCGTTCCAGGGGGCGGAAGCGTCGGGTGACCCGGGTGTCGGCGAGGAGGGAGGTGGCCTCGGCGGTGACGACCTCCCGGACCTGGCTGCCGGGGTCGGTGAGGAGGTCGAAGACGACCTCGCCGTCCGGTTGTTGGGCCCAGCTGCCGATCACCCGGCTGTTCCACCGGACGGTCGGGCCGAGGTTGCCGGTCCGGTCGACCAGGTGGGTGCGGTGTTCGGGGGAGAGGCGCCAGTCCCGGTGCTTCCATCCCCTCGCGGTGGGGTTGAGGGCCGGGAGCAGCGCCGCCCACGGGGTGGGGTCGGCCAGCGGTTCTAGGGCGTCGGCTAGAGCGAACCCGCTGGAACCGTCGGCGAGTTCGACCTCGGCGGCGGTGCACGCGGCGAAGGCGGCCCGGACCTTGCGCACGCCCCAGCCGGTCCACCGTGCCAGGTCCTCCTCGGTCGCCGGGCCGTACGCCGCCAACCGGTGCCGGGTCGACTCCGTCTGGGCGCCGTTGCGTTCGGCGGCCGAGGGGGTGGCGGGCACGGACGGTCCGAGGACCCAGCGGTGCCGGCGGCCGGTCCAACTCCCCACCGGTCGACGGAGAACCATGCTCCCCTCGATGCCTAGTACGTGCAGCAGGCGTATGCCGACCGGCTGGGTGGCCCGGTAGGAGGTGCTGGCGCCGTAGTCGATTTCTTCACGCAACTCGGGTGTCAGTTAGCTTGGTTGACTGCCAGTCGAGCCGTCCTTACTGCCCGGGGAAGCGGGGCTGGAGACGGAGTCGGCGGCGGAGTCGGCGGCGGGGGCGGCGGCGGGGGCGGCGGCGGGGGCGGCCGCAGACCTGACCAGGGCGGACCGTGCGGCGGTCTCAACCCGGCCGCTCGCGGCGAAGTCCTTGAGCCTGCGGGCGCGTTCGCGGGCAGCGGGCTTCGCGGTGGTTGAGGGATGGACGACCGGGGCCGGTTCGGCGGGGACCGCGGACAGGGTGCTGCGCATCCCGTGGCGGCGCAGCACAGTGCCGTCCCGGTGGAAGGCGCGTTCGGTGTCGGCGATGCCGGGGGGCGGCCAGTCGGGCCGCGACCGCCAGGAAGACCGTCGCGGGTCGATGGCGTGCACGGCCGCCAGCGCCTCCACGGCCTGTTCGGCGTGCCGGGCCCCGGTGCCGGGGGCAGGCGGTGTCGCGCCGCGAGCCGGGCACGGTGCTGGCCGTCGTCGGACCTCGCGGGGACGGGCATCCGTCCCCCTCGGGTCGGGGCACCGCCTGCCGCGTCACGGGTTCCCGCCAGCGGATCGGTGCGCACCCGGGCCACGGCTCCCCGCCGTCGGACTCGCGCGGACCCGCAGGCACCGCCGCAACTCCCCGCCGCCGGACCCGCGCGCATCCGCAGGCGCCGCCACGGCCCGCCGGACGTGAAAGTTTCGGACGTCCGGGCAGCTCTGCGGGGAGCGCCAGGGACGGCGCCGTGGGGGCGGTGGGGGCGGATGTCCGGGCCGCCCCCGGCCCGAACGCCCCCTCGGGCGGGTGGAGTCGGGCCGGGGGCCCGGTGTCGCGCCGCAGGTGCGCGGGGCGTGCCCAGCGGGCCGAGCGGGAGCGCTCCCACGGTTTCTGTCGAACTTCTTGACGGGAGTGCGAGGTCATGGCTTCATATCGGTTGTCCCCGAGCAGAGTTCAGCTCAGCCCGGGCCAAGTATGGGAGCGCTCCCATCAATTGGGAGCGTCTTCCACGAGTCCGTCCCCCACCCGAAAGGACTCCCGTTACTGTGTCGGCCAACCTGACGCGCCGTCTTCGGACGGCGGCCGCGGCCGTGGTGCTGAGTGCCGCGACCGTGATTCCCCTTGCCATGACGACCACCACCGCCCACGCGGCGACCCGGGTCGACAACCCGTTCGTCGGCGCCGGTGTCTACGTGAACCCCGAGTGGTCCGCGAAGGCCGCCGCCGAGCCGGGCGGCTCGGCCGTTTCCAACCAGCCCACCGCCGTCTGGCTCGACCGCATCGCGGCCATCGCCGGCGGCAACGGTGTGATGGGTCTGCGCGACCACCTGAACGCCGCGGTGAAGCAGGCCGCGGGCAAGCCGTACGTGTTCCAGGTCGTCATCTACGACCTGCCGGGCCGCGACTGCGCCGCCCTGGCCTCGAACGGCGAGCTCGGCCCCACCGACCTGCCGCGCTACAAGAGCGAGTTCATCGACCCGATCGCCGCGATCCTGGCCGACCCGGCCTACGCGAACCTGCGGATCGTCACCACGGTCGAGATCGACTCGCTGCCGAACCTGGTGACCAACGCGGGCGGCACCGCCACCGCGACCGCCAACTGCGACACCATGAAGGCCAACGGCAACTACGTCAACGGCGTGGGCTACGCGCTGGCCAAGCTGGGCGCGATTTCGAACGTCTACAACTACGTGGACGCGGGCCACCACGGCTGGCTGGGCTGGGACTCCAACCTGCAGCCGGCCATCGACATGGTGAAGCAGGCCGCCACGGCCTCCGGTTCCACCGTGAACAACGTCGCGGGCTTCATCGTCAACACCGCCAACTACTCGGCGCTGCACGAGCCCAACTTCACCGTCGACGACACGGTGAACGGCACCTCGGTCCGGCAGTCCAAGTGGGTCGACTGGAACCGCTACGTCGACGAGGCGTCCTACGCCAAGGCGTGGCGCGCCAAGGCGGTCGCGTCCGGGTTCCCGTCGAACATCGGGATGCTGATCGACACCTCCCGCAACGGCTGGGGCGGCGCGAACCGTCCGGCCGGTCCGGGCCCGAAGACCACCGTCGACGCGTACATCGACGGCGGCCGGATCGACCGCCGCTTCCAGACCGGCAACTGGTGCAACCAGTCCGGCGCTGGCCTCGGCGAGCGTCCGAAGGCGGCCCCCGAGGACGGCATCGCCGCGTACGTGTGGGTGAAGCCCCCGGGTGAGTCGGACGGCGCGAGCTCGGCCATCGCCAACGACGAGGGCAAGGGCTTCGACCGGATGTGCGACCCCACGTACACCGGCAACGCGCGGAACAACAACAACATGTCGGGCGCCCTGGCGAACGCCCCGCTGGCGGGCCACTGGTTCTCGGCCCAGTTCCAGGAGCTGCTGAAGAACGCCTACCCGGCGCTCGGCACCGGCACCGCGGACACCACCGCCCCGACCGCCCCGACCGGCCTGACGGCGACCGCCACCGCCAGCAGCGTCGCGCTGAGCTGGACCGCGTCGACCGACAACGTCGGCGTGTCCGGTTACGACGTCTACCGCGGCGGCACCCTGATCGGGTCCACCAACAACACCTCGTTCACCGACACCGGTCTGAGCGCCGCCACCGCGTACTCGTACACGGTCAAGGCGAAGGACGCGGCGGGCAACGTCTCGGCGGCCTCGGCGGCGCTGAGCGTCACCACCTCCTCCGGCTCCACCCCCGACACCACCGCGCCCACCGCCCCGACCGGCCTGGCGGCGACCACCACCGCCAGCAGCGTCGCGCTGACCTGGAACGCCTCCACCGACAACGTCGGCGTCACCGGCTACGACGTGTACCGCGGCAGCACGCTGATCGGCTCCACCTCGGGCCGCTCCTACACCGACAGCGGCCTGCAGGCCTCGACCGCGTACAGCTACACGGTCAAGGCGCGCGACGCGGCGGGCAACGTCTCGGCGGCCTCGGCCGCGCTGGTCGCCACCACCCAGGCCGGCACCGGCACCGGCGGCGCGGGCTGCACCGCCACCTACAAGGTCAGCAGCGACTGGGGCGCCGGCTTCAACGCCGACGTCACCGTGACCGCCGGCAACACGGCGATCAAGTCCTGGAAGGTCACCTGGACCTTCGCGGGCAACCAGCAGGTCACCAACCTGTGGAACGGCACCGTGAGCCAGTCCGGCCAGGCCGTGACCGTCACCAACGCCGGCTACAACGGCTCGGTGGCCGCCAACGGCTCCACCGGCTTCGGCTTCGGCGGCAGCTACTCCGGCAGCAACGCGGTCCCGACCCTGACCTGCACCGCGACCAGCTGACGAGGAAGAAACGCGACGGGTCCGGCCGGACCCGTCGGCAGGACCCGCCCGGCCGCCGGCTGACGACGGTGGCCGGGCACCCGGAGGCGCCGCCCACGTGCAGAGTCTGCACGTGGGCGGCTGCCCGTTTTCCGGCCGTTTCCGGGAGCGCCGACGGGAGAGGAGTAGGGAGAGGGAGAGGGAGAGGCGCGGGCCCGCAGCGTCGCCGGACCGTCCCCGGACCGTCCCCGGAACGGACGGGGAGCAGACCCGGACGGAACCGGTCGGAACACGCCACCGATCGGCCCCACCGGCTTGCGATGCGGTTCCGGAGTGTAGGAAGATCTTTATGTCCTGTTGTCATTTTTCGACTGCCACGTCGGAAGGGGTGCCGTCATGGCGCGTCCGAATTGGGTGCCCGCAGGGACCGACCTCGACAAGCCGAACGCGGCCCGGGTGTACGACTACTACCTCGGCGGTTCGCACAACTTCGAGGTGGACCGCCAGATGGCCCGCAAGGCGATGGAGCTCTGGCCGGACCTGCCGATGATCATGCGGGCTAACCGGGCGTTCCTCCGCCGCGCCACCCAGTTCGTCGCCCAGGAGGGCATCAGCCGCTTCCTCGACATCGGCTCCGGCATCCCGACCTTCGGCGCCGTCCACGAGGTCGCCCGCGAGTACCAGCCGGACGCGCGCGTGGTCTACGTCGACATGGACCCGGTCGCCGTCGCGCACAGCCGGCTGATCCTGGCCGACGACCCGCACAGCCTGATCGTCGACGCGGACCTGCGCAACACCGCCGACCTGCTGGCCCGCCCCGAGGTCGAGGAACTGCTCGCCCCCGGCGAGCCCGTCGCGGTGATCCTGAACGCCGTCATGCACTTCGTCACCGACGAGGACGACCCCGCCAAGATCCTCGCCACCCTGCGCGAGGCGCTGCCCAGCGGCAGCATCCTGATCCTCTCGCACGCCTCCCTGGAGGGCCGCCCCGACCAGGCCGCCGGCCACCAGAAGCTCTACCGGTCGACGCCGACGCCGCTGACCATGCGCAACCGCGAGCAGATCACCGCCATGTTCGACGGCTACGAACTGCTCGAACCCGGCGTGGTCTACCTCCCCGAGTGGCACCCCGACGACGCCGAGTCGGTCGGCCCGCACCCCGAGCGGATGACCGGCATGGCCGGCGTCGGACGCCTGTCGTGAACGAGTCGCCGCTCACCGGCAACGGGTTCCACGCCGCGTGGGCGGCGATGCTGCGGAGCGGACACGGTGCCGCGGTGCGGCCCGGCGTGCTCAACCCGCTGATCGCCCGCACCTCCGAACTGCTGCACCGGGCCGCCCAGGAGCAGCGGTTCCGCCCCGAACTGGCCTCCCAGGTCGGTGCGCTGCTGATCGACAACCACTTCACCGACCCGCAACTGCTTTCCGACGCCGTGCAGTTGATCCAGCGTCAGCCGGTGCCGGACGAGCGCGGACCGGCGCTCAGCGGCGCCTTCGCGGCCGGCTGGGCGGCCGCCCTGCGCGAGCGCACGCTGCGCGAGCAGGAGGCGATCCGGCTGGCCGCCGACACCGCGCGCCAGGAGGTGGAGAAGGCGCTGCGGGTCTCCGAGGCCCGCTTCCGCGCCCTGTTCGAGTCCGCGGCGATCGGCATCGGCCTCGGCGACACCGACGGCAACATCCTCGCCGTCAACCGCGCCCTCGGGGAGATCTTCGGCGGCGGCCCCGAGGACATGCAGGGCGTCCGGGTCAACGACCTGGTCCACCCCGAGGACACCCCCGGCGTGTGGGAGGCCTACGAGGACCTGATCAGCGGCAAGCGCGAGTACTTCCAGTTCGACAAGCCGTACTACCGCAGCGACGGCGAGGTGGTGTGGACCCACCTGACGGTGTCGCTGATCCGCGACGACGACGGCTCCCCGCTCTACCAGGTCGCCATGCTGGAGGACGTCACCGACCGCTACCGCCTCCAGGAGCGGCTGCGCCACCAGGCCACCCACGACCCGCTGACCGGCCTGCCCAACCGGGCCGCGTTCTTCGAGCGGCTGGAGAAGCTGTTCGAGGACCCGGAGCCGGACGCCCGGTTCGGCCTCTGCTACGTCGACCTGGACGGCTTCAAGGTCGTCAACGACAGCCTCGGCCACGACATGGGCGACCAGCTGTTGACCGCGGTGGCCGGCCGGCTGGAGTCCGCGCTCACCCCGCTCGGCCACCTGGTGGCCCGGCTCGGCGGCGACGAGTTCGTGGTGCTGCTGGAGAACTGCCGCGGCGAGCAGGAGGCCGTCGCCGCCGCCAAGACCGTGCTCGCCGCGCTCACCAAGCCCGTGGTGATCGGCGACCACCGGCTCGCCGTCGGCGCCAGCGTCGGCGTGCTGGAGCGCCGGATCGCCACCACCACGCCCGGTGCCGCCGTCCGGGCCGCCGACCTGACGCTGTACCGCGCCAAGGAGGCCGGGCGCGGCCGCTGGACGCTGTTCGACCCGAAGGAGAACGCCCGCGCCGTCAGCCGGTACGCGGTGTCGGTGCGGATGCCCGCCGCGCTCGACCACGGCGAGTTCTTCATCGACTACCAGCCGATGATCGACCTCGGCACCGGCGCCATGTCCGGCGTCGAGGCGCTGGTGCGCTGGCGCCACCCGCAGCTCGGCGTACTCGGACCCGAGGAGTTCGTCGGCGTCGCCGAGGAGACCGGGCTGATCATGCCGCTCGGCCGCTGGGTCCTGGAACAGGCCTGCGAGCAGGCCGCCGACTGGGTGGCCAGGTTCGGTGACCGGGCGCCCCGGCTCAGCGTCAACCTGGCGGTCCGGCAGGCCCGCAACGCCGGGCTGGTCGGCGACATCGACCGCATCCTGCGCCACACCGGGCTCGACCCGTCGATGCTGCAGCTGGAGATCACCGAGTCCACCGTGGTCGGCCCCGAGGACGAGGCGCTCAAGGCGCTGCACGCCCTGGTCGACATGGGCGTCTCGCTGGCCGTCGACGACTTCGGCACCGGCTGGTCCAACCTCGCCTACCTGCGCGACCTGCCCGTCTCCAACCTGAAGATCGCCGGCTCCTTCGTCGGCGACCTGCACGACCCCGCCAAGGACACCCACCTGGGCTGGCGGATCGTCAGCGGCCTGGTCTCGCTCGCCCACACCCTCGGCCTGTCCGTCACCGCCGAGGGCGTGGAGACCCGCGCCGACGCCGAACGGCTGCGCCTGATGGGCTGCGACCTCGCCCAGGGCTGGCACTTCGGCCGCCCCGTCCGGCCCGCCGAGATCGCCCGTCGGATCGCCGAGGCCGACCTGGCGGACCTGGCCGACCTGGAGGCCGGACTGCCCGCCGACCGGGCCGACCGGGACAGCTGACACCGACCCGACGCGGGCCGACCGGCCGGTATCGACCGGACGGGGGCCGACCGGGACGGCTGACACCAACCGGACGCCGGCCGGCACCGCCCGCCGGAGCGGCGGTTTCGGACAACGCCCTCCCGCCCCCGCCGGTACCGCCCGGCGGGCCGCCCCGCCGGGTTGGCGGAATCAGACACAACGGGGCAAAGGTGATTGACAGTTCGCCGGTGCGAGGCGGACGATGAGACCCTGACTCCGCCGGACGGGCACCGTCCCGGGCCCGGCCGAGCAGGCCCACCCGCGGCGCGCCGCGCGCGCCCCGGACGGCGATCGCCCTTCCGCGGCGTCGACCGTCCACGCGGGACGGGGCGGGGGACGGGCAGGGGAGCCCGGCACGGGGGAGCAACCCGGGGGACCACGCACCGCGGCCGCCACGGCCACCGCACCGACGCCCGAGGCCCGAAGCCCGAAGCCCGAAGTCGGGCCCCGGACGCCGGCACATGAAGCCGGGCGCCGCACTCCACCCTCCGCACGGGCACCGCCGTGCCCGCCGCCGCCTCAGCGAGAGGCACACCACGATGAGCGCCACCCTGCCCACCGGGCAACCTCCCACCCCTCCCGCCCCCGACCCGTCCGCGGGCGACCGCCCCCGGCGCCGCGCCGGCGACTACACCAGCCGACACACCGTCAGCCTGGTGGTGCCCGCCCGCGACGAGGCCCGCAACATCCCCTGGGTGTTCGAACAGATCCCGGCCTGCGTCGACGAGGTCATCCTGGTCGACGGCTCCTCCCAGGACGCCACCGTGGCGATGGCCCGCGCCTGCCTGCCCGCCGTCCGCAGCGTCCGGCAGGACGCCCCCGGCAAGGGCAGCGCGCTGCGCACCGGGTTCGCCGCCGCCACCGGCGAGTACATCGTGATGATCGACGCCGACGGCTCGATGAGCCCCGGCGAGATCCCGCACTTCCTGCACTTCCTCGACCACGGCTACGACTTCGTCAAGGGCTCCCGGCGGATCGCCGGCGGCGGCTCGCTCGACCTCACCCCGATCCGCGCCCTCGGCAACAAGGCGCTGCTGCTGATCGCCAACCGCCTCTACGGGGCGCTGCTGACCGACCTCTGCTACGGCTACTGCGCGTTCCGCCGCAGCTTCCTCGCCGAACTCGACCTGCACGCCCCCGGATTCGAGATCGAGGCGGAGATGATCGTGCACGCGCTGCGCTCCGGACTGCGGATCGCCGAAGTCCCCAGCCTCGAACTGCCGCGCCGCAGCGGACGCTCCCACCTGCACGCCGTCGCCGACGGCCGCCGGGTCCTGCGCACCCTGCTCGCGGAACGCCCCGGCGCGGCGGGAGCGGCGCGATGAACGGCGGCGACCGGCGCGGGCACCCGGCCGACCCGCGGCCGGCCGCGCCCCACCCGCCGCACGCCCCCGTCACCGTCGTCGAACTGGACCTCGACGACCCGGGCGAGGTCCGCGCGCCCGGCGGCCGCGGCCCCGCCGCCCCCGACGGGCAGGTGTCGGCCCTGGTCCGGCTGCACGGACACCCGCTCGGCATGGTGCGCGCCACCGGCACCGGCGGCCGGCCCGCCGCGCTCGCCCGGGACCTGGTCGCCGCCGCCCACCGCGAACTGCCCGTCCCCGCACGCTCCACCGCCGTCCCCGCAGCCGGCCTCAGCCGCACCGACCGGGACCGGGCCCGGTCCCGGCACCCCACCGTCAGCGTGGTCGTCGCCACCCACAACCGCCCCGGGACGCTGCGGCGCTGCCTGGACACCCTGCTGCGCTCGCCCTACCCGCACTACGAGGTGCTGGTCGTCGACAACGCCCCCGCCGACGACCGCGCCCGCCGCCTGATCGACGACCACTACCGCGACCGGGTCCGCTACCTGTGCGAGCCCGTCACCGGCCTGGCCAGGGCCCGCAACCGCGGACTGGCCGCCGCCCGCGGCGAGTTGACCGCCTTCGCGGACGACGACCTGGTCGTCGACGAGGGCTGGATCGACGCCCTCGCCGACGCCTTCGACACCGACCCGGCGGTCGGCTGCGTCACCGGCCTGGTGCTGCCCGCCGAACTCGACACCCCCGCCCAGCGCGCCCTCGAACAGTACGGCGGCTACGCCCGCGGCTACCGCGCCCGCACCTGGTCGCTGGCCGACGACGACCCGCTGCTGCGCTTCTCCGTCGGCCGCTGCGGCTCCGGCGCCAACATGGCGTTCCGTACCGAACTGCTGCGCCGCCTCGGCGGGTTCGACCCCGCCACCGGCGCGGGCACCCCCGCCCGCGGCGGCGAGGAACTGCTGGCCTTCCACCGGGTCCTCGGCTCCGGCGCCGCCATCGCCTACCAGCCGGACGCCATCGTCTGGCACCCCCACCCCCGCACCGAGGACGAACTCGCCCACCAGGTCTACAACTTCGGCGCCGGCTTCGGCGCCTACCTGACCGCCGCCGTCACCCACCGCCCCGCCACCCTCGTCCCGCTGGTGCGCCGCCTGCCGCGCGGCCTGTGGCAGTGGGAGGCCGCCCGCCGGGCCCGCGCCGGGCAGGCCGCCCGCCGCACCGGGGCGGACCCCGGCACACCCGCCCCCGCCGGACTGCCGCCGCACCTCGGCCGGCGCGAACTGTGCGGCCTGCTGTACGGCCCGCTCGGCTACCTGATCAGCGTCCGCCGCCAGCACGCCACCGACCGGCACGCCGCCGACCGGAACGCCGCGGCCGCCGGTCCCGCCGCCGGGAGGGGTGGTCGGCGATGAACGGGCCCGTGCCGCAGGGGAGTCGGGAACCCGCGTCGGGATGGGCCGCGGTGCTCGGGGTGCGCGGGCAGATCCCGGACGCGCCGGCCGCCGTGGTCGACTACGACCCCGACCGGCCCGGCGGACCGCGCCGCCCCGACGGGCGCCCCGCCGACCCCGACGGCCGGGTGCTCGCCCTGATCCGCCACCGGGGCCGCCCGCGCGGACTGCTCGCCACCACCGCCGACCGCGACGAACCCGCCCTGCTGGAACGGACGCTGGCGGCCGAGGCGGCCCGGATCGGCGCCCCCCGGAAGGACCGGCCGGCCCCGGCCGGCGGGCCGCTGGTGAGCGTCGTCGTCTGCACCCGGGACCGCGACGCGATGCTGCGGCAGTGCCTCGACTCGCTGCTGCGCAACGGCCACCCGCGGACCGAGTACCTCGTCGTCGACAACACGCCCGGCCGGGCGCCCCGCGAGCGGCCGTTCGGAGACCGGCTCTCCGGAGACCGGCCGTCCGACGGCCCGGTCCGCCACCTGCGCGAACCCGTCCCCGGCCTGGCCAGGGCCCGCAACCGCGGACTGGCCTCCGCCCGAGGCGAGTTGATCGCCTTCACCGACGACGACACGCTCGCCGACCCCGGCTGGGCCGCCGCCCTCGCCGCCCGCTTCGCCGACGACCCGGCGATCGGCTGCGTCACCGGCCTGGTGCTGCCCGCCGAACTCGACACCCCCGCCCAGGCCGCCTTCGAACGCCACTGCGGCTACGCCCGCGGCTTCGCTCCCGCCAGTTGGCGGCTCGACCGGCCGCCCGCCGACGACCCGCTGTTCCCGTTCACCGTCAGCCGCTGCGGCACCGGCGCCAACATGGCGTTCCGCACCGAACTGCTGCGCCGCCTCGGCGGGTTCGACCCCGCGATCGGCGCGGGCAGCCCCGGCCGCGGCGGCGAGGACCTGCTGGCCTTCCTCCAGGTGCTGCGGTCCGGCGCCACCCTCGCCTACCAGCCCGACGCCCTGATCTGGCACCGCCACCGCCGCACCGGACCAGAACTCGCCGACCAGGTAAGCAACTTCGGCATCGGCTTCGGCGCCTACCTGACCGCCGCCGCCCTGCACCACCCCGCCCTGCTGCCCGCCCTCGCCGCCCGCCTGCCGCGCGGCGCCCGGCAGGCGCTGCGCCGCGGCGGCGCCGACCCGGCCGCCCGGCCGCCCGACCCCGTCCTCGCCGCCCTCGGCCGCCGCGAACTCCTCGGCCTGCTGCACGGCCCGGCCGGCTACCTGCGCGGTGCCCGCGCCCGCCGCCGCACCGGCGAGAGGGCCGAACCGTGACCACCCAACAGGACGCCCCCGCCCGGCCGAGCACCTTTCCCGCCCTGCTGCGCGCCGAACTCGCCAAGACCCTGCGGGAACGGACCGCCCCGGGGCACGGCACGGACCCGCGGCACGCGGCGAAGGCACGCCGCCGCCCGGTCGAACCGCTGCTGCGCAACGGGCACATGCTGGCCGGCAGCGCGCTGCTCTCGGCCGCGCTCGGCGCCGTGTTCTGGGTCCTCGCCACCCGCTGGTACAGCCCCGAGACGGTCGGCCGCTGCACGGCGACCCTGTCGGTCGCCGGGCTGCTGTCCGGCCTCGGCCGGTTCAACCTCGGCGACGTGCTCACCCGGTTCGTGCCCACCGCGGGCCGGCACACCCGCTGGCTGGTGCTGCGCTGCTACGCCGTCAGCATCGGCGCCAGCGGCCTGGCCGCCGTCGGCTTCCTGTTCCTCGTCCCCTGGATCTCGCCCGAACTCGCCTTCCTGCGCGACCCGTTGCCCGCCGCCGCGTTCCTGGTGGCGACGGCCGGCTACTCCGTCTTCGTGCTCCAGGACGGCGCGCTCACCGGGCTGCGCCGCACCGGCTGGGTGCTCGGCGAGAACGCCCTGTTCAACGTCGTCAAAGCGGTCCTGCTCGGCCTGTGCGCCGCCCTCGCGGTCTCCGCCGGCATCCTGGTCGCCTGGTCGCTGGCCCTGCTGGCCGCGATCGCCGTCACCAGCACCGTGCTGTTCCGGCACGCCATCCCCGCCCACCAGCGCGCCGACCGCGCGGGCGCGCCCCGGCCGCGCCGGGTCCTCGGCTACGCCACCGCCGACTACTTCGGCAAGACCGCCGCCGTCGCCTGCGGCACCGCCGTCCCGCTGCTGGTGCTCGGCCGGCTCGGTGCCGGCCCGGCCGCCTACTACGCGCTGGCGTACATCATCGCCGACACCTTCTACGCGGCCGTCACCTCGATGGGCGGCTCACTGGTCGTCGAGGGCGTCCGCGACCCGGCCCGACTCGCCGAGTACGGCCGCCGGATGCTGCGGCACGCCACCGCGCTGGTCGCCCTGCCCACCCTCGCCGTCACCGCCGCCGCGCCGCTGCTGCTGCTCCCGTTCGGCACCGGCTACGCCGAGCACGGCACCACCGTCCTGCGGCTGATGGCCCTGTCCGCGCTGCCCAACGTCGTCCTCGGCGTGGCCGTCGAGGTGGCCCGGGTCCGCCGCGCGCTGCGCACCCTGCTGCTGCTGGAATTCGGCTCCGCCGGACTCGTCCTCGCCCTGGTCGCCGTGCTGCTGCCGCCGCTCGGCCTCACCGGCGTCGGCCTGGCCTGGCTGATCGCCGCCTGCGCCCTCGCCGTCCCACTGCTCGCCACCCTCCCGCGGTGGCTGCCCGCACCGCCCAGGAGGCCGGCATGAGCCCCGCACCCGCCACCGTCACCGTCGTCGTCTGCGCCTACACCCTCGACCGGTGGAACGACATCGAAGCCGCCGTGGCCTCCGTCCGGGCCCAGCAGCGACCCGTCGACGAACTGCTGCTGATCGCCGACCACAACCCCGAACTCGCCGCGAAAGCAGCCGGGTTGGAAGGAGTCACGGTGCTCGCCAACAGCGGCCCGCGCGGCCTGTCCGGTGCCCGCAACACCGGCGTCGCCGCCGCCCGCGGCGAAATCGTCTGCTTCCTCGACGACGACGCCACCGCCGCCCCCGACTGGACCAGCCGCCTGCTCGACGGCTACCGCGACCCCGCCGTCCTCGGCGTCGGCGGACTGGTCGCCCCCCGCTGGGACGGCGGCCGCCCCGGCTGGTTCCCGCCCGAGTTCGACTGGGTGGTCGGCTGCACCCACCGCGGCACCCCCCGCCGCCCCGCCGCCGTCCGCAACCTGATCGGCGCCAACATGTCCTTCCGCCGCGCCGCGCTGCGCGAGGCCGGCGGCTTCCGCACCGAACTCGGCCGGATCGGCACCCGCCCGCTCGGCTGCGAGGAGACCGAACTCTGCCTGCGCCTGACCCGCCGCCACCCCGGCACCCGGCTGCGCTACGACCCCGCCGCCGTGGTCCGCCACCACGTCCCCGAGACCCGCGCCGCCTGGGCCTACTTCCGGGCCCGCTGCTGGGCCGAGGGCCGCTCCAAGGCCCGGGTCGCCCGCCTCGCCGGCCCGCACGGCGCCCTCGCCGAGGAACGCCGCCACCTGCGCCGCACCCTGCCCGCCGCGCTCGCCCGCGACCTGCGGCACGCCCGCCTCACCCGCGCCGCCGCCCTGTGCGCCGGCACCGCGCTCACCGTCCTCGGCTACGCCGCCGACACCGCCGCGGCCCCCCACCTCGGGAGGCGGCCGTGAACGCGATCCCCGTCCTGCTCTACCACTCGGTCTCCGACCACCCGCCCGAATGGCTGGCCCCCTACACCGTCACCCCCCGCACCTTCCGGGTCCAGCTCGACCGGCTCCAGGACGCCGGACGCCGGATCGTCCCGCTGCGCCGCCTGGTCGCCGCCCTGCACGGCGGCCCCGCGCTGCCGCCCGACGCCGCCGTCCTCACCTTCGACGACGGCTACGCCGACTTCTACTGGACCGTCGCCCCCGAACTCTCCGACCGCGGCCTCGCCGCCACCCTCTACCTCACCGTCGGCGCGATCCACCCGCCCGGCGGCCGCGGCTCCGGCAGCCTGCTGCCCGCCACCCCCATGCTGAACTGGCGCCAGGTCGCCACCCTCGACACCCTCGGCATCGAGATCGGCGGCCACTCCATGACACACGTCCCCCTCGACACCGTCCACGGCGCCCGCCTCGACGACGAGGTCACCGGCTGCAAGCACCGCCTCGAGGACGCCCTCGGCCACCCCGTCGCCGCCTACGCCTACCCGCACGGCTACTCCAGCCGCACCGTCCGCGCCAAGGTCCGCGAAGCCGGCTGGACCTCCGCCACCGCCGTCGAGAACAAGTTCAGCTCCGCACAGGACGACCCGCTGCGGATCTGCCGCCTGATGATCCACCAGGACACCCCCGCCCGGGTCTTCGACCAGTGGACGCTCGGCCGCGGCGCCCGCACCGGCCCCCTCCCCGAAAGCCTCTACACCCGCGCCTGGCGCACCTACCGCCGGGTCCGCACCGCCCTCGGCAGCCCCGTCGGCGGCCCGCCCCGGAGCTGAACCGCCATGACCGGCACCCGCACCGCCCACCCCGACCGGGCCACCGGCCCGGCCGACCCGCCGACCCCGCGGACCGGCCGCCACGTCCGGCGGGCCGCCTACGGCGCACTGCCGGTCGCCGTCGCGCTCTGGCTGCTCTCCCTGCGCGGCGTCCGGCTCGACCGGATGACCGACCTCGGCCTGCTCCAGGTCCTGCCGCCCGCCTACTGGGCCGCCCTCGCCCTGCTCGCCACCGGCTTCGTCCTGCTGCTGCGCCTGCCCCGCCCGCCCGCCGCGCTCGCCGCCGGCTACGTGCTCGCCCTGATCGCCGCCGTGCACGCCACCCCCAGCCTGCTCTACCCCGGACCGCGCTACGCCTGGGCCTGGAAGCACCTCGCCGTGGTCGACGCGATGCTCCGCCACAACGGCGCCGTCCCGCACGCCGACGGCCTCGACATCTACAACCAGTGGCCCGGGTTCTTCCAGCTCAACGTGCTGCTGCTGCGCGCCACCGGCTTGCACTCCGCGCTCGGCTACGCCACCTGGTACGAGCCGCTCGCCAACCTGCTGCTGCTCGGCCCGCTGCTGCTGCTGTTCAGCGCCCTCACCCGCGACCCCCGGCTGGTCTGGGGCGGCGCCTTCCTCTACTACGCCACCAGCTGGGTCGGCCAGGACTACTTCTCCCCGCAGGCCTTCGCCTACCTGCTGTACCTGCTGACGCTCGCCCTGGTGGTGCGCCGCCTCTCCCCGAACGGCCCGGCGCCGCACGGCGGTTGGCGGACCGGACCGTTCCTGCTGCTGCTCGTCCTGATCGCCGCCGTGGTCACCTCCCACCAGCTCACCCCGCTGATGCTGATCAGCGCCCTCGCCCTGCTGGCGGTGCCCCGCCGCAACCGGCGGACGGTCCTGCCCGTGCTCGCCGCCGCCGTCGCCCTCACCGCGCTGTGGGACACCACCGTCGCCCGCCGCTACGTCGCCGCCAACCTCGGCGACCTCACCGGCGCCCTGCTCTCGCCCGACCGCAACGTGCTGTCCGGCGTCGCCGGACTCGGCGCCGCCGCCCCCGGCCAGGTCCTGGTCTCCTGGACCGACCGGGCCACCGCCGCCGCCGTCCTGCTGCTCGCCCTCACCGCCCTGCTGACCGACCGCCGCCTGCGCCGCACCGGCCTGCCCGCCCTGCTCGCCGCCCCGCTGCCGCTGCTGCTCGCCAACCCCTACGGCGGCGAAATGATCTTCCGTGCCTACCTGTTCGCGCTGCCCGCCGCCGCCTTCCTCGGCGCCACCCTGCTGTTCGGCGGCCGCACCCCCCGCCCCTCCTGGCACACCCCCGTGACCTGCGCCGCCGTCCTCGCCCTGCTCACCGGACTGATGCTCGGCAACTACAGCAAGGAGGCGATGAACTGGTTCAGCACCCAGGAGATCGCCGCCGTCGACTACGTCGCCGCCACCGCCCCGCCCGGCTCCCGACTCGTCTCCGTCACCGCCGACCTGCCCGGCGGCGAACGCCGCTACGACCAGATCGAACGCACCGTGCTCGGCCAGCTCTCCGCCGACGACCAGCGCCGCCTGGTCACCGACCCGCTCCCCGTCGTCAGCCAACTCATGGACGACCCCCGCACCACCGGCCCCTCCTACCTGATCCTCACCCGCGCCCAGGCCGCCGAATGCGCGCTCACCGGCCGCCTGCCCGCCGGCACCGTCGACCGCGTCCACACCGCCGTCGCCGCCTCGCCCCGCTTCCAGGCCGTCTTCACCACCCCCGACGCCGTCGTCTACCGCTACCTGCCGCCCGTCGCCGCACCCGGCGGCCAGGGAGGTGCACCGTGACGAGCCACCCGCTCCACCGCCGCCCCACCCCCGCCCGGCTGCTGCTCGCCGCCTCCGGCTGGGCCGCCGTCCTCAGCACCGCCCTGCCGCCCGGCAACCCGCTCCGCGCCACCGTCGCCGCCGCCTTCCTGCTGACCGGACCCGGCACCGCCACCGTCCGACTGGCCCGCCCCCTCCCGCACCCCACCACCCTGCCCGGACGGATCGGCCTCGCCGGACTCGCCGTCGGCACCGGCCTCGCCCTCGCCACCCTCACCGCCGAGGCCCTGCTGCTCACCGGCACCTTCACCACCGTCCGCGCCCTCGGCCTGCTCGCCGCCCTCACCACCGTCGGCGCCCTCGCCCCCACCCGCCCCTGGCGCCCCGCCACCCGCCACCTCGCCCCACTGGCCGCCGTCCTCACCCTGCTGCTGCTCGCCGGCTGCTCCGGTCTCGGCAAGGGCGACCCCCCGGCCGCCGGCCCCGACGGCCACCCCGCCGAAGCCGCCGAAGCCGCGGCCGCCCCCGGCAACGGCAGCGCCCCCGCCGCCGCCGGACCCTGGCACAGCGTCCTGCGCGAGGACTTCTCCGGCCCCCGCCTCGACCACGGCACCTGGGCCACCTGCTACGACTGGAACGTCGACGGCTGCACCAACGGCGGCAACGGCGAAACCGAGTGGTACCTGCCCGGCCAGGCCACCGTCCAGGACGGCGCCCTGCACCTCACCGCCCAGCGCCGCGCCACCACCGGCAGCGACGGCAAGCAGTACCCCTGGACCTCCGGCATGGTCACCACCGGCCGCGACAGCTGGAACGCCCAACCCCGGCAGACCTTCACCTACGGGTACTTCGCCGCCGCCGTCCGCTTCCCCGGCCCCGCCGAAGGCTTCTTCCCCGCCGTCTGGCTGATCCCCGCCGACACCCGCTCCGCCCCGCCGGAACTCGACATCGCCGAATTCCCCGGCACCGACGACTCCGTCAACATGAACCTGCACTGGCGCACCGCCGACGGCCAGGACGCCCACACCGGCACCACCTGGGGCCCGGTCCGACTCGCCGACCGCTACCACGTGGTCGCCGTCGACTGGGAACCCGACTCCGTCACCTGGTACGTCGACGGCGTCCAGCGCTTCCGGATCACCGACCCGGCGCGCGTCCCGCACGTCCCGATGGAGCTCGTCCTGAACCTGGCGGTCGGCTACCCCTCCGCCCCGCCCGCCGACGTCACCGCCGCCCGGTTCGACGTCGACTGGGTGCAGGTCTGGCAGCACTGAACTCCCTTGCCAAGCAAATGAACTGACGATCCTGACCGGCGAACGGAAGAGGTGGACCACCGTGCCGCACAGCGCGCCGACCCGAACCGCCCGCACCACCCGCATCGCCCGCACCGCCGGAACCGGCCGCACCGCCCGGCCCGAACTGGACCGCGGCGTACCCGTCCTGATGGTCCGGATCGGCCACTACCCCTCCTCGCACAGCCCGATCGGCGCGATCCGCTCCTTCGGACGCCTCGGCGTGCCCGTGCACGCCATCGTCGAGAGCCGGTGGACCGCCACCGCCGCCTCGCGCTACCTGACCGGCGTGCACGTACGGCCCACCACCGGGAGCGAGCCCGACGCCGAACTCGTCGACACCATCAGGTCGGTGGCCCGCTCCATCGGCCGGCCCGCGGTCGCCGTCTGCACCGACGACGAATCCGCCTGCCTGCTCGCCGAACACGCCGCCGAACTCGCCCCCGACCTGCTGCTGCCGCCCGTCCCCGCCGACCTGCCGCGCCGACTCGCCGACAAGGGCGGCCTCGACCGGATCTGCCGCGAGCACGACGTCCCCGCGCCGCGCTCCGCCACCCCCGCCGACCTGCCCGAACTCCTCGATGCTGCCCGTGACTTGGGCTATCCGCTGGTGCTGAAGAACCTCGCCCCGTTCAGCCGCCTCGCCCACCCGATGGTCGGCCACACCACCGTGGTCCGGCACGAGTCCGAACTGCGCGCCCTCGACCCCGGCGGACACCGGTCCCTGCTCCTCGCCCAGGAGTTCCTGCCCCCCGAGCACTGCGAGGACTGGTTCACCCACCTGGTCTGCGGCCCCGGCGGCGAACCCCTGCTGGTGTTCACCGGCCGCAAGGAACGCGCCTGGCCGCCCGGCGGCGGCTCCACCACCCTCGCCCACTCCCTGCCCAACCCCGAACTCGCCGCCCTCGCCGCCGGACTGTGCCGCCGCATCGGCTACAGCGGCATCGCCGACCTGGACTGGCGCCACGACCGCCGCGACGGCCGGTACAAGCTCGTCGACTTCAACCCCCGCCAGGGCGCCCAGTTCCGGCTCTTCGAAACCACCGGCGGCATCGACGTGGTCCGCGCCCTGCACCTCTGGCTGACCGGCCGCCCCGTCCCCGACGCCCCCCAACTGGTCCGCCGCTTCCGGGTCGGACGCCTCGACCTGCTCTCCGCCGCCGCCCACGCCTGGCACGACCGCAGGCCGCCGCGCCACCTGCTGCCCGTCCGCGGCACCGTCCGTGCCTGGGCCTGCCGCGACGACCCCCTCCCGATGCTCCTCGAAACCGCCCACAGCGCGGGCACCAACGCCGCCCGCGCCGCCGGACAGGTCAAGAACCGCATCGGCGGCAAGAACTGACGACCCGTCAGTTCCGCCGCGCCAAGGCGCCGGAGAGCCGACGGGCCGCGAAACCCGTGCCGCAGACGAAACGCATCACCGGGCCGAAAGTGTCCGCCGCCGCCAGACCCGCGAAGTACAGCCCCGGCACCGAGGACTCGAAACCCGCCGACAGGCGCGGCGCGCCCCCGTGCGTCCGCAGCGCCCGCCGCAGCACCGGATCGAGCAGCTCCAGCCGGGCCACGTCCACCCGGTAGCCGGTCGCCACCAGCACGTGCTCCGCCTCCACCGGCTGCGCCCCGCCCGCGAGACGCAGCAGCACGCCGCCGTCGACGGCCTCCGCGCCCGTCAGCGGCCGCCCGGCCAGCACCGGCACCCGGCCCTCGAAACGCCCGCGCAGCCACCACGCGCCGGCCGGGCCCAGCACGGTGCGGACCAGGCGCGCCCGGGTGCGGTCCGGCAGGTGGCGGAACGCGGCGGGGCCGCGGCTGACCGCGAGCAGCGGCCAGCCCGGGCCCAGCGGCGAGACCGGCGAGCGCAGCCGGGCCGCCCGGCCGGGGCGCGCCGCGCCGTCCGGCGGCGTCCCGAACAGCACGTCCGGGCGGCGCACCACCACCACCGGGTCGGCGCCCGCCTCGCGCAGCAGCGCCGCGCCCTCCAGCGCGGACTGCCCGGCGCCGACCACCGCGACCCGCCGACCGGCGTACGCCGCCGGGTCGCCGAACCCGCTCGCGTGCGAGGCCAGCCCCCGCTCCCGCAGCTCGCGCAGCACCGGCGGCACCCACGCGTACGGCGGGAAACCGCTTGCCAGCACCACCGCCGAGGCCCGGAACGCGGCGCCGTCGGCGAGCTCCACCCGCAGCCCCCCGGCATCCCGTCCGACCGCGGTCACCTGCTCGCGCTCCACCTCGGGCACGCACCGCCGCTGGAACCACTCGCCGTACCGGACGAACTCGTCCACGGGGATCGCGTACCGGCCGTCCACCGCCGCCTCGCCGCAGTCGCGGCGGAAGTCGGCGAAGGAGTGGCCGGGGCCGGGCGCCGCGATGCCGGACGCCGCGGGCGTCGACTTCAGGAACATCCCGGGCGGCATCCGCTCCCGCCAGCTCTCCATCGGCACACCCAGCACCCGGACCGGCACCCCGCGCGCCCGCAGGTGCGCCGCCACCGCCAACCCGTACGGGCCCGCACCCACCACCGCCACCGGCACAGCCATCGGAAGCCTCCTCCGTTCGGCTGCCTCCAGCATGCGACGCCCGCCGACCTGTGGCATCCGTACGCCGCGGCCGTCCTCGGGCCGGCCGAGGGCGGTGTCGGCCCGATAGGTGTCCTGGGGTGGCGGACCACCCCTCCACCTTGTTCCCGACCTGCGGAAACACCCCGAGGTCGACGGGTGCCCGTCTGCCCGGCCTGCGGCCGGACGGCCGGTGCTCGCCGTCGCGGACCGGTGGATCGCGGCCGAGTGCTCCCGCAGGCACTCCATGATCGTCAGGCGACCGGCCCATGAACGACAGGCCAGAGTCGACGAGTTCTGTGGGACTCCGGCCGGTGGGTTGCTTTCCCGGATCGTTCAGCGCTGCCGGGCCGGTGGCCTTCGCTCGGTGACCGGTCGGACCGGGTGCCTGTCACCGGTGCGGCGGAGGACGGCGGGGTCGGTGGGTTGGGGTTGGGTGGTGCGGCGGAGGGGTTCCATGCGTTGGGGGAGGGGGTGCCAGCCGGGTTGTCCGGCCATGTCGGTGTTGAGGTCGTGGACGGCGCGGGCGTAGGCGCGGGCGAGGCCGCGGACGTGGAGGGGGAGGCCGGGGCGGGGGTGGCCGCTGGGGGCGATGCTGACCCACAGGGCGTCGGTGGTCTCGTTGCCGGGGCCGGGGGGCTCGGCGCCGTCGCGGAGGGTGAGGCGTCGGCGGGCGGTGAGCCAGTGGCGCAGGGCGGCGCGGGTGGTGGCGGAGAGGGTGACGGTTTCGACGGTGGGCGGGGTGCGGGGGTCGCGGTGCTGGGGGAGGCGGGTGAGGCGGATCGTGCCGCGGTGGAGGTCGACGTCGTGGGTGCGCAGGGCGCAGAGTTCGCCGGCGCGGCAGCCGGTGTCGAGGACGGTGGCGATGATCGCGAGGATGCGGGTGCGGGCGTCGTCCTGGCCGGGGCGGGTGGTGTGTTCGAGGTGGCCGAGGAGGATGCTGCGGGGGCGGGCGGCGACCGTCTCGCGGAGTGCGACGGCGGGTCGGTGGCGCTCGGGGAGGGTGAGGGGGAGGCCCGCCTCCGAGCCGAGGATGCGCAGGCAGTTCTCCCGGACGCGCATGGAGGCGGGGGAGGGGTGCTCGGGTCGTGCGGTGGGTTTGCGGCGCAGCAGGCCCTGTTCGGCGGCGGTGAGGTAGGCGGCGAGGGTGTCGGGGGCGAGGAGTGCCTCGAGGGAGCGGGCGGCGGTGGGCGGGAGCGTGCCGCGTTCCAGGGCGGTGCGCAACTCGCCGGTGATCCAGCGCAGTTGTTTGGCGCGTGAGGGGCCGGTGGGCGGCTCGCAGGCGCGGTCGGCCACGGCGGTCAGGGCCTCGATCGAGGGTGCTGTGGGGGTGTCCGCCATGGACGCCACCCTAGTGCGGGGAGCGGAGGGTGCGGTCGGGTGCCGGTCGGTGGGTGGCTCCCGCGTTCGGCTGTGTCGACAATATGATGAATAACTGGCTTGAGGCGCGACCGTGTACGCGGGGCCGGGTCGGTGGTGCCCTCCGCGGCCCGGCCACCCCGTCCTGTGGTGGCCGTCCTTCGGCAGCCGGTGACGGGGCCGGACCGACGAACGGAAGAGTCGGACGAAACTGCCCGGCCGTCGTCCCTCGACGTGCCGAACCCGTCAGACGACGGGGGTGGCGAGGAGGTCGTGGGGGAGGAGGGTGGTGGTGCCTCGGAGTTTGGCGCGCAGGTAGGTGAGGTTGTGCGGGGTGGTGTGGACGCCGGTGGGGATGCGGTTGTGCACCTGGATCCCGAGTGCCTGGAGCTGGCCCGACTTGTCGGGGTTGTTGGAGAGCAGGTCGACCGTGGTGGTGTCGAGGGCGGTGAGCATCTGGGCGGCGGCGCTGTAGTCGCGGGCGTCCTCGGGGAGGCCGAGGGCGGTGTTCGCGGCGTACGTGTCGTATCCGAGGCCCTGGGGTGACGGACCACCCCTCCACCTTGTTCCCGACCTGCGGAAACATCCTGAGGTCGACGCTTACGCGTCTGTCGGGCTTGTGGCGGGGCGGCCGGTATTCCGCCGCGGACCGGCGGATCGTGGCCGAGTACTCCCGCAGACGTGCCATGTTGGCTCTGCCTCGGCGTCCTCGTCCTGGCCCAGTACCGCGCACGGCAGGCGACCGGCGAGAGCGCCGGCCTGCCCCACGAGAAGGTCCGCGCCCAGCTCGGCCTGGGACCGACCGCTTGAGCTGCACGATCGTCCGGGACGAGCCGGCCATCAACGCCGCCGCCCGGTTCCTCAAAGACGACCCCGAGGGCCTGCGGCAACTCATGAACGCCGTCGACCTGCTCGCCACATCCCCCGCGCCCGCCGGGCAGCACCGAATACGGCTCCGCCGACCTGCGCCGCATGCACGCCGGCCACTACTGCGTGATGTACGAGATCACCGAGACCACCGTCACCGTCATCGTGATCCACCTCGGCCGAATCGGCTGAACACCCACCACACCCCCGGAAAATCCCGGCCACCAAGAACCATCACCGCAGGGGCCATCCCGCGGGCGCGGAGAGCAGCCCTTGCCCTCCTTCGGCTCCTCGAACGCGGCGAAACCATCCCTGCAGGCCGCGGGGAGCAGGTACTGGAGCTCGAGACCGACGAGACCGGCGCGGGGCCATCCCCGCGCGGCCGGGGAGCAGATGTTTGCCGTCACCCCTCGACAGCGGCAGGGCGGGTCATCCCCGCGGGCGCGGGGAGCAGGTCGTTCTTCTGTCCGCTGTCGCCGACCTACAGGGACCATCCCCGTGGGCGCGGGGAGCAGGACGTGTGTGTGGCCGAGGAGATCGACGGCGTGGGACCATCCCCGCGGGCGCGGGGAGCAGACCGCTGTCTCGGCGGAACAGTCGATCGCCATGGGACCATCCCCGCGGGCGCGGGGAGCAGTCACCTGCCCGGCCTGTGGACACCGCGGCCCTGGGACCATCCCCGCGGGCGCGGGGAGCAGACCGACGCGACGGCGGCGCGGACGGCGTAAGGGGGACCATCCCCGCGGGCGCGGGGAGCAGGGGGGTGAACCCCACGGGGCGCTCGTGCGGTCCGGACCATCCCCGCGGGCGCGGGGAGCAGTGCGCGCAGATCAGTAAGGCGCTGCCGGTCGGAGGACCATCCCCGCGGGCGCGGGGAGCAGGAGAACGCGGACATGGTGCTGCGGAGGGCGTGGGGACCATCCCCGCGGGCGCGGGGAGCAGAGGGCCAAGTCCGCGACCATCTCGCTACCAGCGGGACCATCCCCGCGGGCGCGGGGAGCAGTGCCGGAAGGTGAGGCCGGCCTCCAGGGCCGCGGGACCATCCCCGCGGGCGCGGGGAGCAGCTTACAGAATTTTCGCAAGGGTGCTTAGGAAAGGGACCATCCCCGCGGGCGCGGGGAGCAGTCGATCTTCTTCGCGACGATCGGGTTGGACTCGGGACCATCCCCGCGGGCGCGGGGAGCAGTTGCGGCCGGTGCGGCCGGTGCGGCCGGCGGGGGGACCATCCCCGCGGGCGCGGGGAGCAGAGGGCCAAGTCCGCGACCATCTCGCTACCAGCGGGACCATCCCCGCGGGCGCGGGGAGCAGTCTTGTTGACCTGCGGTGTTATGCGGCGGCAGTGCGGGAATCCGCCATCTTCCGGGATTCGGTCATAAATGACATACCGTCACCTTCCATGTGTCGAGACGAGCCCTGTACTCCGCTGGGGAAGGAGGTTGTCGGTCGGATTGTGCTGTGGAGGTGTCAAGGGGCCTGGAGTACGGCGTCGGAGCTCCGGTGTCTACGGTTCTAGGCGGGGGTCGTCGATGTTGACGGTGGCGATCCCGGGCGGATACAGCTCCGGGCGGGCGGTCAGGATCAGGTGCTGTTGCGGGCGCACCGGGGTGGGCAGGCTCGTGGCGATGGCGTGGGCCACGTCCTGGCCTCCGTACCCGTCCCGGACCATGGTCGCCACCACCACCGCGGACGTCGCGTCCAGGGGCTCGAACTCGAGCGCCGGCAGTGCCAGGACCGCCTGCGCCGCCCCCTCGTCCCCGAGCTCCGCCTCCACGAGACACAGTAACGGGACCAGCAGGTGCTGGAACGGGCTGTGCAGCGCGGAGTCCACGATCCGGTGCAGGCGCGGATGACCGGCGGCCAGCGCGGCCAGCGCGCTCGAATCCAGGACGATCACGCGCTGCGCCGGGGAGCGACCTTGGCGCGCGCGTCGGCCGCGGCGATGTCGTAGACCCGCTGCAGCAGATCCGGGCCCCGGTCCAGCTCCGCGTCCGGCAGCGTCATGCCGAAGTGCTCCCGCAGCAGGCGACGGCCCTCCGCGACGCGTTCGGCGATCTGCTCCGCGGTGGGCTGCTGCTCTACCAGGAGGGCCACCTGGGCGCCGATCGTGGTGCCGCGGGCCGCCGCGAGAGCGGCCAGCCGGTCGCGCGTATCAGGGGAGACCTTGATCGTCGCATCAGCCATACCACGATCGTACCCTGCTGGTACACCAATGGTGTACCAGCAGGGGAGGGCACTCTTATGGAACCCGCGTTCGGGAAGAGGACTCGATTAACGTGGTGACACCGGAGTTGTAGTGCGGCTGGCGTTTGCGGAGAGGACGACCGGCGAAGGATCGCACGTCGGCACGTGAACGGCTGACCTCCGCAGTCGCGGAGAGGGCTCGCCGTGATCCTGCCCCTCCCCTCCTTGACCGGCTGACCTCCGCGGCTGCGGAGAAGGCCAAGACCCGTCGATCACAATGTTCGGGCCCTGCGGCTGACCTCCGCGTGGGCGGGGAGCAGGCAACGCCAACAGCGCAGAGATCGAGTTCCGCGGGACCATCCCCGCGTGGGCGGGGAGCAGCCCGGATCGGCGGCCAGGGCGTCCAGGAGGTCGGGACCATCCCCGCGTGGGCGGGGAGCAGCGGGCGTTCCGCCCCACCATGACGTCGCCCGGGGGGCCATCCCCGCGTGGGCGGGGAGCAGAGGTCGCCGCGCAGGGCGCCGACGTCGATCCCGGGACCATCCCCGCGTGGGCGGGGAGCAGCTGTACCCGTTCATCCGGCCCGTGGAGGCGATGGGACCATCCCCGCGTGGGCGGGGAGCAGCAGGAGCAGCAGGAGCAGCACGCGATGAACGTGGGACCATCCCCGCGTGGGCGGGGAGCAGTCTTGTTGACCTGCGGTGTTATGCGGTGGCCGTGCGGGAGTTCGCCATCTTCTGGGATTCGGTCATAAGCGACATACCGTCGCCTTCTCTGTGCCGAGACGGGTCTTGCGGTCGGCGAGGGAAGGTGGGCGCCGGTCAGGTGGTGCTGTGGAGGGCTCAAGGAGTATGGCGGTGTGGGGCGATGCTCCCACAGCTGTACGACACGGCAGCGCGATCCACCGAACCCACCCACCCGCACCCGTGGTGGGGCCGGCGCGGGCCGACGGCTCCACCACCATGGACGGGACAATCCCCGCGCGGGCGGGGAGCAGCCAGCCACAAGCCTGCGGGACCACCTCATGCAAAGGAAGAACAGCTGAGTCACCTACTCACGTGAGCAGGTGGCTCAGAGCCGTCTTTCGTGTCAGCGAAGAGGGTGGAGGGGACACCGTCTGCTGGGTTTGCCCGTTGGCTGACCTCAGCGGATGCGAGGTCGGCCATATTGGAGGACGGCTGGCTTCTGGGGGTGCGTGAAGTGCGTCCTGCGGAGCGAGTAGCCTCGCAGCAGACGAGAGAGGGAGTGGTGCGATGAGTCAGCCCCTGCACGACGGGGTCGAGCTGATTCCCCGGCCCGAGCAGAGTCCGGCCGCGCTCAAGGCCGCCCTGGCCGTTGTCGCCGCTGACCGACTTCCCGAGATGGTCGACGGGCAGACGAAGGCCATGGCCGAGGCCATCACCACCGGCAGCGTCCAGCCCATCCGCTCGTTCGTCGCGCACTGGGCCGCCGTCGTGGAGATCGAGCGCCATCCGGCCACCGCCCAGGCCTGGCACCGGGCGAACTACCTCGCCAACCACGCCGGCACCGTCCAGGAGTGCCGCCAGCACGCCGTCACGGTCGCCGAGCTCTACCGCGCCGCCTACGCGGCGGTGAACGGATGACCTGGAGCTGGGAGTACCTGCCCAGCGAGCAGCACGTCACCGCCGGAGCCCCGGCCGACTTCCTCGACGCTGTCCAGCACCGGGCCGCCGAACTGGTCCGGGCCGCCGAGGCGCTCTACCTGGACGGGACCGTCTACCAGGGCAGCGGCGAGCCGATGCGCTACCTCGACGTCGCCGGCGGCCTCCTCGCCTACTACGTTGTCCCGCGCCTCGAACTCGTCGTTCTCTGCCAGATCACACCACCACCCGCCCTCTGATCCCGCACCCGTACCCATACCCTCTGGTGAACCGGAATCGGAGACCACCCCCACGCTGGCGGAGAGGACGCGGTGTTGTCCACCGCCGCGGCCTGGCCGCGCGAGCGGGGAGCAGCGCTCATACCGGCGTCGAGGCCGTCCCGGCCGGGCCGCTGGCGCCATCCCCGCGCGGGCGGGGAGCAGTATTGACCTGGGGCGTTATGCGGTGGCAGTGCGGGAATCTGCTACTTTCCGGGATTCGATCATAAGTGACATACCGTTATATTTACTGCCTCGGGGCGAATGCTGCGCTTCGTAAGGAAGAGGGGGTCGGGCCTAGTTTCGGCTGACCTCCGCGTTCGCGGAAAGGACAGGTAGCTGCCGGACCAGGTGGCGGCGTAGGTCGGCTGACCTCCGCACCGACGGGGAACAGGGCATCGCCGCCATGCTGGTGCCCTCGGCGATGCCGGTGTGCCCGCTGTGGGTGCCACGAGCCGGAAGCCGAGCAGCTTCGGGCCTGCTTCCGCCGACAGCGCGTCAGCCCCGCACGGAAGCACAGCAACCATCTCAGCGAAGACGGCTGCCTCCGGCCCTCGGCCCCGCCATCATGTGTGTACCGACCACACATCCGTCCTGGGGGGGACATGGCCGACAGCCGCACCGATCAGATGAGTTGGCAGGTCTTACGGCTCCGGGCCCGGTACCGCGTCTGGAGGCGGCGTGCCAACCGCCGGGCGGCCGAACCGTTGACCAGCAGACTCGACGCAGTTGCCCGGCGCCTCGATCTGGAGGACCGCGAGCTCCCCCATACCCGGGCTGCGCTCTACGTCCTGCGGCCCGCCGCCAGCTTCCCCTGGTTCCTTGTCGTAGTGGCATTGGCGACGTTTGTCGCCGCAGTCCGGCTCTCCCCGGTGTTGGAGGGGCTCGTTCTCTCCGCCGCGGACCGAGCGGCTTACCGGCACCTGGATGTTGTGGAGCACTTCCTCCGCTCCTACGGCCAGGCCTTCCACCATTTCACTGCCGAGGGGAACAAGCCCGGTCCGCTCGGCATCTACGACTTCCTGGTCAGCCTCACCCTCGTAGCCCTCACCTTCCTGCCGGCGATGCTGCTGGGAAGCACCGGAGTCGGCCGCTCCACCAGCTTCCGTTACATGCTCAATCTCAAGGTCCTGACCGCGCTCGACGCCTGCGCCGACGCCGCCGAGGTCCCCGCGGTCGCCCGGCAGCGCAAACTCCGCAAGCTCGACCGTGCCTGCCGCAACGTCGAGGATGCCGTCTTCGGGGCCCACCGCAGAGCAGGCACCATCCCCCGACGCTCGCCCCGTCGCGCCCTCGCCCGCCAGCATGCGGCCAAGGTCGTGGCGATCCTGCGCGAACAGTCCGCCCTCCTCGACACCGACCCGCAGCGGGGATTCAGGGACCTGAGCCGGACACTGGCCACCATCGGCGAGAGGTACGCCGCAGGCCGGGTCGGCGCTCTGCTCGACACCGACGGCTCCCAGGCCCAGCCGGTGTCCCCCATACGGGAAGCGGTGATCGAGACCGTCCGACTGGCCGTCGCGCTCGTCGTGGCGACCGCCACCGCCGCGCTCACCTCCGCCCTGCTGCCCGAGCTCCCCGTCCGAATACCCGAGCAGGCCCAGAGCTGGATCGTCTTCGGCCTCTCGGCCACCACCGCGCTCCTGGTCTCCGGCTGGAGAGTGTTCTCCAAGATCGTGGATCTGATTCCCGGCCGCAAGTGACACCGCCGGGCCGAGCAAACACCTGCGGGTCCTGACCCCGAGGAACGGGACCTGCGGTGCCCAGACCGTGACCGATCGCGATTGGGACTGGGGCATCCCCGCAGGTGCGGGGAGCAGTTCGCGTCCTCCAGCATGGAGAGGCTGACGCCGGGGCCATCCCCGCAGGCGCGGGGAGCAGGTGAAGAAGCCCTTCGGCTCGCCCCAGACGGCGGGGCCATCCCCGCAGGCGCGGGGAGCAGTGGCCGAGCGCGGGCAGATCACGCAGCATCACGGGACCATCCCCGCGGGCGCGGGGAGCAGGGGATGTCGCGCCAGGTCCGGGCGGGGCGAGTCGTAGCAGGGGGTCATCCCCACGTGGGCGGGGAGCAGACGCGGAGTGGGGAGCAGGCACCAGGTCCGAGGGAGCCATCCCCGCGCGGGCGGGGAGCAGGGCCTCCAGTTTGAGGAGGAGTTCGATGGCGCGGGGCCATCCCCGCGCAGGCGGGGAGCAGCGGCTATCTCCTGGCCTCCGGGGCGCAGGCCCAGGGGCCATCCCCGCGCAGGCGGGGAGCAGTCTTGTTGACCTGCGGTGTGATGCGGTGGCAGTGCGGGAATTCGCCATCTTCCGGGATTCGGTCATAAGTGACATACCGTCACCTTCTTTGTGTCGAGGCGGGTCTTGTGCTTCGCGGGGGAGGAGAGAGCGATTGTCGGGTGTGGTGTCGCCCGAGTGATGATGTGCCGGGTGGTGCTGTGGAGGTGTCAAGGAGCGTGGTGGTGCGGGCGCATGCTCCCACGGCCCTCCGACGCCACGCCGTGGCCGCCCCCGCGGAGGCGCGGAACAGGCGGGGTTGCTCTGGCCGGCAACAGCGGCCAAGGGATCAGGTCATCCCCCGCGCGGGCGGGGAGCAGAGGTCGTAGGGCTGGTTCTGGCTCAGCGGGTCGGGGCCATCCCCGCAGGCGCGGGGAACAGCATGATCTCTTCGAGCGCATGGCCCGAGGCGAGGTGCCATTCCCGCAGGCGCGGGGAGCAGTCGGGGTTCAGCTCGTCCATCCACTGGGCGATGGGGCCATCCCCGCGGGCCCGGGGAGCAGTGTGGTGTGGGCCCTACGACCATGGCGGGTCAGGGGCCATCCCCGCGCGGGCGGGGAGCAGGAGATCCGCGGCATCGAGCAGTGGCCCGACACGGGGCCATCCCCGCGCGGGCGGGGAGCAGTTGCCCTTGGGCGACGGGTCCGGGCGGGGCGGGGCCATCCCCGCGCGGGCGGGGAGCAGTGAAGCGTCGGTGGCGGAGTGCGTCCAAGCGTGGGGCCATCCCCGCGCGGGCGGGGAGCAGTCTTGTTGACCTGCGGTGTCATGCAGCGGCAGTGCGGGAATTCGCCATCTTCCAAGATTCGGTCATAAGTGCCATACCGTCACTTTGTCTGCGTCGAGACGGGTTTTGTGCTTCGCAGGGGGAGGAGAGGGCGGTTGTCGGGCGTGGTGTCGCCCCAGTGATGATGTGCTGTGGAGGTGTCAAGGAGCGTGGTAGCGCCGCGTGATGCTCCCACAGTCGTACGACACGGCACCGCGATCCGCCGAACCCACCCACCCGCACCAACGGCACCGGCCGCCGGCCCACCACAGCTGGGGAAGCAGATCACCACTGGCCGACACGACGACCAGACGTGGGAACCATCCCCGCAGGCGTGGGGAGCAGTGGCGTTCGGCGCGGACTTGGGCCTGCGCTCGGGGGCCGTCCCCGCGGGTGCGGGGAGCAACGGTTATCTAGCGTTGTCAATTACATGCAGGTCAGGGTGCATCTTGGCCAGTAAGGCACATTAGGCAAGTAGGGATGTGACTGCCCATCGGCCTGCGGCCGATCCGGTTGTGCCGCGCCCGCTGCGCGTCTGGTTCGGACGGCGGAGAGGGTGCCCTTCCGGCCGACGTGTGGGGCTTCCAGCCGCGCGGTGGCCCTGGCGGTGCTCCTCCGACGCCCGCCCCTGCCGGATCGGTGTGGGTGGCTCAGATGGATCGCGGCGTAAGTGGCCGGGCTCGGTCGAGGAGTTCGCGGACGTGGGGGTGGCGGCGATGCGGGACGGTCGCGGAGAGCATGATGCGGAAGCGGTCGTCGGCCCGGCCGGACCGGACGGCGGGGTAGTCGTCCAGGGCGAGGTGCCAGCTGAGGACGGCTTCCTCCAGCTGTCCGGTTTCGAGCTGCCACTCGGCGACCATCGCGCGGTGGCGGACCCTGGCCCGGCGGTAGACGGCCGGCCAGACCTTCTCGGAGTGCTGGAGCGCGCGGATCGCGCCTTCGCGGTCGCCGAGTTCGTAGTTGACCTGGGCGACGTGGTAGGAGAGGGAGGCGGGGTCGTAGGAGCCGTGGGCCTTGGCCTTGGACTCGGCCTGCTCCATGGCGACCTCGGCCTCCTGAAGCATGGCCAGCGCGTTGGAGCGGTCGCCGGTCTGGGCGAGGGCGTGGGCCTGCTGTCCGGCGAGGAACGCCCGCATCCTCGGGCCGGCCTCGGGTGAAGCCGCGGCTGCGGCGTTCGCGTACCGCAGGGCCGCTCTGCCGTGGCCGAGTTCGACGGCCTGGACGCTCATCCCCCGCAGGGTGGTGCAGTAGGTGAGGTGGTCCCCGGCCGCCAGGGCCAGTTCCAGCGCCTTGGTGTAGTACGCCTGCCCGAGCGGGTCCAAGCGCTCGTCCACCGCCATGTAGCCCGTGAGGTACAGGTGGTCGGCGGCGGCCGAGAGCATCGCCTTGCGGACCTCGTCGGTGGCCGTGGCCCGCAGGGCGGGGGCGATGTTGTTGACCATGAACGCGGCCGCCATCGGGCGGGCGGTCCGGCCGCCGAACTCGTCGTCCATCTCGCTGATCTTCTCGGTCATGGCGATGACGGACTGGACCTCGGCCATGCCGATCCGGGTATGGGGGTCGATCTTCAACCGCTCGAAGCGCCCGATGTGGTCGGGCCAGCCGGGGATGGTGAGGGCGACCGAGTACAGGCCCGCCCCGAGTACGCCCCTGCGCGATGGGTCCATGTCCATGCTCCCGAGGTCGACCAGTCCCGCCACCGTATCCGTCGAGGTGGGCCGGGCGTCGGGCTGATCGGCGAACCCGGCTTCGAACGCTGTCACCGGTCGCCCGAGACGGCGTGTCAGGGCTTCCAGCACCACCGCCTGGTACTTGGGCATCGGCCGGGTGCCGGAGAGCCAGTGGGAGACGGCCGACTCGTCGTACTTGAGCTTGAACCCGGCTTCGGTGCCCGCCCGGTTGACGGCGCGGGCGAACTCGCCGTTGCTCGCCCACCTGCACTCGGCGGTCAGCGTGGCCAGCCTCTGGTTCGGTATCCGTTCGCGTGCCACCGGTGCCCCCTCGGGCAGGTTTCAAGGGTTTCAGAGATCCCTGGTGTCTTTACCGTGTTCACGCCCGGCGCACACCTGTTGACTCACAGTCAGGTCCTCCGAGGGAGTTCACGGCCCCCGGGGACCGGCCCGGCCGTCGGCATCCCCCGGTGCAGGCCGTCAACTCCCCCATTCCAGTGCCGAAGGGTTCCCTGCCATGCCCGTGCACAGCTCGACCATCGTGCTGATCCGCGATCCGGCGTCCGTGCCGAAGGCCCGGCGCTGGGTCAACGCCCAGGTCACCGGGTGGCGCGTCCGCCTGGACGACGCCACCCGCAACGCCGTCGCGTTGGTCACCTCGGAGCTGGCGACCAACGCGGTGCGGCACGCCGACGGGGCGTTGCTCGTCGTCCGCGTGTACGTGCACCCGCGTCTGCGGCAAGTCCGGGTCGAGGTTTACGACGGTCCGGCCACCGTGCCCGCGCCGCGCGTGGTCGGCCCCGACGAGGCGAGCGGTCGCGGCATGCTCCTGGTCGAGAAGCTCGCGCAGAGCCACGGCGCGGAGCGGACCAAGGCCGGCAAGAAGGTCTGGGCCGAACTGGAGCTGCCCGAGCAGCCGCTGACCCGCCGCCAGCACCTGGCCCACCCCCGGCAGGTGGCCCGCGCGCTCGGCCGCCGCCTGCGGCCCCGCCCCCGCCCGCAGAGCCCCCGCCGCCCCGGCGCCCGGCCGATCGCCCCAGCCAGATAGCGCCCTTGCCCGTCCCCGGGCCGCTCAACCGATCGAGGAGGATGGACGTGCACCAACTCATCGCCAGCCGGTTCCTGGACGACCACCTGGTCGTCCTGCCCGGCGGCACGGCGGGGATCAAGGTTCCCCGCCAGCAGTACACCGAACTCGAACAGGCCACCGCTGCCGGGCAGCCGGCGCCGCCCTGGCTGCTGAAGGCCGCCCGCCAGCGCTGGGCCATGGACCTCCCGCCCGGCCGCCCGGCCCAGGACTACCTGCTCGTGCGGGAGAAGGCCGACCCGCAGTACAGCCGCGCATCGTGGGAGATCAACCTCGGCTGCAACTACGACTGCGAGCACTGCTACCTCGGCGAGAAGAAGTTCGAGGGCCTGCCGATGGACGGCAAGGCGAAGCTGCTGCACACCATGCAGCAGGCCGGGGTCCTGTGGCTCCAGATCACCGGCGGCGAGCCGACGGTGGACCGGGACTTCACCGACTCCTACACCCTCGCCGCCGAGCTCGGCATGATGATCACCGTCTCCACCAACGGCTCCCGGCTGTGGCAGCCCAAGATCCTCGACGTCCTCACGAGGATGCCCGCCTACCGGGTCGTGGTCAGCGTCTACGGCGCGAGCGCCGCCAGTTACGACGGACTGACCCGCCGCAAGGGCTCCTTCGCAACCTTCCGGAAGGGCATGGCCGCCGCCCTGGAGGCCGGCATCCCGATGCGCCTCAACCTGGTCGTCACCGAGCACTGCGCCGACGAGGAGGCCGCGATGGTCGCCATGGCGGAGGACTGGGGCCTGGAGCACAACTCCTACGTCAACATGGCCCCGACGATCTACGGCGGCGGTGAGACGCTGCCCGCCCAGTCCGCCAAGCACCTGCGCCGGCGCAAGGTGTTCTCCGGCTGCAACGCGGGCCACACGTTCTTCCACTCCGACCCGCACGGCATCGCGTCGATCTGCAAGGTCGGCCGCGACCCGAACGTGGACCTGATCGCCGAAGGCGTCGACGGGCTCCGCAAGCTCGGCGCCATCGCCGACTCCCTCATGCTTCGCACCGGTGGGTGCTCCGGCTGCCAGCTCTCGGGCTCCTGCGGGGTCTGCAGGCCGATGGCCAAGCTCTACCAGGAGGCGAAGGCACCACTCGCAAGTTACTGCCAGCACGGACGACAGAAGGAAGAGGTACCCGCATGAAGCCGGAAGCCCTGATCCAGCTCGGCGCCACCCGCGCCAGCGTGGTCGAGATCGAGCTCGTCAACGACCTGGACGACCTCGCCGAGTCCACGAAGTGCTCGTGCAACGCGGGTGACGACAACCCGTTCTAGCCCCTGAACGGCCAGAACCTCGCAGGCCCCGGCGGATTCCCGCCGGGGCCTGCGGCACGAAGCGCCCATGAGTAGGGTGCCGCCATGGAACTGGACTGGGACTGGTTGCGCCCCGTACTGACCGTGCCGTACGTGCCGACCCTCGGCCCGATCCACCCGGACGCCCTCGGCCCGGGCCTCTTCGCCGAGGTTCTGGCCGTAGTCGGTACCGGCCGCTTCCTGGCCCACGACAAGGACCAGCGGTGGAGCCCGGAGAAGGACGAGAGGGTCCTGACCGCCGAGATCGTCCACCGCCCCGGCCTGACACTGATCCCCACCCTCACCCGCCGGGGCCGCGGCTGCGTCAAGCTCCACCACTACAGCACCCAGGCGCCGAACCTGCCGGACCTGCTCGACACGGCCGCCAAGATCGCGGCCGACCACGGCGCCCAGACGGCCCGCGTCCTGTGGTTCCAGACCGCCGCCCAGGCGGTGCCCGTCGGAGCGGCGTGCACTCGGGTCCAGCTCAAGCAGTTCACCCACGACGAGGTGCCGCAGGCCGTCGTACGTGACCTGCGCGAGCACCCGGAAGCCGTGGTGGCCACCTTCGCCGACTTCGCCAAGCAGATGGCCGCCGTCGGCTTCGCGTTCCTCTGGGACCGATTCCAGGCCGGCCGGCTCGACAGCCCCCTCCTGACCCTCACCTCCGGCAACCGGGTGGTCGGGGCGATCGGCCCGATGGAGATCATGAAGGACCCGGTCGGTGCCGCCCGGCTCCTGCCGCAGTACTTCGGCGTCCTGCCCGACCAGCGGGGCCACGGACACGGCCGGACCCTGTGGCGGGCCGCCATGCACTGGGGTCAAGCCAACGGCGCCGCCTACCAGCTCCTCCAGACCGAACTGAGTGGTGCCTCCGACCGGCTCTGCCAGGCCGAAGGGCTCGCCAGCCTCGGCTTCATCCTCACCGCCAGCACCAGCACGGACGCTGCCTGAGGCGGCAACAGAGTTTCCAGGGAGAGTCGTTGGAGACGTCCGACCAGCGCACTTATGTGATTGCGATGCGTGCCCGTCCGAGTTGATCTCCGATGGGAACGACGTATGAGCTGTACACAGATCAGGACGTGCGTGAGGGGCGCCGTCTCATGAACGAGGGCTGCGCCAACCGGCTGGCAGTCGGCGACAAGTTAGCGGCCGTCACCGGCCTGGACGACGGCCGGCTCTTCGAGGAGTAGTGCGGCTGCATCGGGCTTGCCCCTCGTACCAGGCGCGACTATCGCCACACCGCCCGGACGGCCACCCCGGCGATCCGGCAGCTGGTCGCCGAGAGCACGGTGCACGTCAGCTACAGCGCCTTGCGCGGAGGTGCCCGGCTCGGTGCCGGGGCGTCCCGGCTGACGAAGGGTGGAGGCAAGCTCCGCGGCCTGCTCAAGGAGGGCGAGCGGGAGAGCTGAGACCAGATCGGCGTGATCCGCTACCAGCAGGTCCTCGGTGTCGGCCCGGCCCTGCGGGACCTGTTGGAGGGCGCGAGCGGTGGGGACGACAAGGCTGCCGAGATCCTGCGGGCCTTGCAGCAGAGCACCTCGTACCCAGGGGCGACGATCAGCGGGGGTCATCCCCGCGCAGGCGGGGAACGGCCACCACTGCTGGCCCACGGGTCTCGGGTCGGAGGGCCATCCCCGCGGACGCGGGGAACGGGCCACTGCTGACCCCGTGCGGGCCGAGCTGCCGGGGCCATCCCCGCGGACGCGGGGAACGGAAGTCCTCGCCGAAGCCCTTGGCGAGGGCGAGGGGGCCATCCCCGCGGACGCGGGGAACGGTCGGCGCGGCCGTCGAGGACCGCGCTGCCGGTGGGGCCATCCCCGCGGACGCGGGGAACGGTCTTGTTGACCTGCGGTGTTATGTGCCGGTGGGCCGGGAATTCGCAAGCTTCAGGGATTCGGGCATTAGCGACATCGGGTCGCTTCCTTTCCTGGGAGGGTTGGTGGTCCTGCAGTACGTGGTTGAGGCGGGGCTTGGTGGTCGCCTGGTTCTGCGCCGGGAGGCCGGCGTTCGCCACGGCGGCGTTCTGTGGTTGTCGGTGGTGCTGTGAAGGTGTCAAGGAGCGCGGTGGTGCGGGCGCGTGCTCCCACGACCCTCCGACACCACACCGTGGTCACCTCCGCGGACACGCGGAGTAGGCGTATCACCAGAGTAGGAAGCGCAGTCGCTCGGGACCATTCCCACGCGGGCGGGGAGCAGGGTTCCCTCCCCGCCCGCGCCCGGGCGGTGCGGGGGTCATCCCCGCGCAGGCGGGGAGCAGTGCGGGTATAGGTCGTCCAGGCGGGCGATGTCGGGGTCATCCCCGCGCGGGCGGGGAGCAGGCCGAGCAGTTCCTGGAGTACACGAGCAGCGAGGGACCATCCCCGCGCGGGCGGGGAGCAGCGCCATCCTGGTGATGATGCCCCCTCACCGGTGGGACCATCCCCGCGCGGGCGGGGAGCAGCGGTCGAGCCAGAGCCCCGAAACCGACCCGTAGGGACCATCCCCGCGCGGGCGGGGAGCAGCTCACGCCCGACGCCCTGGCCGACTGGGAGGAGGGACCATCCCCGCAGGCGCGGGGGAGCAGGTGGCGACCGCCGAACTCACGTCCACCGGCCTGGGGCCATTCCCGCACGCGCGGGGAGCAGGGCGTCGACCTGTCCGGCGGGGAGATGACCGAGGGGTCATCCTCGCGTGGGTGGGGGGCAGAGGTCTCTGCGCAGCGCGCCGACGTCGATGCCGGGGCCATCCCCGCGGGCGCGGGGAGCAGCTGTGGTCCACCGAGGTCTCGCCCGGCCCGTAGGGGCCATCCCCGCGCGGGCTGGGAGCAGCCCCGTCTGTCGATCACCCGCGCTCTCGCGACAGCGGTCGCCCCACGCTATGCGGGGCGAAGAACGGGATCGATCTCCGCCAGGAGTCCGTGCAGCTGACGAGCCCCTTGGGCGACGCGGTCGTCAGCGTCCTGCCACAGCTCTTCGCACAAACTGATGGCGTTGTCGCGGTCGTGGGAGAAGATGCTGAATACGTCGACGACTGCGGTGTGGATCCAATCCCCGTGATTCGGGTCGGCGACTGCCAGCGCGGACGCGACCATTCTCAGTCCAACGCTGTCCTTTCGCCGAAGCAGCGCTTCCGCGGTCACCCTGGTCACAAAGGTGTCACCAGGGTCGAGCACGAGCTCCAGCAGCGGCCCGTGGGCCTCCTGCATCTCGGCAAACCCTGCCAGGCCGTGGCCGGCATCCGCGCGGTCACGGTAGTCGTGACTTCGCCCGAGTTCGCCGAGCACCACGACAGCGGCATGCCGCAACTCTTTGTCCACTTGCCGGCCCACCCCTCCCACGACTTCCCGGCAAAGTACCACCGAGGTCCCCTACAGATGATCGCCAGGACAGCTCCTAGCCGGCGGACGGCTTGATCTTCTCCAGGGACACCCCCGCGCGGGCGGGGAGCAGGAAGGCGCGCTCAAGGTCGAGCGCGACGCCTCGGGGCCATCCCCGCGTGGGCGAGGAACAGGCCACCTGGCACAAGAACACCAAGGTCAGCCTGGGGCCATCCCCGCGCGGGCGGGGGCAGCTCGTCCCGGTCCCTGTCGGCGCGGCCGAGTAGGGCCATCCCCGCGCAGGCGGGGAGCAGGTCGCCGGGGGCGAGGGCCCCGCTGTCGATCTGGGGTCATCCCCGCGTATGCGGGGAGCAGCCGACGCAGCTGGCCAGCAGGCGGTGAGTGGCGGGGTCATCCCCGCGCATGCGGGGAGCAGCCGGCGGTTTGGCGTCGCGTTCTCGTCGTCCCAGGGTCATCCCCGCGCATGCGGGGAGCAGAGGGCCGCTCGCCACCGGAGCCAAGGCACGATTGGGTCATCCCCGCGCATGCGGGGAGCAGTTTTGTTGACCTGCGGTGTTATGCGGCGGCAGTGCGGGAATTCGCCATCTTCCGGGATTCGGTCATACGTGACATACCATCACCTTCTGCGTGCCGAGCTGAGCCCTGTATTCCGCCGGGGAAGAGGGTTGTCGGTCGGGTGGTGCTGTGGAGGTGTCAAGGAGCCTGGAGTACGGCGCGATGCTCCCACGGCTGTACGACACGGCGGCGTAATCCGGCGAAACCACTCACCTGTACCCGGTGTCCCGCGGGCGCGGGGAGCAGACGGTGCAACTGGTGGCGGGGTCGGGGACGGCGGGGCCACCCCCGCAGGCGCGGGGAGCAGACGCCGTGGACCGGGCCCCACGGCCCGCGGCTGGGGCCATCCCCGTGGGCGCGGGGAGCAGGGCACGCCTCCATCTCGCGGTAGGAGCGCGGGGGCATCCCCGCGTGGGCAGGGAGCAGGTCTGGGGTGATCCGGGCGATGCCGGTGCCGAAGGAGCATCCCCGCGTGGCTTCGTTCACGCGAAGTAGCAGCGATTAATCAGCAGTTTGGGTTCTGGCTCAACTTCCGTGGCGCGGTTGCAGTCAGTCACTTTATCTGGGCAGCAGAGAGCGTTTGATGTGGAATCTTGGTCGGTGCGGCCCGGCTGGACGGTTGCGGCCACAGGTCCCGCCGGAGTGAGGCTGTCCTCTGCCGCTGGATCTTGGTCGGTTGCCACTGGACTTCGGCGGCCACTAGGTTCCTGCCATCGAATCCAGGCGGCGGTGACGTCCGTGGCCGGTGCCCCTGGGCGAGAGGGAGGACGACGTGCGCGACTATCTCAGCGCTGTTCTCGACATGATCGGACCCGGTCGTCCGGACCGTCCCGAGTCGGTCGAGTGGGACGAGGTGGAAGGTTTGTTGGGGATTGAACTCCCAGCGGACTTCAAGGAGATCGCGGAGACCTATGCCCCGGTAACGCTGAACTACCACCTCACTCTGACCCGCCCCGGCACCCAGTTCTTCAACCTGGCCGAGCAGATGGTGCCGCGGCTCAAGGGTCTGGAGGAGTCCGACTGGGACGGGGCCGGTGTCACCTTCCGTGGGGCGCGTCCGACCTTCGGCACCCCGGACGGTCTGATCCCTGTCGCCCGTACGGACCGGCGGGAGGGTGCCTTCCTTGTCCGGTCGGCGGACGGGAAGGCCTGGCACATGGCGAGCATGGTTCTCGACGGCCAGTTTGTCGAGTACGGGATGGGCTTCAGCGAGTGGCTCTACCGCTACCTCGTGGGCGAGGACATGTTCGGCCCGCGTACCGCGGTGTTCTACCCGGGTCCGCTGCTGATCGAAGATCTTCCGAAGGCGCCCGGTGAAGGCGTCACCGAACGCCGAGGTCCGGACCGAACGACCTGAACCGCCCTCGGAGAAGGAGGTTTCGATGGACCAGCGGGGGTGAGAGGCCGCTCATGGGGTGGTCCGCACGCGTGATGTGCAGACCACGTCCTGAGTGTCCCCGCTGGGCCGCATGACCTCGCGCATCCGTCACGCCAGCAGGACGCGCTTGCGGAGGAGGTGGAAGCCTGCGCGGCCGAACATCTGGCACTTGAGCATCTTGATCCGGTTGACGTGGCCTTCGACGACGCCGGAGTTCCAGGGCAGGGTGAGGCTGGCGGTGACGGCGTCGCGGCCGCGGTCGATTCCGGCGGCGAGGGTGTGGAGGCTGGGCAGGTTGTCCTGCCGGACGGCGTCGAGCCATTCCGGGAGCCGCTCGCCCCGGCGCTCGGTGAGCATGGTGGCGAAGGACCGGACGTGCCGGGTCAGGGCATCGAGTTCGGGGCACTGGGCCAGGACGGTCTTGAGCTGGAGCTACTCGGCCTCGGACAGCGCGGTGGGTCGCCGGAGGATCCAGCCGGCGACGGTGCGGGGCGACGGCGGTTGCGCGGTCACGGGTCGGGGAGAGGTCCGTTTTTGCCGCAGGTAGGCGCTGACGCGCTGGTAGCTGCCCTTGTAGCCGAGCGGGACGATCTCCTCCCAGAGCTTCCAGGCGTTGGTGCAACCCACGTTCCAGCGGTCGTCCAGGTAGGGCTTGTAGTCATCCAGGACGGACGGGCGGCCCTGCCACTGGCCCCGGAAGAGTTCCTCCGGGTTCGCGGCGTCGGCAAGGGCCTTGACCGTGCGCCAGGTCATGCCGAGTTGACGTTGGACGGCGCGCCGGCTGTGCCCTGCGGCCAACAGTGCGTGCACCTCGGCGTGCCGGGCCCGGGTCCGGTCGGCGAACCGGTGGCCTGTAGGCCAGGGCTGATCCACGTTCTCCTCCCGGTCTGCGGAATCGACGGCAACGGCCTTTCCGCATAAGGGAGTTGTCAGGCACTGCCGGCGGCGGGCGACGGCCCGCTCGGCCGCTTCGCTGAGGTTGTGCCACAGGTGCCAGCGGTCCGCGACCTGGACAGCCTGCGGCGCGCCGGCGGTGGCGCCCTCGGCGAAGAACGGCGCGCGGTCGCGGCAGACGACCTCGACACCTGGCCGCTGGGCCAGCCAGGCCGCCAGGCTCGATGCCTCTCGGTCGGGCAGCAGGTCCACCGGCCGGCGCGTCTCGGCGTCGACCAGCACGGTCCCGTAGGCGCGGCCCTTGCGTGTCGCGTACTCGTCTACGCCTACCACCCGCGGAGCTGGCGGGACCGGGTCGGGAAGCTCCTCGACCAGCCGCAGCACCGCGCTCCGGCTCACCGAAACCCCGAACGCTCCGGCCAGCCGGGCACCAGCCCGTCCGGCCAGTGCCAGGCCGACCGCGGCGAGCGTGGCCCGCAACTGCTCAGGCCACCGGCCGTGGCGCCGCGTTAGCCCTTCGATCTGCTCGACGAAGGTCCGCTGCGCGCACGACGAGTCGCCGCACACAAAGCGCCGCACCTGCAGGCTGAGCCGGACCCGCCTCCCCCCGACCGGACCGTCGACGGGAAACCGCAGGTAGGAACTGTGCACCCGGGTCGACCATCTCCCGCACCCCGGGCAACCATGCCCCATCGTTGCAGACTTGACCTTCACGTTCACCGACTCGATGTCCACGTCGACTGACAGCACCGTGACGCCCGCGACCGACGGAAACAGCAGCCCCTCCAACCGGGGCACCAGATTATCCACGGTTCCGCACTGTCAGCCACCACGACCCGCCCGCTGGCGAATTCCGGGCAACTTCCCGACTCCTACCGCACCGGCGCGTCGTCACTCACCGTGTGCAGAGCACGGAAGTTGAGCCAGAACCCGTTCTCGTGAACAAAACCAACCGGCCACCAAGAACCATCCCCGCAGGCGCGGGGAGCAGGACCGGATCGCGGCGACCTCGTTCTCCGGCGTGGGGTCATCCCCGCGGGCGCGGGGGCAGCCAGCTCGTTGCCGACGAAGCCACCCAGGAGTCGGGCCATCCCCGCGCGGCGAGGAGCAGCCCGCACCGGCGGTGATCTTCCCGGTCGAGAAGGGTTCATCTCCGCGGACGCGGGGAGCAGAAGATCGATCCCGGCCGGGACTTCACCTCGCAGGGGCCATCCCCGCGTAGGCGGGGAGCAGACCCGCGCGAAGGTCAAGGCCGCAAGCTACAAGGGGCCATCCCCGCAGGCGCGGGGAGGAGGGGGTCGTCGCCCCGGCCCGCGGGGAGCAGGCGCGCCAGACGAGTAGCAGCTCCCGGATGTAGGGACCATCCCCGCGTGGGCGAGGAGCAGTCTTGTTGACCTGCGGTGTGATGCGGTGGCAGTGCGGGAATTCGCCATCTTCCGGGATTCGGCCATAAGTGACATACCGTCACCTTCTCTGCCTCTGTGTCGAGACGGGTCTTGTGCTTCGCAGTGGGACGGGAAGGCGGTTGTCGGGTGTGATGTCGCCCGAGTGATGGTGTGCCGGGTGGTGCTGTGGAGGTGTCAAGGGGCTTGGCGGGGCCGGGTGATGCTCCCACGGCCGTACGGCACGGCACCACGATCCGCCGAACCCGCCCACCCGCACAGACCGCCGACCCACCACAGCCGGGGAAGCAGGTCACCACCACCCGACACCACGACCGGACGTGGAGACCATCCCGCGCGGGCGGGGAGCAGTCGATCACCACACTGTCGGGGGTGCGCCACTGGGGACCATCCCCACGCGGGCGGGGAGCAGTCGGCGGAGCCGGCCTCGGTGAGGTCGAGGCTGGGACCATCCCCGCGGGCGGGGGAGCAGGGCTTGACCCCCTCCTCCTTGACGAAGCCCGGGGGACCATCCCCGCGCAGGCGGGGAGCAAAGCACAAGCTCACGCGCTTGTGGACTCCAACGTGGGGCCATCCCCAGATGAATGGGGAAGGTGCCAAATCAGTACTTGGCTGATCAAACTCCTGAGGGCCATTTTTGCTGCTCCGGCATCGAGAGGTTGGGCGCAACGCCGCAGCAACAGGTGTTGGCCAGCCAGGAGCGACGTTGCGGCAGATGGATTACCTTGCGCGCTTTTTGACTCTAACGTGTTTCCGTTTCGGTAGCCCACAAGGCATGATCAGCTCGCTTGCTGCGGGCAGAGGAATGGGCAAAGGCATGTCTACAGGTGAATCCCCTGAGGTGCAAAGCGATGCCAAGCGCGAATGTAACGGCTTCAGCTGCGATGCCCATCTGGAAAACAAGGAGAATGCGTTCGATTTCGCACCCGCCCGCCAGGCCGTGTCGCCCTATATTTCAGTCAGGATTGGCGGCCTGGTTATCGAATTTTGCAACAAGCCTAGATTTTTGCATGCGGCCGCATGCCTCCGAGCTGCGGCAGGAATTGTAGCCAAGGTTCGATACGGGGCTTGAAAGAAACCCAAACGCCCTTCTTGCAGGATGGGGGAGCAGATGCCAGGGCAGATGCAGGATGCTCCGGACCCTGGGGCCATCCCCGCGGACGCGGGGAGCAGCCAACCACTTCAGCACCCTCGGGAACAAGGCGAAGCCATCCCTGTGCAGGTGGGGAGCAGGCCGCGATCGAGGCCGCGATAGAGCTGGGCGCGGGGTCATCCCCGCGCGGGTGGGGAACAGTCGGGGTCGCCAGCCCGGTCTCCTTCACGGAGTCATACCCGCGGGCGCAGGGAGCGGTGGATTGCTGACCGAGCTTGCGATGGGGGTTCGTTGCTGTGGGGGTGTCAAGGATTGACAGGGCAAGGCCGGATGCTCCCACAGCGGTACGACACCGGGCGCGGATCTCGGCCATCGGCCCGGGTGTGCGGAGGATTTGCAGACCTTGGGCTCGGCAGTGTCCATCCGCTGCGCCGACAGCGGGGGTGTGTGATCGGTGTGGCTCGCCGAGGTCTGCTGCACGGCCTTCCTTGCAGTTCCGAGGGCGGGTTGTCCAATGCGCGCTCCTGGAGTGGGACGTCTTCGGAGCGGGTGGTGCACGCGGCAGTGGTGTTTCACCGGGTGTCCGTAGGTCGTCGGGATTTCGTTCCGGTCGCAGTACGGGAGCATCGACGCTCCATATGATCGCCGGTCATCTCCGGCTGTCCGCTGGAGATGACCGGGCGGGAGAGGGGTGGGCGGATGGCCGGCGGGTTCGATCTGCGGTCGCGGTTGTCGGCGGTGGCGCGGAGCGTGTGGGCGAAGCACGACGTGCTGGGCGAGGGGTGGCTGCCGTTGTGGTGCCACATGCAGGACAGCGCGGCGGTGGCGGGGCTGTTGTGGGACTGCTGGGTGTCGGAGCGGGTGCGGGCGCTGGTGGGCGGGGTGCTGCCGGAGGGGGAGGTGGACGGGCGGCGGTTGGCGGTGTGGCTGGCGGGGGTGCACGACATCGGGAAGGCGACGCCGGCGTTCGCGTGCCAGGTGGACGGGCTTGCGGACCGGATGCGTGATGCGGGGTTGGAGATGCCGTACCGGGCGGGGCTGGGTGCGGATCGGCGGTTGGCGCCGCACGGCCTGGCGGGCCAGTTGCTGCTGCAGGAGTGGTTGAAGGAGCGGCACGGGTGGCCGGGGAGGGTGACGGGGCAGTTCGCGGTGGTGGTGGGCGGTCATCACGGTGTGCCGCCGGAGCAGGTGGCGCTCCTGGAGTTGGACGGGCGTGCGGAGTTGCTGCGGACGCCGGGCGGGAGCGAAGAGGTGTGGCGGCGGGTCCAGGGGGAGTTGTTGGACGCGTGCGCTGCGGAGTTCGGGGTGGAGGGGAGGCTGGGGCAGTGGCGGGGGGTGAGGTTGCCGCAGCCGGTGCAGGTGGTGCTGTCCGGGTTGGTGATCATGGCGGACTGGATCGCGAGCAACCCTGATCTGTTCCCGTACTTTCCGTTGGAGGCCGGGTTCGACGGCGGGCGCCGGGTGGCGGCGGCATGGCGTGGGTTGGACCTGCCGGGGCCGTGGCGGCCGCAGATGCCGCAGGCCGGGGTGGGGGAGTTGTTCGCTGCGCGGTTCGAGCTGCCGCGGGGTGCGGCGGTGCGGCCGGTGCAGGCGGCGGCGGTGGAGATGGCACGGGGGATGCCGGGGGCGGGGTTGCTGATCGTCGAGGCGCCGATGGGGGAGGGGAAGACGGAGGCGGCGCTGGCGGCGGCGGAGGTGCTGGCGGCGCGGTCCGGCGCGGGCGGGGTGTTCTTCGTGCTGCCGACGATGGCGACGAGCAATGCAATGTTCCCGCGGTTGCTGGACTGGCTGGACCGGTTGCCGGCCGAGGGCGGTGAGCGTCTGTCGGTGCTGCTGGCGCATTCGAAGGCGGCGCTGAACAGGGACGCCGCCGCGTTGCGGGCGCACTCGCGGCAGCGGGTGGCGGCGGTGGACGTGGACGGTGCGGAGCGGGTTCCCAAGGCGGGCGAGGGAGGTGCGGGGCCGGCGGAGCTGGTGGCGCACCAGTGGCTGGCCGGCCGTAAGAAGGGGTTGCTGTCGTCGTTCGTGGTCGGGACGATCGATCAGCTGTTGTTCGCCGGCCTGAAGGCCCGTCACCTGGTGCTGCGGCACTTGGCGGTGGCGGGGAAGGTCGTGGTGATCGACGAGGCGCACGCGTACGACACGTACATGAACGCGTACCTGGACCGCGTGCTGGGCTGGCTGGGTGCGTACGGGGTGCCGGTGGTGGTGCTGTCGGCGACGCTCCCGGCGACGCGTCGCCGACAGCTGGCGCAGGCGTACGCGGGTGCCGGCGGTGACGAGGAGCGGTTCGCCGCGGTGGGGCAGGCGCGCGACTATCCGCTGCTGACCGCGGTGTGCGCCGGTCACGACCCGGTGCTGGGGCGGCCGACGGCGTCCGGCCGCGGGTGCGAGGTGCGGCTGGAGCGGCTCGACGACGACCTGGAGGCGCTGGCGGACCGGCTGGAGGCGGAGTTGGCCGGCGGCGGGTGCGCGTTGGTGGTGCGCAACACCGTCGACCGGGTCCTGGAGGCGGCCGCGGTACTGCGCGGCCGGTTCGGGGCCGGGGCGGTGAGTGTCGCGCACGCGAGGTTCATCGACACCGACCGGGCGGAGAACGACCGCAGGCTGCTGGAGCTGTTCGGCCGGGATGCCGGCGGGCGGCCCGGGCGGCACATCGTGGTGGCCAGCCAGGTCGCGGAGCAGTCGCTGGACGTGGACTTCGACGTGCTGGTGAGCGACGTGGCGCCGGTGGACCTGTTGCTGCAGCGGGTGGGGCGGTTGCACCGCCACCAGCGGCCGTACCGGCCCGCGCGGCTGAGGGAGGCGAGGTGCCTGCTGACGGGCGTGGACTGGTCCGTTCCGGTGCCCGCGCCCGTGCGCGGATCGGAGGCGGTGTACGGGCGGCACGCGTTGCTGCGCGCGCTCGCCGTGCTGCATCCCCACCTGGAGGAGGAGCGGAGCCTGTCCCTGCCCGGTGACATCAGCGCGCTGGTGCAGGCGGCGTACGGGGACGGGCCGGTGGGGCCGGCGCCGTGGGCCCCGGCGCTGGAGGAGGCGCGGCTGGTCCACGAGCAGATGCAGGTGAAGAAGGCGAGGCAGGCGGACGCGTTCCGGATCCGGGAGGCGGGCAAGGACGGCCGGCCGCTGATGGGGTGGCTGGCGGGCGGTACGGGGGATGCGGACGACACGCGCGCCGGGCGGGCCCAGGTGCGCGACAGTCCGGAGAGCATCGAGGTGATCGTCGTCGAGGAGCTGGCGGACGGCTCGCTGGCGACGGTGGGTTGGGCGGGGGAGGGGCGGGGAGGGCTGCCGCTGCCGACCGGTTCGGCGCCGTCGCCGAAGGCGGCGAAAGCGGCAGCGGCCTGCGGGCTGCGCCTGCCGGCGCGCCTCGCGAAGCCTTACGTGATTGACCGAGTCATTGCCGAACTTGAGCATTTCTATTTCGAAAGTTGGCAGGTTAAGGAAAACCCTTGGCTGGCAGGGCAGTTGATCCTTCCGATCAGGCCCGGTTGTCCGACCCTTCTGGCAGGGTTCCGACTCATGTACACCCGTGAGAACGGACTCGAGGTGTCGAGTGCCGACGCATGACCGCGCCCAAGTCGCCGACAGGACAACGGCGTTCGACCTGACGGGGCAGGAATGGATCCCCGTCCTGCTGACGGATGGCCGTGAGAGCGAACTTTCGCTGCGCGAGGTATTCGAGCAGGCGACAAGAATCAGGCGGCTGGCCTGTGAAATTCCCACGCAGGAATTCGCCCTCACCCGCCTGCTCCTGGCTATCGCCCACGACGCCCTGGACGGCCCGGGCGACACCGAGGAATGGGCCGACCTGTGGGAGGACCCGCGGGCGCTGCACCCGGTGCTGCCCTATCTGGAGGAACACCGGGACCGCTTCGACCTCCTCCACCCGCACACGCCGTTCTACCAGTGCGCGGGGCTGCGGACCGGCAAGGACGAGGTCTTCTCCCTGAACCGGATCGTGGCGGACGTGCCCAACGGCAACCCGTTCTTCACCGCGCGCTTCCCCGGCGTCGAGCGCATCACATGCGCGGAGGCAGCCCGCTGGGTCGTGCACGCCCAGGCCTACGACACCTCCGGCATCAAGACCGGTGTGGAGGGCGACCCGCGGGCCAAAGCGGGCAAGGCCTACCCCCAGGGCCCGGCCTGGGCCGGAAACCTCGGCGCGGTGCTCGCCGAAGGCACCGATCTGTGGGAGACGCTGCTGCTGAACCTGATCGCCACCGACCACTGGAGCACCGTCCACGGCGACCTCCCCGCCTGGCGGCGTCCGCCCTCCCGCCCTGGCGCGGCCGGCGACCTGGCCTCGCGCCCCGCCGGCCCGCGCGACCTCTACACCTGGCAGTCGCGCCGCATCCGCCTGCACGCCGACCACGACGGCATCCACAGCGTTGTCCTCACTTACGGCGACCCCCTCACCCCCCAGAACAGGTTCGATGCCGAGACCATGACCGGCTGGCGGCGCAGCCCGGCGCAGGAGAAGAAGCTCGGCCGGCCCCTGGTGTACATGCCCAGGGAGGCGGACCCGGCCCGGGCAGCCTGGCGCGGTCTGGGCTCGCTGATCGCCTCCGCCGCCCCGCTCCAGGGAGCGGCCGCGGACCCGGCACCGGAACTGAGGCCGGGGCTGGTGCACTGGCTGGCCCGGCTGGAAGCGGACGAGATCCTGCCGAAGGGGCGCCGGATGCGGCTGCGGACCTTCGGCGCCGTCTACGGCACCCAGCAATCGGTCATCGACGAGATCACCGGCGACGCGGTGGCATTCGCACTGGTCGTCCTCAGCGAGCGGGACCCCCAGCTGGGCGTCACCGCGAAGACCGCGGTCGCCGACGCGGACCTCGCCGTCCGGGCCCTGGGCGACCTGGCCTCCGACCTGGCACGGGCGGCGGGAAGCGAGTCCGAGACCCCCCGGGCAACCGCGCGTGACGCCGGCTTCGGCGCCCTCGACGGCCCCTACCGGCTCTGGCTTGCCGCCATCCGCGACGGCGACGACCCGACCGTGCTGCGCACCGACTGGCAGCAGCAGACCCGCCGCATCGTCTCCGCCCTCGCCGACGACCTCATCGCCCGAGCGGGAGACACCGCGTGGGAGGGGCGCATCGTCGCCACCACGAAGGGCGAAGCCTGGCTGAACACCGACTCCGCCGACCTGTGGTTCCGCGGTCGCCTCAAGCGCGTCCTGGCCCTCGCCCTCCCCGACACCCCGCAGCCCGAGCCGGCGGACAGCGGCCCAGGGCCCTTGGCCACCGACCCGACCGGCACACCGGACGCCTCGGACACCGGCACGGCTCCCCACCTCGAAAAGGCGACCGCATGACCACCGCCCCACCGGCCCCCGCACAGCACCGCCGCACTCTCGGCCCGGTCGGCACCCTCGCCGGCAGCGAGATCGGCCGCCTGCAGAAGGGCTACCTCGACGACCGCCCCGACGCCGTCGCCGCCCTCGCCCGGCTGCGCCGCGGCGCCGGCAAGGACACCTCCACCATTCCCGACCTGTGGGGCCTGCTCGACACCGACCCCCTCCATGCCGACCCGGCACTGCACCAGGACGCGGCGCACACCGCCCTGTACACGGCCGCGACCCTGTACGCCCTGCACCAGCAGTCCCGCGGCACCCACATGCACCGGCCCGGAAGCAATGAACTCGGCGCCGCCGTCCGCCGCCTCATGCCCGGCAACGACATGGACGAGCCGACCCGCAAGCGCTTCGTGCGCGCCGGATCCGCGGCCACGATGCCCGTCCTCGCCACCCGCCTGCGCGAGATCGTGCTGCTGCTGCGCCGCGAGGACATCGCCCTCGACTACGCCCTGCTCGCCGAGCAGCTCTACCAGTGGCAGCAGCGGCCGTCGGGACCGGACAGCGTCCGCCGCTCCTGGGGCCGTTCCCTGCACGCCCACCGCGCCAAGCCCGCCGACCCGGCCGACGGCGGCACGACCGCCGCCACTACTTCCACCGACGACCGCAAGGACAGTGCCCAGTGACCAGCCGCATCATCCTCGACGTGCACGCCCTGCAGAGCGTCCCGCCGAGCAACCTGAACCGGGACGACACGGGCGCGCCCAAGACCGCCGTGTACGGTGGCGCCACCCGAGCCCGGGTCTCCAGCCAGGCCTGGAAGCGCGCCACCCGCCGCTACTTCGACACCATCCTCGAACCCGCCGAGCTCGGGGTGCGCACCAAGCGCGTAGCCGAACTCCTCGCCGAGCGCATCACCGTCCTCGCCCCCGGCACCGGCCAGGACCAGGCGCTGGCCCTCGCGGCGGAGGTGCTGCAGACCGCGACCGGCTCGAAGATCGAGCCGCCCAGGCGCAAGGTCGAGCAGGCGAAGAAGAACGGCGGCGACGACCCGGCGCCCGAGTCCTCCTACCTGATGTTCCTCAGCGCCCGCCAGCTCGACCACCTCGCTGCCCTGGCCGTCGAGGGCGCCGGCGACATCAAGGCGTTCTTCAAGGACAAGGACGCCAAGGCCCGCGCGAAGAAGATCGCCGACGGCCGGCACTCCGTCGACATCGCCCTGTTCGGGCGGATGGTCGCCGACTCCACCGACATCAACGTCGATGCCGCCGCCCAGGTCGCCCACGCCATCGGCGTGCACCGCAGCGAGACCGAGTCCGACTACTTCACCGCCGTCGACGACCGCAACACCGACGCCGAACCGGGCGCGGGCATGATCGGCACCGTCGATTTCAACTCCGCGACCCTCTACCGGTACGCGGCCCTCGACGTCGACCTGCTGCAGCGCAACCTCGGCAAGGGCCTCGACGAGAACGAGCCGCCCGCCACCCCGGTGCGCCGCGCCGTCGAGGCGTTCCTGGAGGGCTTCGTCTCCTCCCTGCCCACCGGAAAGATCAACACCTTCGGCAACCACACCCTCCCCGACGCCGTCCTCGTCACCCTGCGCACCTCACGCCCCGTCAGCTTCGTCGGCGCCTTCGAGAAGCCCGTCACCCCCGACGCCGACGGCGGCCACCTGGAGCCCGCCTGTGCCCGCCTCGCCGACTACGTCCCCGAGATCGAACGGGCCTACGGCGACGACAGCGCCCGGACCTGGGTCCTGCGCGTGGGTTCCGCCACCGCCAAGCTCTCCTCCCTCGGCCAGGAGACCCCCCGGCTCTCCGGCCTGGTGACCGCCGTCGGCGCCGCCGTCGCCGAACACCTGGAGCAGCGCGGATGAGCGTGCTGGCCCTGCAACTGGCCGGCCCCCTGCAGTCGTGGGGGGCCACCTCGCGCTTCGCCCGGCGCACCACCGAGAACGCCCCCACCAAGAGCGGCGTCATCGGGCTCCTCGCCGCGGCCCTGGGCATCGAACGCGGCGACGACGCGGGGCTCGCCGAACTCGCCGCCCTGCGCTTCGGCGTCCGCGTCGACCAGCCCGGCGCCCGCCTGCGCGACTACCAGAGCGCCCAGCACTTCGACACCGGCGAGTCGATGCCGCTGTCCGAGCGCTTCTACCTCGCCGACGCCGTCTTCGTCGCGGCCCTCGAAGGCCCCGCCCCGCTCGTCGAGCGCCTCCACACGGCCGTCCTGGCCCCCGTCTACCTGCCCTACCTGGGGCGCCGCTCCTGCCCTCCCTCCCAACCGTTGGACCTGCACGACGACCGGAGCGTCCACCACGACGGCGACCTCGAAGCCGTTCTTGCCCGGGTTCCCTGGCGGGCCTCCGCCTGGCACCAGCAGCGCCACCGCGACCGCCCGAGCGTCGACCTGACCGTCCTCGCCGAGGTCCCGACGGGCAGCGATCCCGCCGTGCCCGTCGGGGGTGACGTGCTGCGCGACCAGCCGCTCAGCTTCGACGTCCGCCACCGCCGCCACGGCCTGCGCACCGTCCGCACCACCACCGTCACCGTGCCCAACTCCCGGTCCAGGCCACGATCTGCCGCTGCCGCTGTTGTTGCGCCGGTGCCCGCCCACGACCCGACGACACACCTGGAAAGCGCCTGATGTACCTGACCCGCTTCCGCTTCAACACCGCGCGCGCGGGCGCCCGCCGACTGCTGTCCTCGCCCCAGCACCTGCACGCCGCAGTCATGTCCGCCTTCCCCGAGATCCTGCCCACGGCCCCCGGCCCGCGCGTCCTGTGGCGCACCGACCACAACGCCACCGCCGAAGTGCAGCTGTACGTCGTCGGCCCGTCCCGCCCCGACCTCACCCACCTCGTGGAACAGGCCGGCTGGCCCGCCGCGGCCGCCACCGGCACCGCCGGCTGGCAGACCTACGCCTACGCGCCGTTCCTGGAACGCCTCGACAAGGGCACCGTCTGGAACTTCCGCCTCACCGCCAACCCCGTCCACCACGTCCGGACGAAGGACGGCGCCCCGACCAAGCGCACCGCCCACCTCACCGCCCGTCACCAGATGCAGTGGCTGCTCCAGCGGCAGGACGCGGGCGGCTTCCGCATCCTGGCCAAACCCGCGGAGCGCCGGCACACCGAACACGGCGACGAGCATCAGCTCGCCGTCCACGGCCAGCGCAACCTCGCCTTCTCCAAGCAGGGCGCCACCGGACGCGTCACCCTCACCGCCGTCACCTTCGACGGCCGCCTCGAAGTCACCGATCCCGACGCCCTGCGCGGCGTGCTGACCGGGGGCCTCGGCAAGGCCAAGGCGTACGGCTGCGGCCTGATGACCCTCGCCCCGATCGGCTGATCCCGTGAGCACCGTCAGCCGCAGACCGGCCGGCGGCCCGCGCGAACTCGCCCGCGCCGCCGACCGGCTCTCCTTCCTCTACCTGGAACGCTGCACCATCCACCGCGACTCCAACGCCCTCACCGTCGAAACCGCGGAAGGCACCACCCATATCCCCTCCGCCACCATCGGCACCCTGCTCCTGGGCCCCGGCACCCGCATCACCCACCAGGCGATGAGCGTCCTCGGCGAGACCGGCGCGGGCGTGGTCTGGGTCGGCGAACACGGCGTCCGCCACTACGCGGCAGGCCGCTCCCTGTCCCGCTCCTCCGCCCTCGCCGAAGCCCAGGCCCTCCGCTGGGCCAACCAGCGCACCCGCCTGGACACCGCCCGGGCCATGTACCGGCTGCGCTTCCCCGACGAGGACCCGGCCGGCCTCACCCGACGGCAACTCCTCGGCCGTGAAGGCGACCGCATGAAGGACTGCTACCGCACCGAAGCCGCCCGAACCGGCATCCGCTGGCGAGGACGCCGCTACACCCCCGGGGACTTCACCTCCGGAGACCCCGCCAACCAGGCCATCACCGCCGCCGCCCAAGCCATGTACGGCGTCTCGCACGCCGTCATCGCCGCACTCGGCTGCTCACCCGCACTCGGATTCGTGCACTCCGGCCACGAACTGTCCTTCGTCCTCGACATCGCCGACCTCTACAAGACCGACATCGGCATCCCCGTCGCCTTCGACGTCGCAGCCGAGTCCCCCGAGGACATCGGCGCCCGCACCCGGCGCGCCCTGCGCGACCGCATCCACGAACTGCGCCTGCAGGAACGGATCGTCGCCGACATCCGCAACCTGCTCGCCGTCGCAACGGCCGCCCCCGACGAGGACACGGTCAGCCTCCAGACCGACCACGGACAACACGTCGCCGCAGGAGTCAACTACGGAGAGGGCAACTGGTGACCGTCATCGTCCTCACCAACTGCCCCGTCGGACTACGGGGCCTGCTCACCCGCTGGCTCCTCGAGATCTCCGCCGGAGTGTTCATCGGCTCCCCGACCGCACGCGTACGGGACATCCTGTGGGCCGAAGTCCGGCAGCACGCGAGCCAAGGCCGGGCCCTCCTGATCCACACCTCGAACACAGAACAGGGCTTCACCTTCCACACCCACGACCACGCCTGGAAACCCGTCGACCACGAAGGTCTCACCCTCATCCAACGGCCGAACACCGCCACGACACCGGCACCCAGTTCCGCCAAGCCAGGCTGGAGCACCGCGTCCAAACTGCGCCGCTTCGGAAAACGATGAATCAGCGAAGCCAGAATTAAGGGAATATGTCCTATATGCCGGAATCGACAAAGCTTGCTGTTTTGCGCCCCACCGCCTGGTAAACACACAGGTCACCGAGAGTGCTCCCCGCGCCCGCGGGGATGGTCCCTAACAGGAGCGGCCGACCCCGTGCAGCCGGGGGTGCTCCCCGCGCCCGCGGGGATGGTCCCGCCACCATGCACCCCTGCTACACCTGCAAGGGGTGCTCCCCGCGCCCGCGGGGATGGTCCCATGCCAGCTGAGTTCTACGCGTCGGAGTGCGGGTGCTCCCCGCGCCCGCGGGGATGGTCCCGCCCGTCGGCGGATGCCGGTGCGGCAGGGGACGTGCTCCCCGCGCCCGCGGGGATGGTCCCTGGATGTTGGACAGGTACCGCAGCTTCAAGGAGTGCTCCCCGCGCCCGCGGGGATGGTCCCCAGTGGAGCTGGTCGGGGGCGCGCTCGGGGTGGTGCTCCCCGCGCCCGCGGGGATGGTCCCCCACCTTACGGTAATTCCGTAAGGTGGGTTACGTGCTCCCCGCGCCCGCGGGGATGGTCCCTCCACGTTGACGTGCTCAGAGCCATCGCTGACGTGCTCCCCGCGCCCGCGGGGATGGTCCCGCCTCCCGCCGGCACGGCCTGGGCGGGCATGAGTGCTCCCCGCGCCCGCGGGGATGGTCCCGAGTCCTTGAGCGTGACCAGCGAGACGCAGTTGTGCTCCCCGCGCCCGCGGGGATGGTCCCGAGCTGGCCGCCGCCGTGGACGTCGCCTTCCCGTGCTCCCCGCGCCCGCGGGGATGGTCCCGTCGCCAGGATCTCGTCCTTCGCGTTCTGCGCGTGCTCCCCGCGCCCGCGGGGATGGTCCCGACTTCGCGATGGCCCTCCCGGACGGCACCGGGTGCTCCCCGCGCCCGCGGGGATGGTCCCGGCTCCGTCGTCCTGGTCGCCGGGACCGCGTTGTGCTCCCCGCGCCCGCGGGGATGGTCCCGTCGGCCCGTGCCCGCCCGCCTTCCGCTTGTCGTGCTCCCCGCGCCCGCGGGGATGGTCCCGATGGCGGGACGGGAGCGAAACGGCGGGGAGGGTGCTCCCCGCGCCCGCGGGGATGGTCCCGCCCGCCGAAGGCCAGCCCGCCAGACCTCCCCGTGCTCCCCGCGCCCGCGGGGATGGTCCCACCTGGGACGAGTGCGGCCCCTTCAGCGAGGAGTGCTCCCCGCGCCCGCGGGGATGGTCCCGCTCAGTCCGCGGTTGTCCTCGATGAACGCGAGTGCTCCCCGCGCCCGCGGGGATGGTCCCCCGGACGAGCTCGGCCAGAACCCCGACCTGGGGTGCTCCCCGCGCCCGCGGGGATGGTCCCGGCATCGCCCTGCGGGCCGCGCGGTCCGTGGCGTGCTCCCCGCGCCCGCGGGGATGGTCCCGTCAACTGGCAGCCGGTGGGGCACCGCACTTGGTGCTCCCCGCGCCCGCGGGGATGGTCCCTCGCCGACCAGCTTGCTGGGCCAGGGGTAGACGGTGCTCCCCGCGCCCGCGGGGATGGTCCCCGCGGCGCAACAGCGGCGGCCGCCGGAGAAACGTGCTCCCCGCGCCCGCGGGGATGGTCCCACCGGCTCACGGATGGGCAGTTGTCCGCGTCGGTGCTCCCCGCGCCCGCGGGGATGGTCCCGGTCCGACCTTCGCGGGGGAGTGGGGGAAGAAGTGCTCCCCGCGCCCGCGGGGATGGTCCCTCGCTCGACCGCGCGCGGATCGCGGAGAACATGTGCTCCCCGCGCCCGCGGGGATGGTCCCTGCCGCGTGACGGAGTCGAGCGAGCCCGCGATGTGCTCCCCGCGCCCGCGGGGATGGTCCCTCCTGCTCGGCCGGGTGAGCGGTGTTGGCCAAGTGCTCCCCGCGCCCGCGGGGATGGTCCCTCGGTGCTGCCGACCGTAGACCCCGCGCCCAGGTGCTCCCCGCGCCCGCGGGGATGGTCCCGCGACGTGGCAGCCCTCGACCGCGGTGACGGTGTGCTCCCCGCGCCCGCGGGGATGGTCCCAACCGCAACCTGTACACGCCGCAGAACTGGCAGTGCTCCCCGCGCCCGCGGGGATGGTCCCAGGACCGCGAACGCTGCGCGGGTGAGGTGGAGGTGCTCCCCGCGCCCGCGGGGATGGTCCCGACGAAGCCGGTGCCGGGCATCGGGGTGCGGCGTGCTCCCCGCGCCCGCGGGGATGGTCCCGGGCCGCCCGGGGTGGGGTTCTGCGGTTCGGTGTGCTCCCCGCGCCCGCGGGGATGGTCCTCACCTTCCGGCGGCCGACGGGCACCTCCGAGTGTGCTCCCCGCGCCCGCGGGGATGGTCCTTCAGACCGGCGTAGATGGACGCCAGCGGATTCGTGCTCCCCGCGCCCGCGGGGATGGTCCTCAGGAAAGGACGGGTTCGCCGGAGACCTTCCAGTGCTCCCCGCGCCCGCGGGGATGGTCCCTGGCTGGGCCCGGCACAGGCCGCCGGGGTCGGGTGCTCCCCGCGCCCGCGGGGATGGTCCCCCGTTGCCCACCGCGCTCCCGACCCTCGCCCCGTGCTCCCCGCGCCCGCGGGGATGGTCCCGTGCTGCACCTGCCGCAGCTCGTTCCGGGCATGTGCTCCCTGCGGGTGCGGGGGGCTGGAGTACCTGCCCCGCTGGTCGGGGCCATCCCCGCGCGGGCGGGGGGCAGCCCGGAAAGTACAGCCACGGCCCCACCTTGCCGGGATCATCGGGAGGACGCCGAAGTGTCTGAGGCGCGCCGTTCCGGGTGTCCTGCTGCCTGTCGACGACGAGTTTGTCTAGACAGGGTCGTTGGTGTCGAACCGCTGATCGGCATTCCGGTACGCCTGTTCATGTATGACGTACGACAGCAGCCGGTCGACCCGCGCCCGCAACTCGGGCCTCGGGGCGGAGAAGCTCGCTTTGCCGATGGAGGAAGAGCCGAGGCCGAAGAGCTGATATTGCCGCAGGGCTGAGGTGGGCTGGAGCTGTCGTTGAGGAATTCGAGGTCGAGGTGTTGTCCTTCGATGCGCCGAACCTGTCAGGCGATGCGGGTGGCGAGGAGGTCGTGGGGGAGGAGATTGGTGGTGCCTCGGAGTTTGGCGCGCAGGTAGGTGAGGTTGTGCGGGGTGGTGTGGACGCCGGTGGGGATGCGGTTGTGCACCTGGATCCCGAGTGCCTGGAGCTGGCCCGACTTGTCGGGGTTGTTGGAGAGCAGGTCGACCGTGGTGGCGTCGAGGGCGGTGAGCATCTGGGCGGCGGCGCTGTAGTCGCGGGCGTCCTCGGGGAGGCCGAGGGCGGTGTTCGCGGCGTACGTGTCGTATCCGAGGTCTTGCAGGGCGTAGGCGTCGAGCTTGTTGTAGAGGCCGATGCCGCGGCCCTCCTGGCGCAGGTAGAGCAGGTAGCCGCCGGTCTCGGCGATCTTCTCGACGGCCTCGCGCAGCTGGGGGCCGCAGTCGCAGCGGGCGGAGCCGAAGACGTCGCCGGTGAGGCACTCGGAGTGCAGGCGGACCAGCGGGGCGGCGGACGCGGTGGGGTCGCCGAGGGCGAGGGCGAGGTGTTCGGCGCCGTCGGCCAGGCCGTGGAAGGTGTGCACGTCGGCCTCGACGCGGTAGCCGTCGGCGAAGGCCAGGGGGACGCGCACGCGGGAGCGCACGGTGGCGGCGGGTCGCTGCTGGGTGGTCTCGGGGTGCGTCATGTCGGGTCCTCCGGGGGCCGCGAGGGGTGGTCGCCTGCGGTCCGGCCATTTCGTTCAAATTCGAACCGGATCGTGCCCGCCCGACGCTACACCGTGGTTCCAATTTGAACAACCGTCGCCCCGGCCGTCCCGTTCGGCCCACCAGGCACGGGGATACCCACCGGTACCCGGGCAGGGTGGAGGCTGTCGAGGCCCGACCGAACCTGGAGGCGACCCGCCCGTGAAGATCACCGAATCCGCCCCCGGGGAGCCCTGCTGGGTCGAACTCGTCACCGCGGACCCCGCCACGGCCAAGACCTTCTACCACGAACTGTTCGGCTGGCGCGCCGAGGCGGAACCGGTGGGGGAGGGCGGGGAGAGCGCGGGCCGCCTGGGGATGTACCTCGGGGACCGGCTCGTCGCCGCGATCACCGCCCCGGACCGCCCCGGCCGCCCGGCCGCCTGGACGATCGGCTTCCACACCCCCGACGCCGACAGCGCCGCCGGAGCCGTCACCGCCGCCGGAGGCGAGCTGGTCGCCCCGCCGGCCGACGCCCCCGGCCCGGGCCGGGGCCGGGGGCGGGGCCTGCTCGCCCGCGACCCCGGCGGCGCGCTGTTCGCCGCCCGGCAGCCCGCCGCGGCGCACGGCGTCGACCTGCGCGACGAACCCGGCGCGCTCGGCTGGGTCGAACTCGCCACCCGCGACCCGCGGACCGTCGCCGCGTTCTACGCCCGCCTGTTCGGCTGGAGCGTCGCCCCCGGCGAGACGTACACCCAGTTCGGCCTGAACGGACGGGACTTCGGCGGCATGGCGGACATGGCCGACCAGTTCCCCGCCGACACCCCGCCCTACTGGATGCCCTACTTCACGGTCGCCGACGTCGACCTGAGCGCCGAACGCGCCGCCCTGCTCGGCGCCACCGTCACCCTGCCGCCCACCGACGTCCCCGACGGCCCGCGCCTCGCGATCCTCCGCGACCCCGCCGACGCGGTCTTCGGCATCCACGTCCCCCTCTGACGGGACGTCAGACCCGCGCCGACGGCAGCTCGGCCGCCGCCGCCGCGGGCTCGCCCGGACGGCCGCGCCCCCGCACCAGCGGGGCCGCGCCCACCGCCAGCGCCCCGAACGCCACCGCCACCGCCGTCCACGGCACCCAGTCGCCCAGCCGCACGTACCACGTCCGCGCCGACGGCACCGCCAGCGGCAGCTCCACCACCACCGCACCCGACCCGCCCGTCGTCATCCGGGCCAGCCGCCGCCCCTGCGGGTCGTACGCCACCGACTCGCCCGTCAACGCCGCCTGCACCACCGGACGGCCGGTCTCCGCCGCCCGGATCGCCCCCAGCGAGGCGTGCTGGGCCGGCGCCCAGGTCGACTGGAAGGTCGACGTCGAGGACTGGTAGACCACCAGCTCCGCGCCCTCCCGGGCCGCCACCCGCGACATGTCCGGGAACGCCGACTCGAAACAGATCAGCGCCCCCACCGGCAGCGCCCGACCGTCCCGCCCGACCACCGGCAGCAGGTGCACCGCACTGCCCGGCGCCCGGTTCTCGCCCGCCGCCGCGCTCACCCCCGCGATCCAGCCCAGCAGCGGCCGCAGCGGAATGTACTCGCCGAACGGCACCAGCCGGATCTTCCGGTACCGCGCCACCACCCCCGACGGGTCCACCAGCACCGCGTCCTTGGAGATCCGCCCGTCCGCCTTCCGGGCGTCCTCGCCGACCAGCAGCTCCGCACCCGTCGACCCGGACAGCGCCGCCAGCCGGTCCACCGTCGCGCCCTCCCGGTCCAGGTCCGCCGTGGTCGAACTCTCGCCCCACACCACCAGGTCCACCGGCCGCCCCGCCAGCGACCGGGTGATCCGCACGTTCGCCTCCAACCGAGCCCGCTCGTCCGCGGTCTGCCCGGCCTGCACCAGCGCCACCGACGCCGAACCCGAGACCGCGGGCGCCGCCTGCGCCGCGAACAGCAGCGGCCCCGCCAGCACCGACACCGCCGCCGTCACCCCCGCCAGCACCCGCACCCGAACCCGGCGCGCGCACACCAGCAGCACCACGGCCGTGTTCACCGCCACCAGCGCCCACCCCACCAGCCACACCCCGCCGACCGACGCCAGCCCCAGCACCGCCGGATGCTCCCACTGCGACGCCCCCAGCAGCGCCCACGGCCCGCCCAGCGCCTGCCAGGACCGGGCGAACTCCGCGCCCACCCACACCGCGGGCAGCACCACCAGCGCCGCCACCGCCCGACGGACCGTCGGACCGTCCGGCAGCAGCCACCGGGCGGCCGCCCCGAACGGCGCCAGCAGCACCCCGAACACCACCGCCAGCACCGGCAGCGCCGGACCGATCGACGGCACCAGCCAGTACATGCCGGTCAGGATGAACCCGGCGCCGAACCACCAGCCCCGCACCGCCGCCTCGCGCGCCGAACCCGCCGCCCGCATCACCAGCAGCCCCGGCACCAGCGCCAGCCAGGCCAGCCAGGCCAGACCCGCGCCGGGAAAGGTCAGGACGGGCAGCGCACCCGCGACCAGTGCGCCGTAACGGGCCGGACGGGACAGGGCGTTTCGCAGGCTCATGCGGAGATTGTCCGCCCGGGCGGGGCCGAAGGCACTGCTATCCGGCCACCGGCATGTCAGCGCCGCCGACCTTTCGCCCGACCGACACCCGCCCGCCACAACCCGGGCCCGGGGGACGGCCGCGACCGCGACCGCACCGCCCCCCGGGCCCGGGCCCCGGGGTCACTCGCCCTCCAGCTCACCCTCCGTCTCCAGGAACACCTGGCGCAGCTCGTCCAGCAGCGCCGCGTCCGGCTCCGCCCACAGGCCGCGGCCCGCCGCCTCCAGCAGGCGCTCCGCGATGCCGTGCAGCGCCCACGGGTTGGCCTCGGCGAAGAACTCCCGGTTCACCGGGTCGAGCACGTACTCCTGGGTCAGCTTCTCGTACATCCAGTCCGCCACCACGCCCGTGGTCGCGTCGTAGCCGAACAGGTAGTCGACGGTCGCGGCCATCTCGAACGCGCCCTTGTAGCCGTGCCGGCGCATCGCCGCCACCCAGCGCGGGTTGACCACCCGGGCCCGGAAGACCCGGGCCGCCTCCTCGGTCAGGGTCCGGGTGCGGACCGTCTCCGGGCGGGTCGAGTCGCCGATGTACGCCTCCGGGTTGCGCCCCGTCAGGGCCCGCACCGTCGCCACCATGCCGCCGTGGTACTGGAAGTAGTCGTCCGAGTCGGCGATGTCGTGCTCACGGGTGTCGGTGTTCTTCGCCGCCACCGTGATCCGCCGGTAAGCGGTTTCCATCTCCTCCCGCGCGGGCCGCCCGTCCAGGTCGCGGCCGTACGCGTAGCCGCCCCACACCGTGTACACCTCGGCCAGGTCCGCGTCGGTGCGCCAGTCCCGGCTGTCGATCAGCTGCAGCAGGCCCGCCCCGTAGGTGCCCGGACGGGAGCCGAACACCCGGACGGTGGCCCGGCGCTCGTCGCCGTGCTCGGCCAGGTCCGCCCGCACGTGCGCCCGGACGAAGTTGTCGGCGTCCGCCTCCTCCTGACGGGCCGCCAGCCGCACCGCGTCGTCCAGCAGCGCCACCACGTGCGGGAAGGCGTCCCGGAAGAAGCCGGAGATCCGCAGCGTCACGTCGATCCGGGGCCGGCCCAGCTCCTCCAGCGGGATCGGCTCCAGGCCGGTGACCCGGCGCGAGGCGTCGTCCCACACCGGCCGGACGCCGAGCAGCGCCAGCGCCTCCGCGATGTCGTCGCCCGCCGTCCGCATCGCCGAGGTGCCCCACAGCGACAGGCCCACCGACGGCGGGAACTCGCCGCCGTTGTCGGCCCGGTAACGCTCGATCAGGGAGGCGGAAAGCGCTTGCCCGGTCTCCCAGGCCAGCTTGGACGGCACCGCCTTCGGGTCCACCGAGTAGAAGTTCCGCCCCGTCGGCAGCACGTTCACCAGACCGCGCAGCGGCGAACCCGACGGCCCGGCCGGCACGAACCCGCCCTGCAGGGCGTGCAGCACCGCGTCCAACTCGTCGGTCGTCGACGCCAGCCGCGGCACCACCTGGGCCGCCGCGAACGCCAGCACCTCCGCGACCGCGGGCGGGAAACCCGCCGCGACCTTCTCCACCGCGCCCGGGTTCCAGTCCTCGGCCTCCATCGCCTCGACCAGCGCCCGGGCCTGCTCCTCCGCCGCGTCCGCCGCCCCCAGCGTCGGCGCCGACTCGTCCAGGCCCAGCGCCTCGCGCAGACCCGGCAGCGCGCTCACCCCGCCCCAGATCTGCCGCGCCCGCAGGATCGCCAGCACGATGTTGACCCGGTCCGCACCCGCCGGGGCCTGGCCCAGCACGTGCAGGCCGTCCCGGATCTGCGCGTCCTTGATCTCGCACAGCCAGCCGTCGACGTGCAGCAGGAAGTCGTCGAAGCCGTCGTCCTCGGGCCGCTCGTCCAGACCCAGGTCGTGGTCCAGCTTCGCGGCCTGGATCAGCGTCCAGATCTGCGCCCGGATCGCCGGCAGCTTCGCCGGGTCCATCGCCGCGATGTTCGAGTGCTCGTCGAGCAGCTGCTCCAGACGCGCGATGTCACCGTACGAGTCGGCCCGCGCCATCGGCGGCACCAGGTGGTCGACCAGCGTCGCGTGCGCCCGGCGCTTGGCCTGGGTGCCCTCGCCCGGGTCGTTCACCAGGAACGGGTAGACGAGGGGGAGGTCGCCGAGCACCGCGTCCGGACCGCACTCCGCCGACAGCGCCGCCGTCTTGCCCGGCAGCCACTCCAGGTTGCCGTGCTTGCCCAGGTGCACCACCGCGTGCGCGCCGAAACCGCCGTCCTCCCGCGCGGCCGCGATCCAGCGGTACGCGGCCAGGTAGTGGTGGCTCGGCGGCAGGTCCGGGTCGTGGTAGATCGCCACCGGGTTCTCGCCGAACCCGCGCGGCGGCTGGATCAGGACCAGGAGATTGCCGGAGCGCACCGCCGCCAGCACGATGTCGCCGTCCGGGTTGTGCGAACGGTCCACGTACAGCTCGCCCGGCGCCGGACCCCAGTGCCCCTCGACCTGCTCGCGCAGCGCCGCCGGCAGCGTCGCGTACCAGCGCCGGTAGTCCGCCGCCGGGATGCGCACCGGATTGCGCGACAGCTGGTCCTCCGTCAGCCACGCCTGGTCGTAGCCGCCCGCGTCGATCAGCGCCCGGATCAGCGCGTCGCCCTCGTGCCCGCCGTCCCGGTCGGTGTCCAGGCCCGGCAGGCTGTCGCCCAGGTCCATGCCCTCCGCGCGCAGCCGCTCCAGCAGCCGGATCGCCGACGCCGGAGTGTCCAGCCCCACCGCGTTGCCGACCCGCGCGTGCTTGGTCGGGTACGCCGACAGCACCAGGGCCAGGCGCCGCTCGGCCGCCGGGGTGTGCCGCAGCCGGGCGTGCCGCACCGCGATGCCCGCCACCCGCGCCGCCCGCTCCGGGTCCGCCGCGTACACCGTCAACCCGTCCTCGTCGACCTCCTTGAACGAGAACGGGACGGTGATCAGCCGGCCGTCGAACTCCGGCACCGCGATCTGCGTCGCGGTGTCCAGCGGCGACAGGCCGTCGTCGCTGTCCGCCCACCGCTCCCGCGACCAGGTCAGGCACAGCGCCTGCAGGATCGGCCGGTCCAGCGCCGCCAACGCCCCCGCGTCCCACGCTTCTTCGTCACCGCCGGCCTGCGCGTCCGCCGGGCGGGTGCCGCCCGCCGCCAGGACGGTGGTCACGATCGCGTCGGCCGCGCCCAGCTCCGCCAGCAGCTCCGGCTCCGCGCCGCGCAGCGAGGCGCAGAAGTAGGCCCGGGCCCGCGCCCCCTGCTCCTCGACCGCCCGGCACAGCGTCTCCACGAACGCCGTGTTGCCGCTCATGTGGTGCGCCCGGTAGTACAGCACCGCGACGGTCGGGCCGGTGCCGTCGCCGTCCCGCGCGGTGCGCTCCAGCGGCCCCCAGGCCGGGGCCGAGGCCGGCGGCGCGAAGCCGTGGCCGGTCAGCAGCACCGTGTCGGACAGGAACGCGCCCAGCTCCGCCAGGTTCGCCGGACCGCCGTGCGCCAGGTACGCGTGCGCCTCCGCCGCGATGCCCGCCGGGACGGTCGACAGCTCCATCAGCTGCGCGTCCGGCGCCTGCTCGCCCGTCAGCACCACCACCGGGCGCGGCCCCGCGAGCAGCGCGTCCAGCCCCTCCTGCCAGGCCCGGCGGCCGCCCAGCAGACGCACCACCACCAGCTCGGTGCCCGCCAGCAGTTCGGGCAGTTCCTCGGGCGACAGCCGGGCCGGGTTGCCCAGCCGGAACGGCACCGGGCCGTCCGCCGCGCGGGCGCTCAGCAGGTCGGTGTCGGACGTGGACAGCAGCAGGATCATGCGGAGGCCCTCCCGGGCGTCTCGGAGGGCGGGGACGGCAGGGACAGCGGTGACAGCTGGGCCGGCGGGGATAGCGGTGACGGCGGTGACGGCGGGAAAACGCCGGTCGGGCAGGCGCCGCGGCGGGCGCCGGGAACGCGAACGGGCCCGGCGGGCGCGGGGCCCCCGGGCGACCGGCCGGGGCCGGACATGCGACAGCGCACGGATCGGACCTTCCTCGGGGTCCTCGCCCCGGGCAGTGGAGGACGGCCGGAGTTCCTGGCTCCCGCGGCTCACTGAGCCGCGGTCACAGTGGCGGGACCGCACCGGATTCGCACCGGACTTCCTCCGCTGTGCCGTCGCTGGCAGCGGACACCCAGGGGTGCCCGCCAGCATCGTACGGGGTGATCGGCCGCCGGGGGAGTGTGACCTGCGACGCTGTCCGGAACCCGCCCCCGCGCGCCGACCGGACCACCGTGACCTGCGCAATCCCCCGGCGGGGCGGACCACGCCGCGGAGTGCGCGGTGTGGTGCGCGGTGTGACGCAGCAGGCAGTGGCGGCCCCCGGGCCGGTGGGTATGCTCGCCGCCATGCCACCCACACCCGACGCCCACGAGGCACTCCCCGTCGGGCCCGACCGAGGCCGCGCCGACGCCTGCCCCGGCGCGCTCCGCCTGCACCCCGCCGAGGACGGCCACCTCGCCCGACTCCGGCTCCCCGGTGGCCACTTGACACACTCCCAGCTGCTCGCCACCGCCGACGCCGCCGACGCCCTCGGCGACGGCGAGGTCGAGATCACCTCGCGCGGCAACCTCCAGCTCCGCGGCCTCGCCGACGGCTGCGCCGCCGAACTCGCCGAACGGCTGCGCGCCGTCGGCCTGTTGCCCTCCGACACCCACGAACGCGTCCGCAACCTGGTCGCCTCCCCGCTGGCCGGCCTCGACGGCCGGGGCCTAGGGGGGAGTGAACTGTCCTCCTGGGTCCGCGAGTTGGACGAGGCGCTGTGCGCCGCGCCGTGGGCCGCCGGGCTGTCCGGAAAGTTCCTGTTCGCGCTTGACGACGGCCGCGGCGACGTCGCCGCGCTGAACGCCGATGTGACCTTGATCGCAGTCGGCGGCGGGCGCGCCCTGCTCCGCCTCGGCCGGGCCCGGCGCGGCCGGGCCGTCGACGCGCCCGTGCCCGCCGCGCTCGCCGCCGCCCGCGACTTCCTCGCCCTGGCGGCCGGCCGGGCCTGGCACCTGCGCGAGGTGCAGGACGAACTGCCCGAGGGCGACGTCCCGCTGCCCCCCTTCGCCGGCGAACGGCCCGCCCTCGGCGCGGTCGGGAACACGGCGGCCGGGGGCGCGGCGGCCGGGGCGGGAGGGGTGTCCGGCGGCACCGGCGGCGTCTCGGTCGGACTGCGGTTCGGCCGGGCGGACAGCACCCAGTGGCGGCTGCTGGCGCAGGCGCTCGCCGGGGCGGCGCCCGGTCGGGCGGACGCGGACGCTGCTGACGCCGACGCGGCACCCGCCGTCCGGCTGACGCCCTGGCGCGGCGTCGTGGTGCCCGGCGCGGACGCCGCCTGGGTGCCGCGCCTCGCCGACGCCGGGTTCCGGGTCGCGTCCGGCGGCCCCTGGGAGGGCGTCACCGCCTGCACCGGACTGCCCGGCTGCGGGAAAGCGCTTGCCGACGTCCGCGCGCAGGCCGCCCGCGCCGTCGCCGACGTCCCCGCCACCGGACTCCCCGTGCACTGGTCCGGCTGCGCCCGCCGCTGCGGACACCCCGCCGGACGCTGGGTCGACGTGCTGGCCACCGCGGCCGGACACCGCGTCACCGTGGACGGCTCCGTGCGCGACACCACCGAGAACGAGACCGCCGAGGCAGTGGCCGAGGCGCGCAATGCCGAATGGCGGAGGCCCAAATGATCGAGTACGAGAAGGACGGCGCGGAGATCTACCGCCAGTCCTTCGCCACCATCCGCGCCGAGGCGGACCTGGCCGGCCTGCCCGCCGACGTGGCCCAGGTCGCCGTCCGCATGATCCACGCCTGCGGCATGACCGACCTGGTCGAGGACCTGCTCTGGTCGCCCGGCGTGGTCGCCGACGCCCGCCGCGCGCTGCGGGCCGGCGCGCCGATCCTGTGCGACGTCAACATGGTCGCCAGCGGCGTGACCCGCAAGCGGCTGCCCGCCGACAACGAGGTGGTCTGCACCCTCACCGACCCGGCCGTCCCCGAACTGGCCCGGAAGATGGACACCACCCGCAGCGCCGCCGCCATGGAACTCTGGCTGCCCCGCCTGGAGGGCGCCGTCGTCGCCGTCGGCAACGCCCCCACCTCGCTGTTCCGGCTGCTGGAACTGATCGAGGCGGGCGCGCCCCGCCCCGCCGCCGTGATCGGCGTCCCGGTCGGCTTCATCGGCGCCGCCGAGTCCAAGCAGGCCCTCGCCGACCACCCCGCCCGACTGGAGCACCTGGTGGTCCGGGGCCGCCGCGGCGGCAGCGCGATCGCCGCCGCCGCCATCAACGCGATTGCGAGCGAACAGGAATGACGGAGCGTCAGGAAAGCGTGCAGGCCGAGCACGGGACGGCCCGGACCGGGCGGCTCTACGGCGTCGGCGTCGGCCCCGGCGACCCGTCGCTGCTGACGGTGCGCGCCGCCGAACTGATCGGCAAGGCCGACGTCGTCGCCTACCACTGCGCCCGGCACGGCCGCTCGCACGCCCGGGCCATCGCCGAGCGGTACCTGACCGGCGGCCAGGTCGAGGAACGCCTGATGTACCCGGTCACGGTGGAGACCACCGACCACCCCGGCGGCTACCGGGGCGCGCTCGACGACTTCTACCAGGAGGCCGCCGAACGGCTCGCCGCCCACCTCGACGCCGGGCGCGACGTGGTGGTGCTCGCCGAGGGCGACCCGCTGTTCTACGGCTCCTACCAGCACATGCACAAGCGCCTCGCGCACCGCTACCCCACCGAGGTGGTGCCCGGCGTCACCTCGATCAGCGCCGCCGCCGCCCGGCTGGGCACCCCGCTGGTCGAGGCCGAGGAAGTCCTGACGATCATCCCGGGCACGCTGCCCGAGGAGGAGCTGACGGCCCGGCTGGCCGCCACCGACTCCGCCGTGGTGATGAAGCTCGGCCGGACCTTCCCCGCGGTGCGCCGCGCCCTGGAGCGGGCCGGGCGCCTCGACGAGGCCCGGTACGTGGAGCGCGCCACCATGGCGGGCGAGCGGACCGGCGCGCTCGCCGACATCGACCCCGACGGCGTCCCGTACTTCTCGGTCGCCGTGCTGCCCAGCCGGGTCGCCGCCCTCGACGCCGCCGGGGAGCCCTTCGCGGCGCTCGCCCCGGTAACGGCAGCGACTCCGGCGGCGGAGGCTCCGGCCGGGGCGCCGGAGGAGGGCGCCGGGGGCTTCGGCGAGGTCGTGGTGGTCGGCACCGGCCCGGCCGGGCCGCTCTGGCTCACCCCCGAGGCGCGCGGCGTGCTCGCGAACGCCACCGACCTGGTCGGCTACACCACCTACCTGGACCGGGTGCCGGTCCGTCCCGGCCAGGTCCGGCACGGTTCCGACAACAAGGTCGAGGGCGTCCGGGCCGAGTTCGCCCTGGAGCTGGCGCGCCGCGGCCGCCGGGTCGCGGTGGTCTCCTCCGGCGACCCCGGCGTGTTCGCGATGGCCACCGCCGTGCTGGAGGCCGCCTGCGAGGACCCCTACCGGGACGTCCCGGTCCGCGTGCTGCCCGGCATGACGGCCGCGCACGCCGCCGCGTCCCGGGCCGGCGCCCCGCTCGGCCACGACTACGCGGTGATCTCGCTCTCCGACCGGCTCAAGCCCTGGGAGGTGATCGCCCGCCGGCTGCGCGCCGCGGCCGAGGCCGACCTGGTGCTGGCGCTGTACAACCCCGGCTCCAAGTCCCGTACCACACAGGTCGGTTCGGCCCGCGACCTGCTGCTGGAGTACCGCGACCCGGCCACCCCCGTGGTGCTGGCCCGGGACGTCGGCGGCCCGACCGAGCGGGTCCGGACGGTGGAACTCGGCGCGCTCGACCCGGCCGACGTCGACATGCGGACCCTGCTGCTGGTCGGCTCCACCCAGACCCGGTGGGTCCGGCGCGGCGGCGGGCAGCAGGTGGTGTGGACGCCACGCCGCTACCCCGAGGAACAGCCCGGCGACTGACGGGCCGTCAGCATTTCCTGACGGTCCGTCAGGTGCGCAGCGCGCGCAGCCAGTCGACCGCCCCGGCGACGTCCGGGGCGGTGCGGACGCCCTCCGGGGCCGGCGGGCGCTGCACCACCACGACGGGCAGGCCGAGTTCGCGGGCGGCCGTCAGCTTGGGCGCGGTCGCGGCGCTGCCGCTGTCCTTGGTGACCAGCACCTCGACGCGGTGCGCGCGCAGCAGCGCGCGCTCCCCGTCCAGGGTGAACGGGCCGCGCTCCAGCAGGACTTCGGTCGCGGCGGGCATCGGCGCGGTCGGCGGTTCGACCGAGCGGGCCAGGAACCACAGCCCGTCGAGGTGGGCGAAGGCGGCGATGCCCTGGCGGCCGGTGGTCAGGAACACCCGGGTGCCGAGGGCGGGCAGCGCGGCCGCGGCGGCCGCCAAGTCCGGTACGGGGTGCCAGCGGTCGCCGTCCACGGGTTGCCAGCTGGGGCGGCGCAGCGCGAGCAGCGGGGTGCCGGTCCCGGCGGCGGCGAGGGCCGCGTTGCGGCTCATGGTCTCCGCGAACGGGTGGGTGGCGTCCAGCAGGGCGGCGACCCGGTGGGCGCGCAGCCAGGCGGCCAGGCCGGCGGGGCCGCCGAACCCGCCGATCCGGACTTCCCCGGCGGGCAGCCGGGGCCGGTCCACCCGCCCGGCGAGCGAACTGGTCACCCGCAGCGCCGGATCGGCGGCCAGCTGGTCGGCCAGTCGGCGGGCCTCGGTGGTGCCGCCGAGGATCAGGACGTGCATGCGGGACTCCCGGGGCCGGTGGGACGGACTTTTCACTCTAACCGGGGCCGGGCGCGGGATATTGCGGGGCGGCGGCCGGACGGCGGCGGCGGCCGGACGGCGGTGGCGCGGGCGGGTGCGGCGGGCGACTGCGGCGGACGGGTGTACAGGCGTACGGGAGGAGCGGGAGATGGGCGCGGACGTGAGCGGTGGGCGGGCCGGGCAGTTGCGCAGCAGCGGGCTGCGGCCGGGCTGGACGACGGGGGCGTGCGCCACGGCGGCGGCCAAGGCCGCGTACACGGCGCTGCTGGGCGGGGCCTTCCCCGACCCGGTGGAGATCGTGCTGCCGCGCGGGGAGCGGCCCGCGTTCGCGCTGGCCGTCGAGGAGTTGGCGGCGGGCCGGGCGACGGCCGGGGTGGTGAAGGACGCGGGCGACGACCCGGACGTGACGCACGGCGCGCTGGTGCGGGCGACCGTGCGGGCGGGCGCGGCGGGCAGCGGCGTGGTGTTCCGGGCCGGCCCGGGGGTCGGGACGGTCACCAAGCCGGGCCTGCCGCTGCCGGTCGGCGAACCGGCCGTCAACCCGGTGCCCCGGCAGCTGATCCGGGCTGCGATCGCCGAGGTGGCGAGGGAGTTCGGGGCGGCCGGGGACGTGGAGGTGGAACTGTCGGTCGACGGCGGCGAGGAGTTGGCGCGCCGCACCTGGAACCCGCGGCTGGGCATCCTCGGCGGGCTGTCGATCCTCGGCACCACCGGCATCGTCGTCCCGTACTCGTGCTCGGCGTGGATCGACTCGATCCGGCGCGGCATCGACGTGGCCCGGGCCGCCGGGCACACCCACGTCGCGGGCGCGACCGGCGCGACCTCGGAGAAGGTGGTCGCCGCCGCGTACGGGCTCCCCGAGGACGCGCTGCTCGACATGGGCGACTTCGCGGGCGCCGTGCTCAAGTACCTGCGGCGGCACCCCGTTCCGCGCCTGACGGTGTGCGGCGGCTTCGCCAAACTCTCCAAACTCGCCGCGGGCCACCTGGACCTGCACTCGGGCCGCTCCCAGGTCGACACCGCGCACCTGGCCGCCCTGGCCCGGGAGGCCGGCGCCCCCGCCGACCTGGCCGCCCGGGTCGCGGACGCCAACACCGCCCTGCAGGCGGTCCAACTGTGCGCGACGGCGGGTGTCCCCCTCGGCGACACGGTCGCCCGCCACGCCCGCCGGGTGGCCCTGGAGGTCCTCCGGGGCGCACCCGTCACGGTCGACGTGATCTGCATCGACCGCGCGGGCACGGTGGTCGGCCGGGCCGAACCCCTGGGCCCCTGAGCCCCCGAACCCCCGGGCCCCCGAGTCGGCCTGACGGATCGTCAGGAGCCGTGCACCGTCCCGGCGTAGCGGCGCAGGAACCGGGTGCCGGTCGCGGCGGTGACCGTCACGTCGTAACGTCCCTGGTCGAGGGGCCAGTTGACGGACGCCTGCTTGTTCGCGGCGACGTGCACGGTCTGCGCCTGCCCGGCGTAGTCGTTCGGGGCGAGGGTGAACGAGGTGTCCGTGCCGCCGTCGTTGTGCAGGGACAGCACCACCCGGTTCTTCTGCACCAGGGCCTCCACGACGGGGACGGCCACGTCCTCCTGTCCGGCCCGGGTGACGGTGCCCGCGAAGCGGCGGACGAAGCCGTCGGGGCCGTGCACGGTGAAGTCGTAGCGGCCGTCGGTGGCGGCCGCGTCCCAGGTGTACGTGCCGGTCGCGGCGGGGGCGACGGTGACGGGCGTGCCGGTGAACGGCAGCGCGGTGTTCGGGTACACGGTATAGGGGAAGCCCACCGTGCCGGTGTTGGTCAGGGTGCAGGTGATCCGGCCGCTGTCCCGGTCGACCGAGGCCTCCGCGCCCGGGCCGTACGGCAGCCTGCGGTGCGGCCGGTCGCCGGGCTCCTGCGCGGGCAGCGACTGGGTGCCGGCGGCGGGCAGCCGCACCGGCGGCAGGCCGGAGGCGGCGTCGGCCAGCGCCATCAGGGCGGCGGTGTCGGGCAGGCGCGGGATGCTCGGGTCCGGGCGGGAGAAGTCGAAGCAGCTGGTGAGGTCGCCGCAGACGGTGCGCCGCCACTCCGAGATGTTGGGCTCCCGGACGCCGGTGACCACCTCCAGGAAGCGCAGCACCGACGTGTGGTCGAAGACCTGCGAGTTGACCCAGCCGCCGCGCGACCACGGCGAGACCACCCACAGCGGCACCCGGTTGCCCAGGCCGATGGCCCGGCCGTGGGTGAACTCCTCGGGCGTGCCCGGTTCCGGGGTCGGCGGCACCAGGTGGTCGAAGTAGCCGTCGTTCTCGTCGTACATCACCAGGAACACGGTGTGCTGCCACACCTCCGGGTTCGACATCAGCGACTGCAGCGCCTGGTTCACCCAGTGCGCGCCGTACGCCGGGCCCGCGTTGGGGTGCTCGGAGAACAGGTACGGCGCGACCAGCCACGAAACGGTCGGCAGCGCACCGGACCTGCAGTCGGCGTCGAACGCGGCCGGGTCGAACTTCGTCATCGCGTTGACGTACCGGGGGTCGGTGGCCGGGAACGCGTGGAACTGCTTGAAGTACGACAGCGCGTTGTCGTCGTAGTCGCCGGTCCGGTCGTCCTTGCTCGGGTTGTGGTAGACCCGCCAGCTCACGCCCGCGTCCTGGAGCCGCTCCGCGTACGTCGTCCAGTCCGCGACCGGGTTGTCGGTGACGGGCGTGTTGTCGATCCACGGGCCGGTGGTGCCGTCCCGGCCCGGGCCGCTGGTGCCCGTCCACAGGTACAGGCGGTTCGGGTCGGTGGGGCCGGCCAGCGAGCAGAAGTAGGCGTCGCAGAGCGTGAACGCGTCGGCCAGCGCGTACTGGTAGGGGATGTCGGCGCGGGTGAAGTAGCCCATCGCGCGCTCGCCCTTGGCGGCGATCCACTTGTTCATCGCGCCGTTGTTGATCGCCTGGTGGCCGGTCGCCCAGTCGTGCGCGAGGCCGCCCGCGTTCTGCGCGTTGTACTTGGCGGTGTCCATCCGGTACGGCAGCATCACGCCGCCGTCGGCGCGCCCGGCGTCGGGCTGGCGGAACACGTTCCCGCCGTCGGGGAACTGCAGGGCCTGCTTGTCGCCGAAGCCGCGCACGCCGTTCAGGGTGCCGAAGTAGTGGTCGAAGGAGCGGTTCTCCTGCATCAGGATCACCACGTGCCGGACGTCGGCGACGGTGCCGGTGGGCTTCGCCCCCTTCCCGGCGGCGGGGGCGGGGGCGGGGGACGCGGCCTCGGCGGGGCCGGCCAGGCCGGTCGCGGCGACGCCCGCGGCGGCGGTGGCGGACAGGAAGGCGCGGCGGTCGAGCTGGGGAGTCATCAGGGGGTACGGCCTCTCGGGGTGCGGGGCGGGGCGGGGCCGGGTCAGAGCGTGAAGGTGGCGACCGCGGCGGCGGTGTCGGACGGCCAGCCGTTGGCGGCGGCGCCGGGCTCGGGCTGCGGCCAGCCGGTGGCCAGGGTGTGCGCCTCGAACAGGGTGAGCCGCCCGGCGAAGTGGATCTGGTCGATCCGGTCCTGCGGCTCGGGCCGGTCGCCGCGCCGGGTCCGGGTCACCGACCAGGTGGCGCCGGGGGAGGCGGCCGGGTCGGGGTGCGCGATCCGGTACGCGTCGTACAGGCCCGCGTCCTGGAGGGCGGTGGTGACCGGCCAGGCCAGGGCGGTGACGCCGCCGTGCGCGGCGGCGGTGGCGGGCGTCCAGTCCAGGTGCGAGGGCGAGGCCAGCCCGGCGGCCAGCAGCACGGCCTTCCCGGCGGCCAGTTCGGCCTTCAGCAGCGCCGCCAGGGCGAGCGCCTGCCGGCCGCGCACCGAGGCGCGCTCGCCCGCCGCCACCGCCTCCGGGGCCCGGCCGTCCTGGACCGCGTACGGGCCGTAGTCGCCCTCGTCCAGGTGCGCCGCCCAGAACCGGACGGTGCGGCCGCCGGGCAGCGTCACGGTCGCGCCCGCGGCGGGCAACTCGGCCGTGGCGGGGGTGAGTTCGGTCAGCGGGTGGCGGCTGAGGATGCCGACGCTGCCGGCGCTCTGGTAGGCGTGCCAGCCGAGCGCGTCGGCCAGCGCCCGCGCGCCGGTGCCGCCGGTCTCCTGGAGCGCGACCACGTCCCAGCCCTGGGTGAGGACGACGCGCAGCTGCTTCTCCAGCGCGTCGTCGGTGCGCGCCCCGGCCTGCCACAGGTTCAGCGTCGCCGCCTTCAGCCGCCGCGCGCGGGAGTCGACCGGCACCTGGAGGATCAGCGCGTCGGTGTTCCCGGCGGGGTCCTTGACGGCGACGGTCAGCACCGCCGGGCGCGGCAGCGTGCCGTTCGGGGCGGTGCCCGTCACGGTGCCGTCCGCGGCCACCGACAGCCAGGGGTCGCCGCCGGCCTTGCGGAACACCGGAGTTCCGGCGGCGCGCATCCACAGGCCGGCCAGCTTCACCGCGACCGCGGCGCCGGGCGCGACCGCGGTGGCGGTCAGCGCGTCCACCGCCAGGTGCGGGCGCGGCGGGACGGGGCGGGCCCGGAACGAGAACGGCGCGCTGGCGGCCAGCACCCGGTACCCGTCGTCGGCCAGCAGGTAGGCGGTGTACGGGCCGTCGGTCAGCGCCGAGGTGTCCAACTGCACGTCGCCGGAGGCCGCCGGAGTGTACTTCCACAGCAGCGAGGAGCCGTTGCCGGGCAGCCGGTCGCCGTCGTAGACGCCCACCCAGTTCTTCGCCCCCGGCGTGTCGGTGGCCCAGTGGAAGGTCAACCGGTCGCCCTCGGTGGGGCTGCCGGTCGAGGTGAGGACGAGGGAGGAGCCGGTCGCCACGAATGGTCCTGTCCGTCGCAGGAAACCCGCGACTGCGTCGAGTTGGCTGTACAACCGACCCCATTCAGCCCATCCGCGGCGGACACCCGGTGAACAGCGCGTGACCCCCCGTCGGGCGTCCCCCGAACACGCGGCAGCCCCCGGCCGGGAGAGCGGCCGGGGGCTGAGGGCGGAACTGCGGGGCGGCAGGGTCGTCAGTCGGTGACGACGGCCTGGGCGTCGATCTCCACCAGCATGGGCTCCTGGGGGAGTTCGGCGAAGATGGTGGTGCGGCAGGGCTTGACGCCGCCCGCCGGGATGTTCTCCTCGATGAACTGGGCGTAGACCTCGTTCATCAGGGGGAAGTCGGCGCGCTTGGTGAGGTAGACGCGGAACATCACGACGTCCTCGACGGTGGCGCCGCCGGCCTCGACGATGGCCTTGACGTTCTCCAGGGTGCGGCGGGTCTGGGCCTTGACGTCGCCGTGGTACAGGTACTCGCCGGTGGCCGGGTCCTGCGGGCCCTGGCCGGAGACCTGGAGGATCGGGCCCTTGCGGACGCCCTGGGAGAACATCCAGGCCGGGGCGGGGGCGCCGTCGGTGCGGATCTCGGTCTTGGCGGTCTTGGCGTTCTGGTCGCTCTTGTCGCTCATGTGCGGTGCTCCAGTGCGGTGGTGACGGGTCGTCAGGAATGCGGACGGTGCGCGGGCAGGCCCGCGTCGGCGGAGATCGCCCGGGTGCAGGCGAGGAGTGGGGGGAGCAGGTCGAGGACCTGCTCGTAGCGCAGCACCACGTCCGGCACCGAGATCGAGGCGGCCGCGACCACCCGCCCGGAGGCGTCCCGGATCGGCGCCGCCACGCAGTTGATGAACGCCTCGTGCTCGGCGTGGTCCTGCGCCCAGCCCTGCGCGGCGACCTGCTCCAGTTCGGCGAGCAGCGCGTGCGGGCTGGTGATGGTGTTCGGGGTGTGCACCGTGAACTCGATCGTGTCGACCACCCGGCGCCGCTCGACCGGCGGCAGGTCGGCCAGCAGCACCTTGGCGACCGCCGTGTTGTGCAGCGCCGCCCGCAGCCCGATCCGCGAGTACATCCGCACCGGGTGCCGGGAGTCGTACTTGTCGATGTAGACCACCTCGCCGCCCTCGTACGCGGCCAGGTGCACGGTCTGGCCGGTCGCCGCGTTCAGCTCGGCGAGGTGCGGGGCGGCGGTGCGCCGGATGCCGCGCTGCTCCAGGGCCAGGCTGGAGAGCGCGAACAGGCCCGCGCCGAGGTGGTAGCGGTACTGGCCGTCGCGGTGGACGAAGCGCTCCTCCTCCAGGCTCTGCAGCAGCCGCAGCACGGTGGTCTTGTGCACGCCGATCAGGTCGGCGAGCTGGTCGAGGGAGCGTTCGCCCTCGCCGAGTTCGGCGAGCAGGCGCAGGGCGCGGGTGACGGTCTGGCTCATGGGTGTCCCGAAGGTCCGAGGGTGCCGGGGCCGGTGAGGGCGGGGGAGGGGGAGGAGAGGGAAGGGGAGCCGGGGAGGGCGGGGGAGGGGGAGGAGAGGGAAGGGGAGCCGGGGAGGGCGGGGGAGTGGATGCCGGTCGCGGTGACGGTGGTCGCTGCCCAGTCGCGCTCGTCGGCGGCCAGCAGCGCCGCCACCGTCCGGGCGTCCGGCAGGGCGCCGCGGTCGGCCGCGGCGGTGAGCGCGCCCGCCGCCGCGAGGTGGCCGAGCCGGAGCCGGGAGCGGACGTCCAGGCCGCGCAGGGTGCCGGCCAGGTAGCCGGCCGCGAAGGCGTCGCCCGCCCCGGTGGGCTCCACCACCTCGACCCGCAGGGCCGGCTCGGTGACCGAACCGCCCCGCCGGTCGAGCGCGGTGACGAGGTGCCCGGAGTCCTTGACGACGACCGTGGAAGGAGCGGGAAAGCGCTTTCTGATCGCCGCCGGGTCATCGGTGCCGAACGCGTCCCCGGCCTCGTCGGCGCCGAGCAGCAGCACGTCGGCCGCGTTCAGCAGCTCCGGCAGCACCGAGGCGTCGCGGTGCCGCCACAGCGCCGGGCGCCAGTTCAGGTCGAAGGAGAGCAGCCGCCCCGGCCGGCGCTCGGCCAGCAGCGCGCGCACCAGGGCCAGGCAGCCGTCCGAGAGCGCGGGCGTGATGCCCGTCAGGTGCAGCAGCGGCGCGGCGGCCAGCAGCGCCGCCGCCGCCGGGTCGTCCAGCAGCGCCGGGCCGAGCGCGGAGGCGGCCGACCCGGCCCGGTAGTAGTGCAGGCGGGAGCGGCCCGGCCCGAGGTCGTGCGGCAGGCCGGAGCCGCCGGTCTCCTTCAGGTACACGCCGGTCGGGCGGTGCGGGTCGACGGCGACGGCCGAGACGTCCACCCCCGCGGCGGCCAGGTCGGCGGTCAGGCGGCGGCCGAAGCCGTCCGCGCCGACCCGGCTGATCCACGCCGTCGGCACGCCCAGGCCCGCCAGCGCCGCCGCCACGTTGGACTCCGCGCCGCCCACCGAGGGGCGGAACGCGCCGACCGCCTCGAACGGGCCGGGCCGGTCGGGGAGCAGCACCGCCATCGACTCGCCCAGGCACACCGCCCGGGCGGCGGCCGCCCCGCCGTCCTGATCCGCCATCAATCCCGCTCCCTCGCGCTCGGGCCCACCGCCCCGCCCCACCGACCCGGCCCGCGCCGACCGGGCCTCGGCGGTGAGCCCCGGTGCTGCGTGCCTGGTGGGAAGGGGGACGGGCCGCGTCGCGGTCCGTTGACCGCCGTCCGGCGTGAATGCTAGAACCGTAACACCAACATGCGCAATAGAGGTTGCGCATGTTGCAACTCCCCAGCTCGCGGGCGGGCCGGGGTCGGAACGGAGGCACGGCGATGAGCGGAACCGGCGGCACCAGGAGGACGGGCGGCACCGGAGGGACGGGCGCCGCCGGGGGGACGGGCGGCATCGGAGGTACGGGCGACCGGGCGGAGCAGGCACCTCCGGGGCAGCGGCAGTACTTCGCCGACCCCGCGCCCGGCCCCGGCATCGACACCGTCGCGGTCGCCGCCCTCGCCGGGGAACGCCTCGACTTCCGCTTCAAGGCGATCCCCGCCGATGCCGCCGGCCTGACCGTCCGCGAATGGCTCGCCACCCGCCCCCGCCTCGACGCGCTCGGCACCCCGCTGCTCACCCTCGACGCCGCCGCCCTCGACCACAACCTGCGCACCATGGCCGCCTGGTGCGCCGAGACCGGCGTCCGGCTCGCCCCGCACGGCAAGACCACCATGGCCCCCGCCCTCTGGCAGGCCCAACTCGCCGCCGGCGCCCACGCCGTCACCCTCGCCAACCTCCCCCAGCTCCGGGTCGCCCGCGCCTTCGGCGTCCAGCGCCTGCTGCTCGCCAACACCCTGCTCGACCCCGCCGGACTCGCCTGGATCGCCACCGAACTCGACCGCGACCCCGGCTTCGCCTTCACCTCCTGGGTCGACTCCGCCGACAGCGTCCGGCAGATGGACGCCGCGCTGCGCGCCGCCGGCGCCGAACGCCCCGTCGAGGTCATGGTCGAACTCGGCGGCCCCGGCGGCCGCACCGGCGCCCGCGGCGTCGCCGCCGCCCTGGAGGTCGCCGCCGCCGTCCTGGCCGCCCCCACCCTGCGCCTGGCCGGCGTCGGCGGCTACGAGGGCGCCCTCGCCCACGACGCCTCCGACCCGGCCCTCGCCGCCGTCCGCGGCTACCTCGCCGACCTCGCCGACCTGCACCGCCGCCTCGCCACCGACTACCCCACCGCCACCCCCGTCGTCACCGCCGGCGGCAGCGCCTACTTCGACACCGTCGCCCAGGAGCTGACCCCGCTCGCCGAGCAGGTCCCCGGCACCGTCGTCGTCGTCCGCTCCGGCGCCTACCTCGCCCACGACGACGGCTTCTACCGCGGCATCTCCCCGCTCGCCCGGGACGCCGCCGCCACCCCGCTGCGCTCCGCCATGCACGGCTGGGCCCGGGTCGTCTCCCACCCCGAACCCCAACTTTCCCTGCTGGACGCCGGAAAGCGCGACCTCCCGTTCGACGAGGGCCTGCCCGAACCCCAACGCGTCCGCGGCGGCGGCGACCTGACCGGCGCCACCGTCACCGCCCTCAACGACCAGCACGCCTTCCTGCGCGGCGCCGGCACCGCCGCCCCCGTCGGCGCCGTGCTCCGCCTCGGCCTGTCCCACCCCTGCACCGCCTTCGACAAGTGGACCCTGATCCCCGTCCTCGACCACGCCGACGCCGAACACCCCCGCGTCGTCGACCTGGTGCGGACGTACTTCTGATGGCCGACCTGCTGCTGCGCGCCGCCACCGTCGTCGACGGCACCGGCGCCGACCGCCACCGCGCCGACGTCACCGTCACCGACGGCCGGATCGAGGAGATCGGCCGGAACCTGACGGCCCGTCAGGTCATCGACGTCGACGGGCTGGTGCTCGCCCCCGGCTTCATCGACATGCACGCCCACTCCGACCTGCGCCTGCTCGTCGAACCCGACCACCCGTCCCGGATCACCCAGGGCGTCACCCTCGAAGTCCTCGGCCAGGACGGCCTCTCCTACGCCCCCGCCGACGACCCGACCCTCGCCGCACTGCGCCGCCAACTCGCCGGCTGGAACGGCGACCCCGAGGGCTTCGACTGGAACTGGCGCACCGTCGGCGGCTACCTCGACCGCCTCGACGAGGGCACCGCCGTCAACGCCTGCTACCTCGTCCCGCACGGCAACCTCCGGATGCTCGCCATGGGCTGGCACAACCGCCGCCCCACCGGCCCCGAACTCGACCGGATGCAGGCCCTGTTGACCCAGGCCCTGGACGACGGCGCGGTCGGCATGTCCACCGGCCTCACCTACACCCCCGGCATGTACGCCGACACCGACGAACTCACCGCCCTGTGCGGCACCGTCGCCCGGCACGGCGGCTTCCACGCCCCCCACCAACGCTCCTACGGCGCGGGCGCGTTGGAGGGCTACGCCGAAATGGTGGAGATCTCCCGGCGCTCCGGCTGCCCGCTCCACCTCACCCACGCCACCATGAACTTCGGCGTCAACGAAGGCCGGGCCGGTGCCTTCCTCGACCTGGTCGACGCCGCCCTCGCCGACGGCATCGACCTCACCCTCGACAGCTACCCCTACCTGCCCGGCTCCACCACCCTCGCCGCACTGCTGCCGAGTTGGGCCACCGAGGGCGGTCCCGAAGCCACCCTCGACCGGCTCACCGACCCCGCCGTCCGCGAACGCGTCCGCGCCGACGTCGAGGAACACGGCAGCGACGGCTGCCACGGCGTCGTCACCGACTGGGACACCATCCAGATCTCCGGCGTCCGCAACAGCGCCCTCTCCGGCGTCGTCGGCAGCCGGATCTCCGAACTCGCCGCCGAACAGGGCCGCACCGGCACCGAGATCTTCTTCGGACTGCTGCGCGCCGACGCGCTGGGCACCACCATCCTCCAGCACGTCGGCCACGAGGAGAACGTCCGCGCCATCATGCGGCACCCCGCGCACACCGCGGGCAGCGACGGCCTGCTCGTCGGCGCCCGCCCCCACCCCCGGGCCTGGGGCACCTTCCCGCGCTACCTCGCCCACTACAGCCGCGAGTTGGGCGTCCTCACCCTCGAACAGGCCGTCGCCCGGATGACCGGACGCCCCGCCCGCCGACTCGGCCTCGACCGGCGCGGCCTGATCCGCCCCGGCCACCACGCCGACCTCGTCCTGTTCGACCCCGACACCGTCCGCGACACCGCGACCTACGACCGCCCCCGGCAACCCGCCGAAGGCATCGAACACGTCCTGGTCAACGGCATCGCCGCACTCCGGGACGGCAAACCCACCGGCGACCTCGGCGGGCGGGCGCTGCGCCGCGACGCCCGCGACCGCCTGGTCCGGGCCCGGGGCCGAACCCGGGACTGAATCCGGGACTGAACTCGGACCAGGGCCCGGACCAGGGCCTTTTGAGACAGCACACGCACCGACAAAGGAAGTTGGCAGGAATGGGAAGCGAAAACGCCGAGCTGCGGGCACAGTTGGCCGCCCGACCGGTGATCGCGGTCGTCCGGGCCCCGGAGATACCCGACGCGGCGGCACTCTGCGAGGCCCTCGCCGCCGGCGGCATCGCCTGGACCGAACTCACCTTCACCACACCGGAGGTGACCCGCCACCTGGCCGCCGCCGCGCAGGCCGGCCACCGGGTCGGCGTCGGCACCGTCCTCACCGCCGAACAGGCCCGCGCGGGCATCGCCGCCGGGGCGACCTTCCTGGTCACCCCCGGCCTGCGCCCCGCCGTCGCCGAGGCCGCCCGCGCGGCCGGCACCCCCGTGGTGATGGGCGCGCTCACCCCCAGCGAGGTCGCCGACGCCGTCGACCTCGGCGCCGCCGCCGTCAAGATCTTCCCGGCCAAGGTCTTCGGCCCCGGCTACTTCAAGGACCTGCACGGCCCCTACCCCGGCGTCCCGCTGGTCGCCTCCGGCGGCGTCAACGCCGGCAACGCCAGGGCCTTCCTCGACCACGGCGCCCTCGCCGTCTGCGCCGGCACCGACGTCGTCCCCCCGCAGGCCGTCGCCGCCGGCGACTGGGCCGAGATCACCCGCCGCGCGAAGGAGTTCACCGCCTCCCTCGGCTGACCGCACGGCTGACCGCAGCGGGGCCGGTACCGGGCTCGGGCTCCGGGCCGGACCCGGGGCCGGGGTGTCCGGTGCTCCGCTGCTCGGTGTTCCGCTGTTCGGCGACCAGGGCGAGGACCTGGTCGACGCTCCAGTGGTCGGCCGCGTGCGTGCCGTAGTGCGCGGCGGCGATCCGGCCGTCGGAGGCGAGCAGGAAGTCGGCGGGGAGCCCGAGCCGTCCGCCCAACGGCCGGGAGGCGGGCGGGCGTTCGCGTCCGCGCAGGACCAGCGGCACGCTGCGGGCCAGGCCGCGGGCGATCGACGGCCAGACCCGCGGGTCGAGCAGGGCGCGCGCGCCGCGCTCGACCCCGTACGCCCGGTAGAGCCGCTGGTCGGGGTCGGCGAGCAGCGGGAACGGCAACCCCTCGGCGTACGGCCGCAGTTCGGCGGCCGGCGAGTGGAAGGCGGCGGCCTCCCGGACCCCCGCCGCCCGCAACTCCGGGTGGCGGACGGCGAATCCGCGCAGGTGCAGGTTGCAGATCGGGCAGCCCGCGAAGCGGCGGAACTGCAGGTGGGTCCATCCGTCCGCGGGCACTGGCGGCAGGGGCGCGCCGGCGGCGTCGGTGGCGGGGAGGGGCGGTGCGGTGGTGCCGGTCCGGAGTCGGGACACGGTGGCTCCTCGGTGGCTCCTCGTAGGTGTAGGCCGTACGCCAAAACTGTAGGCGTATGGCGTACGCTGTCAACCCGTGCCCCGTCCACGCTCCCTGACCACCCGCCAGGTCGCCGCCGCCGCGCTCGCCGTGATCGACCGCGACGGCCTGCCCGCCCTGTCCATGCGCACCGCCGCCGACGAACTCGGCCGGCGCACCATGGCGTTGTACCGCTACGTCGAGGACCGGGAGGAACTGGAGTGCCTGGTCGTCGACCTCGCCCTCGGCGCCGTCCTCGACCGGGCCGCTCCGCCGACCGCCGCTCCGCCGACCGCCGCTCCGCCGACCGCCGGTCCGGCCGGGCCGAGGGGACGGCTGCTCGCCCTGCTGGAGCTGCTGCGGGAGGCCGTCGGCGCGCACCCCGGCGTGCTGCCGCTCGCGATCCGGCACCACGCCGGCTGCCTGCCCGTACTGCGGTGGCGCGAAAGGCTGTTGGAGGCACTGGCCGCCGCCGGGCTGGACGGCCCGGCCCGGGCGGCGGCGCTGCACGCGCTGGTGTCGTACGCCATCGGGGCGCTGGAGGTCGAGCACCGGGCCGCCCCGGCCGACGGCCCCGGCCCGCTCGTCCCCGAGACCTTCCCGCTGCTCGCCGCCGCCCTGGCCGACCGGGCCGCCGCCGACCCGGCGCGCGCCTTCACCGACGGTGCGCGCACCCTGCTGGACGGCCTGGGCCTGGGCCCGGCGGACTGAGCCGGGGCCGGGGTCGAGACCGAGGCCGGGCCGGGGCCGGGGCGGCGGTACCCGCGTCAGCGGCTGCGGGCGGTCGAGTACAGGTGGCTGTCGCGGAACTCGGTCGCGGCCAGGGTCCGGCCCACGATGATCACGGCGGTGCGGATCACCCCCGCGGCCTTCACCTGGACCGCGATGTCGCCGAGCGTGCCGCGCAGCACCAACTCGTCCGGGCGGCTGGCCATCGCCACCACCGCGGCCGGGCAGTCCGGCCCGTAGTGCGGCAGCAACTCCTCCACCACGCTGTCCGCGTAACGCGCCGCCAGGTGCAGCACCAGCAGCGCGCCGCTCTTCCCGAGCACCGCCAGCTCCTCGCCCGGCGGCATCGGCGTCGCCTGCCGGGCCACCCGGGTCAGGATCACCGTCTGACCGACCGTCGGCACCGTCAGCTCCCGCTTCAGCGCCGCCGCGGCCGCCGCGAACGCCGGCACCCCCGGCACCACCTCGTACGGGATGTCCGCCGCGTCCAGCCGGCGCATCTGCTCCGCCATCGCCGAGAACACCGACGGGTCGCCCGAGTGCAGCCGCGCCACGTCCAGGCCCTCGCGGTGCGCCCGGACGATCTCCGCCAGGATCTGGTCCAGGTCCAGGTTCGCGGTGTCCACCAGTCGGGCGTCCGGCGGGCAGTCCGCCAACAGCTCGGTCGGCACCAGGCTCCCCGCGTACAGGCACACCCCGCAGCGGGCCAGGGTGCGCTGCCCGCGCACCGTGATCAGGTCGGCCGCACCCGGGCCCGCACCGATGAAATAGACCGTCACTTCGCTCCTCCGGCAGGGACGTCCACGCTCTCCACGGCACCGGACCCGCCGGCGCCCTTCACCACGCTCCACTGGGTCACCGGCATCGCCTGCCGCCACCCCGTGAACCCGCCCACCGGCACCGCGTGCGCGACGGACAGCTTCACCAACTCGCCGCCGTACCGCCGGTACCACTGCGTCAGCAGCGCCTCCGACTCCAGCGTCACCGTGTTCGCCACCAGCCGCCCGCCCGGGCCCAGCGCCGCCCAGCACGCCTCCAGCAGCCCCGGCACCGTCAGACCGCCGCCGACGAACACCGCGTCCGGACGCTCCAGCCCCGCCAGCGCCCCCGGCGCCGCGCCCTCCACCACCCGCAGCCGGGGCACCCCCAGCGCGGCCGCGTTGCGGACGATCCGCGCCGCCCGCACCGGGTCGCGCTCCACGCTCACGGCCCGGCAGCCGCGGTGCGCCCGCAGCCACTCGACGCCGATCGAACCGGAGCCGCCGCCGACGTCCCAGAGCAGCTCGCCCGGCGCCGGGCCGAGCGCCGCCAGCGTCGCCGCCCGGATGTGACGCTTCGTCAACTGTCCGTCGGATTCGAAGAGTTCGTCCCGCAGTCCGGGCACCAGCTGCTGGCGGGGCGCGTCCGCGACGGCCGCGCACTCCACCGCCAGCACGTTCAACGGATCACCCGCCGACGCCGACCAGTCCTGCGCGACCCCCTCCCGGACCGCCTCCGCCGGACCGCCCAACTGCTCCAGCACCCGGACCCGGCTCGGCCCGTAACCGCGCTCCGTCAGCAGCCGCGCCACCAGGGCGGGCGTCGCCGCGTCCGCGCTCAGCACCAGCACCCGGCGGCCCGGGTACAGCGCCGCGTGCAGCGCCTCCGGGGCCCGGCCGACCAGCGTCACCACCTCGGTCTCCTCCACCGGCCAGCCCAGCCGGGCACACGCCAGCGACACCGAGGACGGATGCGGCAGCACCCGCAGCCGCTCCGCCGGCACGCCGCACTCCAGCAGCGTCCGGCCGATCCCGTAGTGCATCGGGTCGCCGCTGGCCAGCACCGCCAGCCCGCGCCCCGCGAAACGCTCCACCAGCCCCGGCACCGCGGCCCGCAGCGGCGAGGGCCACGCCACCCGTTCCGCCGTCACCTCGGCGGGCAGCAACGCCAACTGGCGCGGCCCGCCCAGCACCGCGCCCGCCCCGACCAGCGCCTCCCGGGCGGCCGCCGACAACCCCGGCCAGCCGTCCGCACCCACCCCCACGACCGTGATCGCAGACACGCGCACACTCCAGACGGCTCGGGGACGGGGCAGCGGCAGCCTACCCGCAGACCACCGGCGTACCCCCCACGAGCTGCGGAGATCCGCCGTGCGACATTGGCCACACCGGGGCGGTGGCGGTCGGCCCGGTCGGCCCGGTCGGCCCGTCATCAGTCGAGGGCGTCGGCGGCGCGGCGCAGGGCGTCCGTGGCGCGGCCCAGCAGGGCGCGCAGCTGCTCGCGCTCGGCGGCGGTGAACTCCGCGCGCAGCGCCCGTTCGACCGCGACCGCGCGGGCGTCGGCCAGTTCGAGCGCGGCCCGGCCCGCGTCGGTGAGGCGGGTCTCCAGCACGTTGCGGTGCCACGGGTGCGGGGCCCGCTCGACCAGCCCGCGGTCGGTCAGCCCCCGCAGCAGCACCGCCATCGCCTGCGGCGTCACCTGGCAGGACCGGGCCAGCGCCGCGCCGCTGATCCCGGCGTTCGCCGCCAGCACGTGCAGCGCCGCGTACTGGGGCACCGTCAGCCCCGCGGGCTCGACGGCGACCCGCTTGGCGGCCAGCAGTTCCTGGTCGGCGCGGTGCAGATCGACGCCCAGGCGTTCATCGGCGGGCATTCCCATGGGCCGATCGTACCGGCGGGCCCGCCCGTATCAACTGATTGACAGTCATCAACATATTGATGATGATCGCACGGGCTGGCGGACCGTCAGCCGCCTGCCCCCGCCCCGCCCCCCCCCGCATCGGAGGACCGCGCCGCCATGACCGACCTCTCCTTCCTCGCCGCGCCGGGCTCGGCCGCCGGTTTCGCCGCCGAGACCCGGCCGCGCGCCCACGCCGCCGGCCTCGACCTGTACGAGTACGACCGCGTCACCGCCCCGCTCGACACCCTGCTGGACTGGCCCGCCGCCTGCCGGGCGGCGGCCGTCCGGCACCGGGACGAGGCGCGGCGCGCCGCCGAACGCGGGCACACCCGCACCGCCGGGCGGGCCCACCGGACGGCGGCCCGCTGGTTCCACCTCGCCACGCTGCTGCCGCACCCCGACCACGAGCGCGCGGCCGCCGACGCCCAGGCCGCCGACCGCGCCATGGGCGACTCGCTGGCCCTGCTCGAACCCGGTGCGCGACGGCTCGCCGGCGAGGGCTTCGCCGGTTGGCTGCGGACGCCCGCCCCGGTCGGAGCGGGTGCCGGTGGGGACGGGAAGCGCTTTCCCGTCGCCCTGGTGGTCCCCGGCATGGACTCCGGGAAGGAGGAGTTCCACGCCCTCGCCGACGCCCTGCTGGAGCGCGGCGTCGCCGTCCTCGCCGTCGACGGGCCGGGCCAGGGCGTCCTCGCCGCCACCACCCGGCTCGGCCCCGACCACCGCCACGCCGTCGCCCGCGCCCTGGACGCGCTCGCCGCCCCGGACGTCCTGGCCGCGGCCCCGCTCGACCTCGACCGGATCGCCGTGGTCGGGCTCAGCCTCGGCGGCCACCTCGCCGCCGACGCCGCCGCGCACGACCCCCGCATCCGGGCGGCCGCCCTGGTCAGCGCCCCCTACCGGCTCGACCGGGACGCCCTGGTCCCGTTCGTCACCGCCACCCTGTCCCGGCGCTGCGGCAGCCCCGCCGCCGCCCGCGCCTTCACCGCCGCCCTCGACCTCGCCGCCCTCGCCCCCCGCCTGCCCGGCCCCCTGCTCCTGGTCGAGGGCGGCCGGGACCGCATCCCGGGCGTCACCAACGCCACCGCCCTCACCGCCGACCGCCCCGACGCCCACCTGCTGCACGTCCCGCACGGCAACCACCTGCTCGGCAACGCCCTCCCCGACTGGCTCCCCATCACCGCCGACTGGCTGTCCGACCGACTCGCCGCCCTGCCGCCGACCGCCTGACCGTGTGTCCGACAACTGACAGCACGTCGGCAGCCGGTCGCCCGGCAGCGCGGAGCACGCCTTCAGCCGTCCGTCGGACGGTCGTTGCCTGGCAGGCGTGTCACGGGCGTGGCTGTCGGGCGACGGCGCCCGGAACGGTTCCCCCGGCCACGCCGACCCGCCGGGGTCCGGAGGCGAACAGGTCCTGGTACGGCGGGAACTGGAACTGCAGGGGCGGGACCATGTCGCCGAAGGCCGCGCCGAAGTCGCGTGGCGATCGCGCGAAGTCCAGCAGCACCCGGTCCGCCGTGTCGTCGCCGGAGAGGACGTGTGCCAGGGCGGCACAGCCGCGAACGCCCGCGTGCGGATGGGTGAGCCAGGGGCGGGTGTCGCCACCGAGGTGGCCGATCGCCACCAGGGTCGTCGCCAGGTCGTACGCGGATTCGGCGGTCCCGGCCACCGACGTCAACCGATCGAGCAGGAAAGGGAGCCGGGTCGAGGCCGAGGGATGGCGGGCCAGCGATCCGACGGCCGCGGCCGCACACGTCCTCCGCCTGGCCCGTTCCGAGGCGAGGTGCGGCAGCGTCCGCCGTAAGAGCGTGGGCGCCAGGTCGAAGCAGGCGAGTGCCGCCTGGTCGAGTACGAGTTCGCCCAGGTCCGTGCCGTCCTGCCACAACCGGACGCGGCCGTCGGCATCGGCTGCCAGAAAGTCGTCGGTCCAGGACCGAAGTTCCGGAGCGCGCCGCTCGACCAGCGCGCGGATCTCCGCATACCGGTCGCCGAGGTCGGCGGCAACACCGACCGCGTACAGGTAGACGAGCATCGCGTCCCGCAGGGAAGGGTCGTCGGGCCCCAGCCGTGGGTCGTCGAGGAGTCCGACGACGATCAGCGCGGCCGGCGCCGTGACCGGCCAGGCCCGGCCCTCGCGGCGGAGCGTCGACCACAGGTGCGAGTACCCGTCGACGAAGGCCCTCGTGTCATCACTGAGGAGTGCCGCCAACCGCTGCGGCGTATCGCCGGCTGGGCCCATGGCGTGGAACAGCCTCGACCACTCCACGCCGTCCGGATCATCGATCATGGCCAGGAGGCTGTCACGGCGCACCGACAGGCCCGCCCTTCCGGCCGGGACGTCCTCCGCCCCGGTGGTCCGGTCGCGGGGCGGGGTGCGGGAGAATCCCGGGCATGGAGATCCTGCTGCCGCTGCTGTTCCTGGACGTCGACGGGCCGTTGATTCCGTTCGGGGGTGGTGGCGGGTACCCGGAGTACCTGACGGAGCGGCAGGTCAGGGAGTTGACCGGGGAGTGGAATCCGATGCTGGCGCGGATCGATCCGGCCGTCGGGGGGTGGCTCGGGGCGTTGCCCGCGCGGTTGGTGTGGGCGACGACGTGGATGGCGGACGCCAATGCGTGCGTCGCGCCGGTGCTGGGGCTGCCGGAGTTGCCCGTGCTGGACGAACCGGCGGACGGGGCGGGCGGGTTCGGGTGGCCGCCGGTCGGGTTGCACTGGAAGACGCCCGCGGTGGTGGCGAGGGCGGCGGGTGGGGCGTTCGCCTGGGTCGACGACGAGATCACCGCCGTCGACCGGGCCTGGGTCGCCGAGCACCACGCCGGGCCCGCCCTGCTGCACCGGGTCAATCCCCGGACCGGCCTGACCGGACGGGACTTCGAGGAACTGGACGCCTGGCTGCGGGACGCGGGCCGGTAGGGCGCCGGGGCGGCCCGCGCGAGGGGCGGGTCTGCTCCGGTAGGCGTGGCCGGTGGCGATCGTGCGTATCGAGAGCGGGCAAGGACGGGGCGGGTCGCGGGAACCGGAGGGCGCTGTCGCGCATTCTTACCACTGCACCGAGAGGTGTGGACCACGCAGCCTTCGACAGAGAAGTGAGCACCACCATGAGCGCGTCCCCCGCCGTCGCCGCAGCGCCCGGAACGAGCGGAAGAGCCTGGACCTGGGCCCGGGCAACGGTGTTGGCGTCCGTCGGTGGCATCCTGCTCGGCGTTCTGACCAATGTGCTGCAGGGCGTGCTTCCGGGCGCGTTGAACCAGATCGCCAACTCCGGCGCGGTCTGGTCGGTGGCCGCGTTCGTCGCGGGGGCGCTGTCGGCCCGCCGGGTCGGTCTGCCGGTGGCCGCCGTCGCGGGCCTGCTCGCCGAGGCCGGCCTGGTCGTCGGCTACTACGGCTACGCGGAGGTCGCGCGCGACGGCATGGGCTCCCTGTTCGCCCCCCTGGTCTGGGTCGGCATGGCGTGCGTCGCCGGCCCCCTCTTCGGAGTGGCGGGCTACCGGTGGCGGGGCGACGACCCGCGCCGGCGCGTCGTCTCCCTGGCCGCCCTGGCGGGCGTCTTCGGGATGGAGGCCATCCACTACATCTGGGTCCTGCACTACGCCGCCGAGGCGTGGGGCTGCATCGCCGTCCTGGTGCTGGTGCCCCTGCTGATGGGCCGCACCCACCGGGAGCGCGGACTGGCCCTCCTGACCGCCGTTCCCTTCTCGGCGCTGGCCTACTTCGTCTTCGACTGGCTGATCCTGCGGACGCTCCTCGGCTGAGGACCCGCGGCGGACGGGGGCGGCACCGGCGCCCCGTCCGCGCCCGACGGCGTGCCCGCTAAGGACGCCGGCCCTCGTGGGCCGGGCCGCGGTCGGCGGGGAGGTGGGCGACCAGCAGGTCGGCGGCCTCGGCAGGGGTTTCCGTGCGGCCGAGCAGGGTGTAGTTCGGGGCGTGGACGAAGTAGCCGCCCGCGAGGCCGAGGCCGACGAACGGGGTGTCGATCGGCGGCCACGGGGTGCGGGTCACCCGGTGGAACAGCAGGAGGCTGCGGCAGGGCTGCTCCGGCAGGCCGGGGTGCGGCTTGATCTGGAGCAGGGGGAACAGCATCCGCAGGCGCGGCCGGTCGGCCACGGCCGCGATCAGGGCGGGGTCGAGCCACCAGTCGGCGGGGCGGCGCAGCAGGTCCTGCCAGGTGGCCTCGGTGGCGTGCCCCTCCTCGTGGCCGATCGCGGCCGGTTGCAACGGGAAGGCGGGCCAAGCCTGTTGGAGTTCGCGCAGCGGACGCCCGTCCTGCCAGCCCCGCATCGTCCGCACCAGGGACGGCAGCTCGTCGGTCGGCCCGGCGGCGATCAGTGCGCCGGGGATCAGCAGGGTGAGGTTGAACGTCCGGCCGTCGTACGTCGAGACCTGGAAGCTGCCGCGCGGTGTGTCCAGCGCGGTGTGCGTGACGGGGTCGTCGCCCGCGCGGGTGCGCAGGGCCAGGGCGAACCCCTGGCGGTCCGCCTCCTGGTGGAGCAGCATGGACACGGGGACGGGGGCCGGGGCGGCCGGGCGCTTTCTTCTCACCCGCCCGATTCTGGGCCGTTCGCACCCGCCCCGGCAACGGTTCCCCGAGGGTTCTCCGGCGGCTCCCCGCCGGGCCGGTCGGCGTCAGTCGGTGTCGGTCGCGGCGAGGACGGCGAGCCGGGTGCGGTCGGGGGAGAGTGCCAGCAGGCCCAGGTCCCAGGCGACTTGGTCGAACCAGTCGGTGGCGGCCTCGAACCCGAACCAGGCGCACTGCTCGGCCCGCCGCTCGATCCCGGCCAGGTCCGCCGACCGGGCGCAGCCGGCCAGCGCGGACAACGACTGCCAGGCGACCAGCCGGGCCCGGGCCTCGTCGACGCCGGAGGAGTAGGCGCCGCCGTGCAGCGCCACCGCGAACAGCAGCTCCCAGACGTCGGCGGCGTCGGTGGCCTGCACGGCCAGGCCGGAGCGGTCGTCGCGGCCGTGCAGGCAGTCGAGTCCGAGACCCGGGAGGAGGGTGCGCAGCACCTCGGGGGAGGCGGTCTCCAGCGGGGCGGGAAACGCGAACACCCGTGCCTCGGTACGGCCGTTGGAGTTCTCGGACCATCCGGCGGTGGCCGCCCCGAGGGCGGCGAAGTCGTCCGGGGCGGTCACTTCGCGGGCCGCGCGTCCCGAAGGCTCGGCCAGCGGGGGGAGCACGGTGCCGGACGGGACGGTCGCCAGGCCGGAGGCGCCGGACTCCGCGCCCGGGTAGGGCGGGAGTTCCGGCAGTCCGGCCCCGGCCGGGAGGTCGAACGGGCGGTGCTGGTGGGCGAGTCGGGTGGTGGCGGCCCAGGCGGCGATCGGCGGGGCGGTCGACAGGTCCGCGCCGCGCAGTCGCAACTCCCTTGCCAGGCAGGCCCGTAGCTCCTCCGGGGCGGGTTCGGAGAAGGCGGTCGCCAGGTCCCCGACGGGGCGGTCCGCGACCAGATCCGCGACCTGCCGCCGGAGTTCGCGGCGGTCGCCGGCGGGCAGCGCGGAGAGCAGTCGCAGGGCCCGTCCGGCGTTCTCCGCGCCGGGTGCGGCCGCCAGCAGCCCGAACGCCGAGTCGAACGCCGCCCGGTACTGCCAGGCGCGCGGATCACCGGCCCGCCCCGCGACCGCGAGCCCGAGGTCGACCACCGCCTCGGTCCCGTCCGCCGCGAGCAGTTCGGCGGCGAGCCGGTCCACGGCGGGGACGGAGGTGAGGCGGGGCAGTTTCGCCAGCAGGTCGCGGAGTCGGTCGTCCATACCGGGGAGCCTATGCGGACGCGGCCCGCCCGGCCGGTTCCGGCGGAGTCCCGGTGAGGCCGCGGGCGAACGCGAACGGGCGGCGGCAGCCGCTGCGGCCGGGGTCGGGTTCGGCGGCGGCGAGCCCGGAGAACAGCGCCACCCGTCGTGCCCGGTGTCGTGCCCGGCGGGGTGACGGAAGCCGCTGGAGGCCCCGGGCGCGTCGAGGAAGCGCGGCAGGTCCGCGAGCAGCCCGGCGAGCGCAGGTACCAGGGCGTCGGTGGCGGGCGCGTCGGTCATGGCGCGGGTTTCCGGAGTGGGGGAGGAGAGGGCGGGCTCAGGCGGGGCCGCCGAGGTGGCGGTTGCGGGTGGCGCGGGTGGCGAGGCGGGTGGGGGTGGGGAGTTCGGCGAGTTCGGTGAGGGCGGTGGTGACGGCGGTGGCGAGGCGGTCGCGGAGGTCGGCGGGGTCGTCGGTCTCCGGGACGACCTGGTCGACCAGGCCGGTGGCGGTCAGGGCGGTGGCGGTGATGCCCTGGGCGCGGGCGAGTTGGGGGGCGTGCTCGCCGTCGCGGTGGACGATCGCGGAGGCGCCCTCGGGCGGGAGCGGGGCCAGCCAGGCGTGCTGGGCGGCGATCACCCGGTCGGCGGGCAGCAGGGCGAGCGCCCCGCCGCCGCTGCCCTGGCCGAGCAGGACCGCGAGGACGGGCGTGCGCAGGCCGACCAGGGTGGTCAGGCAGTGCGCGATCTCCAGGGCCACGCCGTCGAGTTCGGCGGCGACGGAGAGTTCGGCGCCGCTGGTGTCGACCACGGTGAGCAGCGGCATGCCGAGTTCCTCGGCGAGTTGGGCCTGGCGGCGCACCGCGCGCAGGTCGGCGGCGGTGAACGGGGTCTCGGGCTGCCCCGCCCCCGGGCGCTGCTGGGCGACCACCATCACGGGCCGGCCGCCGATCAGCGCCAGGGCCCGGACGAGCGAGCTGTCGCCGTCCAGGGGGAGCAGCAACTCGGCGGTGTGTTCCAGGAGTTCGAGCGCGGAGAGGCGGCCCGGGCGGCGGCTGAGCCGCACCGACTCCCAGGCGTCGTCGTCGGCATCGGCGGCGACGGGCAAGGCGGCCGGGACGGGGGAAGCGGCCGGGACGGCGGCGGGGCGGGCGGTGAGGATGGTGAAGGCGCGGGAGAGGAAGTCGCGCAGCCGTTCGGGCGGGACGATGGCGTCGAGGCGGCCGTTCGCGGCCAGGGTCTCGGCGCGCTGGACGTCCGGGGGCAGGGGTTCGCCGCGGAGCTCCTCGTAGACCCGGGGGCCGAGGAAGCCGAGGCGGGCGGCGGGTTCGGCCAGGACGAGGTGGCCGAGGGTGCCCCAGGAGGCGAAGACGCCGCCCATGGTGGGGTTGCGCAGGTAGGTCAGGTAGGGGAGCCCGGCGGAGCGGTGCGCGTGGACGGCGGCGGTGACCCGGACCATGCACAGGAAGGCGGCGGAGCCCTCCTGCATCCGGGTGCCGCCGGACACCGGGAGGGCGAGCAGCGGCAGGCGCTCGGCGGTGGCCCGTTCGACGGCCCGGGTGATGCGCTCGGCGGTGGCGACGCCGATCGAACCGCCGAGGAAGCCGAACTCGCCCGCGACCAGGGCGATCGGGCGGCCGTCCAGCAGGGCGCGCCCGGTCAGCACGGCCTCGTCCAGGCCGGTGCGGGCCCGGGCCCGGGCGAGGGCGTCCCGGTAGTCGGGGTCGGCGTACTCGGCGGTGACCGGCTCGTCCCAGCTGTCGAAGCTCCCGGGGTCGACCAGCAGATCGAGGAGCTGACGTGCCGTCACCTGGGGCCTCCGTCGGGGAAAGGGCGGGGGGAAGGGTTGCTGTGCGCTGCCGAGCCTATGGGCGGAGGCCGTCCGTCCGGGGGCGCCCCGCACAGGGGTGATCAGGATCACCGGCCGGGACGGCCCTGCCGGAGGCGAGGGGGAGGGAGACCGAGGAGGAGGCGGGGCGGGGGTGCGTGACGGAGGAGACAGTGGGGCGGGGCGGGTAATTGGTATCCGAGATGCCGAATTGGGTTAGGGTCGGTGGCGTGAGGCTGACCAAGAGCACCGACATCGCGCTGCGCATCGCCATGCGCCTCGCGGTGCTGGGCGAGGAGCAGGTGCCGCCGACCACCCGGGAGGTGGCGGAGGCGGTTGCCGTTCCGTACCACCACGCGGCGAAGGTGGTCAGCCGGCTCCAGCACCTGGGGGTGGTCGAGGCCCGGCGCGGGCGGGGCGGCGGGCTCGCGCTCACCGCGGTGGGGCGGACGGGGTCGCTCGGGTGGATCGTCCGCGAGCTGGAGGGGGTCGGGGACGTGGTCGGCTGCGAGGACGAGCCGCCGTGTCCGCTGCGCGGGGCCTGCCGGTTGCGCGGGGCGCTGCGGCGGGCCCAGGAGGCGTTCTACGCCGCGCTCGACCCGCTGACGGTGGACGACCTGGTCGGGCCGCCGGCCGGGCCGGTCCTGCTGAGCCTGACCGGACCGTAGGTCCGGGGGCGGGGCCGTTCGGCCCTGGTGGGGTGTCAGGGCGCCGTGAGGTACTGAAAGGGCATCGGCAGGCCGGGGACGGTGGGGCCGAGCCGCACCTTTTAATACGTATCCAAGATGCGAGTTTGGAGTTCCGGATGCTGTCCGAACAGTCCGCGCGGACCGTGCGTGCCACCCTGCCCGTGGTGGGCGGGGCCATCGAGGAGATCACCGGCGCGTTCTACGGCCGCCTGTTCGCCGCCCACCCCGAACTGCTCCGCGACCTGTTCAACCGGGGCAACCAGGCCGACGGCAGCCAGCGCCAGGCCCTGGCCGGCTCGATAGCCGCGTTCGCGGGCGCCCTGGTCGCGCACCCCGAGCAGCGCCCGGACGCGATGCTCGCCCGGATCGCCCACAAGCACGCCTCGCTGGGCGTCACCGCCGAGCAGTACCAGGTCGTCCACACCCACCTGTTCGCGGCGATCGTGGAGATCCTCGGCGACGCCGTCACCCCCGAGGTCGCCGCCGCCTGGGACGAGGTGTACTGGCTGATGGCCAACGCGCTGATCGCGATCGAGCAGCGCCTCTACGAGCAGAGCGGCACCCGCGGTGAGCGCCGCCCCTACACCGTCGCCGCCCGCACCGCCGAGACCGCCGACGTCGCCACCTTCCTGCTGCGCCCCGCCGACGGCGGACCCGTCCCCGCGCACCGGCCCGGCCAGTACGTCTCCGTGCAGGTCGAACTGCCCGACGGGGCCCGGCAGATCCGGCAGTACAGCCTCTCCGGCAACCCCGAGGGGGCGCTGCAGATCACCGTGAAGCGGGTCGCCGGCGACCCCGACGGCGAGGTGTCGACCTTCCTGCACCGGCACGTCGACGAGGGCGCGGTGCTGCAGGTCGGCGCCCCGTTCGGCGACGTCCGACTCGCCGACGGGGAACGGCCCGTGCTGCTCGCCTCGGCCGGCATCGGCTGCACCCCGGTGATCGGGATGCTCACCCACCTGGCCGAGACCGGCGCCACCCGCCGGGTGATCGCCGTGCACGGCGACCGCAGCGAGTCCGCGCACGCCTTCCGGGACGAGTTCGAGCAGTTGGTCGCCAAGCTCCCGAACGCCGAGGCGCACGTCTGGTACGAGCACCCGGAGGCCGAGCGCCCCGCCGACCGCACCGGCCTGGTCGACCTGACCGGCCTGGACGTCCCCGCCGACGCCGTCGCCTACCTGTGCGGCCCGCTCCCGTTCATGCGCGCCGTCCGCACCCGGCTGCTCGCCGCCGGAGTGCCCGCCGCCGACATCCACTACGAGGTCTTCGGCCCCGACCTGTGGCTCGGCCAGGACGACTGACGGGGCGTCGTGGAGAGGGGCCGACCGCGCACGCGGCCGGCCCCGTCGCCCGCTCCGGTGCCGCTACAGCTCGGCCGTGATCGCGTCCCACAGCGCCACCCGGGCCCGCAGCGCGGCCCGCACCGTCGCCCCGCACTCCTCCCAGCGCTGCGCGTCGTCCCCGCACAGGTCGATCAGCATCTGCATCGCCATCGGGGTGTGCTGCTCGCCGTCCACCTCGATGTGCCGGGCCAGGTAGTCCTTGAAGACGCCCAACCGGCCCTCGGCGTCGTCGATCCGGACCACCTGCTCGAACATCTCCGGGATCAGGTCCTCCCGGCCGAACGCGAACGCGGCGGCCTGGCAGTGCACCGGCGCGTTCTCGATGATGTCGAAGGTCACGCCCGCGAACTCCGCGGCGGCCGCCGGGATGCCGGCGTCCTTCGCGGCCTCGGCGACCGTCCGGCCGGAGCGGACCGCGTCCAGGAAGGCCGTCACCGGGGCGGTGTCCGCGCCCGCCTTGGCCATGCCGTCCAGGTACAGCTCGAAGTGGCTGATGTACCCGTCGCCGAGCTCGTCGCTCTCCTCGACCAGCACGATCTCGTTGATCAGCCGCCGGCTCGCCGTCGGCCCGTCCGGCAGCCACGGCAGGGTCACGCACGTGAGCTGCCGCTGCAGGCACTTGAGCAGGGACATGAAGTCCCAGACGGCGAACACGTGGGTCTGCTGGAAGGTCCGCACCTTCTCCAGGGTGTCCAGCGACAGGTACATCGGGTGGGAGACCACCTCGCGGCGGACCTCCTCGATGGACTCCCGCAGCGCGGTCAGGCCCGGGTGGCTGCGGTCCCAGTGGTAACGGTCGCTCATGGCTGCACTCCTCGTGGGTGTGGTGTCGGGGGAAGGAGGGAGCAACGCGGGTGGACGTTGCGGTGGTTCACTTCAGGACGGCGCGGACGGCGTCCCGAAGCTGCTCGTGGGAGGGCTGCAGGGCCCGGTCCAGGTCCAGGGCGAACGGCAGCACCGTGCCGTCCGGGCGGGTCACCCGGCGCGGCGGGGCCAGCAGGCGGCAGTCCTCGGCGGCGATCGCCAGCACCTCGGCGGCGAAACCCGCGAAACGGTTCGAGTCGTCGGCGACCACCAGCCGCCCGGTCCGGGACAGCGACTCGACCAGGGCCGCCCGGTCCAGCGGGTACAGGGTCCGCGGGTCGAGCACCTCCACCGACGCCTCGCCCGCCAACTCCTCGGCCACCGCCAGCGCCTGGTGCACCAGGTGGCCGACCGCGACCACCGTCACGTCACTGCCCCGGCGGTGCACCCGGGCCGAACCCAGTGGCACCGGCGCCAGCGGCGCCGTCACGTCCTCGCGCACGCCCAGCGCCCCCGCCGGGGCGAACAGCACCACCGGGTCGTCGTCCCGGATCGCCGAACTCAGCAGCCCGTACGCGTCGGTGGGCGTCGCCGGGACCAGCGTCTTGACGCCGACGTGCGCGAACAGGCCGTACGGGTGGTCCGAGTGCTGGCCCGCCCAGCCGCTGCGCGAACCCGAACCCGGCACCACCACGGTCAGCGGCACCCGGGCCTGACCACCCGTCATCAGCGAGAACTTGTGCGCCTGGTTGACCAGTTGCTCGAACACCAGGAACAGCAGCGACGGGATCTGCAACTCGATCACCGGCCGCATCCCGGACAGCGCCGCGCCGACGCCCGCCGAGGTGAACGCCTGCTCCGACAGCGGCACGTCCAGCACCCGCCGGGCCCCGAAACGCTGCTGCAGGCCCAGCGTCGGGCCGGCCAGGCCCGCGCCCACGTCCTCGCCCCACACGCACACCGCCGGGTCCGCCTCCAGGGCGTCCGCCAGCGCGCGGTTCATCGCCTTCGTGTACGACAACAGCGTCACAGGGCCGCTCCCGATCGGGGCCGCAGCCCGCTGGCGTACAGGAAGTCCGCCGCCGACGACGGGTCGGGGACGGGAGATTCTTGCGCGAAAGCGGCGGCCCGCGCCAGTAGTTGTGAGATTTCGGTGTCGATTGTGTCCGCCTCGGGGAGGGCGGAGCGGGCCGCCACCAGCGGATCGCGCTCCCGCCAGGACGCCACCTCCTCCGCCGTCCGGTACGACAGTCGGAACCGCCGCTCCATCGTGTGGTGCGCCTCGAACCGGTACGTCAGGCACTCCAGGAACGACGGACCGCCCCCCGTACGCGCCCGCTCCACCGCCCGCCCCGCCGCCGCCCGGACCGCCTCCACGTCCATCCCGTCCACCGTCTCCGCCGGGATGCCGAACGCCGCCGCCCGGCCGCACGCCGAACCGCCCACCGCCGCCCCGGCCGGCAGCGTCGTCGCGTAGCCGTTGTTCTCGCAGACGAACACCACCGGCGCCCGCCAGATCGACGCCAGGTTCAACGCCTCCAGCAGCACCCCCTGGTTGAGCGCGCCGTCGCCGAAGAACGAGGCCACCACGGTGGGTTCGCCGCGCTGCTGCGCCGCCCAGGCCGCGCCCACCGCGATCGGCGCGCCCGCGCCGACGATGCCGTTCGCGCCCAGGATGCCCAGCGAGAAGTCCGCGGCGTGCATCGACCCGCCCCGGCCCCGGTTCAACCCGCCCTCGCGGCCCGCGAGTTCGGCCAGCAACCGGGCCGGGTCGGCGCCCTTGGCGAGCACGTGCCCGTGCCCGCGGTGGGTGGAGGTCAGCCGGTCGGCCGGATCGAGCGCCGCGCAGACGCCCACCGCCACCGCCTCCTGCCCGATGTACGGGTGGGTGCCGCCGACGATCAGCCCCGACCGCACCCACTCCAGCGCCAGTTCCTCGAACGAGCGGATCAGCCGCATCGCCCGGTACCGCCCCGCCCGGTCCGCCAGGTGCGGCAGGCTCACCGGCCCGGCTCCGACCGCCACAGCACCGGGCAGAACTCCGGGTCCGCGTAGTCCGGCCGCCCGGCCGCGTCCCGCCGCACCACCGCGTCGTGGTTGTACACCACCGGCGAACCGTCCGCCCGCAGGAACGAGCGGTACCGGTTCGACCCGTCCTGCAGGTGCAGCGACACCGCCCGGCGCGGCTGCGCCGACCGGTTCGGGCCCGAGCCGTGGTAGGTCCGGCAGTGGTGGAAGGACACGTGCCCGCGCGGGATCACGATCGGCACGGTGCGCACCTCGGTGCCGTTGAACTCGGCGTTCTCGTGCAGCAGTTGCTCCAGCTCGGAGCGGTCCCGGGCGGCGAAGTGCCGGGTCGAGTCGTCCCCGCCCGGCCGCTCCTCCCAGCGGTGGCTGCCGTCCACCATGGTGATGGTGCCCATCTCCTCCGTGCAGTCGTGGAACGGCAGGAACGCCGTCAGCATCCGCTGCGAGGTCGAGGTCTGCCAGTAGTGCTTGTCGAAGTGCCACGGCACCACGTTGCTCGGCTCGCCCGGCACCGGCGGCTTGTAGATCAGCGTCGACTGGAACAGCCGGATCTCCGCCGCCTGCGCCAGCCGCGCCGCGACCGCGCCCAGCAGCGGCTTGCGCAGGATCCGGCCGATCTCCGCGTGCTCGTAGTGCACGTAGTCGTTGTGCCGCTGCACCGGCCCGTCCGACGGCTGCCAGGATGCCAGGTGCGGCGGCCGGGCCGGGAGTTCGCGGTCCCGCTCGCCCCCGTAGTACCGCTCCGTCGCGGCCTGCAGCAGGTCCAGCTCCTCGTCGGAGAACAGCCGCCGCGACAGGTACCAGCCGCGCTCCGCGTACTCCAGCACCTCCTCGGTGGTCGGCAGCAGCGCCGACTCCTCCTCGGTCAGGGCGAACGGCTCGATGGTGGTGGTCACTTGGAGTCTCTCCTCTCCGGTCGGCTGTCCGCGACGGCGCGCTCGCGCTCCACCGCCTCGTACAGCGCCTTGATGTTGGCGGTGCCGAACGTGCCGGCGCCGCGCCGCTCGACCAGCTCCAGGAAGAAGGTCCGGCGCGGATGGGTCGAACGGGCGAAGATCTGGAACAGCTCGCCGCCGTGGTCGCGGTCCACCAGCACGTGGGTCTCCCGCAGTTCGGCCACCGGGATGGCCGTCGGGCCGAGCCGGCCCTCCAGCGCGTCGTAGTACGCGCCCGGCGTGCTCAGGAACGCCACCCCGCGGGCCGCCAACTCCCGCACCGAATCGGTGATCGAGGCCGTCGCCCAGGCCAGGTGCTGGACCCCCGCGCCGCCGTGCGCCTCCAGGAAGCCGTCGATCTGCCCGGCCGCCCGCGAGGTGTCCGGCTCCAGCAGGGTGAAGGTCACCGTCCCGCACGGGCTCTGCACCACCCGCGAGTCCATCGCCTGGTCGCCGACCTCCACGTACTCGCGGAAGATCTCCCGGAAGCCCAGCCCGCGCACCGCCCACTCCACCGACGGCTCCAACTGCCCGCCCGGCACCACGATCGCCACGTGGTCCAGCAGCGACAGCGCGCCCGTGCCCGGCAGTTCGCCCGCCGGCAGCAGGTCCGCCGAGTCGGTGAAGCGCAGCGCCAGGTCCCCGAAGCCCGAGACGGTGCCCGCCCCGTCCAGGCAGCCGCCGCCCGCGTTCAGCGCCCGCTCCGCCGCCGCCGCGGCCGCCACCTTGTCGGTGTGCCGCAGCGCGATCACCGCGACGCCGTCGCCGTGCCGCCGCACCCACTCGGCGACCTGGTGCTCGGTCTCCACCGCCGAGGTCACCAGCACCCGGACCGACCCCTGGTGCGCCAGCACCTGGGTGGTGCCCGGCGCGACGGCGGTCGGCGCGGTCAGCGTGAAACCCCAGTCGTCGCGCAGCTGCGCGGCGTACTTGTGGGCGTCCTCCACGTACAGTTCGGTGTAGGCGATGCCCGGCACGGTCATGAGTACCCTCCGAGGTGCTTGGCCGGAATGCCCGGCGGCCCGAGCAGCAGGCTCAGGTTGTGGCCGCCGAACGCGATCGAGTTGGACAGGGCGTACCGCACGACGCTGTGCTCGGCCGCTCCCCGGACGTGCCGCAACGCGCAGGCATCGTCCGGCTGTTCGAGATTGAGGGTGGGGGGCAGCAGGCCCTCGGCGACGGCCAGCGCGCACACCGCCGCCTCCACCGCCCCGGCCGCGCCCAGCAGGTGGCCGGTCGCGCCCTTGGTCGAACTCACCCACGGCTCGTGCGCGCCGAACACCTCGCGCAGCGCCGCGGTCTCCGCCCGGTCGCCCAGCTTGGTGCCGGTGCCGTGGGCGTTGACGTAGTCGACGGCCGACGGGTCCAGGCCCGCCGAGCGCAGCGCGGCCCGCATCGCGGAGACCGCGCCGGCCCCGTCCGGGCGCGGCATGGTCGGGTGGTGGGCGTCGGTCGCCGCGCCCCAGCCGGCCACCGCCGCGTACCCGGACGCGCCGCGGGCGGCCGCGTGCCCGGTCCGCTCCAGCACCAGGACGGCGCTGCCCTCGCCCAGCACGAAGCCGTTGCGGCGGGCGTCGAAGGGCCGGGACGCCTGCGTCGGGTCGTCCCAACCGGACGCCAGCGCACGGGAGTTGTCGAAGGCCGCGGCGATGGTCGGGTGCAGCGGGGCCTCCGCGCCGCCGCACACCACCACGTCGGCCTCGCCGCCGCGGATCAGCCGCAGGCCCTCGGCGATCGCCTGCGCGCCCGCCGCGCAGGCGGTGATCACGGCGGAGCTGTAGCCCCGGATGCCGTGCTTGATGGCGATCCGGGCCGCCCCCATGTTGGACAGCATGCCGGGCAGCAGGTACGGGCTGACGGCGGCCCGGCCGCGCTCGCGCCGACCGGCGGCCTGCCGTTCGTAGCTCTCCAGGCCGCCGCCGCCGGTGGCCAGCACCACCGCGACCCGCTCCGGGTCGGTGTCCTGACGGATCGTCAGCTTCGCGTCGGCGAGGGCGTCGTCGGCGGCGGCCAGGGCGAGCAGCAGGAAGCGGTCGGCGACCCGGGTCTCGGTCGGCGGCAGCACCTCGGTGGCGGGCACGTCCGGGGAGACGCCGGCCGCCCGCAGCCAGCCCGCCGCCGGGTGGTCCTCCGGCGGGACGACCAGCCCGGACCGGCCCGCCGCCAGCGCCCGGAACGCCCCGGGGACGTCCCGGCCCAGCGGCGTCACCCAGCCGATGCCGGTGATCTGCGCGTCGACCCGCGAGACGCCGGGGCCGCCGGAGCTGCCGGAGCTGCCGGGACCGCCGGGGCCGCCGCTCATCGGGCGCCGGATTCGGCCAGGTGGCGCCGGCGCAGCAGCACCTTGCGGACCTTGCCGGTCGGGCCGAGCGGGATGCGGCTGTCCGGGACGGCCAGCACGGCGCGGACCACCTCGGCGACGTGCGGCTCCAGGGCGGCCAGCACCTGCGCGGTGCGGTCGGCGTCCTGGTCGGCGGCCGGGTCGAGCTGCAGCAGCACGTCGGCGACCACCCGCTCGCCGTCCCGGAACGCCACCACCGTGCAGTCCAGCACGTCCGGGCAGGCGACCAGGACCCGCTCCTCGCTGGCGGCGGTGTGCAGGCGGCGGCCGCCGCCGAGGTCGACGGTGTCGACGGCGCGGTCCACGTGGTAGTAGTAGCCGTCCTCGTCGCGGTACACCAGGTCGCCGGTGAGGAAGTAGTCGCGGACCCGGGTGCGGTGCGTGGTCACCGAGTCGTTCCAGTAGCCGGGCGACAGGGTGGGGGAGCGGGTGCCCAGCTCGCCGACCTCGCCCGGGCCCAGCTCGTTGCCGTCCGGGTCGAGGACCGCGCAGTCCACGAAGGCGTGCGGGCGGCCCACGCAGCGGCCGTAGCGCTCGGATTCCACGGTGTGGGTGATGAAGAAGTGCGAGTGCCCCATCTCGGAGGAGCCCAGGCCGTCGATGAACACCGACCCGGCGGTGCGGACCCGGCCCTGCCGGGTCGCGGTCTCCCGGGAGCCCTGCGCGACCAGGCGGCGGATGTGCGCCTCGTGCGCGCAGTCGCCGGTGTTCCACCACAGGCCGACCGAGGACAGGTCGCGGGCGGCCAGGTCGTGCCGGGCCAGGTCGGCCCAGGTGGTGGCGAAGCCGTACACGCCCTGCGGCCGCCACTCCTCGATCGCGTCCAGCACCGCCGCGCCCGACTGCTGCGACAGCAGGTGCAGTTGGGCGTCGAAGGAGAGCGCCAGGTTGGCGGCGATCAGGGTCGCGGCGTGCGCGGCCGGCAGCGCGCTGAGCACCCGGTCGATGCCCTGCGGGCGGGGCAGCAGCAGCCGGTGCCGGATCGCCGCGTACAGGCTGGCGTGCGAGTGCAGCACCGCCTTGGGCAGGCCGGTGGTGCCGGAGGAGTGGGTGATCGCCACCGGGTCGCTCGGCCAGTGCCGGTACGGCGCGGGCGCGGACTCCGGGTCGCCGGCGGCGATGTCGACGGTGTCGGCGAGCAGCCCGGCGCCGGTCCCGAAGCCGTAGTCCTGCTCGGCCAGGGCCTTGGCGTGCGCCGGGTCGGCGAGCAGCCCGACCGCGTTCAACCGGCGCAGGTAGCGGGCCGAAGTGTCCGCGTCCAGCGCCGGGTTGAGCAGGGCCGGGATCGCGCCGAGCCGGGTCAGGGCGAGGAAGGCCAGCACCTGGTCGGCCGCGGCGGACGCCTGCACGGCGACCGGGTCGCGGCGGCGCACCCCGCGCCCGTGCAGGGCGGCGGCCCGGGCCCGTACCGCCAAGTCGAGTTGACGGAGCGTCAGGGCCTGCCCGGCCGGGTGGCCGTCGACGGGCGTGTCGAAGGTCAGGGTCGGCGAGTCCAGGCCGAGGCCCTGCTCGACCCGGGTGGTCAGGACGTTGCCCGCGCCGACGGAGCTGTCCTCGGACAGCACGGCGCGCAGGGAGCGGATGGTCATGGTTCCCGTTCTGGTCGGGGCGCGCGGAGGCGCTGCGGGGGAAGGCCGGAGGGCCCGGGCGCTCAGGGGGCGAGCAGGACGGCGGTGGCGCGGTCCGGCGGGCCCTGCGCGGCGGTGATCGCGAGGACCTGGTCGGCGTCGCCGTCCTCGATCAACAGCTTTGCCTGCTCGTGCAGTTCGGCCTCGTCCTCGAAGCCGGGGCCGAGCGCGACCACCGGGCCGTCGAGCTGCCAGCGGGCCGCGAGGTGGCCGAGGACGGCGTTCGGATTGGACTGGAAGAACAGCAGCGGGGCGACCCGGCGGCCGGTGCCGGTGGCCCGGGCGAGCGCGTCCGCGGTGCCGGTGTCGCCGGTCGGGCTGGCCAGCAGCAGGGCGGTGCGCGGTGCGCCGGCGGCGGGCGGTGGCCCGTAGTGGCGGCGCAGGCAGCGTTCGGCGGTCTCGGCGACCAGCGGGCTGAAGCTGGACTCGACGAAGCCCGCGATCGGCGGGAGCGCGTCGTCCGGCCGCTCCGGCCAGCGGGCGGCGGCGAGCACCCGCAGCGGTCCGTCGAGCAGGCGGGGCGGCGGCGTCGACGGCGGTGCTGCGGCGGGGAGGGTCGCAGGGGCGGGGTCGGGTCTCGGGGCGGGAGCGGGTCTCGGGGCGGTCATGCGGGGGCCACCAGGAGTGCGGTGTTGGCGCCGCCGAACGCGGCGTTGACGGTCAGGACGGGGCCGGGGGCGGCCGGGCGCGGGCGGTCCAGGACCAGGTCGAGCGCGCAGCCCGGGTCCGGGGCCTGCCAGCCGGCGTTGACCGGGAGCAGTCCCGTGCCCAGCACGCCGACGGTGACGGCGAGTTCGAGCAGGGCGGAGGCTTCCAGGGCGTGGCCGTGCAGGGACTTGGTGGAGCTGACCGGCGGTGTGCCGGCCGGGAACAGCTCGTGCAGGGCGGCGGCCTCGGCCAGGTCGCCGAGCGTGGAGCCCGCGCCGTTGGCGTTGATCCAGCCGACCGCCTCCGGCCCGGTGCCCGCCCGGTCCAGCGCGGCGCGCACCGCCCGGGCCAGCCCGGCCCCGTCCGGGCGCGGCCGGCAGACGTGGTGGGCGTCCCCGGTGCGCCCCCAACCCGCGACGGTGGCCAGGGCGTTGCCGCCGCGCCGGCGCAGCGCCCCGGCGGACTCCAGCACCACCGCGACCACCGCGTCGCCGAGCAGCATGCCCTGCCGGCCCAGGCTGAACGGGCGGACCGCGCCGTCCCCGGCCAGCGCCCGGCCGGCGTCGAACACCGCGAAGGTGTCCGGCTCGACCAGGTAGCCGGCGGCCACCACCACGCGCTCGCGGCGCCCGGCGGCGATCAGCGCGGCGGCGTCGGCCACCGCGGTGGCGGCGGCGACGCACGCCCCGGTGTAGACCCGGGGCCGCAGGCCGGTGCGGGCGGCGACCTCGGCGGCGACCGGTCCGGCCCGCCGGTCCCCGTGCAGGGCGAGCAGCAACTCCTGCTGCCCGTAAGGGACTTCGCTGTCGGGCGGCCCGGAGAGGGCGCCCGCCTCGGCCAGCACGGCCGTCAGCAGGTCGGCCAGCCGCGGCGCGCCCGGCCCGGTCGCGGCCCGGTCGGTGCGGTACCCGGCGGTGGCGAACCGGTCCACCGGCGCGAACGCCGGACGGCCGGCCAGCACGCCGTCGGTGAGCGCGGCCGGGCCCGCGCCGAACGCGGAGCGCACGCCGACGCCGCCGACCAGGACGGCGCGCCGCGGCGGGCCGTTCCGGAGAGCGGTCGCGGTCATGGCGCGGCGGCCCCCGCGTCCGGGAGGCCGGAGGGACGGTCGGCGGGCCCGGTGGCGGTGGGCGCGTCGACACGCGCGGCGGCGGTCTGCGCGGCGAGCTGCGCGGAGATCTGCGCGGAGATCTGCGCGCCGAGCGCGGCGACCGCGTCGTCCACCGTCCGGATGGCGTCCAGGCGCTCGTCGTCCAGGTCGAGTTGGACCTGGTACGCCTGCTCGGCCTCGGCGATCAGCCAGGTCAGTTCCAGCGAGCCCAGGTGCTCGTCGACCTGCTCGGGTGAGCGGTCGCCGTAGCGGGCGAGCATCGCCAGCGCCCCGGCGCGGTCGAACGCCGCGCTGCGGGCCTGCTGCGGTCGGGCGTCCATCAGGCGGTGCCCACCGAGGTCTTCTCGATCCGGGCGGCGACCTCGGCGCTGAACTCGTCGATCGTCATCAGCGCGGTGGACTCCATGTCGTCCAGCTCGAAGCGGATGCCGAACTCCTCCTCGACCTGCACCGCGAGGTCGGCCAGCGCCAGCGACTCCAGGTCGAGGCCGGCCGGGCCCAGGTCGGTCTCCGAAGTGACCTGCGAGACGTCGTAGTTCATCGACGCCAGGGTGGTGAGGATGAACTCGCGGATCTTCTCCTGCATGGACTGCTCTCTCTTCAACGCGTCGGGGTTTCGTCGGGGTGCCGTACGGCGGCGTGCGGCGTGGTGCGGATGGACGCCCGGGGAAAGGGGCGTGCGGTGTCCGGGCAGCGCGGACCGGCGGACGGGCGGCCGGGGTCTGGACCGGCTGCCCGCCCGGGGCGGCGGCGCACCGGGACGGGGGAGGGGCGGGGTGGATCAGCGGGCGGCGTCGGCCTGTCGGCGCAGGGCGGCGGCGTCCCGCAGCAGCTTCCCGGTGGCGGTCCGGGGCAGCTGCGGCAGCAGGTGCAGGCGGCGGGGCAGCTTGTAGCCCGCCAGTTCCTCGCCGAGCAGGTCGCGCAACCGCTCGGCCGCGCCACCCGGTCCGGACGGCGGGGAACAGGTGCCTTCGGCGGTCGCGGCGTACGCCTCGATCGCGCCGTCGGCGAACACCACCACGGCCTCGACCACGCCGGGGAGCCCGGCGAGGGCCTGCTCGACCTCGTTGAGGTCGACCTTGAGGCCGCCGATGGAAATCTGCGAGTCGCGCCGTCCGAGCACCGTCACCAGGCCGGTGGCGTCGTCGATCAGCGCGGCGTCCCGGGTGTGCAGCAGCCCGTCCGACCAGCGGGTCGGATCGGTGGGGCCGAGGTACGGCGACTGCTCCCGGGCGATGTGCAACTCGCCGCCCGAGAGCGAGAGTTCCATGCCGTGCACCGGCGCGACCGCCGGGTGGTGACGGCCGGTCAGGTCGGTGCCGATCACGCCGACCTCGGTCATCCCGTACATGGTGCCCAGCGGCACCCCGTAGCGGGCCCGGAAGGCCGCGGGCAGCTGCGGGCGGACCAGCTCGCCGGCCACGATCATCCGCCGCAGCTGCGGCAGTTCGGGCGGCGCGGCGGCCGCGGCCAGCAGCTCGGCGTGGAACGGCACGCCGATCACGGTGGTCGGCGCGCTCCCCTCGGCGACGGTCGCCAGGATGCCCGCGGGGGTCATCCGCTGCGGCACCACCAGTTCGACGCCCGCGTGCAGGGCGTGCAGCAGGCCGCCGACCAGGCCGAGGACGTGCACCGTCGAGGACAGCAGCACCGTCCGCTCGCCGCGGGCCGGGAACTCCGGCAGCCGGGCGTAGCAGTCGAGTTCGCGCAGCAGGTCGGCGGCCGTCCGGGCGATCACCTTGGACGGGCCGGTCGAGCCCGAGCTGAGCTGCACCAGGGCGTGCCCGGTGGCGGCCGCGGCACCCCCCGGCACCTGCTCGAACCGGGGCCGCCCGTCAGCGAGTCCGACCAGCACCCGGGGGTGCAGCCGGTCCACCGCGCGGTCGACCTCGGCGGCGGTCAGCCGGTGGTCCAGCAGGACCGCCTGCGCGCCGGAGCGCCAGGCGGCCAGCAGGACCGCCACGAACTCCGCCGACGGCGGCATCCGCAGCGCCACCGTGCCGTTGGCGCCGAGACCGGCGGCGGCCAACTGCCGCTGCCGCTCGGCCACCAGGGCCCGGAGCGTTCCTCTGGTCACCGGAGCGCCGAAGCGCAGGCACGGTTCGCCGTCCGGTCCGGCGAGTAACTGCTCGTCTACCCAGTCCGCGGCAACCGTACGGCCGCGCACCGGGATTGGGGTAAGCGTCAACGCAACTCCGCGCGCTCGTGTGGGAAGCAAGGTTCGGAAGAGTTGTGATGCTTCGGTGATGACCCCCGTCGGTGCCGACCTTTGCACGGGAGTCCATCAAGGGTCAAGGTCTATACCAGTGGCGGACCGTCCCCCTACGCTGTCCCTCGTTTTCGCACGAGTTGACGGATCATCAGGAGGTTCGTTCGCGATGGTTCCGCTGACACTGGCGGAGCACGGCGCACTCGCCAGGGCCCGACTGCCCGCCGTGATCTGGGACTTCTTCGAGGGCGGGGCCGGCAGCGAATGGACCCGGCGCGCCAACCTGACCGCCTGGCGCCGGTACGTGCTGCGCCCGCGCGTCCTGGTCGACGTCTCCGCCCCGCACTGCGGCACCGAACTGCTCGGTGCCCGGCTCGCCGCCCCCTACGGCGTCGCGCCGATGGCCTACCACCGGCTCGCCCACCCCGACGGCGAGTGCGCCACCGCGCGCGCCGCCGCCGACGCCGGCGCCCTGCTGATCACCAGCATCTTCGCCAGCCGCACCCTGGAGGAGATCGCCGCCGCCGCACCCGGCGCGCCGCGCTGGCTCCAGCTGTACTGGCTGCGCGAACGGGACGCGCTCACCGCGCTGGTCCGGCGCGCCGAACAGGCCGGCTACGGGGCGCTGGTGCTCACCGTGGACGCCCCCAAGGTCGGCCGCCGACTGCGCGACCTGCGCAACGCCTTCGCGCTGCCCGCCGACCTGACCGCCGTCAACCTGGCTCCCGAACTGACCGGCGCCGCCCGGCGGTCGGCGGCCGGGCGGTCCGGCATCGAGGAGCACTCCCGGCAGCAGTTCGACACCCGCCTGACCTGGGCCGACCTGGCCTGGTTGCGGGAGCGCACCACGCTGCCGCTGGTGCTGAAGGGCATCCTGACCGCCGAGGACGCCCGGCTCGCCGTCGAGCACGGCGCGGACGCGGTCGTGGTCTCCAACCACGGCGGCCGCCAGCTCGACGGCACCCCGCCCGCGCTGGCCGCCCTCCCCGAGGTGGTCGACGCCGTCGGGGGAGACCTGCCCGTCCTGGTCGACGGCGGCCTGCGGCACGGCGCCGACCTGGCCAAGGCGCTCGCGCTCGGCGCCCGCGCCGGGCTGGTCGGCCGCCCCGTGCTCTGGGGCCTCGCGCACGGCGGCGCCGACGGCGCGCGGGCCGTGCTCGACCTGCTGCGCGAGGAACTGCTCGACACCATGGTGCTGCTCGGCCGCCCCCGGACGGCCGACCTCGACCGCACCGCACTCGCCCCCTGGCCGCCGTCCTGAGCGCGCGTCGCTCTCCCCTATATAGAGGAGAGTGACGGAGCACCGTCAAAGAGGGCTGCCGCACCACCCCGCACGCACGAGAGGACCCCGTGGCGACCACCGCACAACCCGAGCCCGCCCCGTCCGCCGAACCGGCGCCGTCCGCGCCGGCGCCGTCCGCGCCTGCCCCGTCCGCGCCCGTCCCGCCGGGGGCCGCCGAACTGTTCGCGGACTGGGACTGGGAGGACCCCGAAGGGCTCAGCGCCCGCACCGACCGGTTCACCGAGGACCTCGCCCGCTGCCGGACCATCGAACAGGTCCGACCCGAATTGCCGCACACCCATCAGGACTTCCAGGACCTCGGCATCACGGGCATCGAGTTCGCCGCGTTCCGCACCCGCCACCCCCAGGGCCTCGGCACCGACCTGGTCGGCCTGCACACCGACGACGACGCCACCCGCCCCGGGCCGCTCTACCGGATCGACGGCAGCAGCCTGTACACCCAGCTCGACATCACCGAGCCGCTCCCGTTCGCCGACCACAGCGTCGACTGGGTCTACGCCGAGCACCTGATCGAACACGTCCCGCTGGGCGTCGCCGTCCCCTGGCTCGCCGAGATCCGCCGCGTCCTGCGGCCCGGTGGGCTGCTCCGCCTCACCACCCCCGACCTGGCCCGCTACATCGAGGGCTACCTCGACGGCGGCGAACAGTTCTTCCGCCGCCACCGCCGCCGCCTGCGCACCATGCGGGTCGGACCGCCGATGCCGGAACGCCGGGCCTTCATGCTGAACCAGATCTTCTACCACTTCGGCCACCGCTGGATCTACGACGAGGCCGAACTCCGGTACGTCCTCGACCATGCCGGATACCGGGACTTCACGATCGAACGGCGCGCCTTCCAGGAGAGCGCCCGCCCCGACCTCGCCGACCTCGACACCGCCTTCCGCAAGGACGAGTCGATCTACCTGGAGGCCACCGCCCCCGGAGGAGCGAGCTGATGCCGCTGCACCCCCAGGCCGAGGCGATGCGCGCCCGCCGCGCCGCCGCCGGCACCCCGCCGCTGTACACCCGCACCCTCGCCGAGGCCCGCGCCGCCGACCTCGCCGACCTGCGGGCCGCCACCGGCACCGGCGAACAGGTCCACAGCGTCCGGGAATTCACCATCGACGGGCCCGGCGGGCCGCTCACCCTGCGGCACTACCTGCCGAAGGCCGCGATCGACGAGCCGGCCGGCCCCGGACTGCTCTACCTGTACGGCGGCGGCTGGGCGCTCGGCTCGCTGGAGACCAGCGACCCGATCTGCCGGGCCCTCGCCAACGCGACCGGCGCCGCCGTCCTCGCCGTCGGCTACCGGCACGCCCCCGAACACCGCTTCCCCGCCGCCGTCCACGACTGCTGGGCCGCCCTCGACTGGATCGCCCGCCACGCCGCGGACCTCCGCCTCGACCCCGCCCGCCTCGCCGTCGGCGGCGACAGCGCCGGCGGCAACCTCGCCGCCGCCCTCACCCTCCTCGCCCGCGAACGCGGCGGCCCCGCGATCCTGCACCAGCTCCTGATCTACCCGAACACCGACCACCGGGTACCACGGGAAACCCCTGCGGGGCAGCCGGTGGCAGGCCCTGAGGGGGGCTTCGCGCGGGGCGGGGAGGCCGCCCCTGCGGGGCGGGCCGGAGAGGCGGGGGAAGGCCATGCCGGGGGCCGGGGGGACGGGCAAGTCCCTGCGGGGCAGCCGGGGGCAGAGCCCGCAGGGAGCTTCGCGCGGGGCGGGGAGGCAGCTCCTGCGGGGCAGGTCGGAGAGGCGGGGGAAGTCCCTGCGGGGCAGCCGGGGGCAGAGCCCGCAGGGAGCTTCGCGCGGGGCGGGGAGGCAGCTCCTGCGGGGCGGGCCGGAGGGGCGGGGGCAGGACCTGACGGGGAGGACCCCGCGTTGTTCAATCGGCATTCGGTGGCCTGGTACTGGGCGCACTATCTGGCGGGGCCGGGGGATGCGGAGAATCCGTTGGCGTCGCCGTTGCGGGCGGCCGATCACCGGGGGTTGCCGGCGGCGACCGTGGTGACGGCCGAGTACGACCCGTTGTGCGCGGAGGGGGAGGAGTACGCCGAGGCGTTGCGGGGGGCCGGGGTGGCGGTGGAGCTGCGGCGGTACGCCGGGATGCCGCACGGGTTCTTCGCGATGCCCGCGCTGCTGGACGACGGGCGGGCGGCCCAGCTGTTCGCCGCCGAGCGGCTGGTGGCGGCGTACGGGGCCGGGCGGGAGGCAAGGCGGTGAGCCGGGTGCTGCGGCTCGCCGAGCTGCACGGCTCGCTCGCGGATCCGCTGCTGGACGCGATGACGTTCCTCAACGAGGTCACCGGCCGCTACCCGGAGGCGATCTCGTTCGGGCCCGGCCGCCCGCACGAGGAGTTCTTCGACCCGGCCGACATCCCCGTCCACCTGGAGCGCTACCTCCGGCACCTGCGCGAGGAGCGCGGGCTGACGGAGGAGCAGGTCCGCCGGGAGGTGTTCCAGTACGGCCGCACCAAGGGCCTGATCGCGCCGCTGATCGCCGGGGCACTGGCCGCCGACGAGGCGATCTACGTCGACCCCGAGGCGATCGTGGTGACCGTCGGCGCGCAGGAGGGCATGCTGCTGGTGCTGCGCGCCCTGTGCGCGGGCCCGGACGACGTGCTGCTGGTCTCCTCGCCCTGCTACGTCGGGGTGACGGGTGCGGCCCGGCTGCTCGACCTGACGGTCCGTCCGGTGCCCGAGGCCGGCCCCGACGGCGGGCTCGACCCGGAGGCGCTGGCCGCGGCCGTCCGCGAGCTGCGGGCCGCCGGGAAGCGTCCCCGGGCCTGCTACGTGGTCCCGGACTTCGCCAACCCGAGCGGCACCAGCCTGGACGAGCCGGCCCGCCGCCGGCTGCTGGCGGTCGCGGAGGAGGCCGGCGTCCTGCTGATCGAGGACAACCCGTACGGCTTCTTCTTCGGCCGCTCCGGCTACGCCCGCACCACCCTGAAGGCGCTGGACGACGACCGCGGGAACGTGGTCTACCTCGGGTCCTTCGCCAAGACCTGCTTGCCCGGTGCCCGGGTCGGCTACGTGGTCGCCGACCAGCGCGTCGAGGCTCCCGACGGTTCCACCACCCTGCTCGCCGACGAGCTGGCCAAGCTGAAGAGCATGACCACCGTGAACACCTCGGCGCTCAGCCAGGCCGTGATCGGCGGCATGCTGCTGGGCGGCGGCCCCGGGCTGCGGAAGGCCAACGAGCCCGCCCGGCAGTTCTACGCCCACGCCATGGACACCCTGCTGACCGAACTGGAAAACGCTTTCCGGAACGTCCCCGGGGTCTCCTGGAACCGCCCCGCGGGCGGCTTCTTCGCGGTCGTCACCGTCCCGTTCCGGGCCGACGCCAGGGCCCTGGACGACTGCGCCCGCGCGCACGGCGTGCTGTGGACCCCGATGGACGGCTTCCACCCGGACGGCGGCGGCACCCGCCAGCTGCGGCTCTCCTGCTCCTACCTGACGCCCGGGCAGATCACCGAGGGCGTCCGCCGGCTGGCCGCGTTCGTCGCGGAACGGCTCCCGGCCGACTCCTGAGCGCACGACCGAGCGGGGCCCGGCGGGAGTTCCTTCCGCCGGGCCCCGCTCGGTGCTGCTCGGTACTCCTCAGGCTGCTCAGCGCCGTGCCGCGCAGGCGCTCAGCGGATGCGCTGGGCGAACAGGCGGGCCGCCCAGGCGACGGCGAGCACCATCGTCAGCGCGGTCAGCAGCAGGCCGCGCCACACCTCGGGGGCGTCCAGGTGCCCGGCGAACAGGGCGCGCATGCCCTCCACGCCCCAGTAGCAGGGGTTCCAGGAGGCCGCGGTGCGCAGCCAGGCCGGGGCGAGCGCGATCGGCAGCAGGGTGCCGGAGAGCAGCGCGAGCGGCTGCGCGATGGTGTTGACGATCGGGCCGAGCGCCGCGTCGGTGGGCACCAGCAGGGCCAGGCCGTACGAGACCGAGGAGGACATCAGCGCCATCAGGGCGAGCAGCGCCATGGCCAGCAGCAGGTCGACCAGGCCGACGGTCAGGCCGAACGGGATCGCCAGGACGGCGATCAGCGCCGACTGGATCAGCAGCGCGGTGGTCTCCCGCAGTGCCCGGCCGAGCAGCAGCGCGACCCGGCTGACCGGCGTCACCCGGGAGCGCTCGATGACGCCCGCGTGCAGTTCGCCGAGCAGCGTGAAGCCGGTGAACAGGCCGCCCATGACGGCGAGCGCGGAGAGCAGGCCGGGCACGTAGATCCGGTACGCGTCGGCGGTGCTGTGCGCGCCGGACGCCGCCAGCGCGGAGGTCAGCAGCGGGGCGAACAGCAGCAGGTAGCAGAGGGGTTGGAGCAGTCCGACGGCGATCCACACGGGGGAGCGGGCCATCAGGAGGAGTTGGCGCTGGTAGACCAGCCAGGTGTCGCGGGCGAGCTTCACGGGGACCTCGGGGCGTCGGTGCCGGAAAGGGGAGGGGTGGTCAGCTGCTGTGGACCAGCGCGCGGCCGGTCAGGGCCAGGAACACGTCGTCCAGGCTGGGGCGCTGGAGCTGGACGTGCTCCGGTTCGAGGCCGGCCGCGACCAGGGCGCTCAGCAGTTGCGGGATCGCGGTGGCGGCGGAGTCCACGTGCAGGCGCAGCCCGTCCTCGCCGGGCAGGGCCTCCAGGCGCCGGACGCACGGGAGTTCGGCCAGGGCGTGCTCGGCGTCGGCGGTCGCCCCGGCGTCGGCCAGGCCGATGGTGACGGAGTCGCCGGCGATCTTCTGCTTGAGCTCCTCGGGGGTGCCCTCGGTGACGATGCCGCCGTGGTCCACGATGCCGATCCGGTCGCACAGGGCGTCGGCCTCGTCCAGGTAGTGGGTGGTGAGCAGCACCGTCATGCCCTGCTCGCGCAGGCGGCGGACCTCGTCCCAGACCTGGGCCCGGCTGCGCGGGTCCAGGCCGACGGTGGGCTCGTCGAGGAACAGCACCCTGGGCCGGTGGACGACGCCGAGGGCGAGGTCGAGGCGGCGGCGCTGGCCGCCCGAGTAGGTCTTGCAGGGGCGGTCGCCGAACTCGGTGAGGTCGAAGGCCGCCAGGCCCTCCTCGGCGCGCCGGACGGCCTCGGCCTTGCGGATGCCGTACATCCGGGCCTGCAGGACCAGTTCCTCGCGGGCGGTGGCCTGGTCGGTGGTGCCGCCGCCCTGGGCGACGTAGCCGATCCGGCGGCGGACCTCGCCCGGGTCGGCCCGCAGGTCGGCGCCCGCGACGGTGACGGTCCCGTCGTCGGGCACGAGCAGGGTGGCGAGCATCCGCAGCGTGGTGGTCTTGCCCGCGCCGTTGGGCCCGAGCAGGCCGTAGATCTCGCCCTCCTCGACGGCGAGGTCGATGCCGCGCACCGCGTCGACGGAGCTGCCGCGACGGGGCCGGAAGGACTTGCGCAGCCCCTTGGTGACGATCAACCCGGACTCCTGTGGTCGTTCTCGGTGGGGTGTGGGAGGGAAGGCGGCCGGTCGGCCGACGGAAGAGGTCCGCGCCGTGCCGCGCCGGATCGCGCCGCGAACAGCTGCGGCGGCGGGCGGGTACGCGGAAGGAGGGGCGGGCGGCGACGGGGGACGTGGGCCGCGCCGGGGGTTCGACGACAGACCCTAGGGCCCCGACCCGCCCGTTCACAATGGTCTGGACCACAACTCGGTGCGGTTCCGGCCTGCTGCGCGCACGAAGTGCTCCAGTCGTTCGGCCGCGGCCACCGGGCCGCCGCAGGACAGGAGTTGACGGCCCAGCAGCTCGGCCGCGGAGCGGACCTCCGGCGCGTCCAGGGCCCGGCGCAGGGCGTCGCGCAGCTCGTCCGGGGTCGCGGTGGCGAAGTCGACCGGCACGGCCGCGCCCAGGGCGGCCAGTCGCGCGGCGGTGACCGGCTGGTCGTGGCGGATCGGGGCGACCACCAGCGGCCGCCCGTGGGCCAGGGATTCGCCGACGGTGTTCATCCCGCCGTGGCACAGTACGGCGTCCACCGCGCCGCGTCCGAGCAGTTCCAGTACCGGCACCCGCTCCAGGCCGATCGCCCCCGGCGGCAGCGCGGTCCCGCCGGGGGCGGCCACGATCGCCTGCACGTCCGGCAGTTCGGCCAGTGCGGCGGCCGTCCGGTCCAGGAAGCCGCCCGCCACCTCGGCGGACAGCGTGCCCATGGTGACCAGCACCCGGCGCCGCCGGGGGTCCAGCCGGTCCCAGGGGAAGGCCGGTCCGGGGCGCGGCGCGAGCAGCGGGCCGACCGTCGCCCAGTGCGCGGGGACGGCGTCCAGGCCGAACAGGGCCGGGCTGCCCGCGGCGAGCACCAGGCCCGGCGAGAAGCGCGGATCGGTGAACTCCCCGGCCGGCAGCCCGGCCCGCTCCCACAGCCCGCGCAGCAGCCCGTCCCGCCAGGCCGTCAACTCCCGGTCGCCGCCCAGCGGGTCGCCGATCTCCAGGGTGGACGGGGCGAAGGTCGCCCACGGCACGCCCGCGCCGTGCGCGGCCAGCGCGCCCGCCGGGCTGTGCTGGTCGACCAGCACCGCGTCCGGCCGCCACTGCTCGACGGCCCGCCGCACCGCGCCGAGCGTGAACCGGGTGTGCGGCACCACGAAGCCCTCCCAGAGCGAGCGCACCGCCGCCGCGCCGCCCGCCGCCTGCTCCCGGAACACCCGGGCCCCGGTCGGGTGCACCTGGGCGTCCGGGCCGAGCACCGGCCGCAGCGCCGACTCCGGCCCCGTCCAGGCCGCTTCGTGGCCGCGCGCGGCCCAGGCCAGCGCCAGGGCGCGGGCCGGCAGCAGGTGACCGGTCAGCGGCGGGACCACCAGCAGCAGGCGCAGCGGGGGAGCGGGGACGGCAGGGGGCACGGCGGTTCCTTCCGGAGGCGGGGAGGGGCGCGGGGCGGGTGCCGCCCGGGCGAGTTTCCCAAGAGTCGTGTGCAAACGACGGAGAATTGGTGCAGACCACCGGGGGTTGGTCCGAACCAAGCGTCGGAGATCCCTTGTGCGGCCGGTGGGGGCGACGGAATACTAGCCCGCGTGACCGCTCTGGAAGCAGTCGCCGTTCACCTGCCACCCACCGCCGAACCGATCGAACTGATCGGGGAGAGCCTGGGGTTGACGGACCGTCAGATCAGGCTCTTCCGCCGGTTCCACGGCCTCGACCGGGTCCGGGTGGACCGCGAGGGAGACCTGACCGATCTGCTCATCGGCGCGGCGAAGGCCCTGGCCCCGCTGCGCGGCAACGAACACCGCGTCAAGTACGTGCTGCACGCGCGCAGCCTGCCGGTCGCGGCGCCCTACCCGCACAACCCGCTGCACGACGTGCTCGGCCGTCTGGGGCTGAGCCACGCCCGTGCCTTCACCGTCACCCACCACGCCTGCGCCGGCACCCTGCTGGCACTGGACGTGGCCGGTCGGCTGCTGGCGGCAGACCCCGACCCCGAGGCGACGGCGCTGATCCTGGCGGGTGAGAAGACCTTCACCCGGGACGCCCGCATCGTCCCGGACACCGCCCTGTTCGGCGAGGGGGCGGCCGCCTGCCTGGTGCGGGCCGAAGGCGAACACGACCGCGTGCTGTCGTACGCGGTCGACCAGCACGGCGAGTTCGACGGGCGGCTCGCCGACGATGCGGAACTGCTGCTGCGCTACCAGCGCGGCTACCCGGAGCTGATGGCCGGCGTGATGCGGGCGGCACTGGACGAGGCCGGCGAGAGCTGGGACTCGATCCGGCTGCTGCTCCCGCACAACGTCAACCAGATCTCCTGGAAACGGATCTGCCGCGAGGTCGGGCTCCCACCCGAACGCGTGGTGCTGGACAACGTCCCCGCGGTGGGGCACAGCTTCGCCGCGGACGTCCTGATCAACCACCGCACCGCCACCGCCCGCGGCCTGCTCCGCCGCGGCGACCGCTACCTGATCGCCGCGGCCGGAATCGGCGCGACCTTCGCCGCCATGGTGCTCCAGCACTGAGGCCCGCACCGCCGACGCCCTCGGCGGCGACGGCCGGCGGCACCCGGCGCGGCGGCGGCGCCGAGCCCCTCCCTGCCCACTCGCCACCCAGTCAACCGCCGTGCGCGGCCCGCCGGTCGGGCCGCGCGGCCAGACAGGACATCGCCATGACCGAATCCGCCCTGACCGAGAACCCCGCCGCCGACACCGACGCGGCCGACGGCGCCGACAGCACCGTCGACCCCGAGCTGCGCGGCCGGGCCCTCGACGGAATCCTGCTGCTGCTGCCCCGGGTGCTCAAGCGCGAACTGCCCGAAGTCACCGAGAACGCCTGCCTGTTCGACGAGGTCGGGCTGACCTCCGCCGCCACCCTCGAACTCATCCTGGAACTCGAGGACCACCTCGACGTGCAGATCGACGTCGAAGGCATCGACCAGGACGACCTGCGCTCGGTCGGCACCCTCGCGGGCTTCGTCGCCGGACACGTCATCGCCGAGGACTGACGGCCGTGCGCGTCCGCGGACCGCTCCCCCCGACCACCCTGCCGCGCACCGCCTCCGCGCTGCGCCTCACCGCCGCCCACGCCCTCGACCTGGACGGGCACTCCCCGCTCGCCGCCGACCCCGACCTGCGCACCTTCACCGCCGACCTGGTCCGCCCCTACGGCCTGGAACTCGACGAGGACGCGCTGACCGGGGCCCGCGGCCACTCCTACCTGACCCTCGCCCGGCACGCCGTCGAGCACCTGGCCGACGCCACCCGCCCCGTCGACCTGGTGGTCCTGGTCTACGCCGGACCCGACGTCCGCCCCGGACAGTCCACCGCCAACCGGCTCAGCGACCTGTGCCCGGGCGAACCGCTCGCCTTCGCCCTCTGCGACGAGGGCGCGGGCGGCACCTTCAGCGCGCTGCGGATCGCCGACGCGTACGCCCGCACCGGCGGCGCCCGGCGCGCCCTGCTGATCGCCGTCGAACAGGCCGACCTGCACCACCGCCCGCACCGGCCCGCCCGGCAGCCCGACCGGCACTCCGCCGCCGCACTGCTCTGGGAGTCGGAAGGCGTCGGCCGGCCACTGCAACTCACCTTCCAAGAATCAGAACTGACGGAACGTCAGGCTTTTGACGCGCTGTGGAAGGCGGACGGGGAGCTGCCCGCCGGCACCCTGCTGGTGCTCGGCCCCGGACTGGCCGCGGCCGACCCGCCCGCCGACCGCCCGGTCCTGCGGGCCCGCCCCGGCAACCCGTACACCGGCGGCTGGGCCGCCCTGGCCGGAGCCCTCGCCGACCCGCGGTACGCCGAACTTCCGCTGGCCCTCGCCGACTTCGAACCGGAGACCGGCCGGTTCGACCTGGCCTGCTGGGGCCGCGACCCGCAGGCGGAGGGGGGAGCGGAGTGAAGGGCGGCGCCGGAAGGGCGGCGGTCCGCGACGGCCGCGCGGCACTCGGCCCGCGCCGGTCGTGCGGCTCGGCGACGGCCGTCCGGCCCGGCCGGGCCCGAGGGGCGGTGGGGAGGTCCGGCCGCCCGGTGCCGCTGCCGCGCGCCGTGCCGCCGGGTTCCATGCCGTCGGGAGCCGTGCCGCCGACCCCGTGCCCGGCCGGTTCCGTCCCGGCGGCGGTCCGACCCGGACAGGGACGGACCCCGCGCGGCGGCGGTGGCGCTGTCGTTCCGGGCGCGCGCGTCACCGGTCGTCACCCCGAGGGCGGGCAGGCGTGACCGAGGTCTGGCTGATCCCCACCGACGCCGGGGCCGAGCAGGCCCGGGCCCTGCTGGAACTGCTCGACCCGGGCGAACTGGCCCGGGCCCTGGCCGCGCCCGACGGACCGCAGCGGCACCGCTTCGTCGTCGCGCACGCCGCCGCCCGGCTGCTCACCGCCGCCGCCGCGGGCCTGCCGCCGGAGCGGGTCCGCTGGCGGCGCGGACCGCACGGCCGCCCCGAACCCGACGGACTGGCGGGGCGGTTGACCGTGAACCTGAGCACCGCCGGGCCCTGGGCGTTGTTCGCCATCGAGCAGCACCCCGCCGACGGCGGCGCGATCGGCGTCGACCTGGAACCGGTGCCCACCGCACAGGTCGCCCGCCGGCTCGCCCACCGCTACTACCCCGGGGCCGAAACCGGCGGCGACGCCGAGGAGTTCACCCGGCGCTGGACCCGCAAGGAGGCATACACCAAGGCACGCGGCGGACGCCTCGCCGACGGCCTGCGCACCCCCGCCGGACCGGTCGACCGGCCCGGCCCGCACCGGCTGCACGGCCCGCTCGGCCCGTGCGCCGTCCGCGACCTGCCCGCCCCGGCCGGCTACCGCGCCGCCCTCGCCCGCACCGGCACCCGCCCCCTCCCGCCACCCGACCTGCGCCGCTACCCCGGCGACGCCCCCGGCCCCGCGCAGCTCCCCGCGTCCCCGGCCCGGACCACCGACCCCGTCCTCCTCCCGGCGCCCGCCGCCCCCGACCCCGAGGCAGACCGACCATGACCCGCCACCCCGACGACGCCACCCCGCTGTCCACCGCCGCCCCCGGCGTCCAACTCCAGCCCGCCGCCTACGAGAAGCTGCTCGGCGCGCTCCGCGACGCGATCGCCCGGCTGGCCGCCGACGAACCCTTCGAACGGCTCGTCGTCCCGCCCGTGATCTCCCGCGCCACCATCGAACGGGCCGGCTTCGCCGCCTCCTTCCCGAACCTGCTCGGCACCGTGCACAGCTACACCGGCACCGCCGCGGACTGGCGCCGGCTCTCCCCGCTGATCGCCGAGGGCGGCGACTGGCACACCCGGCAGGGCATCTCCGACCTGGTGCTGCTCCCCGCCGCCTGCTACCCCGTCTACGCCACCCTGGACGGCCGGGACCTCACCGAGCCGGTCCGCTTCAGCGTCGAGGCGCAGTGCTTCCGGCAGGAGGCGACCGCCGAACCCGGCCGGCTGCGGACCTTCCGGATGGCCGAACTGGTCACCGCCGGCACCGCCGAGCACTGCCAGCAGTGGCGCGAGCACTGGCTCGGCCGGGTCGCCGACTGGCTGGAGACGCTCGGACTGAAGCCGTCCGTCGAACTCGCCGACGACCCGTTCTTCGGCGGCGGCCGCCGGATCTACCAAGCCGCCCAGCGCGCCCAGGAGCTGAAGTTCGAACTGCGCGTCCCGGTGGCCGACGGCCTGCCCCAGGCGATCGCCTCCGCCAACCTCCACAAGGACCACTTCGGCGAGGCGTTCGCGTTCACCGCCGACGGCGCCACCGGCAACACCGCCTGCACCGCCTTCGGCCTCGACCGGATCGCCCTCGCCCTGCTGCACACCCACGGCCCCCGGCCCGCCGACTGGCCGCAGCCCATCGGCAACGCCCTGAACGGCACTGCCCAGAACGGCACCGCCCAGAACAGCACCGCCCCGAACGGAGACTGACGGCGTGTCACACGAAGAAGCCACCACCGTACGGTTCCGTGCCGAGGCGCCCGAGGCCGAGGGGCCGGTCACCCTCGGCCAGGACAACATGCTCCGCTGCCTGCGCAACGAGACCCCCTCGCGCGAACGCAACGAGCCCTCCTCGCTGAACAAGCAGGCCAGCTGGATCGTCCCCGAGCACGCCGACCTGCCCGGCTGCCTCGCCGCGCTGCGCACCCTCGCCGAGCGGCACGCCGCCCTGCGCACCGTCTTCCCCGCCGCGGGCGAACAGCTCCCGACCACACAGCGCCAGCTCCGGGAAGGCGAGTTCACCGTCGACGTGATCGCCCTCGACCCGGACGAGGACGCCGCCGCCCGGGGCGACGCCTACTGCTGGGACCGCCGCTGCGTCCCGTTCGACCTCGCCGCGGACTTCCCGCTCCGGTTCGGCCTGCTCACCCGCGACGGCCGCCCCGTGCTGCTCGCCGTGGTCGTCTCGCACGCCCAACTCGACGGCGTCGCCACCGGGCTGCTGTTCCAGGAGTGGATGGCCCTGGCCTCCGGCGCCGAACTGCCGCCGCCCGCCGGCCCCACCCCGATCGAGGTCGCCGAACAGGAGCGCTCCACCGGCGGGCAGCGCCGCGCCCGGGCCGCCCTCCGGCACTGGGAGCGCATCCTGAACGAGGAGCCGTCCGCCGTCTTCACCGACGACCGGGTCCGCTCCGGCGACATCCTGCTGCACACCCTCGCCGTCCGCAGCCCGTTCGGCGCCGCCGCGCTGGAACGCGCCGTGCGCCGCACCGGCAGCTCCAAGTCGGCCGTCCTGCTGGCCTGTTACGCCGTCCTCGCCGCGCACCGGGCCGCCCGCCCGACCGTGGTGATGGCCGCGCTCTCCGCCAACCGGCACCGCTCCGCGCTCGCCGAGCACATCGGCACCCTCGCCCAGGACGCGCTGCTCGTCCTCGACACCGACTGCCCCGACCTGGACACCCTGATCGGCCGCACCCAGGCTCAGGCGCTCTCCGGCTACTGGCACGCCACCTTCGAGACCGAGCAGCTCTGGCGCATCCTCGACGAGGCCTCGATCGGACGCGGCGCCCGGTTCGTCCGCGACGTCGTGCTCAACGACGTCAGCGGCACCGTCCCCGAGGAGATCGCGGCGCTGCGCCCCGACCCGCCGGTCGACCCCGAACTGACCTGGTACCCGACCGAGCCGCTCCCCACCCGGCTGATGATCAACATCTGGCGGACCGGCACCTGCCTGGAGATCAGCCTGCACGCCCACCCCGACGTCCTCGACCGCGAGGAGACCGAGCAGTTCGCCCGCGCCCTGCTCCGGCTGATCGACCTCGCCGGACAGCGCCCGGTCGCCCTCGGTCCCGACGGCGAACTCGCCGCACTCAGCGGCCTGCCCGTCGGCCGCCGGGAGAAGGGCCGCTGGCAGCAGGTCGGCAGCAACTGGGTCGACCTCGACGTGGTCGCCGACCGGGTGCGCGCCGTCCTCGGCGTCAAGGACGTCGAAGTCACTTTCGAGGGAGGAGAGTTGACGGCCACGGTGCCCGCCGGGTGCGAGCTGTCGCCGGCCGAGGCGCACGCCGCGATCGTCGCCGACCTCTCCTGGCGCGACACCGTGATGGCCCCGCAGCGCTACGTCCTGCCCGCCGGCACCGGCACCGGACGCGACTGACCGGACCGGACGGAAGGGGCACCGGTCAGCGGTCGGGGTGGTGCGCGTGCGAGTGGCGGCGCACCAGCAGCGCGGTGCCCATCGAGCAGCCCAACACGATCGCGGCGACACCGAAGACCAGCCGGAGGGTGGAGCCGCGACCGGCGACGGAGGCGGCCGCCGCCTCGGGGAGCCGCTGGGCCGCCGCGGCGGGGGAGCGCTCCGGGGCGGACGCCGACGGCCCCGGGACGCTGCCCGGCCCGGTCGGCCCGGTGTCCTCGGCGGGCAGCAGGGCGAGGGCGGCGCCGACGGTCGGCGGCGGGGCGACGGCGCTCGGCGCCGCCGTCGGGGCGGACGGCCCGGCCGTGACGGGGGCGGACGCGGACGGGTCCGGCCCGGCGGTGGCCGACCCGCTCGGCGTGGGCGCGGGCGAGGCCGACGGGCCGGGCACGGCGCAGCGGAACACCGCCTGCGCGCGGTTGTGGCCGTCCAGCGGGCCGACGTCCCGGCCCGCGCCGTCGACCACCGTGTACGCGGCCGGGCCGTCCATCGCCAGCAGGTACGTCCCGGCCGGGGCCGCCGACCCCAGGACCACCCGGGCCCGGACGGTCAGGCTGCCGTGCGGCGCGATCGTCAGCGGCACGGCCGGGGTGGTGCCCCACGACTCCGGCCCGTAGTGGTCGGACTCCCGCCACGTGCTGGTGGCGTCGTCCCGCCACTGCACCGCGAGGTCGTCCGGCCCCGCCGCCGGGCCGGTGGCGTCGGCCAGCTCCAGCACCAGGGAACGCACCAGGACCCGGTACCGGGAGGTCGAGTCCAGGGTGAACGCCACCGTGAACCCCTCGCCCGGCGCGACCCGGGCCGGCACCCCGGAGACGCCGATGACGACCGTCCCGTTGCCCTGCGCCGCCGCCGACACCCCGGCGGAGGCACCCGTGAACAGCGCGGCCAGCAGCACCGAGAAGAGCAGCGGCACGGCGCCGGAGGCCGCCCCGCGGATGACGCCCCGCGCCATGTGAACTCCCGTGTGGAAAGGTGCGGTGCACACCTGCCCGCGTCAGCGCGAAGCCTAGCCAGTACGCGGGAACGCGGCCACCACGGGGAGGTCAACGCGCGGGGAACAGCCGCCGACCGCCCCCTCAACCGCGCTGCCAGTGCCAGACGGTGACCCCGCCGCCGCGCGCGACCGGCCGGTAGCCGGCGGCGGGCAGCCCCCGCTGGACGTCGAGTTCGCGCGCCCGGGGCACCGGGAAGTCCTCCGGCGCGTCCAGGGTGGCGGCCCACTCCGCGACCGGCCGGGACCGCGGGTCGCGGCCGTCCGACGACAGGCCCGTCGAGCCCCCGTCCGGGTAACTCAGGTACGGGAAGAGCGAGACGGCGCAGCGCGAGGTCAACTGCGGGGCCAGCCGGTTCGCCGCGGCCACCCGCGCCCCGTCCGGCACCGCCGACAGCACCCGACGCACCGTCAGCGCCTCCGCCCCCGGCCCGGACAGATCCGGCCGCGGCACGGCCAGCAGGGCCAGCAGCACCATCCCGGCCAGCGCGAACACCGCCGGGACGGGCACTGCCGGGACGGGCGCGCGGCGCGGTTCCCGATCCACCGCCGGTGGCAGCACCCGGACGGGAACCTGCCCGCCCCGGCGGCCCGTCAGGCGCCACAGCCCGTCCAGGCCCGCGACGAACAGCACCGGCATCAGCACCGCGTTGTAGTGGAACCCGGTGCCCCAGTACGCCTCCACCGGGGACCAGAACCGGGCCGCCAGCGGCAGCACCGCCAGCAGGGCCAGCGGCGAGCGCAGCGCCAGCAGCAGCGTCGGGGCCAGCAGCGCCCCCACCGTCCCCCACTTCTCGGCCGGGAACAGCAGCCGCGCCAGCGGGTTCCCGCCGTCCGGCCCCACCCAGGAGCCGTACGCGTAGCCGCCCGTCGGGTTGGCCGCCGGGACGAGGACCAGCACCGCCAGCGCCGTGCCCAGCACGGCCGCCGCGACCGTCGCCGCCCCCAGCGCCCGCCGCCGGCCCGCCAGCAGCACGTACCCGCCGACCCCGGCCAGCAGCAGGCCCTGGTCCTCCTTCACCAGCAGCAGCGGAAGCGCCCAGCACACCGCCGCCCGCCAGCGCCGCTCCGCCAGCGCCACCGTCGCGGCCGCCGCCAGCGGAACCCCCAGCGCGACCTCGTGCACGTCGAACTGCGAGGCCCGCCACAGCCCCCAGGACAGCCCGTACGCCCACCCCGCCGCCACCCCGCCGACCCGGCCGAACCGCCGGCCGGCCAGCGCCGCCACCGGCAGCGCCGACAGCGCGAACAGCACCGACTGCGCCACCAGCAGCGTCTCCGCCGCCGGCCACAGCCGGTAGAACGGGGCCAGCACCACCAGCGCCGGACTGAAGTGGTCGCCCAGCAGGTCGAACCCGGCGCCCTTCAGCACCACCACCGGCGGCCCGCCGCCCGCGTACCCGCGCACCGCCTCCTCGAATATCCCCAGATCGAACCCGGTGGTCTCGATCCGCCACTGCCGGGGCAGCGACAGGGCCAGGTGGAACAGCAGGACCGGAAGCGCCACCACGGGCGCGGAGAAAGAGAATCGCACCCGGCCGACGCTAGGAAAATGCCCCTGAAACGCTTCTGAAAGAACCTGAGGATTTCTTCAGCACGGATAAAACCGGCACAACGCCCGGGGGATTATCCCGCCGCCGGAAAAGGCCCTATCCTCGTCCGGTGCGCCTACTCATGGTCGAGGACGAGGAAAGCCTGGCCCGCTCGCTCGGCCAGGGACTGCGGGCCGAGGGCTACGCCGTCGACGTGGCCGCCGACGGCCTCACCGGGCTCGACCTGGCCCGCTCCGGCCGCTACGACCTGCTGGTGCTCGACCTCATGCTGCCCGGCCTCAACGGCTTCCGGATCTGCCGGCAACTGCGCGCCGAGGAGCATTCCGTCCCCATCCTGATGCTCACCGCGAAGAACGGCGAATACGACGAGGCCGAGGCCCTGGACTGCGGCGCCGACGACTTCCTCGCCAAACCGTTCTCCTACGTGGTGCTCACCGCCCGGCTCCGCGCCCTGCTCCGGCGCGGCGCGGCCGGCCGCCCCGCCGTCCTCGCCGCCGCCGACCTGCGGATCGACCCCGCCGCCCGCCGCTGCACCGTCGACGACACCGAACTACGGCTCACCGCCAAGGAGTTCGGCGTGCTGGAGTGCCTGCTGCGCCGCCCCGACCAGGCCGTCCCGAAGAGCGACATCCTGGACGCCGTCTGGGACTCCGCCTTCCGCGGCGACATCAACATCGTCGAGGTGTACGTCGCCGCGCTGCGCCGCAAGCTCGACCGGGCCGGCGCGCACGCCCGGATCGAGACCGTCCGCGGCATCGGCTACCGGCTGGCCCCCGATGCCCGCTGACCGCCCCCGCCGCTTCCGCCGCCCCCGCCGTCCCCGGCCCGCCCGGTGGCCCGCGTGGTGGCCCGCCCCCGGCATCCGGGCCCGCGCCGCGCTCGCCGCCCTGCTCGCCTCCGCCCTGGCCTTCGCCGTCGCCGCGCCCCTGATCGGCGCCGCCGTCCGCTCCCGGCTCGACCAGGTCGCCCTGGAACGGGCCTGGACCGCCGTCGAGAACGTCTCCTCGAAGATCCCCGACGCGCCCGACGAGCAGTACCAGAGCATCTCCTACGCCGTCGTCACCGAGGACGGCCAGTGGCTCCGCTCCGCCAACCTCACCGACCCGCGCGACTGGACCCCCACGGCCCGGCTGCCCCCCGTCGGGCCCGAACAGTACGGCAACGGCAACGCCCTGCGACCCGGAAGCGACATCATCACCGTCCGCTACCCCGGCAACCTCGCCCCGAACTACAAGCTCGCCGCACTCGGCCCCCGCCCCTACCGCTTCGTCCGCGCCCTCACCGGATCACTGACCACCGACCAACTCGCCCTGTACGCCGACGGGTTCCGCAACGGCGGGCTCGACCGGCCGAACCTCCCCGGGCAGCAGCTCACCGTCTACGTCCTGGTCGACCCGCTCACCGCCGAACAGACCGGCGGCACCGTCACCCGCCTGCTGCTCCAGTACGCGGCCCCCGCCGCCTCGCTGTTCGTCGCCCTGATCGCCTGGCTCGCCACCGGACTCGCGCTGCGCCCCGTCGAGTCGATCCGCCGCCAGATGGCCGCCGTCCGCGACGGCGCCTTCCACGAACGCGTCCCCGTCCCCCGGGCCCGCGACGGCGTCCACCGGCTCGCCCGCACCACCAACGACACCCTCGACCGGCTCCAGCACGCCCTCGACGAACAGCGCCGCCTGGTCGCCGACGCCTCGCACGAACTGCGCAGCCCGCTCGCCGCGCTGCGCAACTCGCTCGAAGTGCCGCTCGCCCACCCGGCCGCCGCCGACTGGCCCGGCGTGGTCGCCGGGGCGCTCACCGACACCCAGCGGCTCCAGGACCTCGCCGACGACCTGCTGCTGCTCGCCCGGGTCGAGCAGGACACCGAACAGGACACCGAGCAGGACACCGGACGTGACGCGGGGCCGGCCGGCGGCCGGGCGCTGGTCGACCTGCACGACCTGATCGCCGAACAGCTCGCCGAACGCGCCCACACCGACCCGGAGTTGACCTTCGAAGGACGGATCGGCGCGGCGGTGCTGCCCGGCCGCGAAGTGCTGCCCGCCCGCCTGGTGCGCAACCTGCTCGACAACGCCGTCCGGCACGCCCGCCACCGGGTCGCCGTCACCCTCGCCGTCGAGGACGGCCGGGCCGTCCTCACCGTCGAGGACGACGGCCCCGGCATCCCCGCCGCCGACCGCGAACGGGTCTTCGAACGCTTCGTCCGCCTGGACGCCGCCCGCGACCGGGACAGCGGCGGCGCGGGCCTCGGCCTCGCCCTGGTCCGCACCATCGCGCACCGGTTCGGCGGCACCGCCACCGCCGAACCCCCCGACCGGCTCCCCGGCGCCCGCCTGGTCGTCCGCCTCCCGCAGGCCGGTCCCCCGAAAGCGACCTGACGACGCGTCAGTTCCCGTCGCCGACCCGTCGCAGCGCCTCCTCGGCCTCCCGGACCGTGTCTTCTGCCCGCACCGCCCCGGCGGACCGCGCCGCGTCCGCCCGGCGGGAGCCCTTTCCGCGGGCGGCGGGCGGCGGGCGGGGCAGCGGGCAGGGGGTGGCGGTCGGCGGGGGCCGGGCTAAGGTCGGGGGCGTGACCAGCACCCCGCAGCACGCCCCGGTTCCCGACCCGTCGACCCCGCAGGCCCCGCAGGCCGCGCTGCCCGCGCCGCCCGACCGGGAGCTGGTGGCGGCGCTGGCCGGGCTGGCGACCGAGGCGCGGCGGCCCGAGCACGCCGCGATCGACCTGCTGCCGACGCTGGAACTCGCCCGGCTGATGAACGCCGAGGACCGGACCGTCGCCGACGCCGTCGCCGCCCGCCTGCCGGAGATCGCCGCCGCCGTGGACGCGATCGCCGAACGGGCGGCCCGCGGCGGACGGCTGGTCTACGTCGGCGCGGGCACCGCCGGGCGGCTCGGCGTCCTGGACGCCAGCGAGTGCCCGCCGACCTTCGGTACCGACCCCGGGCAGGTCCTCGCCGTGATCGCGGGCGGCTCCGCCGCGACCACCGCCGCCGTCGAGAACGCCGAGGACGACCGGGAGGCCGCCGTCGCCGACCTGGACGCGCTGGGGCTGACCGCCGCCGACGCCGTGGTCGCCGTCTCCGCCTCCGGCCGCACCCCGTACGCGCTCGCCGCCGTCGAGCACGCCCGCGCGCTGGGCGCGCTCACCGTCGGCCTGGCCAACAACCCCGGCTCCGCGCTGGCCGCCGCCGCCGAGCACGGCATCGAGGTCGTCACCGGGCCCGAACTGCTCGCCGGCTCCACCCGGTTGAAGGCCGGCACCGCGCAGAAGCTGGTGCTCAACATGGTCTCGACGCTCACCATGGTCCGGCTCGGCAAGACCTACGGGAACCTGATGGTCGACGTCCGCGCCACCAACGAGAAGCTCCGGGCCCGGGCCCGCCGGATCACCGCCCTCGCCACCGACGCCGAACTCCCGGACGCGGACGCCGCGTTGGACGCCACCGGCGGCCGGGTCAAGGACGCCGTCCTGCTGCTGCTCGCCGGGGTCGACGCCCCCGCCGCGGCCGCCCTGCTCGCCCGGCACGGCGGACGGCTCCGCGACGCCCTCCGCGACGCCCTCCGGGAGGCCCCGGACGGCGCCGCCGAAAGCTGACGGACCATCAGATCGCCTGCTCCGCCCAGATGGTCTTGCCGCGCGGGGTGTGCCGGGTGCCCCAGTTCCGGCACAGCTGCGCGACCAGCAGCAGCCCGCGCCCGCCCTCGTCGTACGTCCGGGCCCGGCGCAGGTGCGGGGCGGTGCTGCTGCCGTCGGACACCTCGCAGGTCAGCATCCCGCCGTCGCGGATCATCCGCAGCGCGACCGGGGCCAGGCCGTAGCGGACCGCGTTGGTGACCAGCTCGCTGACCACCAGCTCGGTGACGAACGCGGCCTCCTCCAGCCCCCAGGCGGCCAGTTGGGCGGTCGCCAGCTTCCGGGCCCGGGACACCTCGGAGACCTCGCGCCGCAGCGGCCACTCGGCGACGTCCCCGGCGGGCAGCGCCCGGGTGCGGGCCAGCAGCAGCGCCACGTCGTCGCCGGGCGCCTCCGGCCCGAGGGTGGCGGACAGCACCCGGTCGCACAGGTCCTCCAGCGAGTCCGCGGGCGCGGCCAGCGCCGCCCGCAGCCGGTCCAGGCCGAGCCCGGGGTCGCCGCGCAGCTCGGAGGCGCGCAGCAGGCCGTCGGTGTACAGCGCCAGCACGCTGCCCTCCGGAACCTCCCGCTCGACCGCCTCGAACGGCAGCCCGCCCAGCCCGAGCGGCGGCCCCGGCGGCAGTTCGGGGAAGTCCACCGCGCCGTCCGGCCCGACCAGGGCCGGGCCGGGATGCCCCGCCCGGGCCAGCGTGCAGGACCGGGTCACCGGGTCGTACACCGCGTACAGGCAGGTCGCGCCGACACTCCCGTCCGCCCAGGCGCCGCCGGTCCAGGCGCCGCCGGCCCCGGGCTGCTCGTCCAGGTCGACCCGGAGCACCAGGTCGTCGAGGTGGGTGAGGAGTTCGTCCGGCGGCATGTCGATGTCGGCGAGCGTCCGCACCGCGGTGCGCAGCCGTCCCATCGTCGCCGAGGCCGCCACCCCGTGGCCCACCACGTCCCCCACCACCAGGGCGACCCGGGCGCCGGAGAGCGGGACGACGTCGAACCAGTCGCCGCCCACGCCGTCCCGGTCGTCGGCCGGCAGGTAGCGGAACGCCACCTCGACCGCGGCCTGCCGGGGCGTCCTGGTCGGCAGCAGCGAACGCTGCAGCGCCAGCGCGGTGTCCCGCTGCCGGGTGTACTGGCGGGCGTTGTCGACGGACAGCGCGGCCCGCGCCGTCAGCTCGGTGGCCAGCAGCAGGTCGTCGTCGTCGAACGGCACCGGCGAGCGGTGCCGCAGGAAGATCGCCACCCCGAGCGTCGTCCCGCGCGCCGTCAGCGGCACCAGCAGCGAGGAGTGGATGCCGAACTCGTCGGCGAGCCGGGCCCGTTCGGGCTCCCGGGCGATCCAGGCCCGGATCTCCGGGTCCCGGTGGTCGGTGCGCAGCGGCCGCCCCGAGGCCAGCACCCGGGCCATCGGCGAGTCCGGGGTGATCGGGTCGCCGTCGCCGGGGGAGACCGTCGACTCCGGGCAGCCCGGCAGCACCGAGCGCTGCCCGGCCCGGTAGAACACCAGGCCGGCGTCGCGCTGCGGGCCGCCGAACACCGAGTCCAGCAGGTCCACCCCGACGAAGTCCGCGAAGCCCTCGACCGCGACGTCCGCCAACTCCTGGGCGGTGCGCCGCACTTCGAGGGTGGTGCCGATCCGCAGGCCGGCCTCGCCGAGCAGCGCGAGCCGGCGGCGGGCCCGGTCCTCCGGAACGTCGGGGGCACCCGCGGAAGCGGCCTTCGCCAAGGTGTCGGCGGGCGCGGCGGCCGGGCTCGGGGCGTCGGCGGCCGGAGGGCCCAGCGGCCGCGCCGTCACCACCCAGTCGAGCCCGCCGCGGGCCGTCCGGACCGGGACCGCGCCCAGCTCCACCGCGACCGGCTCCGCCTCGGCCCGGCACACCCGGACCATGCCGGTGAACGCCTCGCGCCGAACGACCGCGCGCAGCAGGCCGGTCGGGGCCCCGCCCGCCAGCAGCCCGAGGGCGGGCCGGCCCAGCACCCGGCCCGCGCCGAGGCCCGCCAGCAGCCCGGCCGCCGCCGACCAGCCCGTCACCGCCCCGCCGCCGTCCACCGTCGCGGTCGCCGCCCGGCCCGGAACCCGTGTCGCCATGTCCGCACATTCCCCTTCGGCGCAGCAACCCGCAGGCATCACCGACCAGCATCACCCGCCGACCCGACCACCTCAACCCGCCACGCCGGAGCGGCGCGGCGCGGCCGGGGCGGCCGGTCGCGGGGTCAGAGGGTGCCCTGCCAGCAGTGCGGGCCGAGGAAGGTCTTGATGTCGGAGGCGAGGCCGTTGTCGGGGTTCACGGTGAAGCCGAGTTCGTAGAGGGTGCTCTTGTCCCAGCCGGTGGCGAGCAGGCGGACGGGGACGTCGCCGGGGTGGGCGAGCAGGGTGGTGCGGAGTTCGGAGACCACGTCGGGGGTGAGGCGGCCGACGGGCGCGGTGATCTGGACGGGCGGCTTGGTGCCGAGTTCGGCGGAGGAGACGTCGAGGGTGGTGATCTCCTGGCCGAAGATGCTGAGCGAGCCGTCGCGCTCGTTGAGGCGGCCGCGGACGGAGACGACGTTGTCCTCCACCATCAGGGCGGACATCAACTGGTAGGCGGCGGGGAAGAACAGCACCTCGATCGAGCCGTCGCGGTCGGAGAGGGTGATGATGGCCCAGGCGTTGCCGGCCTTGTTGATCCGCCGGTCGATGCCGGTGATCAGCCCGGAGAGCCGGACCTCGCCCTCGGAGCGGCCGGAGCCGAGGAGTTCGACGAGGGACAGGTCGCGGTTCTTGGAGAGGATGTGCTCGGCGCCGTCCAGCGGGTGGCTGGAGACGTAGAGGCCGAGCATCTCCCGTTCCAGGCCGAGGAGTTGCTTGCGCGGCCACTCGCGGTCGGTGAGCTGGAAGTCCAGGCCGATGGCGGGCGTGTCGTCGCCGCCGAGCATCGCGAACAGGTCGTCCTGGCCGATCGCCTGCTGCTTCTTGACGCCGGTGACCGCGTCGATCGCGCTCTCGTGGACAGTGCTGAGCGAGAGCCGGGTGTGCCCGAGCGAGTCGAACGCCCCGGACTTGACCAGCGAGTCGACGGTGCGCTTGTTGCAGACGACCAGTTCGACCTTGTCCAGGAAGTCGGCGAAGGAGGTGTACTTGCCCTTCGCCGCCCGGGTCGCGACCAGCGACTCGATCACCGGGACGCCGACGTTGCGGACCGCCTTCAGACCGAACCGGACGTCGCTGCCGACGGCGGTGAAGTCGACGACGGACTCGTTGACGTCGGGGGAGAGGATGCGGATGCCCATCGCCCGGCACTCGGCCAGGTAGACCGCCATCTTGTCCTTGTCGTCGGCGACCGAGGTGAGCAGGGCGGCCATGTACTCGGCGGGATAGTTCGCCTTCAGGTAGGCGGTCTGGTAGGAGACCAGGCCGTACGCGGCGGAGTGCGATTTGTTGAAGGCGTAGCCGGCGAACGGGACCAGCACGTCCCACACCGCCTGGATCGCCTCGTCCGAGTAGCCGCGCTCCTTGCAGCCCGCGTGGAACGGCACGAACTCCTTCTCCAGCACCTCCTTCTTCTTCTTGCCCATCGCGCGGCGCAGCAGGTCGGCCTGGCCGAGCGAGTAGCCGGCCAGCACCTGGGCGGCGCGCTGCACCTGCTCCTGGTAGACGATCAGGCCGTAGGTGGGGCCGAGGACCTCCTTGAGCGGCTCCTCCAGCTCCGGGTGGATCGGGATGATCTCCTGCTGGGCGTTCTTGCGCAGCGCGTAGTTGGTGTGCGAGTTCATGCCCATCGGGCCGGGCCGGTACAGCGCCGAGACGGCGGAGATGTCGGCGAACTCGGTGGGCTTCATCAGCTTGAGCAGGGCGCGCATCGGGCCGCCGTCGAGCTGGAACACGCCCAGGGTGTCGCCGCGGGCGAGCAGCTGGTACGTGGTGGGGTCGTCGATCGGGATGCTGTCGATGTCGACGTCGACGCCCCGGTTGGCCTTCACGATCTTGATGCAGTGGTCGATGATGCCCAGGTTCCGCAGACCCAGGAAGTCCATCTTGATCAGGCCCATGGCTTCGCACGACGGGTAGTCGAAGCCGGTGATGATGGTGCCGTCCTTGTCCCGCTTGTGCAGCGGGATCAGGTCGAGCAGCGGCGTCGAGGAGAGGATCACCGCGGCCGCGTGCACGCCGGTGCCGCGGATCAGGCCCTCGATGCCGAGGCCGGTGTCGATGATCTTCTTGACGTCCGGCTCGTTCTCGTACAGCGAGCGGATCTCGGTGCCCTCGTTGTACCGGGGGTGCTTCTCGTTGAACAGGTCGGCCAGCGGCACGCCCTTGCCCATCACGTCCGGCGGCATCGCCTTGGTGATCCGGTCGCCCATCGAGAACGGGTAGCCGAGGATGCGGTTGGCGTCCTTCACGGCCGCCTTCGCCTTGATGGTGCCGAAGGTGTTGACCTGCGCGGTGTACGCGGAGCCGTACTTGTCGGTGACGTAGCGCACCATCTGGTCGCGCTGGCGGTCGTCGAAGTCGATGTCGACGTCCGGCGGGTTGATCCGCTCCGGGTTGAGGAACCGCTCGAACAGCAGGTCGTGCTCCAGCGGGTCCAGCTGGGTGATGCCGGTCAGGTAGGACACCATCGAGCCGGCCGCCGAACCGCGGCCCGGGCCGACCGGGATGCCGTTGTCGCGCCCGTACTGGCAGATGTCGGCGACCACGAGGAAGTAGGCGTCGAACCCCATCGGGGTGATCACGCCCATCTCCAGCTCGACCCGGTCCAGCACCTCCTGGCTCGGGTTGTCGCCGTACCGGTGCTTGAGGCCCGCGGCGATCTTCTTGCGCAGGTAGGACGCCTGGGTCTCGCCCTCGGGCACGTCGAACTGCGGCATCCGGTCGACGTAGGTGAACACCTCGTCGTACGACTCGATCCGCTCGGCGATGGCGAGGGTGTTGTCGCACGCCTCCGGGAGGTCGCGGAACAGCTCGCGCATCTCCTCGGAGGTCTTCACGTAGTAGCCCGAGCCGTTGAACTTGAACCGGTTCGGGTCGTCCTTGTTCTTGCCCACGCCGACGCAGAGCAGGCTGTCGTGCGCGTCCGCCTGGTCGGCCGTCACGTAGTGCGAGTCGTTGGTGGCCAGCAGCGGAATGTTCAACTGCTTGGCCAGGCGCAGCAGATCGGCCCGGACGTCCTGTTCGATGGACAGCCCGTGGTCCATCAGTTCGAGGAAGTAGTTCTCCTTGCCGAAGATGTCCTGGTACGCGCCGGCGGCCTTCACCGCCTCCTCGTACTGGCCCAGCCGCAGCCGGGTCTGCACCTCGCCGGACGGGCACCCGGTGGTGGCGATGATGCCGGTGGCGTTGGCCGCGATCAGCTCCCGGTCCATCCGGGGCTTCATGTAGTAGCCCTCCATCGACGCCAGCGAGGAGAGCCGGAACAGGTTGCGCAGCCCGGTCGCGTTCTGCGCCCACATCGTCATGTGGGTGTACCGGCCGCCGCCGGAGACGTCCTTGCCGCCCTCGGCGTCCGCACCGGTCGGGCGCTGCCCGCCCGGCGACCAGAACGTCTGCTTCTTCTCGAACCGCGACCCCGGGGCGACGTACGCCTCGATGCCGATGATCGGCTTCACCGAGCTCTTCGCCGCCGAGTGGAAGAACTCGTACGCGCCGAACATGTTGCCGTGGTCGCTCATCGCGATGGCGGGCATGCCCTGTCTCTCCGCCTCCGCGAACAGCTTCCCGTTCTTCGCGGCGCCGTCCAGCATCGAGTACTCGGTGTGGACGTGCAGGTGGGCGAAGCTGTCGGACACGGGGCGGGCTCCTAGCACGAGGACGCGGACGGGGGACGGGGACGGAGGCAGGGACGGGGACGGGGACAGGGAGAAGCCCACCCTAATGGGGCCCGGGCCCGACCCCCGCACACCCGGGCCGAAAGCCCCCCGCTCCCCGCCCCCGCCCCCCGGCCCCCCGCAGGTCAGAGCCCCCGCGGGCCGGGGAAATCCGCCCCGGACGACGAAACGCCCGGGCGACGGAACGCCCGGGCGGAGCTCCGGTTCAGAGCCGGAAGGGGTTGCCTCCCTTCGCGGCGGCGACGTACCAGGCGGTCGCGCCGGTGTGCCGGGAGGCGTAGTACTTGTCGCCCTGCCCGGTGTCGAGGCCGTCGTGCGAGGCGGCGACGATGCCCGCCCCGTCGGCGTTGGGGGCGTGCTCCTGGGCCCTCTGCAGGGTGGCGGTCAGCTGCGCGGCCTTGTCGGCGTCCCCGGGGGCGTTGCGCACCCGGTAGGCGGCCAGCAGGTGGGCGGTGCCCTCGAACCAGACCCCGGTGGTGTCGACGGCGCTGAAGCTGACCCCGGTGAAGCCGTTGTCGGTGACGGCCATCCGCCCGGCGGCCCAGTCCATGGTGCGGGCGTAGTCGGGGTCGAGGGTGGCCAGGTAGCTCCAGGTCTGGACGTCCTCGGGGACGGCGTCCTCGTTGACGGTGACGCCGTCCAGGCCGGTGCCGGTCCACAGGTGGTTGCGGTCGGCGCTGATCATGGTCTTGACGAACGCGAAGGCGTTGTCGGAGTAGCCCTTCCACTTCTGGTCGCCGGTGAGCTGGCCCAGCATGGCGAAGAACGCGCCGACGTCGATGTTGTGCTCGGTGGCCTTCCAGGTCCGCTGGACCATGCCGCTGCCGTCCTCCTTCGCGGAGGTGTCGGCGAAGCCGCCGGTGTAGCCGCCGGCGCCCCGGGTGTCGGCGGAGTTGGTCTGGATCCAGTTCGCGGCGCGCTTCGCGCCCTCCAGGTACTTGCTGTCGCCGGTGGCCTTGTACAGGTGGCAGAACGCCATGCCGGCCCAGGCCATGTTGCCGGTGTACACCGACCAGCCGCCGATGTAGGGGGTGCCGACGGGGTAGTCCCGGCCCAGGGTGGTGACGAACGGGTCCGGCAGGTAGGACGCCCGGATCCGGCCGTCGTTCACCGGGTCGTGGTCCTGCGCGTACAGCAGGCTGTCGCCGAGGACCTTGGCGTGGTCGAGGTCACCGCCGCCGCCGTGCTGGAGGAGCGCGTAGACGGTCACGGCGTTGTCGTAGGTGAACGACGACTGGTAGCCGGTCGGTCCGAACGTCCCCCCGGGGCCGAAGAAGCCGCCCGTGTAGCTCTGGGGCAGGCCGACCTTCACCGTGGTGTGGGTCGGCGGCTCCGGGGTGATCGGCGGGTGGTGCAGCGGAGGCTCGCCGATGTCGGTGCCGGGGTCGTCCGGGATGTCGACGGTGGAGGCGTACCGGTCCTCGGAGGCGGTGAGGAAGCCGACGGCCCGGTCGACCGAGGCGGCGGAGTAGTTCGGGTCGGACGAGACCGTCTGCACGGCGGGCGTCGCCGACCCGGCGGAAGCGGCGCACGAGAACTCCCGGCCGCCGTTGCTGATCTTGTCGGCCGCCTGGGTCAGGCAGCTGCTGAGCGCCTGCTGCCCGTAGGCGTTCGGGTGGACGCCTTCCTGACTGTTTCCCTGGCCGCCCCAGGGCAGCGCCACGTACGGGACCCAGCGCACCCACTCGGCCTGCGCCGCCGGGAGCGGGTTGGCCGGACTGTTGGCCGAGGTGGCCTGCGCGGCACTGATGTGACAGAGCTCGTGCCCGGCCAGGGCGTCCTGCATGTCGAGGAAGAAGGCGTCCCCGCGCCGCGCCGCGCCTCTGATCATCTCGTTGACGTTCGGGATGACCTCCTTCCTGGCCCAGGTGGCGTCCGCGTCGTAGAACGGGCAGCCGCCCGCCTTGTAGCGCTGCTCGATGCTCTCCTCCGAGTAGCGGTAGTGGGCCGCGTCGGCGAGCGGGCCCGGGTAGGACTGGGCCACCAGACGGTAGTTCGCCCTGCTGTAGCCCAGGGACTGCATGGTGGTGTGGACGGCGTCCAGCGCACCCACCACCTTGTCCTGGACCTCGTTGATCTTCCCCGGGAGCGCGTTGTCCAACACCCCTCCCTTGCACGGACCCGCGCCGGTGAAGAAGTAGAGCCCGCACTGCTGCATGACCCCGACGAGGTTGATGTCATTGCCTCCCACGGACAGCACAATCGTCTTGACCTGGTAGCGCTTCGCCAGTTCCTTCAGCTGCTCGACCTGCGGCTTCTCCCCCTTGAAGCTGCTCCGTACCACGTTGTCCGTGGTCGCTCCCGAGCACGCCAGGTTAAAGCGCAGCTCGGGCGGGACGCCGTCGATCTCGGCGCCGGCGATCTCCGACACGTCGGAGCGGTCGCACTTGTTGCCGCCGTCGTAACTGGTGTCCCCGTAGACCCCCTGCAGGTCGTGCCCGCAGCTGCTCCCGTCGGCGTTGCAGCCGGACGCGGCCCGGTCCGTGCCCCAGACGGAGCCCTTGTTGTCGGTGTTCGCGTTCCCGGCCCAGCGGCCGGCCTCGCCCGAGATGTAGCTGTCGCCCATCGCCACGACGGCCAGCGGCTTCTGCCCGACGGTCCAGGTCACGAAGGTGTTGAAGCCGGAGCCGCCCTCCCGGTCGACCCTGAACGTCGCGTAGTCGCTGCCGGTCTCGTCGTAGCTGTTCGCGCCGATGTACGGGTTGTCCCAGTGCAGCTGCACCTGCCGGTTGTCGTCACTGCTGGTGAAGCAGTTCTGGGTGACGTACCGGACCCTGCCCTCCGTCCCGGTCATGATCCCGGAACTCTCCGAGCCCCAGGCCGCGCCCTGGTCCCGACCGATGCGATCGGGCGGGGGCGCGGTCCAGATGCCGTGCGGCAACTGCAGACCGAGCCGGTCCAGCGTCAGATCGCAACCGGTGTCGTTGGCGAAGCTCACTCCGGTGCTGCGCGCGGCCGTGGAGGACGGCGGTGTGCAGGAGGTGCTGTCGGCCGTGATTCCGTACCTCGAACACCCGATGGGCGGGGCGTTGAACTGGACAGGCCAGTGGTCGGACTTCTCCGTGTCCAGTCTCCGCGTCTCGCTCCCCGCTCTCGGCTGATCGCTCGATACGGCGAAATCGAGTTCGCTGTTCCCGTCCGGATTGGTCTTGGTGCGGTGCGTGAAATACCCCGACCTCATGAGGGTGTAACCCGCCGGCAGCGTCGGGAACGCGCCGGCCTCGCCCTGCGGGCCTTGAAGGTTGTAGTTGAAGTCACCGGCCACCACCCACTGCCCACCGGCCACGGAGCCGCGGGTCCTGACCGCGTTCACGGCTTTTTCCCGATCGTTTCCGCCGGGGGAGAACGCATGAATGCTGTAGTACGAGTCGTTGCCGACGCGCACGCCGACCAGCGGCCGCGGCAGACTTCCGTTCGAAAATGCGTCCGGCTGGATCACCAGGGGCGTCGGAGCGACGTCGAAACGGTCCTGCTTGACCATGATGCCCATATTGACGCGCCCGCCGTTGGCACTGCCCCTGTCGGTCTGCAACCAGTAGAGGGTGTGCGTGGGCCGACTGGACGATCCGAATCTGCATTCGTCCAGATTGAAGGTGACCGTTGCAGGCGTGCCTGCACCGTCGAGATAGTCCTCGTTGATCTGGTGAGAAGTGTGGGTCGCTCCGTTGCACGCTTCCGGCAGGGCGCCCGCCTCCTGCAGCATGACGATGTCGTTCCTGCGCTCCCCCGACTTCCGGTTCTCGAAGAGCTCCGGAACGTAGAGCCCCCAACTCGATCCGCTGTCCGAGCCCTGCATGTTCCAGGTCGCGTACCTGTGGTCGCTCACGGCCGCGTGGGCGGGGGGTGCTGCGCCGACCAGTTGAGCGAGCGTCAGGAGCAGGGCGAGCGCGCACGCCGCCGCCGTCCAGCGTCTGCACGCCCCGGGAATTCTGATGAGTTTCACGTTCGTCCGTTGTGGTGGATGGAATCGGTGGGTCTGTGCGGACCGCGGTCCGCGCAGGAGGCACGTGCAGCTCCCGGGATCGGGCGTGCCGCACTGCCACCTCTGCCGGAGGCGGGGATTCCGCGGCTCGGGCAGGGGAGATGGAGAGCCCGCAGGCAGGTTCGGGGCGCGACTGCGTCGCGCGGACGGTGTCGTCGACGCGCGGAAGCGGGAACGGGCGCCGCGGCCGATGCCGACGGGGCGATGGTCACCGCGGCAGGGCCGGAAGGCTGGGCGGTGCCCCGCCGTTCGGCAGGGCACCGTCGGTCAGGGGGCGGACAGCTCCGGCAGTCGGTGCGCCAGCAGGGCCAGCTGCACCTGGGTGGTCATTCCCGTCTTGGCGCGGATGCGGCGCAGGTAGGTGTCCACGGTGTGCGGGCTGAGCCCGAGGCGGCGGGCTATCGCCGCGTAGCCGAAGCCCTCGCCGATCAGGCGGAGGACCTGCTGCTCCCGGCAGCTGAAACTGTCGGCGGCGGGAGTCGAGGGCAGCGGGGCGGGGGGCATCGGAACTCCCGGGCGGTCGGCGCGGGCCGGGGTCACGCCAGCGGACGGCAGAGCGGGGTCTCGCACGCGCCGCCCCAGGCGGTGTCCGAGCCGTCCGGGGCGGCCGTCCGACCGGGGAACTGCTGGACGGAGTCCCGGACCGACCCGCTCACGGCCACCGGGGCCACCGGGGCCGCCGGGGCGGTGGCGGTCGGCGCGGCCGCGAAGAAGGCGGCGGCGAGGGCGGCGGTGGCGAGGGCGCTTTTCATGGGGAACTCCGGGAACGGTTGCGGTACGAGGCGAAGGGTCGGTCCGGCGGTGACGCCGGGTCTCTGGACGAGCCGCGCCTAGCATGTCCGTACCGACAACCGCGGCACCACCGCACGGCCACCTCAGCAAGTTCGGTGGCAGCAAGCTGACCCGAGGACAGAACCGGACATGCCCCCAGAAACGCCGCACTCCGGCCTCGCCGGCCCGGTCGAGCTCGCCGTCTACGCCTGGGTGCTGCGCCACGGCCGGTGCGAACCCGCCGCCCTCGCCGAGCACCTCGCCGACGCCGGCCTCGACCCGGCCGCCGCCCCCGCCGCCCTCGACCGGCTGGCGGCGCACGGCCTGGTCCACCGCGACCCCGCCGACCCGCACCGGGCCCGCGCCGTCGGACCGGAGGCCGCCGCCAACGACCTGGCCGTCCCGGTCGAGGCCGAGATCGCCCGCCGCCGCGCCGAACTGGCCGCCCGGCGGGCGGAGCTGGCCGCCTTCCTGCCCGCCTGGCAGCACCGGGCGGACGCCGCCGCCCCCGCCGACCTTGGCTTCGAGGTGCTGCCCACCCTCCCCGAGGTCCGCGCCGCCCTCGACCGCGCCTCCGCCGACTGCCGCACCGAGGTCCTCGCCGGCCAGCCCGGCGGCAACCGCGACCCCGAGGCCATGCAGGAGGCGCTGCGCCGCGACCACGCCCTGCTCGCCCGCGGCGTCCGGATGCGCACCCTCTACCACCACACCGCCCGGTTCAACGGCCCCAGCCAGACCTACGTGGAGGCCGCGACCGCCCTCGGCGCCGAGTACCGCACCGTCCACGAGCTGTTCGGCCGGATCATCGTCTTCGACCGCGCCACCGCCTTCGTCCCGCTCTCCGACGGCTCCTGGGGCGCACTCGTCGTCCGCGAACCCTCCATGGTCGCCTACCTGTGCGGCATCTTCGAGCAGAGCTGGGAGGTCGCCCGCCCCTTCGCCTCCGCCGCCGAGGACGGCCTCGAACAGGTCGCCCAGGAGATCGACCGGACCATCCTGCACCTCCTCGCCGCCGGACTGAAGGACGAGACGGTCGCCCGCCGGGTCGGCCTCTCGCTGCGCACCGCCCGCCGCCACATCGCCGACATCACCGCCCGCCTCGGCGCGGAGAGCCGCTTCCAGGCGGGCGTCGCCGCCGCCCGGGCCGGCCTGCTCGACGAACCGGAGGAGCCGCCCGCGAGCTGAGCGCCCCGCCGCGCCCCGTCCGCCGTGTCACGGGATCCCGGGACTGCCCGCCGTCCCCCGGCTGCCCCAGGATGGCCGGGGTGTGGGCCGTGGTGACCCGCCCCACTGGGAGGTGGCGGCCGTGCAGTGGTACCAGGACGTGGACGGGCCGGTGACGGAACCCGGCGGACTGGTGGCCGAGTTGGCGGCCTTCGCGCACGGCGCCACCGACCGGTCCGCCCCCGCCCTGCTGTGGAGCGAGCAGGAACCGGAGGACGGGACGGACCCGCCCGACGCGCTGGCCGGGGCGCTCCGCCGCGCACTGCGGCGCACCGTGCTGGTCGTCGCCGACGGCCCGGCCGGGCACTGGCGGCGGCACCCCGCCGCCGTGCTGCTGGTGCAGCGCCGCGGCGCCACCGAGGTGACGCTCGGCCCGCCCCCGGGCGCGGCCGGCCGCCGCACCGCACTCCGCCTGCGGGCCGCCGCCTGCCTGCTGGTCCCCGCGGGCTGGAGCTACCGGCTCGACCCGCGCGGCACCGCGCAACCGGTCGCCCTCGCCCTGCTCCGACCCCTCGCGGACCCGGTGCACCCGATGCACCTGGTGCGCCCGGTCCCGCGGGGCCGGGCGGCCGAAGCGCCGGGGGCGTGTCACGGGGACACGTGACTGTCCGGACGATCCGCCGGTGCATACGTTCTTCCCTGTTCGCTCACCACCCCGGTGACATGCTCGAAGAGACGAGGATTCCGGGGGAACCGAACCGAGCGCCCGTACGCGCTCCCCATTCCGAGGAGACCCCCATGCTCAACGCCCTGGTTCCGGCCGACCCCAAGCGCATGGCGGCCCTCGCCGCCCTGGCGGTGGCCGGCACCGGCCTGGTGGTCGGCACCCTGACGGCCGGAGCCGACTCGGCCGAGGCGTCCACCACCGCCGGAAAGTGCCTGATGCACACCGCCCCGTCGGACCGGACCGCCGCGGCGCACACCGACCTCTTCACCGTCGCCATGTGCGGCTGACCGCCCCCTCGCACGCAGGAGAACCCACCCCCCATGGACCTCACCCTCACCGAGCAGAGGCTGGTCGGTCTCGCCCGGACCCTGACCCGGGTGCGGGCGGACAGCCCCTACTACCGCGGGCTGATTCCCGACGGGGTGATCACTCCCGCGCAGGCGCCCGCCGTGCTCCGCCGGCTCCCGGTACTCGACGCGGCCGCGTGGTCGGAGGTCCGCCACGACCTGCGGACCTCCGACTTCGAAGGCATCGTCACGGGCTTCACGAACGGCACCTCCGGGCTGCCGAAGGTCTTCTACTCCACCCGGGCGGAGCGGGCCGCGATGGAGGCGAGCCTGCCCAGGAGCGGCGGCCGCCGCCTCCACCTGGCCGGGCTCAGCCACGGGGCGGTGGTCGGCGCCGGGGTCGTCGACGGGGAGGACTTCGTTCCGCTGCTGTCGATGAGCTACTTCGACCTGGCCGCGGAGATGATCGCCGGCGGCGCGGCCGACGGCACCCGGGTCCGGGTCCTGGCCGTCAGTTCCGTCCAGCACCTCAAGATCCTGACCCTGCGGATGAAACGCCGGTTCGGGGACCTGGCGGCATTCGGGATCGAGACCATCGAGGTCAGGCGGCAGTTCCTCTCGCCGGAGTGGGACATCCGGCTGCGGGAGTGGTGGGGCGCCGACATCGAGGTGGTCTACGGGTTCTCCGAACTCCGCATGTGCAACGCCCGGAAGTGCCGGTCCTGCGGACACCACCACTTCCCGCCGTCCTGCACGGCCGAGGTCGTGGACCCGGCCGACCCCGACACGTACACCCCGCTCGGCGGACGCGGAACCCTCCTGGTGACGGCGTTCCACCCGTACGTCGAGTTCGAGCCCCGCCTCCGCTACCGCCCCGGGGACCTGGTGGAGCTCGCCCGGAAGCCCTGCCCGGAACGGGGCGAGCCGGGCTTCCTGCCGCTGGGACGGGAGGCGGACTGCATCTCCCTCGGCACCCCCGGCCGGTACCTGACGCCCGCCGACTGCGTCCCCGCGCTGGCCGACACCCCGCACATCGCCCTGGGCTTCCACCACGGGCACGCCGACGAGCCCGAAGCCGGGAGCCCCCGTTTCAGGCTGGCCGACGGGCCCGCCGGACGGGCCCTCCACGTCGAGCTGCGCTTCGACCCGATCGTGTGGCCGGGCGAGGCGCGCGCGGTGGCCGAGTCCGTCGCCAGGAAGCTGCCGGCCGACGTCTCCGTGGTCCTGCACGCCCCCGGGCAGTTGGAGAACCCCACCCTCGTGTAGCGCCCGCCCGCCTTGGGGCGGTCACTGCTGGCGGGAGAGGTCGACGTCCGCGAAGCCGTCCTGCTTGGCGATCAGGTGGCCGTCGTCGGTGAGGGTGAAGACGACCTTCAGGGCCACGTCGCCGGCGCAGCTCGCACTGATCGAGGTGGTGGTCTCCAGGACGGTGACCGTGTTGCCGCTGACCGAGGCGAGCTCGTCCACGGCTCCGCAGGGGACGCCGGTGCTCTCCCACGTGGTCGAGGCGCGGCCGACGTTGGCGCCGGGGTTGCCGGGGGAGAACTGGATCCGGTACTTGCCCTGGGCGTCCTTGTCGACCTGGTGGACGTCGCCCTGCCAGACGCCGAGGAAGGCGACCGGCACCAGACTGGTCGGCGACGGCGAGGGGCTCGGCGACGGCGACGGCGATGGACTGGGGGAGGTCGGCGGCGCGGCGGCGGTGTACCCGCCGTCGCCCGCGGGGGCGCCGGTGCTGCGGGTGAGCCAGAGCGTGACCCCGCCGGCGGTCGCGGCCACCGCGACGGCCGCGGCGAGGACGACCGGCAGGGCCCGGCGGCGGGACGGGCCCGGCGGCGCGGGCGGCGCGGCGGTCGCGCCGAGCACCACCGGCTGCTCTCCCACCGGCCGTTCTCCCGGCGGCTGTTGGGCGGGCGCGGTGCCGTCGGTGACGGTCGGCGGGTGCGCGCGGACGGGGGCGGGGACGGCGTCGGCGGGCTCGGCGTCCAGGGCGAGGAGCTCGACGGCGAGCCGGCCGACCGACTCGGAGACGGCCGTGGGCAGCCAGCCGCGCTGGCCGAGCCGGACCGTGCCCGGGCCGGCGGTGGTCAGCCGGCGGCGCAGCTCGGCCGGGTCGGGCCGGTCCTCGGGCTCCTTGGCGAGGCAGTCCAGGATCACCGCGCGCAGCGCGCCGTCCAGCCCGCCGAGGTCGGGCGCCTCGTGCAGCACCCGGTAGAGCAGCACGGCCGCGCTCACGCCCTCGCCGAACGGGGCGGTCCCGGTGGCGGCGAAGGCGAGCACCGCGCCGAGCGAGAAGACGTCGCCCGGCGGTCCGGCCTGGCGGCCGTTGGCCTGCTCCGGGGACATGAAGCCCGGCGAGCCGACCACGTACCCCGAGCGGGTGAGGGCGGTGGCCGCGTCCAGCGCGCGGGCGATGCCGAAGTCGATCAGGCGCGGCCCGTCCAGGGCGAGCAGGATGTTGGACGGCTTGATGTCCCGGTGGACCAGGCCCATGCCGTGCACGTGCGCCAGCGTCTCGGCCAGCCCCGCGCCGAGCGCCCGGACGACGGCCAGGGGCAGCGGGCCGAACCCGCGGACCGCCTCGCTCAGCGGCGGCCCGGCGACGTACCCGGTGGCGACCCACGGCTGCTCGCCCTCGGTGTCGGCGTCCAGCACCGGCGCCGTCCACTGCCCGCCGACCCGGCGGGCCGCGGCCACCTCCTGGCGGAAGCGGTCGCGGAACTCCCGGTCGGCCGCGTACTCGCCGCGGACCAGTTTGACCGCCACGGTCCGCCCGCCCGGGCTGCGGCCGAGGTAGACCTCGCCCATGCCGCCCGCCCCCAGTCGCCGCAGCAGCCGGTACTCACCGACCCGCCGCGGGTCGCCCGGCTCCAACTCGTCCACTGCCCACCCCACTTCGTCCGTCCCCTGCCCAGAAGGTACCGGTAGGGGACCGACGGCCGGGGCGGTTCCGCGAGCCGCCCGCACCGGCCCCGGGCCCGGCCCCGTCGGCGACCGCCCCCGGGCCCGTTCGGGCGGGCCGCCCCGACTGCCGCCGGATCAGCCGTTCTTGAGCTCGGGGAAGTCCTCCTCCCAGAATTCGCGCGCGCCCCGGGAGGGAGCCCCGGCGGCTCCGTGGCGGTCCTGTTCGAGGCCGCGCAGCTCGATCCGCCGGATCTTGCCGGAGATGGTCTTCGGCAGGTCGGCGAACTCCAGGCGGCGGATGCGCTTGTACGGGGCGAGCCGCTGCCGGGTGAAGGCCAGGATCGACTGCGCGGTCGCGGCGTCGGGCTCGTGGCCGGGCGCCAGGACGACGTACGCCTTCGGCACCGACAGCCGCAGCGGGTCGGGAGACGGGACGACCGCGGCCTCGGCCACCGCCGGGTGCTCGATCAGCACGCTCTCCAACTCGAACGGCGACAGCCGGTAATCGCTGCTCTTGAACACGTCGTCGGCGCGGCCGACGAAGGTGTAGTGGCCGTCGCTGTCGCGCTGCGCCACGTCACCGGTGTGGTAGTGGTTGCCCGCCATCGACTCGGCGTGGCGTTCGGGGTCGTCCTGGTAGCCGGTCATCAGGCCGAGGGGGTTGGTGTCGAGGGGGAGGCAGAGTTCGCCGTCGACGCCGGTGCCGGTGACTTCCTCGCCGGTGACGGGGTCGACGAGGGTGACGCGGTAGCCGGGCAGGGGGCGGCCCATGGAGCCGGGCTTGACGGGTTGGCCGGGGGTGTTGCCGATCTGGGCGGTGGTCTCGGTCTGTCCGTAGCCGTCGCGCAGGGCGACGCCCCAGGCGCGTTCGATGCGTTCGACGACTTCGGGGTTGAGGGGTTCGCCGGCGCCGACGAGTTCGCGCAGCGGGGGCCGCCACTGCTCCAGGTTCTCCAGCAGCAGCATCCGCCAGACGGTGGGGGGTGCGCAGAAGGAGGTGACCCGGTGGCGGACGAGTGCGTCGAGCAGGGGGCGGGCGGAGAAGCGGGGCTGGTTGACGACGAGGATCTCGGCGCCGGCGTTCCAGGGGGCGAAGAAGTTGCTCCACGCGTGCTTGGCCCAGCCCGGGGAGGAGACGTTGAGGTGGACGTCGCCGGGGCGCAGGCCGATCCAGTACATGGTGGAGAGGTGGCCGACGGGGTAGGAGCGGTGGGTGTGCTGGACGAGTTTGGGGCGGCTGGTGGTGCCGGAGGTGAAGTAGAGCAGCAGCGGGTCCTCGGCCCGGGTCCCACCGTCCGGGGTGAAGCCGCCCTCGAAGTTCACGGCGCCGGCGTATTCGAGCCAGTCGGGGACGGGGTCGCCGACCGCGATGCGGGTCCAAGTCCCCTCCAGTCCTGTGAAGTTGGGGGTGAGGGCGGATTCGGCGACGACGTGCCGGACCCGGCCGCGGGTGAGGCGGTCGGCGAGGTCGTCGGGGGTCAGCAGGGTGCTGGCGGGGATGACGACCGCGCCGAGCTTGATCGCGGCGAGCATCACCTCCCACAGCGCGACCTGGTTGCCGAGCAGCAGCAGGATGCGGTCGCCGCGCTCCACGCCCTGCTCGCGCAGCCAGCCGGCGGTGCGGTCGGAGCGTTCGCGCATCTCCTCGAAGGTCAGCGTGCTCTCGCCGAGCAGGGTGCCGTCCGCGTCCAGGTCCACCACGCGCAGGGCGACGGCCGGATTGCCCTCGGCCTCGACGTCGAACCAGTCCAGCGCCCAGTTGAAGTGCTCGCCCTCGGGACGCGGGAAGTCGTGGGCCGCGTCGAGGTCGCCGCGCGTGCGCAGCAGGTGGTCGCGCGCCGCCCGGAAGCCGCGGTACGCGGTGGAGTCCCGTCGAGCGGCCGTGTCCGGTGCCATCTGTCCGTCCCTGCGTTCTCCGACCCCGGCCGCCGCCTCGTTGCCCGGCCGCGGGCATGTCCCGCACGCTGCCAGCCCGCTGATCACCGGTCAAGAGCGACACAGGCCACGGGCGCCCGACCCACAGACCCGGCGCCCGCCGGTTCGCGCAGACCGGACGGCCGTCTCCACAGGGAACGACGGGAACGTCTGCTGGACGCGACCCCATCGACCCGGGGCCTGCTGGGCAGTTTTCGCGCGGACATGGGACGGCCCGTCCCGGCCGGGTGGCGGGGGCGGGCCGTGAGATGTTGGAGCGTCAGACGAAGGTGTTGGTGGCCCAGAGGGCGTTGCCGATGCCTTCGCCGCCGTCGTTCCGGTAGACGACGAGGTTGCCGTCGTCCTGGAGCTTGAGGAAGGCGTAGTTGTTGCCGGGGGTGTTGGTGGCCCAGACGGCGCCGCCGATGCCTTCGCCGCCGCTGTTGCGGTAGACGACGGCGTTGCCGTCGTTCTGGACCTTGAACCTGGCGTTGAAGTTGCCGGCGGTGTTGGAGGACTACATGACGGCGTTGTCGCTGTTGCGGTAGAGGACCAGGTTGCCGTCGTACTGCATGATCAGGTAGTTCACCTTGCCCTGGAGGCGGCGGCCCGGGGTGAGGCCCATGCCGTTGCGCAGGGTGGCGGTGGTCCAGAGCGGCGAGTTGTCGGACTTGCACAGGACGCTGTTGCCGTCCGACTGGACGACCAGGTAGGAGCCCCGGGAGAAGGTGCTGGTATCCCAGACCGGGACGCCGTCGCTGCGGCGGTACTCGACCAGGTTGCCGTCGCTCTGCATCTCCAGGACCGAGCTCTGCGACTGGGCCCAGTGTCC
>NZ_JBIVNB010000003.1:0-148877 GCF_044753345.1 Kitasatospora sp. NPDC088391
GTTAAGCACGCCGCCAGCGTTCGTCCTGAGCCAGGATCAAACTCTCCGTGAATGTCTCCACGGGGAGCGGCACAGCAACCACCGGAATAAGGCGGTCCCGCGCACTGCGTCCTCGCTAGTGTTTTTACTTCAAAAGGAATCTCCAACCAACCGATACCGGCTGGCCGGGGATGTCAACATATCTGGCGTTGACTTTTGGCACGCTGTTGAGTTCTCAAGGAACGGACGCTTCCTTCGGACCGCATTCCTGCGGACCCTCCGGGCGCTTCGTTCTTTCGTGTTTCCAGCTTATCAGATCCGAGCTCGTGCTCTTTCCCGACTCACTTTCGTCTTCTGCGACCTGACGGCCCGTCCGACGTTTCAAACTCTAGCCGATCCCCGCTCCGAAAAGCGAATCCGCCGCAATCTCCGAAAAAGCGCACAGCAAATACGAACGAAGCCGCGAAAGAACGCGACCCGCTACGGATCAACTGATGGTTCTCAGGGATTGGCCGCCCCGGGACCGTCCACGCTGTTGCGTGCTCGGTGCTCCCTGTCGGGCAACTCGAAGAACTTTACACATCGGCGGGGCCGGGATCAAGTGGCACCTGGAAGGCCAGGACCGCCACGTCGTCGTCGTGCTCGGCGGTGACGCCGAGGGCGCGGAGGAGGCGGGCGCAGATGGTGTCGGGGGCAGCGACGGGGCCGGCGAGGGTGTCGGCGAGCAGGTCGAGGCCGTGGTCGATGTCCTGGTCGCGGCGTTCGACCAGGCCGTCGGTGTAGAGGACGCCGGTGGTGCCGGGGAGGAGGCGGAGGGTGTGGGAGAGGTGGCCGGCGCCGCCGGTGCCCAGGGGTGGGCCGTTCTGTTCCTCGCCGCGCAGGACGGTGCCGTCGGGGCCGCGGAGCAGGAGGGGGAGGTGGCCGGCGGAGGCGTAGACGAGGGTGGTGGTGGCGGGGTCCCAGACGGCGTAGGTGCAGGTGGCGATCTGGTTGGCGTCGATCTCCATGGCGATGCCGTCGAGCAGGGTCATGATCTCGTGCGGGGGGAGGTCGAGGCGGGCGTAGGCCCGGACGGCGGTGCGGAGCTGGCCCATGACGGCGGCGGCGCGGAGGCCGCGGCCCATGACGTCGCCGATGACGAGGGCGGTGCGGCCGCCGCCGAGGCCGATGACGTCGTACCAGTCGCCGCCGACCGCGGCGTCGGCGCCGCCGGGTTGGTAGGTGGCGGCGACGTGGAGGTCGGCGGGCTGTTCGAGTTTCTGCGGGAGCAGGCTGTGCTGGAGGGTGACGGCGGCCTCGCGCTGGCGGCGTTCGGCTTCGCGGAGGCGGCCGGCGGCCTGGACCTGGTCGGTGACCTCGGTGGCGAAGACCAGGACGCCGGCGGGGGTGGCGCGTTCCTCGGGGCCGAGCGGGACGCAGGCGATGTTGTAGTAGCGGTTGCCGCCGAGGCCGAGGATGCAGCGGGACTTCACGCTGCGGGGGCGGCCGCTGCGCAGGACCTGGTCGAGCAGGGGGAGGACGCCGAGGGTGGTGAGTTCGGGGAGCGACTCGGCGGCGGGGCGGCCGGGGGTGCGGGGGCCGAACAGGTCGCGGTAGGCCTGGTTGGCGTAGCCGAGCAGGTGGTGCGGGCCGTGGGTGAGGGCGACGGGGGCGGGCAGGCGGCGGAGGACCTCGCGGAGGTCGTAGAGGTGCTCGGGGTCGCGGAGGTCGGCGGCGAAGGCTGGCTCGCGGGGGCCGGGGACGGTGACGGTGTCGTCCGCGGTGGCGGGGGCGACCCGCCAGGGGGCTCCGGTGAGCCGGGCGCTCCAGCGCATGAGGTTCAACGTCGGCCGCTTCCTCGGGGGCTGATGGGGGTGGTGCCTGTTCGATGGACCATCGCGGTGTGATTATCACAATGTGTATGCGATACGACACTCGCCGTAATGGCCCCGTCGGGTCGATCCTGTCAGGCTCCGGCGCGATTCCGGAAGTCGCGCCCCCGGTACGGCGCGTCTCGTGACACGCGCGCCGGGGATGTGCTTCCGGCCCCCGCCGGACTCCCCCGGAAACGCTGGATCAGCCGCCCGGACCGGTGGCCGGGTCGGACTCGAATCCGGACTCGAATTCGGCGCGCGGGTGCTCGATCGTGCCGAGCGAGACGACCTCACGCGGGAACAGTCCGCCGAACAGCCAGTCCATCAGCACCCGGACCCGGCGTTCCCGGCTCGGCAGTCGGCGCAGCTGGCGGGCGCGGTGCAGCCACCAGGCGCGGCGGCCGGTGAGCCGGGTGCCGCGCCTGGTGTGGGCGACGGCGCGGTGCAGGCCGAGCGAGGTGGAGCAGGCGGGCCGGTCGGAGCGGTAGCCGGTGAGCGGGTTCCCGGCCAGCTCGGCGGCCAGGTTCTCGGCCAGCAACTTGGCCTGATCCAGGGCGTGTTGGGCGTTGGGGGCGCAGAGTTCGCCGGTGTGGTCGGGGACGGCGGCACAGTCGCCGGCCGCCCAGGCGTCGGGGAGGGCGACGCCCTCGGCGTCCACCACCCGCAGGGTGGGCAGGCAGGTGATCCGGCCGGCGCCGTCGAGCGGCAGGTCGGTCAGCGAGAGCACGGGGGCCGGGCGGACCCCGGCCGTCCAGACCAGCGTGCGGGCGGCGAAGCGGCTGCCGTCGGAGAGCACCATGATCCGGTCGGCGGCGGATTCCAGGGTGGTGGCGACCCGGACGTCGATGTTGCGTTCGCGCAGTTCGGCGTGGGTGTGGTCGGCGAGTTCGGAGGTCTCCTCGCCGAGGATCCGGTCCTTGGCCTCGACCAGCACCCAGCGCAGGTCGTCCGGTTCGAGGTTGTGGTAGCCCTTGGTCGCGGTGCGGGCCATGTCCTCCAGTTCGGCGAGCGCGCCGACGCCCGCGTAGCCGGCCCCGACGAAGACGAAGGTCAGGGCGGCCTGGCGGAGTTCCGGGTCGCGGGTCGAGGAGGCCAGGTCGAGCTGTTCCAGGACGTGGTTGCGCAGGGCGACCGCCTCGCCGACGGTGGCGAAGCCCATGCCGTGCTCGGCGAGGCCGGGGACGGGCGCGGTGCGGGAGACCGAGCCGGGGGCCATCACCAGGACGTCGTAGGGGACTTCGGTGGGGAGCCGGAGTTCGCCGCGCGGGGCGGCGTCCACCCAGGCGGTCCGGGAGGCGTGGTCGATCCGGGTGACCCGGGCGGTGAGCACCCGGCAGTCCGGGAGCGCGGCGCGCAGCGGGACGACCACGTGGCGGGGGTCGATGGAGCCCGCGGCGACCTCGGCCAGCAGGGGCTGGAAGGTCAGGTAGGGCTGCGGTTCGACGACCGTCAGTTCGATCCGGCGGTCCTTCAACTGCGGTCGCAGCAACTGCTGGAGGCGCAGGGCCGCGCTCAGTCCGGCGCAGCCGCCGCCGATGATCAGGACTCGAATGGGGCACCTCCGGCCGGCCCTCGTGCTGTGACCCGTTTCACGTTCCCCCTATGACGCACCCGGGGGTGGCCTCTTGTCCACACTCCGGGCCGGATCGGACCGAATCCGGTCGTGGAAAGGGGGTCGGGCGCCGTCGCGCCGGCGAATGGCGGTCGGTTCCGGCGGGGGAACGCGCACGTTTCGTCCTCGGCGGAGGGGGGCGTGGCCTTCGGGGTTCCTGATGGTGCGTCAAGAGCGGGCAAAGAATGGTGTCGCGGGCGGAACGCCCCACCGGGGTGGTGACGGAGTGCCGTGACGGGTCTCACGTAGGGTGAGGGCCGGTTCGGCGAGGGTTTTGTCCGGAGTGGAGCGGGGATCGGTCCGATCCGGTGCGTCGAGTGGTCCACTTCTGCGGCGAACTTCCCTGAACTATGGTCGGATTGTGCTTCGGGCCGCCGATGGTGCCGGTCCGATCGCCCGGTATCCGGTGGCGTTGGTGCGGACTGCCCGGCGGTCGACCGGGGAAGGTAGTGCGCGGACGTCGGACCGGGACGCGCGCCATGGCGCAGTAGCCGTGCGGGTGCCCACGACGGGGCGCCTCGGGGGAGGTATCGCATGTCGGATCAGGATCAGTTGGCGGGGCGGGTGCCGGTGTCTGCGTTCGGGAGGGCCGCGGTGGATGTGGTGCCGGAGCAGCGCGGCCCGGGCGGTCGGGAGCGGTACGCGTTCCCGCCCGGCGAGCGGGTGGCGGAGTCGGGCCGGGGGGCGAACTCCCGGCTGCGGGTGGACGCCCGGCGGAACCTGGAGAGCGTGCTGCGCGCCGCGCGCGAGGTGTTCGGCGAGCTCGGCTACGGGGCGCCGATGGAGGAGGTCGCCCGGCGGGCCGGGGTCGGGGTCGGCACGGTGTACCGGCGCTTCCCGAGCAAGGAGGTGCTGGTCCAGCGGATCGCCGCCGAGGAGGTCACCTGGCTGACCACCCAGGCCCGGGAGTCGCTGTACGGCGGGCTGACCGGCCCGTGGGACGCGCTGGCGGGCTTCCTGCAGCGGGCCGCCGCCTCGGGCGCGGGCCGGCTGCTGCCGCCGGAGGCGTTCCGGTACGCCGAGGAGATCGGCCGGGTGCCCGAGCAGCGCGGCACCGAACTCCGGCCGTTCGGCGGCCAGTCGGCGGCGGACCCGACCGAGCAGAGCGCGGACCCGCGGCTGCTGCTGCAGCTGCTGGCGGCGCTGGTGGCCCGGGCGGGGGCGGCCGGCGAGCTGCGGCCCGGGGTGACGGTGGCCGACGTGGTGCTGGTGCTGACGGCGGCCGTGCCGGTGCACGCGGCGGCGGCGATGCCGGCCGGCGAGTCCGGCGAGGGCAGTGCCGGGGACCGGCTGCTGCAGATCCTGCTGCAGGGGCTGCGCGCGGCCTGATCCGGCGGCCCGGCCGCCGCGGCGCACCGGACCTGGGGTCGAACAGGGCCGGGGGGTCGACGGATTGACGGACCGTACGGGACGATGGCCGGGGCGGGGAACCGTCCGGGCGCATCGTTCGAGTGACGGGCCCGGCCGGGCCGCGGGTTGCGGGGCGGTCGGGCGACCGGCCGTCCGAATACGCGCGGTGCCTGTGCCGCCGGGTTCCGAACACCTCGGCGAGCGGCGGCCCGGAAGAGTGGGCCGGGGCGGAAGCGGCTACCGGTGGTCGCTGCGCTATGCCATCCTTTGCCCGTGGTTGGAGCCATTGTCCCGTTGCGTACCGTGACCGCCCTCGAATCCGGGGGGCGGCCCGTTCCGTACGCCGCGCCGCGGGGCGGTGCCCGGTGAGTCCCGAGGAGCAGAACGAGGCCGGGGAGTTCGGTGCCGGTCCGGTCGCCCCCGGGCAGGTCCCGGACCAGGGCGGCAGTCCCGCCCGGGAGTCGCTGAGCGGGCGGGTGCCGGGCCAGGCCCCGGCCGGCCTCGGCGGGGTCGCCCCGGAGGCGTTCGTCGGCGAGGACTCCTTCGTCCCGGACGAGCTGCGGGCCACGGTGCCCGCGCCCGCCGATCCGGTCGACGGGGAACGCCCGGCCTCGGACTCCGAGTTGACCGCCCGGGTGCGGGCCGGCGAGGACGCCGCGTACGAGGAGATCTACCGGCGGCACGCGGACGCCGTCCGCCGCTACGCCCGGACCTGCTGCCGGGACAGCTTCACCGCCGAGGACCTGGCCGGTGAGGTGTTCGCCCGCACCCTGCAGGCGCTCAAGGCGGGCAAGGGGCCGGAGTTCGCGGTCCGCGCGTACCTGCTGACGGCCGTCCGGAACGTCGCGGCGGCCTGGGCCAGGTCCGACCGGCGCGAGCAGCTGGTCGACGACTTCACCGGTTTCGCCGAGGGCTCCGCCGCCACCATCGAGTTCGACCTGGCCGACCCGGGCGCGGACGCCTGGGCGCTGGCACTGGCCGACCGGCGGATGGTGATGCGGGCGTACGCCGAACTGCCCGAGGACGACCGGGTGGTGCTCTGGCACACCGAGGTCGAGCGGGAGTCGCCGAAGACCGTCGCGGTGATGCTCGGCAAGACCGCCAACGCGACCGCGGTGCAGGCCCACCGGGCCCGCGACCGGCTGGCCGCCGCGTTCCTGCAGGCGCACGTGTCGGGCAGCCAGGAGTCCGGCTGCGCGGCGTACGCCAACCGGCTCGGCGCGTACGCCCGCGGCTCCCTGCGCAAGCGCGCCTCCGCGGAGGTGGGCAAGCACGTCCAGGACTGCACCCGGTGCACGGCGGCGTACCTGGAGCTGGCCGACATCAACCACAGCCTGCGCGCCGTGCTGCCCGGCGGGGCGCTGCTCTGGATCGGCACCGGCTGGTTCTCGGTCGCGGCCGCGGCGGTCGGCGGCGCCGCCGTCACGGGCGCGGCGGTCACCGGCGCGGCCGTGGTGGGCGGCACGGCCACCGGGGGGACGGGCACGGCCGGTGCCGCGGCGGGGGCCGCGGGCGGGGCCGGGTCCTCCGGCGGCGGCGGTGCCGCGGCGGCCGGCGAGGGGCTGGGCACGGCCGCGAAGGCGGGCATCGCCGCGGGCATCGCGGTGGTCGCCGCCGCGGTCGCCGCGTTCGCGCTCACCGGTTCGCCCGCGCCGGCCCCGCCGGTGGCCGCGCCGCCGGTCACCACGGCACCGGACACGCCCGCGCCGGTGCCGAGCCCGGCGCCGGCGCCGACGCCGTCCCCGACGCCCACGCCGACTCCCGAGCCGGAGCCGACGCCGACTCCCACGCCGACCCCGACGCCCACTCCCACGCCGAAGCCGACCCCGACGCCCCGGCAGGTTCCGCCGCCCGCGCCGGCGCCGGACCCCGCGCCGTCACCGACGCCGACCCCCACGCCGACCCCGACGCCGTCGCCCACCCCGGTGGTCAGCCAGTTCTGGCTGGACGAGCTGCCGCTGAACCGGGGGCACCGGGCCGCGGAGGCCGGTCCGACCATCCGCGGCGGCGGCCCGGTGCTGCAGCGGCCGGCGGCCTGGCTGCACGGCAACCGCTACCAGCACGTGCTGGCCGTCCCGGTGCCGGCCCGGGTCACCATCGACCTGAACCGGCCCTGCCGGGCGTTCGACGCGGTGGTGGGGCTGGACGACCTGGGCGTCTCGTTCGGCCGGGCGGTGTTCTCCGTCCAGGGCGACGACGGCACGGTGCTGTGGAGCTCCCCCGAGATGTCCCCGTGGGACCGCCCGGTGCCGGTGCACGTCCCGCTCGACGGGCAGTCGGCCCTCCGCCTGCTGGTCACGCCGGTCCCGGGCTCCGTCCCGGTCGTCGACCTCGCGGACTGGGCCCAGGCCCGGCTGACCTGCTGAGCCGGCGGCCCGGTCAGATCGCGCAGGCGCCGTCCTCGCAGGTGTCGGCGGCCGGGGCGAGCGGGACGATCCGCTGGGCGGTCTCGGCCTCGACCTGGCGGAGCACCTGGAGGAAGGTCTCGGCCTCCTGGCCGCCCTGGACCGCCCACTTGCCCTCGAAGACGAAGGTGGGGACGGCGGTGACGCCGATGGCGCGGGCCTCGGCGAGGGCGGCCCTGGTCTCGGCCTCGCCCTCGTCGCCGGCCAGGTAGGCGGCGGCGCGCCCGCGGTCGAGCCCGGCCTCGGCGGCGAGGTCGGCCAGCGCCTCGGTGTCGCCGACGTTCACGCCCTCGGTGAAGTGGGCCTTGAGCAGGCGCTCCTTGAGCGCGGCCTGGACGGCGGGGCCGTACTCGGTCTCGGCGAGGTGCAGCAGGCGGTGCGCGCGCAGGGTGTTGACCTCCTGCACGGTGTCGAAGTCGTAGTCGATGCCGAGGTCGCGGCCGACCTCGGTGATCCGGGCGTCCATGGCCAGGGACTGCGGCCCGTAGCGCTCGGCGAGCCACTCGCGGTGCGGGCGGGCCTGCTCGGGCGCGTCCGGGACGAGCTGGTAGGGGCGGTAGACCACCTCGACGCCGTCCTTGCCCTCGAAGGTGTCGAGGGCCTGCTCGAAGCGCCGCTTGCCGACGTAGCACCAGGGGCAGGCGATGTCCGAGTAGATTTCGACCTTCATGGCGGGGGTGACTCCTGTCGGGCGGTTCGCGGCGGCCGGTCGGCCTCCGGAAGAAGATGAACGCTCAACCATCAGGAGTCATTCCAGAACGGGACGGACCGGACCCGGGACGGACCGGTCAGCCCTCCGCGGCGGGCGGCGGGACCACCAGCACCGGGCAGGTCGCGTGGTGGACGGCGGCGGTGCTGACCGAGCCGAGCAGCAGCCGGGCGAAGCCGCCGTTGCCGCGGGTGCCGAGGACCAGGGTGTGCCGGCCCGCGGCGGCCCGGAGCAGCAGGTCGACGACGTTGCCGAGGACGACGTGCAGGGTGAGTTCGCCCGCGTAGGGGCGGGGGCGGGCGGCCTGGACGGTGGCGACGGCCCGGCGCAGGCCGTCGGACATGCTGGCGGTCAGCCGTTCGACGCTCTCCTGGACCAGGTCGGCCATGCCCGGCGGGTAGCCGGTCGGCGAGGGGTTGACCACGGCGAGGACGTGCAGCGGGAGGCCGTGCGCCTCGGCCTCGGTCATGGCGCGGTCGAGGGCCCAGAGCGAGGCGTCGGAGCCGTCGCAGCCGGTGAGGATCGCGGGGCCGGGCGGCGGCGGCTCGGCGCGGACGGGCAGCTCGGCGGTCATCGCGGGCCTCCGGGGGCAGGGGCGGGACGGGCACCGACGCTACCCCGGGGCCGTCCTCCGGCCGTGCAGGCGCGCGAGCCGGACGGCCGGGTCGCGGGCCCGGTGCGGACCGGCGGCCGGTCAGGTGGCGAGCGCGGTGCGCCGGGGGGCGGGCAGGCCGGTCCAGGAGGAGCCGGGGCGGCGGGCGGCGAGGCGGCGCAGCCAGAGTTCCGTCCCGATCACCTCGGCGAGGGCGGCGAGCGCGGCGGGGGACGCCGTCCGGGCGGGGTCGGCGGCGGCGGCGAGGGCCTTGCGGGCGGCGGGGGTGTCGAGCAGTCCGGCCTCGCCGAGCAGCGGGCGGTCGAGGAGTTCGGCGAGGGCGGGGGCGGCGGCGCGCAGGCCGCGGCGGGCCAGGTCGTGCCGGTCGGGTCCGGGGGTGCGGCCCCAGTCGGCGGGGAGGTCGGTGCGGCCGGCGCCGGCCAGTACGGCGGCGAGCAGGGCGGGGCGGGAGCCGGGCTGCAGGCGCAGGTCGTCGGGGAGCAGGCGGGCGGCCCGGAGCACCTGGTTGTCGAGGAAGGGGGCGTGCAGGCGCTGGCCGTGCTGTTCGGCGGCGTGTTCCAGGGTGCGGTAGTGGGCGGCGTGCCGGTGCAGGGCGAGCCGGGCCCGGCGGGCGCCGGGGGGTTCGGCGGGGGCGGGGCCGCGGGCGGCGGTGCGCAGGTGCTGGGCGAGGGCGGCGAGCGGTTCGTCGGCGAGCAGGTGGGCGGCGGGGCCGGGGCGGTGCCAGGCGAGTTCGGCGACCGTGGAGTTTCCCATCGTCCGTCCGGTGAAAGGTTCCTGACGGAGGGTCAGCCGGTGGGCGAGTTCGTCGAGGGCGTCGGCGTAGCGGCCGCGGGCGAGGCGGCGGGCGGCGCGGAGCACGGTGACGGGGGTCTGCAGGGTGCCGGTGAGGGCGCCGGCGGTGGCCCGGTCGGCGCCGGCCAGGGCGGCGAGCGGGGCGAGCAGGTCGAGCGGGCGGCCGGCCCGGATCAGGTCGGAGAGCCGGGCGGGGTGGCCGTCGAGGACCTGGCGGGCACCGTGGCCGGTGAGGTGGTCGGCGCCGCCGGCCCGGTGGGCGGCGGCGTAGCGGGCGGCCTCGGTCAGGACGGGGCCGGGTTCGTCGGTGAGCGGCCCGGCGAGGGGGTCGGCGAGGCCGGTGTAGGGGGCGACCGGGTCGAGCACGAGGTGGCGCAGCCGGGGGGCGTGCACGGCGAGGGCGAGTCCGGTGGCGTCGCCGAGGGTGACGGCGGGCAGCGACTCGGGTTCGGGCCGGTCGGGGCGCCGGGCCCAGGAGCCCTTGACGGCTCCGGTGCGGGCGGTGGGCCGGTCGGGTCCGGCGTCGGGTCCGGGTCCGGCGGGCAGCGGGACGGCGGCGGCGAGCAGGGCGACGGTGGCGGAGGCGGTGCCGTAGGAGAGGTCGACGCCGAGCCGGGGCCGGTCGGTGGGGGCGGTGGCGCGGACCCGGCAGCGGACGGCTTCCAGCAGGGCGCGGGTGAGTTCGCGGACGGCGGGGGCCTCGGCGCGCTCCTCGGCGGGGTCCTCCAGGTAGGAGGTGTGGTCGGCGCGGTCGCCGCGGATGCCGAGGACGTGGCCGGGCGGGACGCGGTGCACGCCGCGGTAGGGGGTGCGGTCGCCGAGCGTCTCGGGGGTCTCGGGGGTGGCGAGCCGGGCGGCGAGGTGGCCGGCGTCGACGGGGGCGCCGACCAGGTCGGCGAGCGGGAGGGCGGCGGTGGCGTAGGCGGTGCCGCCGGCGAAGGGGGCGTGGAAGACGGGGCGGGCGCCGGCCAGGTCGGTGAGCAGCACGGTGGAGCGGGTGCCGGTGCGCAGCACGACGGTGTAACTGCCGGGCCAGCGGGTGAGGTGGCGCAGGGCGCCGCCGCGGGCGGCGGCGAGGCCGTCGGCGAGTTCGCGGTCGGTGGCGCCGCAGCGGCCGGCGACGGCGAGGCGCAGGGTGGCGGGGGTGTCGTGGCCGGCGTCGTCGGCGGGGTCGTGCGGGTCGAGGCCGCCGCGGACGGTGGCGGGGCCGCCGGGGCGGAGCACGGCGAGGCGCAGTTCGTCGGGGCGCCAGTCGCCGACCGCCCAGAGCGGGCCGGGGCCGCCCCAGAGCAGGGTGCCGGCGATCGGGCGGACCGCGGCGAGGGTCGGGTCGGCGGCGGTCCGGCCGCCCCATCCGGTGAGCCACCGCATCGCGCCTCCACCTGTGGTGCGGGCGCGCGCGGCGAACGGCCGGGCGGGCGTACGGGGTTGGCGCGCCGTCAGGAGACATCGTGCCACCACCGGGGCCGTCGGGAGCCGGGCTTTCCGGGGTCGCGGGAACGCACGGCCCGGGCCTCCCCCTCCGGGGCCCGGACCGTACGGGTCTCGAACTCCCCTTCGGGGTACGGTCGGTGACGGGTCGCGGGGGCGCCGGACCGGTCCGCGGACGCCACGGCCCGGCCGTTTTTGGCCGAAAGGCGCCGCACGGACCGGGAGGGCATCCGCATGCCCTCCCGGACGCGCCGCCGCCCGCGGGGATCGGGGCGGCGTTTCCCCCGGCCCGCCGGGTCCTCGACGGCGGGCCGATCCACGGGGTCCAGCGAATCGCCCACCTGCCGCTGCGGACAGGGAGCACGGGTGGCGCACACGGGCACGGGACCGGAGCACGAGCGTCCGGCAGGTGCCGGAGGACCGTGCCGCGGGCCCCCGCGCGCCCCGCCCGGACGCGGCGCGTTCCCGCCAACCGGAATGCGACCTCTTAACCCTGGGAAGGCGGGCGACTACGCTAGGTGCTGCAGTCCGGTGGCGTGCTGCTGTCCCAGCGCCCCGTCGCCATCCGCGCACGACGTCGCCAGGGGGTGCCACCGCCACCATGACCGTCAGCTCACGAGGGCCGAACGACCGGCTCGGGGCACTCCTCGCGCTCGCCCAGATCAGCAACGCCGGGCTCGCCCGCCGGGTCAACGACCTGGGCGCGCAACGCGGCCTGACCCTCCGCTACGACAAGACCTCGGTGGCCCGCTGGGTGACCAAGGGCATGGTTCCGCAGCGCCCGGTGCCGCACCTGATCGCCACCGCGCTCGGCAACAAGCTGGGCCGCCCGGTGCCGCTGGAGGAGATCGGCCTGGCCGATTCGCACCCCACGCCCGAGCTGGGCCTGGAGTTCCCGCGCGAGGTCCCGGAGGCGGTCCGCTCCGCCACCGAGCTCTGGCGGGTCGACCTGGACCTGCGGCGCGGGCCCGGCGGCGGCCGGTGGAGCGACAGCCTGGCCGGCACCTTCTCGGTGGCCGCGTACGCGACGCCGGTCTCGCGCTGGCTGATCACGCCCGCGGACGGCTCGGTGGCCCGCGAGGCCGTCCCGGACCTGACGGGCAGGGGGGCACCTCCCGGTGCCCCCGGGCACCGGGGGAGAGTCGGGCACGTGGACGCCGCGAAGCTCCGCGAAGCCGCCCAGGAGGCCCGCCGCTGGGACTCCAAGTACGGTGGCGGCGACTGGCGTTCCTCGATGGTGCCGGAGTGCCTGCGGGTGGAGGCGGCCCCGCTGCTGCTCGCCTCGTACAGCGACGCGGTGGGCCGGGCGCTGTTCGGCGCGACCGCCGAACTGACCAGGCTGGCGGGCTGGATGGCCTTCGACACCGGCCAGCACGAGGCCGCGCAGCGCTACTACATCCAGGCGCTGCGGCTGGCCCGGGCGGCGGGGGACGTGCCGCTCGGCGGCTACGTGCTGGCCTCGATGAGCCTGCAGGCGTCCTACCGCTCCTTCCCGGACGAGGCGGTGGACCTCGCGCAGGCCGCGCTGGAGCGCAACCGGGGCCTGGCCACCGCCCGCACCATGAGCTTCTTCCACCTGGTCGAGGCCCGGGCGCACGCCAAGGCCGGCAACGCCCCCGCCTGCGGCAGCGCGCTGGCCGCCGCCGAGGCCGCGCTGGACCGGTCCCGGCCCGGCGACGCCGACCCGACCTGGATCGACTTCTACGCCTACGACCGGCTGGCGGCGGACGCCGCCGAGTGCTTCCGCGACCTCGGCGTGCCCAGCAAGGTCCGGCAGTTCACCCGGGAGGCGCTGGCCCGGCCGACCGAGGGCTTCGTCCGCTCGCACGGCCTGCGGCTGGTGGTCTCGGCGATGGCCGAGGCGGAGGCCGGCGACCTGGACGCCGCGGTCGCGGCGGGCGAGCGGGCCGTCGAGGTGGCGGGGCGGATCTCCTCGCACCGCAGCCGCGAGTACATGGTGGAGCTGCTGCGCCGGCTGGAGCCGTACCGGGACGAGCAGCGGGTCAAGGAGCTGACCGAACGGGCCCGGCTGGTGCTGACCACCGGCTGACGGCCCGTCGACCCCTACGCGCGCCGGGCCCGCCCGTGGCACCATCGGGGCGGGTCCGGTCCGAACGTTCGCAAAGGGGTGCGGGGTTGAAGCACGACGTCCAGGTCCTGGTGGTCGGCGGCGGCATCGTCGGCCTGTCCACCGCGTACGCGCTCACCCGGGAGCACCCCGAACTGGGCGTCACCGTCCTGGAGAAGGAGAGCGCGCTCGCCACCCACCAGACCGGCCGCAACAGCGGGGTGATCCACAGCGGCGTCTACTACCGGCCCGGCTCGCTCAAGGCCCGGTACGCCACCGGCGGCGCCCGCGAGATGGTCGAGTTCTGCCGCGACCAGGGCATCGCGCACGAGGTCACCGGCAAGCTGATCGTGGCCACCGACCGGGCCGAACTGCCCCGGCTCGCCGACCTGGCCGAGCGCGGCCGGGCCAACGGCATCCCGCTGCTCGAACTCGACCCGGCCGGCATCCGCGAGCACGAGCCCGAGGTGTCCGGCATCGCCGGCCTGCACCTCGCCACCACCGGCATCTGCGACTACCCGGCGGTGGCCCGCCGGTACGCGGCGCTGGCCGGCGAGCGCGGGGCCGAACTCCGGCTCGCCACCACCGTCCTGGGGATCGCCCGGCGGTCCGACGGGGTCACCGTCACCACCCCGCACGGCGAGATCCGCTGCGCGGTGCTGGTCAACTGCGCGGGCCTGCACAGCGACCGGATCGCCCGGCTGGCCGGCGACGACCCCGGCGTCCGGATCGTGCCGTTCCGCGGCGAGTACTACGAACTCGCCGCGCACCGGCGCAAGCTGGTCCGCGGCCTGGTCTACCCCGTCCCGGACCCGGCCTTCCCGTTCCTCGGCGTGCACCTGACCCGGGGCGTCCACGGGGACGTCCACGTCGGGCCGAACGCGGTGCCGGCGCTGGCCCGCGAGGGCTACGACTGGCGGACGTTCAGCGCCCGGGACACCGCCGAGACGGTGCGCTTCCCCGGCGCCTGGCGGATCGCCCGCCGGCACTGGCGCTACGAGCTGGGCGAGCTGCACCGCTCGCTCTCCAAGCGGGCCTTCACCACCGCGGTCCGCCGCCTGCTGCCCGCCGTCACCGAGGCCGACCTGGTCCCGACCGCGGCCGGGGTGCGGGCCCAGGCGGTGGCCGCCGACGGCACCCTGCTCGACGACTTCGCCTTCGCCGGCTTCGACCCGGCGGACCGGCGCTCCCCGCGCCGGGTGGTGCACGTCCTCAACGCGCCCTCCCCGGCGGCGACGGCCTCGCTGGGGATCGGCCGCGAGGTGGCCCGCCGGGCGGTGGCCGCGCTGGCCGCGGGCTGAACCCCGGGCGACGGGCCGGGCGGCGGGCCGGGTCCCGGGCGGGTGCCGGGCGGTCGACCGACCGCGCCCGGTCCGCCGCGTCACCCGTTTAGACTGGTGCGATTGTGACCTCCTCCGCCCCCAGCACCCAGTTGTCCGCGTCGGCCCGGCTGTCCGCCGCCCCGGCGGGCTACCCCGCGCCCATGTACCCGCACAAGGCCACCGAGGCCCAGCACCGCGAGCAGCGCATCCGCAGCTTCCAGCCCCGCCGGGGCCGGATGACCAAGGCCCAGGCCGGGGCGCTGGACCGCGGCTGGGAGCGGTACGGCCTCGCCATCGACGGGACGCCGCTGGACCTGGCGACGCTCTTCGCCGGCCGTCCGGTGACGCTGGAGATCGGCTTCGGGATGGGCGACACCACGGCCGCGATGGCCGCCGCCGCCCCCGACGCGGGCATCCTCGCCGCCGACGTGCACACCCCGGGCCACGGCAACCTGCTGCAGTTCCTGGAGCGGGACGGCTCCGACAACGTCCGGCTCGCCGCGGGCGACGCGGTGATCCTGCTGCGCGACATGCTGCCGGACGCCTCGCTGGCCGGTCTGCGGGTGTACTTCCCGGACCCGTGGCCGAAGCCGAAGCACCACAAGCGCCGGCTGATCCAGGAGTCCTTCCTGGCCCTGGTGCTGCCGCGGCTCGCGCCGGGCGCGCTGGTGCACTGCGCGACGGACTGGGAGCCGTACGCGGAGCAGATGCTGGCCGTCCTGGACGCCTCGCCGGAGCTGGACAACCTGCACCCCGAGGGCGACGGCTCGGGCTGGCTGGAGCCGGCCGAGCACCCGGCCGACAGCGTGCCGGGCTACGCGCCGCGGCCCGACTGGCGTCCGGTGACGAAGTTCGAGCGGGCCGGCCTGGCCAAGGGCCACGTGGTGCACGACCTGCTGTTCCGCCGCCGCTAAGCCGCCCCGCCGGGCCCGCCGCCGGTCAGGCGGTGATCTTCCCGGCGGCGAGCAGCGCGGCCAGCGCCGTCCGCTGCGCGTAGGCCAGCAGCGCGACGGTGACCGCGGACATCAGCAGGCCGAACAGCAGGTGCCCGAGGACGCCGGTCACGGCCGCGCCGAGCAGCCCGAGCAGGAAGTGGCTGCCGATCCGCAGGCCGACCAGCGCGAGCGCCGTGTTCCGGGTGCCCTTGCCGCGCCACATCAGCTTGGCGAGCTTGAGCCGGCCGCGCATCATCGTCAGCGACACCGCGAGGTTGACCACGCCCAGGGCGACCAGGGCGGGCCAGGCGTCGGGCAGCGCCCGCAGCAGGTCGAAGGCCCCGGCGAGGACGCCCTCGAAGCCGAAGAACCAGACCGGCAGCCGCATCGCGGCCGCGCTCGGCGGTTCCTCCGCCGCGAGCTCCGCGGGCGCCGCGGGCTTCACGAACTCCACGGGCTGCACGGGCTGCACCGGCTCCGCCAGGACGGCGGTGGTGGTGGCGTAGGTGTCGATGGCGATGCTGCTCATGGTGTCCCCCGGTCCGTCCCCGCGACCCGCCCGAACCCGTTGTCCGGCGGTGGCACCACTCTGCCCGGGCGGCCCCGCCCGGGCCCAGGATGCACCGTCACCAGGTCCGCATGACGGATGTCACGAGCCGCCGGCCGCCGCTCCCCGGGGGACCGCCGCGGCGCCGCGCTCGCCGATCTCCTCGGCCAACCAGGCCTGGTAGGCGAAGAGTTGGCCCCGGTCGTCGAAGCCGCGCCGACGCTCGTACGGCTCGGCGGCGTGCACCAGGACCCGGACCCCGAACCGGCGCCGGCCGCGACCGATCCGGACCAGGCCCGCGATCCCCCACAGCACCGGCGCGGCCATCACGACCAGCAGGCCGACCGGATGGACGAGCGCTCCGCCCCAGTCGCCCTTCCCCAGCGGGAACGGCTCCCGGAAGAACATCTCGACCCGCACGCCGTCCGGCCCGGTGACCTCCCGGCGCCCGGACGGCGGCAACTGCTCCGACTGCTTCTTCTCCCCCATGGCGCCATGCTAGGGAGGCCGAGCACCCGGCGGAACCCGTGCGACCGTGCTGACGATCGGTCACCCTCCGGGTGCGGATCGTACCGACCCCTCCCACCGGAACGCGGGCTTCCCCTACCCTGCTGCAGGTGAGCAGTCCGCCCGGCGGCCGGGCCTCCCCCGGGCCGCCCGTGGGGGCGGCCGCCATGGCCGCCGAGTCCCCGACGCCCCCCACCGGCCTCCGGTCGCTCCCGGAGCCGGCCGCGCGCCGGTCCTGCGGGCTGCTCCCGGGGCGGTCGCGGTCCTCGGTGGCCGCGGGGCGGGTGCCCCGGCAGTCGACCGCTCCCCCGTCGAGCCGGACGGTGCCCCCGCTGCTGCGCCGGCTGCCGGCCCTCCCGCTGCTGCGCCGACTGCGGCTGCCGGCGCTCTCCTCGGCCCTGGCGGCGCTGGCGCTGGCCGGTTCGGGCGTGCTGATCCTGCACCTGGTGCAGCGGCAGACCGGGACGACGGGGTTGCTGGTCGGGCTGGGCCTGGCGCTGCTGCCGCTGCCGTTCGTGCTGGGTTCGCTGGCCTGGCTGAACCAGACCGCGCGGGTGCCGATCCGGCACACCCTGTTCTGCCTGGCCTGGGGGGCGTGCGCCGCGACCACCGTGGCGATCCTGGCCAACGGGTGGGCGAGCGACTTCCTGCTCGCCCACCAGGGCCTGCGCGGGGAGACCCTGGGCGCGGAGTTCGCCACCCCGCTGATCGAGGAGGTGGCGAAGGGCTCGGCGCTGCTGGTGCTGCTGGTGCCGCTGCGGCGCGGGCACCGCTGCGAGCCGGACCGCCCGTGCGGGCGGCTGCGCCGTCTGCTCTGGCACCGGCGGGGCCCGGAGCGGCCGGTGCCGCACTTCCGGCCCGCCCCGGCCGGCCGGCAGCGGGCCCGGTCGAGCCCGCGGACGCTGGCGGCGGGCACGGTGCTGGGCGGGGTGACGGCCTGCGGGTTCGCCTTCACCGAGAACGCGCTGTACCTGGGCCGGGCGTTCACCGCGGACCGGCAGGCCCGGATCGACGCGATCGGCCTGGGCCAGGCCCCGAGCCTGCGGGACTTCGACGGGACGGTGCACACCTTCGTCCTGCGGGCCCTGCTGTCGCCGTTCGCGCACCCGCTGTTCACCGCGATGACCGGCCTCGGCCTGGCCGTCACGCTGACCACCGCCCGCCGCCTGCCGGCCCGGCTCGGCGCACCGGTCGGGCTGCTGCTGGCGATGGGGCTGCACGGGGTGTGGAACGCGGCGGCGGGGCTGGGCACGGACGGCTTCCTGCTGGTCTACGGCCTGGTGATGGTGCCGTGCTTCGCGGCCCTGGTGTGCTTCGCGGTCTGGGCGCAGACCCGCCGCACCCGGCAGCCGGCCACCGGGCCGCCGCCACCCGCGGAGCCGCCGGAGGCACCCGAGCCACCCGAGCCACCGGCTGCGGAACCGCTCGCGGACCCCGGCACCGACCTGCGGTGACGCGTGTGGCGGGATTGGATTTCCCTTCTGCGCGGGACTCCCGTAGAGTCGTGTTCACCGACGCGGGGTGGAGCAGCTCGGTAGCTCGCTGGGCTCATAACCCAGAGGTCGCAGGTTCAAATCCTGTCCCCGCTACTCAGTAGCACGAAGGCCCGGAGGCATCGCCTCCGGGCCTTCGTCGTGTTCCGGTCCGGTCCCGCCGGATAAATCCGTTGCCCGGGGCGGTGGGCGGTGCCTATGGTGGCGGCACACTGAAAGGAGGTGATCCTGAGTTGAGTTCTTTCAGGATGCGTGAGGTGGCTGCTCGCTAGAGCCGCCCCTGCCTGTGCAGTGTCGGGGCCTTCGGCCCCCGGCTCAGGCTAATTCCCAGCAGTCACCCGGCCCGTGGGCTCACCGGTACATCCCCGGTGCCTCGACCGCCGTCCCCGTCCGTCGGGGCCCGGCCCGAGGAAGCAGCCCACGGGCCGTCTGCGTTCCCGGGGCCGGTCGGCGAGGGCCGGGGGTCAGCGGGTGCGGGTCGGGTCAGCGGGTGCGGCCCAGGACCAGGACGTGCTGGGCGGGGCCGGTGCTGAGCACCCGGCTGGCGATGCCGTGGTGGCGGAGCGCGGCGCGCAGTTCGGGCAGGTGCGGGCAGCGGCGGCCGAGGTGGTCGTACAGCGGGAAGACCCGGGCCTCGCCGCCGGGGGCGGTGACCCGGGCGAGTTCGCGCAGGGCGCGGAGCTGGTCGGCGGGGGCGAACACGGCGGGGTAGGCGAACAGCAGGTAGGCGCTGAGGGTGAGGGCGAAGCTGCCGTCCGCGAAGGGGAGCCGGGGCAGCGCGGCGGCGATGTAGCGCTCGGGGCCGGTGGCGGCGTCGGCGGCGAACAGGCGGCGGGCGCGGTCCCAGCTGCGCAGGTACTTCTCGGGGCGGCGGTGGCCGGCCGGGAGGCGGCGGGGCGGGCGGCGGCGGAGGTCCTCGGCCATGGTGGCGCGGCCGGTGGCGGCGAGCGCGGCCAGCCGGTGCGGGCCGAGGGCGTAGCCGGGGTCGGCGGCGACCACCTCGCAGCCGAGGGCGCGGGCCTCGGCGGCGAGGGCGGCGGCCCCGCCCGGGCAGTCCAGGACGGGGCCGGGGAGCCGCCCCAGGGCCGCGCGGGTGAGGCCGAAGGCGGCGCAGTACTCGTCCAGCGGCCGGGAGGTGACCAGGACGGGTGCGCCGCCCGGCCGCTGACGGCCCGTCGGTCCGGTGCTGGCGGCCGGGCTGGTCATGGGTGTCCTCCGGACGTTCGGCGGGCCCGGGGTGCGGCCCGGGCCCGCGGCCATCCGACCACGGGCCCGGGGGTGTCGCACGTCCGGCGACGGTCCGGCAATCTTCCGGCGCACGTCCGGCGGCCGTCCGGCGGCTGTTCAGCGACCGGCCAGCAGGGCGCGGTCGGCGAAGCGGTTGGCGTTGGTGAGGGCGCGGATCACCTGCGGGGTGAGGAACAGGAAGACCAGGCCGAGCAGCGTGACGGCGGCGATCTGCCAGGTCTCGGTGATGTCGTAGACGTGCTGGACGCCGTGCGAGTCCGTCCAGTCGGCGATCCGGTAGCCGTTCCAGGGGGTGTAGCGGGCGAAGACCCACTGGTAGCAGGGGAAGAGCGCGAGCCCCCAGCCGACGCTGAGGAAGACGGTGGAGAGCGTGAAGCTGAGGACCGCCCAGGGGAACGTCACGAACTGGTGGAAGGCGGCCTTCCAGCCGACCGGGTCGGCCAGCCGGGCGGTGATCGCGCCCCAGGCGCCCTCCCGGGTGACCTTCAGCGCGGGCGGCTCGGGGAGTTCCAGGCCGAGCAGGGTGCGGGCGCGGAGCCGCTCGGCGGCGCCGAGGCCGCGGGAGACCGCGAGCAGCAGCGCGAGCACGGGCAGGCCGAGCATGGTGACGACGAGGCCGAGGCCGGTGCTGAACAGCGTCACGACCAGGGTGAAGCCGAGGATCGCCAGCGGCAGGCCGCTGACCGTGTAGCTGTACTCGCGGTAGGTGTGTCCGGAGAACGGGGCGCGCCAGAACCCGGGTCGGCCGAGGTGGTGGTGGCCGCCGGTGGCGGCGGGGTACGCAGCGGTGGACATCCGCAGGCCCTTCGGTTCGGGTGGTCGGTCGGCGCCGCCGGTCGGCGGTGCCGGGCACGTCTCCAAGGTGCCGCAGCGGAGGGGTCCGTCGGAATGAGGTCTGCTGCCGACTTCCGGGTGGGGTTAACCCCCGCCCCGACCGGGGGTCGGGCCACCCCCGCGGGCGGGCGGGGCCGGGGGTCGGGGTGCCGGGCGGGCCCGCGGGGACCGGTTACCGTACCTGGGTGGACGACGAAGACCTGCACCTGATCCCGCGCACCCGTGCCGCCGAACTGCTGTCCTGGGCGGCGGAGGCGGGCCTCGACCCGGTGCCCGAGCCGGCGGTGCGGACCGTCCTGACCCTGCTGGAGCTGGGCGGGGCCCGGCTGCACGAGGGCTTCCCCGAGCTGTCCTCGCCGGTGCTGGAGCACCTGCTGTACGAGCAGCTGCACCTGTACGTCCAGCCGGTGGGCGACCCGGCGCAGTACGCGGCGGCGGTGCGGCTGCTGATCGAGCACCAGCGGGCGGCGCGGCGGCTGAACGCGAAGCGCCGGGAGAAGCTGCTCGCGGAGGCGGAGTGGCAGGGCGAGGTGCTGGTGTCGCTGCTGCGCCGGGCCGACCTGGTGACCTGGCCGCGGCTGTACGCGCTGCTGCTGCGCGCGGACGGGGTGCCGGCGGACGACCCGGCGGCGGTCCGCGCGTGGCTGGCGGCGTTCCGGGAGCTGCCGGAGGAGGAGCGGCACGCGGCCTTCGACCGGGCCCCCGACCTGGACGGGGACGGCAACTGGGACCAGCCGGGCCGGCCGCTGCTGGTCGGGGTGTCCACCGACGGGGCGCGGCGGCTGCTGGAGCAGGGCCTGATGACGCGCTCGTACCGGAACCTGGCCGAGCTGAACGCCCGCGGGCTGCCGATGCCGGCCGAACTGGCCGGGGAGTTCGAGCAGTTCGAGGAGGCGGTGGCGCAGGCCGCGATCGACCTGTGCGGGGAGTGGACGGTGCCGGGGCTGGCCCGGCTGCTGCTGGAGGAGTTCCCGGACCTGGCGCCGGAGGAGTACTGACCCCGGCGGAGTACTGACCCCGGCGGTGCGGCCCCGGTGGCGCGGAGCCCCCGTGACGTGCGGTTCCGGCCGGGGCGTACCTCGGGTGGGGTAGCGCCGGCTCGGGGTGGGCTCGGGGTGGGTCGGCCGGTCGGACGACCCGCGGATCGACCTGACGGACCATCAACCGTGGCCGTACGGACGATCCGTGGGGGCCGGGGGCGGGAGCATCCTTGGGGCATGGACACCACGACCGCTCCGGGCGCGCGCTCCGTCGCCGCCCCGCTCCCCCGGCTCCCGCTGACCGCTCCCGTCCGCCGGGCCGCCGCCCTGGCCGCCGCGGGCTGGTCGGCGCTGTTCTCCCTGGTGCACCTGTACTGGCTGCTGGGCGGCCGGGTCGGCCTGCCCGACGAGCTGTCGGTGCTGGACAACACCCCGCTGCTGGTGATCGACATCGCGGCGGTGCCGATGTGCGCGGTGGCCGCCGCGCTGGCGCTGGCGCTGCTCCGGCCGCCGACCGGCCGGATACCGGCCGCTCGGCTGCTCCTCGCGGCCCGGGCCACCGCCGCCCTGCTGGTGTTCCACGCCCTGCCGTCGATACCGGACTGGGCCGCCCTGGCGTTCGGCCACGAGTCGGTGGCGGACCTGGACACGATGGCCCGCTTCGCGACCTTCCTCTACGAGCCGTTCTTCCTGGCGGGCGGCCTGCTGTTCGGCCTGGCCGCGTTCGGCCGCCGCGGGGGCGGCCGGAACTGACGGGCCGGAACCGGCGGGCCCGGTGCGGACGGGGCCGGGCGTGCGGACGGCCGGGGTCCGCCCGGAGGCGTCGCCCGGCCGTCGGGAGCGCGGGGGTTACGGCTGGAGGCCGAGCTTCTGCAGCCAGGGCAGCGGGTCGATCGGCGCGCCGCCGCCGGGGCGGACCTCCAGGTGGAGGTGCGGGCCGGTGACGTTGCCGGTGGCGCCGACGGAGCCGAGGACGGTGCCGGGGGTGACCTTCCCGGTGGCGACGCTGATCCGGTACAGGTGGCAGTACCAGATCTCGGTGCCGTCGGGCAGGGTCTGGATGATCCGGTAGCCGTAGGAGCCGGACCAGCCGGCCGAGGTGATGGTGCCGGCGCCGATGGCGACCACGGGGGTGCCGGTGCGGGCGGCGAAGTCGAGGCCGGTGTGCAGGCGGGACCAGTGCACGCCGGCCTGCCCGAACTCGGCGCTCAGCGTGTAGTCGGCGACCGGCAGGGTGTGCGAGGCGAGCTTGGCCTCGGCCTGCTGGGCGGCGCGCTTGGCCTCGGCGTCCTTGGCGGCGGCGATCCGGGCGGACTCGTCGGCGGCGGTGCGCTGGCCGTCGGCCTGCTGCTGGATGCGGGCGGCGAGGGCCAGCCCGGGGTCGGCGGCGAGCAGGCCGTCCGAGGCCTCGTCGGGGCTGACGATGGCGGGGGCGGCGGCCGGGGCCTGGGCGAAGGCGGTGGCTCCGAAGGCGGCGGTCACCGCGGTCACGCCGAGCAGGGGTGCGTTGGAGCGGGAGGACTGGCGGGGCAGCCGGTGCCGGGCGCCCTCGTTGCCGGTCGGGTGGTCGAGCACCTTGGTGCCGGTGCTCTGGGGGTACGTCGACGCCACGGAGGCGTGCTCCTTCCTTCCCTGCCGCCGACCGGGTTAGCTGACGGGTTCGGAGGTGGAAGGTCTCCTACGGTCGGGCCCTGGGGCCGTTCCGATTCACCCCGGTGGAAAGTGGTTCCCCGGCTCCCGGGTCGCCCGGAGGCAGACCCGTGGGATTAGGCGTGGCGCACGGTGCCGCTTGGATACGGCGTTGCCGACCGCGCTGCGTTATCAAACGTTAATCCTATGGACCCCATGATTCCAAGCTCCTCCCGGGAGGCGATGAAAGTTTTCTGACGCCCTATGGGCGATTTGTGATGGTTCGCCAGGTGGCCCATGACGGATCGTGACGGGCCCGTTGAGTATCCGTACTCACGACCGGCCGCCGCCCCGGCGGGACCCTGGGGCCATGACCGCTCCCGTGCCGCAGCGCACCACCGCCGCCTACTACCTGCAGTCCGTCGCCTCCTTCTCGCTGGCCGCCGTCGCCCTCGCCCTCGGAATCGCCTACCTGCCGGTCAGCGCCTGGATGCGGGCCTTCCTCGCCGTCGGAATGCTCTACCTGATCACCTCCGCGTTCACGCTGGCCAAGGTGATCCGGGACCGCCAGGACGAGGGGGCGATCACCAGCCGGGTCGACCAGGCCCGCCTGGAGAAGCTGCTCGCCGAGCACGACCCGTTCAAGGTGGACGGAATCTGACCGCCGGGCCGGGCCACGCCGGGCCACGCCGAGTCGGGCCGAGTCGGGCCGGTCCCGGCCGGCGGGTTGACGGCTAAGGCTATTAGCCTTAGCTTTATGGCTATCGGAAGCAGCCGGACCGCCAGGGCCCGGAGCACCGGACGCCCGCCCAGGAGGCCCGCGATGAACAGCACCCTCGGCACCACCACCCGGTACCTCGACGTCACCGGCGGCCGGATCGCCTACGACGACACCCCCGGCGCCGGCGTCCCCGTGGTGCTGCTGCCCGGCATGCTCGACAAGCGCTCCGCCTACCGGCACCTCGCCCCGCTGCTGACCGCCGCGGGCCACCGGGTGGTCACCATGGACCTGCGCGGCCTCGGCGAGTCCTCGACCGGGTTCGACAGCTACACCCCGGCCGCGATCGCCGAGGACCTGGTCGCCCTGCTCGCCCACCTCGACCTGCGCGGCGCGGTGCTGGTCGGCAGCTCCTACACCGGCGCCACCGTGGTCCGGGCCGCCGCGCTGGCCCCCGAGCGCACCGGCGGCGTGGTGCTGATCGACGCGTTCATCGAGAACCTGCCGCTGAACGGCTTCCAGAAGGCCCTGTTCGGCCTGGTCGGCCCGCTGGTGGCGACCTTCCCCGGCCTGTGGGGCGCGCTGCAGAAGTTCTACTACCCGACCGAGCGCCCGGCCGACTTCGACGCCTACCGGGCCGACCTGTCCGCGATGCTCCGCGAGCCCGCCCGCAAGGCCGCCCTGCGCGGCTACCTGGGCGGCGACTCGGCGCCGGTCGGCTGGTGCGCGGCGGTGGACGTCCCGGCCCTGGTGCTGATGGGCGACAAGGACCCCGACTTCCCGAAGCCCGAGCTGATCGCGGACCGGCAGGCCACCGCGCTGCGCGGCCGCAAGGTGATGATCGGCAACGCCGGCCACTACCCGATGGCCAGCCACCCGCGGGCGGTCGCCGACGCCCTGCTGCCCTTCCTGGCGGGCCTGGCCGGCGAGCCGAACGAGACCGACGAGCCGAACGAGCCGAACGAGGACGCCCGCTGATGCCCCGCGCCGGACTCTCCACCGCCGCGGTGGTGGACCACGCCCTCGAACTGGTCGACGCCCAGGGGCAGTCCGCCCTCACGCTGGCCGCGGTCGCCGCCCGGGCCGGGGTGGCCACCCCCTCGCTGTACAAGCACGTCAGCGGCGGCCTGCCCGAGCTGCGCCGGCTGATCGCCGTCCGCACCACCGAGGAGCTCGCCGAGCACCTGGCCGCCGCCGTCCTCGGCCTGTCCCGGGACGAGGCGGTCCGGGCCCTGCTCACCGCCTACGCCGACTACGCCCTGACGTACCCCCGGCGCTACGCCGCGCTGCCGCAGGCGCCCGAGCCGGACGCCGAGCTGCAGGCCGCCGCGGAGCGGTTGGTGCGGGTGCTGTTCGCGGTGCTGCGCGGGTACGGGCTGGAGGGCTCGGAGGCGGTGCACGCGGTGCGGACCCTGCGGGCGGCGGCCCACGGCTACGCCTCGTTGACCACGGCGGGGGCGTTCCAGCTCGCCGAGGGGACCGACACCACGCTGGAGCGGCTGACCGGGGTGCTGATCGAGGGCTTCGCCGGCTGGCCGGGCGCGAAGGCCCCGTGACCTCCGGCCGGGGTGCCGCGTTCTACCCGGTATGAAGAAGCGCAGCATGCTCGCCTTTGCCTCCCTCGCCGTCGGTGTGGTCGCCTCGCTGACCGCGCCCAGCGCCGCCCACGCCGCCCCGGAGCACGTCGGCGGCGGCCCGCTCAAGGACGCCGTGTCCGCCCCCGACCTGCCGATCGGCGAGGACTTCGCGGAGACGGTGGCGCAGGGCGTGGCGCAGACCCCGCAGGTCTGAGGCCGATCCGGGCCGGGTGGTCCGGGCCGGTTCGAACGGATCTGACGGCACGTCGGGGATTCGGTCCCGACTCCGTGTAACGCCGCCCGCCGGTCGGGCGGTCATATCGCTCGGAGACCCCGTACGGGTCCCCGACCGACGAGCACGGAGGACAGGGCAATGACGCAGCCGACCCAGCACATCGCGCCCGGGATCGTACTGACGCCGACCCGGCGGCGGGCGGCGGGCCGTCCCGCCGCGGTGGCGCACCCGCGTCCGGCCCGGGGCGGGGAGCCGGGGCTGGCGGCCTCGGTGGTCCGGGGGATCGCGGTGGCCTGGTCGTTCCGGTCCCGGCGGCCGGTGGCGGCCGGGTGCCAGCGGGGGTACGGCGAGGTCGACGGCCAGTAGGGCGGGGTGCGGCCCGGGGCGAAACGGTCGTATCACCACGTGTCGTGAAACCGCCGGTACGCCCGGTGCGTCCATAAGATGGTCGGCACCGGGACGTCGAGCGGAAGGGCCGGGCGCTGCCCATGGACCAGAGCGCGCCCCGACCTGTCGGCCGGGCCGAACTGCGCTGCGTGCGCGCCCTGTTGCGGGCGTCCGACCCGGCGGGGGTGCTGGCGGCGCTGCTGGCCGAGGGGCCGGACTGGATCGCCGCGGCGGGTTCCGCCCTCCGGTTGCCGGACGGCGACGGGGTGCTGCGGCCGGTCGCCGGGTCCGGGGCGGTCGATCCGGCCGGGCCGGACGTGTCGGTCGTGCTGCCGCTGGTGGCGGACGGCGCCCCGGTGGGGTCGCTGACGCTCGCCCTGACCCGCGGGGGCCCCGTCCCGCGCGAGGACGTCGAACTGCTGGAGACCTTCGCCGAGGCGGCCGCGCACCGGCTGGCCCGGTTGGCGCGGCCGACGGAGCGGGCGGCGTCGGCGGCGGTGCGCGCGGCGGGCGCCGGGGTGTTCGAGCGGGACCTGGTGACGGGCGAGACCCGCTGGGACGTGCGGGCCCACCGGGTGGTCGGCCGGGCACCGGGGCCGGACGGCCTGGCGCCGGAGCCCGCGTCGGTGGTGCACCCGGAGGACCTGCCGGAGCTGCGGGCGGGGCTGGCGGAGGCGCTGGCGGCGGGCGGCCCGTACCGGCTGTCGTACCGGGCGGTGCGGCCGGACGGCTCGGTGGTGCTGGTGGACGAGGCCGGCGAGGTGGTGCTGGACGGGGACCGGCGGCCGGTGCGGGCGGCCGGGCTGCTGACCGGGCGGGAGTGGCGGCCGGGGCCGCCGGGGCCGGGCGGGGAGGGCGCGCGGTCGACCCTGCTGCTGGCGCTGACCAGGGCGCTGACCCGGGCGGTGACGGTGCGCGAGGTGACGGCGGCGCTGACCGACGTGGTCCGGCCCGCCCTGGGGGCGTCCGAGGTGGTGCTGGACCTGGTGGACCAGGAGCGGCTGCTGCCGATGGCCCCGGTGTCCCGGGGCGGCCGGTCCGGCGCGGACGGGTCGGACGGGGCGGCGGAGCACGCGGCCCGGGCGACGCCGCTGTTCGGCGGCCCGGACGTCCCGGGCCCGGGCGCGCCGCCGGCCTGGACGGTGCTGCCGCTGGTGGCCTCGGGCCGGCAGGTCGGCTCCTGCCTGATCACCTTCGCCGACGGGCGCGGCTTCGACCCCGGGGACCGGACGATGTTCTCGGCGTTCGCGGGCATCCTGGCGCAGTCGCTGGAGCGGGCCCGGCTGTACGACGTGCACCACGAGCGGGCCGGCGAGCTGCAGCGGGCGATGCTGCCGCGGTCGCTGCCGGTGCTGCCGTCGATCGCCTCGGCGGCCCGCTACCTGCCGTCGACCGAGGGGATGCAGGTCGGCGGCGACTGGTACGACCTGCTGCGGCTGCCGGGCGGCCGGGTCGGGCTGGTGATCGGGGACGTGCAGGGCCACCACGCGGAGGCGACCGCGGTGATGGGGCAGCTGCGTTCGGGGCTGTGGGCGTACGCGACGGACGGCGACGGCGACGACGATCCGGCGGCGGTGCTGGAGCGGACCAGTCGGCTGCTGTCCCGGATGGAGACCGAGCTGTTCGCGACCTGCCTGTACGTGGTGCTGGACCCGGCGACGGGGGCGCTGCGGGCGGCCCGGGCGGGGCATCCGCAGCCGGTGCGGATCGGCGCGGGCGGGGCGGCCGAGCTGGAGCTGCCGGGCGGCCCGCCGCTGGGGGTGCTGCCGGGGGTGCGCTACCCGTCGGCGCGGGCCCGGCTGGAGCGCGGCGAGACGCTGCTGGCCTACACGGACGGGCTGGTGGAGACCCGGGGCGAGGACTACGACGTGTCGGTGCGGCGGCTGCTGGGCGGCCTGCGGCGGTGGACGGCGGAGGCGGGCGGGGCGGAGCGGCTGGGGCGGCCGGGGGCGCTGGAGCGGTTGGCGGACCTGCTGGCGCCGAGCGCGACGGAGCGCGAGGTCCGGCCGGACGACGTGGCGCTGCTGCTGTTGCACCGGTCGGCGGACGGATCGTCCACCGACCGCCCCCGGCAGTGACCGGTTTTGTCGTGATCCGAACGCCGAGGGGCCGTTCCGTTCATACGCCAGTAGTATCTCCGCCCTAGAATTCGCGCGTGACGACCACTCAATGGTGCCTGGCAGCAGTCGCGTTGCTCGCCCTCCTCGCCCTCGCGGCCGCCGCCCGGTACCGGGCCGTCACCCGTACCCTGCGCGGCCGGCTGGCCGCCGTCGAGGGCGAACTCGCCGAGAACCGGGTGAAGTTGGCGGCCGAGCTGGCCGACCGGCAGGCCGGGGTGGAGGTGGTCCGACGGGAGCAGGAGATCAACGCCGCGACCCGGCGGGCCTTCCTGACCGTGGCCCGCCGCATCCTGGTGATGGCGCACGACCAGCAGGCCGGGCTGGACGAGATGGAGCGCACCCACGACGACCCGGTGCTGCTGGAGGGCCTGCTGCGGGCCGACCACGCGGCCGCCCAGCAGGCCCGGCTGGCGCAGACCCTGGCGGTGCTGTGCGGCTCCCGGGCCGGCCGGCACTGGCCGGAGCCGGTGCCGCTGGAGGACGTGGTGCGCGGCGCGCAGTCCCGGATCATGCCGTTCCAGCGGGTGGTGGTGAGCAGCCGGCTGGAGACCGCGGTGCTCGGCGCGGCCGCCGAGGCGCTGATCCACGCGGTGGCCGAGCTGCTGGACAACGCGACCCGCTACTCGCCGCCCAGTTCGCAGGTGTACGTGTCGCTGCTGCCGGTGCACAACGGCGCGGTGATCGAGATCGACGACTGCGGCGTCGGGATGACCGCGACCACGGTGGCGAAGGCGGCGGCGGCGCTGGCCGGCGACGGCGCGCTGGAGGTCTCCCGGATCGGCGAGGTGCCGCAGCTGGGCCTGGCCGCGGTCGGCCTGCTGGCCCGGCAGTACGGCTTCCGGGTGACCGTGCACTCCGCGCCGTCCCCGTACGGCGGGGTGCGGGTGGTGGTGCTGCTGCCGTCCGCGCTGCTGACCGACCCGCTGACGGTGGGCTCCCCGGTGGTGTTCCCGGCGGCCCCCGCCGCCGGGCCGTCCGCCCGCCCGGCCTTCCCCCCGGCCGGGCCGCCGCCCGCCGTGCCGCCGCAGGGCGGCGGCCTGCCCCGGCGGGTCAACCGCCGGGGCGGTGTCCCGCGCAGCTCCTTCCCGGCCCAGGAGCAGTCGGCGCCGCCGCGATCGGCGCGCGAGGCGCAGGCGTTCATGTCGCTGTTCCAGTCCGGCACCGCCGAGGGCCGCTCGGCGGCCCGGCCGGACGCTTTCCCCGCTTCCCCCCAACTGCCCCAGCGCTCGGGAGACTCCCATGACCACCAACCCTGACCTCGGCTGGATGCTGACGGAGATCGTCTCCGTCCCGGAGGTCCAGCACGCCGTCGTGGTGTCCAACGACGGTCTGGAGATGGGCCGCAGCCCCGGGATCGGCCGGGACGACGCCGAGCGGCTGGCCGCCGCCTGCTCGGGGCTGCAGTCGCTGTCCCGGGGGGTGGCGAGCGGGTTCGGCGACGGCACGACCCGGCAGATCGTGATCGAGTACGGCGGCGGCTACCTGTTCCTGGTGGCGGCCGGCGCGGGCACCCACCTGGCGGTGGTGGCGGCCGAGACGGTGGACGCGGGCCTGGTGGCGTACCAGATGCAGACCCTGGTCGCCCGGATCGGCAGCCACCTGGGCGTCGCGCCCCGGCAGGAGGCCGCCGGGGCAGGGGACCTGCGGTGAGCCGCGGGCCGGTCCGGCCGTACGTCATCACCGGGGGGCGCAGCCGGGCGGGCCGGGGTGCGCTGGAGTTCGAGAGCCTGGTGCGGACCGTACCGGGGGCCCGGGTGGACCCGATGGCGGTCAACCGGGAGCAGCGCACGATCCTGGCGCTGTGCCGGGAGCTGCTGTCGGTCGCCGAGGTGGCGGCCCACCTGGGCCTGCCGATCAGCGTGTCGAAGGTGCTGGTCGGCGATCTGTGGGAGTCCGGGGCCGTTCAGGTCCTGCCGCCGGTGCGGCAGGCCGAGCGGGCTCCGGCCGGACTGTTGGAGGAGGTGCTCGTTGGCCTCCGCCAGCTCCGTTGAACCGGTGTACCTGCCGGACACCGTCCAGGGGGCGGTGAAGATCCTGGTGACCGGCCCGTTCGGGGTCGGGAAGACCACGCTGGTGGGCGCGTTGAGCGAGATCGCGCCGCTGCGCACCGAGGAGACGATGACCGAGGCCGGGGCGGAGGTGGACGACCTGACGGGCCGCCCGCTGAAGACCACGACCACGGTGGCGCTGGACTTCGGGCGGATCACGCTGTCCGAGCAGCTGGCGCTGTACCTGTTCGGCACGCCGGGCCAGCAGCGGTTCTGGCCGCTGTGGGAGGACCTGTCGCGCGGGGCGCTGGGGGCGATCGCGCTGGTGGACACCCGCCGGATCGAGGAGTGCTTCGACGTGCTCGGGCTGCTGGAGGAGCAGCGCATCCCGTTCGCGGTGGCGGTGAACGTCTTCCCGGACACCCCGGAGCACCCGGAGGAGGAGCTGCGGGCGGCGCTGGACCTGCTGCCCGGGGTGCCGATCCTGTCCTGCGACGTGCGCGACCCGGACGCCGCCCACCAGTTGCTGGTCGACTTCGTGGACCACCTGTACACCGGCGCCCTGGAGCCGTCGTGACCGTTCCCGAGCAGACCGCGACCGGGGGCTGCCCGTACACCCGGCCGCCGGGCGCGCCGCTGTACGGCCGGGCGGTCGCCGAGGACCCGCACGGCCTGTACGCCCGGCTGCGGGCCGAGCACGGGCCGGTGGCGCCGATCGAGCTGGAGCCGGGCGCGGAGGCGTGGCTGGTGCTGGGCTACCAGGAGCTGCTCGAACTGACCCGCAACGAGCAGCAGTTCTCCAAGGACTCGCGGCGCTGGCGGGTGCTGCGGGAGGGCCGGCTGCGGCCGGACTCGCACCTGGTGCCGATGATCATGTGGCGGCCGACCCTGCAGAGCATGGACGGCGCCGAGCACCAGCGGCTGAGCACGGCGGTGGCCGACACGCTGGCCCGGATCGACCACCGGGAGCTGCGGGAGACCACCGAGGCCGCCGCGCTGGCGCTGATCGGGAGCTGGGGGCCGGACGGCACCGCGGACCTGGTCGCCCAGTTCACCCGGCAGCTGCCGCTGCTGGTGTTCACCCGGCTGCTCGGCCTGTCGGCGGCGGACGGCCCGCGGCTGGTGGAGCTGATCACCGCACTGGTGGACTCCGGGTCGGACTCGCACCGGGCCGCCGCCGAGTTCTTCGCCCTGCTCTCCGAGCTGGTCCGGCGGCGGCGCGCGGAGCCGGGCGAGGACCTGGTGTCCTGGCTGCTCGACCACCCGGTCGGGCTGGCCGACGAGGAGGTGGTGCACCACCTGATGGTGATCCTGGTGGCGGGCAACGAGCCGTGCATCAACTGGATCGGCAACACGGTGCGGCTGCTGCTGACCGACCGCCGGTTCCGCATCACGCTGACCGGCGGCCGGGCCACCGTGGCGGACGCGCTGGACGAGGTGCTGTGGCGCGACCCGCCGGTGCAGAACTTCCCCGGCCGGTGGGCGGTCTCGGACACCGTGCTGGGCGGCCAGTACATCAGCGCGGGCGACATGCTGGTGCAGGGCCTGGCCGCGGCCAACGACGACCCGGCGGTGCACGGCGCCGGGGGCATCGCCGGCAACCGGGCGCACCTGGCCTGGGGGTCGGGGCCGCACGTCTGCCCGGCCCAGGACCCGGCCCGGCTGATCGTCGAGACCGCGGTCGAGACCCTGCTGCACTGCCTCCCCGACCTCCAGCTGGCCGTCCCCGCGCACGAGTTGACCTGGCGCCAGTCGCCCTGGTCGCGTGCCCTGGTCAGCCTCCCGGTGCTGTACAGCGCCTTCGTACCGACCCGCACCGATCCCGAGAGGACCCCATGGACCGCACCGCAGCGCCCGTCGCCCACAGACTCGACCCCCTCGGCGGGGACCAGCACGCCGAGAACCGACGGCTCCGCGCGCTCGGCCCGGCGACGCCTGTCGAACTCCCTGGCGGCGTGGTGGTCTGGGCGATAACCCACCACGACACGCTGCAGCAGCTGCTCGCCGACCCGCGGGTGGCCAAGGGCGCCGAGCACTGGCGGCTGTTCCGGGAGAACCGGCTGCCCGAGGGCTGGCCGCTGATGACCTTCATCACCATCCCGGGGATGACCACCGCCGACGGCGGCGACCACCGGCGGCTGCGCGGCCTGGTCTCGCAGGCCCTCACCCCGCGCCGGGTGGCCGCGCTGGCCCCGGCGATCGAGCGGCGGATCGGCGAGCTGCTGGACGCGATGGCCGGGCGGGACGGCGAGCTGGACCTGCGCCGGGAGTTCGCGCTGCCGCTGCCGATGTACGTGATCGGCGAGCTGCTGGGCCTGGGCGACCTGGAGAAGGACCGGCTGCACGAGCTGTCCAACACCCTGGTCAGCTCGTCCGCCACGCCCGGCGCGGGCGCCGTCGCGGCCCGCGACCTGGCCGGGCTGCTGGCCGGGCTGGTCGCCGCCAAGCGGGCCGAGCCCGGCGAGGACCTGACCACGGCGCTGATCGCCGCCCGCGAGGAACAGGACCGGCTGAGCGAGCCGGAGCTGATCGGCATCCTGATGCAGCTGGTGGTGGCGGGCCACGAGACCACCCTCAACCTGATCTGCAACGCCGTCCGGGCCCTGCTCACCCACCCCGAGCAGCTGGCCCTGGTGCTGGACGGGACGGTCGGCTGGTCGGCGGTGGTCGAGGAGACGCTGCGCTGGGACAGCCCGGTCGGCCAGTTCCCGATGCGCTACGCCACCGAGGACATCGAGGTCGGCGGCGTGCTGATCCCGGCCGGCGACGCCCTGCTGGCCTCGTACGCGGCGGCCGGGCGGGACGCGAACCACTACCCGGAGGCGGACCGCTTCGACCTGACCCGGGACGCCCGGCACCTCTCGCTCGGGCACGGGCCGCACTTCTGCATCGGCTCGGCGCTGGCCCGGCTGGAGGCCGAAACGGCGCTGCGCGAGCTGTTCGCCCGCTTCCCCGGCCTGCGGTTCGCCGAGGGCGCGGAGCCGAAGCCGATCGCGTCCTTCGTCAGCAACGGCATCAGCACCCTGCCGGTGCGCACCTCCTGAACCGATTGTCGGACCGCGCCTCCGCCCGGCCCCGGTCGACGTGACCGGGCGGGGGCGACGCTCGTTGCACCTGCCATGAAGAAGCTCACCGCGCTCGCCGCCCTCTCGGTGGCCGGGCTGGCCCTCGCCGCCGCGCCCGCCTCCGCCACCCCGCTCGCCCAGGCCGGCGGCCTCGGCCAGGCCCAGGGCCTGGACACCGGCTACCAGGGCCCGCTGCCCAGCACCGCCGAGCTGTGCCACCGCGACCTCGCCCAGTACCCGGTGGCCGGTCCGCTGGTCGACTCCACCACCGGCGCCTGCGAGGCGCTCGGCTCCACCCTCTAGTGCCGCGTCAGGCAGCCTTCGCCGTCAAGGAGCGGCGTCCGGTGCGTGCTCTCGGCGTGCCGGACGGAAGCCCTTGTACTGGGTGTACTCGGGTTTTCGGCCGGTGCGGCGAGAGGGCGTGCCGGGCGTCGCGACGGGCGGAGGTTGCCTGACGCGGTACTGGCGAGGCGGTCGGCCTGCTGCCGGTTTTCGCCCGATATGGTGCTTCGTGTCCGTTCCTGTCGTGGTGCGTCGTGGCATGAGGTGGTCCTGTGGGCAGCGTGGCCGACCAGCTGGTGGCGGTCCTCCGGGAGGCCGGGGTCGAGCGGGTCTACGGGGTGGTGGGCGACAGCCTGAACCCGGTGGTGGACGCCATCCGCCGCACCGAGGGCATCTCCTGGGTGCACGTCAGGAACGAGGAGGCCGGGGCCTTCGCGGCCGCCGCCGAGGCCGAGCTGACCGGTCGGCTCGCCGTCTGCGCGGGCAGCTGCGGCCCCGGCAACACCCACCTGATCCAGGGCCTGTACGACGCGCAGCGCAGCGGCGTCCCGGTGCTGGCGCTGGCCTCGCACATCCCGTCCGCGCAGATCGGCACCGGCTTCTTCCAGGAGACCCACCCGGAGCGGGTGTTCACCGACTGCAGCGGCTGGTGCGAGATGCTCACCAACCCGGCCCAGCTGCCCCGGCTGCTGCGGATCGGCATCCAGCACGCGCTGGGCACGCCGGGCGTCTCGGTGCTGGCCTTCCCCGGCGACGTCGCCGCGCTCCCGGCCGCCGGGCCGACCGGCCGCAGCACCTTCCTCACCGAGCGGGCGGTGGCCGCGCCGCCGTGGTCCCAGGTGCGGGCCCTCGCCGAGGCGCTGAACGGGGCCCGCACCGTGACGGTCTTCGCCGGGGCCGGCGTCCGGGGCGCGCACGAGGAGGTGATGCGGCTGGCCGGCACCCTGAACTCCCCCGTCGGGCACTCGCTGCGCGGCAAGGAGTGGGTGCAGTACGACAACCCCTTCGACGTCGGGATGAGCGGCCTGCTCGGCTACGGCGCCTGCCACGAGGCCCTGCACGAAGCCGAGTTGGTGCTGCTGCTGGGCACCGACTTCCCCTACGACTCCTTCCTCCCGCAGGCCCGCACCGTGCAGGTCGACCACGACGCGACCCGGCTCGGCCGCCGCACCCCCCTGGAGCTCGCCGTCCACGGCGACGTCGCGGCCACCCTGCGGGCCGTCCTCCCGCTGCTGGAGCAGAAGACCGACCGGAGCTTCCTGGACGGCCTGCTGGACCGCCACTGCAAGGCCCTGGAGACGGTGGTCGGGGCCTACACCAAGGACATCGGACGGCACCGGCCGATCCACCCCGAGTACCTGGCCGCGGTGCTCGACGAGACCGCCGCGGACGACGCCGTCTTCACCGTCGACACCGGCATGTGCAACGTCTGGGCCGCCCGCTACCTCACCCCCAACGGGCGCCGCCGGGTGATCGGCTCCTTCCTGCACGGCTCGATGGCGAACGCGCTGCCGCACGCGATCGGCGCCCAACTCGCCTTCCCCGGTCGGCAGGTGGTGTCACTGTCGGGCGACGGCGGGATCGGGATGCTGCTCGGCGAACTGCTCACGGTGGCGAAGTACCGGCTGCCGGTGAAGACGGTGGTGTTCAACAACGGGGCGCTCGGGATGATCAAGCTGGAGATGCTGGTCTCCGGCTACCCCGAGTACGAGATCGACAACGGCGACGTCGACTACGCCGCGATCGCCCGCGCCTGCGGCGTCCCCGCCAAACGGGTCACCGACCCCGACCAGGTCCGCACCGCCCTCGCCGAAGCCCTGGAACGCCCCGGCCCCGCCCTCCTCGACGTGGTCACCGACCCCAACGCCCTCTCCATCCCGCCGCACATCACCGCCGCCCAGCTCAAGGGCTTCGCCCTGGCCGCCGGAAAGACCGTCCTCACCGGCGGCGTCGGCAAGATGCTCGACCTGGCCCGCTCCAACCTCCGCAACATCCCCCGCCCCTGAGAGCCTCGCCGGCCGGCACCGCCCGCACGAAAAGAATCCGGAAGCAGACAGAGGGAGAGGAGAGGAGAGGAGCAGCAGGCCGAAGGCCGCACGGCAACGCCGCGAAGCAGGCCGAAGGCCGCACGGCCGGGTCCGGCCCTGTGCGGAGGGGGCGGCGGAGGCCCGGGAGGGGTTTGCCAGGGAGGCAAGTTTGTTGCCCGGGGGGCAGGGAGGGTGTGGACTGGGCCCCATGACGGAAAGCCCTCTCGGCGAGGACCAGGAGGTCGCGGGCCTCGGTGCGCGACTGCGGGAACGGCGGAGCTCCAGCAGGTTGACGCTGGAGGCCGCGGCGGCCCGGGTCGGTCTCTCGCCAGCGTACCTGTCGCGGTTGGAGACCGGGCGGCGGCAGCCCTCGCTGCCGGTGCTGCTGGGGCTGGCCCGGGCGTACGGGACCAGCGTGGCGGAGCTGCTCGGGGAGCAGCCCGGCGAGCCGGACCCGGTGATCCGGGGCGGTGTGATCGAGCCGGGGCGGGCCGGCGGCTGGGGGTACCGGCGGGCCGGGGCCCAGGGCCGGGCCATGCAGGCGCTGCGGGTGCACGTGCCGCCGAGCGTGCAGGACGCGGTGGTGCGGGTGCACCCGGGCGAGGAGTGGCTGTTCGTCACGGAGGGCCGGATGCGGCTGACCCTGGGCGAGCGGGTCCACCTGCTCGCCGAGGGCGACTCGGCGCACTTCGACTCGTTGACGCCGCACTGCATCGCGGCCGATTCGGCGTCCGGCCTGGACCTGATCTTCGTCCACACGCTGATGCAGAGCCCGGGCGGCGACCTGTGCCTGGGCGACGCCCCGCGCCTGTAGTCCGTCCCAGCCAGTCCCCCACCAGTGTCAGGAGACCGTGCCATGGCCGACCTCGCCAACCCCCGTGCCCGTGCCCACGCCGCCGTCCCGAAGTACAAGGAGACCATCGACGCGGGCTACCGCGCCTCGAACCGGGTGTGGATCAGGGTCTGGATCTACATCGTCTCGGGCCACGTGTTCGTGGCGTTCCTGTTCCTGCTGTTCTACGTGGGCAGCAGCCGCCACTGACGGGCCGTCAGGGCGCGAGCAGCGCGCAGAGCGCGTCGAGCGCGGCCTCGAAGGCGTGGTCGGGCGGGGCCCCGTAGCCGATCACCAGGCCGGGCGGCCGGGCCGGGGCGGGGGTCGCGCCGGGGGCCAGGCTCCAGCCGAGGGTGTTCAGGGCGAGGCCCGACCGCCGTGCCCGGTCGAGGAGTTCGGCCTCGCCGGGCCCGTCGGCGGGCAGTTCCAGGACGGCGTGCAGGCCGGCGTTGAGGCCGGTGACCCGGACGGCGGGGGCGCGTTCGGCGAGGACGGCGACCAGGCGGTCCCGGCGGCGGCGCAGCAGGTGCCGGCTGCGGCGGACGTGCCGGTCGTGGCCGCCGGAGTCGATCAGTTCGGCGAGGGTGAGCTGTTCCAGGGCGCCGCTCTGGCCGTCGGCGCGGCGCTTGTGCCGGGCGACGGGTTCGACCAGGTCGGCGGGGAGCGCCAGCCAGCCGAGCCGCAGGCCGGGGGCGAGCGACTTGGCGGCGGTGCCGGCGTAGACGACCCGTTCGGGGTCGAGGGCCTGCATGGCGCCGATGGCGTGCCGGTCGTAGCGGAACTCGCCGTCGTAGTCGTCCTCCAGCAGGTAGCCGCCGGTGCGGCGGGCCCAGTCGACGGCGGCGGCCCGCCGGGCAGCCCGGAGCGGGACGCCGGTGGGGAACTGGTGGGCGGGCGTGAGGACGGCCAGTCCGGCGCCGGTGCGGTCGAGTGCGCGGGTGTCGGCGCCGTCCTCGTCGAGCGGCAGCGGGCGGACCGCGAGGCCGTGCGAGGCGATCACGGCGTGGTGCGGGGGCAGTCCGTACTCCTCGACGGCGACGGCGGTGGCGCCCCGTTCGCGCAGGGCGGCGCAGAGCAGGCCGAGGCCCTGGGTGTAGCCGGTGCAGACCAGCAGGCGTTCGGGGTCGGTGCGGACGCCGCGGACCCGGGCCAGGTAGCCGGCCAGGGCGCGGCGCAGTTCGATCCGGCCGCGCGGGTCGCCGTAGCCGAGCGCCTCGTCCGGGGCGGCGGCCAGGGCCCGGCGGGCGGCGGCCAGCCAGGCGGTGCGCGGGAAGCGGCCGAGGTCGGGCGTGCCGGGCCGGAGGTTGTGCCGGACGGCCGGGCGGGGTGCCAGGCCGGGCGGCGGGGCGGCCGGGGCGGGTTGCGGTCCGCGGGCGGCGACCACGGTGCCGGAGCCCTGCCGGGAGGCCAGCCAGCCCTCGGCGGTGAGCTGGGTGTACGCCTCGGCGACGGTGTTGCGGGCCAGGCCGAGGTCGACGGCCAGGGCCCGGGAGGAGGGCAGCCGGGTGCCGGCGGCGAGCCGGCCGTCCCGGACCGCGGTGCGCAGCGCGTCCTCCAGGGCGGCGCGCCGGCCCAGGCCGCGGCCGCGGCCCGCGTCGAGGTCGAGGTGCAGGTCGCCGCCGAAAGTGGCCCAGGAACTCATGCCTCAAATGAACCACACTCCTGGTCCAAAGCGGGCCTACGGTGGGCCGTATGACCGATCGCGTGACCACTGCCGAACCTGCCGTCGAAGCCGTCCGAGCCGCCGGAGCCACCGGAGCCGCCGACACCGCCGACGCCCCCGTTCCCGCGCCCGCGCAGCGGATCTCGCTGCGCCACCTGGCGCCGGAGTTCTACCGCCACCTGCTGGCCGCCTCGCGGGCGGCGACCGAGGGCCTGGCCGATCCGGTGCTGACCGAGCTGGTCAACCTGCGGGCCTCGCAGCTGAACGGCTGCGCGTTCTGCCTGGACCTGCACGCCGCCGACGCCCGGGCGAACGGCGAGGCCGAGCACCGGCTGCACACGCTGGCGGCGTGGCGGGAGACGCCGTTCTTCACCGCCCGCGAGCGGGCCGCGCTGGCGCTCACCGAGTCGGTGACGCTGGTGGCCGGGACGCACGTCCCGGACGGGGTGTACGAGGAGGCGGCGGCCCACTTCGCGGAGGTCGAACTCGCCCACCTGCTGGCCCTGATCACCTCGATCAACGCGCTGAACCGGGTCGGCGTGGCCAGCCGGATGACGCCCGCCCCGAAGTAGCCGGGAGCGGGCGCGCCTCGGACCGCCGCCACCGCCGCGCGGGTAGCGTCCGGTGCCATGGACGTGGTGATCGCAGGTGGACACGGCAAGATCGCGCTGCTGCTCTCGCAGTTGCTCTCCGCGCGCGGCGACTCGGTGGCGGGGCTGATCCGCGACCCGGCGCAGTCCGCGGACCTGCGCGCGGCGGGCGCCCGGCCGGTGGTCTGCGACCTGGAGCGGGCCTCGGCCGAGGAGTTGGCGGAGCACCTGGCGGGCGCGGACGCGGTGGTGTTCGCGGCGGGCGCGGGCCCGAACAGCGGGGCGGCCCGCAAGGAGACGGTGGACCGGGCCGGGGCGGTGCTGCTGGCGGACGCCGCGGAGCGGGCCGGGGTGCGGCGCTACCTGCTGGTGTCCTCAATGGGCCTGGAGCGGATCGGCGACCCGGCGGTGACGCCCGAGTTCGACGCCTACCTGAAGGCGAAGTGGGCGGCCGAGGAGGCGCTGAAGGACCGGCCGCTGGACTGGACGGTGCTGCGGCCGGCCGCGCTGACCGACGCCCCGACCGAGCGGCACCCGCACCTCGCGCCGCCGCCGAACCGCTTCGGCGAGGTCTCCCGCGCGGAGGTCGCGCACACCCTGGTGCGGCTGCTGGACGACCCGACCACGATCCACCAGACCCTGGAGCTCACCACCTGACGAGGTTGCCCGGCCCCCGGCGCGGCGGGATGGTGGGGGATGAGGTGAGTGCGATGGCCGAGATCGCCCTGCAGTTCGACGTCGCGGCGTCCCCGGGCCGCCTGCTGGCGGCGCTGGACACCCGCGAGGGCCTGACCGCCTGGTGGTCGACGGGGGTCGAGCGGGACGGCACGGACCTGCTGGTCGCGGTGCCGGACGCGGCGCAGCCGCTGCGGCTGCGCCGGGAGCGGGCCGACCTGGAGCGGGTGGCCTGGCGCAGCGTCGGCCCCGAGCCGGCCGGCTGGGCCGGGACGACGGTGACCTGGGACTTCTTCGACCATCCGGACGGGCCGCGGCACACCTCGCTGCTGCTGCGGCACCTGGGCTGGTCGGCGGGCGCGGCGGTGGCCGTCCCCGCGGTGGCGGGCCGCTGGGCGGAGCTGGCCGTCCGGTTGAAGGACTGGGCGCAGAGCGGGCGGGTCCAGCCGCTGTTCGTCCCGGGCGGCCACCCGCATCCGGGGGTGCACGCGGAGGCGGACTGACGGTCCGTCAGGGGTGCGACGCGCCGGTCCGGGAGGATGACCGGCATGGAGCGGGGCGCACGGGTGAGACTGGCAGCATGTGGGGACTCCCGGACGGCATCACGGCCTACCTGTTCGACCTCGACGGGGTGCTGACGCAGACCGCGAAGGTGCACGCCGCGGCGTGGAAGGACATGTTCGACACCTTCCTGCGCGCCGAGGCGGAGCGCACCGGCGGGGAGTTCGTGCCGTTCGACCCGGTCGGCGAGTACGACCGGTACGTGGACGGGCGGCCCCGGCTGGACGGCACCCGGTCGTTCCTCGCCTCGCGCGGCGTCGTGCTCCCGGAGGGGGCGCCGGACGACCCGCCGGACGCCCGGACGGTGAACGGGCTCTCCAACGCCAAGAACCGGACGGTGCTGCGGATGATCCGCGAGCAGGGCGTGCAGCCGTACCCCGGCTCGGTGGCGTACCTGCACCGGCTGCGCGAGCTGGGCCTGCCGCGGGCCGTGGTGTCCTCCAGCGCGAACTGCCGGGACGTGCTGCGGGCGGCCGGCATCGACGACCTGTTCGAGGTCGTGGTGGACGGGCTGACCGCCGCCCGCGACCACCTGGCGGGCAAGCCCGCACCGGACACCTTCCTCGCGGCGGCCCGGCAGCTGGGCGTCGCCCCGGAGCACGCCGCGGTGTTCGAGGACGCGCTGGCGGGCGTCGCGGCGGGCCGGGCCGGCGGCTTCGGCGCCGTGGTGGGCGTGAACCGCACCGGGCAGGCGGACGCGCTGCGCGAGCACGGCGCGAGCCTGGTGGTGGACGACCTGTCCGAGCTGCTGGAGGAGTCGCGATGAACGGGGGTACGCAGGCATGAGTCCGTCGGAGGCGTTCACCGTCGATCCGTGGGGGATCTCCGAGCACGGCCTGGACCTGCCCGGGCAGGCCCGGGCCGAGTCGGTGTTCGCGCTGTCCAACGGCCACATCGGGCTGCGCGGCAACCTGGACGAGGGCGAGCCGCACGGCCTGCCCGGCACCTACCTGAACGGCGTGTTCGAGCTGCGGCCGCTGCCGTACGCGGAGAGCGGCTACGGCTTCCCGGAGTCCGGGCAGAGCGTCATCAACGTGACCAACGGCAAGCTGGTCCGGCTGCTGGTCGACGACGAGCCCTTCGACCTGCGCTACGGCGAGCTGCGCAGCCACCGCCGCAGCCTGGACTTCCGGGACGGCGTGCTGCGCCGGGAGGCCGAGTGGACGTCCCCGGCCGGGCGGACGGTGCGGGTGACCTCCGCCCGGCTGGTGTCGCTGACCCAGCGGGCGGTCTGCGCGATCGAGTACACGGTGGAGGCGGTGGACGGCCCGGTGCGGATCGTGGTGCAGTCCGAGCTGGTCGCCAACGAGCAGCTGCCGGGCGGCGCGGGCGACGGCGACCCGCGGGCCGCGGCCGTGCTGGAGGCGCCGCTGGCCGCCGAGCTGCACCACGCCGACGGACTCAAGGGCGTGCTGGTGCACCGGACCAGGTTCTCCGGGCTGCGGGTGGCCGCCGCCATCGACCACGTGATCGACGGGCCGGAGCGGATCGACACCACCGCCGAGTCCTCCGACGACCAGGCCCGGATCACCGCGACCACGGTGCTGCACCCCGGCCAGAAGCTGCGCCTGGTCAAGTACCTGGCGTACGGCTGGTCGGCGACCCGGTCGCTGCCCGCCGTCCGGGACCAGGTGGAGGCGGCGCTGACCGCGGCCCGGTACACCGGCTGGGACGGGCTGGTCGCCGAGCAGCACGACTTCCTGGGCCGGTTCTGGCGCGACTCCGACATCGAGATCGACGGCGACGTCGAGCTCCAGCAGGCGGTCCGCTTCGCGCTGTTCCACGTGCTGCAGGCGGGCGCCCGCAGCGAGGAGCGGGCGATCCCCGCCAAGGGCCTGACCGGGCCCGGCTACGACGGCCACTCGTTCTGGGACACCGAGACCTTCGTGCTGCCGGTGCTCACCTACTGCCTGCCGGACGCGGTCAAGCAGGCGCTGCGCTGGCGGCACGCCACGCTGCCGATGGCGCGCGAGCGGGCGGCCCAACTCGGCCTGGCGGGAGCGGTGTTCCCGTGGCGGACGATCCGCGGCGAGGAGTGCTCCGGGTACTGGCCGGCCGGGACGGCGGCGTTCCACATCGGCGCGGACATCGCGGCGGCCGCCGTCCGCTACGTCCGGGCCACCGGCGACACCGAGTTCGAGCGGACCCACGGCCTGGAGCTGCTGGTGGAGACCGCCCGGATGTGGCGCTCGCTCGGCCACCACGACGCCAAGGGCAACTTCCGGATCGAGGGCGTCACCGGCCCCGACGAGTACTCGGCGGTCGCCGACAACAACGTCTTCACCAACCTGATGGCGCAGTCCAACCTGTGGAACGCGGCGGACACCGCGCTCAAGCACCTGCACGAGGCCGGGCAGTTGGGCGTCGACACCGAGGAGGCCGCGGCCTGGCGGGACGCCGCCGACAAGATGTTCGTCCCGTACGACGAGCAGTTGGGCGTCCACCCGCAGGCCGACGGCTTCACCGACCACCAGCTGTGGGACTTCGAGGCCACCCCGCCGGAGAAGTACCCGCTGCTGCTGCACTACCCGTACTTCGACCTGTACCGGAAGCAGGTGGTCAAGCAGGCCGACCTGGTGCTGGCCATGCAGGTCCGCGGCGACGCGTTCACGGCCGGGCAGAAGGCCCGGAACTTCGCCTACTACGAGCGTCTGACGGTCCGTGACTCCTCGCTGTCCGCCTGCACCCAGGCCGTGGTCGCGGCCGAGGTCGGGCAGCTCGACCTGGCCTACGACTACACCGCCGAAGCCGCCCTGATGGACCTGCACGACCTGGGCGGCAACACCCGGGACGGCCTGCACATGGCCTCGCTGGCCGGGGCCTGCATCGCGCTGGTCGCCGGGTTCGGCGGCCTGCGCGACCACACCGGGCAGCTGTCCTTCCGGCCCCGGCTGCCCGCCGGGCTGCGCCGCCTGTGCTTCTCCATGACGGTCCGCGACCACCTGCTGCGGGTCGAGATCACCCACGCCGCCACCACGTACACGCTGCGGCGCGGCAGCGCGCTGCCCGTGCTGCACGACGACGAGCCGCTGCGGGTCGAGGCCGGCAAGCCGGTCTCCCGCCCCACCGCGAAGGCCGAGTCGGGCGAGGAGCGCCCGACCCAGCCGCCCGGCCGCGCGCCCGCCCGGCGGCACGGCCAGGGCGGTACCGCCGCCCACACCGCCGCCGTCGGCACCGTCGACCACCTGCCGGCGGAGTGACCGCGGGCCGGTAGGACGCCTATCGGCCCGATCAGCCGCCAACACTCCCTGCACCCGTTCGAACTGGCGGGCGCAGGGAGCTCCGGCGGGCGGTTCCGTCCCCGACGCCCGGAGGCCCGCCTTGCGCACCGCCCTACTCGCCGCTGCGGCCCGGCACCGCCGCCTGCCGGGTGCTGCGGGCGGTCGCCGCCGCCGAGGCCGACCGGGGCTACGGGCCCGCCGAGCTGCGCGCCGCGTACGGGCTGCCCGACGACGGCGGGGCTGGCGCGGCCGTCGATGCCTACGACCATCCGAATGCCGAGGCCGACCTCGGCGTCTATCGCCACTACTACGGGTTGCCCGCCTGCACCGCCGACGACGGCTGCCTGCGCAAGGCCGGCCAGCGCGGCGGCCCCGGCTCCCCGCACCGACATCACCTGGGCCAGCGAGATCGTCCTCGACCTCGCCGTGGTCTCCGCGGTCGCGTCCCGGGCCAGGCTGCTGGTCGAGGCCGACAGTGCCGCCGCCTCCGACCTCGGGGCGGCCGTCAACACGACGGTGGCGCTCGGCGCACAGTACGTTTCGATCAGCTGGCGCGCCCGAGGCCGCCAACTCCCTGCGCCGCCAAGGCCGGTACCTCGACCACCCAGGAACCGTGATCACCGCCGCCGCGGGCGACGGCGGGTAAGGCGTCGACTTCCCCGCCTCCTCCCCGCACGTGGTCGCGGTCGGTGGCACCACACTGTGGCCCGACCCGAGGTCGGCGCGCGGCTGGACCGAGAGCGTCTGGTCGGCGGGATCGGCTGCGGCCGGCGCACCGTCACCGATCCCGCCACGGTCGCCGACTCCGCGACCGGCGTCGCCGTCTACCAGTCCTACGGTGGCGACGGCTGGTACCTCTACGGCGGGACCTCGGCGGCCGCACCGCTGATCGCCGCCACGTACGCTCTGGCGGGCCCCGTCCCGCCTCCTTCCCCTACCGCCACCCAGCTGCCCTGCACGACGTCACCACCGACGCGACCGCCACCTGCACCCCCGCCTACCTCTGCACAGCCGCTCCGGGCTACGACGGCCCCACGGGCCTCGGCACCCCGAACGGCCTGGCGGCGCTCCGGGAGTAGTCATCTCGGAATCCCCATCCGGGCCTCGGCTGCACGGGTTTCTGCCGCCTCCCGGCGAATCCGCTCTGCATCCAGCTGCGCCCGCAGCCGGGCGTTCTCGACCTCCATCCGCCCCTGGGAACGGCGGAGCAGGTCGATGCGATCGAGCAGTTCGCGCCGCCCCGGCCGGTCGACCCGCTCGGTCAGCCGGCGCCAGAACCGGCCGAGAGGCCCTGATGGCGAGCCGCCCGGCGGGGCCGAACGAGGGAGATCCTCGGGCGGCGGGAGGACTTCACGGAGCCAGTTGCTCGGGCGGGCGGAGCCGGGCCGCCGGGAGAGTTCCTCCTGCAGTGCCTCCTGGAGCCACGGCCGGAGGTTGCTGCCGTCGACGGCCGACCGCCACAGCATCTTCCCGAAGGCGACCAGGTTCGTCTCGTCCAGTGTCACGATCAGCGCTGCGAGGTTAGGAACATTGAGCAGTCGGGCGGCCTCCCGGAGGGCGACCTGGATGGCCTTGGAATCAAACGCTCCGTGCCGGGGGGCGACCAGGATCTCCACCACGTCACCCGGGGGCCGACCTGCCACGGCCGCTGTGAGCAGGAAGACCGCCCGGTCCTCCAAGCAGCCCTGAGCGAACGCCGCGATCATGGATGACACCCTGTTTCGGGAGAGAGTGACCGCCGCATGGCTGAGGACTTCTGCGCTGACCTGCTCCGCTAGCCCGTCGGGTCGGCGGAAAAGGTCGGCCCGGCTACCGATCTCCCGGTCCAGGAGAAACTCGGCCATGGCCTCCGCCGCGTGCGACAGCACCCCCTCAGTGAGAAAACCGGAGATCAACTCGGCGACGTCCGGGACCGGTCGATGCAGTACGGCCTGCTGACGGGCATCGGTCGCCCACTCGTGCGCCCCGGCGCCGTGCAGGGCAGTGATCGCAGCCACCACAGTCGGGGGCGGCCCGGCCTTCGCCAGGTCCGTGAGTGCCTCCTCGGCAAGCCGTTCACGGCCGGGCGCAAGCAGTCGGGTAAGAATGCCAGCCATGTCGGCCGGGTTCCTCGCCCCTCGGGCAGCGATGAGGAGGACACGGCAGAGGTCGTGCTGTCCGGCGCGGTCCAACGCACCGATGAGCTCCGCCAGGTCGGCCACCGGACGCTCATCTGCCGCAACCCGCAGCGCCGCTACCACCAGGGCCCCCAGCCCCTGGCGGTCCACCGCGGCCAGGATGGGGACGACCTCGTCCGTCGGTCTGGCGACGGCCACCGCAGCTGTCAGCACCTCGGCCGGACCGTGGAACCCCCGACTGTGCAGCCGAGTGATGAGGTGGACGAGATCGGTGGGCGGCGAGACCTCCACCACAGTCCGAACCACGATCGACGTGTAGGAGTCGAGCCCTTCTCGGTGGAAACCCTCGACCAGGGCCGAGACATCGTCAGCCGACCGGGCGACGACTGCCGCCGGGAGCGCGAGCTCGGCGTGCTGCTGGCGGCCCGCGTCCTGCAGTGCCACGAAGAGCGCGACCACATCGTCGACCGGCCGCAGCTGGCCGGCCGAGCGCACCACCTCGGTGGCGATGCCCGAGTACTCCGCGTCCGCCCCGGCAACGAGCGCCACCAGGTCGGGCACGGGTGCCCGCTCCAGGTCCTGGAACAGGAAGCCGAACGATCCATCGGCCAGCTTCTCGCCGACCTCTGCGAGGTCCCAGGCCAGCATGCTGCACTGCTCCTCCGCCCGCAGCGCGCGCATCCGCTCGGACAGTACCTCCCGCCGGAGTTCGTCCACCTCCGCCCGCAGCCGGTCCCGTTCTTCTTCCAACCGCCTGTACTCCAGCAGGACATCCGCCAGCGCGGTGGCCTTGGACCTGCGCTCGATCTCCTGTTCCTCGTTCAGCCGGCGCAACTGCAGTTCGAGGCCGTTGAGGTCGCGCTCCCGCTCGACCAGGTCGCGGGCCAGCGACTCCCCACGGGCCTTTGCATCGGAGAGTTCCGACTGGGCGCTCTCCAACTGGGCATGCAGTTGCTGGACCCGGTTCCCGTTGCGCAGGGCGAGCTCGCGGGAATCGAGGACCGCGTCCCGGTCGGCGGGCGACACCGAGTGACCGGCTGTCCGCAGGTCGTCGAGCAGTTCCTCGACGAACGCCCGGGACGGCAGCCGCTCGCCGCTCAGGTACCGGGACAGCGTGGACGGCGAGACGAAGCGGCTCTTCCCGTACTCGCGGTAGCTGGTTCCCAGGCGTTCGAACAGGGCGCGCAACTGCACGGCGAAGTCCTGGCGCTCCGCAACCTGGGCCCCCACCCGCACGGTCAGCTCCGTCGAGCAGTCGTTCTCCCCTGCCAAGTCCCCACCCTCTTCAACTCCCGGTCACGGCCGGTTTTATGAGAATCCACTCTCCCGGATGCAGGGAGCAGCGGAGGGCGGATCAGGGGTGTTGCGGGACATCGTCAACAGCGTTCCCCTCCCCGGGCCTGTTGCCACCTCGGTGGGCACAGCGATGATCCATGGCATCGGTGTTGCCCGACGGAGTGTCAACGCGTCTCCGCTGACGCAACATCCGTGTGGTGCCGGAAGCTCGGCTCCATGAATCACGACTCTGTCCGTAGCGGTGTCCCGCTCCCCTTCTTCGTCGTCTGCGTCGCCCTCCTGATGGGGCTCTCGCTGGCGGGCTTCGGCTACCTCTTCGCCCGCCGCGACCGGCTCTCCCGCAGTGCGGCGGTGGCCTGGGCCGCGGGCTGCTTCTCCGGCACGGTCTACCTACTGTTCAGGGCAGCCGAGGTGCTGCACGCGGTGTGAGCGGAGCCAGCAGCGCGGTGCACGGCGCTGCCGGTCGCCCCCAGCACAGGGTCTGGGGCCGTCTCGGGCCCGCCCGACGGGCCGGAGAACAGCGTTGCGCTCCGGCCCGGCCCTCAGCGGGTCAGCTGTCCTCGTGCCACTCGGTGCTGAGGACGCCCATCTGGACCTGGTCGTGCCAGGAGCCGGCCCGGAAGACGGCTTCGCGGCGGCGGCCCTCCTCGGTGAAGCCGGCCCGGCGGTAGGCGGCGAGGGCGCGGGTGTTGTAGCCGTTGACGGTCAGTTCGACGCGGTGCAGGCCGAGTTCCTGGAAGCCGTAGCGGATGGTGGTGCGCAGCACGTCGGTGCCGAGGCCGCGGTCCTGGTGGGGCGGGCCGATGATGATGGCGAGGGTGGCGCAGCGGTCCTTGGGGGTGGCGCCGTAGAGGGTGACGTGGCCGGCCAGGTCGGCGCCGTCGAGGGTTTCGACGGAGAGGCCGAGGTCGGTGCCGCCGTTCTGGCTCCAGGCCCGGAACATGTCGGCGAGCCGGGCGTCGGGCTGCGGGTGGACGGGGCCGGTGACCTGCTGGATGGCGAGTCCGGGCTCGCGCCACCAGGCGGTGAGCAGCGGCAGGTCGGCCTCGCGCAGTTCGCGGAGGCGGACGAGTCTGCCGGTGAGCGGGTCGGTCATGCGGAGGGTCCTGTTCTGGCGGAGGGTGGGGAGGGTCAGGCGATCTGGGCGGCCTGGAGCCCGGCGTAGGGGCCGCCGGTGCGCAGGAGTTCGGCGTGCGAGCCGATCTCGGCGATGCGTCCGTGCTCCATCACGACGATCCGGTCGGCGCCGCGGACGGTGGAGAGGCGGTGGGCGACGACGAAGACGGTGCGGCCCCGGACCAGGCGGGCCAGGGCCTCCTGGACCAGGGCCTCGGAGCGGGAGTCGAGCGCGGAGGTGGCCTCGTCCAGGACCAGCACGCGCGGGTCGCGGATCAGCGCGCGGGCGATGGCGAGGCGCTGCTTCTGGCCGCCGGAGAGCCGGGCGCCGCGTTCGCCGACGACGGTGTCGAGGCCGTCGGGGAGGCGTTCGATGAACTCCAGCGCGTTGGCGTCGCGGAGCGCGGCGCGGACGGTCTCCTCGGGGACGTCCTTGAGGCCGTAGGTGACGTTCTCCCGGATGCTGCCCTCGAACAGGATGGACTCCTGCGGGACGACGGAGAGGAAGGTCCGGTAGGAGCGCAGGTCGAGCTCCTCCATGTCGCGGCCGTCGAGCAGGATGCGGCCCTCGGTGGGGCGCAGGAAGCCGATCACCAGGTTGAGCACCGTGGACTTGCCGGCGCCGGACCCGCCGACGAGGGCGACGGTCTCGCCGGGGCGGACCGTGAGGTCGAAGCCGGTGACGGACGGGGCGGCGGCGCCGGGGTAGGTGTGGCCGACGCTCTGGAAGTCGATCCGGCCGGTGACGGCGGCGACCTCGGCCTTGCCGGCGTTCTCCTCCAGGTCGGGGGCCTGCAGCACCTCGCCGGCCGAGCGGACCGAGGCGAGGCCCTTGCCGAGCTGCGGGGCGAGGGTGAGCAGGGTGGTGACGGAGCCGGTGAGCGAGGAGAAGTAGGCGCTGAGCATGACGACGGCGCCGGGGGTGACGTCCAGCCAGCCGTAGTAGGCGACCAGCGCGGAGCCGGCCAGGCAGCCGACGCCGAGGGCGTTGAGCAGGATCCAGGCGAGCGAGCCGAAGCGGCCGTTCAGCAGGTCGAGCCGGAGGCCCTCGTCGAGGACCCGGCCGAGGGTGCGGTCGACCCGGCGCAGCGCGGTGCGTTCCAGGCCGTGCGCCCGGGTGATCGGGATGAGGGTGGTCATCTCGCCGATCCGGGAGGAGAGTTGCTCGACCTCGCGGCGGAAGGACTCGTTCCGGGTGCGGAGCCGCTCGCGGAGCCGGACCACCAGCAGCGCGCCGGCCGGGACGAGGACCAGGAAGACCGGCAGGAAGGCCGGGGTCTGCACGGCGATGACGACGAGTCCGCCGAGCAGGGTGGCGATCGCGGCGAGGCCGTTGTCGGCGGTCTGCTGGGCGGCGGTCTCGATGCCCTCGACGTCGCGGATCACCTTGGCCTGCAGGACGCTCGCGCTGACCCGGGAGTGGTAGCCGATGGAGAGCTGCTGCATGCGGTGGCACAGGGCGGAGCGCAGCCGGGTGCCCGTCCGGCGGATGGAGCCGTGCATCCAGTGCACGTAGAGCATGTGCAGCGGCAGGTTGAGCAGCAGGATGACCAGCAGGACGGCGGAGTTCCACCAGAGCACCGAGATGTCGCGGTGCTTGACCACCACGTCGACGATGTTGGCGGTGATCAGGGGCAGCAGCCAGACGGGGGCGTGCTTGGCGAAGAAGACGGCGACCGCGCCGAGGACCCGGGGGCGGTCGGGGCGGAACAGGAAGACCAGGGTGCGGACGGGGTGCTCGCCCCGGTAGCGGTGGCTGAGCGAGCCGTCGGGCAGGGCCATGGGGGAACTCCAGTGCGGGGCGCGAACAGGCGGTGCCGTCCCATCCTTCCAGCGGGCGGGGTCGGTAGAGCTGTCCGCTACCGGACAGCGGGACGGCCCCCGCGAAGTGCTCGCGGACCGGGATGAAACATCCTGGCCCCTCCGGGTCGTCATAGGGCGGGCACGGCGAGGGGAGAGGGAGAACGTGGTCGCAGCTCGACGGCGGGCCGCCATGGAGGAGGAGTTCGTCGCGTTCGCGGCGGCCCGGTCCGGGCCGCTCTACCGCTCGGCGTACTACCTGACCGGCGGGGACGGGTTCCTGGCCGAGGACCTGGTGCAGGAGACCCTGGGCCAGATGTACGCGCACTGGCACCGGCTGCACCGGCCGAGCTGGGCGGGGCGGATCGACAACCCCGCGGGGTACGCGCAGACGGTGCTGGTGCGGGCGTACCTGACGCACCGTCGGCGGCGCAGCAGCAGCGAGCGGCCGAGCCAGGTGCTGCCGGAGGTGGCCGAGGACGGCCCGGACTCGGCGCTGCGGCTCGCGCTGGTCGACGCGCTGTCCCAACTGCCGCCCCGGGACCGGGCGGTGGTGGTGCTCAGGTACTGGGAGGACCGCAGCGTCGAGGAGACCGCGGCGATCGTGAAGGACAGTTCGTCGGCGGTCCGGACCAGGTGCACCCGGGCGCTGGCGAAGCTGCGCGGGCTGCTGGGCGCGGACCTGGCGGAGCTGGTGGCGCGGTGACCGGGGAACGGCAGGGCTGGCGGAACGGGCGGGACGGCCGGAGCGGGCAGGACGGGCAGGACGGACGGGGTGGTGGCGTGGACGGCGGGGCGCGGCGAGACGGACGGAGTGCCGGAGTGGACGACGGGGACGGGGAGTTCGAGGTGCGGTTGGGGAAGGCGTTCGGGCAGGCCGGGAGCGGCCCGGACCCGGAGCTGACGGCCCGGCTGGTGGACGGCGGCCTGGCGACGGGGCGGCGGCTGCGGCGGGCCCGGCGGCGGCGGTCGGTGCTGCTGGCGGGGGCGCTGACCGCGGCGGTGCTGGCGGGCGCGGGCGTGCTGACGGTGCCGCACGGCCTGCCGGGCGGCACCTCGGCGGCGCTGGAGGCGGCGCACGCCTCCGACGCCCCGGCGCCGGTGGACCGCGGGGTGACGGTGCTGCTGATCGGCCTGGACTCGGCGGTGGACGCGCAGGGGCGGCCGGCGCCGGACCAGAAGCTGCCGGTGGGCCGGTCGAACGGGGACCCGGACACGGCGGACACCCTGCTGCTGGTGCACGTGTCGGCGGACGGCGGCGAGGTCCGGCAGCTCTCGGTGCCGCGCGACGTGCTGGTCCCGGCCGACGGCGGCGGGCAGGTGGCGATCGGCCAGGTGTACGCGGACGCGGAGCGGGCCGCGACGGACCGGCTGCGCGGGTCCGGGGTGTCCGGCCCGGAGCTGCGGGTGCGCGGGCGGGAGGCCGGGCGGCAGGCGCTGCTGGGCGCGGTGGAGCGGTTCGGCGGCCTGCGGGTGGACCACTTCGCGGAGGTGTCGATGGCGGGCTTCTACCGGGTCGCGGAAGCCCTCGGCGGGGTGCCGGTCTGCCTGAACCGGCCGGTGGACGACCGCTTCAGCGGGGCGCACCTGCCCGCCGGACCGCAACGGCTGGGCCCCGCCCAGGCGTTGGCCTTCGTCCGGCAGCGGCACGGCGTGGGCACCGGGGCGGACGTGGAGCGGACCCGGCGGGCGCAGGCCTTCATGTCCGGGGTGCTGGCCGAGCTGCGCGCGGGCGGGGCGCTGACCGACGCCCGGAAGCTCTCCGCGCTGTACGGGGCGATCGGCGCCGACCTGGTGGTGGACCGGGGCTGGAGCCCGGTGGACTTCGTCCGCCAGGTGCCGGCCTTCGCGGTCGGCCGGGGCACGGTGGCGACGCTCCCGGTGGTGGTGGACGGCACCCGGCTGCGGGCCGAACCGGGCGCGGTCCGGGAGTTGCTGACGGGGGACGCGACGGGGGGCGCGACGGGGCCGGCCGCGCCGTCGGTGGCCGCTTCGCCCTCCTCCGCCTCCTCCGCCTCCTCGGCCGACGCTGCCGCTGCTGCCGCTGCTGCCGCCGCTGCCTCGGCCGCCGCCGCCGCCGACCCGGACGGGGTGCCGTGTGTGGACTGAACTCCCCTGCCGACGAAGCTGCCTGACGATGCGTCAGCCGAGGGCCGTCCAGCCCCAGGGGCGGGGCCCGTGCTCGCCGCGCAGGCAGGCCAGCCGGTAGCGGGCCTGGGGCAGGTGGCGGGGCTCGGCGGCGGCCTGCTGGAGGGCGTAGCAGGTGAGCCGGAGTTCGCGGACGGCGGCGAGCACCGGGTAGCCGGGGCGTTCGGTGACGTCGGCGCCGTAGGCCGCGCAGAACTCGGCGTAGCCGCGGGCAGCGAGGGCGCCGAAGCTGTGGTGGCCGACGGCGGTGGTGGTGAGGTCCCACTCGGGCGGGCCGAGCGCGGTGCGTTCGAAGTCCAGCAGGTGGGCGGCGTCGGCGGTGACCGCCAGGTTGCCGCTCCAGGCGTCGCCGTGGACGACGGTGAACCTGCTCGCCGGGAGCGCGAGTTCGGACCAGGCGGTGCGCAGTTCGGCGAGCCGGCCGTGCAGCCAGCGGCGGTTCGGCTCGTCCAGGCCGGCGCCGTCGATCCGCAGCGGCAGCCGGACGAAGGGGTCGAGCGGGCCGAGCACGCCCGCGGGCGGCGGCAGGCGGTGCAGGGTGCGCAGGGCGGTGGCGAGTTCGATCGGGCGGCCGGGCCGGTGCGGGGGCAGTTCCTGCCAGAAGGTGGCGGGCCGACCGCGGACCTCGACCGGTGCGGCCGGGCGGTCCAGCGGCCGGACGGCCGGGACGCGGTGCCCGCGCAGCCAGCGGGCCACCGCCAACTCCTTGTGCGCCGCCGCGAGTTGTCCCTCCCGGCCGATCCGGGCCACCACGGCGCCGGGCAGCCGCCACAGGGTGTTCTCGCCCGCCCTGATCAGCTCGGCCCCGGCGGCGGAGTAGCCGGCGGCGGCGCAGGCCTCGGCGAGCAGGGCGGCGGGGGTGCGGCAGTCCACGTCTCGGGCTCGTTCCACTCGACGGCGGGGGCTCCGGTCCAGCATGGCGGCGGGGGTACCCGAACGAAAGTGTCCCACCGGCCATTTCCCGCAGCGGACTCGACCGGCGACCCTCGCCGTCCGGATTCACCCCCCTTGCGATTGGTCCAGACCTATTGACGGGGTTTTGCCACCGCTCCTACGATCCGGTCGGGCACAGCCCCCACATGTCCCCACCTCACCCCAGAGCCGGGCGTCACGCCCCCACGCGTCGGTCATGTCCATGACGCTCGGCGGGAAAGGGAGCACAGCATGTTCCGTCGAAGGTCGCACTCCGCGCGCCCGCCCGTGGTCCGCGCCGTCCCGTCGCACCGGAGCGGCCACGCCGCGGCCGGGTCCTCCACCGCCCTGCGCCGCTCGGTCGCCGGGATCAGCGCCGCCGCCGTCATCGCGGGCGGCCTCGCCGTCGCGGGCTCGGTCTCCGCCTCGGCGGACGTCGCCAACCTGGTCGCCAACCCCGGCTTCGAGAACGGGCTCACCGGCTGGACCTGCTCCGGCGGCTCCGGCGCCGTCGTCAGCACCCCGGTGCACGGCGGCAGTTCGGCCCTGAAGGCCACCCCGTCCGGCCAGGACACCGGCCAGTGCCAGCAGACCATCAGCGTCCAGCCCAACTCCCAGTACACGCTGAGCGCCTACGTCCAGGGCAGCTACGCCTACCTGGGCGCCACCGGCACCGGCGTGAACGCCTCCACCTGGACGCCGAACAACGCCTCGTACGGCCAGCTCAGCACCAGCTTCAGCACCGGCGCGACCACCACCTCGGTCACCGTCTTCCTGCACGGCTGGTACGGCCAACCCGCCTTCTACGCCGACGACGTGGTGCTCTCCGGCCCCGGCGGCAGCAGCCCCTCGCCGACCGCCTCCACCAGCCCGTCGACGTCCGCCAGCCCCTCCACCTCGGCCAGCCCGTCGACGTCCGCCAGCCCGTCGACCTCGGCGAGCCCCTCGACCTCCACCAGCCCGTCCACCTCGGCGAGCCCCTCCTCCAGCCCGACCTCCGGTGACGCCACCTGCGCCACCAAGCCGCGGCCGGCCGGCAAGGTGCTGCAGGGCTACTGGGAGAACTGGGACGGCGCCTCCAACGGCGTGCACCCGGGCATGGGCTGGGTGCCGATCACCGACAGCCGGATCGCCCAGCACGGCTACAACGTGATCAACGCGGCCTTCCCGGTGATCCTCTCCGACGGCACCGTGCTCTGGCAGGACGGCATGGACGCGGGCGTCAAGGTCTCCACCCCGGCCGAGATGTGCCAGGCCAAGGCCGCCGGCGCGACCCTGCTGATGTCGATCGGCGGCGCCGCCGCGGGCATCGACCTGAGCTCCAGCACGGTCGCCGACAAGTTCGTCGCCACCGTCGTCCCGATCCTGAAGAAGTACAACTTCGACGGCATCGACATCGACATCGAGACCGGCCTGTCCGGCAGCGGCAGCATCGGCACCCTCTCCGCCTCGCAGTCCAACCTGATCCGGATCATCGACGGCGTGCTCGCCCAGATGCCGGCCGGCTTCGGCCTGACCATGGCCCCGGAGACCGCGTACGTCACCGGCGGCAGCGTCACCTACGGCTCGATCTGGGGCGCCTACCTGCCGATCATCAAGAAGTACGTCGACAACGGCCGCCTCTGGTGGCTGAACATGCAGTACTACAACGGCTCGATGTACGGCTGCTCCGGCGACTCCTACTCGGCCGGCACCGTCCAGGGCTTCACCGCCCAGACCACCTGCCTCAACAACGGCCTGACCATCCAGGGCACCACCATCAAGGTCCCCTACGACAAGCAGGTCCCCGGCCTCCCCGCCCAGCCCGGCGCGGGCGGCGGCTACATGGCCCCCAGCCTGGTCTCCCAGGCCTACGGCTCCTACAGCGGCCAGCTGAAGGGCCTGATGACCTGGTCCATCAACTGGGACGGCTCCAAGGGCTGGTCCTTCGGCGACAACGCCAAGTCCCTCCAGGGCCGCTGACGCCCCGCCACCACCAGGAAGCACACGGGCCGGGCCCCGGGAGCGAACGCACGCTCCCGGGGCCCGGCCCGTCTCACTGCCAGGCGCCGATCACCTGCTCGGGGCCCCACACCAGGTCGATCGCCCGCGGGTCCGTGCCGGGAGCGATCCCGGACAGCGAGGCCACCACCAGGCCGGTGCCACCGTCCGGCGCGAACCCGGGCACCTGGGGGGCCGCCCGGAGCAGCGCCGCGAGGTCGTGTCCGTCGAAGGGCGAGTGCAGCCACTTGGTGGAGCCGACGAACGCGATCCGCCGCGCGACCGGGGCACGGTCGGCCCCGACCAGGTCGACCTCCGGGTCGAACTGCCGGTTCCACCAGCCTCCGACCGCCTCGACCTGTTCCCAGGGCAACGCCCCGTCCACGGCGGCGAGTTCGAGGGACTCCCGGACCAGCGGCTCGACGGCCCGGCCGCGCCAGGCCGTCCAACGGCGCTCCACCACCCGGAAGGCCGCCTCCGGGCGGCCCCGGCGGGCCTGGTCCTGCGCACTGCGCAGCACCGCCAGGTAGAGGCGCAGGTTGCTGTCGGCGATCCGGTGGAGGGCGGGTCTGCCGGGGCGGGTGGAGAGCGGCTCGTCCACGGCGAGGACGCGCTTCTCCTCGGCCAGGCGGCGCAGCAGCGGCGACAGCGAGCCCGAGGCCAGCGCGCCCTCGCGGCTGCCGGCCGTCGCGGCGATGTTGGCGTGCGTCCGGTCGCCGCCGCCGACGGCCTCCAGGACGCGGCGGGCCTGGTCCGGGGCCGGGAACTCGGCCAGCAGGGAGGACTCGGGCACCGAGAAGACCGGGGAGGCCGGGTCCGCGCACTCCTGTTCCAGGAAGGGCAGCGCGGGCACGGCGTGCGGCCAGGCCCGCAGGATGCCCGGCAGGCCGCCGGAGACCAGGTGCGCGTCGACCGCGTCGGCCGGGGCCAGGCCGAGGGCCTCGCCGGTCTCGGCGGGGTTCAGCGGCCCCAGCACCAGGTTGTCGGCCCGGCCGTAGAAGGGGCGGTCGTAGGCGGTGAGGCGCTCCATCATGTGCAGGTCGCTGCCGAGCAGGAGCAGCAGGACCGGGCGTTTCGCCAGGAGCCGGTCCCAGGCGGTCTGCAGAGCCCCGTCGAAGAGGCCGTCCTGCTCGGCGAGCCAGGGCACCTCGTCGAGCACCACGATCGACGGCCGGTCCGGAAGGGCCGCCGCCAGTATCCGGAACGCGTCCGGCCAGCTCCCGGCGGCGGCGGCGGGCACCAGGTCGGCGTCGCGCGGGAGCGGGGACTCCCGCAGGTCGGACAGGAAGCCGGCGACGGCCTCCACCGGGGAGGCGCCCTTGGTGGCGGTGGAGAACAGGTAGGGCACGGCCGCCCGGTCGCAGAACTCCTGGACCAGCCGGGACTTCCCGACCTGTCGGCGGCCCCTGATCGCCACCGCCGCGCCGGCCCCGGAGGCCGCGACCCGGTCGAGGCGCTTGCCCAGGAGGGCCAGTTCCGTCCTCCGGCCGACGAACGAGGGGACCACGCCGGACTCCGATCCGGTAGATGACATCTACGTAGACGCAATCTACCCGGTCCGGAGTCCGGAGGCGCGACCGGTCAGGCGCGGGCGCGGTGGGCCGCGATGAGGTCGGCGTAGCGGTGGCCGCTGGACTTCACGGTGCGGGTCTGGGTGGGGTAGTCGACGTGGACGAGGCCGAAGCGCTTGTCGTAGCCGTAGGCCCATTCGAAGTTGTCGAGGAGGGACCAGGCGAAGTAGCCGGCCAGGGGGGCGCCCTTGGCGACGGCGCGGGCGCAGGCGGCGAGGTGGGACTCGAGGTAGGCGGTGCGTTCGGGGTCGTCGACGCGGCCGTCGGCGGTGACGGTGTCGCGGTAGGCGGAGCCGTTCTCGGTCACGTAGATCTCGCGGACGCCGTAGTCCTCGGTGAGGCGGAGCAGCAGTTCCTCGATGCCGGGGGCGTGCACCTCCCAGTCCATGGCGGTGCGCTCGGGGTTGGGGCCGGGGACCTGGCGGAAGCCGGGGACGGGGCCGGTGGGGTCGTCGGCGACGATCTGGCGGAAGTAGTAGTTCAGGCCGACCCAGTCGAGCGGGGCCGCGATGAGTTCCAGGTCGCCGTCGCGGACCGGGAGTTCGACGCCGTACAGGTCGAGCATGTCCTGCGGGTAGCCGCGGCCGAGGACCGGGTCGAGCCACCAGCGGTTGATGTGGCCGTCGGCGCGGACGGCGGCCGCGAGGTCGGCGTCGGACTGCGAGGCGGGCTCGATGGTGGAGAGGTTGTTGACGATGCCGATCCGGGCGCCGGGGACGGCGGCGCGCAGCGCCTGCACGGCGAGGCCGTGGCCGAGGTGCAGGTGGTAGGAGGTGCGGACGGCGGCGGTGAGGTCGGTGACGCCGGGGGCCATCTTGCCCTCCAGGTGGCCGATCCAGGAGGAGCAGAGCGGCTCGTTGAGGGTGCACCAGTCGCGGACCCGGTCGCCGAGCCGCTCGGCGACCACGGCGGTGTACTCGGCGAAGCGCTCGGCGGTGGCGCGCTCGGGCCAGCCGCCGCGGTCCTGCTGGGCCTGCGGGAGGTCCCAGTGGTAGAGGGTGGGGAAGGGGGTGAGGCCGCGCTCCAGCATGCCGTCGACCAGGCGGTCGTAGAAGTCGAGGCCGGCCGCGTTGACCTTGCCGTCGGCCTGCGGGACGACCCGGGGCCAGGCGATCGAGAAGCGGTAGGCGTCCAGGCCGAGCGAGGCGGCCAGGTCGAGGTCCTGGGGCCAGCGGTGGTAGTGGTCGCAGGCGGTGTCGCCGGTGTCGCCGTTGTCGACCTTGCCGGGGGTGTGCGAGAAGGTGTCCCAGATCGACGGGGCCCGGCCGTCGGTGCTCGCGGCGCCCTCGATCTGGTAGGCGGCGGTGGCGGCGCCCCAGCGGAAGTTGGCCGGCAGCGCGTCGAGGTGGTTCACGGGGTGGTCCTTTCGAGGGTGGAGGGGTGTCCGGCCTGACGGGGCGTCACTTGACCGCGCCGGCGGTCAGACCGGCCACCAGGTAGCGCTGCAGCAGCAGGAATCCGGCGACCACGGGGAGGCTGACGACCAGCGAGGCGGCCATCACCTGGTTCCAGTACACGTCGGTCTGGGTGGCGTACCCCTGGAGCCCGACGGCCAGCGTGCGGGTCTGGTCGTTGGTCATGACGGAGGCGAACAGCACCTCGCCCCAGGCGGTCATGAAGGCGTACACGGCGACCGCGATGATGCCGGGCAGCGCGGCGGGGACGATGATCTGCACCAGGGTGCGGATCGGCCCGCAGCCGTCGACGGCGGCGGCCTCGTCGAGGTCGCGCGGGATGGAGTCCAGGTACCCGGCCAGCATCCAGATCGAGAACGGCAGCGAGAAGGTCAGGTAGGTGAGGATCAGTCCGCCGCGGCTGCCGTAGAGCGCGATGCCGGTGGAGTTGCCGATGTTGACGAAGATCAGGAACAGCGGCAGCAGGAACAGGATGCCGGGGAACATCTGGGTGGACAGCACCGTGATGGTGAAGACCTTCTTGCCGCGGAACCGGTAGCGGCTCACCGCGTACCCGGCCAGCAGCGCGATCAGCACCGACAGGCCGGTGGCGCTGCCCGCGACGATCAGCGAGTTGACGAAGTACTTCGCCAGCGGGACGGTCTTCCAGATGTCGAGGTAGGGCCGGAAGGTCAGGTGGCTGGGAATCCACCGCCACGGGCCCTGGACGTCCTGCAGCGGCTTGAGCGAGGAGCTCAGCATCACCGCGACCGGGGTGAGCGTGAAGACGGCCAGCACCAGCAGCACGATCCGGCGCAGCCAGCGGAAGGAGGCGGGCGGGTTGATCATTCTGCTTCCCCCCGGCGGCGGTTGGTGGCGACCAGGTAGACCGCGGTCACCAGCAGCAGGAACAGCAGCAGCAGGACCGACATCGCCGAGCCCTGGCCGAAGTTCCAGGTGATGAACGAGGACTGGTAGATGTGGATCGAGATCAGGTCGGCGGCCTGCGGGGCGGACTTGCCGAACAGCACGAACGGCGTGTTGAAGTCGTTGAAGGTCCACAGGAAGAGCACCAGCACCAGCACCAGGTTGACCGGGCGCAGCGAGGGCAGGGTGATCCGGCGGATCTGCTGCCAGACGCCGGCCCCGTCCAGGGCGGCGGCCTCGTAGAGCTCGCGCGGGATGTTCTGCAGGCCCGCGGTGAGGGTGAGGAAGGCGAACGGCCAGGACTTCCAGACCGAGACGATCAGCAGCGCCCAGAAGCTGTTGTCGCCGATCAGCCAGAACGGCTTGTCGTCGGTGAGGTGCAGCTGGTCGTGCAGCAGGTGGTTGATCAGGCCGGTGTCGCGCTGGAACATGAAGCTCCAGGTGATCACCGCGGCGAACACCGGCAGCGCGTACGGCAGCATGAAGGCGGCCCGCAGCAGGCCGCGGCCGCGGAAGGCGTCCTGGGTGAAGATCGAGGCGGCGACGCCGATCAGCCAGGACAGGCCGACCGAGCCGACGGTGAACAGGCAGGTCACCCAGAAGGAGTTGAGCAGCGCCTTGCCGATCGGGGCGTTGAACTCCAGCGCGACCGAGAAGTTGTCGAAGCCGGACCAGGGGGCGGCCGACCAGTCGCGGATGAAGAACTGGGTGAGCTGCTTGAAGGCCATCACGATGCCGGTGACCATCGGGACCAGGTGGATCAGCAGTTCGGCGAGCAGCGCCGGGAGCAGCAGCAGGTACGGGAGCGCGCCGCGGCCGGGCTTGTGGTGGCGGCGTCGCCGGGGGGCGGGGGCCGCCCCCTGCGGGGCGGCCTCCTGACCGGCGGTGCGGCGGTCGATCACTTTCTCGGGCACGTCAGCTCGCCGGCATCTGCTGCTGGGCCTTGGACAGTTCGTCCTTGACCGTGGCGTCGGTGATCGGCTTGCCCGCGGCGGCGGACGCCAGCAGGTTCTTCACGGCGGTGCCGATCAGGGTCTCGAACTGGCTCTCGCTGGGGACCTGCGGGAGCGGCGCGGCGCTCTTCTGCAGGACGCCCGCGAGGGTCTGCAGTTCGGGGGTGGCGAACTTCGGGTCGGACTGGGCGGCCTTGACCGGCGGCAGCGAGCCGTAGGTGCCGTTGAGGGTCTTCTGCTCCTCGTCGCTGGTCATGAACTTCACGAAGTTCAGGGCGCCGTCGAGGTTCTTGGTGTTCTTGAAGACCGCGAGGTTGATGCCGGCCACCATCGAGGTGGTGGCCTTGTCGCCGGTGGCGCCGGCGGCGGTCGGGACGGGGACGACGCCGTAGTCGTCCGGGTTCATGCCGTGCGACTTGAGGTTGGCGCCGGCGGACTGCCACATCAGCATGGCGGCCTTGCCGGTGGCGAAGTCGGTCACCGACTGGTTGGCGGCGTACTCGGCGTTGCCGGGCGCGGCGATCTTGTCGTTGGCGATGAAGTCGACGTACTGCTTGACGGCGGCGACGGCCTCCGGGCTGTCGAAGGCGGGCTTGCCCGCGGCGTCGTAGAAGCCGGTGCCGTGCTGCATGCCGAGGGTGAAGGCGTGGTGGACGTTCTCCGAGCCGTTGCCGCCCTCGATGGCGAGGCCGTAGCTGCCGCCGGTGGTGAGCTTCTTGCCGTCGGCGACCAGTTCGTCCCAGGTGGTGGGCGGGTTGGCGATGCCGGCCTGCTGGAAGAGCTTCTTGTTGTAGTAGAGGCCGTAGGCCATCGAGTACAGCGGGACGGCCGCCGGGTCCTTGCCCTTGGCGCCGGCCGAGGCGATGGTCGAGGCCAGGAAGCGGTCCTTGCCGCCGATCTTGTCGAAGGCGGCCTGGTCGAACGGGAGCAGCGCGCCGGTGGCCTGGAGCGAGGCGGACCAGGTGTTGCCGATGTTCAGCACGTCGGGGCCCTGTCCGGAGGCGGTGGCTGCCAGGATTCTGTTCAGCAGGTCGGACCAGGGGATGACCTCCAGGTTGACCTTGATACCGGTCTGCGCCTCGAACTTCTTCAGCTCGGGCTCCAGGACCTGCTTGTCGTTCTCCAGGCTGCTGCCCTGGTTGGACGCCCAGTAGGTCAAGGTCTTCGGGCTGGAGTTCGAGCTGCCGCCGGTGCTGTCGCCGCCACCGCAGGCGGTGGTGGTCAGCGCGATCGCGGCGGTCAGGGCGAGGGCGGCGGGAATCCGGTGGGTGCGCATGGAGGAGCCCCTCTCGGGCTGTCGTCTCGTGGGGGTGAAGCAGCAACGCCTGATGCTTACTTCACGCCGAGATTTAACGTCTGAGAAAAGTAGACGTCAAGAGCTTCGACGGCGTAGATTCTGCAACGGAGAAGGGGAGACCATGACACCGCGAGGCAAGCAGACCGTTCGCGACCTGCGCCGGAGCAGCCGCTCCACGCTCCTGCGACACCTGTACTTCCACGGTCCGCTGAGCCGCCAGGAACTCGGTACCGCCACCGGCCTGAGCGCCGGCTCGGTCAGCAACGTGACGGGCGAGTTGCTCGCCGACGGGCTGATCGAGGAGTGCGGCTCGGTCGACTCCGACGGCGGCCGCCCGCGCATCCTGCTCCGGGTCACCCCCGGCCAGGCGCACCTGGTCGGCATCGACATCGGCGAGACCCAGGTCCGGGTCACCCTGTTCGACCTGGCGCTCACCGAACTCGCCTCCGCCGACCAGCCGCTGGAGACCGCGCACGACCCCGAGCGGGTGGTCCGGATGATCGCCTCCGGCTTCGACCAGGTGCTCGACGCGGCCGGCGTCCCGGCCGGGAGCGTGCTCGGCATCGGGATAGGAGTCCCCGGCATCGTCGAGCAGGGCACCGGCGCCGACCCCGGCGCGGGCGTCGTCGTGCACGGCCAGACCTTCGGCTGGGACGCCGTCCCGTTCGGCCGGATGCTGCGCGAGCACACCCCGCTGCCGCTGTACGTCGACAACGGCGCCAAGACCCTCGGCCAGGCCGAGATGTGGTTCGGCGCCGGGCGCGGCAGCCGGCACGCCGTGGTCGCCCTGTTCGGCTCCGGCGTCGGCGCCTGCGTGATCGCCGACGGCGCCCGGTTCCGCGGCGCGACCAGCTCGGCCGGCGAGTGGGGCCACACCAAGGTGCACGTCGGCGGCCGGCGCTGCCGCTGCGGCTCGCGCGGCTGCCTGGAGGCGTACATCGGCGCCGAGGCGCTGGTCGAGCGCTGGGACGGCACCGTCCCCGGCACCAGCGAGAAGGCCGGGCTGGCCGCGCTGCTGCGGGCCGCCGAGGCCGGCGAGCCGGGCGCCGTCGCGCTGCTGGACGAGACCGCCGAGCTGCTCGGCGCGTCCATCGCCGACCTGGTCAACCTGTTCAACCCGGAGCGGATCGTGATCGGCGGCTGGGCCGGCCTGCTGCTCGGCCCGCGCCTGCTGCCCGCCGTCGAGGACGCCGCCACCCGCTACGCGCTCTCCTACCCGCGCTCGCGCACCAGCATCACGCTCTCCCACCTGGGGCCCGACGCGGTCACGCTGGGCGCCGCGACCCTGCCGCTCACCCACTTCCTGGAGTCCGGCGGCGAACTGCCCGAGCACCTGGCGGCGGCCGTCGGCTGACCCGCCGGGCCGCCGGGCCACCGACCGCCGGGCCTCCGGGCCGCACCGAGGACGGTTTGTGCCACGGCACAAACCGACCACCCTTTCTCCGTTCGGGTACCTAGTGGTCGGGTCGAGAATGGGAGTATGTATCTGGTTCACGCGAGATTGCGCGCGCCGGTCGGTCGAGGCGCTCCTCCCGACCTGGCGGAATTGGTCCGCTCCCACGCGGACCGCGCGGACGCCCTGGAGCACGTGAGCGTCCACCGGCCCGACCCCGGCGAGGTCACCGTCGGCGTCTTCAGCCTGCTGCCCACGCTCGCCGCGGCGGAGGACAGCGCCGCGGTCCTGCTGGACCGCGCCGTGGCCCGCTCCCCCGAACTGGCGGGCTTCACCGTGCTGTCGGTGGGGGCGGCCCTGGTGCCCGGACCCTGGTGGACGGCTTAGGCCAGTGCATGTTCCGTCCAGCCGACGGTGGTTCCCCCCGGGGGGCCGGGTGGCCCAGAGTGGAGGTGTCGGCGGGCGAGGACACGCCGGCCAGGAGCCCCGGGGGAATTCCCGGCGGACCGCTCCCCTACTTTCCCAGGAGAATTCCGTGTCGGTCACCCGCGTCTCCAAGCTGCTCTCCCTCTCCGCCGCCGCTTTCGCCGCACTCGCCCTTTTCGCCGCCCCGGCGGAATTCGCCGGGAACGTCGCCGACGGCCCCGCGCCGACCGCCACCGTCACCGCCGGCCCGTCCTCGACCCCGGCCCCGGTCGTCCAGCTGGGCGGCGACGTGACCTGGGGCGGCTGAGCCCACCGGCCCGCGGCAACCCGAGCATTCGCGATCACGGGGGTGATGACGATGGAGTTCCTGGTCCTGGGGGCCCTGGAGGCCCGCCACGACGGCGCCCTGGTGGACGTCCGGGGCATGCGGCAGCAGCGGCTGCTCGCCCTGCTGCTGCTGAACGCCAACCGGGCCGTCCCGATGGACTTCCTGGTCGACGAACTCTGGGAGGACCCGCCGCCCTCGGCCCGCCCCCAGGTGCACAACGCGATCCGGGACCTGCGCCGGGTGCTGACCACCGGCGAGTACCGGCTGGTCACGGTCGACGTCGGCTACCGGCTGGTGCTGCCGGAGGACGCCGTGGACGCGCACCGCTTCACCCGCAAGGTCCGGGAGGCCCGGGCCGCCGAACGGGACGGGCGGTTGGCCGAGGCGATCCGGCTGCTGCAGTCCGCGGTCGACCTGTGGCGCGGCGAGGCCTTCGCCGGCCTGCACTGCCCGGCGGTGACCAGCGCCGCCGTCAAGCTCAACGAGCAGCGGCTGACCGCGCTGGAGGACCTGATGGCGCTGCGCCTGAAGGTCGGCGAGACCTCCTCCCCGGTCGGCGAGCTGACCGCGCTGCTGGCCGAGTACCCGCTGCGCGACTCGCTGCGCCGCAGCCTGATGACGGCCCTGTGCCGCAGCGGCCGGCAGGCCGACGCGCTGGCCGTGTACGAGGAGGGCCGGCGCTTCCTCGCCGACGAACTGGGCCTGGAGCCGAGCCCGGCGCTGCGCGCGCTGCAGGCCGAGATCCTGGCCGACGCGCCGGGCGTGCACGCCGCCGTGGACCGGCCCGCCCCGGTCGGGCCGCCCGCGGGTGCGCGGGAGCCGCTCCCCGCCGGGCCCCGCCCGCCCGGCGGCGGCCCCAACTGCCTGCCGCACGACCTGCCGGACTTCACCGGCCGGGCCGCCGAGACCGCCCTGCTGCTGGACGCGGTCGGCCGCCGGACGCCGGGTGCCCCGCTGATGCTGGCGGTCGACGGCATGGGCGGCGTCGGCAAGACCACCCTCGCGGTCCGGCTCGCCCACCGGCTCACCCCGGACTTCCCGGACGGCCAGTTCTTCGTCGCGCTGGACGGCTACGACGAGTCCCGGCCGCCGGTGCCGCCGCTCCGGGCGCTGGCCGTGCTGCTGTGCGCCGACGGCGTCGCCCCCGACCTGCTGCCCGCCACCCTGGAGGAGCGCAGCGCGCTGTGGCGGGCCCGGCTGGCGGGCCGGCGCTGCCTGCTGGTGCTGGACGACGCGCTGGACAGCGCCCAGGTCCGCCCGCTGCTGCCGGGCGCCGGGGAGGCGCTGGTGCTGGTCACCGCCCGGCGCAAGCTCGGCGCGCTGGACGGGGCGGTCGCGCTGCCGCTGGACGTGCTGCCGCCCGGCGACGCGGTCGACCTGCTCGGCCGGGTGGCCGGGGAGGGCCGGGTGGCCCGGGAGCCGGACCGGGCCACCGAGGCGGCGGCGCTGTGCGGCTTCCTGCCGCTGGCGCTGCGGATCGCCGCGACCAAGCTGCGGGACCGGCCGGCCTGGCGGGTCGCCGACCTGGTGGCCCGGCTGGCCGACCCGGAGCGGCGGGCCCGCTGCCTGCGCACCGCGGACCGCGACCTGATGGCGCTGCTGCGCGGCTCGTACCAGTACCTGGACCGGGCGCAGCGGCGGTTCAGCCGGCTGATGAGCCGTCAGCCCGCGGGCCCCTTCGACCTGGACCGGGCGGCGGCGGTGACGGGGCTCAGCCCGGACGAGGCCGAGGGCTGCCTGGACGTGCTGTTCGAGAACAACCTGGTCCGGCAGGAGGGCTCCGAGCTGTTCTCCTTCCACAGCCTGGTCCGGGACTGCGCGCGGGCCCTGCCGGACCCGGCCGAACCGGAGCGGCCGGCCCCGCCCGCGGTCCTGGCGGAGGTGGTGGACCTGCGGGTTCCAGCCGCGCTCTAGCCGGGCGGCGTAACCTGCGCCGCCGGTGTTCGGGGTCGGGGCCGCGGAGCGCGATCCGGAACGCCTGAGTCAGGGAGTGGTTGCGCTGCGTCAGTAAGCTCGGATGCCGACGGGTCCTTACTGCCGCTGATCGAAACGGGGACCGATGCCATGCTGGACGCACTGGGGCTCGACACCGAGGCCGAGGCCATCTACCGCCGGATGCTCGCCGAGCCGCAGGCCGGGGTGGCCGTGCTGGCCCGGGCCCTGGGCCTCGCCGAGGAGCGGGTCCGCACCGGACTGGACCGGCTGAGCGAACTGGCCCTGGTGCAGCCGTCGGGCCGGGAGGGCATCGGGTTCCGGGCGATCGGACCGGAGACCGCGATGGAGGTGCTGCTGGCCCGTCAGCAGGCCGAACTGGCCGCCCAGCAGATGCGGGTGGAGGCGTCCCGGGCCGCGGCGGCGCAGCTGATCGCGGAGTGCTCGGCGTTCCGGCCGGCCGCCACCGACCCGGACTCGGAGCAGCTGATCGGGCCGGAGGCGATCCGGGACCGGCTGGCCGACCTGGCGGGCTCGGTCCGGCACGAGGTGGCGACCTTCGCCCCGGGCGGCGCCCACTCGGAGGAGGACCTGCGGGCCAGCCGGCAGCCCAACGCGGCGCTGCTGGCGCGCGGGGTGCAGATGCGCACCGTGTACCTGGACAGCGTCCGCAACCACCGGCCGACGCTGGACCACGTGACCTGGCTGAACCTGCAGGGCGGGCAGGTCCGCACCGTCCCCGAACTCCCCATCCGCATGATCATCTTCGATCGGCGGCAGGCCGTGCTGCCGATCGACACCGAGGACGCCCGGGCCGGCGCGGTGGTGCTGCGCGGCGCGGGCACGGTGGCCGCGCTGTGCGCCCTGTTCGAGGGCGTCTGGGGCGGGGCGGTGCCGGTCGGCGACACCCCGCAGTGCGCCGAGGACGAGATGCCGCCGCACGAGCTGGCGGTGCTCAAGATGCTCGCCCAGGGCCACACCGACGAGGCGATCGCCAAGCGGCTCGGCGTCTCGCCGCGCACCGCCCGCCGGTTCGCCGCCAACCTGATGGAACGCCTGGACGCCCGCAGCCGCTTCGAGGCCGGGGTGCACGCCGTCCAGGACGGCTGGCTCCCCGCCTCGCGCTGACCGCGGGCGTCCGCCGACGGGCCGTCAGGCCGCCGCCGGGGTGCGGCGCTTCTCCCAGCGGTCCGCCAGCAGCAGCGCCAGCGCGGGCAGCAGGGTCACCGTGTACACCCCGAGCAGCCAGCCGAAGGAGTGCGCGAACGCGGCCGGCACCATGCCGTGGTGCGCCTTCGCGGAGTCGGTGAGCACCACCGTCACCACCGCGATGGCCAGCGCGCCGCCGATCCGCTGGGTCAGGTTGAGCTGCGAGGAGGCGTCCGGGATGGACTGCTGGCGGATCGACTGGAAGGCCCGGGTCATCGTCGGGACGATGGTCAGGCCGGTGCCCAGGCCGCGCACCACCAGGCTGCCGCAGAGCAGCAGGTAGGAGGTCTGCCCGGTCAGCCCGGTCAGCGGGGCGGTGGCCAGCATGGTCAGGCCGATGCCGATCAGCACCGTCGCGCCGCCGCCGATCTTCCGCAGCAGCACCCGGGACAGCCAGGCCGCCGCCACCACGCCCAGGCCGCCGACCGACATCAGCAGGCCGGTGGTGACCGCGGACTCGCCGCGGGCGACCTCGAAGTACAGCGGGATCAGCATCATCGGCGAGTACAGCACGAAGCCCAGGCCGAAGATGTTCACCGCCGCCGCCGCGTACACCGGGTTGCGGAACAGCCGCAGGTCGAGCAGCGGGTGACGGGCCTTCAGCTGGCGCACCACGAACACCGCGCCGCCGACCACCGCCAGGCCGAGCGGCACCAGCAGCGCCGCCGTGGCGGTCGCCCCGTGCCGGGCGTACTCGTGGATCGCCAGCACCGTGCAGACCGTGGTGGTCGCCGAGGAGACCAGGCCCAGCAGGTCCAGCGGCCGGGCCCCGCCCGCCGCCGGGGCGTCGCCGCGCACCCAGCGGAGCGCGGCGGCCACCAGCAGGACGCAGTACGGGATGTTCACCGCGTACACCGCGGACCAGCCGCCCCAGGAGACCAGCAGGCCGCCGATGGTCGGGCCGAGCAGCGGGCCGATCAGCATCACCGAGCCGTTCAGGCCCTGCACCTTGGCCAGGTGCTCGCGCGGCACGCCGCGGGTCAGCAGGATGGTGGAGACCGGGGTGAGCACGCCGGCCGCGGCGCCGGAGATGCCGCGGGCCGCGATCAGCTGGTCCAGCGACTGGGCGGCGGCGCAGCCCAGCGAGCCCAGCGCGAACAGGCCGGCCGCGGCGACGAACACCCGCTTGGTGCCGAACCGGTTGGCCAGCCAGCCGGTCGCGGGCATCACGGCCGCCAGCGCCAGCAGGTAGGCCGTCACCACCCACTGGACCTGCTCCAGGCCGCCGAACCGGGCGGTGGTGTCCTCCATCGAGACGTTGACGATGGTGGTGTCGAGCAGCGCGATGAACCCGCCCGCGACGGCCACCGCCATGGTGACGATCGCGGACTTCGACGGGGCGCCGCCGTCCGCCTGCGGCGGGGCCCCGGTCGGGGTGTCGGCGGGCGCGGGCCCGGGGCGCTCGTCGACGGCGACGGCGGCGGGCCCGGCGGCGGCCTCGGCTGCCTCGACGGTCTCGGCGGCGGCGGGCTTCGCGGTGGCGGGCTTGGTCTTGGCGGCGGGCTTCGCCGTGGCCGTCTTGGCTGTGGCGGGCTTCGCCGTGGCGGTCTTGGCGGCGGCGGGCTTGGCGGTGGCGGTCTTGGCGTTGGCGGCGGCGGGCTTGCGTGCCGGGGCCGGCTTGCGGCGGGCCTTGCCCTTGGCCGCGTTCACCGTGGTGCGGGCGGGTGTGGTGGGCATCTTCGCAGGTCCTTCATCAGCGGGGAGGAGGGGTGCGCGGGTTCAGTCGGCCGCGAGCAGGGCGTGTTCGATCCGGTCCAGCACGGCCTCGGCGGCCGGGCGGGCATCGGGCCGGTTGCGGCAGGACAGGGTGAGTTCGGTCCGGTCGCCGATCCGGCAGGTGCTGAGGAACATCTCGGCGTACGGAACGAGCATCGGCAGGGTGTAGTACTCGGTGGGGCGGAAGTCCTCGGTGCGGTACAGCCCGGGGTCGACCCGGCCGTGGTCGGTCAGGATCGCGGTGCAGGGGAACCGGCTGCCGTCCAGCTCCCGGGCCTCCCGGAGCGAGTTGGCGAACGGGTTGTTGCGCAGGAAGTCCCGTTCCAGGGCGGCGACTTCGCGCTTGCGCAGCATCGCGGAGAGCAGTTGGCCGTGCAGCCGGTTCCAGCGGTCCTCGCGGTGCAGGTCGAGCACCAGCTGGGAGGTCAGGTTGGCGGTGGAGCGCACCTCGGGGTCGTGCCGGCGCAGGTCGACGGGGACGATCAGCCGGCCCGCGTCGGCGGCCAGCAGCTCGGAGACGGCGGCCCCGATCCGGGAGGTGGCCGCGGACGGGGTGGCGGCCACCGAGCGGCGGACCCAGAGCGCGGTGCCGTCGGCCGGGCCCTGCCCGAGGATCGCCGGCCAGCCGGGGACCCGGGGCGGGACGGGCGCCGCCGGGACGGGGGCGGCGGCGGTCCGGAAGTGGGTGTCGTCCACGGTGGAGCCGGCGCCGACCGGGTCCTCGCCGCGCAGGGCGCGGAACAGGTCCTCGATCCAGTACCGCAGGCCGCGGCCGTCGGTGACGATGTGGCTGGCCCGCACCACCAGGCGGGTCACCACCGGGCCGGTGGCGAGGCCGAGTTCGCAGACCGGGCCGGCCACCACGTCCAGGTCGCGGTGGAAGAACGGGTGGTCGAAGTCGACGTCGCCGGGCAGCTCGGTGACCGGCGGCAGGGCGTCGTCGTCGGCCCGCCAGTTCGCGCCCCGGCGGCGGACCGCGAGGCCGGGGTTGGCGGCGGTGGCCGTCCGCACCGCGGCGGTGAGGGCGGCGCGGTCGATCCGGCCCTCGCCCTCGATCACCATCTGGATCAGCTGCGCGGTGCCGGTGGCGTTGGCGTTCAGGTAGCCGCGCTCGATCTGCGAGATCCGGCGGGTGTAGACGCGGGCGGGCGCGACGGCCCCGGCGGCGGCTCCGGCGGCGGCTTCTGCGGTGGCGGTGGGCGGGGTCATGCGGCGGGCTCCAGGGTGAGGGCGGCGGTGCGGACGGCCGGGGCGGCCTGGTCGGGCCGCCACCACCAGCGCACCGGGGCGGGCGCGTCGACGGCGAGGGCCAGTTGCAGCCCGCCGCCGAGATCGGCGGAGCGCACCAGGTAGCCGGTGTTGGTGCGACGCCAGCCCGGCGCCCAGGCGGGCAGCCGGACACCGGCGAAGGTCTCCTTGCGCAGGTGCGAGGCCTTGATCAGCGCCTCGCACTCGGCGAAGTCCCGCATGGTCGCGGGCTCGCCGTCCGGACGGCCGAGCAGTTCGCCCAGCCACCGCATCGCGGCTGGCCGGTCCCGGTGGTCCTGCAGGTCCACCCCGACGGCCCGGCCGGACGCCAGCACCACCGTCGAGTACTCCGCGCAGTGTGCCACCGAGGCGGTCAGCCCGAGCTGCGGCACGCTCCACCGCCGGTGCTCGTCCCGCCCCAGCTCACGGGGCGTCAGCCGGACACCGTGCAGCTGCGCCACCGCCTCGGTGATCAGCCACCGCCCGGCGTCGTTCAGCCGGTTCCCCATCCGGTCCCGCGGCAGCCGCGAGTGCCGGGTCAGCAGACAGTCCACCACCGGCCCGGAGACCGCGACGGCGGACCCGACGGCCGACGGCGCGGAGCGCTCGGCGGACCGGACGGCCGACGGCGCCGGACGGGCGGCGGACGCGGCACCGGCCGCTCCCCCGGGCGCGTCCCCGGCCGAGCCGACCAGTCGGGCCGTCAACCGCCGCGCGGCGTACCGCACCCCGGCCGACCGGCGACCGGGAGCCGCCGGCCCCGGGTCGGCGAGCGCGAGCACCGGCCCGAGCCCGAGCGACCACCCGGCCACCAGCAGCCCGCCCGCGTCACGCCCGCCGGCACTCCGCCGACCGTCCGTCGGCAGAGCCGGTCCGACCGTCCGCAGGGTGTTCATCAGGCCCTCGCGTCGAACACCGCGGCGGCGTAGGAGCCGCCGTAGGCGAAGCTGGAGAGCAGCAGGCGGCCGGCCGGGGTCTCGCCGGCGAGGGCGGCGACCAGGCCGAGGGCGCCGGCCGAGCCGTAGGTCTCGCCGAGCAGGGCCTTGGGGGTGCGGGTGGGGCGGTCGGCGAGGCCGGCGAGGGCGAGGGCGCGGGACTGGGCGAGGTCGACCAGGCGGTAGCCGGAGGCGGCGGAGACCACGGTGTCGATCTGCCCGGGAGTGCTGTCGGCCTCGGCGAGGGCGCCGCGCAGGGCGCGGGACCAGGCGGCGCCGTCGCGGCCGATCCGGCCGATCCCGGCGGCCTCGCCGGAGGCCCCGAAGCCGCGGACGTCGGCGAGGACGTTCGCGCCGCGGGCCGCGGCGGAGGACTCGGACTCCAGCAGGATCGCGGCGGCGCCCTCGGAGAGGACGGTGCCGGTGCCGCCGCCGGGGACGACGTGCGGGGTCTTCGCGTAGCCGGGCAGCCGGGCCTGGGTGGCCAGGGCCTGCTCGGGGAACTCGTCGGCGACCACGACCATGATCCGGTCGGCCATGCCGCGGGCGATGACCCGGGCGGCGAGCTGGAGCGCGAGGACGGAGCTGGTCCCGCCGTTGGCGATGGTGGCGGTGTAGCCGCGGTAGCGGTGCAGCATGGCGACGTGCCCGGCCGCGGCGTTGACCACGGTGTTGGCGAACATCGCCGGGTTGGCGCCGGTGATGCCCTGTTCCAGCACGCCGCGGTGGAAGTTGAGCACCGAGGTGACGGGGCCGTAGCCGGTGGCGAAGACGATGCCGGTGCCCTCGGCCTCGGCCCGGGAGGGCTTGCCGTGCCGCTCGTAGAGGTCGCCGACGGCGCCGGCGGCCAGGATGCCGAGCGGGTCCATCCGGCGGGCCTTGCTGGGGTTGAGGCGTTTGGTGACGGCCTTGACGTCGATCCGGCCGATCGGGCGCTCGCCGACGCCGTCGACCTGCTCCAGCAGGTCGTAGCCGACCCGGCCCGCGGCGAGCGCGGCGGTCAGTTCGGCGGTGGACCCGGCCGAGCCGGCCAGGCCGGCCGCGCCGGTGACCACGACGTGCTGGACGGGCTGCGTGCGCCGGGCCGAACGGGCGGGCCGGCCGGGCTTGTTGAGGACGACGGTGGCGTTGTTGCCGCCGAACGCGAAGGAGTTGGAGGCGACCACCTCGAGCGGCGCGGGCCGCCCGTTGTCCGGGACGATGTCCAGGCCGAACGGGGAGGCGGTGCCCCGGGTGTTGACGGTCGGCGGGATGACGCCGCGGTCGATGGCCAGGGTGGAGACGATCGCCTCGACCGCGCCGGCCGCGCCCAGGGTGTGGCCGAGCATCGACTTGGTGGAGCTGGCGGGCGGCAGGTCGGCGCCGAACAGCAGCTTCACGGCCTTGGGTTCGGACACGTCGTTGGCGGGGGTGCCGGTGCCGTGCAGGTTGACGTAGTCGACGTCCTCCGGCGCGAGTCCGGCGGTCTCCAGGGCCTGCGCCATCGCGGCGGCGGCGCCCTTGCCGCTGGGGTCGGGGGCGGTCTGGTGGTAGCCGTCGCAGGAGAGGCCGTAGCCGCCGAGTTCGGCGAGCGCGGTGGCCCCGCGGGCGGCGGCCCGTTCGACGGACTCCAGGACCATGAAGCCGGCGCCCTCGCCGAGGGTGAGCCCGGTGGAGGCGGACATCGGCGCGCACGGCTCGGGGTCGAGCGCGCCGAGGGCGGAGAAGCCGTAGGCGGAGAGTTCGGCCAGCGGGTCGACGCCGCCGCAGATGACGTGGTCGACCTCGCCCTTCCAGAGCAGTTCGGCCGCGTAGCCGAGGGCGACGGCGCTCGCCGCGCAGGCGTTGGAGAGCACGATCCGCGGGCCGCGGAGGTCGAACTCGGCGGCGATGTAGTCGCCCACGCAGGGGAGTTGGGAGGCGGCCGCGGCGACGGCGTCCAGCTTGCCGTCCTTGACCAGGTCGCGGTGGACGCTCTCCAGGGTGGGCATCGCGCCGAGGCTGGAGCCGACCACCACGGCGACCCGGTCGCGGTCCACGGTGTCCAGGTCGAGGCCGGAGGTGCGCAGTGCCTCGCGGATCGCGGTGGCGGCGAGGGCGTAGCAGCGGTCGAGGTCGGCGGGCTGCTCGGCGGTGACCATGCCGGCCCAGTCGGTGAGCAGCTCGGTGGTGTCGAACAGGGTGTTGGTCTTGATGCCGGAGACGCCCTGGGAGATGGCGGCCCAGCTCTTCTCGGTGTCGTCGCCGGCGCCGGTGATCAGGCCGAGTCCGGTCAGCGCGATGCGCTCGGTCGTGGTGTGGGTCATCAGTGGATCCGGGTGGTGAGCGAGCGGGCGATGACGCGGGGCTGGGTGACGGTGCGCAGCGGGGCGACGGTGCCGTCGGCGGTGGTGGTCTCCAGCTCCAGGCCGGGCACCCAGAACGGGGCGTCCAGCAGGGCGACGGCGAGTTCCTCGTCGGCGTTGGCGGACGGGGCCTGCCAGACCAGGGTGCCGACCTGCTGCCCGCCGGCGGTGACCGGGGTGCCGGCGGCGAGGGCGGTGCCGGCGGGGGCGGCGACGGCGGTGATCCGGGCGGTCTCCGCGGTGGGCTTGACCAGGTCCTCGGAGCCCTGGAACTCGCCGATCCGGTTCCAGTCGACCATCCAGGCCAGGTCGGCCTCGTGCACCGGCAGGCCGGCGAAGCCCGCGGTGTAGACGGCCATGCCCGCCTCGGCCTGGACCCGGGCCAGGCCCTGCTCGCCGATCTCGGCGCCGCCCTCGGCCTCGACGGCCTCGACGGCGGCGGCGTGGCCGGCCTCCGGGGCGTTGGAGAGCAGCAGGTAGCCGTACTCGCCGGTGGTGCCGACCCGGGCGAGGTGGGCGAGCGCGGCGGGCTCCTCGGCGATGGCGGCCTCGGTGACGCCGTGGAGGGTGAGGCCGGAGATGTCGAAGTCGACGAACTTCGCGGCGGCGGCCCAGGCGTGCGGGCCCTCGAAGGCGCTGGCGCCCCAGCCCTCGGGGGCGATCTCGACGGTGGCGTCGGCGGGGGTGTCGAGGGCTGCCAGGTAGCCGGTCAGCTCCTCGGCGGTGACGGGGGTGCGGGGCAGCAGCCAGGAGTCGTCGCCGATCTCGAAGTGCAGCAGGATCGCGAACGGCGAGCCGTCGGCGTTCAGCGCCAGGGCCTCGCGGACGCTGTCCGGCTCGACGTACTCGCTGGACTTGGCGAGGAAGAGGTCGAGGAACTCGTAGCGGTCGCCGCCGGAGACCCGGACCAGCGGGGCGGTGATCCGGTAGGCGCCGATGGCGGTGCGGACGGTGGTGTAGTCGTCCTGGGCGGTGCGGGCGGGGGCGGTGGTCATGGCGGTTCGGTTTCCTTCCGGGGCGGGGTGACGGGGCGTCAGATCGCGGGTGCGGGGTGCACGGAGAGCTGCCAGGCGGCCTCGGTGGCGGCGGCGGCGCAACCGACCAGCAGTCCGGCGGAGGTGGTGCGCAGGACGATCTCCTGGGTGCCGGCCGGGCCGGCGGGGGCGAGGTGCAGCCAGTGGCCGCTGCCGAGCCGGATCGCGGCGGCGGCGGCCCAGACCTGGCGGAAGTCGCCGGTCGAGAGTGCGCGGCGCCGTCCGGCGGAGTCGATCACCACGGCGGTGTCGGCCGGGGCGTCGGGGGTGAGCCAGAGGACGGTCTCCTCGTCGGCGCCGGGGGCCTGGATGTCGATCCGGACCGGTTCGGCGGCCTGCTCGGGGGCGGTGACCTCCCAGCTGATCCGCTGCTGCGGGGCGGCCAGGCCGAGCGGGTGCTTCTGCTCCCACTCGGGGTCGGCGGCGACGCCCCAGCCGAGGCCGGTGGCGGGGCTGTGCCGGTGGTGCTCGCGGGTGACCCAGGCGCCGGCGGTCCAGTGCGGGTTGCAGCCGAAGGCGCGGCTGCGGGGGGCGGGGCTGCGCAGGACCTTGGCGCCGTTCTCGGTCCAGCCGGTGATGCCGCCGGCGGCGGCCTTCACGGTCAGTTTCCGCTGCCCGTCGGCGGGTTGCGCCGGCTCGGGGGTGCGGGCGGTGCGGGCGGGGCGGTCGGCGCCGGCGCGGAGCTCGGTGCGCAGCCGGGCGGTGCCGTCGGCGTCGGGTTCCAGGTGGCGTTCGACCAGGGTGGCGGTGATCAGCCGGACGGGGTGTCCGGCGGGGAGCAGGACCCGGTGGGCGCCGTCGGTCCAGGCGAGCGTGGAGCCGGCGGGGGCGGTCTGTGCGGCCGCGACCACCTCGGAGGCGTCGCGGACGCCGAGGCCGGTGCCGATCGGGTGCTGCCGGGCGGTGCCGTCGGGGTCGGTGAGGGTGAAGTCGCCCTGGCGGAGTCCGACGGTCTGGAACATCCGGCCGGGGCGGGTGGTGAACTCGAAGTCCTGGCCGAGGACTCCGTCGTGCAGGGTGAGGGTGCCGGTGACCCGGTTGCCGCCGGCCCGCTCGGTGACCCGGACGCCGTGCTCGACGGGGGTGATCTCCAGGTCGCGGGCCTGGCCCTCGCGCCAGCCGGCCGAGCGGTCGGCCTCGGCGCTGGGCCAGGTGGAGACGAACACCGGCCCGTGGTGGCCCTCGGCGTGCACGGTGAGGGTGCCTTCGGCGGCGTCCAGCTCGGCGGTGAGGCCCCGGTCGCCGAAGCGGTGGGCGGTGGCCGGGCCGGGGGTGCGGATCTCGTAGGGCGGTTCGGCGATCCGCAGGTCCCGGGTAGTGCCGGCCGGGTCGGTGAGGGCCGCCGCCAGCATCAGGCCGCGGTCCACGTCGATGGTGGCGGTGAGCTGGAACTCGCCGAGGGCCAGAGCGTAGGCGACGGTCCGGATTCCGTCCAGCACCCGTACGTCGGACCGGAGTTCGCCGTCCCGGCCGTCGGTGACGTTGCCGAAGCTGCTGAGCCGGCCGAGCGCCGCGACGGCCTCGGGGCCGAGGTCGTGGAAGACGCTGCGCAGGATCAGCGGGATGTAGTTGTGCAGTTCGACGTTGCCGTCCTCGCCGGGGACGGTCTCGCCGACGGAGACGCAGCCGACCCGCCGGTAGAGCTTGAAGGCGACGGTGTTGGCGGGGTTGACGGTGAGTCGGAGCACCAGGCAGCCGCAGCGCATCATCCATTCGACGGCTTCGGTGAACAGCCGTCCGGTGATGACGCCGTTGCGGTAGGCCGGGGCGACGAAGAACATGTCGGCGATGAGTTCGCCGGCCCGGGCGGAGCGGCGTCCGGTGCTGTGGAACAGCCCGAACGTGCCGACCACCCGGCCGTCGTCGGCGGCGATCAGGAACGTCGCGGTGTCGCGCTCGGCGAGTTCGCGTTCCAGTTCCTCGCCGGTGATCCCGCCCGCCACCGGGTTGGGGTTGTCGCGGTGACGGTTGTAGAGCTCGGCGATGTCATGCGCGTCGCCCTCCTGGTACGGGCGGATCGTGATGGACATTCCACACCTCCTTGTCTGCTACTGGTGGGCGGGTGACGCCGGGTCAGCCCTTGCGTCCGGTGGTGACGATCAGCGAGCCGGCGGCGGCGAGTTCGTTGCCGACCGAGGCCCGGACCGAGACCGAGCGCAGGCCGCCGAGCTTCTGGCCGAGCTTGGCGTCCAGGGTGAGCTGGTCGCCGGGGACGACCAGCCGGGAGAACTTCATCGAGCTGATCGAGCCGAGGTAGCCGACGCTGGCCGAGGGGTCGGCGGGCGCGTCGCCCTCGACGGGCTCGGGGTACTCCAGCAGTTCGGCGACGTAGACCACGGCGACCAGCTGGGCCATCGCCTCGACGATCATCACGCCGGGCATGATCGAGTGGTCGGGGTAGTGGCCGGCGAAGAACGGCTCGTTCACCGAGACGCTCTTGACGCCGCGGCCGGAGACGCCGGGGACCACGTCGTGGGCGCGGTCGATCATCAGCATCGGCCAGCGGTGCGGGAGCATCCGCTTGATGTCGTCGGAGGAGTAGGCGAAGGTCTTCGGCTTCTCCTTGGCCGCCGTTCTGGCGGGCGCGGGCGCGGTGGTCACGGTCAGACCTCGCGGGCTTCGATGAAGTCGACCAGGGCGTTGATGGAGCCGAACGCCTCGAAGTCGTCGTCGCTGATCAGCACGTCGTACTCGTTGTTGATCATGACGACGATCTCCAGGGTGTCCAGCGAGTCCATCTCCAGGCCGCGGCCGAACAGCGGCTGGTTGTCGGAGACGACCTCGGCCTCGGCGTCCAGGCCCAGGCGGTCGATGATCATCGACTTGATCCTGAGGTTCTTCTCCAGGCGCTGCTCGGCCTGGGCGCGGACGTCCTCGAAGGTGGCGGTGGACATGGTGGTCCCTCTCTCTGGGGGTTGATGGAACGTCAGTTCGACTGCGGGGGTCAGCTGTAGAGCATCCCGCCGTCGACGGTGAGCACCTTGGCGGTGATGTACGAGGCCGCCGGGCTGGCCAGGAAGACCGCCGCCTGCGCGACCTCCTCCGGGGTGCCCATCCGGCCCAGCGGGATCGCCGCCGCGGCCTCCTTCAGCTGGGCGCGCGGCACCTTCTTCACCATGTCGGTGTCGATGAAGCCCGGCGCGACCACGTTGACCCGGATGTTCTTCGGCGCGCCCTCGTAGGCGAGGGTCTTCGCCATCGCGATCACCCCGCCCTTGGAGGCGGCGTAGTTGGCCTGGCCGACCCGGCCGGCGATGCCCGAGGTGGAGGCGATGAAGACGATCGCCCCGCCGCTCGCGTACATCTGCTTGGTCGCTTCCCGGGCCGTCAGGAAGGCGCCGGTCAGGTTGGTGGAGATCACCTCCTGCCACTTGGCGGCGCTCATCGCCGCGAAGTGCCCGTCGGCGGTGATCCCGGAGTTCAGGACCGCGACGTCCACCCCGCCCCAGGCGGTGCGGATCTCCTTGTACATCGCGGTGACCTGCGCCTCGTCCGAGACGTCCGCCCGGACCAGCAGCGCCTTCCGGCCGAGGCCCTCGATCTTCTCCGCCAGCTGCTCGGCCTTGCCGGCGCTGGAGCGGTAGTTGAGCGCCACGTCGCAGCCGTGCTCGGCGAGCTGCAGGGCGATGGCGGCGCCGATGCCGCGGGAGGCGCCGGTGACGACGGCCCGGGTGCCCTCGGTGAACAGACCGCTCATGCCGTGCTCCCGGCGAGGTTGGAGGTGACCTTGTGGGTGCCGGGGTCGAAGCCCTCGACCTCGGTGCCGAGCCCGCTCTTCTCCGCGGCGGTCAGCACCGCCTCGGCGACCGCGAGGTCCAGCACGCCCAGCCCGAACGGGGAGAACACCACGGTGCGGGCGGCGGGCGGTTCGACGGTGCCCTCCAGCAGCGGGCCGATCTCGGCGGTGACGAAGCGGCGGTGTCCGGCCTGCTGCTCGGCCCGGTGCAGCGAGGTCTGCTCGCGGATCGCGTGGTCGGCGTCGTCGACCACGTTGGCCGCGCCGAGCACCGAGCCCACCGACAGGTCGCGCAGCGACAGGTGCAGCAGCACCTGGCCCTCGGGCCGGTCCGGGTGGTCGGCCAGGTCCAGCCAGTACGAGGAGTCGGTGGTGGCGATCGACACCGTGTCGGCGCCCAGCACCCGGCCGAGGCCGGCCGGCCGGAACTCCAGGCCCGGGTGCTCGGCGGCGAGTTCGGCCGCGGACACCTCGGCCCGGGCCGGGAAGGCGTCGTGCAGCAGCACCGTCTCCAGCTCGGGGTGGACCTGGGCGAGGAAGTGCGCCACCCGGTGGTTGATGGTGCCGCAGCCGACCAGGCCGACGGTGCGGACCGGGCGGTCGCCGTTCAGCACCTTGGAGCCGAGCGCCGCGCCGGCCGCGGTGCGGACCGCGGAGATCTGGCTGCCCTCCATCAGGGCGACCGGGTAGCCGGACTCCAGGTCGTTCAGGATGCACAGCGAACTGGCGCGCTGCATCCCGCGGTCGACGTTCGCCGGGAAGGACGAGATCCACTTCAGGCCCATCACCGGGGCCGGTCCGCCCAGGTAGGCGGGGAGCGCGATGATCCGCGAGTCGGCGCGGTGCAGCGGGCGCAGGAAGGTCGAGAAGGGGAGGTCGGACTTGCCCTGCCCGTGCAGCACGTAGGCGGTGCGGACCAGGTCGACGATGCTGCCGTCGAGGCCCTCCAGGGCGGTGCGGACGTCCTCCCGGCCGAGGATTCTCACGGCGCGGTCCTTTCTTGGTCGGTCGGCAGGTACTGCCGGAGGTAGGACTCCACCCACTGGTCGTCGTAGATGGTGTCGAGGTAGCGGTCGCCGCCGTCGGGGAGCACGGCGACGCAGGAGCTGCCCGGCTCGATCCAGGAGGCGGCCTGCAGCAGCGCGGCGATCACCGCGCCGGAGGAGCCGCCGGCCAGGATCGACTCCTCGGCCAGCAGTCGGCGGCAGCCGCGGATGCACTCCGAGTCGGTCACCTTGACCACCCGGTCGGCCAGCCCGGGGCGCAGCAGCGCGGGGACGACCGCCGCGCCGTGGCCGGGGATGGTCCGCTTGTGGCTGGACTCCCAGGGCTCGGGCGGGCCGAAGATGACGCTGCCGACGGCGTCCACCGCGACCACCCGGGTGGGCAGCCGGCGGTCCCGGATGTACTCGGCGCAGCCGCGCAGGGTGCCGGTGGTGCCGGCCGCCAGGAACAGGTAGTCGGGGGCGCTGGGGAGCGCCTCGACGATCTCGCGCATGGTGGTGTGGTGGGCGCGCGAGTTGTCCTCGTTGGCGTACTGGTTGGGCCACCAGGCGTCGGGGACGGTCTCCAGCAGGTGCCGGACCCGGGCGATCCGGGCCGGCAGGAACTCGCCGGTGGCGGGGTCGCGGTGCTCGACCAGCTCGACCCGGGCGCCGTAGGCCCGCATGATGGCGAGGTTCTGCGGGGTGGTGCGCGGGTCGACCACGACGACCAGGCCGAGCCGGTGGAAGTTGCAGAGCTGGGCGAGGGCGATGCCCAGGTTCCCGGAGGAGGACTCCACCACGGTGGAGACCCCGGGGACGATCCGGCCGGTGGCGATGGCCTGTTCGATCATCGACCGGGCGGCCCGGTCCTTGATGGAGCCGCCGGGGTTGAAGCGTTCGCACTTGGCGTGCACCTGGAAGCGGGCGGGCGGGAAGAGTCGGTCCAGCGCCACCAGCGGGGTTCTGCCGATCGTGGCGACGATGTCGGGGTCCGACGGGCGGTGCGGGTGGACCCGCGCCCCGGCGCCGTCGGGGACGAGCACGGTCATTCCGGCACCTCTCGGCTGATCTGGAGCCGCAGCTCGCTGACGTAGCGCTCGCCGTCCGCGTCGGGCAGCCAGGACTCCTCGGGGGCCGGCAGCGGCTCGCTGACGGTCACCCCGGCGGCGGGGTCCGACTGGACCGCCCGGCGGACGAGGTTGGCGAAGGAGAGCACCAGCACGGGGCTGGTGAAGTCGACCAGCGACGGCTTGGTCTCCTCGGGGAACTTCACGAAGGCCCGGTCGGGCAGCCCGTGGTCGGCGACCCAGCGGCGCACCGCCAGGTAGTCGCGGTGCCGGTCGGGCTTGCCGGGCAGGGCCAGCGGGGCCAGCGGCACCCGCCAGGTCTCCCGGAACAGCACCAGGTCGTCGAGGGTGACCCGGGGGGCGTGCGGGCGGTCCAGGCCGATCTTGAAGGCGTCGCAGGCGATGATCGAGATCAGCACCGCGAGCAGTTCGGTGAGCGAGCGGGACCGGCCGTCGGCGGTGGTCGCGGTGACCTCCCCGTCCCGCTCGGCGAGCGTGACGGAGACGGCGGGCTCGATCCGCTCCCGCTGGTCGAACGGGGCACGGGTGAAGCCGATCAACCGGTCGCCCTCGCCGATCGGGGCGGGCACCATCCGGCCGCTGTTGCGCTTCCAGCCGACCGGCAGCAGCGGCACCAGCCGCTCCGCGCCGATCGCCCGGTTGACCTTGTCGCGGACCGAGCCGCCGCCGGCCGTCCAGTCCAGGAAGGGCAGGTCGAGGGTGGCCAGGCAGGCGTGCATCTCGCCGAGCACCACCAGGTGCGTGCCGGCGTTGACCTCGTCCACCGAGCGGGCCACCACTTGGAGGTCGGGGCTGTGCACGGCGAGGTGCGGGGAGCGGACCGGCCCGGTGGCGAACACCGTCCGGGCGTGCGCGGCGATCCGGTCCACCTCCAGGTCGATCCGGGTGGCGCCCGCGGGCACCTCCCCGATCACCTCCCGCCACTTCAGGGCGAGTTCGCGGACGGCCTGCTGGACGGGGTGGTTCTGCTCACCCCAGAACAGCGCCAGGGTCTGCGGCCAGACGTCGGCCAGCGTGACGGCGCCGGGGCTCCGTTCGGCGGCCTTCCGGACGAATCCGGCGACCTGCTCCTCGACCAGTTCGGCGAGCCGGTTGCCGAACCAGTCGGCGGCGTCGGCGACCAGGGCGAGCGGGGCGGCGATGCCGTCCAGGAAGTCCCGGCCGAGCTCCATCCGGCAGTCCCGCAGCGCGTCCTGGTAGCTGAGGGTGCGTCCGGCGTACGCCTTGCCCTCCTCGCGGGAGGCGGCCTGGCCGGTCGCCCCGACGAACCAGGCGTCCAGCGCGTCCAGCGCCTCGACCAGTTGCTCGGCGGTCCGGGCCTGCCCGATCCCGCCCTTCAGCCGGGCGAGTTCGGCCAGCACGGCGTCGTTGCGGACGAACAGCGCGGGGTCGCCGATCGCCGCGACCCGGCGGCGCAGCACCTCCTCGGCCCGGACGTCGACCGGGATGTTGGCGTCCCAGCCGAGCACCCGCTGGCGCAGCAGCCGGCCGAGCACCTTCTCGACCCGCTGGTGGGCGGTGCCGGGCTCCCAGCCGTGCTCGGCGATCAGCAGTTCGGTGATCCGCTCGGCGTTGCGGTCGCCGTCGGCGAGCCGCAGCACCTGGACGTCCTCGGGGCGCAGCCGGACGGTCTTGCGGTTGGGCAGGACCAGCTGCTCGCCGTCGAGGTGGACGTCGGGGCGGAGCACCGGCGGGAACCACCAGCGGGCGCCGGGCTCCTCGGCCATCCGGTCGGCGATCGCGGCGACCGTCCAGCGTTCCAGGGCGGTGTGCGAGGCGGCGACCAGGCCGGGGCCGTTCTCGATCGCGACGGCGCGGTCGGTGCGGCCGACGCCGATCCAGGCGGCGGGGCCGAAGAAGCCGATGGTCTCGGCCTTGGCGCAGTAGCGCAGCCAGTACATGGCGAGGGTGCGTTCGCGCTGGCGGCGCTTGGCCTCCTGGCCGCCGGGGGCGGCCAGCGAGTCGAGCAGGCGGAAGAAGGTGCGGTTCTGCCAGGCGACGGCGAGCCGGAGCTTGGGGTCGGCGGCGAGGGCGGCCAGGGCGGCGCTCTCGCGTTCGGCGTCGGCCCGGTAGGCGTCCAGGAACTCCGCGGAGGGGCCCTGCCGGGGGTTGCTGCGGGCGGCGGCGGCCGGGGCGCGGGTGCCGCCGACCAGGTCGAGGCCGGAGACCGGGAAGCCGGCGTTGCGGAGCAGTCCGACGCCCCAGACCTTCCAGTCGGTGCCGGCCAGCGGGTGGCGCGGGCCGAAGTCCGCCCAGTCGGCGGCGGCGGCCTCGGCGACGGGCGCGGTCATCCGGCCACCGCCGTCAACTCGCCTGCGGGGGAGGGCTGTTCGGTGAGCGCGCCGGCCAGTCGGCCGACCGCCTCGGTGATCTTCTTCCGCGGGACGTTGCTGAAGCACAGCCGCAGGCCGTCGGCGTGCTCGCCGTCGATCGAGAAGTGCCCGCCGGGGACGACCGAGACGCCGCGGTCGGCGGCGGCCAGGGCGTACGGGCCGGCGTCGGCGCCGTCGCGGTGGCGCAGCCAGAGGTAGAAGCCGCCGCCGGGGCGCTGCCAGCGCCAGGGGCTGTCGGCGCCGAGTTCGGCGTCGAGGGCGTCGGCCATCAGGGCGCAGCGCTCGCGGTAGCTGTCCCGGTAGCGGTCGATCAGTTCGCTCCAGCCGGAGCGGGAGTAGTAGGCGGCCAGCGCGCCCTGGGCGAGGGCGGAGGGCGAGAGCGAGATGATCTCGGCGACCCGGGCCAGGTCGTGCCGCAGGTGCCGGGGCGCGGCGATCCAGCCGGAGCGCAGGCCGGGGGCGAAGATCTTGGAGAAGGTGCCGAGGTAGACCACCTGCTCCGGGTCGAGGGCCTGGAACAGCGTGGTGGTGGCGCCGTCGAAGCCGAGCAGGCCGTACGGGTTGTCCTCGACCAGCAGCAGGTCGAGTTCGCGGCAGGCGGCGAGGATCGCGGCGCGGCGCGGGACGGAGAGGGTGGCGCCGGTCGGGTTCTGGAAGGTCGGGTTGGTGTAGAGCATCCGGACGGTGCGCCCGGCGGCTCTCAACTCGCGGACGGTGCTGCGCAGTTGCTGCGGGTCGAGGCCGTGCTCGTCCTCGCCGGCGGCGTGCAGGTCGAGGCCGGCGGTGCGGAACGCGGCGGTGGCGCCGGGGTAGGCCGGGGTCTGCACCAGGATGGTCTGGCCGGGGGCGCCGAGGGCCAGCGCGACGGCGGTCAGGCCCATCTGGGAGCCGCTGGTGGGGATCAGGTTGTCGGCGTCGGCGTGGCCGTCCTCACGGGCCATCAGGTCGGCGACGGCGGGCACGAGGGCCTTGGCGACGTGCGGGGTGGTGTACTGCAGGGCGAGCCTGCCGCCCAGTCGGACCAGCCGGGAGAGCTGGTGGGATATCGCGTCCAGCGGGAGGACGTCCAGGTCGGGCAGGCCGCCCGAGAGGGAGATGACGTCGCCGCCCCGCTCGAACAGCTTGGGCAGTTCGGCCGCGGGTCTGGTGTCGGTCCACATGGCTGACGGTCCCTCAGGCCCGGGCCGGGGCCGCGGCCCAGGTCTGCGCGTAGCGGAACAGCCCGGCCGGGGAGGCGAGCGCCGGGTCGGCGAGGGCGTCGGGGTCGACCTCGATGCCGAACTCCTCCTCCACGGCCATCACCAGGGCGATGGTGTGCAGGGAGTCGACGCCCAGGTCGACCAGCGGGGTCTCGGAGTCGGTGACCCGCACGGAGCAGATCCGCTCGACGAGTTGGTCAAACTGTGACTGGTTCATGGCTGCTCCTCGGGGTGGTGGTGGTCTGCGGGGCGGTGCGGTCGTCGGGGCCGGCCGGGTGCTCGGCGGCCTCGACCAGGGCCTTGGCGGCGGCCCGGTCGGGCTTGCCGTTGGCGGTCAGCGGCACGGTGTCGACGGCCACCACCCGGTCGGGCATCCGGCTGTGGTCGAGCCGGGCGTGCAGCAGGGTGCGGACGGCCTCGGGGGCGAGGGTGCCGTGCACGGCGAGCACCAGCGGGGCGCCCTCCGGTTCGGGGCGCAGCGCCACGGCGGCGGTGACGCCGGGGATGCGCTCGGCGGCGTCCTCGACCTCGGTGAGGGCGACCCGCATGCCGCGGCGCTTGATCACGTCGTCGTCGCGGCCGACGAAGTAGAGCCGGCCGTCCTCGTCGAGCCAGCCGTTGTCGCCGGTGTGCAGTTCCAGCGAGCCGTCGGGGCGGCGGACGAAGCGCTGCTGCTCCTCGATCGGGATGCGCCAGTAGCCGGCCATCACGGTCGGTCCGGAGACCACGATCTCGCCGGTCTCCCGGGGGCCGAGCACGGTGCCGTCGGGGGCGAGGACGCGGACCCGGTCGCCGGGGATCGGCGGGCCGACCGAGTCGGGGTGGGCGGCGTACTCGTCGGGGTCGAGGATGGAGATCCGCTTGCACTCGGTCATGCCGTACATCGAGGCGAACTCGGAGCCGGGGAACAGCTCCAGCAGCTCGGCCGTCACGGCCCGGCCGGGGCGGGCGCCGGTGTTGGTGAACAGCCGGACCCTGGTGGGCCGGTGCAGCTTGCCCTGCAGGAGGGTCAGGATCTGGGCCAGCGAGGGGACCAGCGGGACGACGGTGACGCCGGTCCGCTCGATCAGCCGGAGCAGGCCCATGTCCTCGCTGCGCCGGGCCAGCACCAGGGTGCCGCCGACCAGGGCGGACAGCAGGGCCTGGTAGAGGCCGTAGTCGAAGGAGAGCGGGAGCCGGCAGAGCACCACGTCGTCCGGCCCGTAGCCGAGGCAGGCGTTGATCGCGTCCAGGGCGGCGAGCATCTGCCGGTGCGGGCAGACCACGCCCTTGGGGCGGCCGGTGGTGCCGGAGGTGTAGATCAGCATCGCGACCGCGTCGTCGTCGACCCGGACCCGGTGGCCGTCCTCGGCACTGGCGAGGACCTGCTGCCAGGCCGACTCGACCTCCACGGTGCGGGCGGCGCGGCGGCCGGCCGCGGGGCGGCAGACCGCGAGGGCGGCCTCGCTGTCGGCCACGATGTGGTCGATCTGGTGGTCCGTCAGGTCGGGGTGGACCGGGACGAAGATGGCGCCGATCCGCAGGGTGGCCCAGAACAGGGCCAGGAAGGCCCGGTCGTTGCCGCCGGCGTACACCACCCGGTCGCCGGCGGCGAGGCCCTGGCCGCGCAGCCAGCCGACCGCGCGGTCCACCGCGACGCCGAGCCGCCGGTACTCCAGGGTGCCCTGGGCGTCGATCACGGCGGGGTGGTCGGCCCGCTCGGCGAGCGGGTATTCGAGCAGGTCAGACACCGGCATGGACGGACGCTCCTCGGCTGGCGGGGGCGGTCAGCCGCTCCCGGGCCCGGGCGGTGTCCCGGGCGGTGGTGACGGACAGGACGTCGAGCTCGGGGTGCTGGCGGCGCAGGATGTTGGCGAGCGTCTTGGCGGGCGGCAGCGAGACCGTCAACTCGGGCCCGATCTCGGCCAGTTGCTTCAGGCAGCGGTCCCAGCGGACCGGGTTGACCAGCTGGTGCACCAGCCGCCGGCGGATCTCCTCCGGGTCGTCGACGGCCGCGCCGTCGGCGTTGGAGAGCAGCCGGTGGGCGGGCCGGGTGAAGGCGGTCCGCTCGGCGGCGGCCGCGAAGGCCAGCCGGGCGGACTCCATGTACGGGGTGTGGAAGGCCCCGGCGACGCTGAGCGCCTTGACGGTGGCGCCGGCCGGCGGGGCGGCGGCGAGCCGGGCCAGGGCGTCGGCGGCGCCGGCCGCGACGATCTGGCCGGGCCCGTTGAAGGTGGCCGGGTACAGGCCCGCCTCGGCGATCCGCTCCAGGACCTCGGCCTCCTCGCCGCCGACGACGGCGGTCATCGAGGTGTCGGCCTCGGCGCAGGCCGCGGCCATCGCCCGGCCGCGGACCGCGGCCAGCCGGACGGCGTCGGCGGGTTCGAGCGCCCCGGCCCAGACGGCGGCGGTGAGTTCGCCGACCGAGTGGCCGGCCGCGACCGCCGCCCCGGGCGGGGCGGCGTCGCGCAGCTCGTGGTGGGCGAGCAGTCCGGCCGCGACCAGCAGCGGCTGGGTGTGCTCGGTGCGGGCGATCTCGGCGGCCGGGGCCTTGGTGCCGAGGTGGACCAGGTCGGTGTCGGCGGCCTCGGACCAGGCCCGCACCCGCTCGGCGGTCTCCGGGTCGCGCAGCCAGGCGGCCAGCAGGCCCGGGGTCTGGGAACCCTGCCCCGGTGCGATGAATGCGAACATCTGTTCTAACCCCCTTTCGGGTGGGACCCGCGCCCGTCGGACGGACGCCGGACAGCTCTGCGGACGGGTGGGATCTGTGGACGGTGGGATCTGTGGACGGGAGCGCTACGGGCGGCCGGTCGACTTGGCGAACCGGCGCAGCGCCAGGAAGGAGAAGCCGGCGAACCAGGCCAGCAGGTTGAACACCGCGCCGATCACGCTGGAGTGCTCGCCGTGGAAGGAGAAGCCGTCGTTCAGCGGGTACCGGGCCAGCGTCGCCACCCCGTACAGCGGGGTGTAGCGGGAGACCTCCAGCATCACGCCGCTGAGCGGGATGAACAGGTTCCCCAGGAAGGCCAGCGCCGTCATGGTCAGGCCGGGCATGTGCATCACCACGTCGGGCTTCATCGCCAGGCCCATGCCGATGCCGAGCGCGGCGAACACCGCGGACCCGATCCAGGCCACCAGCAGCGACACCACCCAGACGCCGGCGCTCGCCTGAGCACCCGTCAGCAGTCCCAGCACGCCCACGATGGCGACCGGCACGCCGGCCATCAGCACCGAGCAGAGCACCTTGACCAGCAGGTACCCGGGCGGGGCCAGCGGGCTCATCGCGATGGTGCGCATCCATCCCGCGGACTTCTCCACCGAGATGGTGGCGGCCGAGCTGACCGCCGCGGTGGCCGCGCCGTACACCGCCTGGCCGATCATCATCCAGGCGGCGAAGTTGCCGTGCGGCAGCGTCGCCCCGCCGGACGGGGCGGTGCGGTACAGCGCCAGGTAGAGCACCGCGGGCAGCAGCAGCGTGAAGATCGTGGTCTGCCGGTTGAACCGGCGGCGCAGCTCGTAGCGGACGAAGGTCGGGTTCACCCCGTTGAACAGCGGGGTGCGGACGGCGGCGGGCGCCGCGACGGCGGCCATCAGGGGTTCTCCTTCGCGGGGGCGGGGTGGCCGTTCTCGGTGAGCGCCATGAAGGCCTCCTCCAGGCTGCGCGGCGCCACCTCGATCTCCCGCGCCGAGGTCTCCCGGACCAGCACCTTCAGCAGGGCGTCCGAGTCCGTGCAGGTGAAGTGGGTGCGGTCGCCGCGGACCGCACTGGAGCGCACGCCCGGCGTCCGGGACACCAGCCCGGCCTCGTACGGGCTGAGCAGCGCCGAGACGGTCCGGCCGCTGGTCGCGGAGCGGATCGCGGAGACCGAGCCGTCGGCCACCACCGCCCCCTTGTCGATCATCACGACCCGGTCGGCGAACCGGTCCGCCTCCTCCATGTAGTGGGTGGCGAACATGACCGTCATGCCGCGCGCCGCGTCGTCCCGGACGGCCGCCCAGAAGTCCCGCCGCGCCACCACGTCCATGCCGGCGGTCGGCTCGTCCAGCACCAGCAGGTCCGGCCGGGAGAGCAGCGCCAGCGCGAAGCGCAGCCGCTGCTGCTCGCCGCCGGAGCAGGACGCCACCCGGCGGTTGCGGAGCTCGGTGATGTTCGCCCGGGCCATGCAGCGCTCCGGGTCGGCCCCGGGGTGCAGCGAGCCCAGCATGTGCACGGTGGCCTCGACCGTCAGGTCCGGCAGCAGCCCGCCGGACTGCAGCACCGCCGCCACCCGCCCGGCCCGCACCGCCCGCTCGGGGTCCTGCCCGAACAGCCGCACCTCTCCCTCGTCCGGTCTGGTCAGCCCGAGCAGCATGTCGATGGAGGTGGTCTTGCCCGCGCCGTTCGGCCCGAGGAACGCCACCACCTCGCCCCGCCGGACCTTCAGGTCCAGCCCGTTCACCGCGGTGAACACCTCGCCCTTGGCGCTGGTGAACCGCTTGACCACGCCGCTGAGTTCAGCCGCCAGGGGTTCTGACGCCGTCCCCCTCGACGTCGTCCGGTTCTGGTAATCGATCATTATCCGAGTCCTCACGGTTCGGCGGAGGTTCGCCTCTTGTGCCCACCACTCTCCCGGCGCCCCCTATCCCCCCGAACCGGCCCGCCTATCGCCCCCCTATCCCGACTCCGCACACGCCCGATGGCCACAACCCCGGCTGTGCGTCCGGCCGTTCTGGGAGACTGCCCGTCAGGAACGCCGGACGGGGGCAGGATGACGGAGCTTCAGCAGGTGGGGCGGCTGGTCGGCGGGCGGTACCGGCTGGTCCGGGCGCTCGGGGCCGGCGGGTTCGGCAGCGTGTGGCTCGCGCACGACGAGACGCTGGGCGTGGACGTCGCGGTCAAGGAGGTCCGGCTGCCCGCCGGCGGCACCGAGCGGGAGCGGGCCGAACTGCTGCAACGCGCCCACCGCGAGGCCCGGCACGCGGCCCGGCTGCGCGACCACCCGCACGTGGTCGGGGTGCACGACGTGCTGCTGGACGGCGGCGCCCCGTGGACGGTCATGCAGCTGATCGTCGGCCGCTCACTGGACGAACGGGTCGCCGCCGACGGCCCGCTGCCCACCGCCGAGGCCGCCCGGATCGCCGCCGCCGTCCTCGACGCGCTCGGCGCCGCGCACCGCGCCGGCATCGTCCACCGGGACGTGAAACCGGCCAACATCCTGCTCGCCGACGACGGCCGGGTGCTGCTCGCCGACTTCGGCATCGCCGTCCAGCAGGACCAGACCGCGCTGACCGCGACCGGCACCTTCCTCGGCTCGATCGACTACGTCGCCCCCGAACGCGCCCGGGGCGCGGCCGACGACCCCGCGAGCGACCTCTTCTCCCTCGGCGCGACCCTGTACCGGGCCGTCGAGGGCCGGCTCCCGTTCCGCCGCGACACCCCCGTCGGCACCCTCACCGCCGTCCTCTTCGAACCCGCCCCGCCCTGCCGCCTGGCCGGCCCCCTCGCCCCGCTCATCGACGGCCTGCTCGCCAAGGACCCCGCCACCCGCCTCACCGGCCCGGCCGCCATCGCCCTGCTGGCCGCCCTCCCGACCACCGCGCCCCACGACACCCTGCCGCCACCGCGCCCGGCCGCCGCCGCGACCACCCCGGCCCCGGCCGCACCTTCCCTCTCCGCGCTGCCGGCCCCGGCCCCGACGGCCACCGGCCCGCACCACTCGGCCCCGTCCGTCCCCTGGCCTCCGGCCCCGGCCCCGGCTCCGACGGCTGCGACGGCCCGACCCTTCCCCGCCCCGGCCTCCTCCGGGCTCCCCACCCCTGCCGCGGCTCCCCCGGTTCCCGCCGGGCGGCGGTCGGCCCTCGCGCTGCTGCCCCCGCTCGCGGTCCTCGCCCTGCTCGGCGCGGCGATGCCGCTGAACGCGCTGATGCTGCGGCCCGACTCCCGGCTGCCGCCGAGCACCGTCGCCGTCCTGCGCGCCGCGCACGCCCCGGTGTTCACCGCGCTCGGCCTGGACCGCTTCCCCGCCTTCGGCAGCTCCGACCTGCTGTCCTGGCTCTGGCTGCTGCCCACCCTGGCCGCGCTGGTGCTGACCGCCGCCCTGCCGCCGAAGGCCCCGACGGCGGCCCGGGTGCTCGGCCTGGTGCTGTCCCTGCTGCTGCCGGTCCGCCTGCTGCTGACCGACCTGCGGGCGGACGGCGAGCGGGTCCTGCGGGTGCTGCCGGACGCGGTGGCCTCGCACGTCGAGGTGGTGTTCGGGCCGGGCTGGTGGCTGCTGCACCTCGCGGCGCTGGCCGCCCCGGCGGCCCTGCTGGCGCAGCACCGGCTCGCCCGCCGGAACGGCTGACCCCCGCCGGCCCGCTACCGCCCCCGCCCGGACGTGCTCACGGCGCGGAGTCCGGCACGTTCTTCGACTTGTCGTACGCCTGCACCGGCGTCATCCCGCCGTAGCCGGGCAGCTTGACCGTGTACTGGTGGCTGACGGGGGTGCAGCTGCCCGCGCTGTCCGCGGTGGTGGCGTCGGCCCCCTTGAGCGCGGCGGACGGGTCGACGCTCTGCGGGGCGCTCGGCACGCCGCCGCTCGCCGCCGGGAAGGTGGTGCCGGACGGCCAGTCGGCGCCGATCACCAGCTCGACCGTGCTCCCGCTGCCGGCCTGCACGGCGCTCGCGGGCAGGCCGAGCGCGGCGGCCACCTGCTGGGCGGCGGCCTCCCGCCCGGCGGGGTAGTGGACCGCGGTCTTCTCGGCGGTGGTGCTCTTCCCGACACCGGTGCCCTTGGCGAAACCCGCCTGCCGGAGCGCCTCGGACACGTCGCCGGCCCGGTTGTCCTTGCCGCTGCCGTTGCGGACCAGCACGGTGATGCCGCTCCGGTCGGGACCGGCCGGGGTCTGCGGCGCCTGGCTCTGCGGGGCCTGGCCCGGCCCGGCGGCGGGCGTGCTCGCGGCCGGGGCGGGGTCGCCGGCCGACCCCTGGCTGAGCGGCTGGTCGTTCTTGACCGAGGCGAACAGCTTGTCCGCGCCGGGGCCGATGACCACCCGGTCCTCGTCCGTCGGGTCGGGCAGGGTCTGCATGGTGGTGAAGGTGATCCGGTCGGACGGCACCTTGTTGAGGTCGTTGGCGAGCCCGACCAGCTTGGTGATGCCGTCCAGCCCGGGGTCGACGGTCAGCGCCTTGGTGGCGGCGTCGGCGAGCCCGAGCACCTTTCCGGGGTCGGTGAGCGTCCCGGCGCTCTTCAGCTGGCGGATCATCGACCCGAGGAAGGCGTGCTGGGCGGAGGACCGGCCGCGGTCGCCGCCGTCGCCGAAGCCGTGCCGGGTCCGGACGAACTGCAGCGCCGCCATGCCCTTCAGGGTGTGGTCGCCCTTGCTCAGCTTGAGGTGCGAGTAGGGGTCGTAGACGTTGTCGCTGACGCAGACCGGGACGCCGCCCACCGCGTCCGACATCTTGATCACGCCGGAGAAGTCGACCTTCACGAAGTGGTCGATCGGGATGTCGGTGAGCTGGTGCACCGCCGCGACGGTGCAGCCGGGGCCGTACTGCAGGGTGGCGTTGATCTGGCCCCGGTGCTTCTTCGAGGAGGTGTTGTTCTCCTTGTCGATGCAGCCCGGCAGGTCGGTCATCAGGTCGCGCGGGATGCTCAGCACGGTCGCGTTGCTGCGGTCCGCGGAGACGTGCAGCAGCAGTTCGACGTCCGCGTTCGCGCCGGGCCCGCAGTCGCCGCCGATCGCGCAGTCCTCCGGGTTGTCCCGCGAGTCGGAGCCGATCACCAGGATGTTGATGGGGGTGCGGCCGAAGGCGTCCGGCACCTCGTGGCCCGCGTCACCGCTCTCGCCCGCGAACAGCGCGGACGACTTGATGTTCCCGTTGTACCGGTAGTACAGGTACCCGCCGGTGCCGATCGTCAGCACCAGCAGCCCGGCCGTGCCGTACGCCAGCACCTTCACCCAGCGCCGTCCCCGCCGCCGGGCCCGCTTCGCCTCCACCCGGCTGGCCGCCCGCCCGCCCGAGGCCCGGCCTCCGGAGGCCCGCCCGCCGGAGGCCCGACGCGGCCGGGGTATGCCCGCCTCGGCGCCGGTCCCGCTCTCCGCATCGCCCTCGGTCCCGGCCGTGGTCCGGTCCTGTATCACGTCGCACCCCCCGTCGGCCCGGTCCTTCCGAGCTGGTCTCGCAGATATAGATGCAGAAGTGGCCCCAGGTGTTGCACGAGACTTCGCACACACGCCCGGCGGGGCCGCTGCCCGCCCGAACAAACGGCCGTCGCAACACGAACGAACCATACGATCGGACGATAGGCCGACAGGCATCGTCGCACGCCCGCCGACCGGACGGTCCGCACCCCTTCCGCGCGCCGGGCGCACCCGGAACGCATCGAGCGCCCCGTGCACCACCGTTCCGGGGCCCGGCACCGGCCACCACCATGGGAAGGACCCGGCGGGACGCGCCCCGTGCCGCCCGTGCCAGTGAACGGAGCTTCATGGAGCTGTCGCTCGCCCGCCCCGCCCTGCGCGTCCACTCCGCCGACGGCGATCTGCACCTGCAGGCCGACCGGCTCCGCGCGGTCGGCCCGCTGGTCCCGGTCGAACTGCCCGGCGGCTTGCCGGCCTGGGTGGTGACCTCGGACCGGCTCGGGCGCTCGATCCTCACCGACCGGCGCTTCGTGAAGGACGTCGAGACCTGGCATGCCTGGCAGCGCGGCGAGGTCCCGCCCGACTGGCCGCTGCGCAACGTGGTGCACACCCCGCGCAGCCTGATCACCGTCGACGGGGCCGAACACCGCCGCCTGCGCGGCCCGTTGGCCCGCGCCCTCACCCCGGCCCGGGTCGCGGGGCTGAAGGACGCGGTCGCCGCGATCGTCGCCCGCCGCCTGGACGGCCTCGCCGAGGCCGCCCGCACCGCCCCGGACGGCACCGTCGACTTCCGCACGGCGTACGCCTTCCCGATCCCGATGGACGTCCTCGGCGTCCTGCTCGACCTCCCGGAGGACTGGCACGGGACGCTGCGCACCCTGTTCGAGGACTTCTTCAGCGAGGCCGCGCCCCCGGAGCGCAAGTACGCGGCGGTGCTGGGGATCGGCTCGCTGATGGCCGACCTGATCGCCCTGCGCCGCGCCCGGCCCGGGGACGACCTGGTCAGCGCCCTGCTCGCGGCGGCCGTCGACGAGCCCTACACCCAGGAGGAGTTGATCGGCACCCTCCAGGTGATGGTCGCGGCCGGCCACGAGACCACCGTCCACGTCCTGGTCAACGGCCTGCGCGCGCTGCTCGCCCACCCCGGGCAGCGCCGACTGCTCGCCGAACGGCCCGACCTGTGGCCGAACGCCGTCGAGGAACTCCTGCGCTGGGACGGGCCGGTGGCCACCTTCTTCGCCCGCTACGCCGCCGAGGACGCCCGGATCGGCGCCGCCGACGTCCGCCGCGGCGACCCCGTCCTGGTCAACTACCTGGCGATGGGCCGCGACCCGAACCGCTACGGCCCGGACGCCGCCGCCTTCGACGTCACCCGCGAACCCCGGGGCGGCCACACCAGCTTCGGCCACGGCCCCCACATGTGCCTCGGCGCCCCGCTCGCCCGCCTGGAGGCCCGCCTCGCCCTCCCCGCCCTGCTGACCCGCTTCCCCGCCCTCCACCTCGCCGTCCCCGACCAGGCCCTCGAACGCTTCCCCTCCCTCATGCTCAACGGCCGCACCGACGTCCCGGTCCGCCTGACCGCCACCCCCGCCCGGGCATGAGGAAAGCCCAGGCCGGACCATCTCCGACCTGGGCTCCGCGGTGGGCCGCCAGGGGTTCGAACCCTGAACCTACGGATTAAAAGTCCGCAGCTCTGCCAGTTGAGCTAGCGGCCCGGTGGTAGGCGTGCGCCCCGTGGGGACAGTGCCTGCCGGGGTGATCCTACCTGGTGCCCGGCGGGAGATGGCCAGTGGATTACCGGGCGGGTCGCGGGGCCCCGGCGCTCCCGACGGGGGGTCAGGCGGCGGGGAGGTGGGCGGTGCGGACGCGGCGCAGCCACGCCTCGGCCGGACGTTCGTCGGGCGCGGCGGGCAGGACGCCGGGCCGGTCGAAGCGGGCCTCGGCGTCGGCGAGCAGGGCCGCGGCCTCCTCCGGGCGGTCGGCGTAGCGCTCGCCGAGGGCGCGGACCCGCTCCGGGTCCGGGAGCCGGATCTCGATCCGGCCGGTCTCGTGCAGCGTGACGCCCTGGTGGACGAGCCGGACCAGGTGCCGGGCGTGCTTGGCGGCGCGGGCCCGGCCGGAGCTGTCGGTGCGGTCGCGGGCGGTGAGCTTGCGGAACTGCTGCCCGGCGTAGCCGAGGTAGGAGTTGCGGGCGGCCGGGGCGGACAGGAAGGACTGCCGCAGGCCGATCAACTCCTCGCCGAGCGGCGTCCTGGTCTCGTACAACTCGTCCGGCAGCCAGACCAGTTCGGTCGCGGTCGGGTTGCCGCCGAGGGCGAGCCGGCACCACTTGGCGGCCTCGTGCAGGGTCCGGTCCGGACCGGTGGTGACGTGCGACTCGGCGGGCCGGTGCAGGCCGTGGAAGGCGACGGTGGGCGCGGCGAACAGGCCGAGCCGGTCGAGGTCGGAGCCGGCGTGCGCCAGGCCGTACGCGGTGGAGCCGACGATGCCGGAGAGCAGGACGTGCACAGGCGGTCGCCTCCTCGGCGGACACGGGAACGGTCACGGGTCGACCGGGGTCGGCCCACCGCAGTCTCCCGCCGACCACCCCGCACACGCGAACGATTTCCGCCCGGCCCGACACAGGCCCGCCCCGGGAGACAGAACCCGGCGTACAGGCCGTGTCGGGGAACCGACCCGACCGCCCGGGATACCGATACTGGGCGCATGGCGAACGAGGGCATTCCGACGGCGAAGCTCCGGGCCTGGTGGGCGCACCGGCAGTGGCTGGACGGCGGCCGGCACCGGGGCGCGTCGGCGGCCGAGGTGCTGACGGCGACGGGCTGGGCGCGCTCGGTCGGCGGGGCGGGGCCCTACCTGGGGCTGTTCGCGCGGGCCGGCCTGCGCCGGGCCGAGGTGGACGCGGCGCTGGCGGCCCTGGAGGTGCAGGAGCTGCCCGCGGCCCGCGGCTGCACCTACCTGCTGCCGGCCGCGGACTTCGCGCTGGGCCTGGCGGCGGGCGCGGGCGTGCCGGAGGCGGAGATCGCCGCGGCGGTGCGCCACCTCGGGGTGACCCGGGACGAGATCGAGCAGCTCTGCCTGCGGATCTCCGAACTGCTGTCCCCCACCGAGCCGTTGGCGCCCGCGCAGCTGCGCGCCGAGGCCGGCCCGGCGGTCCGCCCGCTGGGCGAGGCGGGGCGGCGGCGCGGGGTGTCGACGACGCTGCCGCTGGCGCTGGGCCTGCTGCAGGCGCGCGGCCTGGTCCGCCGGGTGCCGGTGGACGGCCGGCTGGACCGGCAGCGCTACGGGTACCTGCGCTGGGACCGGCCGGTGCACGGGGAGGCGGCGGAGCTGGCCCGGCGCTACTTCTCCTGGGCGGCGCCCGCCTCGGTCCGGCACTTCCGCTGGTTCTCCGGGTTCACCGCGGCCACCGCGAAGGCGGCGCTGGCCCCGCTGCACCTGGTCCCGCTGCCCGGCACCGACCTGCTGCTGCCCCCCGAACTCGTCGAGGAGTTCTGGGAGTTCACCGTCCCCGAGCAGCCGGAGTACTCGCTGGTCGCGGCCGTCGACGGCCTGCACCTGCTGCACCGCGACCTGCCCCGGCTGCTGGACGGGCCGGACGCCGCCCGCCCCGTCCCGGGCTCCCGGACCGGGCGGAGCTTCGGCGGCGAGGCCGACCCGTCGACCCACCTGGTGGTGGACCGGGGCCGGATCGTCGGACTGTGGGAGTACGACCCCGAACAGCGGGAGCTGGTGCACCGGTTGTTCGTGCCGATGGACGGCGCGCTGCGGTCCGCGATCGACGCGGTCGAGGCGTTCGTCCGCGAGGACCTGGGCGACGCCCGCGGGTTCGGCCTGGACTCGCCGAACAGCCGGGCCCCGCGGATCGCCGCCCTCCGCTCCGCCGACGCTTGATCGACTCACGGCGGGATCAAGCGAGTTCGAGGGGGAGGTAGCCGAACCCGGCCGTCCCGGGCACGGCCCGCCGCAGCCCGTCCAGCAGGACGGGCGGCACCGCCGCGTGCACCGTGCCGTAGTGGTGCTCGCCGCGCCCGGGGTCGCTCGGCCAGGCGGTGCGCTCCTCGGCGGGGGTGGTGGCGAAGTGCCCGTCGGCCCCGTTCCGGTTACCCCGGGCGTCCAGCCGGACCCACCACGAACTGCCGGGCAGCAGAACGGCGTTGAGGCCGTGCAGCACCTCCAGCCGCTGGTAGCAGAGCCCGGCGGGGATGTCGTTGGCGCGCAGCAGCGCGGTCAGCAGGTGGGCGTTGCCGTGGCAGATCGCGTTGCGGGCCGCGAGCACGTCGGAGGCCCGGTAGGCGGCCGACCAGTGCCCGACGTCGGCGGAGTGGTCGATCCGGTCCCGGACGAAGCGGAAGGCCGCCTCGGCGGTGGCCACCGGGTCGGACCGCCGCAGCGCGGCGGCCTGTTCGACGATCGCGGGGTGTCGGTGGTCCACCACCTCGTCGGCCGCCAGGTAGGCGGCGAGCTCGGCCCGGTCGGCCCGCAGCGGGCCGTTCGGCGAGACAGCGGGGTCGACAGGGTCGGCGGACTGCGTGTCGGTAGGTTGCATGACCGCGATGCTGCAACCCCGACTCCCGTCCGGGCAAAGGCATTTCACCAGCCGGAACGCGACCGCGGAGCACGCCCGCCACCACCTCCGTCGGCTACCGTCGATCAAAAGTCGGGCATTGGACGAACGGAAGGACGGCGCCATGGCGCGGGACGAGGTGCTGGTGGTCACCGGCGGCGGGCGCGGCATCGGCGCGGCCACCGCGCTGCTGGCGGCCGAACGGGGCTACCGGGTGTGCGTCAACTACCGTGCCGACGCGGCCGCGGCGAACGCCGTGGTGGAGCGCGTCCGGGCGGCGGGCGGCACCGCGCTGGCGGTCCGCGCGGACGTCACCACCACCGCCGAGGTGGAGCGGCTGTTCGAGACCGCGGAGGCCGAACTCGGTCCGCTGACCGCGCTGGTGAACAACGCGGGCACGCTGGAGAAGCAGTCCCGGCTGGACGGGCTGGACGAGGACCGGCTGAACCGGATCTGGACGACCAACATCACCGGCCCGTTCCTGTGCGCGGCGGCGGCGGTCCGCCGGATGTCGACCCGGTACGGCGGCCGGGGCGGGGCGATCGTCAACGTCGGCTCGGCGGCGTCCCGGCTGGGCTCGCCGAACGAGTACGTGGACTACGCGGCGTCCAAGGGCGCGCTGGACTCGATGACCACCGGGCTGGCGCTGGAGGTCGCGGGCGAGGGCATCCGGGTCAACGCGGTCCGGCCGGGGCTGATCCACACCGGCATCCACGCGCTGGGCGGCGAGCCCGGCCGGGTCGACCGGATCGGCCCGAACCTCCCGCTGGGGCGCGGCGGGGAGCCGGAGGAGATCGCCGAGGCGATCCTGTACCTGCTCTCCCCCGCCGCCTCGTACGTCACCGGCGCCTTCCTGGACGCCGCCGGCGGCCGCTGACCCGGGCCCGCCCCCGCCGGCACCGCGCGCACCGGCCACCGCGGGCACCGGCCACCGCGGGCACCGGCCACCGCGGGCACCGGCCACCGGACATCCGCGTGAACATCCCGGATCGCGCGGTACCGGTTCGGTCAACGGCCCGGCGCGGCGTCCGCCCCCGCCCCTACGGTGGGCGGCATGACCGAGACCGACATCGCCGCATCGCCGTTCCTCGACTTCCCGGACCTGCCCAACCTCCGCGACGCGGGGGCCGGGGTCTACCGCCCCGGCCTGCTGTTCCGCTCGGCGAGCCTGAACCGGCTCACCTCCGAGGGGCTGTCCCGCTTCGCGGAGCTGGGCGTCCGCACCGTCATCGACCTGCGCAGCCTCGCCGAGATCGAGAACTGGCCGGACCCGGAGCTCGGCCCGGACGTCCGGTACGTCCACCTGCCGATGCTGCCCGACCCGGCCACCACCGACCGGGCCTGGCCCGAGGACCAGGCCGCGCTGTACCCGTTCATGGCCGAGACCGGGGGGATGGCGATCGTCGCGGCCGTCCGCGCGCTGTCGGCCGGTTCACCGGTGCTGGTGCACTGCGCGGTCGGCAAGGACCGCACCGGCCTGACCGTCGCCGTCCTGCAGACCCTGGCGGGCCTGGCCGAGACCGCGGTGGTGGCGGACTTCCTGCGCTCCAACGTCGGCCTCGGCCTGGACAAGGGCCCGGTGCCCTACTTCGACGAGGCGGGCGTCGAACGGCTCTCCCGCCCGGTGGACGAGCTGCACCTGCGCTCGGCGCTGGCCCGCATCCACGACCTGCACGGCTCGCTCGACGCCTACCTGCTCAATCACGGCGCGACCGAGGCGGAGCTGGCCGCGCTGCGCGCCCTCGGCCCGTCCTGACCGCCCTCGCCGGCCGCACCGCCCTCGCCACCGGCACCGCCGCCGGTCACCGCCCCGTACCGCTCCTCCGCCGCGAAGGTCAGGCCCAGCACGGCCGCGGTGGCCGCGATCTGGGCCAGCGCGGAACTCCCGGTGCCGAGCCGGGACGCCGCCAGCACCAGGACGGCGGCCAGCAGCCGCAGCGTGCGCGGGCCGAGCGCCAGGGTGCGGCGGATGCCGGCGTTGGCGAGCAGGAAGAGCGCGACACCGCCGGCCAGGGCCAGCGCCTCGGGCAGGTGCAGCGGCTCCAGCGGGTGCGCGGTCGCGGTCTTGGCCCCGGTGGCGAACAGGATCACCGACAGCAGCAGGGCGTAGTGCCCGAGGTTGTAGACCTTGATCGCCATCAGGTTGCGCCCGGCGTCGTCGAGCCGGGCCATCGCGTGCACCGCCCGCTCCTCGTCGTCCGCGCCGAAGTAGGCCCACCACAGGCCGACGCAGACGGCGAGGGTGAGCAGCGCGGTGCCGATCAGCGCCGGGGTCAGCGCGGAGTCGCCGATGCCGACGCCCGTGGCGATCACGCTCTCGCCGAACGCGATGATCACGATCAGGCCGTGGCGCTCCACGAAGTGGTCGGCGCGGAGCTGGAAGCGGGGCAGGTCGACCAGGTGCGGGATGGCGAACTGGAGCGCGAACGCGCCCGTCCAGAGCACCAGTTCGGGGCCGCCGCCGAGGCGGCCGCCGGTGATCACCAGGGCCGAGCCGATCAGGTTCAGCCCGCCCATCCGGGCCACCGCGCCGAGCCGCACCCCGGCGGTGGCGAACATCCCGGTGTGCACGGCGACGGCCACCAGGTACGCCCAGCCGAACACCTCGCCGCCGCCGTCGAAGGCCCGCGGCACGCTCAGCGCGATCACCAGGAAGCAGCCCATCCCGAGCAGCATCAGGCCGCGCCGGGGGTGGGTGCTGGGCGGGACGGCGTTGGCGACCCAGATGTAGGCGTCGTACATCCACCAGATCACCGCCAGCATCACCAGCACCCGGGCCAGCCCGCCGGGCGTGAGGTGGTGCGCCAGGCTCGCGGTGAGCTGGGTGACCACGAAGACGAAGACCAGGTCGAAGAAGAGTTCCAGCGGGCTCGCCCGCAGCTCGCCGTCCCCCGGTTGCGCAAGCTGTTGGTACGTCACGGCGACGAGTATCCCAAGACCGTCCCCGGACGGCGGGCGGATCGTTGACAGCGTTACGGTGAACTCCCGTCCACCGCCCCACCGTCGAGCAGGAGGCCCGCCCCATGGCCCGATTCCCCGTCACCGCCGCCGTCGCCGCCACCGGCCTGGTCGGCGGCTACGCCACCGCCCGGTTCTCCGGCCGGCGCGAGCTCGGCGGCGCGGTGCTGGCCGCCGCCGGCACGGCCGCCGCGGTCCGCTGGGGCCGCCGCTCGGGCGCGCCCGCGGCGGCCGGCCTGACCGCGCTGTACCTGGCCGCGTTCGGCGGCTCGCACCCGCTGGCGAAGAAGATCGGCGCCTGGCCGGCCGTGCTCACCGTGACGGGCGTGGTGGCCGCCGCCTCCGCGCTGGCCACCGGCGACTGACGGGGCGTCACCGGCCGTCGGCGACCGGCCGGGCCGGGGCGGGTCAGCCGCCGAACCGGGCCTCGAAGGCCGCCCGGTTCGCGGACGGCACGCTGCGGTCCCAGACCGCGAACACCACCCGGTCGAAGGCGGCGCCCCACTCGTCCAGGGCCTGCCCGAACGCCCCGGCCACCTCGGCCGGGTCGTTGCGGAACACCCCGCAGCCCCAGGCGCCGAGCACCAGTTCGCGCGCGCCGTGCCGGGCCGCGACGGCCAGCACCCGGCGGGCCCGCTCGGCCAGCACCGGCCCGAGGTCGAGCGCCGTGCCGGGCGAACGGAGCGCCAGCTGGCCCGCGTTGGGGGCCGGCGAGGTCAGGAAGCCGACCCGGTGGGTGCGCGCCAGCAGGTCGCCCCGGCCGTCCCGGATCACCGGCACGGCGGGCGACCAGATCACCCGGTGGCTGTAGCGCAGGTCGCCGGAGGCGCGGTGCGCCTCGTAGTAGTCGGGGGCCTCCAGCAGGCAGCGGTAGAGCAGCGCGCTGCGGCAGACGTCCTCCTCCTGGGCCTTGGCGCCGCGCAGGTAGCCGCCGCCGGGGTTGCGGGCGGAGGCGAAGTTCAGCACCGCGACGCCCGTCCCGCCCTCGGCCAGCAGCCGGGCCGCGGCCTGCATGCTGCCCTCGCCCGTCACCTCGGCCGCCGCCGCCAGCGGGCCCGGACCGGCCCCGAAGCCGGCCTCCGGCGGGTACGAGACCGTCCCCTCCCGGGCCTCGGCCAGCTGCTCGGCGATCCGCACCACCACCCCGTGCCCGGTCCGGTACTCGCCCAGGTCGGCGATCTGCTCGTTCTCGGTGGCCATGTTCCGCTGCCTACTGCTCATGGCTCCGCACGCTAGCCCCCGACTCCCGCCCCCACCAACGGTTTTCACCCCGCCCGGCCGCCCCGGGAACGCGGGCGGGCCCGCCCCACCGAAGTGGAGCGGGCCCGGACCGGACTGCGGACGGAGCGTCAGTTCTTCCAGCGCGGCTTGCGGTCGTCGCGGTTGAAGCCACCGCGGTCGTCACGGTTGAAGCCGCCACGCTCACGGTCACCGAAGGAACGGCTGCCACCACGGTCGTCACGGTTGAAACCGCCACGCTCACGGTCACCGAACGAACGGCTGCCACCACGGTCGTCACGGTTGAAGCCACCACCCTGCGGGCGGGCGCCACCGGAGCGGTGGTCCTCACGCCGCACGAACGGACGGCTGCCGCCGGCGGCCTGGCCGCGGTCCCGGTCGCCGAAGGAACGGGCCGGACGGTCACCGAAGGAACGGCTGCCACCACGGTCGTCACGGTTGAAACCACCGCGCTCACGGTCACCGAACGAACGGCTGCCACCACGGTCATCGCGGTTGAAACCACCGCGCTCACGGTCACCGAAGGAACGGCTGCCACCACGGTCGTCACGGTTGAAACCACCGCGCTCACGGTCACCGAAGGAACGGCTGCCACCACGGTCGTCACGGTTGAAACCACCGCGCTCACGGTCACCGAACGAACGGCCACCACGGTCGTCACGGTTGAAACCGCCACGCTCACGGTCACCGCGGTCCCGGTTGTACGCCGGGCGCTCGGTGCGGGCCTCGCGGTAGGACGGGGTGCGCTCCTCGGCGGCCGGCTCGGCGGCCACGGCGACGGCGGCCTGCTCGGCCCCGGCCTCCGCGGTCTCCTCGGCGGCCGGCTCGACCTCGTCCTCGATGCCCAGCTCGGCACGCTCGCGGGCGGCCCGGGCGGCCAGGCGGTCGGCCTCCTCGCGCAGCTCGTTGGCGCGGCGCTGGGCCCGCTCCAGCTCACGGGTGAGCTCGGCGACCTCGCGCTCGGCGGCGCCGGCGATGCCGGACGCGCTCTCGGCCTGGACCTCGACGAGCGAGCGGGCGCCGGTGATCCGGGCCACCTCGGCGTCGAAGGCGTGGTCGAGGATGTGGCGCGAGGCGTCCACGCCCGCGTCCTCCATCAGGCGGAACACGCCGCGGCGCTGGTGCGGCAGCACCAGGGTGACGACGGTGCCGGAGCGGCCGGCCCGGGCGGTGCGGCCGGAGCGGTGCAGGTAGTCCTTGTGGTCACCGGCCGGGTCGACGTTCAGCACCAGGTCGATGCCGTCGACGTGGATGCCGCGGGCGGCGACGTCGGTGGCGACGACCACGTTCAGGTAGCCGTCCTTGAAGTCGCCGAGGACCCGGGTACGGGCGCCCTGGGTCATGCCGCCGTGCAGCGCGTCGGCCTTCACACCGGACTCGACCAGCTGCTGGGCGACCCGGTCCGCGCCCATCTGGGTGCGGACGAAGATGATGGTGCGGCCCTTGCGGGCGGCGATCGCGCTGGTGATCGGCGCCTTGTCCTTGGGCTTCACGACCAGGATGTGGTGGGTCATGGTGGTGACCGCGCCGGCCGACGGGTCGACCTCGTGGGTGACCGGGTTCTTCAGGTAGCGCTTGACCAGGGTGTCGATCTCGTTCTCCAGCGTGGCGGAGAACAGCAGGCGCTGGCCGCCGGCCGGCACCAGGTCGAGGATCTCGGTGACCTCGGGCAGGAAGCCCATGTCGGCCATCTGGTCGGCCTCGTCCAGGACCGCGATCTCGACCTCGTCCATCTTGGCGGAGCCGCGGTTGATCAGGTCGCGCAGACGGCCGGGGGTGGCCACCAGGACGTCGACGCCGCGCTCCAGCGCGTAGATCTGGTTCGACATCGAGGTGCCGCCGCAGACCACCTTCAGGCGCAGGCCGAGCACCGAGCCGAACGGCTCCAGCGCGTCGGCGACCTGCATGGCCAGCTCGCGGGTCGGGACCAGGATCAGGCCGCGCGGGTGCTTCGCCTTGGTGCGCTCGCCGCCCGCCAGGCGGGTCAGCAGCGGGAGGCCGAAGCTCAGGGTCTTGCCGGAGCCGGTGCGGCCGCGGCCCAGCACGTCCTTGCCGGCCAGCGCGTCCGGGATGGTCGCGGCCTGGATCGGGAACGGGGTGGTGACGCCGCGCTTGGCGAGCGCCCGGACCACGTCGTCGTGCAGGCCCAGGTCACCGAAGGTGATGGTGGGCTCCGTGTCGGCGGCGTCGTCGGCGCTGTCGTCAGCGTCGGTGTCGGTGTCGTACTCGGCACCCGCGTCGGCGTCGGTGAGCTCGGCGAGCTCCGCGTCCAGCGCGTCGGTGTCGAGGGAGTCGGTGTCGGCGGCGTCGGACCCGTTCGCGGGCATGGCGAAGCGGGCGTCGTCAACGAGAGACATGCAAAACCTTCCGGAAGTGGCACGCGCCAAAGTCCGGTGGGTCTGTTGAAAAACCGCCTCTATGCGGTCAGCCACGGATCGCCGGAACGCGCCAAGGGCGCTCAAAGGTGTATGAGGAGCGCCAGCCAAATAGGATCAAACGAACGATCTACCACCATAGGGGAACCTGGGGATCAGAGGCAAATCCCCTGGCCAGCGCCCTCGAACGAAGGTTTCCCCCACCGCCCGGCGCGGGCCTTGGTAGCCGGTGCGGTGGCCGGTTCGGTCGCCGAGGCCCGCGCCGGTTCAGTGGCCGGTCGGGGAGTCGCTCGGCGCCTCCGTCCCGGGGCCGCCCGGCGAGGCGGTCGGCGCGGGCGAGTGCGCGGGCGCGGTGGGGGCGGCCGTCGGGCTCGGACTCCCCGTGCCGCCCCCGTTCCCGGCACCGGCCGTCGGGCTCGGCGCGGCCGACCCCGGACCGGTCGGGGAGGCCACGGGCTCGCTCACCGAAGGTGCCGGCACCTGCACCGGCGCGGCCGCCGGCGGGGTCGCCCCCGGCACCGGCGCCCCGGGCAGTGGCTGCAGCGCGGGCGAGGCCCCGTCGACGCTCAGGGTGCCGCCGTGCTCCGCGTGCTGGCCGCCCTGGTGCCCGCCCGTCCCGACGCCCGCCTTCACGGCCGGGCCCGACGGCGACCCGGACGGCCGCAACTCGGCCGCCCCGGACGGCGCGTCCGCCCCCACCGACATGCAGCCGCTCAGCCCGAACACGGCGAACGCCGCCATCACCGCCCCCGTCGCCACCTGCCGACGCGCCGATCCACCAGCCACCGAGCCACCTCCCGCACGGCCCGCCGCGGGGCCGCCACCGTTCTCGGGTGCCCAACGCCCGGCGGCCCGGCCGGGACACGGGTAGCCCGCGACTCGCCCCCGGACGGCCCCGGCCCGGGCTCAGCCCCAGACCGCGTGGCCGAGCGCCGCCCCGGCGTACACGGCTGCCAGCCCGGCCGCCAGCGACAGCGCGACGTTCCCGAACGCGGCGCCGCGCGAACCGTTCTGAGCCAGCTTCAGGGTCTCGAACGAGAAGGTCGAGTACGTGGTCAGCGCCCCGCACAGGCCGGTGCCGAGCAGCAGCCGGACGTCCGGCGGGGCGACCGCGGCGAGCAGGCCGAGCAGCGCGCAGCCGGACAGGTTGACCGTGAAGGTGCCCCACGGGAAGCCGAACCCGACCCGGGAGTGCACCGCCCGGTCCGTCAGGTACCGCAGCGGCGCGCCGACCGCCGCGCCGACCGCCACCAGCAGCCAGTTCACGCCCCGGCCCCCCGTTCGGCCCGGGCCAGCAGCACCGCCCGGGTGGCGCCCGCCGTCGCCCACACCGCGCCCAGCGCGGCCAGCAGCGTCCCGCCCAGGTACAGCAGCCCCGTCCCGGGCAGCCCGTGGTCGAACAGCTGCCGGGCGTCGACGGCGTACGTCGAGAAGGTGGTGAACCCGCCGAGGATCCCGGTCGCCAGGAACGGCCGCAGCAGCGGGTGCGGCTGCCGGGGGCCCTCGGTGAGCAGCACCAGCACCACCCCGATCAGCCCGCACCCGACGGTGTTGACCAGCAGCGTCGTCCACGGGAACGCGTCGGCCGGGGTCGGCCACAGCAGCCCGGCCCCGTACCGGGCGCACGCCCCGAGCACCCCGCCGGCCGCGACCGCGGCCACGATCCGTCCCTGGCCGCGCAGCAGCGGCGGCCCCGGCTCCGTTCCCATGCCGCCAGTCAAGCACCCGCCCGTCCGCCCGCCGCGCCCGCCCGCACCATCTGGCGCCCCGTCAGCGGAACTCCGACAATGGGCGGGTGGAGATGACCAGGGACGAGTTCGAGGCGCTGGTGTCCGACGCGCTGGACCGCATTCCGCCGAAGCTGGCCGCGATGATGGACAACGTCGCGGTCTTCGTCGAGGACGAACCCGACCCCGCCACCCCCGACCTGCTCGGCCTCTACGAGGGCATCCCGCTCACCGAGCGCGGCGAGTGGTACGCCGGCGTCCTCCCCGACCGGATCATGGTCTACATGGGCCCCACCCTCCGCCACTGCGCCACCCCCGAGGAGGCCGTCGAGGAGGTCCGGATCACCGTCATCCACGAAGTCGCCCACCACTTCGGCTTCGACGACGACGAACTCCACGACCTCGGCTGGTCCTGACCCCGGCCACCCCGCCGCGCCGACCACCGGAAACCGTTTTGGCGTTCCCGCCCGGCATCCCATATGCTTCTCGACGTCCCCGAACGCCGGATCAACCGGCCGGACGGGCCACCGAAGCCCTCATCGTCTAGTGGCCCAGGACGCCGCCCTTTCAAGGCGGTAGCACGGGTTCGAATCCCGTTGGGGGTACGCAGTACCGTAGTAAGGTCCTGTGTGGAGCAATCCACATGAGGTCCCGTGGAGCAGTTGGTTAGCTCGCCACCCTGTCAAGGTGGAGGTCGCGGGTTCAAGTCCCGTCGGGATCGCCCGTCTCGCAAGAGACGTTGCAGTACGGCCAGGTAGCTCAGTTGGTACGAGCGTCCGCCTGAAAAGCGGAAGGTCGCCGGTTCGACCCCGGCCCTGGCCACCAGCCTTGACCAGGCACGATGCCCCTGAAGCGAATCGCTTCGGGGGCATTTTCGTACCGTTTGACGCCAACACTGACGCCAACGGCTCCGAATGGCCCGGCACCGGAACAGCCGAGATGGCTGTCTCCGGCAACGGGGTACATGACGTCGATCACAGGATGCTGCCCCGCAGGGATGGCCGGCGTCCGCAGAATCCCGTTGATCACCTCCAGTCGAGACTGACACGATCGCCCGGTGGTGACTCCGGAGGACCTCGTCGGTCGGCAAGTGCAAGGCGTGACATGCTCGTGGTTCCACGCCCGCGACGGCGGTGGCGAGCCCGAGCTGTTGCACATGTGGCTGCACATGGAGGACCTCGGCCCGGTCCGGTTCCACACGCTGGACCACATACTTGATCTTCGGATCGATGATCCCCACGACTGATACGACATGGACACGCTTGGGCATGTCACGGTCAGCGCTGCACCGGATGAGTTCCCTCTCGCACCGTTCGCAGGCATCGGGGTCGTCTCTATGAACCGCTCCGGGTTCGATAGAGACCTCAGCTTGTGGTGGTGACCTGTGGTTTTGTGGTGGTGAGGTGGTAGGTGTTCTCGTACTCGACGGGCGGGACGTGGCCTATCTCACCGTGGAGTCGGCGGTGGTTGTACCAGTCGACCCACTCGGCGGTGGCGAGCTCGATCTGCGACAGCGTGCGCCAGGGTCGCCGGGGTTTGATCAGCTCGGTCTTGAACAGCCCGATCGTGCTCTCCATGAGGGCGTTGTCGTAGGCGTCGCCGACCGACCCGATGGAGGCGGCGACGCCGACGGCGTCGAGGTGCTCGGCCAGGCGGAAAGATGTGTACTGACTGCCCGCGTCGCTGTGATGTATCAACTCGCCCCGTCCGGACGGGTGTCCGTCACGGTCGCGCTGCCACAGGGCCATCTCCAGGGCGTCCAGGACGAGCCTGGTCTGCTTCGTGGTCGCAGCGGACCAGCCGACGATGCGACGGGAGAAGGTGTCCACGACGAACGCGACATAGACGACGCCGGCGAACGCCGCCACGTGTGTGAAGTCCGCGACCCAGCACCGGTTCGGCGCCGAGGCGACGAAGTCGCGGTCGACGAGGTCGGGAGCCCGTTCGGCGGACGGGTCGGGGACCGTGGTCACCACGCGCTTGCCGCGGACGGCCCCGGTGATGCCGAGCTCGCGCATCAGCCGCTCGACGGTGCAGCGGGCCACCGTGTGGCCGCGGCGGTTCAGCTCGCGCCAGATCTTGCGGGCGCCGTAGACCCGGAAGTTGTCCTCGTACGCTGCCGTGATCAGATTTTTCAGCTCCGCATCCCGGACCGAACGGGCGGACTCGGGACGGTTGTTGAAGGCGTAGTAGGTGGAGGGGGCGATGCTGCAGCCGTGCTCGGAGAGCACGCGGCAGATCGGCTCGACACCGCCGAAGCGGCCCCGGTGCCCGTCGATGAACGCTACGAGCGCTGGTGTGGCCGGTCGAGCTCGGCCGCGAAGAAACTCGCCGCGGCCTTGAGGATCTCGTTCGCGCGCTTCAGTTCGGCGATCTCCTTCTTCATCGCCTTGATCTGCGCGGACTCCTCCGTCGTCGTCCCCGGGCGCTGCCCTGCGTCGACCTGGTCGCGGCGGACCCAGTTGCGCAGGGTCTCAGCCGAGCCGATACCGAGTTTCTCCGCGACGGCCCGCAGCGCGGCCGACTCGTTCGGGTAGTCGCCGAGGACCTCAGCGACCATGCGCACCGCACGACGCCGCAGCTCAGGCGGGTAGGAAGAGGGACGTGCCATGACTCGAATCCTTACACGAAATCGAGCCTCCACCGAACCCGGAACGGTTCACTTCATCCCACGGCACCTGGTGACCACCTGGGTCCGGCAGCAGCGCGGCAAGCCGAGCCACCAGCTCGCGGGCGTGGCCCAGCGGCTGCGCATCGTGGGGTAGCCCAGCGCGGACGGCTACAGTCATGCTCATGAGCGACTCCGATGCACCCGAGGCCGTTGCCCAGCCGCGCACCGCCGCCGGCGTGCTGTTCTTCGACGAAGCTGACCGCGTGCTCCTGGTGAAGCCCACGTACAAGCCGGGCTTGGAGATCCCGGGTGGCTACCTCCACCTCGGCGAGACCCCGAGCGAGGGCGCGGCCCGAGAGGTCAAGGAGGAGCTCGGCATCACCCCGCCCATCGGCCGCCTCCTCGTCGCGGACTGGGCACCCCACCCGACCGAGGGCGACAAGCTGCTCTTCGTCTTCGACGGGGGCATCCTCCCCGCAGAAGAGCGAGCTCAGATCAACCTGGACGGAGTGGAGATCGGCGAGTACGCCTTCCACACCGCCGACCAGATTGACGAGCTCCTCATCCCTCGCCTGGCCCGGCGGGTCCATGCCGCGATTGACGCACGATCCCCCGCGGCAACCTCCTACTTGGAGAACGGGGTTCCCCGCTGCTGATCCAGGTGCCCGGGCCTTCCGAACCTGGATGATTCGACTCGGCCGCCGAGCACCCCTGTTGAGTGTCAGACGGTGCTCGCCAGGACGGAGTTGGCATCGGCACCACGAACTGCTCTGGCGGTCATGGACCGGCTCGGAAGGTCAGACCGCTCCTCGCCAAAGCACTGGCTCGGCCTCCGCGAAGCGGCGCTCCAGTCCCTCAAGATCTTCCAGCACCATGCGCATTCTGTGCCGGAATGCAGCGCTGTGTGCGGGAACCCTGAGGTGGGTCAACTCATGGACGAGCACCAGATCGACCAGATCCGGCGACAACTGCATCAGCGCCCAGTGCAGGGTGATGGATCCGTCGGGCTCGCAAGCTCCCCAGCGCCGACCCATATCCCGGAGAACGACTTCGCGAGGGGCGACGCCTGTGAGTTCCGCCAGAGGCCGCGCACGGGTGGACACCCATCGGCTGCCTCGTGCCGCATACCACTGCGCGATCAGACGGCCGCGTTCCTGCCTGGATCCGTTATCTGGCAGCTCCAGCCATCCCTGGTGCAGCCGAACCCGGCCCCCCGCAGCGGCAGGTACAGCCTTCAGACGGTGCCGGCGCCCCAGGTAGGCGAAGCTCTCTCCACTAACCAGTTCCTTGACGGGCTCCCCTCCGCCTCGCCTGCGCCGCTCGACCTCCTCAGCGAGGCGAGGCAGCCGGGAGCGAACGGCTTCCGCAACAACCTGCGGATCGGCGTCCGCGGGTACCGCGAAGAGCACGCTGCCATCCTCCTGGACTTCGATCCCCAGCGTCCGACGCCGCGGCCGCACGGCGACGCGCCATGTCCACTCCCTGGGCATGGGGAGTGACGCGATGGCGGACTGCGCAGAGAAACTCACTAGGCATTCTTATCATTTGCGGCTGACACTGGCTGCGACCGCCACTGCGGATTTCTGCACCCCACCATGGGCCGGCCTAAGGGCGCGCCCGACCGCTGTATCGCAGGAAGTCGTCATATCTTTCGACAGCAAGCTCCAGGAGCCCGGCAGCCATGTCCGCTGTCTCCTCCCATTCCAGGTGAAGGTGGTCAGCAATGACGAAGCGGAGTTCCTTGCGCATGTCCATACGGGCTTCTGGGTGCGTCGGGAAGTGCGGCTGTCGGACCGAAACCGCAATACTCGCGGTGATTCCACACACCGCTTCGTAGAAGTCCACCCCTGGCGGCACGGCGATCCGATCTGTTTGCTCCAGCACCCTGGTCAGGGCTCGGCAAACCGGCCCTTCGGTCAACGGGTCCAGCTGTGGGCCCGTCTTCTCGGCACTCTCCACAACATCACCGACGAGCCGAGCGAGATCGGTCGCTGCCCGGTCGAAGTCATGGCGCATCCGCTGAATGATCTCTTCCAGACGCTCACTGAACTGTTCGTATCGGGATCGGTCAGTCCCGATCTTCGCAGTGATGTGCGCACGGAGCCTGCTGACCATGTAGCGAGTCCTGGCACGCGCGTCGTGGTTGGCCTCGACTCGCTCCATGAACTCGGGTGCGGTCAGCTCCACTGGGGGGATCCGCAATTCGACACCAGTGACACGAATGTGATCAGCGATGAGTTTACGCACCTTCGCCCCGTACCGGCGCGGACTGAACTCGTCACGCCCATCGAGGTAGCGTTGCCGCGCAAGGTACTGGACTTCGCCGAGGTGGCCGGCCAGCTGTTCATAGACGAGTGCGTAGGGCCTCGGCAGCACCGCCCCGAGGGCGGTGAGGAAGTCCCGTACCAGCTCATCGAACTCGCCCCGGCTCAGCGGGTCAGCGAGTAGATCCAACAACTGCTCGCGGCGTTGCTCATCGGCGAGGGACAAGGTTCCACGCGTGTCGTACGCTGCGATCTTCCGTGCGTCGAGGAACCGCGTCACTCGCCCGTGCAGGTCCTTGAGGAGGCGGTCGGCAACGGCGTCCGCTTGGAGGAGCAGCCCCTCGCCTGCGGGTTGTGGGCCCTTGAAGTCCGGGTCCAGATGCGCGGCAGAGACGTCTTGGTACCCGTAGACCTGACGCAGATGGTGCTGCTCGTACGCGTGCAAGGAGCGGGCCAGCTCAGGGCCGATGCCGATGAAGTCGACGACCGTGCCCCACCGCTTGCGCGGATATGGCCGGTTGGTGCGCGCCACCGCTTGGAGGAGGCCAACTCCGGAAAGGGCGCAGTCCAGATAGAGGACCTGTTCAACAGGCGCGTCGAAACCGGTGAGCAGCATGGACTGGACGACGAGGAATGCAAGCGGCCCGGCGTCATCCGTGCCAGCGCCGTCGTAGTCCACACCGGTGTCGTCTCCATTCTTCTCCGCTCCCCACACGTCGCTCACGGGTGCTCCCGACGAGAGCAGTCCCTGTCCCGGCATGCCGTGAGGGGTGACGTCCCATGAGGGGTCGATGGCTGATGCGTGCGGATCGCCCAGGCCGGCCTTGAACCGCTCAATGTAGGCGTCCTGCCGGGACTTAAGCGTCCAGTCCCGCCAATCCTCGGGGTCCTTCTGCCGGTCGCCGTGGATCACCACCGCCGCGTCAATCGAGGCGAGAACGTCACGATGCGGCAGCATGGCAAGGAGTTCGCGAGTCTGCTGGTCAGCGTCGTGAGCGGCCGCCGGATCGTGGCGCAAGGCCGGGTCGAGCGCGTCGAGCTGCCCGAGAAGACTGTCGCGGGCAGCGAGCAGTGCACCCCGGTAGCGGACAGCCGCTTCTCGGGACACCGCCACCAGCTGAGCGCCGAACCGGTCGGGAAGTGCGTTCACCGCCCAGTGCCGCAGCATGTGGTCGGCCTTGTCCGCGATCACCGAGGGTGCTTCAAGGATCTCCCGCTGACGCGCGAATTTCCGCAACACCCTGGCGCGCTGTTCCGGATCGGAGGGCACCTGGGCGTCGAACCGGGCGTCCAGCACGGCCCTTTCGACCACTTCCAGTGGCACGTCGTACGCCTCGTAGCGCACCGGGACGACAGACCCGTCCCGCTCCGCGTCACGCAGAGTGTAGGTGTCGACGATCGCTCCGAAGATCTCCTCGGTCTTCTTACGCGCGCTGTTGATAATGGGTGTGCCGGTGAAGCCCACGAGGACGGCGTTCGGCAGGAGTGCCCGCAGCCTGGCGTGCAGCCAGCTGTCCTGGCCTCGGTGCGCCTCGTCGACGAGGACCACGATGTTCGGACTGGCATTCGCGGCCTTGACCTGGACGTAAGCCTCCTCGTCGTCGGACTGCGTCCCCAGGTTCTCCTCGCGGCCGTTGTACGCCGTGTCATCACGCTGAGCCTTCTGCAGCATGACAAGGACAACGTCCGGCACCCGGACGGCAAGATGGGCGCGCGCGTCCGCGACTCCGTCGGCCCGGTGGACCGTCTCGTCGGCCGCGGCCATGGACTCCAGGATCTGCTTTTCCAGGTCGATCCTGTCGGTGACCACGACCACCTTGTGCCCCCGCAGTTCATGGCTGCTTCGGAGGTGGCGCACGAGGAAGGCCATAGTGAGGCTCTTGCCGGAACCCTGGGTATGCCAAACGACACCGCCTCGCCGGCTCGGATCACCCTGGGCGCGAATGGCCGCGTCGCGTACCCGTAGGGCCTGCGCGAGCCGTCGGACAGCCCGAAACTGTTGGTAGCGGCCGACTACCTTGAGCGTGCGGCCACCCTGTTCGCGTTCCGTGGTGAAATCCCTGACGAGAGTCAGGAGGTGCTCCGGAGTCAGTACACCTGCCGCCAGTACCGCCATGTCCGAGTCACAGCCGTCGGCGGGCGCGGGCTCGGTGGTCCGCCACGGTGTGAAGTACTCGGGGGTCGATGTAACGGTGCCAAGCTCGGCGTACGTCAGATCGGTACCGATTAGGATCTGCACAAATCGCGTGAACTCCGGGACGGGAGCAGACGAGGCAAGGCTGGCGTACCGGCAGACCTGCCCGACGGCGTCATCCAGTGCCGCCCGGCTGTCGCCGCCGGAGATGAGTGGGGCTTTGCACTCGATGACGACCCACGGAAGACCGTTGACGAACAGCACCAGGTCCGGTGTGACGTGGCTCGTCTCCTTGCGGTCGACGCGAAACTGACTGACGGCAAGCAGATCGTTGCGCCCGCCGTGCTCCCCGTCCCAGTCGACGAGGCGTACGTGCTCGGGGTCACCCTTCTTCCAGCCGGGCAAGATACGGGCGTTTACACCCTCGCGCAGGAGCCGCGTCACTGCGAGGTTGGCGGCCACACCTCGTGGAGCTGGCCCCTGCCCTGGGGCGGTACCGAGCACGAGGGCAAGCAGCCGGTCAAGCTGGGAGGGGGTTAGCCAAGTACCGCCCCCGGGCGCCGGGTTGATGCGGGTCACGGAGGCCCGGAATCGGTCCTCATAGACGACCTGTGTGTAAGCCGTCCGCCCCGACGGCTCCGGACTTCCGACCGGCTGCCCGGGCGGAGCGCCTTCCAGGTGCTCCCATCCGAGCCGGGCCAACTGTTCGATGAGGGGCTTCTCTGTCTTGACGTACTCCGGTCCCGCGTACTCTGGCCCGCCCATGCTCCGCAGCTCCTGCCGCCCGCTCACTGCTGAACTCCCCTTTATCGTACGGCCCGGTGCCGCCCTAGTGCGTACGGGCCACCCTATGTGTGACAGAGAGCTGGCCAGGGACGTTTCGACCTTTGATCAAGGCGTGAGGATGGCCGGCTATGCCAGAACAGAGCCAACACAAGACGATGGAGCGAACTACAGAGGGCACTGTTACGTGACGTGAAGTCGTTCTTTCAAGCGGCATACGCCTTCGAACAACCGGCAAGCAGATCTTCTACAACGCCTAGCTTCACCATGCGTAGCTTGGCGATGCGCTTATTCAGCAATCCCATAGCACGACACTCTGATTTCCAAATGCCCACAAGGCGCTCCTGCTCATCACGCTTCACCCGAGGAAACGGGACTCCTTCCAGCAGCTTTGAGTTGATCGTATAAAGGCCCGAACTGGTAGCACACTGCGATTTCCAGTAGCTGCGCACGGTGCGTGAGTTGAGCCACAGCATGGCAAATTCAGGGAGTACATTCTCGAAGCGCAGCCGGAAGAGATGGTTCTGGTAAAGAAGGCCAACTTGATCGGCTCCGACGATTGCACAACGCCCGATCTGCTCAGGGTCAGCATGCCCTTCGACCACAAGCAGGTCTCCGGAAGCCAATGAGTAGCGGCGACGGTCTCGCTCCATCGCCTCCAGCAGGGCAATGTCCCCTTCAATCCAGCCTTTACGAACATTGGCCACACGAAGGTACCCCGCTGGCCTGAGGCCAGGTACACGGTGAGACCCAAGGGTGATACCTGCGCGGATGGATACGTCAGCATCCTTGAGAGGGGCCACCTCCCAACCATTTGCTCCCAGAAGCTGCTCAACCAAGGCATCAAGTAGCTGGGTCCGCTTAGCTGCCACCCCCTCCAGTGCCTCGATCCGCCGCTCGAACGCGGCATGTGCGGCGACGATGCGACGCTGTTCGTCCAGCGATACAAAAGGCACCATCAGTTGGCGAATCTGCTCCTGGCTAATGTTTTTCATTCCGGCGCTCGTGCCGGTGGCCAATGCCCTAACACGTTGCCGCAACGACTGTCGAACCAGAACGAGCTGAATGAACCGAGGATCCGCAAGCGATTCGTTAGTGTGTAGCCGGAGCGTCTTGTCGCTCAGTAGGAGCCGAGGGGGCGGGTTCTCCGCAACGCACGCCAACCCAACGAGTTCTTCCGTATTCGCCCGGGTCATGAGGAGGTCGCCGTGCTTGACCTCGTAGCAGGGATGAATCAACGCCACATCGCGAATTACCTTGTTTTCCCGCGCTGCGAACCAGCCAGCCTGGACCGCGCTTACTTTAAGCACACCCCACTCGCCTTCACCTGCAGGCGTGTCCTCTGCAGCGGGACTTTTTCCGGCCTCGATCCGTGTCAGAAACATATCGAGCGGAACCTCATTGCCGGCCGCGAGCTTGCTGTCACTGCCCATAACCCAGCTCCTTCAACCAGCCCTGCAGCTCCCCTTGAGCCACCTCGCTGGCCCCCTCCAGCTCGGCCAGCGATACCCCGTACTTCTGCACCCACCGCCGGAACACGGCCACCAGCTCCCGCCGACCCACCGCAACCGCAGCGTCGAGGCGGCCCAGTAGATCCTCGTTCAACACCGTGAGCACGAGTTCCTGAGTGCGCTGCCTGTCCGCAAGGGCGCGATCCGATGCCACTTTCAGATCAACCAGAAAGCGGTCATCCAACGCCTTGCGCTTCTTCGTCGCGGCCGTCCGAGCCTTGCGGCACTTCGCCAGTTCGGATTCCAGGCAGGCGAGTTCCTCGATGGTGACCGGCTCGGCGGTGGGGTCGTCCTCGGTCGATGCTTCCTCGTCACCATCCTCGGCGGGAGGCTGTGCGGCGGCCAGCGCCTCCGCCGCTTCCTTGTACGCCACGTCGGCCGCCGCGACCTCAGCCTCCACCACCGAGTACTGGTCCAGGAATTCCGGGATGAGTTGACGCACAACGGGCTGATCCATGGCGCGGCGACGATCGGCAGGCGAGACAGTCGGCTTGCGAGCCGAGGCGGTGGTGCTCACCGTGCCTTCCGCCGGCTTCACAATAGCCTCGATTGAGTCGACCCAGCCTTCGAGTACTCGGGCGAAGCCACCCGCCGCGAGTGCCTTCATGTCGTAGCGCGCGTGGGTCCACCAGTCGGCGACGATGCCGGCCGTTCGGTACTCGTCGAGGACGCCCTCGCTGCCGATGGTGTCTGTGAAGCCCTTGAGCAGTCCGGCGCGCAGGTCCATCAGCTTCCGGTCCTCGGCCAGCTTGCCGAAGAGCTCCGCGCCCGTTGTCCACCACTTCTCGTACGCGATGCGCAGCCCAGACTCCTTCGCCGCAGCCTGCTCCGTAATACGGCCGACGGTCGTTTCGGGATCCTCAGGCAGGAAGTCGTAGTAGGCGGGGTCCGTATCACGTGCGGCGAAGAGGGTGGACGCGTCGACTCCGTACGCCCCGAACAGGCCGGCCTGTGCCGTGACCTCGGCGACGGGGACGCCGCCGTAGAGATGGGCGCGTACGTCCTGCGGCTCAGCGGCGGGCGAATTATCCACCCAGCGGCGGATGTTGAGGTTGGCGCCCTCATACAGGAGGGTGTCCCGCTCCACCCAGCGCGAGTAACCCTGGAGCTCCCGGCCGTGCTTGAAAACCGTGACGATCTTCTCGATGTGCTCGGGGCCCAGTTCGTTCTGATTGCGACCGACCGTGAACTCACGGTCCGCATTGATGAAGAGGACCTTCTTGCGCCGGACGGGTACCTTTCGGCGAGGGCGACGCAGGATGAGGACGCAGGCCGGGATGCCGACGCCGTAGAAGAGGTTGGGGCCGAGGCCGATCACCGCCTCCACACAATCGTCGCGCAGCAGTTCCTCGCGGATCTCCTTCTCCTTACCGCCGCGGAAGAGCACGCCGTGCGGCATGACGACGGCGGCCATACCGTCCTCCTCCAGCACGGACAGCATGTGCTGGACGAACATGAGGTCGGCCTTCTTACCCTTCTCCGGCGACCAGCCCCACTGCATGCGGGTTCCGTGACGCCGATCGGCGGCCTCTACCTGAGCCTTGTCGTAGGGCTGCGAGAACGGCGGGTTGGAGAGGACCTTGGTAAAGGTGCGCAGGCGGCCGTTGCCGTCGAGGTGGAGGGGCTCGGTAAGGGTGTCTCCGTGCTGGAGATCGAACTTGCGGATGCCGTGCAGCACCATGTTCATGCTCGCCATCGACCACGACGCGGGGTTGCGGTCCTGGCCGTTGATGCCGAGGTGATCCGGGTCCCCGCCATGCTCCTCGACGTGCTCGCGGGCAGCGATAAGCATGCCGCCGGAACCCATGCACGGGTCGTAGACGGTCTCCTGCGGCTCTGGGTTGATGAGCCGGACGAGCATCCTCACCACCGAGCGCGGGGTGTAGAACTCGCCGCCGCTTTGGCCCGCGCTGTCCGCGAACCGGCCGAGGAGGTACTCGTACGCCGCTCCGAGCATGTCGGGGAACTCGAAGTCCTCGTTGCGTAGCCGGTACAAGCTGAAGTGCCGGATCAAAGCGAGCAGTTCACTGGGCGTGAAGCGGGACTTGTTGCCGGCGACCGCGTTGAACTCGATGTGCGAGGCGACCCCGCTCAGCCTGCTGTTGCCCTCCTGGAGGGCGACCAGCGCCTTGTCCAGATACTCCCCCACCTTCACCGGCTGCCCATCAGGGCCCAGGGTCTCCGCGGTGAGTGCTTCGATGCCCGGGACGGTCCGCTGCGGGTCGTCGGGGTCGAGTACATGCGGTCCCGTCCACCAGCGGGCACGCGGGGGTACGTAGAAGACGTTGCGGTAGTACTCCGGGTTGTCCGCCCGCTCCAGGGCCTTCGTCTCACTGCCCGTTGCCGCGAGGCGCTCCTTGTAGACGCGCTCCCATTCCGGCTGGAACTCGTCGGAGGCCCGCTTCAGGAACAGCATCCCGAAGATGTAGTCCCGATAATCCGAGGGCTCCATGCGCCCGCGCAGGATGTCGGCGGCGGCGAAGAGGTGCCGCTCCAGCTGGGGCAGGGTGATTCGGGCCACGCGCCGGTCCTTCGGTGGGATGATTGGAAGTAGGTGGGGTGGTGTCGTGTCGGGGCAGCGTCGAGCGTAGACGCTAGACCGCTTGGGGCGGAAACCGTCCTAAACGCGCCTTATCAGCCGACTCATCCTCTCAGCCGGTCCCAGTCGTCCTTCTCGATACCCAGGCTGACGAGTAGCCGCCACACGTCGCTGGACGGGTCCCGGTCGAGGACCTTGCAGTCGGGTGCGTGCCCGGAACGAGCGGCCCACTTACGGGGAGACTGGGGCAGGTGATCCGGGTTGTGAGGGCTGGTGCGGTCGACGGGGCCGACCGCATAGCGCCCTGGGCCAGCCTTGCAGTCCCCGTGTTCGCACTGAGACACCAGCGCCTTGGCGTTCTGGATCGCGGCTTTCACGCGGCCCTCCAGAGCCTTGCGGCGGGGCCCCTGGATGCTCTTGTCGTTCCGCTTGTCGAAGCCCTTGAACGCCGGGTCGGCCTTGCGGAGCTTCTCCACCACGCCCTTACTCGTCCCGCTCTGCTTTCCTCCGAAGGACTGGAAGTGCAGGAGCAGCCACAGGTCGAACGACGGGTGTGAGAAGCAGATCTCCGTACCATCGGCCGCGGCCTGTTCGACCGCCTGTGGGATCTTCGTGTGCTGGTCCCGATCAAACAGCGCCCACGTCTCGTCGGTCGCGGCCTTCTCTCGCACGGCCTCGACCACCTGCTCGGGCGGCAAGCCGTTCACCTTGTACACGGGGACGATCCGGAACGGCTGGCCCGTCGTCGTGTGCTCGCCGGTTCCGAAGCGCTTGGTCAAATAGTCCAGGTAGTGGGGCTCGGTCGACTCACCCTCGCAGCCCACATAGAGGACCCGTTCCTGCTTGGACGGGATCGGCTGGGCAGGCACCAGCGGCCGCGCCTCCTCATCGCTCGATCCGCGCCTCTTCGACTTCTTCCCTACCGCTTGGGACTCGTCCCCGCCCGGCCTGCTCACGCTGACGCCTTCGCCTCTCGCTCGCGCTCCCGTTCCTTCTCCCGCCAGCCCAGAGCGCGGGTGATCTCGCCCACGCTGACCCGGGGCGCACCCCCATACCGCCCGCGGAGATATCCGCGCTCGAGGTCTTCGTCATCACCCGGCCTCGCCGCCGCGAGGGGGTAGAGCTCGGTCTCCCCGGAGGACTTCTTGGAGGTAATCCACACCTGCTCACGGGCCAGCGGCCGATCCAGGACCGCGCTGCCAAGGAGCGTCGCATCGTGCGTGGTGAAGAGCAGTTGCGCACCGCGCGGATTTGAGTTCGCATCCTGGAACAGTCGTACGACCTCGGCGGCCAGAGTCGGATGGAGGCTGGAATCCAGTTCGTCCACCAGGAGCACCGTGCCGGCGTCGAGGACGCTGAGCATGGGACCCAGGAAAGCAAACCAGGAGTGGGTGCCGAGCGATTCCTCGGTGAGGAAGTCTAGAGCGATCTCGTCACCGTCCGCGGTGCGGTGTTGCAGAGCGATCTCGCCACTCTTGCTATCCACATCGATGCCGTTGATGCCCAGGTCAGCGATGGAAAGCAGTTCGACCAGCCACGCCTTGTAGTCCTTGCCGCGCTTCGGGTCAGCCAGTAGCCGCTGTGTCCAGGCACTGCGGGCCTTGACGTCCGCGCCAGGAGTCACCAACCAGAGATTGTCGATGAACCACCTGTGCAGGGCGGCGAGCTGCGGGTCGTTGAGAGTGGCGCCAGTGGACAGGAACAGGGCGTTGGGCCGCGTGACAGGAACGAGAACGTCCGGGTGTCCCCGAAAGCCTCCCGATTGGGCGGAGGCGGGGAAAAGGAACTCGCCACCCTCCTCCTCGGGCCGATCTGCCTCCCGGTCGAACCAGACGACGCGCCGACCGTCAGGGTAGGCGTGCAGCCACTCTGCTTCCACCCGTTCGTCTGAGAGCTCGAAGCCGTAGGTGTAGCGGACCGGGTTCACTCCCAGCAACAGGTCGACTTCGTAGAGCGTCGTCTCCTCGGCGGCGGCGGGATCAAGCTTGAAAGGCTGGCGCGGCACGCCTGCCTGGGTAGCCCAGTCTGCAAACGAGGTACGAACGGCATCCCGCATGTCGAACAATGCTCGCAGGAGGTTCGTCTTACCGGACGCGTTGGCTCCGAAGACGCCCACTACGGGGAGGATTGCTACCTCCTGATCCTGGTCACGCAGCGTAGTCGAGCGCGCCATGCCGTCACCCGCTACGGCAGCGACCAACGACAGCTCGCACTCATCGCGAATCGAGCGGTGATTGGCCACCCGAAAGCGGAGGAGCACCGTCGACCTCCCGTAGGACGGGGATGCGACCCCGTCTTGCACTCGAATACCGTGGACACTCCACCTGCGAAGCCTATGACGGCGGCTGATCGGTGACCAGCCCGCGCTCTCTACGCGAAGAGCGCCGTGTATGGAAGGGCACGCGGCTGAGTCCTCGGCGGGAGCCGCGATACAGGGCAAGGTCAGTCGCCCAGCCCAAGCACCGGTTGACGCCAACCGTGACGCCAACCGGTCCGTATGACGGCACTTGCCAGCGACCTTCCAGGGACGGCAGAAGCTCTCAAACTAGGGCATATCAACGGCTCGGCTTGGCCTGAAAAGCGGAAGGTCGCCGGTTCGACCCCGGCCCTGGCCACAGCACAGCGAAAGGCCCCGGAGTCCACACTCCGGGGCCTTCGCCGTTCGCGGAACCTGCTGCCGTACCGACCCGCGCCTGCTCGCACTGACGCCAACCGGCTCGAACGGTGGCGCTCGACGATGGCCTTCCCCGCGTTCCCGGCACCGCGCCGGCTCCCGACCGCCCGGGAGCCGGGCCCGGGGTCAGGAGTTGATGAGGGCGGCGAGGCCGTCGAGGGTGCGGGCCAGGCCGAAGGTGTAGGCGTGGTCCGGGTGGTAGGCGGCGTTGTGGGCCTCGCCGGCGGCGGCGCCGACGCGGGTGGCGGTGGGGTAGCGGGCGGGGTCGAGGACGCGGGCGAGGAGTTCGGCGTTGGCGGACCACCAGTCGGCGTCGCTCATCGCGGAGTCCTGCTGCGCGGCGCGCTCGTCGGCGGCCATCCGGGCGCAGGTGTGGACGAAGCCGAGCAGGTGGGTGAGGGCGGCGTCGAGCTGGAGGTCGTCGAGGCCGGTGCCTTCCAGGGCGCGCAGCTCGTACTCGTACTTGGCCATCAGGCCGGGGCCGAGCGGGGGCCGTGAGGTGGGGACGGCGGTGGTCCAGGGGTGGGCGGCGTACAGGGCCCGGTTGTCGTCGGCGACGGCGGTGGCGCGGGCGCGCCAGTCGGGGCCGGCGGGGGCGCTGCGGGGCATCTCGGCGTAGAGGGTGTCGAGCATCAGGTCGAGCAGTTCGGCCTTGCCGGGGACGTACGTGTAGAGGGCCATCGGGGAGAGGCCGAGCTCCTGGGCGAGGCGTCGCATGGTGAGGGCGTCGAGGCCCTCGGCGTCGGCGATCCGGACGGCGGTGGCGGCGATGTCGGCGGTGGAGTGCGCCTGCCGGGGGCCGCGGCGGCCGGTGGTGGTGGGGACGCCCCAGAGCAGGGCGAGGGTCCGGGCCGGGTCGCCCGTGCTGCTCCGGTTGCTGGCCATGGCGGGATTCTTCCACGGGGGAATCGCCCTGGCCAGAATCTCCGTACTATGTATAGTGTACTGCGTACAGAGATAAGCCGGACCGTCCGCACCGCCCCGAAGGAGCCCCGTGAAGATCAACCGATCCGCCGTCTCGCTCACCGTCGAGGACGTCGACGCCTCCGCCGCCTTCTTCGCCGAGCGGCTCGGCTTCCGGGCCGAGATGTCCGCCGACGGCTTCGCCTCGCTCGGCCACCCGACCGCGGGGGTGAACGTGGTGCTGCTGCGCCGCGGCCTGGAGGTGCTGCCCGAGGGCTTCCGCGACCGGCACGCCGCGGGGGTGATCCTGGCGTTCACGGTGGACGACGCGGCCGCCGAGCAGGAGCGGCTCCGGGCCGCCGGGGTGCCGGTCACCATGCCGCTGCGGGACGAGCCGTGGGGGGAGCGGCTGTTCCAGGTCGCCGACCCGAACGGGGTGGTGGTCCAGTTCGTCCAGTGGCTGACCCCCGAGCAGGACTGACGGACCGACAGCGCCGCCCGCGAACAGCACCGGCCCGCGACCGGAGTTGACCCACGAACGGCACCGGCCGCCGTAGGGCGGGCGACCGGAACGGGCACTCCGGAAACCTCCACACCGTCGGCCTACTGGCCGGACATCCGCAGGTGTTAGCGTCACCAGCGCCACGGCCCGGGCCTGCCGCTCCGGGCCTCGTCCACCAGTAGGGGGAGGACTTCTCCGTTGTCAGGCATTCCCCGCTCAGCCTTCGCCCTCGCCGCCTCGACGGCGGGGCTGGCCCTGGTCGCCGCGACGGTGCTGACCGCCGTCCCGGCGGCCGCGGCCGAGCCCGCGGACCGGTCGTTGCAGCGTCAGTTCAGTTCGGCCGCGGCCGAGTTCCACGTTCCGGAGGGGCTGCTGCTGGCGCTGTCGTACCAGCAGACCCGCTGGGACAGCCATGACGGTGCCCCGAGCACCACCGGCAACTACAACGTGATGGGCCTGACCCAGGTCGACGTGTCGGCCGTCCGGGCCGCGCTGGCCGCCGGGCCGGGACCGGACACCGTGGACGGGCGGGGCGACGACCTGCCGGCCCGGCCGGTGCGGGGCGGGGTCCCGGCGCAGACCGTCCAGGACGGCCCCGAACTGCACACCCTGGACGCGGCGGCGAAGCTGCTCGGCCGCCCGGCCGCGGACCTCAGGTCGGACCCGGCGCAGAGCGTCCGGGGCGGCGCGGCACTGCTGGCCCAGTACCAGCGGGAGTCCGGACCGTCCGGGTCCGCCGATCCGACCGACTGGTACGCGGCGGTGGCCCGCTTCGGCGACCCGACGGCCGACCGGTCCGGCAGCCCGTCCGGCAGCCCGTTCGCCGACCGGGTGTTCGGCACGCTCCGCACCGGCGCGGACCGCCGGACGGCGGAGGGCCAGACGGTGCACCTGGCGGCCGCGCCGAACGCCGTCCCGAAGCCCGCCCCCCGGTCCGCCGCCAAGTCCGGCGCGCAGTCCGCCGCCCGCTCCACGGCCGAGTCCGGGACCCGGGCCGGGACCCAGGCCGCCGCCCCCGCCCGGTCCGCCGCGGCCGCGGACGGCTCGACGGAGTGCCCGGTCGAGCTGGGCTGCGACTTCCGTCCGGCGGCGTACGCGCTGACCGACCCGAAGGACCCCGGCTCGTACGGGAACTACACGCAGGCGAACCGCCCGGACGACGGCCAGCAGATCCAGTACATCGTCATCCACGACACCGAGGGCGGCTTCGAGGGGTCGATCTCGACCTTCCAGAACCCCTCCTCGCAGGCCAGCGCGCACTACATCGTCCGCTCCTCGGACGGGCACGTGACCCAGCTGGTGAACAACCGCCACGTCGCCTGGCACGCCGGCAACAAGACGGTCAACATGCACAGCATCGGCATCGAGCACGAGGGCTACGCGTTCCCCTCGGACCGGCCGACCTGGTACTCGGAGCAGCTGTACCAGTCCTCCGCGACGCTGGTGCGCTACCTCGCCGGCCGGTACGGCATCCCGCTGGACCGGGAGCACGTGATCGGGCACGACGACGTGCCGGGGCCGGTGCAGGCGAACGTGGCGGGGATGCACTGGGACCCGGGCACCTTCTGGGACTGGTCGCACTACATGGACCTGCTGGGCGCGCCGCTGCGCACCGCGCCGACCGGCGGCCAGCCCGCCGTCGGCAGCAAGGTCACCATCGCGCCGGCCTTCGACAGCACCAACCAGCCGCCCGTGAACGGCACCGCCGACCGGCCGGAGAACTTCGTCTACCTGCGCACCCAGCCGGACCCGAACGCGCCGCTGCTCAACGGCGGTTCGCAGAACGCCGCGGACTGGAAGGACAAGGCGGTCGCGGGCGCCGGCTACGTGGTGGCCGACGTCTCCGGCGAGTGGACGGCGATCTGGTACGACGGGCAGCGCGCCTGGTTCTACAACCCCTCGGGGCGGTCCGCGGTCCAGGACACCCGGCCGGGACGGACCCTGCTGACCCCGCGCGCGGGGCTGTCCTCGATCCCGGTGTACGGCCGGTCCTACCCGGAGTCCACGGCGTACCTGCCGTACCCGGCGATCACCGCGCAGCCGGTGTCGCCGCTGTCGGCGAGCATCCCGGCGGGGCAGTCGTACGTGGCGCTGTCCGCCGCTCCGGTGCGCTCGGACTACTACTACGCGATGAACATCGACGGCAGCGCCCCGAACGACCGGACGCTGGTGGTCGGCTGCGACACGTACTTCCCGATCCGCTACAACCACCGGCTGGCGTACCTCAAGTCCTCGGACGTGGACGGCGGGGCGGCCGCTCCGGGCTGCACCCGCCCGCCGGTGCCGAGCGCGGGCGTGCTGCGCGGGGCGGGGTCGGGCCGCTGCCTCGACGTGCCCGGCAACAGCCGGACCGACGGCACCGGCCTGGACATCTGGGACTGCAACGGCGGCGACAACCAGCAGTGGACGCTGACCGCCGACGGCCGGATCACCACGTACGGCGGCACCAAGTGCCTCGACGCCTACAACAACCAGACCGCCAACGGCACCAAGGTCGAGATCGCCACCTGCAACGGCGGCGCCAACCAGCAGTGGCGGCTGAACGCCGACGGCACCGTCACCGGCGTCCAGTCCGGCCGCTGCCTGGACGTCTCCGGCGCCTACACCGCCAACGGCACCCCCGTCGACCTGTGGGACTGCAACGGCGGCACCAACCAGAAGTGGGCCCGGACGGGCGTGCTGCGCGGGGCGGGGTCGGGCCGCTGCCTCGACGTGCCCGGCAACAGCCGGACCGACGGCACCGGCCTGGACATCTGGGACTGCAACGGCGGCGACAACCAGCAGTGGACGCTGACCGCCGACGGCCGGATCACCACGTACGGCGGCACCAAGTGCCTCGACGCCTACAACAACCAGACCGCCAACGGCACCAAGGTCGAGATCGCCACCTGCAACGGCGGCGCCAACCAGCAGTGGCGGCTCAACGCCGACGGCACCGTCACCGGCGTCCAGTCCGGCCGCTGCCTGGACGTCTCCGGCGCCTACACCGCCAACGGCACCCCCGTCGACCTGTGGGACTGCAACGGCGGCACCAACCAGAAGTGGAACCTGGTCTGACCGGGTAACTCCCGGGGGCACCCGCCCGGAGCGACTGCGGGCCCGGTCCGAGATCCTCGGGCCGGGCCCGCGGCGTTCGCGGGGCGGCCGGGTCAGCGGCGCAGCGCCTTGCGGGTGTTGCGGACCCGGCGGTGCACGCGCTGGACGTTGGCCAGGGCGTTCACCCGGCCGGCCAGGGTGAGGCGGTACTTGAGGCGCAGGAAGCGCGGTAGGGCGTCGATCCGCTCGGTGCCGATGGCGTCGAGCAGCCGGGTGATGTGCTCCCGGTAGGCGTCCCGGTAGGCGCGGTCGCCGTCGGGGACGGTCCAGAAGAACATCGGGACCTCCTCGACCAGGGTGTTGTGGTCGTAGGCCCGCAGGTGCTCGCGGTAGACCGGGTCGGGCTGTTCGAGCAGCCAGGCGCGGACGAGTTCGATGGAGCGGACCCGGTCGACGAGTCCGCGCGGGTCGGTGCGGCGCTGGGTGATGGAGCGGTCGCCGTCCTCGCGGATGCGCCAGTGGTAGATCGGTTCGGAGAGGACGTCGACCCGCTCGGCGAGGAAGTGGTGCGGGACGCTGACGGGGGCGTCCTCGTACAGGATGCCCTCGGGGTACTCCAGGCCGGCGGCCGCGTAGAAGGAGCGCCGGTAGACCTTGTTCCAGGCGGTGCGGTCGGTGACCAGCGCGGGCAGTTCGGCGATGTGGGTGCGCAGCCGGGTCTCGGCGAACGGGCGCCGGTGGACGTGCGAGGGTTCGAGTCCGGTGCTGCGCAGCCGGAGCACGTTGCCGGTCGCGAAGTCGGAGCCGGTCCCGTCCAGGGTGTCGATCATCAGCCGGTAGGCGCCGGGCGGGACGACGTCGTCGCTGTCGACGAAGGCCAGGTACTCGGTGCCGTCGGCGAGGTGGCGGACGCCGGTGTTGCGGGCGGCGCCGAGGCCCTGGTTGTGCTGCCGGACCAGGCGGAAGCGGGGGTCCTTGGCGGCGTAGGCGGCGGCGAGTTCGGCGCTGGTGTCGGTGGAGCCGTCGTCGACCATGACGCACTCGAGGTCGTCGAAGGTCTGGGCGGCGATCGAGTCCAGGCACTCCACGAGGTAGCGCTCGACGTTGTAGACGGGGACGACGACGGAGAGGCGGGGGGCCATCGGCTGCGCGGGGCCTTTCGGGCGGGGCGCCCGGGTCGGCTGGCGTGGTGGTGCCGGGCGAGGTTCCGTGCAGCCTATCCGCAGCGGGTGCCGGGCCGGGAACGGGCGCCGCTGCCCACCCCCGTGAGGCAACGGCGCCCGATCATCAGGTGCCGATCCTGCCGACCGGTCCACCAGGTGTCAACTATCGTGGATTCCCGGCCGGGTTTCCGGAAGACCGCCGGATCGGTTCCGCACGAAACAAGCACCGGTTCCTCAACGATCGTGCAGAACAGGCGGATCGTGGGATACGCCCGGGGGTACGGACCCTCTATGATCCGGCTCATGCCCCAGGACATCTCGCGCGCCGAAGCCCCGGACTTCGCCGGCCGCTTCCGGCGACTGATAGCGGTGATCTACCCGAAGGACCTCGGCCGGCCCTGGCGGGACTCGGAGATCGCCGAAGGCACCGGCCTGAGCGGCACGTACATCGGCAACCTGCGCAAGGGCACCCAGAAGCCGAGCCTGGAGAACGCCGTCCGGATCGCCAAGTTCTTCGGCGTCCCGCTCGACTACTTCTCCGACTCCCAGACCGCCCGGGCCGTCGAGCAGGACCTGCGCAAGATCGAGGCGCTGCGGGACGCCCGGGTGGAGCGGATCGCGATGCGGGCGGCCGGGCTGCCGCCGGAGATGCAGGACGCCGCACTCACTATTGTGGAGCAGTTGCGGCGGGCGGTCGGCCTGTCCGACGGGCCGCCGGACGAGGCCGGCCAGGGGACGTGACGGAGCGCCAGCAGGTGCCGCTGGGCCACTGGCGGCTTCCGGAAGGGGTCGACGTGCGGGGTGTGGGGAGCGGACTCGGGCGGACCCGTCGCCGGATGCGGGCGGTCGCGCGCGACCTGCGGCTGCCGCCGCTGAGCACCGCCGAGGAGCTGTGCGCGGCGGTCTCCGCGCACCTGGGGCGGCCGATCCGGATCGCGCCGCGCCGGATGCGGGTCGGCGAGCCCTCCGGTTTCGTCGAGCGGCTCCCCGACGAGGACGTGGTCCACGTCGAGCAGGAGACCTCCGGACTGCACCGCGCCCACATCGTCTGCCACGAGCTGGCCCACCTGCTCTGCGGGCACCTGTCCGAGCCGGCCCTGCTCGACCCGGCCGCCGCCTCGGTCGAACTGCCCACCATCGACCCGGAGATGCTCCGGCTGGTGCTCGGCCGCTCGCACTACGACGACACCGCCGAGGAGGAGGCCGAGGTGCTGGGCGCCGAGCTGATGCGCCTGCTGGTGCTGGCCCCCGGCGCCGGCACCACCTCGCAGCTCGCTCCCGCGCTGGAGCACCGCAAGGGACAGCATGTCTGAACTGCCGTACAACCTGGTCTACTTGGGCATCGGCGGCGCCGCCTGGGCGGTGGCCGCGCTGAAGTTCCGGGCCTGGCGGCGGGAGCCCTCGTTCGGGCTGCTGGTGGTCGCGCTGGCGATCGCCTCCCCGTCCACCGCCTTCCTGCTGGCCTCCCCGCTGCTCTACCGGGCGATCGGGCACCTCACCGGCGTCGGCAACCTCGCCACCCTCTTCGTCTACCTCGGCATCGTCGGCTTCTCGGCCGCCGCCGTGGTGCTGGCCCTGGTCTGGACGCCGCCGGAGGAACGCGCGGGCACCGAGATCTGGGCGCCGCTGGACGACCGGCTGCGGCGGCGGGTGCGCCACCGCGCCGCGGTGTTCGCCGCCCTGGTGCCGGTGCTGGCCGGGCTGTTCCTGGCCGGCGGCCCGTACCGGCCGGAGACGCCGCTGACCTTCGACACCACCTTCGCCCCGCGCGCCGCCACCGCCCTGTTCCTGGCGCTCTACCAGGGCCTGTTCGCCTACGCGCTGGTCGACATCGGCCGGGTCTGCCTCGGCCACGCGACCCGGCTGCCGGCGGGCTGGCTGCGCCGCGGCATCCGGCTGATCGCCGTCGGCGCGCTCACCGCCTGCGGCTACGTGCTGTGCAAGCTGGCCGCGATCGTCCTGGCGTACGCCGGGGCGGGCGGCGCGGAGTGGCTCAGCACCGCGCTCGGTCCGGCCTTCGCCGCCCTCGGCGCGGTCGGCATCACCTGCGGCTTCGCCGGCCCGGCCGGGGCCGCCTGGGCGATCCGCCGCCGCGACTTCCGCGCCCTGCGCCCGCTCTGGGACCTGGTCTACCGGGCCGACCGGCGGCTCGCCCTGGAGGGACCGCCCTCCCCCGCCTGGCGCGAGCGCCTGGCCCTGCGCGACCTGGAGTGGCGCACCACCCGGCGCGGGCTGGAGATCCGCGACGGGCAGCTGACGCTCCGTCCGTGGATCGACCCGGCCGCCGTGCACCGGGCCCGCGACCTCGCCGACCGGGTCTCGCTGCACCCCGGCGACCGGGACGCCCTGGTGGTCGCCGCCGCCCTGCGCTCCGCCGTCACCGGGCTGGCCGCGGGCGCGGTGCCGCGCCCGCGCGAGGAGCAGCCGGTGCTGCCGGGCCTGGACGCCGCCCCCGCCGAGGAGCGCGCCCACCTGGTCCGGGTCGCCGACTACCTGGGGTCGCCGCTGCTGGACCAGGTCCTGGCACCCGCCGCCGCACCGCCCGCCACCCCGCCCGCCGCGCCGTGACGCCCCCCGCGGCCGACCGCCCCCGGGACGCCTTCGCCGAGCTGGTGCTGCACCGCGCCCCGCAGCGGGCCCGGGTCGGCCTGACGCTCGGCTTCGTCCGCACCTTCGCCGTCCCGCAGATCGCCGGGGTGCTGGCCGGGACGGGGCGGCTGACCACCGCCCCGAAGGCCCGGGCGAAGGCCACCGGGGCGGTGATGTTCGAGCTGATCGGCCACGGCGTGGACAGCCCGCGCGGCCGGGAGGTCGTCGCCGAGCTGGCCGCCCTGCACCGGCTGCCGGGCGTGGACGCGGAGACGATGCGCTACGTGCTGGCCTGCTTCACCGTCTGCCCGGTGGAGTTCGCCCGCGGCGGCGCGGCGGTCCGGTCCGCGGCGTTCGCCTTCCAGGCGGAACTGGCCCGGGCCCTGGGCCTGCCCCCGCTGCCCGGCCCGGACCTGGCCGGGGTGGCCGCCTGGATGCGCGCGTTCGAGGCCGACCGGTTCGCGCCCAGCGAGGCCGGGCAGGCCCTGTGGCGCTCGGTCTCCGCCCTGTTCGCGGCCCGCCTCCCGGGCCCGCTGGCCCGCCGCGCCCCGGCCTTCGCGGCCGCCCTGCTGGACGACCCGCTGCGGGCCGCCTTCGCCGTTCCCCGCCCGTCCTGGCCGCTGCGGGCGGCGGCCGCGGTGGCCTTCCGGCTGGCCCGCTGACGGGACGTCAGGCGGAGCGGCCCGGCCCGTGCACCCGGCGGTGGCTCCAGGCCAGCAGGCCGAGCAGGATCAGGCCGGAGAGGATCAGGCTCGCGCCGGTGGCCCAGCCGGCCAGCGGCAGGTCCGGCAGCAGTCCGGCGGCCACGCCCGCGGCGATCAGGCCGAGCCCGGCGAGCAGCGAACCGGCGATCCGCCAGCCGGAGGCGACGCTCGCCTCCACGCCCTGCATCGCCTTGGCCCGGACCGGTTCGACGAACCGGGCGAAGGCCGGCACCGCGCGGGCGACCAGCACCATCCCGGCCAGGATCAGCAGCATCCCGGGGCCGGGCAGCACCAGCAGCACCACCCCGACCGCGATCAGCGCCGTGCCGGCCACCCCGAACGCCACCCGGGCCACCGGGTGGGCCGTCGCCGGGTCCGCCTCGTACCCGGGCCGCTGTCGTTCCGTACTCACTCGTCCACCCGCCACGGCCGCCGCTCCGGTCGTCGTCGATCAGTTCCCGTCCCGAGGAGAACGGATCACTCCGGTTCCGCGTTCCACCGTGCCAGGAACAGCGCGGGCCCGCCCGGGGCGCTCCCCCGGACGGGCCCGCGGCGGTGCCCCGCGGACGGTCAGTCGACGCCCTTGCGGCGGTAGGGCTGGTAGGCCGAGCCGCCGTGGAAGTACGGGTAGGGGATCTCCCGGGAGACCATGCCCGCGTCGCCGCTGTCCTCGATGCCGATGTACCGGGTGTGGGCGGCGTCCGCCCAGCCCGCGAACAGGATGGTGTGGTCGCCGGAGATCATCGCGTCACCGGGCTGCAGGTCGCCCTTGGTGATGTGCGTGGAGACGTCGTTCTCCATCAGGCCCCAGGTGTTGCGGCCGGGGCCGGGCAGGCCCCAGGCGCAGGAGACCAGGCCGGAGCAGTCCACCCGGTAGCCGTTGGTGATCGCGCTCTGGCTGTAGCCGAGCTTGTGCTCGGCGCGTTCCAGGGCGCGCTCCACGATGGCCTTGCGCTCGGGTGAGAGCCCGTCCAGGTTGGGCCGGGCCTTCACGCCCAGGCCCTCGCCGTTCTTCCGGTGCGTCTTGTTGGACCAGGCGTCCCAGCTCTTGCCGTTGTCGCCGTAGTGGGTCTGCCAGTCGCCGGTGGAGCGGTCCTTGAGCTTCGGGCCGTCGAACTTGCCGCCCGGCCCGCCGGTCGGGGTGCCCGACCCGGTGTCGCCGCCGTCGTGGTGGCCCGGCGAGCTGGGCTGGGACGGGTGGCCGCTGCCACCGCTGCCACCGCTGCCGCCCTTGTGCCCGCCCTTGTCGCCGGCGCTGTCGATCCCGGTGCCGGGCGCCTTGGGCTGCGGCTTCTCCTCGACCTTGGGCTTCTTCATCTGCTCGGCGATCCGCTTCTCGGCCGCCTCGTACGCCGCGATCAGCTGCTTGATCTTCGCGGCGTCCTGCTGCAGCTCCTTGGTGAGCTGCTCCTTGGTCTTCATCAGTGCGTCGGCCCGGCTGTTGATCGCCGAGACGTCCTTGGTGACCTGGGCGAGGACCGCCCCGGCGCCGAAGACGTTGGCGATCCAGCCCGAGAACACGTCGGTGGCGGCCGCCTTGGCGACCGTCTCCCGGATGTGCCCGACCTGCTTGCTCATCTCGGTCATCCGCTGGTTGATCTGCTCGAAGTCGCGCTGGATCTTCAGCAGTTCGCCCGGCTGGAAACCGAACTGATTCCCCGTCATGGACGGAAGTCCCCTTCTTCCTCGCCCCGTCGTCCGCCGCTGCCGCTAGAGGACGTTCGCCAGCTGCTTGACCGCGTCGCCGAGCTGGGTGAGTTCGTCGGCGACGGTGTTCAGCTCGCGGACGCGGCCCTGCGCGTGCGCGGTGAAGGCGTCGGCGGCCGCGCCGTGCCAGGTCATGCCGGACAGCACGCCGCTGACCTCGCGGCCGAGGCCGTCCACCTGCTTGCCGAGTTCGGCCAGCTCCTGCGCGATCTTGTTGAGCTCGGCGTCGGCGTCGCCGAACATCTTGCCCAGCGCCCAGTGCGCGATCTCGGCCGGCGCCATCACGATGTCCTCGCCGACCTTCACCACGTCGCCGGCGAGGTTCTTCACATCGCCCCACAGGTCCATGACGCTCCCCCTGTTTCCCCGTTTTCCCCGAATTCCAGTTCCCCCCAGGCTAGTCAGTGGGGGCGGTCGGCGAAACGGGCGGGTACCCGCCGGAAGCGGGACGGCGGACTCCGCCGGAACGGCTGTTCGCGGTCCGCCCGCCCCGCCTGTGACACTGGACGTGCTCGAAAACCGAGGTGCGCCCCGGCCCTGTCTTTCTGCAACCTAGAGGGATGCCCGCAGTGAGTTCTCCCGTAGCCCCGCAGCCCGCCCCCACGCTCGCGGAGCTGGCCGCCCGGCTGCCCGGCCTGACGCTGCGCGACGCGCAGCGCCTGGGCCGCCGCCTGGAGGGCATCCGCAAGGTCCGTTCGGACGAGGCCCGGCAGCAGGTGCTGGCCGAGCTGGGCGGCGAGTTCGACCGCGCCGAGCTGCGGGTGGCCGACCGCCTCGCGGCGGTGCCGGTGATCCGCTACCCGCAGGAACTGCCGGTGGCGCAGAAGAAGGACGAGATCCTGGCCGCCGTCCGGGACCACCAGGTGGTGATCGTCGCGGGCGAGACCGGCTCCGGCAAGACCACCCAGATCCCGAAGATCTGCCTGGAGCTGGGCCGCGGCGTGCGCGGCCTGATCGGCCACACCCAGCCGCGCCGGATCGCCGCCCGCACGGTGGCCGAGCGGGTCGCCGAGGAGCTGGACACCCCGCTCGGCGGGGCGGTCGGCTGGAAGGTCCGGTTCACCGACCAGGCCGGCCCGGACACCCTGGTCAAGCTGATGACCGACGGCATCCTGCTGGCCGAGGTCCAGACCGACCGGGACCTGCGCCAGTACGACACCCTGATCATCGACGAGGCGCACGAGCGCAGCCTGAACATCGACTTCCTGCTCGGCTACCTCAAGCAGCTGCTGCCCCGCCGCCCCGACCTCAAGGTGATCATCACCTCCGCGACCATCGACCCGGAGCGCTTCGCCGAGCACTTCGACGGCGCCCCGATCATCGAGGTCTCCGGCCGCACCTATCCGGTCGAGGTCCGCTACCGCCCGCTCCTCGACGACGAGGAGTTCGAGGAGGACGAGAACGACCGGGACCGCGACCGCGACCAGATCCAGGGGATCTGCGACGCGGTCGAGGAGCTGCAGGCCGAGGGGCCGGGCGACATCCTGGTGTTCCTCTCCGGCGAGCGCGAGATCCGCGACACCGCCGACGCGCTGACCAAGCTGAAACTGAAGTTCACCGAGATCCTCCCGCTCTACGCCCGGCTCTCCTCGGCCGAGCAGCACCGGGTCTTCCAGCGCTCGAACTCCCGCCGGGTCGTCCTGGCCACCAACGTCGCCGAGACCTCGCTGACCGTCCCCGGCATCAAGTACGTGATCGACCCGGGCACCGCCCGGATCTCCCGCTACAGCCACCGCACCAAGGTCCAGCGCCTGCCGATCGAGGCGGTCAGCCAGGCCAGCGCCAACCAGCGCAAGGGCCGCTGCGGCCGCACCTCGGACGGCATCTGCATCCGGCTGTACTCGGAGGAGGACTTCCTCTCCCGCCCCGAGTTCACCGACGCCGAGATCCTGCGCACCAACCTGGCCTCGGTGATCCTGCAGATGACGGCGGCGGGCCTGGGCGACATCGCGGCCTTCCCGTTCCTCGACCCGCCGGACTCCCGGAACATCAAGGACGGCGTCCACCTGCTGCAGGAGCTGGGCGCCCTCGACCCGGACGAGAAGGACCCGCGCAAGCGGCTGACCGACCTGGGCCGCAAGCTCGCCCAGCTCCCGGTCGACCCGCGGATGGCCCGGATGGTGCTGGAGGCCGACCGGCTCGGCTGCGTCCGCGACGTGATGGTGATCGCCGCCGCGCTCTCCATCCAGGACCCGCGCGAACGCCCCGCCGAGAAGCGCCAGGCCGCCGACGAGCGGCACCGCCGCTTCCACTCGGAGACCTCCGACTTCCTGTCCTACCTGGCGATGTGGCGCTACGTCCGGGAGCAGCAGAAGGAGCTGTCCTCCTCGGCGTTCCGCCGGATGTGCAAGTCCGAGTTCCTGAACTACCTGCGGATACGGGAGTGGCAGGACGTCTACGTCCAGCTGCGCACCATCGCCAAGCAGCTCGGCGTGACGATCGACGAGCCCCGTGACGACGCCGAGCCGGACGCGGACCGGATCCACCAGGCGCTGCTCTCCGGTCTGCTCTCCCACCTCGGCCTGTTCGACGTGGAGAAGCGCGAGTACGCGGGCGCCCGCGGCGCCCGGTTCGCGGTGTTCCCGGGGTCGGGACTGTTCAAGAAGCCGCCGCGCTGGGTGATGTCGGCCGAGCTGGTGGAGACCTCCCGGCTGTGGGCGCGGATCAACGCGAAGATCGAGCCGGAGTGGGTGGAGCCGCTGGCGGCGCACCTGATCAAGCGCACCTACAGCGAGCCGCACTGGGAGAAGAAGGCCGGCGCGGTGCTGGCGTACGAGAAGGTCACGCTGTACGGCCTGCCGATCGTCGCCCAGCGCAAGGTCAACTACGGCCGGATCGACCCGGAGCTGTGCCGGGAGCTGTTCATCCGCTCCGCCCTGGTGGAGGGCGACTGGGAGACCCACCACCGGTTCTTCGCGGAGAACCGCAAGCTGCTCGACGAGGTCGAGGAGCTGGAGAACCGGGCCCGCCGCCGGGACATCATGGTGGACGACCAGACCCTGTTCGACTTCTACGACGCCCGGCTGCCCGAGGACGTGGTCTCCGGCCGGCACTTCGACGCCTGGTGGAAGAAGACCCGCCGCGACCAGCCCGACCTGCTCAACTTCGAGAAGTCGATGCTGATCAACGACTCGGCGGACGGGATCGCCGAGGCCGACTACCCGGACTTCTGGCAGCAGGGCAAGCTGCGCTTCCCGCTGACGTACCAGTTCGAGCCGGGCAGCGACGCGGACGGCGTGACGGTGCACATCCCGCTGCCGGTGCTGAACCAGGTGGTGGACGAGGGCTTCGACTGGCAGATCCCGGGCCTGCGCGCGGAGCTGGTGACGGCCTGGATCCGCTCGCTGCCGAAGGCGGTGCGCCGCAACTTCGTCCCGGCCCCGGACTACGCCCGGGCGGCGATGCACGAGCTGACGGACCGCCAGGAGCCGCTGCTGCCGACCCTGGAGCGGGTGCTGCACCGGATGTCGGGCCTGCCGATCCCGCCGGAGGCGTGGGACGAGGAGCGGGTGCCGGACCACCTGAAGGTGACCTTCCGGGTGGTGGACGGCAAGCGGAAGCTCGCCGAGTCCAAGGACCTGGAGGAGTTGCGCCGCAAGCTGCAGCCGAAGCTGTCCGCGACGCTCTCCAGCGCCGCTTCCGGCCGCGGCATCGAGCGCACCGGCCTGACGGCCTGGCCGGCCGACCTGCCGATCCTGCAGCGCACCTTCGAGCAGCGCTCCAAGGGCCATTCGCTGCGCGCCTACCCGGCGCTGGTGGACGAGGGCGCCACGGTCGGCATCAAGCTGTTCGACACTCCGGAGGCCCAGCAGCGGGCGATGTGGACGGGCACCCGCCGGCTGCTGATGCTGACGGTCAACTCCCCGGCGAAGGGCATCCAGGGCCGGCTGGGCAACCAGGCGAAGCTGGCCCTGTCGTACAACCCGCACGGGTCGATCCCGGCCCTGTTCGAGGACATCGTGGCGGCGGCGACCGACCGCCTGATGGAGCTGAACGGCGGGGTGGCCTGGGACGCGGAGGCGTTCGGCACGCTGTACGACAAGGTCCGCGCGGACCTGTACGAGCTGTCGGCGGACACCACGCTGAAGACGGCGACGGCGCTGATCGCCTTCCACAAGGCGTCGACCCGGCTGCGGACGGTCTCCAGCCCGGTGCTGCTGTCCGCGGTGAACGACGTCCGGCTGCACCTGGCCTCGCTGGTGCACCCGGGCTTCGTGACCGGCACGGGCTGGCAGCGCCTCGGCGACCTGAAGCGCTACCTGCTGGCGGTGGACCGCCGCCTGGAGGCGCTGCCCAACCACCCGCAGCGCGACCTGCAGAACCTGCTGAAGGTACAGGCCGTGCAGCAGGCGTACGGGGAGCTGCTGGCCCGGGTGCCGGAGGGCCGGGAGCCGTCGCCGGAGGTCCGGGCGGTCCGCTGGATGATCGAGGAGCTGCGGGTGAGCTTCTTCGCGCAGGGCCTGGGCACGCCGAGCCCGGTGTCGGAGAAGCGCATCCTGAAGGCGATGGAGGCGGCCGCGGCGTCGCTCTGACGGCGGATCGGGAACCGGCTCCGGGGTGCTCCGGAGCCGGTTCGACCTGGGGGGTCGCCATGCAGTACAGTCTGTCTTGTCCGCAGGCGAGAGCAGGCGGGCAAGGATCAGAACACTGGTCCCGTGGAGCAGTTGGTTAGCTCGCCACCCTGTCAAGGTGGAGGTCGCGGGTTCAAGTCCCGTCGGGATCGCATTACGGGTGAGGCCCGGAACCGTCAAGGTTCCGGGCCTTATCGCATTCCGGGCGCGGGTCGCAAGACGGCGCCGCTGTGATCACCGTCACGGAACGCCTTTCGAGACGTCAGTTCCCGGAGATCCCCCCAAAGTGCCCATATTTAATATGTGAAATTGTACTGACTTTCCCGCTATTGCCCCCCTCTCCCTCCCGCCCCAACAGGAATCACCGATTCCGCCCCGGACACGCCGAAGGGCCGCCCCTCCCGACCCGGCGGAGTCGGGGAGAACGGCCCTTCGAACTACCCGGTGCGCGGTCCCGACCCGGCGGAGTCGGGGTACGCGGCCCAGGGGAAGACGGGAAATCAGACCTCGGTGCGCTGGGCCGGAATACCGGCCAGCAGGGCACGCACCTCCGCCTCGCGGTAGCGGCGGTGCCCGCCGAGGGTCCGGATCGACGTGAGCTTGCCGGCCTTGGCCCAGCGAGTCACGGTCTTCGGGTCCACGCGGAACATCGTGGCGACCTCTGCCGGTGTCAGCAGGGGCTCTGCGTCAGGGGTACGAGCGGTCATGAGCGGCCTCCTCGGAGAACCGAACCAGGGCGGTTCTATCCTTCAAATTCTGCACCTTGGCCCGCGATGCCCGAAATGGCAGGGACGGGCCGAGTCGGTTATAGGACGAACGGCTTGTCCTGGTGTCTACAACTACACCATCCGTCCAGTCCCATCGGCCAAACCGTCAAAATTGACCCCTCACGGGTTCAAGGGCGACGGAAGGCCATGGACCACCCCATAACGGACAGTCACGCAGTGATGACGAGCGGTCACGGTACGGAGCGTCCGGTCGGGCTTGGGTTGGTTGTCCCATTTTGGCATATAGGTCTGAGTTGGCGTCAACGGTGAGTAGTGTCACGTTCCATGGGTATTGACCCGATCCGGGACCATGGTCCCGGAAACCCCACTCATGGTATGGACCATCCTGACTTCTCGCACCGACATTCGAGAGAACCGTCTCCGCCCCTGCTCAGGACGACTGCCGCAGCGCCAGCACCCGCCGCCACCGTCCGGTCAGCTCCTCGTGCACCCGGGCCGCCTCGTCGGTGTCGCCCGACCGCAGCGCCGCCAGCCCGGCGGCCAGGTCGCCCACCGAGTGCTCCTCCGCCAGGCCCCCGGGGCCGAGCAGCCGGGCCAGGCCCCCGTAGTCCAGCTCCACCAGCGAGCGCGGGTGGAACTCCTCCAGCCAGCGCCCGATCTCCTCGGCCCCGTCCACCAGCACCCCGTCCGGCGCCTTCTCCCGCAGCACCCGGTACGCCCGGGCCACCCGGCGGCGCGCCTGCACCATCGGCGTCAGGTAGAACAGCGCGGCCGGCTCCGCCCGCCCGTCCTCGCCCGCGGAGCCGTACTCGCCGGCCGGCAGGTGGTGGCGGTCCTCCTCGCCGAAGGCCAGGAACCAGCGGATCGGCACCTCCCAACGGCTCGTCAGGATCCAGGGCCGGGCGTCGGGGTGGTCCTGCTGCCACTGCGCCCGCTCCGCCTCGGCGGCGCTCCGCAGGGCCGGCGGCAGCACCGTGTCCACCAGGTGCGCGGGCAGCGTCCTGGGCAGCTCCTGGAGCGCCAGCCAGCCCCGCAGCCGGGTCGTCCAGGGGCAGACGTAGGTCACCCCGTCCAGCAGCCGCAGATAGGCCCTCCCGTCCTCCCGGTCCGGCAGCGGACGGGGCGTCAGGGCGGCCAGCCGGGCCAGCGCGCCGCGCTGCTCGGCCAGCGCGGCCCCGGTCACCGGACGGCCCGGCCCCTCGGCGTCGGGCCCGTGCGCGGCGGCGTACGCCTGCCAGCGCGAGCGGTCCGGCTCGGGGTAGGCGGCCAGCGGCTCGTAGACCCGCAGCTGCGCGGTGTAGGGCGGGATCACGGTCGTGCGCGGAGCGGTCACGATCCGCATCGTCGCACGCGCCTCAGGTCCTCGTCAGGGTGTCGTACGGACGGCTTCGGTCGTTGTGCTCCGGGGGCCGTCGAGGGGCAGATTCGAAGGCGGACCCGGGGCTAGGCTTCCACCAGACGCCCGCACCACCGCCGCGGGCCATTCCTACTGGAGTCACCACCGTGACCGACGTACACACCACGCACCCCGCACCAGGCGTGCTGAGCCGAGTCTTCGGCACCGGACAGGACGGCGAGGGGCACGAGCAGGTCGTGCTCTGCCACGACCGCTCCTCCGGCCTCAAGGCGATCATCGCCATCCACTCCACCGCCCTCGGCCCGGCCCTGGGCGGCACCCGCTTCTTCCCGTACGCGAGCGAGGAGGACGCGCTGCAGGACGCGCTGAACCTCTCCCGCGGGATGAGCTACAAGAACGCCCTCGCCGGGCTCGACCTCGGCGGCGGCAAGGCCGTCATCATCGGCGACCCGAACCAGGACAAGAACGAGGCCGTGCTGCGCGCCTACGGCCGCTTCGTGGAGTCGCTGCGCGGCCGCTACGTGACCGCCTGCGACGTCGGCACCTACGTCCAGGACATGGATGTGGTGGCCCGCGAGACCTCCTTCGTGACCGGCCGCTCGCCCGAGCACGGCGGCGCCGGCGACTCGTCCATCCTGACCGCCTTCGGCGTCTTCCAGGGCATGCGCGCCTCCGCGCGGGCCCGCTGGGGCCAGCCCACCCTGCGCGGGAAGCGGGTCGGCGTGGCGGGCGTCGGCAAGGTCGGCCACTACCTGGTCGGCCACCTGGTCGCGGACGGCGCCACCGTGGTCGTCACGGACGTCTCCGAGACCGCCGTGAACCGGGTCCGGGCCGCCCACCCGGAGGTCGAGGTGGTGGCCGACACCGGCGCCCTGCTGGCCTCCGCGCTGGACGTCTACGCCCCGTGCGCGCTCGGCGGCGCGCTGACCGACGACACCGTCGCCGCGCTCGGCGCGGCCGGCACCGCGATCGTCTGCGGCGCGGCCAACAACCAGCTCGCCCACCCGGGCGTGGAGAAGGACCTCGCCGACCGCGGCATCCTCTACGCGCCGGACTACCTGGTGAACTCCGGCGGCGTGATCCAGGTCGCCGACGAGATCGAGGGCTTCAACTTCGACCGGGCCAAGAACAAGGCCACGAAGATCTTCGACACCACGCTGGAGATCTTCACCCGGGCCGCCTCCGACGGCGTCCCCCCGGCGGTGGCCGCCGACCGGCTCGCCGAGAAGCGGATGCGCGAGATCAGCGCGCTGCGCTCGGTGCTGCTCCCGGCCGCCCGGCGGGGCTGACCGCGACCGCCCGGATGCGCGGGGCCGAACACCCCCCGGCCCCGCGCATCACGATGTGGAACCGGATTCTCAGTCCGTCCCCCGATCGGGCGATACCGCGCCTCCTTCGGGGGATAATCTCTGCAGGAACGACGGGACCGGCCGCTGGCCGGACAGCCTGCGAAAGCCTCGGAATTCCCCTCTGACCAGGGCGGACCTGGTTCGGGGGGGCTCGGGTGCGCGCCACGTCACACGGGCGACGTACCGTCCGGCGGCGGAAACAGGTACCGTTAATGCTCCAAGGGACGGTTTCCCACTTCGGGCAGGCCGGACCTGATCATCAACACGTGTCAGACTCGGGGCCGTGAGCCCCACCGTTGAGGGGGTCGACCCATGGGGCGCGGCCGGGCCAAGGCCAAGCAGACGAAGGTCGCCCGCGAGCTGAAGTACAACAGCGGCGGGTTCGACGCTAACCGTCTGTCAAACGAGCTGGGTGTATCCCCGTCCACCGCGATCGAGCCTGAGCCGATCGAGGACGACGACGAGGACGACCCCTACGCGGCTTACGCGGACAGGTACAACCAGGACGACGACGAAGAAGAGGAAACCCCTCCGTTCCGTCGCCGCGCTTGACGTTCTTCGACCGGACCGGCCAGGGCGCTCCCCGTGAGCGCCGGGCCGGTTTTCGGCGTCCGGTGACGCCCCGGTCGTGCGCAGGGCCCCGCCGCGGGTGCGACGGGGCCCCTCGCCGTGCCCCGGGTCAGAACGACTCGTAGGCGTTGTACAGGGCGGCGCCGCCGTCGTGCTCGGCACCGCGGTCGACCACGTCGCCGAGCAGCCAGGACTCCACGCCGCGGTCCTCCAGGACGGCGAGCACGGTGTCGACCGACTCCGGCGGGACGACGGCGACCATGCCGACGCCCATGTTCAGGGTCTTCTCGATCTCCAGCGTCTGCATCGCGCCGACCTTGGCGACGGTGCTGAACACCGGCAGCGGCGACCAGGTGCCGCGGTCCAGGCGGGCGTGCAGGCCGTCCGGGATGACCCGGGCCAGGTTGGCGGCCAGGCCGCCGCCGGTGACGTGCGAGAAGGCGTGGATCTCGGTGGCGCGGGTGAGCGCCAGGCAGTCCAGCGAGTAGATCTTCGTGGGCTCCAGCAGTTCCTCGCCGAGGGTGCGGCCGAACTCCTCGACCCGGCGGTCCAGCGACCAGCCGGCCTGGTTCAGCAGCACGTGCCGGACCAGCGAGTAGCCGTTGGAGTGCAGGCCGGAGGCGGCCATCGCGATCACCACGTCGCCCGCGCGGACCCGGTCCGCGCCGAGCAGCGCGTCGGCCTCGACCACGCCGGTGCCGGCGCCGGCCACGTCGTACTCGTCCGGGCCGAGCAGGCCCGGGTGCTCGGCGGTCTCGCCGCCGACCAGCGCGCAGCCGGCCAGCGTGCAGCCCTCGGCGATGCCCTTGACGATGGCGGCGACCCGCTCCGGGACGACCTTGCCGACGCAGATGTAGTCGGTCATGAACAGCGGCTCGGCGCCGCACACCACCAGGTCGTCGACGACCATGGCGACCAGGTCGTGGCCGATGGTGTCGTGCTTGTCCATGGCCTGGGCGATGGCGACCTTGGTGCCGACGCCGTCGGTGGCGGTGGCCAGCAGCGGGCGCTCGTAGCGCTTGAAGGCGGAGGCGTCGAAGAGTCCGGCGAAGCCGCCGATGCCGCCGACCACCTCGGGGCGGCTGCTCTTCCTCACCCACTGCTTCATCAGCTCGACGGCGCGGTCGCCGGCCTCGATGTCGACACCCGCGGCGGCGTAGGTCGCCCCGGTCTCGTTGCTGGTCACCTGGTGTGGCCCTTTCGAAGTGGTGGTACCGCCGCCCCCGGCTGTGCGCCGGGGGCGGCTCGCACGGTTACGGGCGTCGCAGCGCGTCCGCCGCGCCCGCGCCACCCAGCAGCGACTGCACGCCGTCGAGGTCGCTGGTCTGCTTGCCGCCGCGGACGGGCTGCTTGGCCTGGCCGCCGGCGATCTCGGCCTCGAGCAGGAGCTTGCCGAGCAGTGCCGGGTCGGGCAGCTCCATCGGGTACTCGCCGTCGAAGCAGGCCCGGCAGAGCTGGTCCTTGGGCTGCTTGGTGGCCTCGATCATGCCGTCGATCGAGATGTAGGCCAGCGAGTCGGCGCCCAGCGAGCGGCCGATCTCGTCGACCGACAGGCCGTTGGCGATCAGCTCGGCGCGGGTGGCGAAGTCGATGCCGAAGAAGCACGGCCACTTCACCGGCGGCGAGGAGATCCGGATGTGGACCTCGGCCGCACCGGCCTCGCGGAGCATCCGGACCAGCGCGCGCTGGGTGTTGCCGCGGACGATCGAGTCGTCGACGACCACCAGGCGCTTGCCCCGGATGACCTCCTTGAGCGGGTTGAGCTTGAGCCGGATGCCGAGCTGCCGGATCGTCTGGTTCGGCTGGATGAAGGTCCGGCCGACGTAGGCGTTCTTCACCAGGCCGGAGCCGAACGGGATGCCGCTGGCCTCGGCGTAGCCGATCGCGGCGGGCGTGCCGGACTCCGGCGTCGCTATCACCAGGTCGGCCTCGGCCGGGGCCTCGGCGGCCAGCCTGCGGCCCATCTCCACCCGGGAGAGGTGCACGTTCCGGCCGGAGATGGTGGTGTCCGGGCGGGCCAGGTACACGTACTCGAAGACGCAGCCCTTGGGCTTGGCCTCGGCGAAGCGCGAGGTGCGCATGCCGTTCTCGTCGATGGCGATCAGCTCGCCGGGCTCCACCTCGCGGATGAAGCTGGCGCCGACGATGTCGAGGGCGGAGGTCTCGGAGGCGACCACCCAGCCGCGCTCGATCCGGCCGAGCACCAGCGGGCGGATGCCCTGCGGGTCGCGGGCGGCGTAGAGCGTGTGCTCGTCCATGAACACCAGCGAGAAGGCGCCCTTGACGCCGGGCAGCACCTTGCGGGCCGTCTCCTCGATGGAGAGGTCCGGGTGGCCGGCCAGCAGGGCGGTCAGCAGGTCGGTGTCGTTGGTGGCCGCGGTCCGGCCGGAGCGGGAGACGTGCTCCTCGCCCGGCAGTTCGGCGACCATCGCCGCGAGTTCGGCGGTGTTGACCAGGTTTCCGTTGTGGCCGAGGGCCAGCGAACCGTGAACGGTCGCGCGGAAGGTCGGCTGGGCGTTCTCCCAGACCGAGGACCCGGTGGTCGAGTAGCGGGCATGTCCGACGGCGATATGCCCGTGCAGCGACCCCAGGGATGTCTCGTCGAAGACCTGGGAGACGAGTCCCATGTCCTTGAAGACGAGAATCTGGGAGCCGTTGCTCACTGCGATGCCCGCGGATTCCTGTCCGCGGTGCTGCAGGGCATAGAGGCCGAAGTACGTGAGCTTCGCGACCTCCTCGCCGGGAGCCCAGACACCGAAGACGCCGCAAGCGTCCTGGGGGCCCTTCTCGCCGGGAAGGAGGTCGTGGTTGAGTCGTCCGTCACCACGTGGCACGACTCCGAGTCTAGGGCAGCCGGGGCGAACGGCCTGCTGGCAGGCCCGGGGTACGCGCGTAGACAACGCCTCTTACCAGCTCGGCGGGCGGTGCGGGCCCGGCTTCACGCCCTTGTCACCGGGCGTTCGCACGGCGGCCGGAGGGACGGAACGTGAGCCTGGTCACCCTGGGTGATCAGGCCGGGAGCAGCAGCCGCCAGGAGGACGGGCGGACCGTCCAGGTGCGCTGCCGGACCGGGCCGACCGGGCAGCCGTCGGCCTCGTAGCCGAAGCCGCGGCCGGCCACGGTGAGCCGGTCGGCGCGGTGGCGCTGCGGGCGGCCGTCGAGGTCGAGGGCGAGTTCCATCGCGCCGTCGACCACGGCGACCCGCAGGTGGCGCACCCGCTGGTGGACGTCGGCGAGCAGGCGGCCGTCGGCCTCGATCCGCAGTTCGTCGGCGGTGGCGGTGGGGCTCGCCTGCTCGGCCGCAGCCAATTTCGCCCATAGCGAACGCCATCCACCCGTTCGGCCCTGGTGCGCGCCGACGAACCGGACCTCGGCGAGCACCACGCCGCCGCCGTCGTCGAGCAGCAGGTCGAGCCGTCGGGCCCCGCCGGCCAGCACCGCGCGGGCGGCCGCGACCGGCTCGGCGGGCACCCCGAGCAGCCGGGCGGTGGCGGTGCTGACCGGGCCGCCGACCGGGACCAGCCCGACCGGGTCGGCGTCCAGCTCGCGCTGTCGGTGCAACGCCTGGAGCACCCGCTGCAGCGCCTGGTCGGAGCCGACCACCACCGCGCGGCGGCGGCCGCGGTGCGCGAGCGCCCGGTCGAGTTCGGACGGGCTCTGCGGCAGCGCGACCTTCACGTCGGCGCCCCCGCAGAGCACGTCCTTGGCGATCCGCACCGACTCGCCGTCGGCCTCCCGGGCCGACGGGTCGAGCAGCACCAGCAGCGGCCCGGGGCCCTCGGTGTCGTCCGGGGGGCGGGATACGGGCGTGGACAGCGACGACACGACCGGTCCTTCCTCAGGTAATCTCTCGGTGCAAGAGCCCCTTGCGCCATTGCGCCAGGGGCTTCGTCCATCTCGGGCCAGACTGCGGTCTTCGCAGGATGCCCCAACCGGAAGGGGTGTACGCCTGTGCCGGCACTCGTGCTCGTTGGCGCCCAGTGGGGAGACGAGGGCAAGGGGAAGGCCACCGACCTCCTCGGCGGCTCCGTCGACTACGTCGTCCGCTACCAGGGCGGCAACAACGCCGGTCACACGGTGGTCATCGGCGACCAGAAGTACGCCCTCCACCTGCTGCCTTCCGGCATCCTCAGCCCGAACGTCGTCCCGGTGATCGGCAACGGCGTGGTGATCGACCCGGGTGTGCTGCTCTCCGAGCTCAAGGGCCTGAACGAGCGCGGCATCGACACCTCGAAGCTGCTGATCTCGGGCAACGCCCACCTGATCACCCCGTACCACCGGACGCTGGACAAGGTCACCGAGCGCTTCCTCGGCAAGCGCCGGATCGGCACCACCGGCCGCGGCATCGGCCCGGCCTACGCCGACAAGATCAACCGGGTCGGCATCCGGGTCCAGGACCTGTTCGACGAGTCGATCCTGCGCCAGAAGATCGAGGCGGCGCTGCACGACAAGAATCAGCTGCTGGTGAAGCTGTACAACCGCCGCGCGATCCCGGCCGACCTGGTGCTCGAGGAGTACCTGGGCTACGCCGACAAGATCGCCCCGTACCTGGCCGACACCACCCTCGTCCTGGACGAGGCGCTGAAGGCGGACAAGGTCGTCCTGCTGGAGGGCGGCCAGGGCACCCTGCTGGACGTGGACCACGGCACGTACCCGTTCGTCACCTCCTCGAACCCGACCTCGGGCGGTGCCTGCACCGGGTCCGGCATCGGCCCGACCAAGATCGACCGGGTCATCGGCATCCTGAAGGCGTACACCACCCGGGTCGGCTCGGGCCCGTTCCCGACCGAGCTGCTGGACGCGGACGGCGAGGCGCTGCGGCGGATCGGCGGCGAGCGCGGTGTCACCACCGGCCGCGACCGGCGCTGCGGCTGGTTCGACGCGGTGATCGCGCGCTACGCGACCCGGGTCAACGGCCTGACCGACTTCTTCCTCACCAAGCTGGACGTGCTGACCGGCTGGGAGCAGATCCCGGTCTGCGTGGCGTACGAGATCGACGGCCGCCGGGTCGAGGAACTCCCGTACAACCAGTCGGACTTCCACCACGCGAAGCCGATCTACGAGAACCTGCCGGGCTGGAGCGAGGACATCTCGAAGGCGAAGACCTTCGAGGAGCTGCCGAAGAACGCGCAGGCGTACGTGAAGGCGCTGGAGGAGATGTCCGGCGCCCCGATCTCGGCGATCGGCGTCGGCCCCGGCCGGACCGAGACGATCCAGATCAACTCCTTCCTGTAGGCCGCACCGCGGCGGAGGCCCGGCACCGGGGGTGCCGGGCCTCTCCCATGCCCGCGTCCGCTTGCACTAGTTCATAACTGTCTTGCTTCTAGTGCAAACGGGCCCTACGGTGGGGCGCATGACCGCGAAGCTGCCCTCGCCCACCGTCCTGACCGGCCGCCACGTCCGGCTGGAGCCGCTGACGCCCGCCCACGTGCCCGAGCTGTTCGCGGCCGGCGGCGGGGACGAGGAGGTGTGGCGCTGGGTGCCGGTCCCGCTGCCCCGGACGGTCGAGGACATGGCGGCGGTGGTCGCCCTGCGGCTGGCCGATCCGGCCTGCTTCCCGTTCGCGGTGGTGGAGCGGGAGAGCGGGCGCGCCATCGGGGTGAGCTGCTACTACGAGGCGAACGCGGCCGAGGAGCAGCTGGAGATCGGCGGCACCTGGTACGCCCGGTCGGCCTGGCGGACGGCGGTGAACACCGAGTCCAAGCTGCTGCTGCTCACGCACGCCTTCGAGGAGCTCGGCATGGGCCGGGTCTGCTGGAAGACCGACCACCTCAACGAGCGCTCGCAGAACGCGATCCGCCGCCTGGGCGCGGTGTACGAGGGCACCTTCCGGCGGCACCGCCGGCGGCCCGACGGCAGCTGGCGGGACAGCGTGTACTTCGCGATGGTGGTCGAGGAGTGGCCCGCGGCGAAGGCCCGGCTGACCGAGCGGCTGGCGGCGGGCTGACCGGGCCGACCGGCCGGGGAGAACGGGCCGGTCGGGCGGGGGCGTCAGTAGATCGCGGCGGAGACGATCGCGGCGACGGCCAGGTTGGTGGCGGCGGTGACCCAGACCGCCGGGTGCGGCTCGGGGTCGACCAGCAGCTCGCCGAGCTTCCCGGGCGTCACCAGGTCGAGCACCCAGAACGAGACGGCCATCAGCAGCAGGCCGAACAGGCCGAACACGGCGGCGGCGAGCAGGCCCTTGCCGAACTCCTGGTAGGTGGAGATCACCGCGGTGAAGACGATCGCGCCGATCGACAGCAGCGCGGAGCTCAGCACCACGGCGGCGTTGCGGTTGCGCTCGATCCAGATCTGCCGGCGCAGCTCGCCGGGCGTCAGCACGTCCACCAGCAGCACGCCGAGCAGCAGCAGGACCAGGCCGACCGCGCCGTACCCCGCCGCGTAGCCCAGTTGCTGCAGGATGTCGCTCATCCGCCCGCCCTCTCCGGTGTGCCGCCGTCCCCCGTGCTCGGGATCGGCACAACATAGCGCACCCGGAGCGGGCGGCGGCGGAGGCCGGTCAGTCGTTGTGCTCGACCAGGCGGTCCAGGCAGACCGCGATGGCGATCATCAGCGGGACGTCGGCGCCGTCCTCGATCTCGACGCCGTAGGTGTCGCGGATGGCGAACCACTTGCGGGAGACCTCGGCGATCCGGTGGCCGTCGGACTTGACCGCGTACTCCTTGTCGATCAGGTCGCCGTGGATCTCGTACTCGCCGCCGGCCTCCAGTTCCACGTGGAACTTGTCGTGGAACGGGGTGAAGAGCTTCTTGCGGACGGTCGCCACCACGTCGCCGTCCGCGTTCTCGATCTTCATCGCGTCGCGGACGGTCAGCACCTTCTCGCGGATGGTGGCGACGGTGTTGCCCTCGGTGTCCTGCAGTTCGAAGGTGTCGCGGACGCGCAGCACCTTGCCGTCCACCAGGAACGCCTTGTCGCCGTGCTCGTCCTCGACCCAGTAGTCGTCGCCGACCGCGAACAGGCGCTCCTTGACCTGGAACTTCCGACCCATGACCCCGACTCCTCGTCTCTTCGCCGGCCCGCCGTCGGGCGGCACCCGACATGCTCCCACCGGGGGCTAGGTCAGGTCCCACAACAGGCGGTAGTACGCCAGGCGTTCGCCGTCCGGTTCGACGCCGTACGCCTCCAGCAGGGGACGCTCCCAGCCGGGGCCGTAGTTCCAGACCGTGCTCCAGGTGGCCACCGCGAGGTCGGCCCAGCGGTCGGCGACGCCGAGCGCGCCCAGGTCGACGTGGCCGGAGCAGCGGCCGTCCGCGCCGACCAGGGTGTTGGGGGCGCAGGCGTCGCCGTGGCAGACCACGGCGACGTCGACGGGCGGCGGGTCGGCGAGGACGGCCGGCGCCCGGTCGACGGTGCCGTGCCGGCGCAGGTCGGGGTGCCGGTCGGCGGGGTCGCGGCGCAGTCGGACGGCCCGCGCGATCCGGTGCTCCGCCGACCAGTCGTACGGGCAGTCGGCGACCGGCAGCGCCTCGTGGAAGGCGCGCAGCCCGGTGCCGATCGCGCGGACGGCGGTGGCCGGGTCGGCCTTCGGCCCCGGTTCGACGGCGGAGCGGCCGGGCAGTCCGGCGGTCAGCAGCCAGCGGCCGGTGTCGTCGCCGCCGAGCGCCAGCACCTCGGGGACGGCGGTGAACGGCCGGGCCCAGCGCAGCCGCTCGGCCTCCGCGTCGAGGTCGGCCCCGCTGCCGTGCGGCGCCCACTTGGCGAACCTGCGCCCCGGGCCGTCGCCGAGCCGGAACGTCAGCCCGCCCAGCTCGTTCCGCCAGACCGCGGCGACCGGCGCACCGGCCGCCAACTCCGCCACGGCGGGCGGCACTTCGACATCGCCCTCGGGCACGTACGCGACCATCCGGCCATTGTCGCCCGGTGCCCGACCGGACGGCACCGGGTTTTCCGGGGCCGGTCGGAGTCGGGTCAGCCGCTGCGCAGGGCCTTCAGCGGATCGGTGCGGGCCGCCCGGAGGGCCGGGTAGAGGCCGGCCAACAGTCCCACCACGCTGCCGATCAGCGGAGCCGACAGGGTGGCGGCGGGCGACAGCACCGCCGTCCAGTCCTTGGCCGTGGCCACGGCGAGGACGGTGAGCACGCCGGCGCTGGTGCCGACCAGGCCGCCCAGGGTGCCCAGCGCGGTCGACTCGGTGAGGAACTGGGCGGAGATGTGCCGGGTGCGGGCACCGAGCGCCCGGCGCAGGCCGATCTCCTCGGTCCGTTCCAGCACCGCGACCAGCGTGGTGTTGGCGATGCCGACCGCGCCCACCAGCAGGCAGATCGCCGCCAGGGCCAGGAACAGCCCGGTCAGGTCGGAGGTGACCCGGTCGCGCAGACTGTGCGGGTCCGGTGGCGGGACGACCGTGAAGGCGTCCGGCGCGTCCGGGCGCAGGGCCACCGCGAGTTGCTCGGCGACCACGGTGGCGGCCCCGGTCCGGGTGGCGACCAGCCCCTGGGCGCTGCGGTCGGGCTCGGCGGCGGGGTTGCCGAACCGCTCGAGCGCCGTGCCGGCCGGGACGATCGCCCCCAGCAGGGTGGCGGGCTGCCGGCGGACGTCCGAGTAGATGCCGATCACGGTGTACGGCAGGTCGTCGATGAAGACGGCGGGCTGGGCGTCGAGCCGGCTCACCCCGAGCCGGGAGGCGGCGGCCTCGCTCAGCAGCACCACTGGTTGGGCGGTGCGCTCGACGTAGGGGTCGGGGAGGGTGCCGGAGACCAGCACGGGGTCGATGGCCCGCACCGCGCCGGGCGTCGCCGCGTACAGGCCGATGCCGGTCACGGCGGGTGCGCCGTCGGCCGGGCGGGCGGTCAGCCGGGGGTTGCCGGGGAGGGACCACCAGACGCCGGCGGCCTCGACGCCGTCGATCCGGCCCATCCGCTGGTCGGCGTCCGCGGGGAAGCTGATCGGCGGGTTGGTTCCGGGTGGGACGCCGTCCGTCCGGGGGCGGTCGGAGAGCTGGACCGTGGTGGCCCTGGTCAGGTCGAACCGGGCGCCGATCTGCCCGGAGGCGGTGGCGGTCAGCCCGAGCACTGCGACGAACGCGCCGATGCCCAGCACCGTGCCGAGCATGGTCAGGACCGAGCGGCCGGGCCGCTGCAGGATGCCCGCGAGCGCCTCGCCGCACAGGTCGCGGAGGCCGAGGCGGGTGGCCGGGTCCGGCAGGACGCTGCGCGGCATCAGTGCACCGCCCCCGTGGACCCGGTCAGCACGCCGTCCCGGATCGCCACCCGGCGGTCGGCCCGGGCCGCGACCGCCGGGTCGTGGGTGATCACCACCAGGGTGTAGCCGCGGGTGTGCAGTCCGTCGAGCTGGGCGAGGACGGCGGCCGCGTTGGCGGAGTCGAGGTTGCCGGTCGGTTCGTCGCAGAGCAGCAGGCTCGGCTCGTTGACCAGTGCCCGGGCGATGGCCACCCGTTGGCGTTCACCGCCCGACATGGTGCCGGGCAGCGCGCCGGTGCGGTGCCCGAGGCCGACCTGCCGGAGCGCGGCGCGGGCCGCGGCGGTCCGTTCGGCGTGCGGCACCCGGTGGTAGACCTGCGCCAGGGCGACGTTCTCCGCCGCCGTGCGGTGCGGCAGCAGGTGGAAGGACTGGAACACGAAGCCGATCCGCCGGCCGCGCAGGGTGGAGCGGTCACGGTCGCGGAGCGTCCCGGTGTCGATGCCGTCCAGCTCGTACCGGCCCCGGGTGGGGGTGTCGAGCAGCCCGAGCAGGTGCAGCAGTGTCGACTTGCCGGAGCCGGACGGCCCGGTCACCGAGAGGTACTCGCCACGTTCCACCACCAGGTCGGTCGGGTGCAGGGCGGTCACCGGCGCCCGCTCGCCGAAGGTCCGCCCCACCCCGGTGAGGCGGATGACGGGGGTGCCGCTCACCGACCGACCACCACCTGGTCGCCGGGCCGGAGCGTGCCCCCGTCCACCGGGGTCACCCCGACCAGTCCGTCCGCGGTGATCCCGGTGGTGACGGGCACCGTGGTGCGCAGCCCGCCGCCGCCCACCACGGTGACGCTGGTGCGGCCCGTCGCGTCGGTGCTGATCGCGGCCACCGGGACCGCGGTCACGGGTTCGTCGGTGACCGCCTTGCGGATGGTGACGCGGACGTTCTTGCCGTTGAGGGCGGCCGGCAGCGGGGAGTCGGCGACGATCCCGACCGGGATGTACGAGGCCCCGGTGCCGCCGGCGGCGTTCGGCGCGCCCGGCGCCGGGTTGTTCTGTCCGACCGCGGGGTTCTGCCCGGCGGGGGTGCCGCCGATCGGAACCACCTTGCCGGCCGGGGCGGCGGTGGTCGGCCGGCCCAGGTCCTCCACCTTCGCGTCGTACTTCTTCCCGGTGTCCTCCTCGAGGATCTCCACCGCCATGCCCGGCTTGACGGCCGCGGCCTGTGCGGCCGTCAGCTGTCCGGTGACGGTGAGGCCGCCGCTGGTGATCGAGAGCAGCGTTCCGGAGACCGGCAGGCCGACGGAGGAGTTGACCGCCGTCACGGTGGCCGGGAGGGTGGGCAGGAAGACCACGTGGGCGGCCGGCACCATCGGGCCGTTGACCGCCTCGGCCCGGGCCAGTGTGTCCTTCTCGCTCGTCAACTGGCTCCTGGCGGCCGCGAGTCGGCTGTCGAGGTCGCTGCCGGCCGCGGGGCCCTGCCCCGTCCCCGGTTGCTGCCCGTTCTTCTGCGCGGCCAACGAGTCGACGCTCTGCCGGGCGGCGTCCACCGCCTTCCGCGCGGTGTCCACCGCCTGCTGGGTCGCGGCGCCGGTCACCGGTACCGGGTAGCCCAGGTCGCGGTAGAAGTCGGTGACGGCCCGACCCGTGCCGGGTCCGAACGTGCCCTTCCGGTCCGTGCCCACCGGGTGCCCCGCCTCGGCCAGGGCCTCCTGCAGTTCGGTCACGTCGGGACCGCTGGACCCCGGTTTCAAGTCCCGGTAGGCGGGCACCGCCCCTTTGAAGACGTACAGCGGCTGTCCGGAGACCTCCGCCAGCAACTGCCCGGCGGTGACCTGGTCGCCGGGCTTCACGTTCACCTTGGAGAGGTAGAGCTGGGTCACCTCGGCCGAGGCGGGGGCGGGCACCACCTCGTAGCGGGTCGGCGGGTAGACCGCCGCCCTGGCGGTCACCGAAGGACTCAGCACCCGGCTGACCACCGGCGCGGTGAGCAGGCTGTACGGGGGCGGGGCGGTCTGTGCCGCCCGCTCGGCGGGCGATTTCACCAGGGTCGCCGCGGCCAGGCCCCCGGCGGAGACGAGTGCCGACACCACGGCGGCGACCAGCGCGATCCGCTGTCGGCGGACGGTCCGGGAGAGCGGGACCGACTGCTCGTCCTCCTCCGCCCCGGGCGGTTCCGGCCTCGGCCGGTTCCTGCCGATCACAAGCACTGCGCTCCCCCTCCAGAATCGGCCGCACTGCCCGACCCGGGCCGCGGCGGCCCGGGTCGGGCGCACCCGCCGACGATCCGTCCTCGACGGCCATGCTTGCCGAACAGCCGTCAACTTTCAGTAAAACGAGTCCTGTTCACCCCTGTGATCCGTTGGGGGCGACCAGTTGCGCCGCCTTCCGCAGCATGTCGTCGATCCGCTTCCGGTAATCCGTCAGCTTCGCCGCGTTGGCCTCGATGTACTGCTTGTCGTACGCGGTCTGGACGGCCACCACGATCCCGACGGTGTTGTTGGCGACCTTGCAGGCCACGTCCGCGCCGGCGGTGGCGATCTCCTGCGGGCTCGGCCCCTGGGTCTGCCGCTGCCAGGCGGGGTCGCCGATGGCGTTGACGGGCTCCTTGTAGTCGAAGCCCTTCTCCTTCATGCAGGCCGACCACTTGGCGAACGCCTCGACCAACCGCGGGTCGGACACCGGTATCTTCGGACCGCCGTCCGGCAGGTCTCCGGAGGCGGGGTTGGGCACCGGACCGCCGAGGACGTCCCGGGCCTGCTGCAGGCAGCCGCCCTTGGGCAGCGGCTTGCCCGCGAGGGTGGTGACGGGCTGGCCGGTCGCGGGGTCCGCGCCGGTGAGCGCGGTCTGCTCCTGCGCGGACATCGGGCCGGCTCCGGTCGGGTCCTCGGGCAGGCGCTGGGGCGCGGTGTTCGCGTAGCCCTTGGTGGCGGCGTTCGCCACGTCGAAGTACCCGTAGACGAGGCTGCGGGTGGTGCGTTCGCCGACCATGTCGTCCAGGCCGACCAGTCCGGTCGGCCGGCCGGCGAAGCCGTACTCGCCCATGCACCGGGCGGCCACCGCGTCCTGGGCCCTGACGATCTCGCGGATCTGTTCGGGGGTGACCAGGTAGGCGTCCGTGGGGAAGGTGACCTGACCTGGCTCGGTGACGGTCGGAACGGCGGCCAGGGCCGGCGGCGCGGCCTGGGGTGGGTGCCCGTCGGGGCCGCCGCACCCGGCGAGGCCCAGCGCCGTCACGCCCAGCGCCAGGGCAAGGACTCGTGCTCTGCTCACCGCGTCTCCTCCCTCTCCCCCACCGGGCGGTTCGACGCGGTGGGTCCTGGCGGCGGGGGGGGCCCCCCCCCCGGGCCCCCCCCCCCCCCCCGGCCCCCGCCCCGGGCGGGGGGTTTGAGTGGGGTGGGGGCCCCGGGGGCGCGGGCCCGCCAGCACCCCGGGGGAATCACACGCG
>NZ_JBIVNB010000003.1:148885-149348 GCF_044753345.1 Kitasatospora sp. NPDC088391
CCCCCCGCCCCCCCCCCCCCCCCCGGGGGGGGGGGGGGGGGGGGGGGGGGGGGGGGCGGCCCCCCCCGCCCCGGCCCCCCCCCCCCGACCGGCGCTCAGCGGCCGGTGACGTTGATGTACGTGACGTTCAGGCCCGGGCTGAAGGTCCGCGTCTTCCAGCTGGAGAAGTAGACGGTCGTGTTGGACCCGCCCCAGACTCCGCCGTAGGAACCGCTGTTGTTGCCCGAGTCGACCTGGTACACGTCGTAGATGCCGACGCCGGTGTAGCCGTCGCCGGCGAAGCAGACCTTGGGCGGGTAGTTCCACAGCGTGAAGAAGTCGCTGCGGGAATTGCACGTGCTGGTGTCCACCCGGTCGAGGGGGGGGGCGGGGGGCGGCCCCCCCCCCCCCCCGCCGCGGGGGGGGGGGCCCCCCCCGGGGGGGGGCGGGCCCCCCGGGGGTAGGTGCAGTGTTGGGACAAAAA
>NZ_JBIVNB010000003.1:149358-166929 GCF_044753345.1 Kitasatospora sp. NPDC088391
CCGCCGCCGGCGACCCTCCCGGGGGGGGGTTTTTCCCCCCGGGGCGGGGGGGGGCGGGGGGCCGGGCGGGGGGGGGGGCCCCCCGGGGCGGGGGGGGGGGGGGGCGCGCCCCCCGCCACCCCGAGCCCGAGGACGGTGGCGCCCGTCAGGGCGAGGGCCGTCACGCGCTTGCGAAGTGCCATGATGGGAACAACTCCTTCGGTCGTGCCACTGGTGTGGCTGATGGCAGTGCGGTGGTACGAGGAGTTCACGCGAGGTGGTCCCGCCCGGCACGGCGGGGCCGCCCGCTGCACGGCCCGGAATCGGATCGTGCAGAACCGATCCTTTACTCAAGGGCACTGCGGGACCAGGAAGTTCCACCGGAAGTTCACCCCTCCTCCCACATCCGCCCCCACAGCCCCTCCGACGTGACCTACGCCATAGTCACTCCAAGTGACCGATGTCTCGCCCGTGGTTGCTTATCCTGGGAACCCGGATCACGGGGCCTGGGGGGGCTGGTGCACGAACAGGGGAAGAGCTTCGGGCAGTTGCTGCGTCGCTTCCGGGAGGAGTCGTCGCTCAGTCAGGAGTCGCTCGCCGAACGCTCCGGGCTGAGTGCCCGCGCCATCGGCAATCTCGAACGGGGCCGGAGCAGACCGCGCGCCGACTCCCTGCAGCGGATCGTCTCCGCGCTCGGCCTGGAGGGGGCAAGGGCACGGGCGATGGTCGAGGCGGGCACCGGCAATCCCCCGGCCCGGCCGTCCCACGAGCAACCGCTCTCCGACCCGGAGGTGCTGCTCGTGCTGGAGACCGTCGGCGGAGTCGACCCGCACAGCTGGGAACCCGCCGTCCGGACCGCCCTGATCCGCGCCTGCTCGGGGTCCGCCGCCGCGGCACGCCTGGTCGGCGCGGTCCTCGCCGTCGAGCCGGATCTCCGGCTGGCCGATCTCGCCCACCGCCTCGACAGCCTGGCCGCCACCTGCTGACCCGCCCCGGAATGCCCCCGGTGCCGGATGGGGTTGGATGGTGGCATGGCTTCTCGTGCACGTGTCCGCGCCCCTGAACTGGTCGGCAGCGGTGGATGGCTCAACACCGGCGGCAAGGAGATCCGGCTGGCCGATCTCCGGGGCAAGATCACCGTCCTGGACTTCTGGACCTTCTGCTGCGTCAACTGCCTGCATGTCCTGGACGAGCTCCGGGAGTTGGAGGAGAAGCACCGGGACACGGTGGTGATCGTCGGGGTGCACTCGCCGAAGTTCGTGCACGAGGCGGACCACGGGGCGGTGGTGGACGCGGTGGCCCGGTACGAGGTGCACCACCCGGTGCTGGACGATCCGGAGCTGGTGACGTGGAAGCAGTACGCGGTGCGGGCCTGGCCGACGCTGGTGGTGATCGACCCGGAGGGGTACGTGGTCGCGCAGCACGCCGGTGAGGGGCACGCGCACGCGATCGCGAAGCTGGTGGAGGAGCTGGAGGCGGAGCACGCGGCGAAGGGGACGCTGCGGCGCGGCGACGGGCCGTACGTGCCGCCGGAGCCGGTGGCGGGGGACCTGCGGTTCCCGGGCAAGGCGGTGCGGCTGCCGGACGGGCACTACCTGGTCGCGGACTCGGGGCACCACGCGCTGGTGGAGCTGGACGGGGACGGCGAGAGCGTGGTGCGGCGGATCGGCGACGGCGTGCGCGGCCTGGTGGACGGGGCCGAGCCGCGGTTCAGCGAGCCGCAGGGCCTGGCGCTGGTGCCGGAGGGGCTCGACCTGGGCTACGACGTGGTGGTGGCGGACACGGTGAACCACGCGCTGCGCGGGGTCCGGCTCGCGGACGGCGCGGTGACCACGCTGGCGGGCACCGGCAAGCAGTGGTGGCAGGGTTCGCCGACCGCCGGCCCGGCCCGCGAGGTGGACCTGTCCTCGCCGTGGGACGTCGCGTTCTTCGACGGCGAGGTGTGGATCGCGATGGCGGGCGTGCACCAGCTGTGGGCGTTCGACCCGGTGGCGGGCACCGTCCGGGTGGCCGCGGGCACCACCAACGAGGGCCTGGTCGACGGCCCGGCCGCCGAGGCGTGGTTCGCCCAGCCGTCGGGCCTGGCGGTCGCCGCGGACGGCGGACGGCTCTGGGTCGCGGACGCGGAGACCTCCGCGGTGCGCTGGGTGGAGCGCGGCGGCCACGAGGTCCGCACCGCGGTCGGTACCGGCCTGTTCGACTTCGGGCACCGGGACGGTCCGGCCGGACAGGCCCTGCTCCAGCACCCGCTGGGCGTCACGGTGCTGCCGGACGGCTCGGTCGCGGTCAGCGACACCTACAACCGGGCGCTGCGCCGCTACGACCCGGTGAGCGGCGAGGTCAGCACGCTCGCCACCGACCTGCGGGAGCCGTCCGGTGCGGTGGTGGTGGACGGCGACATCGTGGTGGTGGAGTCGGCCCGGCACCGGCTGACCAGGCTGCGGCTGCCCGAGGAGGCGGTCCGGGTGGAGGCGGTGGCGCACCGCACCCGGCGGGCCGCCACCGAGGTCGCCCCGGGTGCGCTGCGGCTGGACGTGGTGTTCTCCGCGCCGACCGGCCAGAAGCTGGACGAGCGCTACGGCCCGTCGACCCGGCTGCTGGTCTCCGCGACGCCGCCGGAGCTGCTGGTGTCGGGCGCGGGCGCGGACACCGCGCTCTCCCGCGAGCTGGTGCTGTCGGACGCGGTGGCGGAGGGCGTGCTGCACGTCTCGGCGATGGCGGCGTCCTGCGACGACGATCCGGCGGTCGAGTACCCGGCCTGCCACGTGCACCAGCAGGACTGGGGCGTGCCGGTGAAGCTGGTGGCGGGCGGCGCGGACCGGCTGCCGCTGGTGCTGGCCGGAATGGACTGACCGGGCTTCAGGGTGCGGGCCTCCCCCGCACCCTGACGGCGGGTCAGCCTTCCAGGAACGCCTTGATGGCGCTCGCCAGGTAGTGCGGGTCCTCGGCGCCGCACAGCTCGCGGGCGGAGTGCATGGAGAGCGCCGCGATGCCGCAGTCGACGGTGGTGATGCCGAGCCGGGCCGCGGTGATCGGGCCGATCGTGGTGCCGCAGGGCATCGCGTTGTTGGAGACGAAGGTCTGCCACGGGACGCCGGCCTTCTCACAGGCGGCGGTGAACACGGCCCGGCCGACGGCGTCGGTGGCGTACCGGTTGTTGACGTTGACCTTGAGGATCGGGCCGCCGTTGGGCAGCGGGTGGTGCCCGGGCTCGTGCCGCTCGCTGTAGTTGGGGTGGACGGCGTGGCCCATGTCGGAGGAGAGGCAGACGGTGCCGGCCAGGGCGCGGGCCCGGTCCTCGGGGCTGCCGCCACGCGCGTAGCAGGAGCGTTCGAGGACGTTGCCGAGCAGCGGGCTCTGCGCGCCGGTGTCGGACTCGCTGCCGGTCTCCTCGTGGTCGAAGGCGGCGAGCACCGGGATGTACGGGAGTTCGCCGCCGGCCTCGGCGACGGCGGCGAGCGCGGCGGTGGCGGCGTGCACCGAGAGCTGGTTGTCCAGGCGGGGGCCGGCCAGCAGCTCGCGGTCCCGGCCGAGGTAGGCGGGCGGCTGGACGTCGTGGGTCATCAGGTCCCAGCCGACGACGTCGGCGGCGGCCAGGCCGGCCCGCTCGGCGACGTACTCCAGCAGGGCGCCCCCGGTGGTGTCGCCGAGGCCCCAGATCGGGGTGAGGTGGCGCTGCTTGTCGAGCTTGAGGCCCTCGTTGACCTGCCGGTCGAGGTGGATGGCGAGCTGCGGGACGCGCAGCAGCGGCTCGTCGAGGTGCACCAGGCGGGTGGAGCCGTCGCGCAGCGCGAGCCGGCCGGAGAGGCCGAGGTCCCGGTCGAGCCAGGTGTTGAGCGGGACGCCGCCGTAGATCTCCACCGCGACCTGCCGCCAGCCGGCCGAGCCGGTGTCGGGCAGCGGCTTGACCCGCAGGTTGGGCGAGTCGGTGTGGGTGCCGACCACCCGGTACGGGGTGGCCGGGCCGGCGCCCTCGGGCACGTACCAGGCGATCAGCGCGCCGCCGCGGACCAGGTAGCGGCCGCCGCTGCCGCCTTCCCAGGCGTCCGTCTCGCGGACCCGCCGGAAGCCCACCCGCTCCAGCCGCTCGGCCGCGCTCTCCACCGCGTGGTAGGGGGAGGGGGAGGCCGCCAGGAAGGCGATGAGGTCGTCCGTGTGCTTCCGGTCGAAGTGGGCCGTACGGGCGGCGGTCGACATTTTGCTCCTGGGTTGAGGGCGGCCGGGCCTGGTGGGGTTGCAGGGCCCTCCCCTGAGCATATGCCCGTACACGGACAGGGCCGCGAGAACTCCGCAACGGTGACACAACAGTGAACGGGGCGCTACACAACGCCGCGGGGCCCGGTGCAGCACCGGGCCCCGCGACGTGAGGGTGGGTCAGGCAGTCAGGCGGGCGGCCCGGGAGGACCGCCTGGTCAGAACGCCTCTTCGGCGAGCTCCATCAGCTCGTTGTCGATCGCCTCGGCGATCTGGCGCTGCGCGGCGGTGGTGGGCAGCACGGTGCGGGCGAAGTGCTTCGCCGCGGCGATCTTGCCCTGGTAGAAGGGGACGTCCTTCTCGGACGCGCCCGCCTCCAGCTTGGCCAGCGCGACGGCGGCCTGGCGCAGCAGCAGCCAGCCGACCACCACGTCGCCGGAGACCAGCAGCAGGCGGGTGGTGTTCTGGCCCACCTTGTACATGTTCTTCGGGTCCTGCTCGACGGCGGTCAGGTCGGCGATCAGCTTGCCGACGATGGCCTCCAGGTCGCCGGCGGCGGCGGCCAGCAGGTCGCGCTCGGCGGCGAGGGCGGCGCCGCCCTCGCCGGTGGCGAGGAACTTGCCGATCTGCTCGTTGACGGCGGTGAGCGCCTGGCCGCCGTCCTTGACGATCTTCCGGAAGAAGAAGTCCTGGCCCTGGATCGCGGTGGTGCCCTCGTACAGGGTGTCGATCTTGGCGTCCCGGATGTACTGCTCGATCGGGTACTCCTGCAGGTAGCCGGAGCCGCCGAAGGTCTGCAGGGACTGGGCGAGCTGCTCGTAGGACTTCTCCGAGCCGTAGCCCTTGACGATCGGCAGCAGCAGGTCGTTCAGGCGCTCGGCGGCGGCGTCGTGCTCGCCGCGCAGGCGGGCGGCCAGCATGTCGTCCTGCACCGAGGCGGTGTAGAGGACGAGGGCGCGCATGCCCTCGGCGTACGCCTTCTGGGTCAGCAGCGAGCGGCGCACGTCGGGGTGGTGGGTGATGGTGACGCGCGGCGCGGTCTTGTCCATGAACTGCGCGAGGTCGGCGCCCTGCACGCGCTCCTTGGCGTACTCCAGCGCGTTCAGGTAGCCGGTGGAGAGGGTGGCGATGGCCTTCGTGCCGACCATCATCCGGGCGAACTCGATGATCTTGAACATCTGGCGGATGCCGTCGACGGTCTCGCCGAGCAGCCAGCCCTTGGCGGGGTGCTTGGCGCCGAAGGTCATCTCGCAGGTGTTGGACGCCTTGAGGCCCATCTTGTGCTCGACGTTGGTGGCGTAGGCGCCGTTGCGCTCGCCGAGCTCGCCGGTCTCCCAGTCGAAGTCGAACTTGGGGACGATGTAGAGGCCCAGGCCCTTGGTGCCCGGCTTGCCGCCCTCGGGGCGGGCCAGCACCAGGTGGATGATGTTCTCGGACATGTCGTGCTCGCCCGAGGTGATGAAGCGCTTGACGCCCTCGATGTGCCAGGAGCCGTCCTCCTGCTTGACCGCCTTGGTGCGGCCGGCGCCCACGTCGGAGCCCGCGTCGGGCTCGGTCAGCACCATGGTGGCGCCCCAGAGGCCCTCGACCATGCGCTGGGCGACCTTCTGCTGCTCCTCGGTGCCCTCGTCGAAGACGACGCCGGCGAAGGCCGGGCCGGAGGAGTACATCCAGATCGCCGGGTTCGAGCCGAGCACCTGCTCCGCGTACGCCCAGACCAGGGAGCTCGGGGTGACCTGGCCGCCGATGCCCTCCGGGATGCCCAGGCGCCACCACTCGGCGTCCATGAAGGTCTGGTAGCTCTTCTTGAAGGTCGCCGGGATCGGCGCGGTGTTGGTCTCCGGGTCGAAGACCGGCGGGTTGCGGTCGGCGTCCACGAAGGAGGCCGCGAGGTCGTTCTCGGCCAGCCGGGAGATCTCGCTGAGGATGTTCTTCGCGGTGTCGACGTCCATCTCGGCGAACGGACCGGTGCCGTACACCTGGTCGCGGCCGAACACCTCGAAGAGGTTGAACTCCACGTCCCGCAGGTTGGACTTGTAGTGACCCATGACCGTTTCTCCGGTTCGTCTGCTCCACGGGCGGCCGCTTCCGGCGCACCGCTTACCCACCAGTACGCCCCATGATGCTACCCGTTGGTAACTTGTTCAAGCCCTCCGACGTGACAAGGGTATGAACGTGGTCACGTCCCACAACGGGGCCCGCTCCCGGATTGTGCGGATCACCCGTCCCCGAGCGGGGCCGCGCCCGATAGCCTTGTCCCGTGTACGGCTACGAGCAGAGCGCCTACCAGGACCCCTACCAGCAGCAGCCGCAGCAGGGGATGCCCGGCATGCCCGGCCCCGGGTACGGCGACCCGCAGGCCGCCCAGCAGTCGCTCTACCCCGAGCCCTCGCCGCCCTCGCTGGCCGACGCGGTGCGCGCCTTCACCACCGGGGCGATGCCGGTGGAGGACTTCCAGGCCATCTTCATCACCTCCAAGGTGTACTGCCCGCGCGGCGACCGCCCCGGCTTCCTGGCGCTGCACAACACCCCGACACCGGTGATCCCGATGTTCAGCTCGCTCAAGGAGCTGAAGCGCTACGCGGGCAAGGAGTCCAAGCACTTCTCGGTCACCGGCGCCGAGGTGCTCGACCTGCTGCCCACCGGGTACGGCTTCGCCCTGGACATGGAGGGCGAGCACCGGATGGTGTTCGACGCCCGCGCGGTCGAGCAGATGGTGGACTTCACCATGCGCCGGATGTACGGCTGACCCCACCCTCCACGGACGGCCCCCTCGGGGGGAATGCGCCCATGTAGTTCAATGTTCAACCTTGCGAGTTGTTGAGCATTGAACTACTGTGGTGGACGTAGGCCACAGACCCCCGAAGGAGGCCGACATGCCCGCCGTGACCGTCGAGAACCCACTGACCCTCCCGCGCGTGACCACCCCCGACCCGGCGCACAGCACGGCCCGGCCGGTCCTGACCGTGGCCACCGCCCCCGAGGGCTACGAGGGCGAGGGCTTCCCCGTCCGCCGCGCCTTCGCCAAGATCAACACCAAGTTCCTCGACCCGTTCATCATGATGGACCAGATGGGCGAGGTCGACTACGCCGCCGGGGAGCCGAAGGGCACCCCCTGGCACCCGCACCGCGGCTTCGAGACCGTCACCTACATCATCGACGGCACCTTCATCCACCGGGACTCGCACGGCGGCGGCGGCACCATCACCGACGGCGACACCCAGTGGATGACGGCCGGCTCCGGCCTGCTGCACATCGAGACCCCGCCGGAGTCGCTGGTGATGTCCGGCGGCCTGTTCCACGGCCTGCAGCTCTGGGTCAACCTGCCCGCCTCGGACAAGATGATCGCCCCGAAGTACCAGGACATCCGCGGCGGCAGCGTCAAGCTGCTCACCTCCGCGGACGGCGGCGCGCTGATCCGGGTCATCGCGGGCGAGATCGACGGCCACCAGGGCCCCGGCGCCACCCACACCCCCATCACGATGACGCACGTCTCGCTCACCCCCGGCGCCCAGCTGACCCTGCCGTGGCGCGCCGACTTCAACGCCCTCGCCTACGGCCTCGCGGGCAGCGGCTCGGCCGGCGAGGAGCGGCGGCCGTTCCACCTGGGCCAGGCCGTGGTCTTCGGCGACGGCGACAGCCTGACCGTCCGCGCCGACGACAAGCAGGACTCGCGCTCCGCCACCTTCGAGTTCGTCCTGCTCGGCGGCCTCCCGATCCGCGAGCCGGTCGCCCACTACGGCCCGTTCGTGATGAACAGCCACCGCGAACTCCAGCAGGCCATGGAGGACTTCCAGGCCGGCCGCCTCGGCACGATCCCCGCCGACGCGAACTGACCCCGCGTCACCCCGCGCCCCGTCGCCGGACCGCTCAGTCCTGCGACGGGGCCGGGGTGCGCAGCTGCTCCAGTTCGGCGAGGGCCGCGGCGCCGACCTCGGCCTTGGCGTCCTCGGGGTCGGCGGCGCGGAGGCGGCGGAGCGCGTCGGTCAGGCGGTCGGTGGCGCCGCGGAGTCGGGCGGCGCGTTCGGCGTGGACGCCGGTCATCGGGTCGTCGACCACGGTGACCTTGACGCCGCGTTCCTCGGCGGCGGCGAGCAGGGCCGCCCCGGCCTCGGGGACCAGGGTCAGGACGGAGGCGGCGAACAGGCCGCCGGGCAGGCTCTTGGGGCGGCCGACCAGGTTCTTGACGACGATCTCGCAGGGCAGCGACCGCTCCTGCCGCTCGGCGGCGGCGGTCGCCGCCAGGCCGATGGTGAGCAGCGCCTCGGCGGCCCTGGTGACCAGCCACCTGCGGCCGGGGACGGGCGGCAGGAACTCGCGGACGCGGTCCACCTCGCGGTCGACCACCACCTCGGGGAGCAGGTCGACGGTGCTGTGGCAGCGGATCTCCAGCACCTTCTCCCAGGCGACCGTCCCGCCGTCGAAGCCGACCTCCGCCGGCCCGACCACGACCTGGCCGAGCCCGTCCAGCAGGTGCAGCAGCCGCACCGCGGGGCCCGGGACGTGCGGGAGGCGGCCGACCAGCCCGGCGAGCGAGACCTCCCAGGGCCCGTCGAGCGGGACGCCCGGCTTCGGATGGCTCTCCAGGGCCCGCCGCGCCCAGTCCGCACCGGCCTTCGACCGGGCCGAGGCGACCGCCCCGGTCACCGCCCCCAGCGCCGCCCCGGCCCGCCGCCCGGCCTCCTCGCCGACCCGCCTGATCCCCATCCCCCGGCCCTCCCCCGTCCCGTTCCGGACTCCCACGCTACCGGCCGGGCCGGTCCGTAGGCTGGGCGGAGGAGATTCCACCGAAGCAGGAGGCGGGCATGGCGACGATCCACCGGACCACCCTGGAGCCGGGCAAGTTGGAGCTGCTGGCCGGGTGGCTGCCCCGGCAGGAGTGGTTCCTGGGGCGGGGCGGCGAGCTGGTCCGGGCGGGCGGGTTCCGGCTGGACGACCCGGCGGGGGAGGTCGGGATCGAGTTGATGGTGGTGACGGACGGGCGGGACGCGTACCTGGTGCCGATGGCGTACCGGGGGGCCGAGCTGGCGGGGGCCGGCGAGGGCGCGCTGATCGGGGTGGCCGAGCACGGGGTGCTGGGGACCAGGTGGTTCTACGACGGCGACCGGGACCCGGTGGTGCGGGAGCAGTTGGCGCGACTGCTGCGCGGCGAGGCGGTGGCGCAGATGCAGAGCGAGAGCGACGTGGCCGACGGCAGCGTGGCGGTGGCGCCGGTGGCCGGGGCGGCCGGGGCGGTGCTGCGCCGGGTGCTGGCGCCGGTGGGCGCGGCGGACGGCCCGGCGGCGGGCGAGGTGGTGGCCGGGTACACCGCGCCGGACGGTTCGGCGGTCCGGGCGGTGTTCCTGAGCGCCTCCTGAAGGCGGGTCAGAGCCGGGCGTAGAGCGCGGCGGCGTCGTCGTGGGCCTTGCTGCGCGGCCAGCGCAGGCAGTGCGGGTCGGTGCGTTCGGCGGCCCGGACCCGGGCGATCAGCTCGGCCGGTCCGGCCTCCGCGAGCAGGTGCGCGGCGTCGGCCCAACTGCCCAGTCCGAGGCGGTCGGTGAAGCGGGCGGCGCCGTCCGAGAGGGCGGCGGCGCCGCGCAGTCCGGCCCGGGCGACGGCGCCGGTCTCGGCGTGCTCGGCGGCCCGCGGGAGGGCGGCGGCGATCCACGGCCCGTGGCCGGTGTTGCGGGCGGCCCGGACCGCGGTGGCGTAGCGGAGGTGGAGCGCGGCCCGCTCGGCGCTGCCGGGGACGGTGGACCAGACCTGGCGGCGCAGTTCCTCGCCGCCGGGGAAGCGCTGGTTGTCGCCGATCACCCGGGGCGGCCCCTGCTCGGGGTGCAGGACCAGCAGGGAGTCGCCGAGCGCCAGGTACTCCAGGGTGTCGCCGCGCAGCCGGGCGGCGACCACCATCGCGGCGGGGGTGGCCGGGTTGGCCAGGTCGCAGCGGCCGCCGTGCAGGGCGGCGGTCTCGGCGATCGCGTCGGCCAGGCACTCGGCGACCGTCCGGTCGGCGCGGTCGGTGAGCCGGGCCAGCAGGTGGACGCCGAGTCGGCGGACGTACCAGGCGGTGCCGTGGGTGCAGCCGGTCGCCAGCGACTCCGGCGTACTGGACCCGTCCAGCAGCACCAGGGCCTCCGGGGTGGCCGCGGCGAAGTCCTCGCAGCCCCGGTCCGGGCGGCGCGCGTCAACTGCCAGCTCTACCCGCATGCCCACCAGTCTGCGGGCGGCGTCCGGCCCGGAACAGGGGTCGGACAGCGATCCGTGCGCGGAATGATTCGGACATAATGGGACGAGATATGACAATCGGCGGCGTTCGGCGGCCGCCGGTCCGGACCCTCGACCCGTCCACCCGATCCGCGACAGGAGCGTCCCATGGTCTGGCAGTTCTTCGTACTGGTGATCGCCTCGATCGGCTTCCCCACCCTCGCCCTGCTGTTCCTGATGGGCGGCCTGCAGTACCGCGACGAGCGGGAGGGCGCGCACGCCGCGGCGCGCCGGGGCTGACCGTGCGCGATATCGGCTGACAGCACCCCCGCCCGGCATGGCAGGGTGTGACCGGTACACCCGCTCCCGTCCAGGAGGTCCCGCATGAGCAGCGACACCGCCCCGTCCGCCGAACCCGCGCCGGAGGCGAGCGCCGACGGCCCCGAGCAGGCCGCGCCGGACGACCAGAAGGCCAAGTTCCTGGCCGCACTGCAGCGCAAGGGCGGCGGGAACCGGAACGCGGCCGGCGGCCCCGGCGGCGACTCGAAGATCCACGGCGCGCACGCCGCGGCCGGCGGCAAGCGCACCTTCCGCCGCAAGAGCGGCGGCTGAGCACCCGTCGGTCCCCCGACGGTCGGACGGCCGGCCCGGTGCGAGGAGCACCGGGCCGGCCGTCCGGCGTGTGCGGCGGGCTCAGCCGGCCGGGGCCGCGGTCCGCCCGGTGCGCCCGGCCTGCTCGGTGCGCCCGGCCTGCCCGGCGTCCTCGGCGTCCTCGGCGTCCTCGGTGAGGAAGGCGAGCGCGTTGTCGAGCACCGTCCGCTCCGTCAGGACCCGGCGGTGGCCCAGGCCCTGAGTGGTGATCAGCCGCAACTGCCGGTCGCCGTACGCCTCGCGCAGCAGGTGGGCCTGGCGCAGCGGGACGACGTCGTCGTCCTCGTCGTGCACCACCAGGATCGGCGCGGTGACCAGTTCGGGGCGGCGGGTGGCGTCGAAGCGCTGCCGCACGTCGCCCGCGCCGGGCAGCAGGACGTCCTCGATCCGCCGGACCAGGTCCCGCCGCAGCCGGTCGTTGAGGCCCAGGGTGGCGGCGAAGCCCCCGGCCAGGAAGTCGAACTCGGCGACCCCGGCGACCGCGACCAGCCGTCCGACCGGCACCCCCTCGGCGATCGCCAGGAAGGTGCAGCAGACCCCGAAGGAGTGCGCCACGGCGGCCTCGAAGGGCCCGTGGCGCTCGGCCAGCCGCCCGATCAGCTCCTGGTACTCCAGGATGGTGGTGGCCCGGCCCGCCGAGTCGCCGTGGCCGGGCGCGTCGAAGCCGACCGGGCTCAGCCCCTGGTCCAGCAGTCCGCGGACCCAGGGCGCGAACCGGGACGCCCGGGACTGCCAGCCGTGCACCAGCAGCACCGGCCGGCGCCCGTCGCCCCACCGGTAGGTGCGCACCCGCTTGCCGTTGACGGTCAGCTCCCCGGTGGCGGCCCGGTCGTGCAGCTCCCGCTCGGCCGGGCGGACCCGGCTGCGGCGGACCGGGCGGCGGAACAGTTCGAAGGCCACCCGGCCCGGCGGGGCGGTGGCGACGTGCGAGGCGGCGTTCAGCGCGGTGCCCAGCAGGGCGACGGTGGGAGCCATGGGCGAGATATTAGCACGACCGTTCGTTCATTTTTAGGGGCGACGGGGCGCCCGACGAGGGAACCGCGGGGTCAGCCGAGCAGGCGGTGGATGGCGCGCAGCGCCCGGTCGTAGCGGGACGGGTCGTCGTGCAGCACCGCGAGCACGTTCGCGCTGTCCATCAGGCCGGTCAGCAGCAGCGCCAGCTCCTCCGGGTCGCTGTCCGCCGGGAGCTCGCCGGCCGCCCGCGCGGCCCGCAGCAGGTCGGTGACCAGGGTCTCCCACTCCAGCGCCACCGCCGCCAGGGCGTCGCGCACCTGGCCCGGGCGGGCGTCGAACTCGGCCGTCACCGCGTAGAAGAAGCAGCCGCCCTCGAAGACCCGGCCCCGCGAGTAGTCGATCCAGTGCTCGCACAGCGCCCGCACCTGCCCGGCCCCGGCGGGCAGTTCCAGCGCGGGGGCGACCACCCGGTCGTAGAAGATCCGGCGGGCGGCCCGGACGGTGGCCAGCTGCAGCTCCTCCTTGGAGCCGAAGCCGGCGAACACGCCGCTCTTGCTGAGTCCGAGGTCGGTGGCCAGCCGTCCGATCGAGAGCGCCGCCAGGCCCTCCACCGAGGCGATCTGCACCGCCCGGCCGAGCACCGCGCGCCGGGTCTCGTTCCCGCGCTGGACCCGACCGTCCGTCGAGGAAACGACCACCACGGGAACACCTCCACAGCGCGCGAACAGGGCGCCGTCAAGGCTACGCCGCCGCGCCCCGGACCGGGCCCGGCGGTGTCAGCCGGTGTGCTCCTCCGGGAGGTACGGGGCCTCGCGCAGGAAGAGCGCCCCGCAGGTGTGGCAGTTGTGGTCGGGGTCGCCGGTCCAGTGGGCGGCGTCCCGGACGGGGGCGGCCGGGGAGAGCTCCCGGCCGCAGAGGGCGACGGGGTCCGCGTCGCGGACGATGTGCCAGCTGACCACGGAGTCCGTGGCGCCGGTCGGGTCGGTCTCGGCGCGCATCTGGTGCATCATGATCACCATGGTCCGCCGGTCGGACATTCCCGGCAATTCGCCGTCGCTGCCTACCGTCGGTCGACGCCCGGCGGTTCGGACATCAGCGCGCGGACCTCGACCGGCATGTTCATCGGCTCCCCGGCGGGCCCGGGCGCGGCCGACAGCCGGGCGGCCAGCTCGACGGCCCGTTCGGGCCCGCAGTCGACGATCCACCAGCCGAACAGGAACTCCTTGCCGTCCGGGAACGGGCCCGCGACGACGGCGGGCGCGCCACCGGTGGCGCGGACGATCCGGGCGGTGCCGGGCTCGGCCAGGCCGCGGGCCTCGACGAGTTCGCCGGTGGCGGTGAGCTCGGCGACGGCGTCCCGCATGTACCCGAGGTGGGCGGCGACGGCCGCCGGGTCCCAGTCGGGGATCGGCGGGACGGCGGTGTCGGCCTGGCTGAAGTGCAGCTGCAGCATGTACGGCACGGCGGCGGGCTCCTCACGGTGCGGTCGGTCTCCGCCCCGGGGTCGGAACCGGGGCGCCGTTCTCGACATCGTCGCCCCAGCCGTCCTCACCGCCGTCCTCCCGGTCGTCCTCCGGGGGCGTCAGACCGCGGGGCGCAGGGCCCGCCAGGCGGCGAGGGTGGTGAGCAGCAGCGCGCCGCCGGAGATCGCGAAGCCGGTCCGGGCGCCGACCTCCTGGGCGACGAAGGTGACGGCGAGTCCGGTGAAGGGGAGGGTGCCGGTCATCGCGCTGCCCCAGAGCGACATCACCCGGCCGCGCATCTCGGGGGCGGAGCGCAGCTGGGCGAGGGTGTTGGCGCTGGCGATGTACCAGATCGAGGTGAGGCCGACGGCGAACATCCCGGCCACGGCGGCCCAGGCGTTCGGGGCGAGCGCGGTGGCGAGGACGGCGACCGAGGTGGTGAGGGCGAGGGTGCGGACCCGGCGCGGGGTGGGTTCGGGCGCGGCGGCGGCGAGCAGGGCGCCGGGCAGGCCGCCGAGGCCGAAGGCGGCCATCAGCGTCGAGTAGCCGGCCGGGCCGAGGTCGAGGGCGCGGTCGACCAGCGGCGGGACGGTGAGGTTCATCGCGAAGATCAGGCCGCTGGCGGCGGACATCGGCAGCAGGCCGCGGACGATCGGGGAGCGGCGGGCGTAGGCGAGTCCCTCGCGGGCGCTCGCCCGCGGGCCGCGCTCGGCGGCGGCGGGGCGGTCGGCGGTGCGGTCGGCGGGGGCGCGGAGCCGGGCCAGCGCGAGCAGCGGGGCGAGGTAGGTGAGGGCGTTGAAGGCGAAGGCGAGGGCGGGGCCGCCGGCCGCGAGCAGGGCGCCGGCGGCGGCCGGGCCGATCACCCGGGAGGCGTTCAGGGCGACCTCCCAGAGGCCGACGGCGCTGGCGACGGAGCCCGCGCCGACCAGGTCGACCACGAAGACCTGGCGGGCGGGGGAGTCGACGGTGGCGACCAGGCCGGTGCAGGTGGCGAGGGCCAGCAGCAGCCACAGGTGCTGGCCGAACAGTGCGGTGGTCGCGGCCAGGACGAGGCCGAGGAGCAGCATCAGGCTCTGGGTGACCATCAGCAGGCGGCGGCGGTCGGAGCGGTCGACCAGCGCGCCGGCCCACGGGCCGAGCAGCAGGGTGGGGCCCCAGGTGCAGGCCGTCAGGACGGTCAACCAGACGGCGTTGTGCGTGAGTTGGTAGACCATCCAGGACAGCACGACGCCCTGGGCGAGCGCGCCGGAGGCGGAGGTCAGCTGTCCGGCGAACCAGATGCGGAAGTCGCGTCCGCGCAGGGCCTGGCCCATCCGGGACAGCGCGCGACGGGGTGCGGAGACCGGCTCCGCGGTGGTGGTGGTCATGGTCCCCTCCGGTGACTGGACTAGACCATAACCGGAGCAGCCGGACGCGCCGCCGGCGGGTTTCGGGAGGTGGGACGGGGCGGCGGCGGGCGGGGTGGGACGGGGTGTCGGATCAGGAGGCGGTGCGCAGCAGGGCGGCGGCCGCGCCGGGGGTGAGCAGCTTGTCGAAGCTGACGGTGGCGCCGCGCTGGGGGTGGGTGCGGAGCTGGACGTGGTCGGCGAGGGCGTGGATCAGGAACAGGCCGCGGCCGGACTCGGCCTCCAGCTCCGGGAGGGTGTCGCAGACGGGGGCGGGGAGGGCGGCGCGCAGCGGGGGGAGCACGTGGGTGTCGTAGGGCGCGGTGCGGTTCGCGGGGCGGGCGGCGGCCAGCACCCGGGCGGGGACGGAGGCCCGGCCGCGGCGGGTGCGGCAGCGCGGGGCGGGCCGGTCGGCCGGGCGGTCGGCGGGACGGTCGGCGCGGCGGGGCGGGGCCGGGCGGGGGGCGGCCGGGGTGCCGGTGTTGGCGACCTCGATCCGCACCCGGTCGCCGCTGAGCGAGGCGGTGACCTGGTAGGTGTCGCCGGCGTGGGCGGGAGCGGCGTGCTCGACCGCGTTGGCGCAGGCTTCGGTGAGGGCGAGGCCGAGGTCGAAGGCGATCTGCGGGTCGACCCCGGCGGAGTCCATCGCGCCGAGCAGGATGCGGCGGGCGAGCGGCACGCTGGCCGGGTCGCGCTTGAGGTGCAGAGTCCACCAGATGTCCACGGGAGATCCCTCCTGGCTGCGGCTCCACATACAACTAGCTATCTCCTCGGCCGCGCGCGGTGAACCGTCCGCGTTCGCCGCTACCGCCCGTTCGGCGGATGGACTGGTCCTGTCGGGTGTGCCGATCGGCGCGCGGACGGGTGAGTGCGCCGGTCGGGTTCTGGCCATTCGGGGCGGGTTGCGGCCCCTGCCCCGGCGACGCGTGTAGGCGGTGAGATGATGGCCCGGCCATGACTGACCCCACCGCCGCCGCCCGCCGGCCCGCCGCCCTGCCCGCCGCGCGGGCCGCAGCGGCCGGCTGGGACCTGCGGGTGCTGCGGGCGGTGCCGTTCGCGCTGGTGTGCACGCTGGTGGCGGCCTTCGGGCACGCCCGGGCGGGCGGCGCGGTGGCGCCGGACACGCTGGCGGCGGGCTTCGCCGCGGTGTGCGCGGCGGCGGCGCTGGCCGGCGGGCGGGAACGCTCGCTGGGGGCGATAGCCGGGGCGCTGGCGGCCGGGCAGCTGGGCCTGCACCTGCTGTTCCACTTCTTCGGCGGCGGGCTGGGCGGCGGTGCGCCGATGGCGCACGCGCAGATGGCCGGAAACGGTGCCGTCGACCCGCTGGCCGCGGTCGCGGGCCGACTGCTGTGCAACGACACGCCCGGCGACGGGCTGACGGTCGTCCCGCTGGACACCACGGCGGAGCAGGTGGTGAGCGCGGCGGGTCTGGACCCGCGGGCGGTGGCCGCCGCGGCGGTGCCGCACCCGGAGGGCTGGCTGGGGCTGAGCCCGGCGATGCTGCTGGGTCACCTGGCGGCGGCGCTGGTGGCGGGCTGGTGGCTGCGGCGCGGCGAGGCCGCGCTGTGGCGGCTGGTCCGTACGGTGGCGCTGACCGCCCGCGGCTGGGCGGCCCCGCTGCGGACGGCGGTGGCGCTGCTGTCGGCGCTGCTGCTGGGGACGGACCGGCCGGCCGTACGGCGTCCGGGCGGGCGTCCGGAGGACTGGCCGCTGCCGGTGGCGGCGGCGCTGCGGCACTGCGTGCTGCGCAGGGGACCGCCCGCGGGGGCGTTCGCGCGCTGAGCGGGCTCCGGGGAGACCGGGGTCCGGGCGTGCGCCCGCTGTCGCCGTGTCCGCGCCGTGCGCGGGACGGCGCGTCACCCCTTTCCTCCCGCCGCCCTGGCGCGGCCCCCTCTTCTCCCCTGGAGTCCCCTGATGCGTTCCCTCACCGCCCGTCGTTCCGTCGGCGCGCTCGTGGTGGCGGCCGGCGCCCTGCTGGCGTCCGCCGTTCCCGCGTTCGCGCACGTCACCGTCCAGCCGGGCAACGCCCAGCAGGGCGGGTACACGGCCGTGGCGTTCCGGGTGCCGAACGAGAGCGACACCGCCTCGACCGTGAAGATCGAGGTCAACCTGCCGATGGACCACCCGATGGCCTCGGTGCGGACCCAGCCGCTGCCGGGCTGGACCGCGGTGCTGGAGAAGTCGAAGCTCGACAAGCCGCTGGACTCGCACGGCCAGCAGATCACCGAGGCCGTCTCGAAGATCACCTGGACCGCGGACGCCGGCACCAAGATCGCGCCCGGGCAGTTCCAGGAGTTCCGGGTCTCGCTGGGCGCGCTGCCGAGCGACACCGACAAGCTGACCTTCAAGGCGCTGCAGACGTACGACAACGGTGACGTCGTCCGCTGGATCGAGGAGTCGAAGGACGGGCAGCCCGAGCCGGCCAAGCCCGCCCCGACGCTGGCCCTGACCAAGGCCGGGGCGGCCGCCGGGGCCCCGGCGGACCACCACTCCGACGACGCGGCCAGCAAGCAGGACGCGGCGGCCGCGAAGTCCTCGGACTCCACCGCCCGCACCCTGGGCGTGGTCGGCATCGTGGTCGGCGTGGTCGGCGCGGCGCTCGGCGCGGCCGGGCTGCGCCGCCGTTCCGCGCAGTCCTGACGCAACGCCGGGGCGGGGGCGCCCCCCGGGCCCCCGGCGGCCCCCCCCCGCGCGGCCCCCCCCCCCCCCCCCCCCCCCCCCCCCCCCCCCCCCCCCCGCCCCCCCGCCCCCCCCCCCCCCCA